>NZ_JAGSSV010000001.1 GCF_018145875.1 Marinomonas vulgaris | reverse complement strand
ACTCAGAAGTGAAAAGCGCCATCGCCGATGGTAGTGTGGGAGATCCCATGTGAGAGTAGGTCGTCGTCAAGCTTTAAACACTAGAAGCCCCACATAGCCAACGCTGTGTGGGGTTTTTTTATGTCTGAAATAATCCTATGCAGGTAACTCGCCTCGTGCTCTGCCATTGACTAGCGCCTGTCTCGTGCCTCGACGCGTCTGCGCATAGACAGAACAGGACATTTTACTGAAGTATTTAGCTGTTTTAGCCTGATTGATGCGTCGGCGTCACTGTAGAGTAAGAGGCGTATTGGTTGGTTTTGACGGGTCAGCGTCACTGACTGAGTAACAAAGGGCTTCTTGTTTGTCATTTATGCTGACGCGTCGAGGGACGAGACAGGCGCAAGTAAATGACATTACAAGAAGCTCGGCAGTGGTTGTCTCATATGACCTTGAGGAATGAGGCTGGCGCTAGTCAATAGCAGAACAAGAGTGCTTTAATGCTCTTTGATATGTCGGTGTCATTGAGTTATTCCCCCTTTCTTTTTAGTCAATTTTATATGAATCAAATCATCCAAAATGTATATCTATACTTGATTGATAATGATGATTTCTATATTGTACTAGTACGTGAATACAAGGCTATTTTTAATAGACAAGCATATGAAAGATCTAGTCCAGTTTCTAACAACTTCCAGCGATACTATGGTGTTGGAAAAGCGTCTTAAAGCGTTGTTGACACCCAATGAGATTAGTGAAATGCAGCGCAGGTTACAAATTTTGTCCTTGTTAGAGCAAGGTATTCCGCAGCGGGATATTGCTAAACAGTTAGGGGTGGGGATAGCTACGGTAACTCGTGGTTCCCGAGCATTAAAGGAATTAAAAGAAATATGAGCAATTATAAAAAGCCGGAGCGTATTACGCTACCGAGAAAGCCCAAATACGTGACCATTGGAGCCGATTGTGATTTTTTTGATTTATTTAAAAAAATTGAAAAGCGTTTTGATAACTGCTTTATGTTGGAATCTTTGGGCGAAGAAAGTTTTATCTCTCGCCATTCGATAATAGGTTTTGACCCTGAAAAGCTAATTTGGGCAGAGGGAAAGCAGCTGTTTATTGAAGAACGTGATGGCCGTATTGAGTCGTATGAATCAGACAATCCGTATTATTTACTACGAGATATGGTGCCACAAAATATACTATCGCGTAGCTTTTCGGGTGGTTTAACGGGTTATATCGGTTACGACAGTATGAATTATTTCGAACCGTCGTTGGATTTACAGTCCAGCGAAATGTTCGATGCCTTCCGCTTTGGTTTGTACAAAGATGGCCTTGTTTTCGACAAGATGACAGGCGAAGTGTTTTACTTTTTCTATGATGATGAAAACAGCGAAGGAAGCCGCCTTGCACTTGTAAATGAAATTATGGCGTGCGAAACGCCAGTTAATGGTCCTTTCACCGTGACACCTGTCGGGGAGTCCATGAGTAAGTCGGATCATGCTGATGCGGTCGCTAAGGTTAAGCAGGATATTATTGACGGTAAAGTTTTTCAGTGTGAAGTCGGCTTTAAGAAGTGGTTCGATATGGAAGGCGACACCATTAACTTGTATGAACAGTTACGAGAAGTGAACCCGTCACCACAAATGTATTACATTAAATTTGGTGAGCAAAAAGTCATTGGCGCAAGCCCTGAATTGTTGTTCCGAGTGCGTCAGGGCGAGATGGAAACCTTTCCTTTGGCAGGTACGGCTAAGCGCGGTAAAGACGCCACGGAAGACACCGCATTTGCTCGTGCCTTGTTAAATGACCCGAAAGAGATCGCTGAACACAATATGATAGTAGACCTTCACCGTAACGATATCGGTCGTGTTGCGCGATTTGGTACGGTAAAGGTGCGAAGCCTGATGGACATTAAACGCTTTAGCCACGTGCAACACATATCCAGCGAAATTGTTGGCATTATGGCGGAAGAGCATGACATGTTCTCTGCATTAGCGAGCAACTTTCCGGCTGGTACTTTAACGGGTGCACCGAAGATTGAAGCGATGAAGATCATCGATGATTTAGAAAATGACGGGCGTGGACCTTATGGTGGCGCTGTGGGGCAGTTTTCGTTTAATGGTGATTGTATGTTTGCGATTCCGATTCGTACCGTCTTTGCAAAAGGTAATAAAGCGTACGTGCAAACCTGTGGAGGTAACGTATACGACTCAAATGCGGAAGACGAATACGAGGAGATCCAGCGCAAGTTTGCTGGCACTAAGCGCGTTTTAGACAGCTTCGCCCCTGATAAAGCTTAAGATAAGGGACAAGGAAAAGAACATGAAAGTGTACATTATCGATAACTACGATTCTTTTACTTATAACCTGTATCAGTTTATTGGTGAAGTATTGGAGACAGAGAAAAGTCACGGTCGACTGCAGGCGTTTGAAGTCATTGTAAAGCGTAATGATGAAGTCACGTTGGAAGATATTCGTATTGCGTCACCAGATAGGATCATCATTTCGCCTGGACCTGGTTCACCAGAGGATAAGGCTTACTTTGGTGTGTGTGCTGACGTTATTTTAGAGTTTGGCAAGACGATTCCATTAATGGGTGTTTGCTTAGGGATGCAGGGGATTTGCCACGTCTTCGGCGGTAAAGTTGTGAAAGCGTCGTTGCCCATGCATGGTAAAACCAGTCCTATTACGCACAACGGCCAGGGTATCTTCCACGATATTCCGGATCAGTTGGAAGTGATGCGTTATCACTCTTTGATTGCTGAAGCAGAAAGTTTTCCCGATGTGCTAGAAGTCACAGCGTCGGTTGGTGATTTAAAAGAAATCGATTTTAGCGACATTTCGACCATTCACCAAGGTGGCGACTTTGAGTTAATGGGAGTGCGCCATAAAGACTACCCTATCCAAGGGATTCAGTTTCATCCTGAATCTTTTGCGACAGAAGGCGGTAAGGATCTGATTAAGAACTTTTTGTTTCAGATGTAATGCGGTAAAGGCAGAGCAGTAAAAATAAATAAGAGCCAGTATGCATCATACTGGCTCTTATTTTTTGCTAGGCGAACAAGGTGATTAGCGGGTGTTGTCAGCCAATTCACTCAATAAAGCACGTTGAGCACTTCGGTAGTCGCCTTTTCTGGGTTTAGACAGTTGGTAAGATCCGTCACTTTGTAAAATCCAGCTTTGTGTATTATCGGTTAAGTAATATTCCAGCTCTTTCTTCACTCGACGTGTCTGTTTGTAGTCTTGTAGCGGGAAGGCCACTTCAATACGGTTGTTGAGGTTTCGATCCATACCGTCGGCGCTAGATAAGTACACTTGCGGGTTACGATTATTAAAGAAGTAGTACACACGGGTGTGTTCTAAGAAGCGGCCAATAACACTACGGACACGAATGTTCGACGAAATTCCTTTGATGCCAGGTCGTAAGGTACAGATTCCTCTTACAATAAGGTCAATTTTGACCCCCGCTTGGGATGCTTTGTACAAAGACTGAACCAAGCGTTGCTCTGTTAACGAGTTGACTTTGATGATGATGCGCGACGGCTCGCCTTTGAGGGCGTTTTCCGCTTCACGGTTGATCATCTCGAGTAATCGATCACGAAGTGTAAAAGGGGCATGCAGCAACTTTTTCACCTTGAGCTCTTTGCTCATACCGGTAAGCTGCTGGAAAACACGGTGCACGTCGTCGCCAATTTCTTTATCGCAAGTCATAAAGCTGTAATCGGTGTAAAGACGAGCGTTGCCAGCGTGATAATTCCCTGTGCCCAAATGCACGTAGCGAGTCAGGTCGGCGCCTTCACGACGCACAATAAGGATCATTTTTGCGTGTGTTTTATGACGCACAACGCCATAAACAACGATGGCACCAGCGTCTTGTAAACGGCTTGCTAAGGCAAGGTTTTCTGCTTCATCAAAGCGTGCACGCAGTTCGATCACGACGGTTACTTCTTTGCCGTTTCGGGCGGCTTCTACCAAGGCATTGGCGATGGGGGAGCGAGAGCCAGTACGATACAGTGTCTGTCGAATGGCCACAACATGTGGATCTTTGGCCGCTTCGCTAAGTAGGTCGATAACAGGGGAAAAGCTTTCAAACGGGTGCATGAGCAAGTAATCCCGTTGACGAATGGCTTCGAACAAACCACCTGAGCTGGCCAGTTTACGTGGTAATCCCGGTGAAAAGGGCGGATACATTAGGTCGGGTCGATCGACAAGCTCCAGTACTGCCATTAATCGACTAAGGTTAACTGGACCGTCAATGCGATAGAGGTCTTGTTGTTCTAAATCGAACTGTTTTAACAAGGAATCGACAATATGTGAGGGGCAGTTTTCGGCAATTTCTAATCTAACTGAGCTACCATAATGCCGGCTTTGTAGTTCTGTACGTAATGCGCCAGCCAAATCGACCCCTATGTCATCGGAATCGACTTCCAGATCAGCATTTCGGGTAAGACGAAATTGGAAACAGCCTTTAACGATCATGCCAGGGAATAGCTGGTCGGCGTGGGCATGAATAATGGATGATAAAAATACCAAGTTGTCGCCACCATCGCAGACTTCATCCGGCATTTTCACCAGACGAGGCAATGAGCTGGGCGCTGGTACGATAGCGAGTCCATTTTCTCGACCGAAAGCGTCTCTGCCTTCCAGTTCGACCACGAAGTTAAATGTTTTATTGGCCAAACGAGGAAAGGGATGCGCGGGATCGAGACCAATAGGGCTGATAATTGGCAGCACATTGTCTCTAAAATAGCGCTTTACCCACGCAGCTTGTTTGTCGTTCCAAACAGTTCGGCGAATAAATTTGACATTTTCGTTGGCTAATTTAGGAAAAATAATATCATTCAGGATTCGATACTGGCGACGTACAAGCTTGTGCGCCTGCTCACTGATATAGCTAAGCACCTTTTTCGGGTGCATGCCATCAGGGCCATTTTTCTCACGACTGTACTCAAGCTGACTTTTAAGGCCAGCGACACGAATTTCAAAAAACTCATCCATGTTAGAGCTAAAAATGCACAAAAACATCAATCTATTCAAAATAGGGTGGTTTTCGTCCATGGCTTGTTCCAAAACACGCGCGTTAAATTGAAGGTGGCTGAGCTCTCGGTTGAAGTAAAGCTCTGGGTCAGCCAGGTCAATTTCTTCCGGTAGGCGCTCTTCAATGGCGATCTTATTAGGATCTTGCGGTTGTTCTGGAATAGGCTCTAAGACCAACTCGGAGTCCAGCATTAACGATGGGCTCAAAGCGGGCTCTTTTTTATCTTTTTCGTTCACTGGCTGTTCAGACATGTGATCTTGTTCTCTTTAAATACCATTATGTAGTGTTGTTCGCATTGTTGTTTTTCGACCCACAATGACATGACTCTTTTATGACAAATTACACCAACTTGGCCTGATGGTCACCGATTCAGCCTGTTATTTTTGCAGTAAGCGTGCCGCGTCTTTGGCGAAATAGGTCAATATGCCGTCGGCGCCTGCACGTTTGAACGCCAGTAAGGACTCCATCATGACACTGTCTTTGTCTAACCAACCATTTTGAAAGGCCGCCATGTGCATGGCGTATTCACCACTGACTTGATAAGCAAACGTCGGCACTTCCAGTTCAGTCTTTACTCGACGAACAATGTCGAGGTACGGCATGCCTGGTTTGACCATGACCATGTCGGCACCTTCTTCAATGTCGAGCATGACTTCACGAATGGCTTCGTTGGAGTTAGCCGGGTCAATTTGGTAAGTGAATTTATTGCCCTTGCCAAGGTTACCGCTGGAGCCAATGGCGTCACGAAATGGGCCGTAATAAGCTGAGGCGTATTTTGCGGCGTACGCCATGATCAGTGTATTGACGAAGCCTTCAGCTTCGAGTTCATCGCGAATTTCTCCGATTCGACCGTCCATCATGTCGGATGGTGCAACCACGTCGGCACCGGCTTGGGCATGGGAAATCGCTTGTTTGACCAATACGTCGACCGTAATGTCATTTAATACGTAGCCTTCTTCATCAATGATGCCGTCTTGACCGTGTGTGGTGTAAGGGTCGAGGGCAACATCGGTTAACACACCTAGCTCAGGAAAGGCTTGCTTCAAGGCACGCACTGCGCGCTGTACGAGTCCCTCAGGGTTGTAGGCTTCTTCGGCGAGTAAGGACTTTTTATCGCCGTCAATAACTGGAAATAACGCGATAGTCGGTATACCGAGTGCGACTAGTTCCTGTGCTTCTTGTAGTAGCAAATCGATAGATAAACGCTCTATGTTAGGCATAGACGGAATGGCTTCTCGCACATTCTCGCCTTCCAAAATGAACATAGGGTAGATCAAGTCGTCAGTTGTTAAATGATGCTCGCGCATCAGGCGTCGAGAAAAGTCATTTTTACGCATGCGGCGCATGCGAGTGTATGGAAAAGACATCCAGTATTTCTCCTTTATCGCAGTTTTATAATGTACGTTACAATTATGACAATATTAAGACAGGCTAGGGATAAAAGCTTTGTGCCCGGCCAATCTTTACGATTTTCTCACGGTTACCCAAGTTGAGCTTCAGCTTCTTCCAGAGCTTCTTGCGCTTCAAACCAAGCGTCTTCACTTTCTCCTTGCGCTTTTTTCCATTTCGCCTCTTCGCTCAGCAGTGTTTGCAGTTTGTCCCTTTGTTCCGCTTCATACAAGGCGCTGTCTGACATGGCATCGGAGATACGATCTAGGTGTTCTTGAGCAATCTGTACGGCTTTTTCATGCTTTTCAATTTGCTTGCGCAGTGGGCGCAACTTCTCACGCATGTCGGCCGCTTTGCGTCGTTCTTCTTTACGGTCTACCTTGTCGACTTTATCGCCGAGCTGTTCGCCTTTTTCTACTTGTGCAGCGTTGGCTTGTCTTGCTTGCAGCCATGCATGGTATGCGGGTAAATCCCCATCAAAGGCTTGAATTTGATGGTCAGCAACAAGGTAAAACTCATCAACCGTACTGTTAAGTAAATGACGGTCATGGGACACCAATAAAATAGAGCCAGGAAATTCTTGCAGTGCTTCGGTCAGCGCTTGACGCATTTCGATGTCTAAATGGTTGGTCGGTTCGTCAAGTACCAGCAGGTTAGGTTTAGTCCATGAAATGAGAGACAGCGCTAGGCGAGCTTTTTCGCCCCCGGAGAAGCCTTTCACCGCGCGAAGGGCATCGTCACCGATAAACCCAAAACCGCCTAAATAACGACGAATATCACTTTCTAGCACCTTGGGTGAAAGTCGCTGAATGTGCAGTAAAGGCGAGGCTTCTAAATCCAATGCGCTGAGCTGGTGTTGTGAAAAATAACCAATTTTTAGGTTCTCACCGGTAATACGTTCTCCTGCGAGAATGTTGATTTCGTTTACTATGGATTTGATCAGGGTGGATTTACCCGCGCCGTTTGGTCCTAATAAACCAATGCGTTGACCGTCGCGAAGGGCAAAGTTGGTGTTGCCCAATTGAACGGTTCGAACGCCAGACTCCGATGTGTAGCCTAGATCTGCTTGGGATAAATTGATTAATAATTGAGAGGTTTTTTCCGCTACTGGAATGGAAAACTCGAATTGAGAATCTATGTGCGCAGGTCCAATGATTTCCATTTTTTCCAACATGCGCAAACGGCTTTGTGCTTGTTTGGCTTTATCGGCTTTGTAACGGAATCGATCAACGTATTGCTGTAAGTGAGCGCGTTTTTCCTGTTGTTTCTCAAAATTGGCTTGCTGCTGGGCAAGGTGCTCGGCGCGTTGGCGCTCGTAGTCAGAATAGTTGCCTTTGTACAGCACCAGTTGTTTTTGATACAGGTGGACAATGTGGCTGCAGATACCGTCGAGGAAGTCTCGGTCATGGGAAATCAGCAGTAAGGTGCCTGGGTATTGGCGCAACCAGTTTTCCAGCCACATGACGGCATCAAGATCCAAGTGGTTAGTTGGCTCATCGAGAAGTAATACATCGGAGGGGCACATCAAGGCTTTAGCGAGGTTTAAGCGAATGCGCCAGCCACCGGAGAAGTCCGACACTGGGCGCTGCATGTCGGTCATTTTAAAGCCGAGACCTTGCAGTAACGTTTCTCCACGGGAATGTGCGGTGTAACCGTGGGCGTTTTCAAATTCACCGAGCCAGCTGGCATGGGCGTGGTCGTCACCAGCGGCTTGAGCGTTTGCGATATTTTGCTCAATAAGTCTGAGTCGGTCATCGCCATCTAGACAATAATCTAACGCACTGCGTTGTGTCTCTTCCACTTCTTGCGCCATGAAAGCAATGCGGCGTTGGCCAGGCAGTACTACTTCGCCGGTATCCGCATGGAGTTCTCCTTTGATCATGGCAAATAAGGACGATTTACCCGCGCCGTTTGCACCGATGAGGCCAACTTTTTGACCCTCAAAAATAGTGAGGTCGGCGTCTTCAAGTAAAAATTGTGTGCCGCGCTGTAAACTGACTTCGGTAAATTGGATCATAAAAACTTGGGGTCTCTTATTGCTATTAATGAGAGGGAAAATACGTGCTTTAAGATAAAAATAATATGAAGAACATTTTAGAGTGCTGCTTGAATAAACGAAATAGCAAGCACGTATATTCCCAGTTTATACACGGTTTAAAGTGGATGATTCGGTAACGCGAGGGTAAAATGCTCGCAATATTCATTCGAACTTTTTTATTCAGGCGATTGCCTGAGCAAGGTGTGCTTTGTGACTACTTTAAACCTCAATGAAATACAGCGTTTCTCTTTTGATAACAGTAATGTGCGTGGTGAGCGTGTAGTGCTTAATGATGCGTATCAAGAGATTATCAAACGAAAAGAATACCCTTTGCCATTGGAAAAACTGCTTGGCGAGTTTGTCGCAGCGATTGCCTTGTTGAGAGACATCGTCAAAATTGATGGTGTTTTGTCTATTCAAGCAAAGGGCTATGGTTTCTTGTCGACACTCATGACGGAGTGTGACGAGAATCAAAATTTACGTGGTATTGCTCAGTGGGATGAATCTCAGACTATTCCAGAGGTGATTTCTCTCAAAGAAGCGCTAGCCGGCGGCTATTTGATCATTACTATTCAACCCCGTGACGGTCAACGTTACCAAGGCATTGTTGAATTAGTGGGTGATACCCTGGCTGAATGTCTAGAGCAATACTTTTCGCAGTCTGAGCAATTGCCTAGCCGTGTTTGGTTGGCAGCAAACGGGTCACAATGTGGCGGATTATTTTTACAGCGCTTACCAGCAGAGCAAGCTAAAGAAAACGATGAAGATGCTTGGGAGCGTTTAACGCATCTTGCTTCGACGGTGAAAGAAGAAGAGTTGTTAGGATTAGACACTGCCCAATTATTACATCGTTTATACCATGAAGAAGAGGTGCGCCTATACGAGGTTAAGCCGATGCAGTTTGGCTGCTCTTGCTCACGCCAGCGCACCTTGGATGCAGTGATGTCGCTGGGCGCTGAGGGAATCCGTGAGGTTCTGATTGAGCAGGGCAGCATTCTAGTCGATTGCCAATTCTGTGCAGAAAAATATGAATTCAACGAAGAAGAGCTGACAGCTTTGCTTGGTGATCATGCCAAAACGCACTAGAGACTGGTTGTTATGAAAACGTGGCATGATTGACGAGATCGCGCCACGATATAATACCGACCACATGCTTTTCGTCATCGACCACGGGAAGGCAAGAAATGTCCACACGCTTGAACCAAGCCACAATTTCTTCTATGGAAGTATCCGCATTCACTGTAATGGGTTGTCGTGTCATGGCTTGATGGGCCGCTCGGTTGAGTGTATCGGTATCTCTTGGTGTTTCAGACACACTGCCGATGAAAGGGCTCATTACTCGCAATAAATCCCGATCTGAAATGATTCCCACCAGTTTTTCTTTTTCCACCACGGGGAGGTGGTGAATACCGTAATCTTCCATGGTCTGTCTTACTTTAGGTAGGCGCTCATCTATATCAACACAGATGACATTGCTTGCCATGATATCGGATGCTTTCATGGTGAACTCCTGCGTATTTTTCAAGTAGATTTAGTATATTTATACCGAACATTATCATTTAAATATAGCAGAGTTCTATGTGCTTGTTTGTTATTAATGTTGTAAAAATCGGCATTCTTGCTGCTAACGTAAGCTATATTAGCGATATCTTGAAAATAACCTGAAGTAGGTGGTCACCTTCTACTACTAAGGTCTCAAGACATTAAGCACAAAACCCGTATAATAAATTGACACCTGCTCAGGAACCTTTAGATGGCTGAAATCTCAGCATACGGGCAAAGGCGTTCTGAGGAGAGGATGAAGAAAGCCGTCTCATATTGAATCAAATACAGACAGCTGGCCAAAAGCCCCTCTTCTACATCACTCTCATATTCCCAATTGGCTATGACACGGCGAAATCATATGACCTCAAATTCTGTAGACGTTTTACTAGTCGGGGGTGGTGCTATGAGCACAACCCTAGGAGTGTTACTCAAGCAACTCGATCCTAGCATGACCATGTTAATGGTGGAGCGATTGGACAGTGTGGCAAAAGAAAGTACGGATGGCTGGAACAATGCTGGTACAGGCCATGCCGCTTATTGCGAGCTAAATTACACCTCTGAAAACAAAGATGGCACGGTTAACATCGACAAGGCTGTTAACATCAACGCAGCTTTCGAAATCAGCCTTCAGTTTTGGTCTTATTTAGTGGAAAAAGGCTTGATGCCTCAACCACAAGAGTTTATTCATCGCGTGCCTCACCAAAGTTTTGTTTGGGGTGAGAGTAACGTCAAAAAACTCAAAGCACGCCATGCGGCAATGAGTGCGCACCCAGCGTTCAAAGAAATGCAGTACACCGAAGATCGTGAAAAAATGGCAGAGTGGATGCCATTGGTGATGAGGAATCGTGATAATAGCGAACCTCTTGCGGCGACACGAGTAGAGCATGGGTCCGATGTAAACTTCGGTGCAATAGCTCGTAATATGAGCACCCTGTTGATGGGCCAAGATAACTTTGAATTATCTGTAAACAGCGATGTGAAAAGCCTGAAGAAGCGCAAAGATGGCCGCTGGGACGTGACAATTGAGCAAAATGGTAAGTGTAAAACTGTTGATGCAAAATTCGTATTTTTAGGCGCTGGCGGTGGAGCATTACCATTGCTGCAAAAAGCTGGAGTAGAAGAAAGCTTTGGCTACGGTGGCTTCCCTGTGAGTGGTCAGTGGTTAGTATGTGAAAAACCTGAACTGGTTGAGCAGCATTTTGCGAAAATTTATGGTGCTGCCCCGATTGGCGCGCCACCAATGTCTGTTCCTCATTTAGACACTCGTATCATTGATGGGAAAAAAGCCATTCTCTTTGGCCCTTTTGCTGGCTTTACGACTAAATTCTTGAAAACTGGGTCTTTCTGGGATTTACCGAAAAGTATCAAGCTGAACAATATTAAACCTATGTTGAGTGTCGGCAAAAATAACATGGATTTAACCCGCTATCTTATCAGTGAAGTGCGTCAGTCACACAAAGACCGTTGTGAATCCTTGCGTCAGTTTTTCCCTGAAGCACAAGATGCCGATTGGAAACTCGCCTACGCAGGGCAGCGTGTTCAAATCATTAAGAAAGACGATAAGCTGGGCGGCAAACTTGAGTTTGGAACCGAAGCCATTGCTACAGAAGACGGCTCGATGGCGGCACTTCTTGGTGCGTCTCCAGGAGCATCGACGACAGTAAATACCATGATAGGTATTTTAGAGCGCTGCTTCCAAGAGCGTTTAAAAGAGAGCGATTGGCAGGAAAAAATGAAAGAAATGGTACCATCGTATGGACAATCATTGATTGAAGATACCGACTTACTATTATCTGTTCGTGCACGGACTTTAGACACCTTGAATTTAAAGCCTTAATTTGACTCTTTAGGCAAGCTCAACGAAGATAGCAATTCATTGAAAAGCTGGGACCCATCCCGGCTTTTTTATTGATTTATTGCCCTCAAAGAATACAGGAACACGAGATAGATTATGACCATGACTTTTTCAGAACGTGCCGATCAGTTATGCGACACTTTACGAGAAATGGAACACCAAGCTGAGGAAGGCGACGAGCTTTTCTATTGCGCTTATTTGCTGGGGTTACTGGGTTTACACAGCAGTGTTGAAGGGGAAGGTAAAGAAGCGTTTGACCAAAATTTTACTGCTGTATTAAATGAGACACTTGAAGTGGAAGGCGTGGTGGAGGCGGATCAAGAAAACATCACCGTCTTGTGGCAATCGGTATGCGCGAAAGCCGTTTGATCTTTTGGTTACACTAGATGTAATAAAAAAAGGCTCCCATCTAGATTGGAGCCTTTTTTATTATATGTCAGGTTGCTCTTACAGAGATCAGTACATGGAGCGAGCCGTTGTTGCTTATAGTTCAGGCTTTTCTGGACGTGGTGCGTAGGCGAAAACATCAGAGAAGCAGCGATCTTGGCTCATTCCTTTTTGTTCTAATTGATCCAGTGTGCCGTATACCATACCCACTGAGCCACAAATAAAGGCCGCACTTTGGCTAAGGTCTGGGTGATCTTGAAGAATGGCTTCGTACAACCAACCGTGTCGTCCTTGCCATTGTTCGCTTGGCTCATTTACCACTACGTCTAACGTGAAGGGCGAATACTTGTGAGCGTCTTCTAGCCATTGTTGAGCAAATACATCGTTTGCGGTACGTAAACCCCAATAAAAAGACACCTTGCCGCTGTAATTTTGTTCGACCAACGCGCTGAACAAGCTTTTGATTTGAGCAAAGCCTGTGCCGCCAGCAATGAGCAGAATGTGTTCAGCTTGCGTATCCAGTACGCCGTTGCTGAGATGACAATCGCCACCTGGTGCTTTGATGGTGATTTTGTCGCTGGATTTAATGTGCTCAATGACTTTATGAGCTAACGATCCCGTATCAGAAACCAACACGTACAGGGTTAAGTTAGGTAGCTCGTGGGGAGCGCTGCCAATGGAATAAGGCACTTGCTCACCACTAGGCAATACCACCATAAGATATTGTCCAGCTGAAAATGTCAGATTTTCAACGGTTAACTCAACTTGATAAACATTATGGTTAACCAACTCAACCGTATTAACCGTCGCGGAAATCTCTTTCATGTAAATTACTCCAAAATAAATCGCGCTTGCCTTGATGTAATAAAAGGTAGCCGTTAAAAGCCATTAAACCGTGTGTATAAGTAAAAAAAAACCACTTAAAAGAAGTGGTTTTTCCAGCAGCAGAAAATCTGCTTATTTATTTTTGCCTTTCATCGATTCAAAGAAGTCATCATTGGTCTGTGTGACTTTTAAGCGATCGATTAAGAACTCCGTGGCGGCGACATCTTCCATTGGGTTTAGTAGCTTGCGCAGGATCCACATGCGCTGTAATTCATCTTCAGATGTCAACAAGTCTTCACGGCGTGTACCAGAGCGACGGATATTGATCGCTGGGAAGGTGCGCTTTTCAGCAATTTTACGGTCAAGGTGCAATTCTGAGTTACCTGTCCCTTTAAATTCCTCAAAGATAACTTCGTCCATTTTGGATCCTGTATCCACTAAAGCGGTAGCGATGATGGTTAAGCTGCCGCCTTCTTCGATGTTACGAGCAGCACCAAAAAAGCGCTTCGGACGTTCTAGTGCATTCGCATCCACACCACCGGTTAATACTTTACCAGAGGATGGAATAACCGTGTTGTAAGCACGTGCTAAACGAGTGATAGAATCCAGCAGAATAACCACATCGCGCTTATGTTCAACGAGACGCTTGGCTTTTTCGATTACCATTTCAGCCACCTGAACGTGACGTGCTGGTGGCTCATCAAACGTAGAGGCCACCACTTCACCGCGAACGGTACGAGACATTTCGGTGACTTCCTCAGGGCGCTCATCGATCAATAATACGATCAAATGACATTCTGGGTTGTTGCGAGTGATGGCATTGGCAATGTTCTGCAACATGAAGGTTTTACCGGCTTTTGGTGGAGAAACCACCAAGGCACGTTGACCTTTACCCATTGGGGCAACGAGGTCGATAATACGAGAAGTCACATCTTCAGTAGAGCCGTTACCCGCTTCCATTAGTAAGCGTTCATCAGGAAACAGCGGTGTTAAGTTTTCAAACAGGATCTTATTTCGAACACTTTCAGGCTTATCAAAGTTGATTTCATTAACTTTTAATAGAGCAAAGTAGCGTTCGCCGTCTTTTGGTGGACGTATCTTACCGGCAATGGTGTCGCCTGTGCGTAAGTTAAAGCGTCTGATTTGGCTTGGCGAAACATAAATATCGTCAGGGCCGGCCAGATAAGAGCTGTCAGGAGAGCGCAAAAAGCCAAAGCCATCTTGAAGAATTTCTAGAATACCGTCGCCGTAAATGTCTTCCCCACCTTTTGCATGACGCTTTAGGATTGAAAAAATAACATCTTGTTTTCGGGAACGAGCCATATTGTCTAGGCCCATTTCTGCTGCGATTTCTAAAAGTTCGTGTACTGATTTCTGTTTTAAGTCGGTAAGGTTCATAAACGGGTTTTGTATTAGCTCATTTGAGGAAGAATGACGGAATTATGGTTAATCATTAACAATAATAGGTGTCTGGAAGTATTTAACAATATATCAGCTATTCGGCATGTAAATAAAAACACAGGGTTAAATTTTGTTTTGATTTACATTAGCCCGGGTAGGGCTGAGCCAATACAGCGCGAAACAATTTGATTGGGATCTTATCTGATTTGCATCCTGCAATGTCATTATTAAGACCATTGCTACTATAGTGCGAGTTAAACGTGAGGTCTATAGTCAAATTTAGGAAAAAAACATTTTCTGCTAGTTTTTTGATCAAATTAGGCTTTTTTGGTGCTTATTGCGAAGTTATTGCTCGCCCAACCCAGTGTATTTCTTGCTTTTTAGTAAACACCTATCATTGTCACAGAAACATCACAATTGTAGAGGTCAATTCTACCGTTTCGATAGCAATGACATACCAAGGGAACTGCTATACTCTTACTTTAATTAAGACGTCGGCAACCTAAGGCTTTTTGAATGCAATCACTCTTTTTGCAACAATCTCACGACTTTCCTTTTGAAAAAATTGCAGCCATTGATCTAGGATCAAATAGTTTCCATATGGTCATAGCACAAGTTACCCACGGTCAGTTACGCATTACGGGTGAATACGGTGACAAGGTACAGTTGGCGGCAGGGCTGGTGAATGGACATTTAGATGACGACTCTCAGCAACGTGGCCTAGACTGTTTGGCGCAGTTTGCTCAGGTGATAGAAGATATGCCACCGGGTTCGGTTCGAGTTGTCGGCACCAACGCATTACGTGTGGCGAAAAACCGTTATGATTTCATTGGTAAAGCCATGGACATAATGAGCCACCCAGTGGAGATTATTGCTGGTCGAGAAGAAGCACGTCTTATTTATGTGGGCGTTGCACGCACCATGGATCATGGTGAATCGAAACGCTTGGTGGTAGACATTGGTGGTGGTAGTACGGAATTTATCATTGGCAAACAGCTCGATCCAATTTTGACAGAAAGCCTTCATATGGGATGTGTCAGCTTTAAGCAGCGTTTCTTTGAAGATGGCGTTATTAATAAGCTGAATTTTCAAAAAGCCGTGACCGCTGCTCGTTTGGAGTTGTTAAGCATCCAAGATGATTACCTTGATGAGACTTGGGACTTGGCGATAGGGTCTTCGGGCACAATCAAAGCCGCTTACAACATCATCAAGGAAAACAACTGGAGCAAAAAAGGCATAACCGCCAAGGCGTTGAAGCAAATTCAGAAGGCCTTGTTTGCTGCCGGTCACGCAGATAACTTGGAGTTGATTGGTCTAAAACCCGAGCGCAAAGGCACCTTTGCCGCAGGCATTGCTATTTTAACCGCGGTGTTTGAGTGTTTTGATATCAAACAAATGGATTTTTCCACCGGTGCGCTTCGAGAAGGTGTTTTGTTCGACATCATGGGGCGCTATGCCGACTCAGATATCCGTGAGCGCACGGTAAACTACATGTTGAGCCAATATCACATTGATACCGAGCAAGCGAAGTTAGTCACAAATACGGCGTTATCTGCTCTGGCTCAGGTAAAAGAAAGCTGGGGGCTCAACAATATTTCCAGTGAAGACTTGCTGCGCTGGGCCGGGTTGTTACACGAAGTGGGTGTCGGCATTTCCCATAGCCGTTACCATAAACATGGTGCCTATATTATTCGTGAATCTGACATGCCGGGATTTTCGCAACAAGAGCAACAGGCTTTAGCGAATTTAATTGTACGGCATCGTCGAAAATTCACTCAGTCTGTAGATTACCGTTTTACTAAAAGCGACCAGCAAGACTTGGATCGATTGTCGATTCTACTGCGTTTATCGATTCTTTTGCACAATGATCGCAAAGAAGGCGACATGCCAATCTTCACTTTAAAAGCAGAAGGAAAAACGATTCATGCTGAGTTTTTATCTGGCTGGTTAGATGGCCGACCACTCACGTTGGCCAATCTACAGCGGGAAGCCGATTACCTTGCCGTTGGCGATTATCAAATGACGTTCAGTTAGCCGTGTATTGATGCGGTGTTTCTCAGAGTGCTGAGATAATCGTTACAGAATAAGAAGATAAAAGGCTGGTCTATGACTGGCCTTTTTGTTTTGTTACGTTTTAAATAGAAACGTTATAGAAAGTTGGCGTAACTATTGAATGATAGCAATGGTGTTTTTTTGCACTGTAATGGCGTTTGATGAACAGCCGATGTGGCGCATGTCAGTGATTTTAACCGCTTAGGATGTCTATGGAAGAGTACTCTTGGTTATTGGTAACCTCGGCCTTTGTTTTTTTGATGCAAGCCGGTTTTTTATGCTTAGAAAGCGGTCGTATCCGCAGTAAAAATAGCATCAATGTAGCGGCAAAAAATATTTCTGATTTTATTGTGTC
Source organism: Marinomonas vulgaris (assembly GCF_018145875.1). Taxonomy (GTDB): domain Bacteria; phylum Pseudomonadota; class Gammaproteobacteria; order Pseudomonadales; family Marinomonadaceae; genus Marinomonas; species Marinomonas vulgaris. The sequence continues at coordinate 472,004 of NZ_JAGSSV010000001.1, read as the reverse complement.
GACGACCATTTTTTGGTTATTTGGCTTTGGCATCATGTTCGGTGACTCGGTAGTGGGTTTGTTCGGACGCAGTCATTTCTTTTTTGATGATACCCACACGCCGTGGGAGATCAGCTTTTTTATTTTTCAAATGATGTTTTGCGGTACGGCCGCCACCTTAACATCGGGTGCGGTGGCGGAGCGCATGACGTTTGTTGGCTATCTGTCCATCACCTGTGTGTTGAGTGCTCTGATTTACCCGATTGTCGGTCATTGGGCTTGGTCTGGTGCGTTTACTTCAGAAAGTTCTCAAGGCTGGCTAGAATCCCTAGGCTTTATTGATTTTGCTGGTGCTACCGTGGTGCATTCGGTCGGTGGATGGGTCGCCTTGGCGGCTATTATTATCATAGGGCCTCGCTTGGGCCGATTCGAAGAGGGCATTCGTCTTCCTCCTGGAAATAATTTGCCTTTGTCTGCCTTGGGAACCTTATTGATTTGGTTTGGCTGGTTCGGTTTCAATGGCGGCAGTACGCTTGCGCTGACGGATGCGGTGCCGCTGATTATTCTTAACACATTCATATCAGCCGCTTGGGGCGGCATAGTCGCGGCAGCGATCAATTACATTCGTGATGGCTATATTGAAGTCGGTTTTGTTCTCAATGGCACCATTGCTGGGCTGGTGGGCATTACCGCCGCTTGTCACATTGTGTCACCTGGGGCGGCGATCGTGATCGGTGCTGTGTCTGGCGTCGTGGTGTATTACGGCAGTCTTTTGATGGAACGATGGCGACTAGACGACGCGCTAGATGTAGTACCTGCGCATTTATTTGCTGGTATTTGGGGCACGCTCAGCGTCGCCTTGTTTGGTCAGACGGATAAAATTGCCAACGGTTTGAGCACCATGGAGCAGCTGGGTGTGCAGGCGCTGGGTATTGTCTCGATTGGCTTGTACTGTTTTGTTATTGGCTTTGCCGGTATGTGGCTGCTGAACAAAGTTATGCCGTTGAGAGCGAGTAGAGAGCAAGAAGAGCAAGGGTTAAACGTAGCCGAACACAGAGCGACTACGGAAATGTTTGATTTGTTAACCTCCATGCAATATCAACAAAATCATGCGGATTTTTCGACTCCGGTTCCTGAAGAGCCTTTTACGGAAGTGGGTCAAATCGCGCAAAAATACAATCAGGTCATCAATCGGGTCAACAGTGAGATTACTCAACGAGACGATGCCCTGATGCGCTTTCAAGAAAGTGAAGTGCGTAAGTCGGCGATTCTGAATTCCTCTATGGACTGCATTGTGACCATAGACCGTTTCGGTTCGGTGATGGAGTTTAATCCTGCGGCGGAGCGTACTTTTGGTTGTTTGAAAAAACAGGTACGAGGCGGGAGCTTTATCGATTTATTCATTTTAGAGGAAGATCGATATAAAATATCCACTAGCCTGCACTCCGGCTTTTCCTCTTCAACTGGCTTGATCTTGAATCGTCGTAACCCGTTTCGATTACAGCGTGAATCTAATCAACCCTTTCCCGCTGAAATTGCTATTACCAAAGCGAACACAGAAAGCTCAACAGATAGCGAATACACGCTTCATATTCGCGACATGACGCGGCAAGTCAAATTGCAAAAACGATTAAAACAGTTGGCGTACAGCGACCCATTAACAGGTTTATACAATCGAACCTATTTAATGGATTCTTTAGTGAGTGCACTCTTGTTCGCCACTAAGCAGAAAACATCGGTTGGTTTGCTATTTCTGGATTTAGATAATTTCAAAATCATCAATGACACATTAGGGCACAAAGCCGGTGACGAGCTGTTGTGCGAAGTGGCGACGCGACTTCGCTCGGTGTCGGACGAGAGTGATGTGATTGCCCGCTGGGGCGGGGACGAATTTGTGCTGATGGTCACCGAAAAGGTCAGCGAAGCAGAATTGACCGAACGGGCGCAAACCATTTTAGGTGTGATGCGTGCCCCCATTCATTTGAATGAACAGTACTACACGATTCCGACCAGTATCGGCGTTGCCTTCACTAATGAACAAAGTTTGGACGCTGATCAACTGATTCAACAAGCGGACATCGCTATGTATTGGGCGAAAGAAAAGGGCCGCGATAACGCGCAGTTTTTCCGTCCCGATATGACCAATTTGGCCACACAGAAATTCGGTTTTGAAAAAGAAATCAATGAAGCCTTGGTGTCGGATCAGTTTTATCTGGTGTATCAACCCAAGGTGTCGGTTCATCAAGGTCATATTATGGGGTTAGAAGTACTGATTCGCTGGAATCACCCTACTAAGGGTTTGATTTCACCGGCGGAATTTATTCCCATCGCGGAGGAATCTAACCTGATTATTATTGTTGACGAGTGGGTGATCGATCATACCTTTGCACAGTGTCGAATGTGGCACGATCAAGGTGCCAAGTGCGTACCTATCGCGATGAATATATCGGGGCGGCACCTGGTGTCGGAAACTCTGGTGCCTTACATAGCCGCAAAGATGGCAGAGTACGACATTGATGGGCGTTTTGTGGAAATTGAAATCACCGAGGGCGTATTGCTCAGCGACGTTGAACGTTGTATTGAGGTGATGGCTGAGTTGAAAGCGCTGAACATTAAGATCTCTATTGATGACTTTGGTACGGGCTATTCGTCACTCAGTTATCTTAAAAAGCTGCCACTGGATATTCTCAAGATAGATCAATCGTTTGTGAATGAATGCGATAGTCACTCAGAAGACGGAAAAATTTGTGAAACCATCATCCAATTGGCAAAGAACTTGGACTTGGGGATAGTGGCTGAGGGCGTTGAAACCGCTGAACAGGTGGAGAAGTTGGCATCGTTAGGGTGCGAGATTTTCCAAGGTTATTATTTCTACAAACCGATGGAAAACCTCGATATGGGCGAATTACTTATGTCGGGTCCTTCGGAGTACTAGGTGTCTCACGATCGCGAATGACTTCCATAAGTTCTTGATTTTGAGTTTTGTCCAAGGACTTAATCCGTTGATGTAGGGCTGTTTTAGCGATCATATTGGCAGCCACAGGGGCGGTGATTAGCAAAAAGAGCGTAATCAGCAGCTCTTGGATCGACAAAAAGCCTTTCAAGTGGCTTTGGAACACCATGGAGGCGATCAAGATGCCCGTGATGCCCAAAGTGGAGGCTTTGGTCGGGCTGTGTAGGCGCATATAAATATCCGGCAATCGCACCAAACCATAAGAACCGATCAGCAAAAACACACTACCAATAAGCAAAGACACACAAACAATAACTTCAAGATAAAAAGGCATACTGAATCCTATTATTCTATGATGTCGCCGCGTAGTAAGTATTTACATAGCGCAGCGGTACTGACAAATCCTAGCATGGCGATAAGTACCGCCGCTTCAAAATACAAGGCACTTTTGACATAAATGCCATACAGCAAAATCAAGGCGATGGCGTTGATGTACATGGTATCCAGCGCTAAGATTCGATCTGAAATGGTTGGCCCTTTTAACAACCGCCATAAGTTTAAAATCAAGGCGACACAGATACACACAGCCACTATGATGATTGTCCAACTTAGCATCCAAAAATCTCCTTTATTGGCGCTTCATAACGCTCTTTCACCGAGGCTATTAATTCTGCTTCATTATCTAAATGCAAGGCATGAATATAGAGCCAAGCTTTATCTTTAGAGACTTCAGCACTGACGGTACCAGGTGTTAATGAAACTGTACTAGCAAGAATGGTGATGCCCAGGTCAGAGTCAATGTTAATAGGAATGGCGACAAAGCCAGGCTGTAATTTTTTGATTGGGCCTATAATTAAGAGCGCGACTTCAACGTTCGCCGTCACTATGTCTTTCATCACCATCAATATATAGCGTACAGCCAGCCAAGGTTTGAGTATTTTAGGGTGCTCGTCCCGCATATCAGCCACAAGCCAAGGGATGGTCACCGCAAAAAATAGCGCCAGAACAATATGGCCGGCACTGGCCGAATTATTCAACAGCAGCCACACTACAAAAAGCAGCAAGCTGTGGACTGGCATAGGAAAAACCTTCATGGGGCAACTCCTGGCAATAAAGCGTAAGCAGAAGCGTTAATATCGTGCAGATAGTGAGCCGCTTGCTGAGTGAATTCGCTGACATCACCGCCGAATAAAACCAATAATGGTGACGCCAATAGCAGTAAAACGATACCGGCAACCTCAGAAGGTTTCGCTGGCTCAGCTTCTGCCGCGACAGAGCCATTGTGACGCCAAAACAGCGTCGTACCAGCTCGTGAGAAAGCGATCAATGCCGCCAGACTACCGATGAGTATTAACGGCCACAACCACATGGTTTGGGCGTTAGATTGCGTAGATTGCAAAATCATCACCTTACCGACAAAGCCTGATAATGGGGGCATTCCGACAAGGGACAAGGCAAGTATCGCGAAGCCAAAGCCCATTAGTCTAGGCTGTACAAAAGGTCGAGAGCGTACAAAACGATCTTCGGCCTTGCCTCGTTGTCTTGCCATTAAATCCGCGAGTAAGAACAAACCGGCTGAGGCGAGGGTACTGTGAACCATATAATATAACGCCGCCGACGTAGCCTCTTCAGAGTTAATGGCCGCACAAGCCAGTAAGCTGCCGCTGGAGATAATCACCAAGTTTGCGCTTAAGGTTTTAATACCTGGGCTGGCAAATACGCCGATGGTGCCAATCGCAATGGTCAGAAGCGCTAATGGCCATAGCCAAGGAGTGGCGATATTGGCTAATTCTCCTGCACTTTCGCCGAATATTACCGTGTAAACACGAAAAATACTGTAAACACCGACCTTTGTCATAATGGCAAATAACGCAGCGACTGGCGCACTGGCACTGGCATAGGTCTTGGGCAACCAAAAGTGCATAGGCAGCATGGCGGCTTTTAAGCCAAACACCACAAGCAGCAACAAAGCGCCAGTTTTAGCCAATGTTGCCGTTTCGCCTTCGAGTTGCCCAACTTTAACTGCCATGTCCGCCATGTTAAGCGTGCCGAGGGTGCCGTAAAGTATGCCAAGACCGAATAAGAAGAGACTAGAACCGACAAGATTTAAAATTACATAATGCAATGCGGCCTGGGTTTTTTGTTTGCCACCGGCGTGTATTAGCAAGGCATAAGAAGCGATGAGTAGCACTTCAAAGAACACAAACAAGTTAAAAATATCGCCGGTTAGAAAGGCGCCATTGATGCCCATGATTTGGAACATAAACAGAGGATGAAAATACGCCCCACCTTTGTCTTGTCCAGACACGGCATACAGCATAATAGCGAAGGACAAAAATCCTGTTAATAATACCATTAAGCTTGAAACCTTATCGGCCACAAGTGCGATGCCGAAAGGCGCTTGCCAGCCGCCTAATGCGTAGATCTGTACGCCCTCTGTGGCGACTTGAAACAACAAGCCAGCCGAAGACAACATGATAAACAAGGTGCCAATAATAGAAGCAATGCGTTGCGAGCTGGCATCACGAGAAATGGGCGGCAGCAGCATAATGGCGCCAAACAACAAAGGAATCAGGATGGGAAAAATGCTTAAGTGCTGCATTTATTGGTTTCCTCCAGATTTTTGCTGCAGGTCGTTCGGTAAAGTGGGTAAGGTGCCATCCACGTGATCGTTGCCTAAATCGGCTCGGGCGCGCATGGCGAGAATGACCGCAAAGGCGGTCATGGCAAAGCCGATGACGATGGCAGTTAACACCAGCGCTTGGGGGAGCGGATCACTGTATTGCTCCGATTCACCTAATACCGCTGCGGCATTGAGCTTAAGCCGACCACTGGCGAACAAGAACAAGTTCACGGCGTAAGACAACAGTGTTAGCCCAATGACCACAGAAAAACTGCGGCCACGCAGTGCAAGAAAAATACCGCAGGCGGTTAATAATCCAACGCAGAATGCGTACAAACCTTCCATTAATCATGCTCCTTTTGAACAGGGCGTTCACTGGTGGTTAATTGGCCAAGGTTAGCCAGAATCAACATGGTGGCACCCACAACGGTGAGAAATACGCCCAGATCAAAAATCATGGCACTGGCAAGTTCGAATTTGCCAATAACCGGTAAGTAAAAATAATCAAACCAAGACGATAAGAACGTATGTCCAAAGACCCAGCTGCCTAAGCCGCTAAGCGTCGCAATACCGATACCAGAACCTATCATAATTTGATAATCCAATTTGATACGGGTTTTGATCCATTCCACCCCATGGGCGACATACTGTTGAATAATGGCCACAGAAGTAATCAAGCCAGCAATAAAGCCACCGCCAGGCATGTTGTGTCCTCGTAAGAATATGTATGCCGACACTAATAAAGCCAGCGGCAACAAACTTTGAGATATCACGGTGAGCAAAATAGGGTGACGATCTTCCGACCAAGGCAAGCCGCTGTCATCACTCGATGGCATGTAAAGACGCATACGGGCGATCAGTTTATAAATACCCAACGCAGCGATGCCTAATACGGTGATTTCACCTAAAGTATCGAAGCCTCTAAAGTCCACCAGAATGACGTTGACTATGTTGGTACCACCCCCGCCGGTTTTGCTGTTCTCGGTGAAGAAGGTTGAGATGGTGTCCAACGGTCGAGTCATAAGGGCGTAACAAATGGTACCAATTACGCCACCAATCAAGGACGCTAACCCAAGATCACGAACTACACGACGGGGAGAGGATTCTTTGGGTGTTTTTTGAGGCAAGAAAAACAGCGCAAGAATCAACAGGATTACCGTCACTACTTCAACCGATAACTGCGTCAGTGCCAAGTCGGGAGCAGAGAACTGGGCAAACGCCAAAGATACAATCAGGCCAACGACCGATAGAGTAAGCAAGGCAATAACACGACGTCGGTGCCAAATAACTGTTGCCAGTGCGGACAAACATAGCAGCACAGCACAAGTAATGGACAAGGCATCCAGCGGTATTTCTGTCCGTTGACCTGCTGTGGTATTGAGCTTCATCAAAGACGATGCCGTCATGATCACTGCAAAGGTTAGCACGAAGAAAATATAGCGTTGTAGAGAGCCATTTTCTGTCGCTGCAATGATACGTGCCGCCTTGTTGGTCAGGAATTGAATTACACTTTCGAAAACCAGCTTAGGATCGCTGGTGGGAAATTGCGCTTGGAATTTAAACAAATGCGAACGACTGTAGTACATAAATAAGCCGCCGATCAGAGCGATCACGCTCATTAATAGCGGATAATTAAAACCATGCCAAATAGCTAGGCTGTAACTTGGCGCTGGACCGTTTAAGGTGGCGCTGGCCGCCGACAGTAATAAATCACCGACTATTAGACTTGGGAAAATTCCTACCACCAAACAAAGCGCCACTAAAATTTCCACCGGAACACGCATGTAACGTGGTGGCTCATGGGGGGTTTTAGGCAAATTGATGGGCTCGCCATTGAAAAACACATCATGAATAAAGCGTGTTGAGTAGGCCACGGCGAAGACACCGCCTAGCGTTGCTAAGACAGGGATAATCCAAGACAAGGAGCCAAGCGACGCTTGATGCAAGGTTTCGGTGAAGAACATTTCTTTTGATAAGAAGCCGTTTAGCAAAGGCACCCCCGCCATGGAGGCGGAAGCAACCATGGCCAAGGTGGCCGTGTATGGCATGTATTTCCACAGTCCGTTGAGGTTGCGCATGTCTCGGGAGCCGGATTCGTGGTCAATGATCCCCGCGGCCATGAACAGCGACGCTTTAAAGGTCGCGTGGTTAATAATGTGGAAAATGGCCGCTACGGCGGCTAAGTCTGTCCCCATACCAAGCAGTAGGGTGATTAGACCTAAATGACTGATGGTGGAGTTAGCAAGTAGGCCTTTTAGGTCATGTTGGAACAAAGCGATGTAAGCTCCGACCAAGAAAGTGGCCAGGCCGGTTAAGCTGACAATGAGGAACCAGAGATTGGTATCGGCCAAAGCCGGATAAAAACGCGCCATCAAGAAGATACCGGCTTTTACCATAGTAGCTGAGTGTAAGTAGGCGCTGACCGGCGTTGGCGCGGCCATGGCATTTGGTAACCAAAAATGAAAAGGAAATTGTGCAGATTTAGTAAACGCTCCCAGCAGAACCAATACCACAATAACAGGGTAATTCGCACTGGCTTTGATTAAATCGCCATTATCGAGAACGTCTTGTAGGCTGAAGCTGCCAACCGTATCGCCCAATATCAGCAGCCCTGCCAACAAAGCTAGACCACCGGCACCGGTAACAGTCAGAGCCATTCTAGCGCCTTTACGAGCTTCGGTTTTGTGCCCCCAAAAGCTGATCAATAAGAAGGAGCTGATGCTGGTCAGCTCCCAGAAAAACCACAGCTGAATGAGGTTGTCTGACATGACCACGCCAAGCATGGCGAACATAAAGAGAATTAAATAAGCGTAAAATTTACCGATGGAATCCTGCGCCGACAAATAATAACGCGCGTACAAGATAACCAGTAAACCTATGCCTAAAATCAAGATAGAAAACAGCAAGGCTAAGCCGTCAAGGCGAAAAGCGAGCTCTAAACCAATGGCGGGAATCCAAGGAATAGCGGCTTGAAATCGCTCTCCATGAAATATGTCGCCAGAATGGGATAAGATCAAAAATAGAGTCAGTGCCGGTAAAGCGGCGGTGGCGAAAGCGCAAGCGGTGCGACTAAAACGCGCAAACAGTAAAGGTACCAGAGTACCTAACAAAGGCAGAAAGGGTAGCCAAATTAGTGAGCTCAAGGGCAAAACTCCTTTCCAGTAATCGGTAATAAAATATGAATGTGCTGTGCAAACATGGTTGTTATCCTAACAAACGGTTCGATGACGAGCCGTGTCGTTTCTCTTAGAACAGTCAAGGTAATAATGCGCCTTAGCATAGCCTTTTCCCCATTTAATCAATAGCCTAAAACCGTTCATAGTGTAAAAAAATAGTATCGATTATGGTGAATAAAACCAAGCATTGAGAGTGTCGGCAATTAAAAAAGTTCCGATGGGCCAGTTTTTCATCTCAGGTCTGATAGGAGGGGACGCATAAAAAAGGCCCTTAACTTGGGCCTTAAATAATGTGGAAACTTACTTCTCTTGAACTTCTGCCATGAGGTCATCGATGTGAACGATAATCTGTAGGCTGGCGGTTTCCATTTTATCGAGATGCTTAAGCATTTCTTCGGTCTTGCCAAGTTGTGCCGCTTTTAATGCACTGCGGCCAGAGTCGTGCACGATTTTGTGTGGCGCCTCAATGGATTTGAAACTGGACGAGGTTTGGAAATGACGACCGCCGTATCCTTCGTAATACCATTTGCCTAAACGACATTCTGTATGCTGATTCACTTCTTCATCAAATTTTTGTTTGTTGATGCGATCGTACACCACATTTTTCCATACGGCGTGATCAAGCTTAACCGTATTTAAAAAAGAGTGGGTCGCGGCAACACTGATGACTTTCTGCATGTGATCAGAACGAGAGATCACATGATCAACTACTTTATCAATCTGTACAGACGATGCTGAAATATCCAGCGCGCTGTCTTTGTTCTGGTTGACCATGCCCTTAATTTCTTCTGTTTGAGAAATAACCTGCTTTACGAGGTTTTCTACCTGCTCACTGGCACTGTGTGTTTTGCCTGCTAGATTTCGCACTTCGTCTGCAACAACGGCAAAGCCACGTCCTGCCGTTCCAGCGCGAGCTGCTTCAATGGCGGCGTTTAGGGCAAGCAAATTGGTTTGAGAAGAAATTTCTTGGATACTTGAAACTAGCTGACTGATGTCGTTTGCCGTTTTGTCCAGAACGTTTGCTGCGTTCATGCTGTCGCTGGCTTGAGTATTGATAAGACCTGCACGCTCACTTAAACGTACAAGAGCAGTTCTTGTCTCATCAAAAACATCGTTTAGTTTAGCCATGCTTTTGCGTTCTGAAATGAGGTTTTCAGCGCTGTCCGCTAGACCGAAACGAATGGAGTTAAGCATTTCGCCACCACGTAATTGATAGCGGATCAGCTGATCGTTACCGCCAGATTGACTCTTTAAAAGATCAAGTTCAGCTGTGACAACATCTAATTTTGCCTGCATGGATTGCATCGCTAGTTGATTCGACGCTTTTTTTTCTTCAAGCTGTTGCGTCAGTGCTTTATTGTGTTGTTTTAACTCAGAATTGAAAAACATATCTTGAAGTCCAGACAAAATAAACGAAATAGTTGACTCATAATTATAACCAATATGTAAGCAGTTATTCGTGTGAGCGATCAATAAACCCTCTATTTCCTTGGGTATAATTGTTACAATGTGCAAATAATGAGACCCTGTCAAGTGAGAGTTTTTTTAAACGCACTTCTAGCAATATGAAAAGCGCTTACCTTAACGGACTAAGGCGTTTGGCAGTTTTCGCCAGTGGGTTTTGTTATGTCATAAGAGCGGTCTATCGGCTGACTGAAATCGGCCTTTATCATGGCTTCTTTAGCTAACAAAGCAAACATTTTCCACTTTGAACAATGATCGTTGGAGAGAGAGTGAGTGGCGTCTAAAATCACCTTGCTGTATTGGTCTTTTAGCTGGTAATCAAGACGGTAAAGGGTGGTTTCGGTTTCTATGAGGTTATAGCCGCTTACAATGGGCTCCATGCGATGATGAAAACGGGTTACGCAGGTGCGTTTACCTGAGCTGGCGTTGCGATGGCATACAACATAAGGGATATTTCGACTGTGATTGAAAATGGGCACTTTTTTAGTATAGGTTTTGACTTCTGAGCTGAAATCCACAACCAGTTGTAGTGTGTCTGCTGCTTTCGCTGTATCGCTGTTTGCTATGGCTGCTACCTCTGTAAAACCACGAGTTTGAAGCGTGCTGACGATATCGGGTAGGTAGCGCTTGGTAATCAAGGCATCGCTGCCGTCTTTCGCTACAACGAGGATGGGGGTGGCGTTATCAATAGAAACATCCACATCTACGTTGCTTTCCTGGTGGCTGGGTATCATTGCCGTGGACGCACAGCCTGACAAAAACAGACTAACTAAGATTAAAAAAGCAAATGGTTTCATCGTCAAACATCCCTTGTGATTTCATTGTTGTCTTGCAGGTCGACTTCCTAATAAGACATTTATCAAAGCATAGGTGGCGTAAAAAACCGAGAGATAGTAGGGCGATTTCATGGGTTGTGCTAAAAATTGACCAAAAGATCGCGATCATTTGAGCTGGACGTGACCTTTGTCCATCGAGAACATCATGCCATATTAAGTATTTTCTTCACTTTTTAGGATTTCTTTCCCGCGTCTGAACATCTATCATGACTAATATTATTCATAAATGTCATTACCAGATTGGAGGGTGATTCGTATGCCGCAACAGCCGGATTTTCGTAAGTTAGGTTGCAGTGAGTGTGCCTCGGGTGTGGATTTAGGGTTCGATTTCACCATGGCGTTTCAGCCTATTATCGATACCCAGACTCATACCGTTTTCGCCCAAGAAGCCTTAGTTCGCGGCTTAAATAACGAAGGCGCGTTTCATGTGTTCCAACATGTAAATGACACCAATCGTTACCGATTCGATCAAAGTTGTCGAATCAAAGCCATTAAGCTGGCCGCTCAGCTGAACGTTCAAAAAGACAGTTTTCTCAGTATTAACTTCTTACCAAATGCAGTGTACAAACCAGAGTTGTGCATTCGTACCACACTAAATGCTGCTGAAGAGTTCCATTTTCCCAAAGAAAAAATCATTTTTGAATTTACCGAAAACGAGCAGATCACCGACAGTGGGCATTTAGAATCCATCATTCGCCATTATCAACAACAAGGTTTTTTAACCGCCACCGACGATTTTGGTTCCGGCTTTAACGGGTTAAATCAGTTGGCGGATCTAAAAACGGATCTGACTAAAATCGATATGGTGCTGGTGAGAAACATTGATCAGGATAAAAAACGCCAGATTATAGTGAGAAACCTAGTCAATCTGTTTAACGAGCTCGACATGACTGTGATCGCTGAAGGGGTCGAAACACAAGCCGAATTTCACACATTACAAACCATGGGGATTCACCTTTTTCAAGGGTATTACTTTGCCAAGCCCAGTTTTGAGTCATTAGCGGATATTTGTTGGGAATAACTTTTTCTTGTGTTCCTACGTATTAATACTTAGTGAAATACGTACTTATTACGTAGTGATCGGTATTCGTACGAATTGTTTACACTATTTATCTGCGCGATTATCCACCCTGTTCGATCTTCTATAATAAAAAACTAAGACAACAGGATGATAAATATAATGAAATCCTTAAAATTTACGACTCTCATCGCAGCAACAACCCTTACTGTTACCGCCATGTCTATGCCTGCTTTTGCAGCAGACCGAGTGTACAAACTCAAAATGGCAGAAACATGGGCATCTAACTTCCCTATTTTTGGTGAAGCGCCTCGCAACATGGCTCGCATCGCTGAAGAAATGTCCAACGGGCGTTTAAAAATCACCATTGACTCTTCCAACAAACACAAAGCGCCTTTAGGCATCTTTGATATGGTGCGTTCTGGCCAGTACGACATGGGTCACTCCGCGTCTTATTACTGGAAAGGTAAGGTGCCAAACACCTTGTACTTCACTACGATGCCTTTCGGTATGATCACACCTGAACAATATGGTTGGTTCTACCACGGTGGTGGTATGGAATTGATGGAGAAAGTCTACGAACCATTTGGCTTGCTTTCTTTCCCAGGTGGTAACACCAGTAACCAAATGGGTGGCTGGTTCCAAAAGGAAATCAATTCCCTTGAAGACCTTCAAGGTCTAAAAATGCGTATTCCAGGTTTTGCCGGTGAAGTATTGGCAAAATTGGGCGCTAAGCCAACCAACATCGCATCTGGTGAGCTTTATACTGCCCTTGAGCGTCGTACTATCGACGCACTAGAGTGGGTGGGACCGTCACTTGATTTGCGTATGGGCTTCCATAAAATCGCGCCTTACTACTACACAGGTTGGCATGAGCCTGCAACAGAGCTTCAGTTCCTTGTAAACCAGCGTACGTGGAAAAAACTTCCAGACGATCTACGTGAAATCTTGCGTGTATCTATGAAGCTAGCGTCTTACGATATGTACATTCAGTCTTACCATGAGAGCGCAGCTAACTGGGCAACCATGAAAACTGAGTACCCGAACGTACAGGTGAAAACCTTCCCACAAGACGTTCTTGTCGCAATGAAAAAGGCCAATCAAGAGTTGCTTGATGAAAAAGCAGCAGAAGATCCTTTAGCGAAAGAAATCTTGGAATCTCAAGCGAACTACCTGAAAAAAGCTCGAGTTTGGACGAATATCTCTGATCGTGCCTACCTTGATAGCGTTGACAGTTTAGCGGAATAAAACCTCTAAGCATGGCGAACCACAGAGTTCGCCATGCTTTTTTCTAGGAGTTTGTAATGTTGTTAATCCACCTAGAACGAGGAATCACTCGTTTTTCTAATGCGTTAGGCGTGCTGTCTACCGTGCTTTTTATTGCTCTGTTATGTAATGTGTTTTACGACGTATTGATGCGTTATGCCTTCAATGATGTCTCTATTGGTATGCAAGAATTAGAGTGGCATTTATACGCTGCGATATTCTTATTGGGCATTCCTTATGGCATTCAACACGGTGGTCATGTTCGTGTGGATTTAATTTATGAAAATTTATCCATCCGTGGCAAAGCTTGGATTGATTTATTTGGATGTGTGTTCTTTTTGCTGCCTTTTACGCTAGTGGTTGGTTACTACGGTGTCGGGTTTGCGCATGAGGCATTCGTTCTTGGTGAAACCAGTGGTGACCCTGGTGGTTTGCCTTATCGCTGGATTATTAAAGCGGTTATTCCTATTGCCTTTTTCTCAATGACGATCAGTGGTTTAGGTATGCTAATTCGCTGTATTAACGTACTGCGCGGCGTCAGCCAAGAGGGCTTTTCTCACCCTCCGATTCAACATTGATTCTTGTCTCTATTTTAAGTTTATAGGTTTTTTATGATTGGAATAATCATGTTCTTCGTTGCCCTAGTGCTGTTGTTGCTAGGGTTCCCTGTTGCCTTTACGTTTGGTGGTATCGCCTTAATCTTCGGTGTTTTTGCGGAAGGTTTCGACATGTTTGCTTTTATGCCATTCCGTATTCAAAGCTACATGGAAAATACCGTTATGATGGCGGTACCACTCTTTGTCTTTATGGGGATCGTGTTACAGAAAACCCGCTTGGCAGAGCAGCTATTAGAAGCCATGGGTAAACTCTTTGGTGGTGTACGTGGTGGTTTGGCGATTTCTACTATTTTGGTAGGTGCTTTATTAGCCGCGTCTACTGGTGTGGTTGGTGCCAGTGTTGTTGCCATGGGTCTGATTTCCCTGCCTGTTATGCTGAAGTATAACTACGACAAATCCCTTGCCTGCGGCACTATTTGTGCCTCGGGTACGCTAGGCCAAATTATTCCTCCGTCTATTATTTTGATTATTTTGGGCGATGTATTGGGCATTCCGGTTGGGGATTTATTCCAAGCCGCTTTGTTTCCAGGCATGATTTTGATCGGTTGTTATATTCTTTATATCTTGATTTTGACTTTCTTGAAGCCGGAAATGGCGCCAGCGATGCCACAAGATTTGGATAATGAAACCCGTGCGCAACAAATCCGCAGTGCATTAAAAGCGATTATTCCGCCTCTTGCTTTGGTGTTGATCGTACTGGGTTCTATTTTTACCGGTATTGCGACACCTACAGAGTCTTCGGCTCTTGGTGGTGTAGGTGCGGTGATCTTGGCACTTATTTATGGTCAGTTTAGCTGGAAAATGTTGTACGACAGTGGTTTAGAAACCGTTAAAGTCACCGCAATGGTCTTTGCTATCTTAATGGGCGCAACCGCTTTTTCTATGGCATTTAGTTACACCGGCGGTGACTACATCGTTGAAGAAGTATTGTTAAATCTTCCTGGTGAAAAATGGGGCTTCATTATCCTAGCCATGATTGCCATTTTGATCTTGGGCTTCTTTATCGACTTCGTTGAAATTGCTTTCATCATTGTGCCTATATTGGCGCCTGTTGCCGAAGCATTGGGTGTGAACATGGTATGGTTCGCGATCTTGATTGCGATGAACCTACAAACCTCTTTCTTAACCCCGCCCTTTGGTTTCAGTCTCTTTTATCTCAAAGGGGTGGCGCCGGATTCGGTGCGTACTACTGATATTTACAAAGGTGTAACGCCCTTTATCGCTATTCAAGTTTTGGTGTTGATCAGTATTATGGTCTTCCCTGCTTGGTACGGAATGGGCTAACCTAGCCTTACCTTGAGCGAGAACAATCAAAAGCGGGGATTATCCCCGCTTTTTTTGTTTTTGGTATTCCTATCAAAAAGAGTGTTTGTGTGGGCTTAAAAAGTAAAATCATTCTGCTGGCGGTTGCGCCGCTTATCGTGGCGACCGCCATTATTACCTACCTCGGCTTACAATCGGCGCGTGACCTAGCGGCGGAAGAATTGTCTATTTATGAATTTAACCTGGTTGATGCTAAGAAAAAGGCACTGAAAAATTACGTTAGTATTGCCATGTCAGAAATTCAACCGATTCTAGAGGACGAATCCTTAAGCACGGTAGAAGCACAGCGATTAGTCAAAAACATCATAGGTCGATTACGTTACGAGGAAGACGGCTATTTTTTTGCCTATGAAATGCTCGGGCGAAACCTGGTGCACCCAACGCAACCTGACTTTGTAGGGCAAAATCTGTGGGGCTTTCAAGATAGAACGGGCAATTATCTAATCCAAGGTTTGATTCGCGAAGCCCAAGCGGGTGGCGGATACCACAGATATGTGTGGGAAAAACCCCCCTTAATGCGACAAGAAGATAAGATAGGGTATGTGGTAGCCATAGACAAATGGAATTGGATCATTGGCACCGGCTTATATTTGGATGATGTGTACGCTGAATTAGCTAAAACCAAAGCCATTATGAATAGTAACATTCAAGACAGTTTTACGACCGTTATTGAAGTGGTGGTGGTGACGGTGATTCTGGTGATTTTACTGGGTTTGGCGATCAACCTTCATGAACATAAATTAGCCGACTCAAGGCTAAAAGAACTGGTTCAACGCTTTATGCGTTGGCAAGTAAGTGAACGACGGGGCTTTTCTCGAGAGCTGCATGATGGTATTAATCAGCTCCTAGTCAGTTGTAAGTTCCGCATTGAGTTGGCGGAAAAAAAGTTAAAACGAGAGCTTGATAAAGACATTGTTGAGCAAGAGCTGCACAAAGCCAGTGACTTGATCAACCAGACTATCAGCGAAGTACGACAAATTTCGCACAATTTGCGACCCACGATCTTGGATGATTTAGGGCTAGATACCGCACTCATGGCACTGATTGGGCAGTTTACGGAACGAACAGAGATTGAAATAAACTATCGTTTTGATGTTTCTATAACGCTACCGGATGAGATAGAAATCACCCTGTACCGTTTGGCACAAGAATGTTTAACCAACATTGAGAAACATGCCAATGCTAGCACCATATCTTTGCAGGTGATGCAGTCACAACGGCATGTATTGTTTGAGTGTGCGGACGATGGTGAAGGGTTATCACAAAAATCTACTCTGTATTCTGGCATTGGCTTGATTAATATGCGCGAGCGGCTGGAACTGGTTGGTGGAGAGTTTGAGTTAGAATCTCAGCACGGAAAAGGCACCAAGGTTCATGCGCTGTTGCCCCTTGAGCAGCGTCTTTAATGTATTTAAAAGAGCAACAAACATGACAAAAAAAATTCGAGTTCTTTTGGTCGACGACCATATGTTGGTACTCGATGGTCTTCAGGCTCGTTTAGAACTGGAAGACAATATCGATATTATTGCCACCGCCTCGAATGGATTGGAAGCCTTAGAAAAAGCCGCTGAAACTCAGCCAGACCTAGTTTTAATGGATGTGTCTATGCCTGTGCTTAATGGATTAGAAGCCACCAAGCGTTTCAAATCCGAGCAGCCTAAAGTGAAGGTGCTCATGCTGAGTATGCACAACGATAAAGAGTATATTTTGTCGCTGATACAGTCGGGAGCAAATGGCTATGTGCTTAAAGATGTGTCGTCAGAAGAATTGGTTCAAGCTATTGGTACTGTTTGTCAAGGTGGCACGTATTTTAGCTCTGGCGCGTCTGAGGCTTTGTTTTCACCCTCCGTTGCGCCCAAGCAATGCGACGAATTGAGTAAGCGTGAAATCGCTGTACTCAAAGAGGTGGCGATCGGGTTATCGAATAAAGAGATCGCCAGCACCTTGAGTATCAGTGTTCGCACCGTGGAAACCCATCGCCAGAATATCAAGAATAAACTGGATATCCATAGCTCGGCGGGCTTGGTTAAATACGCTATTGAACATAACCTTATCGATTAATACAAAGCGACTCTTTTAGCCAAATTGCCGCTGAAACGCGGCGAGCCGTTGCGCTAAGTCTGGTAACTGGTCTTCTTTGACTTGAGACACGCAGGCTCTGGCACCTTCGACTCTATTTGACCCCGTGTTGGCCAATGAAATGGCACTGATCCCATGATGAAGTAATCCCTCCAGCAAGGCATCCCCATCCATGCCAGTAAACGCAAAGGTAAAGTAAAAGCCGTCGCTAAGCGGGATACCGTTGTCTTCGTCGTAAACAAGGCTAAAGCCATGCTCAACAAATAAGGCTTTCATTTTTGCCGCTCTTTGCTCGTACACTTTCGTTAGATGCAAAAAGGGTAGTTCACCCTCGTTAGCCGCTTTTAACATGGCCGCAAGACCGTATTGTGTTGAGTGAGTCACACCTGCGGTGAGCCCTCCTAAGGTGCCAAATAGAATGGCTTTACCAAATTGTGTTTGATGGAAATTGGTTTCCAAAGACGGAAAATGGCGCTGATAGAGCGCATCAGAAATCACCAAGCTGGCGATGCGTTGGCCGGCGTAGCTGAACACCTTGGAACTGGAAATCAGTAAAATGTATTGATCGGTGTAATGGGCAATACTAGGCTGATAAGGCGCTTGCCCTGGAGTGGTGTAGTCTGCTCGGTAATCCATGCCGAAATAGGCCAAATCTTCAATCACGATCACATCATGGCGTGAGGCTACGTCGGCGATAATTTTTAACTCTTGTTCGTCAAAGCAAATCCATGCAGGGTTGTTAGGGTTGGAATACAGCATGGTGGTGTATTTTCCCGACGACAAATGTGCTTCTAAAGCAGGTCGTAATACCTCTCCACGATGCTCATAAACATCGAAACTGCCCCATTCTTGACCGATCATATCAAGTTGGCGTTTTTGGTTAGGAAAACCAGGGTCGATAAACAGGGTTGCGCCAGAGGTTTTGGTGCGATTGCCGACTAAAAACGCAGCCAACGCTCCTTGCGCTGCGCCAACGGTCGGAAAGCAGCCGTTTGGATCAACGTCGATGTTCATAAACAAACGGCAAAAACGACTGATTTCTTGTTTTAGCGGCGCTACCCCTTCGAGCATAGGATAGCGAGACGCGACACCGCTGCGCAACGCTTCAATCTCCGCATCAATGCCCACACTGGGGGCAGGCAATCCAGGTACGCCCATTTCCATTCTTACATAACGCATCCTTGTCACGGCTTCCAGCTGATTGACAAGCGACACCAGCTCACGAATAGAGGCTCGAGACAAAACGGGAATCGCGGCAGATTGTAATGTTTGAGCGATTAGCTCAGTATGAGAAGAAGGTGTTGTGTGAGTGGTCATAGAGTGCTCGTTATTAGGGTGAAATCACACTATGCGATCAAGCATAGAATACGAAAACACCATTAAAAACCGAGCTTAGTTCAGAGAACAGCGAGTAATTATTGCGTGGTCATTTGAAAAAAGAGTGCGAGTTAAATACTCTCACCCGGTTCGATACGAAATGGCAAGTCTATGACGGTTTGTGAAATAGGCTGCCCGGCTAACCGAGACAGTAAATGTTCAGCAGCGAGGCGTCCCATTTCTTCTCGGGGTGTGACCACTGTTGCCAATAACGGAACCATGGCTCGAGAAATATCGTGGCCATGAAAGCCTGCAATACTGATGTCCTGAGGAATTTTTATGCCAGCTTTTTGGCACGCATACAGGGCGCCAATGGCTAAGTCATCATTGGTGCAAAAAATGCCATCCGTGTCTGCCTGTTGGGCCAGTGCCTCTTGTAGAAACGTCGCCCCGAGCGTGAAAGACGAAGCACTTTGGGTTTTCAAGCACAGAGGGGTTAAGCCATGATCGCGCATGGCGGTTTCGTAGCCTTGGATTTTGAGTAGGGTTCGTTGGTCCATACGCGCCGCGAAATAGACAATTTTTTGCCGTCCACGTTGAATCATAAAGTCTGTCATGGCGTAGGCGGCTGCTTGATTATCAATGCCAATGGCTTGTTCGATTGGAGGGGATACCGAATCCATGATTTCAATAACAGGGATGCCAGCCACAGCCAGCATTTTACGGACACGTTCTGTGTGGTAGCTTTCCGAAATGATTAAGCCGTCCACCCCATAAGATAACAAGGTCGCAATACGAGTTTCTTCCGTTTCTTGGCTGTAACCATAGTGGGCGAGCATGGTTTGATAGCCGGCGGGCTCAATTACGCTTTCTATACCACGAATGACTTCGGCAAACACCTGATTGGTCAACGAAGGCAAGAGCACGCCGATGGCGTGGCTTTTGGATTTCGACAGTATATCGGGGGCGCGATTCGGAATGTAGCCGAGTTCTTCTAACGCATCAGCAATTTTTGTTTGTAAGGGTATCGACACCTGGTTTGGGTTTTTTAAAAAACGACTGACGGTCATTTTGGTGATGCCGACTAGGTCGGCAACGTCTTGCAGCGTAGGGCGTTTCTTTTTCATACCAGTGCTCTTTGTGTCGGAAAAACGTCATCTAGTGTTACGAGTAACATTACCATAAGGCGTTCCTAGCGAAAAAGAAAAATAAGACGAGTATAGACTCAGTCTTAATGACGTCGCTTTTTAACAAAGTATGAATCACCACCAAGGTAAGCATATTGACTTAACCTGGTGGTGTGTTTTGTTACTTGTTAAGTAACCTTAATGCTTGCTGCAAGACGGCGGCAGGCTCTTGAGATATATCGACGACTAGGGCTTCTTCCTCTGTTGGTTCGACTAGGGTTGCGAACTGGCTCTCTAGCATGTCTCGACCGTTAAAATAATGCCCATTGCGTTTCTGATGGCGCTGCCAAATAGTGTCTATGCTGCCCTTTAAGTAGATCATCGCCAAATCGTCCACGCCGCTACGCAAAATGGCTCGATACTCCGGTTTTAGACCTGAGCAAGCGATCACTGCGGTTGGGTGCTCTTTTAAAAGGCCATTCAAGGTTTCTAGCCAGCCTTTTCGGTCATCGTCTGTGAGAGGTATGCTTTGGCGCATTTTTTCTACATTGGCCTGGCTGTGGAAGTCGTCGCCGTCAAAAAAACGATACCCAAGAGCATCGGCAATGTGCTTACCGATCAGTGACTTGCCCGAACCAGAGACCCCTAAAACTACAATTTTTTGTGTCATATTGTTTGTGTCCTTAACGCCTTGCGAAGCATAGCAAGGCGATGTTTTACAGCTTTATTTCCACCAAAGTGCCAATTCGGGAAAGAAGATGACCAAGGCGAGTACTAAGACTTGCAAGGCGATAAAGGGCAATAAGGCACTGAAAATTTCTCCTAGACTGATGTCCTTTGGCGCCACCGATTTAAGATAAAAGGCCGCAGGCCCAAAGGGTGGAGAAAGGAATGACACCTGCATGTTCAAACAAAAGACAACACCAAACCAAATAGGGTCTAAGCCAAGTCCTGTAATAATCGGAACGAAGATCGGCATGGTCAGCAAGGCGACGCCAACCCAGTCAAGAAACATGCCCAGCACCAGTAGGATCAACATCATAATCATGATGGTGCCCATTACGCTGCCCCCGCTGAGTGCAAGAATCGTCTCTTCGACAAAGTCTATGCCACCCATTAGGTTGTATACACCCACTAACGCAGTGGCACCTATGCCAATCCAAATGATCATGCCGCAAGTGCTCATGGTGGCAGTGGCGCTGTCCTTGAGCATGGCGTAATTCAACTCACCACGAATCGCTGCGCTGATAATAATGCCTACCACGCCAAGGGCCGATGCTTCAGTAACCGACGCCACGCCTGTGTAAATGCTGCCAAGCACCATCATAACGGTGAGCAAAGGAAACAACAGGGCTTTGAAATAATTCACGTCCTCGTCCGCGGCAAGCTCTTCTTCGGTTGGCAAGGGAGCGTATTCAGGATGAATACGGCACAGAATAAGCACATACGCCATGTAAGCAAATGCAAGAATAAATGCGGGCAAAAAAGCGGCTTTGAATAAGTCGCCAATTGAAACGCTGGCGGTAAGACCGTAGATGATCAAGACGATACTGGGTGGTAGCATGGTGCCGAGGGCGCCCCCAGCACAGGTCGTTCCTATGGCCAATTTTCGGTTGTACCCTAGGCGTAACATTTGCGGTAAGGCTAAGATGCCAAGCAATACCGTTTCTCCGCCAATAACACCGGACATAGATGCTAAGACAATCGCGACCAATAAGGTTTGCACAGCCACGCCGCCACGCAGTTTTCGACCAAACACCTTCATGGCGTCAAACAAGTCTCGAGCAATCCCCGAGCGGTCTAGCAAGGCGGCCATGAGTACAAACATGGGCACTGCGAGAAACACATAGCTGCCGACAAAGCCATACAATCGACTGGTGATCAAGGGCAGCGCGCCCACACCAAACCAACCAATCGCGAACACCAAGGCCACTAGTGCGGTGACAAACGCCAACTGCATGCCAGTCAGTAGCAATACAATCATGGAACCGAGCATTAATAGGCTGCCGTAACCTATGCCCATTGCGGATAAATCAAACATGGTCGCGTTTCCTTAAACCATTAAGTTCTTGTATGAGGTGCAAGGCAAACTGCACAAACATGATGCTCAAGGTCATAAAAATCATGCCTTTAACCAGCGCTGGAAAAGCTGGGTTCCACGCCGAGCCTGATGTTTCGAGGCGTAACTCACCAAACGGCGTGAACCAAGAGTCTTGCACCATCTGATAGGCCGCCCAACTGAGTAAGGCAGAAAAAATTAATCCCATAATGTGGTGAAATACATTCAACCAACGTCGAGTGCGATCTGAGACTTGATCGTAAATCAGCACCACACGAACGTGCTTATTAATCGACAGCGCATAAGCACCGCCATACACAAATAAGCAACCGCCCAGAAACGAAGCCGTTTCGTGCACCCAAGTAGTAGGAGAATTGAACACATAACGCATAATCACTTCATAAAATGAAATGGCTACCGTGAAAATAAACAACAGGCTGATAAGGTTGCCAAACCGAAAGATACAGCGATCAAGTACATTTCTGGGTTGCTCTGATGTATCTGGCGTCGTTGGGTGAAGGTCGTCTTTCATGGTCATGATCCGATGGAAAACAGGCGTTTGCAGTAAACGCCTGTTTTTTTTAGCTTAAGGACTGAAAAGTGGCTTATGCACCGCTTAGAGTAGGCCGTTTTCTTCTAGATAAGTGGTGATGGAGTCATACACTTTTTGTGCATTGGATGAACTCTTCGCGAATTCTTCCCACTGAGTGCGAGCGATGGCGCGAAACTTTTTGCGCTCTTCGGCTGACCAGTTATGAATGGTGATATTTGGATCCGCTTGGGCTGCTTTAACAGCCGCTTGGTCGGCGATGCGCAATTGAGTTGTAATATCTTCAGCAAAATCACGCACTGACACGGTCAAAATAGCTTGAATGTCTGCAGGTAGCTTGTCCCATTTCTTCTTATTCATTGAAATATCGATCAATGGCAAAGAATGGAAGCCCGGTTGTACAGGGTGTGTGGCGATGTCGTTCATACCCGCTTTTTGGTTAGTAGAAAAGACGGTGTAATCGGCCGCATCAATAACGCCTTTGCTTAGGCCGGTAAAAACTTCAGAGCCTGGTAAGTTAACAGGAGCGGCACCTGCAGCAGCAAAAACGCGCTGCACCAAGCCTTCAGGAGCGCGCAGCTTTAAACCTTTAAGGTCGTCAACACCATTTAATGGCACACGAGAAACAAAGGACTCGACACCGGTTGTGGATCCGCCAATGAATTTAACGCCGTAGGGCGCGTAAAGCTCATTCATTAGTTCATAGCCACCGCCATAGTTGACGTATTGCAGCAGTTGTTGCGTGTCTGACCAAGCGCCCACTGTGTTGCCAATCAAACCAAAAGCGGGGTCTTTGCCAGAGAAAAATTCAGTTGCAGTGATTTGGCCATCGAGGATGCCCATTTTGATGCCGTCTAGCGTTTCTGTGTGCTTAAAAATACTGCCAACAGGGAGCAAATCAATATGAACTCGGCCATTAGTCATGGCTTCGACGCGTTTTACCCATTCTTTTTGAACTTGGAAGTTCTTGTCACCTGCCGGATCAGAGGATTGAAATTTAAAGTTATAATCGGCGGCGATGGCAGATGTAGATAACACACCAGCAAGAGTGGCGGTTAGAAGTGTGGAGCTAAGTTTGTTCATGATATTGCTTCCCATTATTTTTTTTGGAAGAGCGGCTTGTGTTACCGCAAGTAGGAATGTAATTACCAGTGACAACCGATGTTACCGGTAACTAATGCGAATGTTACCGATAACATTTCATCTTAGTCAAGCGTTTCACTGCTAGAAAAATCTGTTTTTAAGTAGGTGCTTGATATAGTTAGAAAACTTTTTTTACCCTAAATTTGGCGGCATTTTTTTGAACGTTTTTTTAAAGTCGTTATTTTTCAAATATTGATGCCATGATATGCGTCAATATAAGTGCCACTAAATGGTGAGTAAATACAGTTGATAGCGGTCTTCCTGTATGCTGACGTACTTAAATCAACAAGATAGCTGGTTAATTTAATGGCCTATAACTTGCTTTAAAAGCAGGTAAAACTTAAAAAGTCATCAAGTAGTTGTATTATTACTATTTTGTAGCGACCGAAAAGTAAAGCGGTTGTGTTTATCTGCACTCATGATGTAAAGGATGAAGTGATATGGCCCGTTGGGGATTACGCGGAAAGTCGTTGTTTGCGTTGGCAAGCACCTGCCTATTTGCTTTATTAATGATAGGTGTCATTGGCTGGTCTTTTGTCCAAAAGGGGCAAGAATACTCCGCCGAAAACTACGCTAATAGTTTCACGCAATTAAACTATCAACGCATTTTAACGCCTGTTGCACGAGAAGTAGCGTTAGCCGAGCGTTTTGCAGACTCATTTTTGACCAAAACTTGGCTCATGGCCCCCAACAATGCTCAAGTCGAAAAGCAATGGCTGGCCGAAACGCAAGGCTTTCTGAATGCCTTCCAAAACCACGCTATGTTTATCGTGAACGATGCTAACGGCCATTACTATTTTGCCGATGCTGACACACCTCTGGCACCTATTCCCACATATACCTTAGACAGCAGCAAAACAGCCGATCAATGGTATTTTGCAGGGCGCAAAACAAGTGATGCTTTTAATATCAATGTAAACTACGACGAAGTTCTAAAAGCGATGAAGGTGTGGATCAATGTGCCAGTTCGCGTTCAAGGTGAGTACATTGGCCTGGCGGGGACAGGCTTTTCATTAGAACGCTTTACGGCGCGCTTCCTAGAAAACCCGGTACAAGGCGTGACGCCTTTTATTATCAATGCTGTGGGCGACATAGAAGTTCACCCCAATGCGGCGCTGAATGCCTACAGTGCCAAAAAAAGTGGTTCGTCCACAGGGTCTATTTTTGCTCTACTAGACGATGACAACGCCAAGACACAAGTTAAGAATGCCTTGCAAGACGCTCAAGCGAAAGAGGGTCACGTGGTCACGGTCACGGTTCAGCAACAGGGACACAAACAGCTCATGGCGTTTGTGTACTTTCCATTGTTGGACTGGTTTGTGGTCACCAATGTGGACCTGGCCAATGTGAGCGTGTTCGATTCCAGTTTAGTGCTGCCAGCGGTCAGCGTGTTTGTCTTGTTGTTGATTTTGCTGTTGATCGTGTTCGGCTTCGTGGTTGAGCGATTGTTGATTGCACCCATTAGACAGCTACAACTGTCGGCGAGAGCCATTTCCAGCGGCTCCTATGACATCACGTTAACCGCTGATGGTAACGACGAAATTGGTGATTTAAGCAAAACCTTTAACAAAATGGCAGAGCAAGTGCGCAGCCATACTCAAGAATTAGAAGACAAGGTTCAGGCGCGTACGGCGGAATTGGAAAAAGCCCACGAAAAAGTGCTAGAAGCGCACGGAAAGATGGGAGCCTCCATTGATTATGCCAGCTTGATTCAAAAATCCATCTTGCCCGATCGACAAATGCGTCAATTTTTGGGTGAAGAGCACAGTGTCATCTGGCGACCTCGTGATGTGGTTGGGGGCGATTTTTATGTGTTCCACACCACAGATGATGGCTGTTTGTTAGGCGTTGTCGATTGCGCCGGACACGGCGTTCCCGGTGCTTTGATGACCATGCTGATGCGCGCCGCCATTGATTACTCCATTGCCCGAGTGGGTATCACAGACCCATCGTCTTTGTTGAGTTTAACCGACGACACATTGCGCTCCATGTTAAGCGAAGAAGTGAGCGCGAATAAAGTGGCAACAAACGCCGACGTCGGTTTGGTGTATGTGCCCAAAGATGGCAGTGATATGTGTTTTTCAGGGGCGAAAATTGCCCTTTATGCCAGCAATGGTAAAGAATGCATCAAATACAATTCGGGGCGACGAGCCCTTGGAGATCGTCGTCGTGGGCAGTATGAAAACACTTTCTTGCCCGTAGTTGGCTGGACGTATTATATGACCACCGATGGCTTTTTAGACCAATCGGGTGGTGAGAAAAACTTTGGTTTTGGTAATCAGCGCTTTGAAACCTTGCTCATTGACAACGCGGCTCTACCATTAAACGAGCAAGCTCAGTCTTTTGAGCAGGCATTAGATCAGTACATGGGAGATCAACCTCAACGAGACGACATTACCTTGTTGTCTTTCCGATTCGATCTCAATAATTCACAGACATAAGGGGAGGTAGAATGAGTTCACCGGATCTATATGGGTTAAGAGAGCGCTTTGAGACAGACAATATTTTATTGTGTTTTAATGGGCCTATTTCCCGCAGTTTGATTGAAGAAATTGGCAACGCATTAAAAAATTATCTGAAGTCGGAACAGTTATCTCCGGCTTCTGCCTTGGACGTGTTTGCCGCCTATATTGAATTAACACAGAACATCCGCCATTACGCGACCACCTCTCAATTACCGGGGGCAGATACGGCCACGGTTATTGTGAGTCACAGTGAAGATTGTTACCGCGTGGCGGCGGGTAATATTGTTAAACTAGATGATGGCCATGCGTTGGTTGCGCGCATTGAAGCCTTTGCCAAAATGGACAAAGTCGAGCTAAAAGCGGCTTATAAAACCCAACTTCGTCAACCTCGGGATGAAAATGCGGTCACAGGAGCAGGATTGGGTTTGATAGACATGGCGAGAAAATCGTCAAAGCCTATGCAATCTACATTAAGAGACATTGGTGATGGCACCGCGTATTTTAGTTTAAGTATCCAAATTTGAGTAATTGAAGATGAATGATTTACGAATAGAAGGAAGCGCTTCGTCGCCTACCGTAAAAGGCGATTGGCAAAATGGCGTCTTGTACATGGAAGGGGACTCCTACCCAGAAAACTCCTATGAACTGTACAGTGAGATGATTACCTGGGTAACGCGATTTTTGAAAGATCGGTCGGAGCCACTGACTTTGGAGCTCAGCCTACTCTACTTAAATACCAGTAGTATCAAGGTGATGATGGACATGTTCGATGATATGGAAGAGTGCTTTCAGCAGGGACGTGCCGTTGCTGTAAATTGGTATTTTGATGCCGAAAACGAACGCGTGGCGGAGTTGGCAGAAGAATTCAAGGAAGACTGCACCTTTCCTTTTAATATTATAGGCAAATAAATGAAGACGGATTTCACTGAACTTGAAGCAAAAGTCCAAGCTATTCTAGACACTCCAGAATATCAGGATCACCCTGCGAGGCAGGCGCTTAGCCAGCTTTGGGATATCAATCAGGATCAGTGGGAGCGTATGGAGCGTTTAACTCGTCTGTCTGATTCCTATCAAGACATGATGATACAGCGCGAAAAAAGTCTTAGTGAACGGTTTGACAAGCATTTGCGTCAGCTTGAAAAAATGACGCGTATTTCGGATCGTTATCAGCGCAGCCTGAGACAACTTAATATCGAGTTAGAGAAAACCTCCTTGATCGATCCTTTGACCGAACTACCTAACCGTCGAATGATGATGAAACACCTTTCTCAAGGCTATGATTGCCAACAAGAAGATTGCTCAGAGCATCGCAAAAGCTTGGATCATCTGAGTGTGGCTATGATCGACATCGATTACTTTAAAAAAGTGAACGATGAATTTGGTCATTTAGTGGGCGACGATGTGTTGGTTTCTCTTGGCAAACTCATGCAGAGCGTTGTGGAAAACAGCGGCGTAATTGGCCGTTGGGGCGGTGAAGAGTTTCTGGTGATTCTAACCTGCCCTCAGTTAGACAGCGCCACCAAGTTAATGGAAACCTTGCGACAAAAAGTTGAGGAATTTACCCTGAGTTTTGATGACAAAATAGTCACCACCAGTGTGAGCATTGGCGTCGCAGAGCATCATAAATCCGACACCATGGACAGCTTGTTATCCCGCGCCGATGGTGCTCTATACAAGGCAAAATCCAATGGTCGAAATCGGGTGGAGTTAGGGTAACGCTACTCGCCGCTTAGTCAGCGTTTCGTTCATTGCCCCCTTAGACATTGGTCTAAAAAGCGTTTTGTTGTCTATGATAAAAGAGCACACTCTGTTGAGTCGAATAACCTCTTAGCCAACCAAACGAGAATAATAATATGGCCGCCATAGACATCCCCGAAGTACATGCATTTATGGCGACTACGCCACCCTTTACCAATCTTAATGAGCTAGAGCGTAAGCAAGTGCTTACTGGCGTGTCTTTGGTTTACGTGCGCCAAAGGCAAGTACTGTCTTTAGAGGGCGATACAGCCACCGTCCACTTGATTCGTCGTGGCGCCTGCGAAATTCGCACACCCGAAGGGGGGCTGGTGGATCAAATCGCCGACGGTGAATGTTTTGGTGTATCGAGTGTATTGAGTCAAAACCCTGACGGTTTGACCGTGGTGGCGATGGAAGACAGCCTAGTGTATCGCTTTGATAAAGCCCATTTTGTGAGCATGCTAGAAAAAAATGCAGCGTTCGGGCTTTTTTTCGAACACACGCGACACAGCCGGCAGCGTAAGCTGTCGTTGAGCCAAGATCACAGTTTGGCGTCCTCCGGATTACAATTATCAGCGCCTATTGCCAATATCATGACCCGAGAGCTGATTCTAGCCTCACCAGAAGAAACCGTGCAAACCATTGCCATACGCATGACGCAAGCTCGTGTGAGTTCTATCTTGGTGGTTGAGCAGGGGCGTCTCATTGGTATTGTGACAGACCGGGATTTGCGCTCCCGCATTCTTGCCGTAGGTGGCGATGGCACAGTGCGAGTAAAAGACATTATGACCGCCGAACCTATTAGCTTAACGTCAGATGTCCTGGTGATGCAGGCGCAAATATTAATGAGTGAACGACATGTACATCACTTGCCAATCGTTAACGAGCAAAAACAACCGGTCGGCATGTTAACCGCCGCGGATTTATTGCGACATCAAGAACTCAGCCCTTTGCTGCTGATTAACCAAATTCACCGACAGACGTCTATAAATCGCTTGGCCGAGGTCTGCAAACAATGGCCAGCGCTGATAATGAATCTGATCACGACCGACATGAAACCCGCCGATGTGGGTAAGGTATTGGCGACGGTGAGCGATAATTTAACCCGCCGTGTGATCACACTGGCGCTGGAAAAAGTCGGCCCCGCGCCCATGGCCTTTCACTTTCTAGTGTTTGGCTCGCAAGCGCGGCGGGATCAGTCCCTTGGTAGCGACCAGGATAATGGCTTGATGTTGGAGCGTGAACCCACGCCAGCGGAAAATGACTATTTTATCGCTTTGTCCGAGTGCATTTGCCAAGGCTTGGCCTCATGTGGCATTCGCCTTTGCCCGGGTAATATTATGGCGAGCAATCCAGAATGGCGACGCACCCAAGCCGGTTGGCAAAATATATTTGTAAACTGGATCAAAAGCAGTGCTCCCAGTGCCTTGCTTCATGCCAGCATCTTTTTTGATATTCGCTGTGTGTATGGCGAGCGAGCGCCAGTGGATGAATTGGTTAAAAACATGCAGCGCGAAATCAGCACTAACAGCGTATTTTTAGCAACCCTGACACGTAGCGCTTTGGCGAGCAAACCGCCGCTGGGGTTCTTTCGTCACTTCTTATTAGAATCATCTGGCGAGCATAAAAATCAATTAGACCTCAAGCATCAAGGGTTGGCGTTGATCAACGATTTAGCTCGATTGTATGGTTTATCTTGTCGAACCTACCGCACGGGCACCCTGAATCGATTAGAGCAAGCCGCTCGTGAAAAACACCTCAGTTCAGATACGGCGCGTAATCTGATCGACGCTTGGGATCAATTAAATGAGCTCAGACTGGCGGCGCAAAGTCGACATTGGCAAAGTACCGGCAAAGCCAGTGCCTATCTAGACCCTAAAACCTTAAGCCCATTAGAGCGCAAGCATCTGAAAACCACTTTCGGTATTATCAGCGATGCTCAAGATGTGGCGCAGCAGCATTTTCTACGAGGCTACAGCTAGTGGCGTTTGCGTTGCTTCAATCGTTAAGTCAGTGGTATAAGGCCAGAGAAGCTGCAAAGCGTCGTTGGTCGCAATTCGATTATTTGGTGTTGGACATGGAAACCTCTGGGCTAGACGGTAAGCAAGATCAAATCGTCAGTGTCGGCTGGGTATGCATTCATCGTGGTGAAATTCAGTTAGACAGCGCCCGTCACATTGTATTGGAAAAGGTTGCCGTCGGGGACAGTGTTGGTATTCATATGATTACTGAGGCGGATGTGCTTTCACAGGGAAAACGTCAGCTAAGTGTGCTGCGTTATTTACGACACCTGCTTCGTCAGCGCATTCTTGTGGTTCATCATGCACCGATGGAATTGGGCTTTTTAAAACCGGCTTGGCAAACCGAGGGCTTGAAGGCATTTTCTGTCTCTTGGCTCGATACCTTGGCAATTGAGCGTGGTCGAGCACAGCGTTCACAACAACCGATTCAAGAAGGTGGCTTTCGCTTGGCCGCCAGTCGAGCACGTTATGGTTTGCCGGAGTATCAAGGGCACGATGCCTTAACCGATGCACTGGCCACCGCGGAGTTATTACTGGCGCAAGCAGCACATCTTGGTAAAGATTGCCGTCTGATCGACTTACAGCAACTGGGCGGCGGTCGAGCGCGTTTTACATCGCCTGATAGGGCAAGGTCATAACTGGCAGTAAATACAAATGATTGCCGCCTTGTTGTTTGGCGAATTTCTTCGCTTGAGCAGCCAGTTCTGCCACCTGATGGTGGTTGTTACAGGCGGAGAGGGTAGGTTGAACTACGCCAATGGCCAAGCTTAAAATAGGGTGAAAGACGATGTCGCCTTGGCGGTTTTTCGTCCAAACGCCACCTTCTTTTAGGGTGGTTATGTCGTAAAATTCGCGTATTTTATCTTTAAAAGTGGCCAAAATACTTTGGCATTGCTGCTGCCAATCGGTATCGCCAAAGATGACTACAAAATCATCGCCACCGATGTGACCAATAAAATTGCTTTCCGGATTCACCACCTCTTTAATTACTGAGCCAAGCAACTGAATAGCAAGATCACCCTTTGAGTAGCCAAAATAGTCGTTGAAAGGTTTGAAATCGTTCAAATCAAAATAGGCCACATGAAAGTGATCTTGAGCTTGCAATCGCCGGCTTACTTCGCGATGAATTGGCACATTGCCGGGCAATAGCGTCAGTGGATTTGAGTAAGTGGCGTTTTGAATTTTTAGCTCGGTAATGCGCTTCAGCAAATCTCTAAGGTGGCCTGAACCAATAAACTGACCGTTTTTGACCAGAATAATTTCGTTATTTAGGGTGTCGTTTTCTTGGTTGGTCAGCATGGTGGACACACTAGACAAGCTCACTGTACTTTCAACAACCAGTACATCGTTACTGAGTAAATTGACGACGGGTTTATGCTCGTACAGAGCGCGACCATAAGGTGTCGAGAAAAGCTCATGGAGCTGATGGCGACGAACAACGCCAAGCGGTTCATTTTGTTGATTTACAATGGTGATGGCGATGAGATCAGGTTGTTTTTTAAAGATGCTCGACGCTTCTTCCAGCAGGCTGTTTTCTCGTAAACTTGGTGTTGGGCGACATAAGGTGTGGACCGTTTCTGCGTGGTCAAGATGAAACTGAGACCGCCGTTGCGCTTGTTTGACCAAATACGAATGTGTGGTAAAAGCCGGGTGTTCGGCTGGACGGCCAAGAAAATAGCCTTGGCCTAAGGTGACGCCAATCTCAATTAATTGATCCAATTCTTGCTGCGTTTCAATGCCTTCCGCAATAAGGCTGCATTGTAAACGCTGGGCGATGGTCACGATGGAGCGTACAAATTCCCGTTTGATTTCGTCGGTATCGATGTTTTGCACAAAGTGTTTGTCGATTTTGACGATGTCTGGTTGCAGTTCAGACCAAAGACGAAGACCCGAATAGCCTACACCAAGATCATCAATCGCTACCTGAAAACCCATTTCACGATAATGATCGACACTGGTTCGAGGCAGGCCATTGTGATCGTAAGGGTGTTGTTCTGACAGTTCGATCACTATGTCTTTTTGATCCAATCCCAGCTCTTGCAAAATCGCTAAAGTCATGCCGGATTGATGATCTGGTGAGCTTAATAAAGAAGCACTAACGTTTAGAAACAAGTGGCCTTTAAGTGACAGCTCGGCAAAACGAGACAGGGCTTTCTCTCGGCAAAGCAGCTCGAGTGAGTGTAGTTTTCCTTCCTCTTGAGCCAGTGTAAACAGCGGATCTGGAAAAAACAAAGGCGATTCTTTAGGCCCACGAGACAAGGCTTCGTGACCGTAAATTTCCCCATTACTCAAATCATAAATGGGTTGAAAGTACGGTGTGATAAGACCGTCTGAAAGAATGGTGTCCAGTAGACTGCGGTGATCAAGTTGGCTCATGTCGTCTTCAAAATACCTTGATGAATAAAATCGCTAAGGCAGCAGTTTATGTCATATTTGTGACGTTTTAATGAACGCAATGGTGTGGACAAACGCAGCGGAAGAAAGGCTTAGATAAACACAAGTTGAAGAGATAGAAAAAGTAGGAAGAAAGTACAGAAACGATGAGGAGAGAAAGAAAACCCGTTACCGGATCGATTTTTTATTTTGTCTTTCGATCATCGGGAACATTGGGCATTACGAGTGCATGTGGTAGGAATTTACCCCATGACTGTGGTGCAGAACTTAGTGTTGAAACGCTTTGAACGGGTGAGCAATAGAAAAATTAGCGAAAAAAGATTTTACTGAAGCAACGGCTTTTTTAGTTTGTACGGCATAAAATTCGCGACGCAATTCGTATGCTTGCTCCACATAGTAATCCGCATCAATGTTACCGAAATCGTCGTATTTAAGATTGTTTTTCATAATAAGTCTCCAAAAAATGATGTCGTATTTGACGAAGACAATAATACAAAACTGACCAATCATTCAGCAAACGATCAATTTTCAGCAAACAGATTAGATATTTTCACTACTAAGGGCGGTAGCTTTCTAACTCATTGATTGGAAAGAATAATATATGTTAAAACTGTGCAGATAATAAGCAATGAGCTTATTGTAAGCGTGTTAACCAAGTAAACATAGTTTCAGCAGCTTGGTTGGCCCATTGTTCTGAGGCTTTTTCAGCGGCACTGGACAGGTTTTGCGCAATGCCTCTTGCGCTAAGCGTCCAAGAGGCGAGTCGTGTGCCATCTGGACCCGTTAAGCTCAGAGTGCCTTCTTCAAAGACGTAAAAGCGGCCGCTCTGGGTTTCGCTGTGTTGTCTGGTTTGGCTGTTCAGAATGAATATAGAGCCACTTTTTGGTGTTAAGCCAAAACTTGATAAGGCGCTGGCCAGTGCGTCGGCTTGATCTGTATTAGACACATCAAACCCGTAAACCGATAAGGCTCGATTGAGCTGTTGCTCGATGTTTTGCACATCAATCGTTGGTTTTCCTGCCGTCACTTCTGCGGTGGAATACAGGCTAAGTTCGTTTTGGTAGGCTTTTCGCTGCGCAAAATGAGGCAACAAAGACATATAAGTTTGCCAATCTTGCGTGACGGGGACTTGCCCAAGGGAGGTAGTCAAACTGTTGGCAAGTTGGCGGATGCGGGCGTCGGTGTCGCTGATGGCACTGGTCAGTTTAGCGACGATGCGACTGCGGTCAATGGATTGCAAGGCGTAGACGTAGTTCTCGCCAGCATAGCGTTGTTCATTAGTGGCCTGTTCAAGTTCAATGGCCGAGGTGGCGACTTGAGTGTAGGCCGTTTCGATTTTCGACACCTGCTCGTTACCCTGATCGGTACGAACCTGCGTATTTTGGGTGTTTATTTGGCTGACTTGAGTGCGCAACTGTTGGGCGATTTGTACGTTGCCGTTCTGTTCAGCTTGAGTGAACGCAAGAGCGAGGTTTTCAATGCGTGGCGCACTGCCCACACCGTATAAATAGCGGCTGCTTTTTGGCGGTGCTGCCACCCAGTCGGGAGCGGCTTGCGCCGACTCCTCAGACGAAGCGCTAAGCACTAAGCAACCGCTTAGGCTTAAGACAACACCGGCCGTAGCAAGCCAATACAAGGGTGTAAGCAAAGTGCGATGCGTCATGGTTAAAAGAAGCCTTTTTCCGCTAGCTTTTTGATTTTCTTCTGGCCATTCCATACTTCGCGGTTAGTGGTCATGTCGATCAACTTTAGATCGACTTGATAAAAGCTGACTCGCTGGTCGCCGTTTGAATCCACGATAGAGTTGATTGATCCTGATAAGGCAAAGCCTGCGCCTTGCTCAAGGCCAAATTTCGCGACGGTATCGGGAGCGGCGTTCAGCTCTTGTTCTTCGCGTTCGTTGCGGATGTCATCACGTTCAGCGCCAGAGACCACAAAGTCGACTTTACCGGCACGCAATAGGCTGCGTTTGATGTCGTTAACGAAAGTTTCGACTGGAATATGTTCGGATGTCTTATTGCGAATGGTTTGAACGATGACCGTTGGGTTGCCTTTTTGACTGAAATTGTAGTCACGGAACCAAGG
Organism: Marinomonas vulgaris; assembly: GCF_018145875.1. Taxonomy (GTDB): domain Bacteria; phylum Pseudomonadota; class Gammaproteobacteria; order Pseudomonadales; family Marinomonadaceae; genus Marinomonas; species Marinomonas vulgaris. The sequence goes on along the minus strand of NZ_JAGSSV010000001.1, from coordinate 437,772 downwards.
GAAGGTCAGCATGTCGCCCATCATTTCTTCGGCGACCAAACGAGAGTCAGTGTCGTTCCAGCGATCCGACAGCATGACGTCTTCATTGGTATCGAGGCGCTTTACGCTGCCAGAGCAGGCGGTTAACAAAACCGCCATGAAAAGGGTAAAGAGACTTTTTAAAGATAGAAGCGCCCATTGAGGACGTGCTGTTGAGCTTTTAAGTGAGAACATAGTGTTTTCCTTGCGTCAGTGTGGCCTGATGTTCGTTGATTGCCGTTTGCTATTCGTTGTTCAGCAAAGGCTTAGTGTAATCAATTTAGTAGGGATTGCGTAGATTCCATAATTTAATTTCATCCTGGTCAAGCTGGATGTCGCCAAGCGAGAAAGTACGCTGGTTGACTTGATAGCGTGGCGAATAGTCGCCTGCGGGCATAGGCTGTCGTGTCAGTCTGACTTGCGCCGGCAAGGTGAGCCAGTTGCGTGTATCGGCGGCCGACGATGCAAAGACGGCAACTTGACCGATTAAGCTCAGCAATAAGCTAGCGCCTTCGTTTTCCACATTGGCCGCCACTTGATAGGCTAACCAGTTGCGCAGCAGTTCGCGAATCAAGCCTTCATAGATATCCCGTTGTGCTTGCGCCAGTTGCTCTTGAAGGGCGATGTCGGCTAAGGAGGTCATTCTTACCGCTTGAATATTCGAAGTTGGCATCTGGCCACCCATGATTAACTGGGTAGGGCTCTTGTCCAAGGTGAAACGTTGGTAATAAGGCACGGTGACACGAATAATTTGCTCGCTTAGCATAGTATCGAGCTGGACAGTATTCAGTTGCTGCCAAACAGGGCGACCGAGAATCACTCTCTTGGTAAAGGCACCAGACACTGCGCCCCAAGTGCCTCCCGCTTTGTAATTGGCGATTAAGTTTAAAGGATTAATGTCGGCATAGACCATGGTAAACCAACGAAAAGAGTCGTTGGCGCTTTTAGGTCCGCCCGTATGAAGTGGCTCCAAGACTAAGGAGTAGGCGCGAGGGTCGGCATAAAGCAACACCGTCATTTCGCTTTTGTCCGGTACAAAGCCTTGGTGTTCTAAAACGACCATTTCAGCGTCGTTTGACTCGTATGATTGTAAGGTGGTTTGCATTTCAGAAGACAGCTTAGTTTGAATCAGCTGGTCTATATCGCTTTGGCTAAAGCCGCCTTTTTGCATCATGCGAATGGTGTCTAACCAAGCGCGTTCTGCAGTGACACCGGGCAAATCGTATTGCTTGGCGTAGCCATCTTGATAAAGATTGGCGGCTTTTTGGTAGCTGATGCGGGCGTCATCTATCTCGCCACTGATTTCATACTGCAACCCCTCCATGTAGCGTGCCCAGGCGTCGTCGCGATAGAGGAACTTATCGGTGTCGCGACCGCCGGTGTAAAAATCGCCTAACCAGCTTAGCGCCTTGCGGTAAAACGCTTGGTTTTCTTTGGCGTTAAGATCTTGATAGCTGGGATTCTGTGCACGAATTTCATTGAGCTTAATATCGATACGACGCACTTCAACCAATGCGGAATCTCTGAATTCGCGCTGTTTGCTCGCAGACGTTTCTTGCTCTGCCAGAGCGAGGTAATTCATAGATTTAAGGTAACTGATGTAAACTCTTTCCATGCCGCTGCCACGGTAATCACCTTGTCTTGGGTTGCTTAACAGCGCCCAAGAGCGGTTGGAAAAGTTCGTTGGGAAAAAGGTGTCACTTAGGCGTTCAGCTTGTTCAAGCAGTTCGTTGCTGCGTTGATAATCGCCTTGGTTTTGCGCGAGTGCGCCGGTTTCCATGTAGTATAGGAGCTGATCTTGATTACTGCTGAGCACGCCTTGCAGCTTTTCTTCTGCGTCTTGCCATTGGGCTTGTTTGGCGAGATTGAGCCCTTCTTCAATGTCTTGTTTGTAGGTCGCACAGCCGGCTAACAGACTAAAACATAAGCCAAGAAATATCCCTTTCACATTAGAGTCCTTTTTCTAAAAATTGATTGGCCATCAACAAGCCGAGCAGCGCAAAACAGGCGAGATAAAGCAGCAACCAGCGCGCTTTAAGGCAGTTTGGGCAAGGCTTTTTCTTCTTTTTCATCACAACGTTCATTTTGACTGAGAAATGTACAAACCATTGTTTTGTATTATGCAATAAAAAAAGGAAGCGCGCGGCTTCCTTTTTGTCATTCTGTGTATCTCAGCAGATATTATTGCTGAGTGGTTTCAGCTTGTTGCTTTTGTAGGCTTTCAAGGTACAAAGCATCAAAGTTGATTGGCGCAAGCATCAGGGCAGGGAAGCTGCCTTTAACCACAACCGCGTCGATGTTTTCACGGGCGTATGGGAAGATGGTGGCTGGGCAGAAAGCGCCTAGTGCGTGATGCAATTGCTGGTCTTCAAGGCCAGAAATCACAAACAAACCGCCTTGCTGAACTTGTACTAGGTAACCGGTTTGGTCGCCGTTTTTCACCGTCACGGTAATTTCTAATACAATTTCGTACACGCTTTCGCCAACTTGACGGCTCTTAGTGTTTAATTCCAAGCCGACCTCTGGTTTCCATTCTTCTTGGAAAATCATAGGTGAGCGAGGTGATTCAAATGAAATATCTTTTAAGAATACACGTTGCAAAGACAATTGTGGTGTTGCGGCTTCTTGTGCTGGTGCTTCTGGGGTCGCGGCAGTATCGGACATCTTGTTTCCTTTTATAATCGTTTTATGAAGTTGTGTTTAGCTGGCTACAACGCGGCGTAGGAGTGCGATTATTGCGCGACGAGAGCGTCTAGCTTTTGTGCGCGCTCAAGTGCGAAAAGGTCATCGCATCCACCAACGTGTTGTTCACCAATCCAAATTTGTGGCACTGTGTGACGGCCACTTTTTGCCATCATTTCTTGTTTACGTTCACGCTCACCATCAATGCGAATTTCATTGAATGGGATGTTTTTCGACGCCAATAGCTGCTTTGCTCTCACACAAAAAGGGCAGTAATCGCTCGAATAAATAGTCACCGTAGCCATAATTAAGTCTCTTACTTTTTCACCAGTGGCAGGTTAGATGATTGCCATTCCGCAACACCGCCTTGAAGTTTGTATACCTTGGTAAAACCAGCTTTTTGAAGGTCTTTAGCGCTAGGGCCAGACGTTACGCCAGATTTACAAACAATAATAATGGGGTCATCTTTGTGTTTCTCAAGACGTTTTAGGTTGTCTTTCATTTTGGTTGCTGGAATGTTGATCGAACCCGTAATATAACCGGTTTTAAACTCTTTCTCAGGGCGAATATCCACCACAACCGCGTCTTCATTGTTGATCAAGGTCGTCGCAGCAGAAGCGGTAAGGCCTGCAGGGCCATTTTTTCGTTCAACAAACACCAAAGTGATCAAAATCGCGACAAATAACGCGACCATTTCCCAGTGGTTGGTCGAAAATTCAATAAATTGGTTCATCATAATCGTAAGGCTCAAATTTAAACTGCGAGCATTATACACGGCCTGCAGAATCGGTACAGACTCTCAAAAAAAAACGAGCCACTGGGGCTCGTTTGAGAATACAAAGGGCGAAAAGCTTATTTATTGCTGGTGGAATCGAAGATTTTATCTGCATTGCCTTCTATAAAGCTGTCGAACAATACGCCGTTTGCCATCGGATGACGGCGGGCAAATTCGTAGAAGCAGCTCGGGATGATTTTTTGTGATCCATCGGCAAAGGTGTAGTCGATTTTATCGGCCATGGTAGACGACTGTTCTAAGCAAGATTCTGGTGACCCTTTGATCACACCGCCCACTTGGTTCAGTGCGTAGCCTTCTTTTTCCAGTAATGCGTTCACGTCTTCTATGGTGGTGAGGTGTTGCAAATGGTTGATGCTGACGGTGAAGTGGTTAGCCTGCAATCCCATGGTAGATAACCAAGCGGCGTATTCACTGTGTTCAGCCAAAGCAAGGTAATCCGCTTGCGTGGGTGTTTCCCAAAGCTTACCAGCCCAAAAAATAGCGGGGGTTTGCACGGCGTCTGTCGGAATTTGCGCCACATATCGACCAATAATCTCTTGGCAAATTGGCGGCAGTTCTTCTACCAACAATTCCGATAGGAAAATCTTCGGCGAATCCACCTCGGTGGTGTGTTTGTAACAGCGGGCTTTTAGGTGTTTGCTTTCAAACACAAACGCGCCGTATGCCTGATAGCCAAGGGCTTCCAGCTGAGGCTCGAGTTTTTCCAACGAGATGGGGGAATTATTAAAGGTGCGAAAGGCCACATGGTCGTTCAACACAGTTTCACCCTGCTGCTTAAACAGCTGTTGGATGCTATGGGCTTGTGGGGTGACTTGAGTGTAACGATCCCACAAAGAAGCAAAAAAGTCGGTTGGTGTCATAGGGTACTCCAGAATTAGCCAGTCGTTTCAATATGTCGTTACTCTAAGGGACGTTTCCTTACCAATGCAAAAGGTAAAAACGCACCGTGTCATGCGCAAAAGTTATGCGACTCTTATGTCAGCATTGGTTTTGTTGGCAAACAGTTGTTGTTTAGCGGCGAGAATCGTATTGATCAAGTGCGCTGGAAAGCTGCGTTGTTTGTTGTGAGCCAAGCCGACCACACGTTTCAATTTGACGTCGTTTAAAGGGCGCAAGCACAAATCGCTGCGACCTCGAGACGAATGTTCGGGAATCAGTGAAATCCCCAATCCAGCTGCCACCAAATCCAGTGCGTATTCTTCGGTTTTTACCTGGGCTCGAACGTCGGTGGTGAGCTCTTGTTTTTGCATCAAATAATTCCACGATTCCAAAATGTCGCACGGCGTACGAGAAATAAACGGCTGCTTGTCGATTTGTTTGATCGACAAAGACGGAAAATCCGCCAGCCAATGATCAAGAGGCATGGCGATCACATAATCGTCTTCCCATAGTGGGTAAAACACGTCTTCTTCCGAAGTATAACGGCTGCAGGTAAAGCGCAAGTCGGCACTTTCGGATTCATCGACCAGTTTTAAGGTCAGCCCGTGTACTTCGTCGAGCATGGTCTTGATAACCTGACTGATCAAGGCACCGGACAAAAACGGCGCGAGTGAAATGGACAAGCTCAACGGAGCTGGGTTGTCAGTAAACAGGGTGCGCATGGCGCTCAGATCACTGACCATTTTGCAGGCGTGAGGATACAACTGGGTGCCGCTGTCGGTAGGAGACACGCCTTTGGAGTGGCGAACAAACAACTTGGTGCTGAGATCGTCTTCGAGCTGCGCCACGGTCGTCGAAATAGACGGCTGGGCCACAAAGCAACGTTTGGCCGCGGCGCTCAAGCTGCGTTCTTCGTATACGGCAATAAAATAGCGTAAAGATCGAATGTCCATAATAAGCGCTCGCTTTGGTAAAAAGAGATCTTTTCAATATACCTATAGCCATAATGTCTGGCTATAGGTAAAAGCTAGACTACTAGCAGAAAAACGGTATTTCTTATTTTAAGAGACACTGGTTAAGGTGGAGATATTGAAATATCAGCAACACATTTTAGCGAAATACTTTACCTATACAGCGATCTTAAGAGGTTCACATGTCACTTATTTGCTTAGAAACACTCGGCGTTAACACGTTAAAACAGGGCAATACATTTTTCAGTGTATTAACCGGAAACACCTTGGCATTGGGCGAAGGCAGCACGTTTTCGGCGCAAAGCCCAATCGACGGTGCGACCTTGTCGACCTTTAACAATGCCACTCCTGCGCAGCTGGAAGTCGTTAATGCAGAACTAAAAGACGCCTTTAAAGTGATGCGTACCATTCCAGCGCCACGCCGCGGTGAATTGGTGCGTCGTATTGGCGAAGAAGCACGCAAATACAAAAACGAATTGGCTCAGGTGATTTCCCTTGAAGCGGGCAAGATTGTTCCTGAAGCCTTGGGCGAAGTACAAGAATGGATCGACGTGTGTGATTTCGCCGTGGGTCAATCGCGCATGTTGCACGGTTTGTCTATTGTGTCTGAGCGCCCAGGCCACCGCATGATGGAGCAATGGCAGCCACTTGGCCCTGTTGCCGTAATCACTGCGTTTAACTTTCCAATGGCGGTATGGGCGTGGAACACCATGTTGGGCTTGGTGTGTGGCGACCCTGTGTTGCTTAAACCGTCTGAAAAAGCGCCATTGTGTGCTTTGGCCATGTATAAAATTGCTCAAAACGTCATTGCTGATATGCCTGATATTCCAAAAGCGGCGGTGTCTGTGATGATCGGCGATCGTGATCTTGGGGAAGCCATTGCGTCAAGCGAGACCTTCCCATTGGTGTCAGCAACGGGGTCTACAGCCATGGGTCGTGCGGTAGCGAAAACTGTAGCGGGTCGTTTGGGTCGCTCTCTATTAGAGCTAGGCGGCAACAACGCCATGATCGTCTCCGACACCGCGGATTTGGATTTGGCCCTGCGCGCCATCGTGTTCTCCGCAGCGGGCACTGCGGGTCAACGTTGTACTACTTTACGTCGTTTGATCACCCACGAATCCATTGTTGATGGCTTGGTTGAGCGCTTGGCGAAATCTTACGGCTCACTTCGTGTCGGTAATCCATTAGAAGAAGGTAACTTGGTGGGGCCTTTGATCGACGAGGGCAGTTTCAATCGCATGCAAGCGGCTCTGGAAACCGCGAAACAGCAAGGCGGCGAGATCATTTGTGGCGGCGACCGTGTGACCGAAGGCGTTCCAGCAAACGGCTTTTACGTGAAACCGGCTATTGTGCGCATTGCTCACGACGCACCGATTGTGCACGAAGAAACCTTCGCGCCTATTATGTATGTGCTTACATACAGCACGTTTGATGAAGCGATCGAGATTCAAAACGAAGTGCCACAAGGCTTGTCGTCTGCGGTATTCACCGAAAGCATGCGCGAAGCGGAAATGTTCATGTCTCCAGCAGGCTCTGATTGTGGTATTGCCAACGTCAATATCGGCACGTCAGGTGCGGAAATCGGCGGCGCGTTTGGCGGCGAAAAAGAAACTGGCGGCGGCCGTGAGTCAGGTTCCGATGCATGGAGAAACTACATGCGCCGTACAACGAACACAGTGAACTACGGCGGTGATTTACCACTCGCACAAGGCATAGTTTTTGAATGAGCCAATTTGTGATTTGAATAAACCGTTTACTGCATACCGCATCAAGACGGATTGATTCAGACAGTGATTTGATCCGATAAAGGTGAGTGTTAGCTCGCCTTTATTGGTTCTGGTGGTTATCGATTACGAACAAAAATCTTATTTACCCTAAATTGTTTTTTGAAGGGCGTGAAAACGCGCTTTGGAGGTCGTTGATATGGCTGAACGTGTATGTGATTCATTGTGGCGCGCCAGTGCGCCTGCAGGCCCTGAGTTGTCCCCATTAAAAGACACTCATGACGTTAAAGTCGCGATTGTTGGTGGCGGTTTTACTGGGTTGTCTGCGGCCTTGCATTTGGCCAAGTTTGGTGTATCTGTGGCGGTGATCGAAGCGCAAGAAATTGGCTTTGGGGGATCGGGTCGTAACGTAGGGTTAGCAAACGCGGGTCTTTGGCTGGAACCAGATCAACTGGATAAAACGATTGGCCCCGAAGCGGGAAAAGTGCTCTACGATGCCTTGGCCGTGGCGCCAGATTATGTATTCGGCTTAATTGCGGAATACGATATTCAATGTGAACCTGTGCGTAACGGCACCTTGCATGCGGGTGTGGGCAAAACCGGCATTGCTCAATTGCAGCGTCGATATGAGCAAATGGCTCGTCGTGGTGCGCCGGTGCAATTACTCGATGCCGCTGAGGCGCAGGCGCGTATTGGCTCGACCAAATTTAATTCGGCGTTGTTTGATCCTCGTGCTGGCACCATTCAACCTTTGGCCTATGCCCGAGGTTTGGCCCATGCAGCGATAAAAGAGGGGGCGAAATTGTATGATTTTTCTCCGGTTACCAGTATTAAACCGCAAGAAGATGGCTGGTTGATTAGCACAGCAGAAGGCGAAATTCGTGCCGAAAAAGTCATTTTGGCAACCAATGCGTACAGCGAGCACGGTGTTAAAGAACAGGCACGCAAGTTTGTGCCTATCTATTATAGCCAGCTGGCGAGCAAGCCTCTGACCGATGCGCAATTGGCCGCCGTGATGCCAAATAAAGAAGGCGTGTGGGATACCTGCACTGTGATGAGTTCGTTCCGTCTTGATCGTCAAGGACGTTTGGTATTTGGCGGCATGGGCGGCGAGGGTAATGTGTTGTCACATTGGGCGTCTCAACGCGTCACCGAGATGTACCCTATTTTGAGCAAGATTGAATGGGATTATTGCTGGACTGGGCAAATTGCCTACAGCGAAGATCACTTGCCTCATTGTCAGCAATTACAGCGTGGCTTGTACAGCGTAGCAGGCTACAGCGGCCGTGGTATTGGACCTGGGACGATTATGGGCAAAGAGTTAGCCGAATGGTTCACCGATCGACGGGAATCTTTGTCGGTGCCGACCACGTTATTACGCAATATTCCAATGCGCGAGTTAAAACGACAGTTTTATGAGATAGGTGCCCACACTTATCATCTTGGGCAGCGCTTTCACGCCCTAGACTAGTAATCTGATCGAGATGAAATGCCCCTCAATGTTTGGCTAGACCAATCACCGAGGGGCTTTTTTTATCGCTTATAATTTAACGATTAATTTGCCTTGGTTTTTCCCTTCAAACAACAAATTGATGCCTGTTGTTGCGCTTTCGATACCTTCAATGGTGTGCGAGCGGTATTTTAACTCTCCTTTGGCTAGCATGCTGCCCAGCGCTTGGCCGTATTCTGGAATGCGGTGAAAGTGGTCTGGCATGGTGAAGCCTTGAATCGATAAGCGTTTTTTGATGATATTTAACCAGCTTGGGCCAGGGTCTGGCGTTTCTTTATCGTATTCAGAAATAAGCCCACAGACGGCAATGCGGCCGTGGGCGTTCATGCGTTCAAAAATAGGTGCTTGTGCCACACCGCCGGTATTTTCAAAGAAGAAATCGATGCCATTAGGAACCGCGTTAGCCAGTTGCTCGACGAAATTCGTGTCTTTGTAATTAATGGCATGATCAAAGCCAAGTTCATCGGTCAGCCATTGGCATTTGTCTTTAGAACCCGCGACACCAACAACGGTTAATCCTAGGTTTTTCGCCATTTGACCGACTAAAGAACCCACAGATCCCGCACCAGCGGTTATGGCGATGGTTTTGCCTGCATCGTCTGCGCTGAGTTTTAAAACGTCAAATACGCCGTGGTACGAGGTAATACCGGGCAGAGCAATCACCGACAACACCGCTTCGGCTGGAATGTTTTTTGGAATAGGGTTCACGCCTTGGCCGTTGCTCAGGGCGTATTCTGTCAGCCCTAATAACCCCATCACGCGAGTACCAACGGGAAATTGTGCGTTATTCGATTCAACCACTTCACCAATGCCACTGGCACGCATAACGTCCCCTAATTCCACTGGAGGAATGTAGCTTTCTGTGTCTGCACTTACCCAACCACGCATGGCAGGATCTAAGGAAAGGTGGGTCATTTTGATCAAAAATTCGCCGTCTTTTGGCTCTGGGATGTCTTGAGATGTGATGCTAAAAATGTCTGCTGTAATTTCTTTTTTTGGACGCGCAATGAGTTTGATACTGCGGTAGGTCATGGTGTGTACTCCCGTGAAAGTGTGAGGCCATTCTAGCGCATAAAAACTGACTAAAAGGTTAATCTTTGAGGAGTAAATAGGGTTTCTAAAACGCTTAAAGCATTGAGTGGTTTTATTGTTGTGAGCGTCCCGAATAAAAACTAACCAGTAGCGGTTTGAATAGATCTGTAATAACGCCTTCTGCTGGTGCGTTTTTAGGTTATCGGTTGGGAATTAAGGGTGAGATAGGATACAGTTAAGTCTCTTCTGATTTGTGAATGAGTAACGCTTTCATGCGCCGTTATATCCCATCGTCTACTGCATTAAAATGCTTTGAAGCCTCGGTTCGACATCTTAGTTTTACTAAAGCGGCGGAGGAGCTGCACCTGACTCAAAGTGCGGTAAGCCGACAAATTCGTAACCTCGAAGAGTTTTTATCGCGGGATTTATTCATTCGTCTAAATAAGCGCTTGGTACTGACCGGCACTGGGGCGGCGTATTACAAAGAAGTGGTGCCCTTATTAGATGGCATGGAAAATGCGTGTCTAAAAATGCTGCATCGGGAAGACGAGAAAACCACCTTAACGATTTCCGCGCTGCCAACATTAGCGTCTTACTGGTTAATGCCAAGATTGGCGCAATTTCAATTAGAACATCCTCAGTTTCAGATTAAGGTGCGCTCCCTCGACGACGCCGCAAAGATCGACCCTGAAAGCATCGACATTATTTTGCATTATGGGGGCGATCATTGGCCACGGGCTATGTCTCATCAGTTGATGCGTGAAAAAGTACTTGCCGTATGTTCGCCGGCGCTGTTAGAGCGCATAGCCGCTGTTGAGTACCCAGATCAGGTGCAACCACTCTCGTGGAGTGTACAAGACGTGACGCTGTTTCCTTTTTTGCATTTATCGTCGCGTATTAATGCTTGGCCAGATTGGATGGTGGCGCAAGGACTAGAAAGTGGCTCTTTCGCCGGAGCATCATTTGCGCACTTCCATATGTTGTTAGAAGCCGCCAAAAACAGCATGGGCATTGCCATTATGCCAACCATGCTGGCGGAGAAAACCCTGCAAACGGGTGAGCTGGTGGCGCCTTTTGGTGAGCCGGTCGAAACCCCTCATGAGTACCTGTTGTCTTACCCCGTCGATAAAGCCGACTTGGAACAGGTGGTGATATTTCGTGATTGGTTATTAGGAAAGAGCAGTGACCTTACGCCTTCCTATAAAACAAATTAATACTTCTGATAGCCTGATGAACCGCTAACAAAATCATGGGCCTGTGGTAGTATCAGGCTCATTCACGATCAATTAATGGGACACAAAACAATGAGCAAAAAGACCACAGCCCTTTTTATTCTTGATGGATGGGGATACAGCGAGACGTCTAAATCCAATGCGATCGCCGCGGCCAATACACCAAATTGGGATGCCTTGTGGGCGAATAAGCCTCATGCGTTAATCAAAACCTCAGGTTTGGCTGTTGGTCTACCAGAAGGCCAAATGGGCAACTCTGAAGTGGGTCATATGAATTTAGGCGCAGGCCGTGTGGTGTATCAAAATTTCACCCGCATTGGCAAAGCCATTGACGATGGCAGTTTTTTTGAGAATTCCGCCTTGGTTAACGCGGTTGATAAAGCCGTTGTTGCTGGCAAGGCCGTGCATATTTTAGGCTTGTTGTCGGCGGGCGGCGTTCATAGTCACCACGAACAAATCATGGCCATGTGTGAACTCGCGGTAAAACGCGGCGCCAAAGCCGTGTATGTTCATGGCTTTACCGACGGACGCGACACGCCACCTCGCTCGGCGCATACGCCTATTGTTGAGCTGGAAGCCAAATTGGCTGAGCTGGGTGTGGGTAAAATTGCTACCTTGACTGGTCGTTACTTTGCGATGGATCGAGACAATCGTTGGGACCGAGTACAAACCGCTTACGATGCTATCGTGTCGGCGAAAGGCATGTTCCAAGCGAGTACCGCCGAAGCCGCGCTCCAGGCCGCTTATGATCGCGACGAAAATGACGAATTTGTACAAGCGACCATTATTGGTGATGCGGCGCCTGTGGAAGATGGCGACGCGATTGTGTTTGCAAACTTCCGTCCAGACCGCGCGCGTCAGCTTACTCGTGCGTTCACGGATCCTGATTTTGATGGCTTTGAGCGAGCAGCTACACCTGCGTTGGCGGCGTTTGTGACCTTCACAGAATTTGCCTCTGATATTAAAGCCGACGTAGCGTTTCCTCCCGTGGCGTTGAGCAACACCTTGGGTGAAGTGCTGGCGAAGCAGGGCAAAAAGCAATTGCGTATTGCAGAAACAGAAAAATACGCACACGTGACTTTCTTTTTCAATGGCGGCGAAGAGGCGTTGTTTGAAGGAGAAGAGCGTGAGTTGATTCCTTCTCCTAATGTCGCGACTTACGATTTGCAGCCTGAGATGAGTGCGCCAGAAGTGACTGATAAGCTGGTGGAAGTCATCGAAGCGGGCAAATACGACACCATTATTTGTAACTTCGCCAATGGCGACATGGTGGGGCACAGTGGTATTTTTGAGGCCGCTGTGAAGGCAGTTGAAGCCGTAGACGCTTGCTTGGGTCGTATTATTGAGGCGTTAAAGGTGAATGGTGGTCAGTGTCTAATTACCGCCGATCACGGTAATGTAGAACAAATGCTCAGCGATGATGGCGCGCAACCATTGACCTCTCATACTATTGGCCCTGTGCCGCTCGTATTGGTGTCGCCTACAGCAGGGCTAGGCATCAAAGAAGGGGCCTTGTGTGATTTGGCGCCGACCTTGTTGGACATGATGGGGCTTGAAAAACCAGTTGAAATGACTGGTGTGAGTTTGCTAACACGAGGATGAGACGAGCATGATGTTATGGTCGCGCTGTCTTATAGTAAGCTTTCTTTTGTTGTCCAGCGTTAGCTGGGCAGCGGGGGAGCCGCAAACACCGGAAGAAGCCAAACAGCAGATTCAGGCGTTGCAAGAGGACCTCAAGAAGCTCAATGTTTGGCTGAAAGATCTTAAATCCGAGCGTTCCGGGGTCGAGAAGCAACTTGAAGCAAAAGAGAAAGACATTCAGACATTGCTGAAAAGCATCCAGTCGATTCAAGAAAGCTTAAAAAAAGGCGAAAAGCAGCTGGGGGAATTAAGACTCCAGCAACGCTCCTTGCAGTTGAGCATTCAACAACAAAATGAACAAATAGCCGCCCAACTCAGGGCGGTTTATCGTTCTGGCGACGAAGAAAGCATTAAGTTTTTATTAAACGGCGACAACACCGAAGACGCCGAGCGTCTTGTGCAATACAACCGTTATTTTTCTAATGCTCGCCAGTCATTAATTAATGGTTTTATCATTGAGGTCAGTGATTTAAACCTAGTGGAAAAAAGCATCCGCAGCCACAGAGCGCAACAAGTTCAAGAAGAAGTTAAGCTGAAAGAAGAACGCAGCCGCTTGGTGAGTCAACAAACCGATCGTCGTCAATTATTAGCTAAGCTTAATCAAGACCTCGCCAAAGGGGATACACGTTCTAAACAATTGCTCCAAGATCAGAAAAACATGCAAGCTATGTTGAAGCAATTAGAAGAAGCCTTGGCCGACATCGAAATTCCCGATCAAGATGTGCCTTTTTCATCTCAGCGGGGTAAATTGGTGCGACCGCTTAAATCTTTATCAGAATTGTCATCCAATGGCAGTATTAACTTGGGTGGGGTAGCGCTAAAAGCGCAAGAAGGCGAAGCTGTTCATGCTATTTTTTCCGGTCGAGTGGTTTTTTCTGACTGGATGCGAGGGTTTGGCTTTTTGCTTATTTTGGATCATGGTGACGGTTATATGTCACTATATGGTTACAACCAAAGCCTACTCAAAGAAGTGGGTGAATGGGTCGGGGCGAATGATACTCTGGCCATGGCGGGCAGTACCGGTGGACGATCTGATCCGGCACTGTTTTTTGCTATTCGCCATAATGGTACGCCGCTTAACCCAATTGCTTGGGTAAATGCAGGCTAGCTTACACATAATTTTTGACAAATGGGCCGTGAAACAGTGAGACAAACAAACAGGGTTACTAATCTACGTAAAAAGGCCGCGTTTTTGTGCATGGCGTTTTGTGTAGTGCCAGCGTTTGCGGATTCTGCATCCAGCGCAGAGCGTTCGACACACACACCATTGCCAACCGCTGAGATTCAATCCTTTGTCGAAACCTTCGAAACCATTCGTGAAGGCTACGTGGAAGTGATGTCGGATGAAGACATCCTCAACAAAGCGCTAAAAGGCATGGTGTCTGGCTTAGACCCTCATTCAGAATACTTTACCAAGAGTGAACTGGTGGAATTCAACGAGCTGACGTCCGGCAACTACGCAGGCATCGGCGTGGAGGTGGAAGTAAAAGATAAGCGTTTGACCATAGTGACGCCGATCGACGGTTCAGCCGCCGCACAGGCCGGTATTTTACCGGGCGATGTGATTGTGAAGATCAACAATACCTTGGTGACTGACCTTGGAATGCAAGACATTGTGACTTTAATGCGTGGTGATGTGGGGTCAACCGTGACCTTAGACATAGAACGCGACGGTGAAGTAAAGCGCTATGAATTAACTCGCAGTCTCGTTGAAGACGAAAGCGTGACCTCTAAGTGGTTGGAAAGCAGCATTGCGTATTTTCGTATCAGTCAGTTCCAAAGTGACAGCGATGTCGAATTTTATGAAGCCATTGAGCAGCGTGAGACAGAAGGCGAAATCAAAGGTGTTGTGCTGGATTTAAGAAACAACCCAGGTGGCGTCCTGCAAAGTGCGGTCGGCGTGGTGGATGCTTTTATCGACAAAGGCATGATCGTATACACCAATGGACGCCATGAAATTTCAAAAAGCCAATTTACCGCGACTAAGAAAAACACACGATTAGCCAATGTGCCTGTGGTGGTGTTGGTGAACGAAGGGTCGGCGTCGGCGTCGGAAATTGTGGCCGGTGCCTTGCAAGACCATCAACGAGCGGTGATCTTAGGGGCAGAAACCTTTGGTAAAGGTTCTGTACAAACTGTGGTTCCTTTGTCTAATGGGGATGCGGTGAAACTCACAACCGCTTTATACTACACGCCCAATGGCCGCTCGATACAAGCACAAGGGGTAACACCCGATTTGGTTGTGCCACAAGCGACACTAACGTTTACCAAAGGCCAGTTTTTTGTCAAAGAAGCCGAGTTAAAAGGGCACTTGGGCAACGGCACAGGTGGCGAAGAACGCACCAGTGCGGATGTGGTGTCAGACATTGGTGAGTTGGCCAAAACCGATTTCCAACTCTTTCAAGCTGTGACGATTTTGAAAACTTTGCCCAAACTGGTGCAAAAATAATCTCATGTTTTTTAAAACGGTCTGTTAGGTAACAAGGCACTTGGTTAATTTAAACACACTATTTTTGTTCGCTGCAGCAACGCTTTTTTCGTCAGGGTGGGTGCAAGCGGTTGAGCCTTTTTTTAATGGCACTGAACAAAGTGTTGTTGAACTTTCAGCCAAAGGCCAAGAAGCCGAGCAGAATCACAGTGCGTTTATCGATGAGTTGACCAAGCTTCCTAATGTCCACCAAAGTGCTGATGAAGTGGTGTTACCAGAGCACCTTGGGCCAATTGTGGTGCCTTTTTCAAATTTAGCCACGAGAAAAATCGCTGAGAAAGAGCCTGTTATAAGAGAGCCGTTTATGGCGGATCTTGAATGTATGGCCGACCCTATGGACGTTCTCCCTCCTCAAGCACGTATTGCGATTTTAATCGATGATTTAGGCTATAACCGACAAGGTATGACGGCGTCTCTGGCTTTGCCCACCGAAGTGGCGTTGGCCATTTTGCCCAGTACACCTTACGCTCAAAAAACCGCTGTAGGGGCACAACAGCAACAGCGAATTACCCTACTTCACGCCCCCATGGAAAATCTACGGAACTTGAAATTAGGCCCCGGCGGCTTGTATGCCAGCATGACGGAGCAAGAGCTAAAAGCAACCCTAAGCAAAGATTTAGACGGTTTACCCGGCATTCAAGGGGTGAACAATCACATGGGCAGTTTGCTGACCGCAAAAGCCGATTCCATGGCATGGGTAATGGAAACCCTGAAAGGGCGTTCGCTGTTTTTTATCGACAGCTTGACCAACCCCAAGAGTGTCGCGAAACAAACCGCTGAAGATTATGGTTTAAAAACGGTCAGCCGAGATGTGTTTTTAGATAATATTCGCACCGAAAAAGCCATAGATCGTCAATTTTCCCGATTAATCACCTTGGCAAGGCGTCATGGTAGTGCGTTGGCGATTGGCCACCCGTATCCAGAAACGACGGCTTACCTCAAAAAACGTCTTAAGCAGCTTCGTCAAGAGGGTGTGCGCTTGGTACCGCTGTCGGATGTATTAGTTTCTTCAAGTCAAAGTATTGATCCCCAGTAGAATTTATAGCCATCTTACCCAGGCCAACTCCTTCCCATTGCCTCACAATGATACACAGCTTCTTTTATAGTGAATGATGCTTTGATTTTTTATTTTTCAGGTGTTTTATGCTGATTAATGCACTTGTCTAAGATGTTGTATCATTTATTTTGAACGATTTTTGTGCACTGCTATTGACCAACAGTTGGTCTGAGACTAGTGTGTAGCATTATTGCGGTGCACATTTCTTGAAAAATCACTGTATAAGTTCCACAAAGCATCCTAATTATTGAGGCTTAATTGTTGGAACGCTTCTTGCTTTTGAATAATAACGATAAAACACAAAACGAGTAGAGGCTTTTCTTATGTCAAATGCGGTTATCAGAAAAACATTAATTTCTCTTGCGGTTGCTGGAGCAGCAACGCTGGCTCAGGCAGATGTGGTTATTGGCGTGGCAGGTCCACACACAGGTGCTTATGCGGCATTTGGTGAGCAAATGTGGAAAGGGGCTGAAAAAGCCGCAGCCGATCTTAATGCTGCAGGCGGTATTAACGGCGAAATGATCAAGCTTGTTAAAGCCGATGATGCCTGTGAACCAAAACAAGCGGTTTCCATCGCGAACCGTTTGGTTGACTCTGATGGTGCCTTGGCTGTTGTCGGTCACTTCTGTTCATCTTCTTCAATCCCTGCCTCACGCATTTACGAGGAAGGCGGTGTACTCATGGTGACCCCTGCTTCGACTAACCCAACCTTGACCGATCAAGGTCTACCAAACGTTTTCCGTGTTTGTGGTCGTGATGACCAACAAGGTGATGTGGCAGCAAGCTATATCGTGGATCAGCTTGGCGCGAAACGCGTCGCGGTTATTCACGATAAAGACACTTACGGTAAAGGTCTTGCCGATGCGACAAAAGCAACACTTAACGCCTACGGCATACAAGAAGTGATGTACGAAGGTTTGACTCGCGGCGAAAAAGATTTCAACGCATTGATTACCAAAATCCGCTCTGTTGATGCCGATGTGGTTTATTTCGGTGGTCTTCACTCCGAAGCCGGCCCATTGGTTCGTCAGCTACGTGAGCAAGGTTCAAAAGCCATCTTCATCTCTGGTGATGGCATTGTATCCGATGAGTTTGTCTCTGTTGCCGGGTCTCCAGAATACGTAGACGGCGTTTTGATGACCTTTGGTGCGCCACCATCGTCTTACCCATCTGGTAAAAAAGTCATCGGTGAATTCCGTGCTGCCGGTTACGAGCCAGAAGGCTACACCTTGTATTCTTACACGGCGATGCAAATTGTCGCCGCTGCTTTGGGTAACAACGATTTAGACCCGATTAAAGGGGCTGAATGGTTGCAATCGAACTCCATTAATACGGTGATGGGCAAAAAAGACTTTGATGAAAAAGGCGATTTAACCGTTTCCGATTACGTTATGTACCAATGGAACGCACAGGGTAAATACAACCAAGTAAACTAATATTCGTTTAGTTTAACTCACTCGCTTATCGGCTTTTTCTGATGCCGGTAAGCGAGTCCTCTCTATTAAAACTAAAAAAATTCCCACGAGGTCTTCAATGGATATCGTTCTCCAGCAGTTGGTAAACGGTCTAACCCTTGGTTCTGTTTATGGACTCATTGCGATCGGCTATACCATGGTATACGGCATTATTGGCATGATTAACTTTGCCCATGGCGATGTTTACATGGTATCCGCCTACATTACAGCGATTGCAATTGCGCTATTAACGTTCTTTGGGATTGAGTCTTTCCCTATTATCATCATCGGCACACTCTTTTTAACCGTTGCCGTAACAGGAGCATATGGTTGGGTTATTGAGCGTGTGGCGTACCGTCCACTGCGTAACTCCAGTCGTCTTTCTGTATTGATTTCTGCGATTGGTATGTCGCTTATCTTACAAAACTATGTGCAACTCAGTCAGGGGGCAAACCAACAAGGTGTGCCTACACTGCTTACTGGTGCCATTCGTTTTTCTGTAGGGGATGGTTTTGTTCAAATTACCTATATGAAACTGCTTATTTTGCTGATTTCGTTACTGGGTATGGGCGTGCTGACCTATGTTATTCAGAAAACAAAATTAGGTCGAATGTGTCGTGCGACACAACAAGATAGAAAAATGGCCTCTATTTTGGGCATAGACACGGATAAAGTAATTTCTACCGTGTTTGTGATCGGTGCCATGATGGCCGCCTTAGCTGGTGTGTTGATCACACTGGATTATGGCGCGTTTGATTTCTACGTTGGCTTCATTATTGGTATCAAAGCCTTTACCGCTGCGGTATTAGGCGGTATTGGTTCCTTACCTGGCGCCATGCTAGGTGGATTGATTCTTGGTTTGTCCGAAGCCTTATTCGCTGGGTTGATCAGTTCGGATTATAAAGATGTCTTTTCATTCTCTTTATTGGTTCTCATTTTGATCATTCGTCCTAGTGGTCTTCTCGGCAAACCTGAAGTGGAGAAAGTATAAATGAGCCAAGCAGTTGGAATTAATTTCAAAAAAAGCAGCATAGATGCGCTTATTGCGGGTTTTTTGGCGCTGATTCTCTTTGGTCCCATCGTGGGTGTTCTATTAGACGGCTACAAATTTGATTTTGAATTTGACCGTGTTGCATGGATTGTAGCGATTGTTGCCGTGGGACGCTTTGCCGTATCAAGCTTTTTTCAAACAGAGAAAGGCGTGGCCATGGCGTTTCGTTACGCCAATAACAACGAAGGGGCAACGGTTCTGGCCCCTAACCACAAATCGAAAATGGTATGGATCATTCCTCTGGTGATTGCGGTTGGATTGTTGATCCCTTTTGTGGCATCTAAATATGTCTTAACCGTGGTGATTTTAGGACTTATTTACGTATTGCTTGGCCTTGGTCTGAACATTGTTGTGGGGTTGGCTGGTCTATTGGATCTGGGCTTTGTGGGCTTTTATGCCATCGGTGCTTATGGTTTGGCGTTGGGGTATGAAAACCTCGGCCTTGGTTTTTGGTCTATGTTGCCTATCGCAGCGATTTTAGCGGCGGTTGCTGGTGCTATTTTGGGCTTCCCTGTACTGCGTATGCACGGGGATTATCTGGCCATTGTGACCTTAGGCTTTGGTGAAATCATCCGCTTGGTATTAACCAACTGGGCTTCTTTTACTCATGGCCCTAATGGTATTTCTGCACCTCTTCCGACGTTATTTGGTCTTGAGTTCAAGCGACGATCCCGAGATGGTGAAACTTTCCATGAGTTTTTTAATTTGCCTTACGATTCAGCTTATAAGTACATGTTTATCTACATAGTGCTATTTGCTGTGGTGTGGGCGGTGCTTTTTATCAAACACCGTTTGGTAAAAATGCCCATTGGTCGTGCGTGGGAAGCGTTGCGAGAAGATGAAATTGCCTGTCGTTCTTTAGGGTTGAACCACGTTTTGGTGAAACTGTCTGCCTTTATGCTCGGCGCATCTACCGGTGGTTTGGCGGGTGTGTTCTTTGCTACTTATCAAGGTTTTATCAACCCTTCTTCTTTCACCTTCTTCGAGTCGGCATTGATTCTTGCGATTGTTGTATTGGGTGGCATGGGCTCCACGTTAGGGGTGGTGATTGCGGCCTTCTTCTTGACCGTATTGCCTGAAATGCTCAGGGAATTTGCCGAATACCGTGTGTTGATGTTTGGTATTTTGATGGTTGTCATGATGATTTGGAAACCTAGAGGTATTGTTCGTGTGACACGAACCGGGTTTGCACCAAGAAAAGGGGCTGTGAAATGAGCCAAGAACATGTATTAAAAGTCGAAAACTTGGTGATGCACTTCGGTGGGATTAAAGCACTAAATGACGTAAATTTTGATATCCAGCGCGGTTCGGTATCGGCTTTGATTGGCCCGAACGGGGCGGGTAAAACCACGGTATTTAACTGCTTAACCGGATTTTATAAAGCGACAGGCGGCAAGATTACTTTGTCGGCAGGCGGTAAAGAAACCAGTGTGATCAAGGTGTTAGGTGAACCTTTCCAGCCAGCGGATTTCTTTTCTCCGGTCGCCTTTGTGCGTCGTTTAAAATACAAGATGTTTGGTGGGTCGCACTTGGTTAACCGTGCGGGTTTAGCTCGGACATTCCAAAACATTCGTTTGTTCAAAGAAATGTCCGTGGTTGAGAACCTTTTAGTTGCCCAACATATGCGAGTGAATCGCAGTTTAATCGCGGGTATTTTAAATACCAAGGCCTATCAAAAAGCGGAAGAAGAAGCGTTAGAACGAGTGTTTTATTGGTTGGGTGTGGTGGATTTAGTTGATTCTGCCAACCGTTTAGCTGGTGAGTTATCTTATGGTCAGCAACGTCGTTTAGAAATTGCCCGTGCCATGTGTACTAACCCTGAAATCGTGTGTCTGGATGAGCCAGCAGCGGGGTTAAACCCTTCTGAAACCGAAGCGCTCACCAAAATGATTCGTGTGTTGCGCGACGAGCACAACACCACTGTATTGTTAATCGAGCACGACATGGGAATGGTCATGGACATTTCAGATTACATTGTGGTGCTTGATCATGGTGAAGTGATCGCTAAAGGTGGCCCTGATGATATTAAAAATAACCCCAAAGTAATTGCTGCGTACCTCGGTGCCGAAGAAGATGACGAGGAGGTAACGCTATGACAGTCTTAATGGAGTTTAAAGAGGTAGATGTGCACTATGGGCCGATTCAAGCCCTAAAAAAAGTCTCATTGACCGTCAATGAAGGGGAAATCGTCACCTTGATTGGCGCGAATGGGGCGGGTAAATCGACCTTGTTGATGTCTATTTTTGGTCAGCCACGCATTTCCTCTGGTGAGATTATTTATCGTGGCGAAGATATTTCGCAAAAATCGGCTCACTATGTGGCGTCCCACGGTTTGGCACAATCGCCAGAAGGCCGACGTATTTTTCCAGGCATGTCGGTAGAAGAAAATTTACTGATGGGGACTATTCCTATTGGTATGGATCACGCTGAAGAAGACATGCAGCGTATGTTTGAGCTTTTCCCACGACTTTTAGAGCGTCGTAACCAGCGGGCGTCGACCATGTCGGGTGGCGAACAGCAAATGTTGGCCATTGCGAGAGCTTTGATGAGTCGCCCTAAATTGCTGTTATTAGATGAGCCCAGCTTAGGGTTAGCGCCTATTATCGTGAAGCAAATCTTCCAGATTCTAAAAGACGTTGCTAGCACCGGTATGACGATTTTCCTCGTTGAGCAGAATGCAAACCACGCGCTGAAACTGGCGAACCGTGGCTATGTTATGGTCAATGGCGAAATCCGTATGACAGGCACTGGCGAGGAACTCTTGGTGAACCCAGAAGTACGTGAGGCGTATTTAGGCGGACATTGATGTAAGCCGTTTCATTGATGACAAACAAAAAGCGATGGCTCTTTTTACACAATAAAAGAGCCATCGCTTTTTTACTTTCTGTGGATAAAAAAGCGGTTTTGCACAACAAATGTCGGTCATCTACAACGAAAGGCGCTTTTTAAGCTCTAAAAAGCGTGCCAGTTAAAATGTCTCTGACTTGAGACGGTTGCGAAGCCCCACCTAATGGTGCGGAAAAAATGGCGTCTATTTTGTCACCAAAATAAGCATCTACTTGTTCAGCACTCGTAGCAGGAGGAAGCCCGGCTGGATTGGCTGATGTGGACACAAGTACGCCTCCAAATGCTGCGCACAACTGCTGAACAGGCTCATGTTGAGACAGCCGAATTGCCACGCTGTCATGCTCACCTCGTACCCAACTTGGTGCTATGGCAGTATCTGGCACAACCCAAGACGTGGGTGTTTGTCTGATGCTTATGAGCCGCTGTGCCGTTACCTCGTCTAATGTTTCCCGCCACGGCATAAGGTCTTGTTCATTACCTGCGACCAGTATCAAACCTTTTGATTCGGGGCGATCTTTAATGGTGAGAATTCGCGTTACCGCGGCATGGTTGTCAGGGTCGCATCCTAGCCCCCACACCGCCTCGGTTGGGTAGGCAGCAACGCCCCCTTTTCGCAGGATATCGGCTAATTGTGTTACAGACGTGATTAGACGCATAGTAGAGAAGACTCAGTAAGAAAAAACGTAGGAATTGTAGCGGGATTTTTGCAATGGGGCCAGAAAATGGACTCCCGCTGTCGACAGGGCATATATCTATGAGACAAAGACCATGACAGAGGGGAGCTATTTTAGAACAGAACGCTAATGTGCTTATGACATAGCGTTGATTTTTTCTTTGATTTCGCTGATTTTACTGGTCATGACTTTTTCAAGATGCTCAAGTTCTTTGACTAGGTCTTCTTTACTGACTTGAATGTCGTGTTGTTTGCCAACGATTTGTTCTAGCTCTTCCATAGCGCGTAGCACAATAAGAGAAGGCTCTTGAACTTGACGGTAGGTTTGTTGACCACCATCAGCCAATACAGTTTTGCTAGAACGACCAAACTTAAATTTCTTACTTTTTGGCAGCAAAGACCCTTTTTCACGGCGGTAATATATTTTTAAAACATCGTGGCCGCCTTCGTAGCGTAAGGTAAATTTCTCAATGTCCTTTGTGCTGGTAACGCCCATGGACTCAAGTGTTGGATACATAGCAAAATCCCCATTATGGATGAAAGAGTGGTTTCTCTCTAATTAGTAGGGGATTGTACACACAAAATCAAGCCTGCGACCTGATAAAGTTCCGCCCAACGAGATAAGCCTTACATAATGCTGATCTCGCTTATTGGGCACACGGAAAAATGCTAATCCTCATCTTGTTCGGCGTGGTCGATATTAAGTTCTTTGATTTTACGAGTTAAGGTATTGCGCCCCCAGCCAAGCAACAAAGAGGCGTCACGACGACGGCCACCTGTGTGTGCTAAGGCAGTTTCTATCATGATACGCTCGAACTTGGGAACAGCTTGATCAAGGATGCCTTTCTGGCCAGTTGCTAAGGTGCTATCTACCCAGTTTTTCAGTGCTTCCTCCCAGGATGAGAAGGGCTGCTCATGGGGCACAGACGCCAGCAGTTCAGGTGGTAAATCTTCAACCAGTACCTCACGGCCCGACGCCATGACGATCAACCAGCGACAGGTGTTTTCCAACTGACGAACGTTCCCTGGCCACTCCAGTTGAGTGAGGTATTGCTCGGTTTCTTTGGTAAGTTGCTTTGGCTCTACCGCCAATTCTTCTGCGGCGCGGTTCAAAAAGTGACGTGCCAGTTTTGGAATATCTTCGCGACGTTCCGCCAGCTTTGGCAAGTGAATACGGATAACATTTAAACGATGAAATAAATCTTCGCGGAAAGAGCCTTTTTGCACCAATGTTTCTAAATTTTGATGGGTGGCTGCAATGATACGTACGTCGACTTTCACTGGGGTGTGGCCGCCAACACGATAGAACTCACCATCGGCCAGCACACGTAGTAAGCGGGTTTGTGTTTCCGCAGGCATGTCGCCGATTTCATCTAAAAACAGGGTGCCGCCGTTGGCTTGTTCAAACCGGCCTCGACGTTGGGTGTTGGCACCGGTAAAGGCGCCCTTTTCGTGGCCAAATAATTCCGATTCGATCAAATCACGGGGAATCGCCGCCATATTTAGCGCGATAAAAGGATTGGACGCTCGTGGACTGTGAGTGTGCAAGGCTTGGGCGACCAGCTCTTTACCCGTGCCCGACTCGCCGTTAATAAGTACTGTTATGTTGGAGTTTGCCAAGCGTCCGATAGCCCGAAACACTTCTTGCATGGCAGGTGCTTCACCAATGATTTCTTTATCGACTTGGTTGTCCTCTTCAACAGCGGCATCCATGCTGGCTGTGCTCGGACGTGCATTACGATGGTGCAGCATGGCACGCTTAACCAAGCTCACCGCTTCTTCAACATCAAAGGGTTTTGGTAGGTATTCAAACGCCCCACCTTGATAAGAAGCAACAGCGCTTTCAAGATCGGAATGAGCTGTCATGATGATAACAGGTAAATATGGGTGATCTTTTTGTAGTTTATCGAGCAGCTCTAACCCGTCCATACCTGGCATGCGTATGTCGCTGATAATGGCGCTGGGCTGCTCTTTATCAATGATGTTCACGAGGTTTTCAGCTGAATCAAACAAGCGACAAAGAATGCCTTCTTGTTCCAATGTTTTTTCGAGTACCCAGCGAATAGAGCGGTCATCGTCAACAATCCATACGGTTTCTTCGGGTGTCATGTGCGTTTCTCCTAATCTTGGACTGACGTCTCAATGGGAATCAGTAAGTTAAATTCGGTTTTTTTCGGATAGCTGTTACATTCAACAATGCCGTGATGTTGATGAATAATAGATTGCGCAATGGACAGACCTAGGCCAGTTCCATCGGCTCGGCCGCTAACCATGGGATAAAACAAAGTTTTTAAAATGGCGTCTGGAATGCCAGGGCCATTATCTATGATGCTGATCTTACACACGAGGCGGTGACGCTTGGAGCCAATGGTGAATTGGCGTAATGCGCGAGTTACCATGCGAATGCTTTTATGTTCGTTACTTTCGTCTTCCATTAAGGCTTGCATAGCATTTCGTGTGATATTGAGCAGCGCTTGAATAAGTTGTGATTCGTCACCGATGAGATCTGGAATACTAGGGTCATAATCTCGAATAAGTTCTATTTGATTGTCCGTTTCCACTGAAATTAACTGACGTACACGTTCAATGACCTTGTGTATGTTTAGGGAGGTATTTTTAGGCAATTGTCTTGGGCCTAATAAACGATCGACCAAGTCCCGCAAGCGGTCAGATTCTTCGATAATAACTTGGGTGTAGTCGTTCAGGGCTTCATCTGTAAAGGCGCGACTAATCAATTGCGCCGCACCGCGAATGCCGCCAAGCGGATTTTTGATTTCATGGGCAAGACCGCGTACTAGCTCTTTGCTGCTTTCGTGGTTAGCGATGATCTCGTCTTCTTGTGAAATGCGCTTCATTCTGTCTCTTGGATAGAGCTCAATAATGAGGCTTTCTGTATCGTTTGATGTGCCCATTATGGGAGTGACTGTGTAATCGCAAAATAATTTTTTGCCACTGTTGCACTCGATTTCCGCTTCTCGTTTAGTAAAAGGGTAACCAGATTCAACCGCCGATTGTAAGGCGTGAATGCTGTTTTCGTCTTCACGGAATGCCGCCATAATGTGGTTGCCATAAATGCGGCGACGACTGACCGCCAGCAGCATTTCTGCCGCTGGGTTTAAATATTCGATTTCAAGCTGGTTGTTGACTTGTACAACCGCAGTGGATAAATGATCAATTAATAAGCTATACACAGACAGTGCCTCTCTATTGACTCCTGCTTTTATATTTCCTTCTGCCACAGCTGCAAAAAACGAACCAACATTGGGCGGTCTGAAACAGTGTGTTTATTAAGGTCTTTATATTACAGAAGATTTTTAATTGCACCACAAAGGTGCGCTGTGTGATTCGTGCTTCTATTCGTGCAAACTATTTCGCTACGAAAATAGAAATGTAAAAACTGAGCAAAAAAAAGCCTCGAGCTAAGTCGAGGCTTTCTGTGTATTAAGCGACTAAATAAGCATTAAACGCTGTAGTACAATTCAAACTCAAGTGGGTGAGTTGTTGTAGAGATACGTAGCGCTTCGCCAGTTTTCAGGTCGATGTAAGCATCGATCATCTCATCAGAGAATACGCCGCCTTGAGTCAAGAACGCACGATCTTCGTCTAGACACTTAAGCGCTTCTTCTAGGCTGCCAGCAACCTGAGGAATAGCCAATGCTTCTTCAGCAGGAAGGTCGTACAAATCTTTGTCTGCTGCATCGCCAGGGTGAATCTTGTTTTTGATACCGTCGATACCTGCCATCAACATAGCCGCGAATGCTAGGTATGGGTTAGCCGTTGGATCAGGGAAACGTGCTTCAATACGCTTGCCTTTAGGGCTTGCAACGTATGGGATACGGATAGAAGCGGAACGGTTACGAGCAGAGTAAGCCAACATAACAGGTGCTTCGAAACCAGGAACAAGACGCTTGTAAGAGTTTGTTGAAGCGTTAGTGAACGCGTTCAATGCTTTGGCGTGCTTGATGATACCGCCGATGTAGTAAAGCGCCATTTCAGAAAGGCCAGCGTATTGGTCACCAGCAAATTGGTTTTCGCCATCTTTCCAGAAAGACTGGTGAACGTGCATACCAGAACCGTTGTCACCAACGATTGGTTTCGGCATGAAAGTCGCTGTTTTGCCGTATGCGTGTGCTACGTTGTGTACACAGTACTTAAGAATCTGAACTTCATCGGCTTTTTTGACCAAAGTGTTAAATTTGATACCGATTTCGTTTTGACCCGCTGTTGCCACTTCGTGGTGATGTACTTCAACAACTAAGCCCATTGATTCCATTGCGCCACACATTGCGCCACGTAGATCGTGATGAGAATCAACTGGTGGCACTGGGAAGTAACCGCCTTTTACGAACGGACGGTGACCCATGTTGCCACCTTCGAATTTCTTGTTAGAAGACCAAGCGGCTTCTTCAGAATTGATCTCTACAGAACAACCTGACATGTCTGTTTTCCAACGAACGTCGTCGAAAATAAAGAATTCTGGCTCAGGGCCGAAAAATGCTGTGTCACCAAGGCCGGTAGATTTAAGGAATTCTTCTGCGCGCAATGCAACAGAGCGTGGATCGCGGTCGTAACCTTGCATAGTAGAAGGTTCAATGATGTTACAACGAACAATAACCGTTGCTTCTTCAGTGAAAGGGTCAATAATCGCTGTGTCATCTTGTGGCATCATGATCATGTCGGATTCGTTGATGCCTTTCCAGCCAGCGATAGATGAACCATCAAACATCTGACCAGTTTCAAAAAACTCTTCATCTACCGTGATTGCTGGAATAGATACGTGTTGTTCTTTACCTTTAAAGTCAGTAAAGCGAAGGTCAACCCACTTCGCGTCATGCTCAGCAATCAAGGCAAGGGTCTTGTTTGACATAGTTGTTCTCCAGTCGTAGTGAAAGCGTAATTACTTTTGGGTTAATAGAGTGCTTCAATATAAAGCGCAATTTGTCGAATATAAAGCATAACTTGTGCCAGAATGTTGTGCGGATAAATAAGTTCAATCAATACAACAAGATAGATGTCATCAGAAAAAAAATAATACCTAATCAATACAAAAACAGTGCATAAATAAAGTAGTAATGATCTATAGTGGTGCACTAAAAGTTTAAAATGCTCTGTAATGGTGCTAAATAAGCGTTTTTTATCCTGATGCTTTTCCCTATAATGAGCGCCTTCCTTCACTCCCTCCGGTAACCATTGTTCGTCCTATGAAATTCATCGTTAAATTTTTTGCAGAAATCACCATCAAAAGCAGCCCTGTTAGAAAAGCCTTCGTAAAGCAATTGCGACATAATATTCGATTGGTGCTAAAAAAGTATGATAATGACGTTAAGGTCTCCGGCAATTGGGATTTTCTAGAGGTGTTTTCTGAAAAAGAAGAATTACGAGATGAGTTCGTTGAGTCATTGGCGAATATCGCTGGTATTGCGCATTTTCAGTATGTAAGAGAGTTTCCATTAGTCAGTCTTGATGACATTGTTGAACAGGCCGTTGTAACGTATGGCGAATCCATTAAAGGTGCTGTATTTGCAGTTCGTGTTAAGCGAGTTGGTCATCACGACTTTACATCAGTAGAAGCCGAACGCCATATCGGTGGCAGTTTAATGGCGCGATGCGGTGCTTTGGCGGTTCGTTTGAAGAATCCTGAGGTTTTGGTGCCAATTGATATCCGCGACAACCGAGTGTGGATGATAGAGCAACGTGTTGCTGGCTTAGGTGGTTATCCATTAGGCTCGCAAGATCCTGTCTTGTCGTTGATGTCTGGCGGTTACGATTCTACGGTCAGTTCTTTTTTAACGATGAGTCGCGGTCTTAAAACACACTTTTGTTTTTTTAACTTGGGTGGTGATGCCCATGAAATCGGTGTGAAACAGGTTTCGAACTTCATTTGGGAAAAGTACGGCTCGGCGTTAAATGTGAAATTTGTCACCGTACCCTTTGAAGCGGTTGTCGGCGAGATTATTACCAAGGTCGACAATGCTGAAATGGGCGTGATCCTCAAACGTATGATGTTACGCGCCGCATCAGAGGTGATGGAGCAAGTAGGCGCCAAAGCTTTAGTCACGGGCGAAAGTGTGGCTCAAGTCTCCAGTCAAACACTGACAAATTTAAAAATCATCGATCAGGTTACGGACGAATTGGTCATGCGGCCTTTAATCACTACGAATAAGCAGGTCATTATCGATAAAGCCGTTGAAATCGGCACGGCGCCGTTTGCCGCTAGTATGCCAGAGTTTTGTGGGGTGATTTCCGTCAAGCCGACCACTCGAGCTAAAATGCATAAAGTGGAAAGGCAGGAAGCGAATTTTGACTTTGCCGTCCTAGAGCAAGCCATTGCTGACGCAAAAATTATATCAATACAAAACGTGATGGATGACGTGGCAAAACAATACACGGGAGACATACCTGTGGTGCGCATGCCTGTTGGCAACGAGGTTATTATTGATATTCGCCACCCTGACGAAGCGGCAAATAGGCCATTAAAGGTCAGTGGTCGACCCGTAAAAGCCATTCCTTTTTTTGCGTTAGAGTCTAGTTGGTCTCAGCTTGATTCAGCAGTGCCGCATTTGTTGTACTGTGGCAAAGGTGTCATGAGTCGTATTCATGCCTCTTATTTACTAGGTAAAGGCCACCAAAACCTTGGTATCTATTTACCTTAACTCTTTCGTGAAGGCGGTCGTATTTCTGTCGTAATAGAATGCTATTGTCTTCATGTTAAATCGCATTAGTACCCTTGTTACGCATTTTTGTGGACTTTTTTCGCCACTTTAATGGGATATTCATCGAGATAAGGGTACAATTGCGCGAATTTTACCCCGCACCAAGATCCGAGACGCTTGAAGAGCATATCTGCCCGTATCAAGCGGCGGTATATCTTTTTGCTCACGCTAAATGCAGAGAACTATAAATGTCTAATGATATCAGTAAGTTACGTAACGTGGCTATCATCGCCCACGTTGACCATGGTAAAACAACCTTGGTTGATCAGTTATTAAGCCAGTCTGGCACGCTAGATCGTAAAGACCAAGGTTCAGAAAGAATCATGGATTCCAACGATCAAGAAAAGGAGCGTGGCATCACCATTTTGGCGAAAAACACCTCCATCATGTGGAACGATTACCGTATCAATATCGTAGACACACCTGGACACGCTGACTTCGGTGGTGAAGTAGAACGCGTATTGTCTATGGTTGACTCTGTTTTGTTGTTGGTTGATGCTGTAGATGGCCCTATGCCACAAACGCGTTTCGTAACCTCTAAGGCGTTTGAACGTGGTCTTCGTCCTATCGTTGTTATCAACAAAATTGACCGTCCAGGCGCTCGTCCTGATTGGGTTATGGATCAAGTGTTTGACTTGTTCGACAGCCTTGGTGCATCGGAAGACCAATTAGACTTCCCAGTCATCTACGCTTCTGCGATCAATGGTATTTCTGGTAACGATCCAGAAGAAATGGCTGAAGACATGACGCCACTTTACCAAATGATTGTCGACAGCGTGCCTGTGCCAAACGTTGACCCGGAAGGTACCTTCCAAATGCAGGTATCTGCATTGGATTATGATAGCTACGTAGGTGTTATCGGTGTAGGTCGTATTACCCGTGGTAGTTTGTCTCCAAACCAGCAAGTGGTCGTTAAATCGGCCGATGGTAAAGAGCGTAAAGGAAAAGTTTTGAACGTGAAGGGCTATCATGGCCTTGCACGAGTTGACACAGACAAAGCGTCGGCTGGTGATATCGTTTGTATCACAGGTATCGACGGTCTAAGTATTTCTGAT
This sequence comes from Marinomonas vulgaris, assembly GCF_018145875.1. Taxonomy (GTDB): domain Bacteria; phylum Pseudomonadota; class Gammaproteobacteria; order Pseudomonadales; family Marinomonadaceae; genus Marinomonas; species Marinomonas vulgaris. Next base: position 407,949 of record NZ_JAGSSV010000001.1, on the reverse strand, counting down.
ACCTTGTGTGACCCAACCTGTGTTGAATCACTACCGGCTTTGACGGTTGATGAGCCGACAGTAAGCATGACTTTTATGGTTAACGATTCGCCGTTTGCTGGTAAAGAAGGTAAATACATTACTACTCGTAACATCGCCGATCGTCTTGATCGTGAATTGATTCACAACGTGGCATTGCGTGTTCGTCAAGGCGAAACACCAGACAAATTCATCGTATCCGGTCGTGGTGAACTTCACCTTTCTGTATTGATTGAATCTATGCGTCGTGAAGGCTTTGAGATGGGTGTTTCTCGTCCAGAAGTGGTTCAAAAAATCGTTGACGGAAAGGTACAAGAACCGTTTGAGCTAGTGGTTATCGACGTTGAAGAACAACATCAAGGTTCTATCATGGAAGAGCTTGGCTTGCGTAAAGCTGAGTTGACTAACATGGAACCCGACGGCAAAGGTCGCGTTCGTCTTGAGTTCATGACGCCTTCACGTGGTCTTATCGGCTTCCGTGGTTTGTTCCTAACGCTAACATCTGGTTCTGGTATCATGACTAGCGTGTTCGATCATTACGGTCCAGTAAAAGACGGTGATGTTCGTGGTCGTCAAAACGGTGTATTGATCAGTATGTTGACCGGTAAAACAGCCGCTTACGCGTTATTTAACTTGCAAAGCCGTGGTCGTATGTTCCTAGGCCATGCGGTTGATATCTACGAAGGTCAGGTTATCGGTATTCACTCACGTGATAACGACTTGTCTGTTAACCCTGTTAAAGGTAAGCAGCTAACCAACGTTCGTGCCTCTGGTACAGACGAAGCCTTGACGCTTACGCCGCCAATCAAGCACACCCTTGAGCAAGCGCTTGAGTTCATCGAAGACGACGAGTTGGTGGAAGTAACACCAGAAAGCATCCGTATTCGTAAGAAATTGCTTACTGAGAACGAGCGTAAACGCGCTGGTCGTAAGTAAGAAAAGCGATTCTTTAACAAGCGACTCGTCAGAGTCGTTTAAAAGAGCAGCAGCAAATGAATTCATGCGAATGAATTCGTGAGCGACAGAAGCGCCTTAGGGCGCTTTTGTTTTTTCTAAGGTTTGATAAGGTCTCTCTTAAAAAAGGCATAGAGGAAAAGGAGCCGAGATGAAAGTGCTAGTACAAAGAGCGATTGACGCTAGTGTGACCGTAGACGGCAAGGTGATTGGTTCTATCGATCATGGACAAATGGTCTTAGTTGGAATCGAAAAAGGCGACACAGAAACAGACACACAACGCTTGGCAGACAAGTTGCTCAAATATCGTATGTTTGGTGACGAAGACGGGAAAATGAACCTTAACGTTCAGCAGGTGGGTGGTGGCGTTTTATTGATATCGCAATTTACCTTAGCGGCAGAAACAAAAAAGGGCCTACGCCCTGGCTTTTCCACTGCTGCCGTGCCTGCAGAAGGAGAGCGACTGTTTAATGATTTTGTGAGTAAAGTGCGAGCGCAATATGACAAAGTCGAAACAGGGCAGTTTGGGGCTGACATGAAAGTCGCGTTTATCAACGATGGTCCTGTGACCTTTATGCTGGATTAATTAAACATAAAGGTTGGATTACATTAGGCCGCGTTTTCTTCTTCGCGGCCATCTACCACGACTTTCACGGTACGACCAGCAATGAGGCCAAGCTCGAACAGCATCCACATGGGAATAGCCAGTAGAGTCTGAGAGAAGATATCCGGTGGCGTGATCAGCATGCCGACCACAAAACACCCCAAGAAGATATAGGGGCGTTTTTTCGATAAAGTGGCGACAGTTGTAACGCCAGCTTTGATCAGCAGGTAAGTTGCAACAGGAATTTCAAATGTTACACCAAAGGCGAAAAACAGTTTTAAAACAAAGTTTAGATAATTGTTAATGTCAGTCATTACCGTCACTTCACCAGGGCCTACGGTTGTAAAGAAACCAAAGATCAAGGGCAATACAACGAAGTAGGCAAACAACACGCCCGCGTAAAACAGAAAGATGCTGGAGATCAGCAAGGGAATGGCGATTTGCTTCTCGTTTTTATAGAGCGCGGGTGCGATAAACGACCAGGCTTGAAAAAGCGTATAAGGTACAGAAATCAGCACGGCTACCGCGAAGGTTAATTTCAGTGGCGCCAAAAAAGGCGAGGCAACTTCGGTGGCAATCAGTGAGCTGCCTGCAGGCAGCAAAAGACGAAGCGGCTCTGAGACAATCAGATACAAGTCGTTGGCGAAAGAATACAAGCCAATAAACAAAATCAAGATGGCTAAAACGCATTTTAATAACCGGTTTCTAAGCTCAACAAGGTGAGAAACCAAGGGGGCTTGGTTAGTTGAATCTGTGCTCATAATGCGTCACATGTCCGCGCGTGATTTGGGTTGGGAGGCGTTTGGTGCCGTTTCTTCAGTAGCGGCTACCATTAGTGGTTCTGGATCAGCAGCTGACTTGTCAGCACTTTCAGGGTGCGGTGTAATTTTGTTTTGAATGTTTTGCCCTTCTTTTAGAATACGCGCATTTGTTTCGGTGATTTTTTGCTGCAGCTCTTCTTGATCCAGCTGAGCATTAATTTCACGCTGGACGGAGTTGATGCTGCGACGAATTTTTCGCACCCACAACCCCGCTGTCTTTGCTGCGTGTGGCAGGCGCTCTGGGCCTAAAATAAGCAAGCCAACAACGAAAACAACGAGGAGTTCTGAAAAGCCAATGTCGAACACAGGTTAGGCGCTCTTATCGTCTTTTTTCGCTTCAGCATCGATCACTTTATGCTGAGCGGTTTTATCTTCTGGCTCACCGTCTTTATCAACCGCTTCTTTAAAGCCCTTTACCGCACCACCTAGGTCTGAACCAAGGTTTTTCAGTTTTTTCGTTCCAAAGATCAAAACTAAAATTGCCAAGACAATGAGCAATTGCCAAATACTAATACCACCTAACATAACGAACTCCTGCTTATTTTGTACGGCTGGCTTTTTCTTCTAAACCAGACAGATTAAATCGACGTGCTAATTCATCTAATATTGCTTCTGGGCCTATGTCCAGATGCGACAGCATAACAAGGGTGTGAAACCATAAATCGGCGGTTTCATAGATCACTTCTGATTTGTCTCCAGAAGTGGCTGCATCTTTGGCCGCGATAATGGTCTCGACGCTCTCTTCACCTACTTTCTCTAGGATCTTGTTTAATCCTTTAGCATGAAGGCTGGCCACATAGGACGAGTCGGCCGGGGCGCTTTTACGTTGTTCTAGTGTCTTTGCTAATTCAACCAATACATCGGAATTCATTATAGTCTCTCAAATATTACGGTTTTAAGACAAGTAGGTACAGGCCGACTAAAAACAGCCCTAAACTGGCGAAATCTGCTTGTCTTAAGTGTTCTAATGACGCTGGGTCAGTAATCACCCAAGCGGCCCCTAAGCTGATTAAGCCGAGCAAACGAAAAGGCAAGTTCCTCCGGCTTTTCTTTAACTCTTTGGCGAGGGTTTCAATCGCTTGTGTTTGTGCTTGCATACGCTCTTCTTGATGAGACATTTGCGAAAGGGCGGTGAATACCAAGTTTGGAATCTGAGGTAACTGACCGGCCCACTGTGGTGCTTGTTTGCGTACTTCTTCGATCACACGTTTGGGGCCGATTTGCTCACTCATCCATTTTTCAAGGAAGGGTTTGGCCGTTACCCAAAGGTCTAGGTCTGGATAAAGTTGTCGTCCCAGTCCTTCAATGTTTAACAGGGTTTTTTCCAGTAACACCAACTGAGGTTGCACTTCCATATTAAAACGGCGAGCCGTTTGAAAGAGGCCTATAAGAACTTGACCAAATGATATATCTTTCAAGGGTTTAGCAAACATGGGTTCGCAAACACTCCGGATCGCAGATTCAAAAGCGTGCACCGGTGTACCTTTTGGCACCCAGCCACTTTCTACATGTAACTCCGCTACCAGACGATAATCACGTTGGAAAAATGCCAACAAATTTCGTGCAAGATAGTTTTTGTCCTCGTCATCTAAACTACCCATGATGGCACAATCAATGGCTATGTACTTAGGTTTTTTAGGATTGCTTACATCAACAAAAATGTTTCCAGGGTGCATGTCGGCATGGAAAAAACTGTGAGAAAACACTTGGGTAAAAAATATTTCGACGCCACGCTCAGCTAGGCATTTCATATCCACGTTGGCGTCGTTCAATGCAGCGATATCGGCCACAGGAATGCCAGATATGCGCTCCATGATCATCACATTACGATGACTATAGTCCCAGTGAACCTGTGGTACATATAATAGATCCGAATTGGTGAAATTGCGCTGTAATAGGCCTGTGTTCGCCGCCTCTTTCGCAAGGTCCAGTTCATCTAAAATAGTGTATTCGTAATCGGTAACCACTTCCACAGGACGTAAACGGCGGCCATCTGTGCTTAGATTAGCAACAAGGTGCGCTAAGGTATAAAGCAAACCTATGTCTTGGCGAATGGTTTTTTCAATGTTGGGGCGAATCACCTTCACGACAACTTCTTCACCGGAGTGAAGAGTGGCCGTATGAACTTGAGCGATGGATGCCGAGGCAAGAGGTGTTGCTGAGAAGTCAGCAAAAAGCTCAGTAACGGGGGCTTGCAAGTCCCTTTCAATGATAGCTTGCGCCACATGCCCAGGAAACGGTGGCACCTTGTCTTGCAGTCTGGCGAGTTCATTGGCGATATCGTCATCAAGTAAATCGCGACGAGTGGATAAGATTTGCCCAAATTTAACGAAGATAGGCCCTAAAGACTCCAGCGCTAAACGTAAGCGCTCACCTTTATTTTCGCTGGCTCTCTTACGGCCAATGGAACACACGGCACCCAAGGTGTAACGGATATACCAAGGCAACAAGGCAAAAGGAATAAACACGTCAAGACGAAAACGAATGATCGTATAAACGATGCGAAGAAAACGAAACATACTGGTTAACATGTCTAGAATTTAAATCCTTTGTGAAGAGCAACAATGCCACCGGTTAGGTTTTGGTAGCTGGTGCGCTCGAATCCCACGTCATCCATCATGCCTTTTAATGTTTCTTGATCAGGGTGCATGCGAATAGATTCGGCTAGGTAGCGGTAGCTATCGGCGTCATTAGCAATCAATTTCCCCATGGTTGGCAAAAGACGAAAGGAATATTGATCGTAAACTTGCGATAAGAGCTCAGATTCGGGCTTGGAAAACTCTAAAACTAGTAAACGACCACCCGGCTTTAAGACACGGTACATGGATGCAAGCGCCTTTGACTTATCCGTGACGTTGCGAAGGCCAAAGGCAATGGTGATGCAGTCAAAGGTATCGTCAGGAAAAGGTAGAGCTTCGGCATTGGCTTGTACGCATTTTACATTGCCTACAACACCTTGGTTCGCTAGCTTGTCGCGACCTACTTTCAGCATAGAGTCGTTAATATCCGCTAGAATGACTTGCCCTTCGCTGCCGACAAGGCGAGAAAACTTTAGCGTTAGATCCCCTGTTCCGCCGGCAATATCGAGTACACATTGTCCAGCACGAACGCCGGACTGGCTGATAGTATGGCGCTTCCAAAGACGATGAACGCCGCCTGACATCAAGTCATTCATAATGTCGTATTTTGCAGCAACGGAATGGAAAACTTGTGCAACCGCTTTTACTTTTTCATCGGCTGGGATTTCTTTAAAACCAAAGTCTGTGGTTTTTTTTTGATCATCTTGCATAAACTACTTCATCCTAAATGGCGGCAGCGCACGCCTTATCACTGTATTCGATGGTGTAATCAGCCAAGTATGAACGAACTTGGCTGTTTTGATACGTTACATTGTAACCGCGACGCAGTTGCTCTGGTACTGGTTTATAGGTTCTATTTTGTGCCCATGACTCGATTTCGACCCGCTTCCTTAGCGAGATACAGTTGTTTGTCCGCGCGTTCAAATAAAGCTTCTGGAGATTCTTCAGGTTCAAGCTGGGCTAAACCTATAGAAATAGAAATAGAAACTGGCTCCCCTTGCACATTAAAAGGGGTTTTTGCTACAGCAAGGCGCACTAACTCTGTGCGCGCCATCGCTTGTTCTAATGTCATATTCGGAAAGGCGATAACAAATTCTTCGCCACCATAACGAAACATCAGATCCTCTTTTTTGAGTACTGAACGTATTTGCTTTGGAACCAAACGCAGAACCTTATCACCGGCTAAATGTCCCCAGGTGTCGTTGACACTTTTAAAGTGATCAATATCACATACGGCAAGACACATGGGTTTAGATGTTTTCTGCATGATTTTACACAAAGGCAAAATAGCATCTTGATAAGCCGTTCGGTTTGGTAAATCTGTTAGTGAGTCTGTCATGGCTTGCGCGAGCTTTTCTTGAAGCATAGAACGCAGTGATACAGTATCTTTTTCCATTCTGACGACTTTGTTTTTGAGAGAAGAAATAGACTGACTAGCCTGTTTTTCTTGCTCAATCATTTGAGTTTTATAGTCGGTCATGGTGTTAGAAATAACGGTCAGTCGATCATCAATCAGACTTTTTAGACTGTCTAAATCTGTACTGTGCTTAACAGCATGAAAAGTGTCGTTAACTTGAGTTTCTAGTTGACTGTTAAACCCTTCTCTACTTTTTGACAGCGACTTGTGAGAAATCGCGCTGCTGGTAATGGATTCGTTAATACTGGCTAGCTGTTGGTTGAGTTGGCTTAAATATTTGGTGAGGTTTTCTTGGGTTTTGCCAATGGCAACCATAATGAGGTGAATAACCTCGTCGAGCAACTCAGGTAGGTCTTGTAAGCTTTCATTGCGCTTTAAAGCGTTTTTTAAATCGCTGACGTCATCATCGTAAAGACTAGGAAGTGACAAGTTATTCATCAAGCCAATAAAAGAATGGCTAATTTGTGTCATAACCTCATGATCATTCTTTCTAGGAGCATCCCCTTCGCGCTGGAATAAACGAGATAAAAAAGAAGAACGAGGTTGGTCTGGTTCAGCAGAATTAAGCGTATTTTCTGCCAAAGTCAAAAAGCTTTTTATGAGTAAAGGCCACTGAGAAGAAGTTTGCCAGTGAAGACGAATCTGTGATTCAAATTTCTTTTTTTCAGTATGAGGAACGCGTTTACCCTCTTGTTTGTCGAGTAAGTCGACCAATTCTTCCAGCGTAGATCTTAATAAACGCGCTCTTTTTTGCTGTTCTTCATCACTTTTAATCAGCAGGGGCTCGGCATTCTTCAGCAAAGTTTGAATATCGTCAGCGTTTGCCCCTTTTGTTATGGCTTGGCGGATTTGACGGACAACAGCGTCCAGCTTGGGGTCGTTTCCTTCTGCCAGCATGCTGGTCCGGGAAACGGCCTTGCGCAACATGGTGACTAATTCGTCACTTGATGATTCCGTCATACCACCTCACATATCCTTGTTTTGTATCAAATTATTGACGTTCTTTTTCGATTAGAAAATCAACCACTTTGTAAATATTGTTGTTGCCTTGCGCAGTTTCCGCGCTGACCAGATATTTACCATTAACGATGATGCCGGGTACGCCGCGAGCGCCATAGGCTCGAATTTTAGCGTCTGCTTGGCTTAGGCGGCTATTAACGGCAAAAGAGTCATATTGTTTGCGAAACGCTTCTTCACTCACACCTTGCTCGGTGAAAAAGCTTGCCAAGGCATCTTCGGAGTTCAGGTTACGACGATCAACATGAATAGCATTAAAAAGAGGGGTGTGGATCTTGTCTGTTACACCCAAAAGATCGGCAACATAATAAGCTTTAGCGTGCGCTAACCAACTACGACCAAATACCGCTGGTAGGTATTGGAAATCTACATCATCTGGTATGTTTTTTTTCCATGCCTGGGTAATTGGTTCTAAAGAGAAACAGTGAGGGCATCCGTACCAGAAAATCTCTGTCACTTCGACCTTGCTCGGGTCACTGGTGCGAACAGGGTTTTTAATGGTGGTATAACCGTTTCCATCACTGTATTGGGCTGCCGTTGCCGTCAATGGAATAAGAAGGGAAAGTAGCATTGCTGAAAACAGCTTTATCATGAAAGACTCCTAATCTATTTTAAAAGAACATAGTGCGTTTTAAGGTATTCTTACATGATGCACAGAATTGCAATCTATTACGATTCCTACCTGGGTGTAAGGTTCTAGTTTTCCAGTAAGTTTACACAAAACTTACATCAAGTTTTGTGATTAATCGACCCTTGTGTCGCTATTTATCACGCCCACGTTAGAAAAAACTTGTACGCGTCCGCGACCGCAGTGGTTCCTTATTTAGTTTTGCATGGCATATTTTTGCAATTACTGGCATCATATACAGCTAATTATGCAATCCCAACTGCCAATCTGACATCCACTGACGAATATCAACTTATGACACCTTTTGACTCTATTTTCCAATCTGCCCATTTCATCAAAAGTGCAGAGAAACTTTCTCAATGCCCTTTAGACCAAGGGGTCGAAGTTGCCTTTGCTGGACGTTCAAATGCAGGTAAATCAACAGCACTGAACACACTGACCAACCAGAAAAAACTGGCTCGTACTTCCAAAACTCCTGGGCGTACTCAGTTAATTAACTGTTTTGGTCTAAACGTAGAGGATCGTCGTCTTATCGATTTGCCTGGTTATGGTTTTGCAAAAGTGCCGATCGAGATGAAAAAAGTTTGGCAAGCTCACATGCAAGACTACTTAATGAACCGTCGCTCTTTAGCTGGCGTGGTATTGGTGATGGACATTCGTCACCCATTGAAAGACTTTGATGGCATGATGTTAGACTGGGCCAAGTCTAATAATATGAAGGTCCATATTTTGCTAACCAAGTCCGACAAACTAAAACGTGGCCCCGCGCAAGCCTCAATGTTTAGCGTACAGCGTGAGCTGAAGAAACAAGGCATCGATGGAACGGTACAAACTTTCTCGTCACTGAATGGCGATGGTCTTGATACCTTGCGTACCAAATTGTCTGAATGGTTGGTGTTGGAAAATTTAGACGTTATCCCAGTGTCGCCAAACGCCTAATCAAGGCTCAGTAAGAACAAAAAAAGCCTCTACTTTTTATCAGAAAAGTAGAGGCTTTTTACTGTGTGGGTGAAACTTACTGTACGGATGGAACGCCTATTGAGGCGTTAAGTAGGCTTTTAAAAAGGTGTCGAAATCCACCTCGTCGGCTGCTTCAATGGCTTCCTGCTCCTGCCATGAACGTTCCGCTTTGTTCATGAACTCTTGAGTTAAGGCTTCAGGCAAAGGGCAATTCATCCACGCGGTTTGCTGTTCTTTAGACAGGGCAAGCATGGCGTTTTGATAACCGTTTGCAGCCTGACTGCGTGCCAATAACTTGGCAGAAGGTAACTTAGCCTCATCGGCGAGCTTTTCTCTTTGAACATCCACCGCGTCTCGGTAAGCCGAATTGCCTGTAGAATGCGATAAAAAGTCAGCCACGCTGGCAAGGTCGTCCAACATACTGTTTGCTTTACTACGAAGCGGTGTGGGGCCTTGCCCAAAGTCAAAACTCATACCTAGGTCACGGCCGTGGGCGGCAATTTCCTGCTGCATTTTACGCAAACGGCTGCATTCATCCATGCCAAGCTGTTCGTCGCCACGCAACATGCAATACAGCAAAAACACATCGATGAAATACAGAGTAGACGACTTCATGCCTATGGACGATTCTGGGTCGATGTCCATGATACGCACTTCGATGTATTCAACGCCTCGGGCGTGAAGGGCAGCGCTTGGGTGTTCGCCCGGTTGTGTCACACGCTTAGGTCGAATGTCGCTGTAGTATTCGTTTTCAATTTGCAGCAAATTGCTGTTGAGCTGGCGGTATTGACCATCGACTTTAACGCCAATTTCTTGGTAGCGCTGATAAGGCGTTTGTAGGGCTTTTTTCACCGTACTGATATAGGTTTCCACTTCGTTGTAACACACATACAAATCTGCTTGGGCTTTGTTTTGGTAGCCCAAATCGCTCATGCGTAATGAAGTGGCTTTCGGGCCAAACCAAGTGTTGTCTTTTAGACTGACTAAACTGTCGGGCTTTTTCGGCAAGAAGCTCTGGTCGATAGCAGGGGAGGCACCAAACAACAGTGACAGCATCCAAGAGCTGCGGCGAAAGTTACGGATCAGCGCAAAATAGCTGTCAGATTGGAAGGTTTGTTTTTCGGCGCTAGATAGATCAGATTTGCCTTTATAAGTGGCTAAGAAAGCCCAAAAATCCGCATCGAAGGAAAAGTTATAATGCATGCCGGCGATACATTGCATAATACGTCCATAACGATTCGACAAGCCCTCGCGGTAAACGTATTTCAACTTGCCGGTATTGGATTCACCAAAGTATGCAATTGGCACATCGTCGTTGCTCTCTAAATAGCAAGGCATACTGGCTGGCCACAAACACTCGTTTAGCTTAAACAATTCGTGATTGACCAAGTTATGAATGTCGTCTAACTCTTTGATGACGCCTTCTACACTGGGGTGCACTTGAGTGATAAATTCCATCAAAGATTCAGAATAATCCGTAGTAATGGAACTGTGCGTCAGGGCAGAGCCAAGAGATTTTGGGTGAGGTTTGTGGGAGATTCGGCCATCAGAGCGATTGACTCGAAGGGCTTCTCGTTCCACACCACGATGAAAGGTTAACGCGTCTGTTGTCGCGGCTTGTTGGCAATGGGTTGCCAGCGCTTGCAAGGCATCGGATAAGGTGGTCAAGAAGTCTTCCTTCTATTTAGGTAGGGCTAAGGTAGAGCCAAACTGAATTGGGCACATTGAAATTGGTCAGGATTGTACTCGCCAGAGCTGGCTCGCAGCAAGTAACAGATACCTAGTGCACAAAATATGCAGACTTACAGCCACTTATCATCGCGTCGCTGTAAGTCTGTCGTGTGTTCAATAGTCTTGCGATAAACAATCGATTACAGGCGCATCTCAATGCCCGCATCGGTCATACGCTGTTTCGCTTGTGCGATGCTGTACTCGCCAAAGTGAAAAATACTGGCGGCTAATACGGCGTCGGCTTTGCCTTCAATCACGCCATCGACAAGATGGTCAAGATTACCCACACCGCCAGAAGCGATAACAGGCACATGCACGGCTTCACTGATGGCGCGCGTCACACCCAAATCGAAACCGTTTTTCGTACCGTCGCGATCCATGCTGGTGAGCAATATTTCACCGGCGCCGTAGTCGACCATTTTCTTCGCCCATTCGACAGCGTCGAGACCGGTTGGCTTGCGGCCGCCATGGGTGAAAATTTCCCACTTATCGGCTTCGCCTTCCGCGCTGACTTTTTTCGCATCAATGGCCACAACGATACATTGAGAACCAAAGCGCTGCGCCGCTTCACGAACGAATTCTGGGTTAAACACCGCGGCTGTGTTAATACCGACTTTGTCGGCACCAGCGTTGAGCATGCGACGAATGTCTTCACAGGTGCGAATACCACCACCCACGGTTAGGGGAATGAATACCTGGCTGGCAATGGCTTCGACCATATGAACCGTGGTTTCACGATCGTCGGAGCTGGCGGTGATGTCCAAAAAAGTGATCTCATCGGCGCCTTGTTCGTCGTAACGTTTGGCGACTTCTACCGGGTCGCCGGCATCGCGAATGTCCAAAAACTGCACGCCCTTGACGACACGACCATTGTCCACATCAAGACAAGGAATAATACGTTTTGCTAAGCCCATAAAATGGCTCCTAATCTAGAAAATGGTTATGGCTTGCCATCCCAGTGGATGAAGTTTTTGTACAGCTGCAGACCGTCTTTGTGGCTCTTTTCTGGGTGGAATTGCACCGCGAAGACATTATCGCGAGCCAGTGCCACACAAAATTCTAGACCGTAATCGCAGGTGCCAGCCACTTCGGCTTTGTTTTCCGGCACTACATAAAAACTGTGGACGAAATAAAACCGCGCGTTGTCTGGAATGCCTTCCCATAAGGGGTGCTTAATAGTGTGCTTTACTTGGTTCCAGCCCATGTGCGGCACTTTGAGTTTGCTGCCGTCGTAATCTTTATGGTTATTGCCAAAGAATAAGGCGTTGCCGGCAAAGTGATTCAAACAGTCCACACCGCCGTTTTCTTCACTGTGCGACATCAATGATTGAATGCCCACACAGATCGCTAAAAACGGCTTTTCTTTCATGGCTTTACGAATGCTTGGTACCAAGCCTGTGTTGTACATTTCGCCGATACAATCACGAATTGCGCCAACGCCTGGCAGTAACACACGATCCGCCGCGTCGATGACCGCAGGATCACTGGTGACCACAACCGTAGTGTGTTCATCAGCCACATGCTCTAGCGCCTTGGCGACTGAATGCAGGTTACCCATGCCGTAGTCGATTACGGCAACTGTAGAGTGCTTAACGTCACGCTTTGTGATGTCTGTCATAGTGAGAATCCTACAAACAACCCTTAGTGGACGGCATTTGCCCCGCCATGCGCTCATCGACTTCTAGCGCCATGCGCAATGCACGACCGAAGGCTTTAAAGATGGTTTCGGCTTGGTGGTGAGTGTTTTTACCACGCAAGTTGTCTAAGTGAAGCGTTGTTTTCGAGTGGTTAATAAAGCCGTGGAAAAATTCAGAGAATAAATCCACATCGAAACCGCCAACAGAGCCACGAGTAAAAGGCACGTGCATTTGTAAGCCCGGACGACCAGAGAAATCGATGACCACACGAGACAAAGCTTCGTCTAATGGCACGTAAGCATGGCCGTAACGTTTGATGCCTTTTTTGTCGCCAACCGCAATGTCAAAAGCTTGGCCTAGCGTGATGCCCAAATCTTCTACCGTGTGGTGAGCGTCGATGTGAAGATCGCCAACCGCGTGAATATCCATGTCAATTAAGCCATGACGAGCCACTTGCTCCAGCATGTGGTCAAGAAAAGGCACGCCTGTGACGCAATTGAATTTACCGGTACCGTCTAGGTTAATCGATACCTTGATCTGAGTTTCAAGCGTATTACGCTCGACACTGGCAATGCGATCGGACATTGATTGGTTTCTCCACAGTAAGTGAGGCGATCAGTTCGCCACGTTGTAAACATAAGGGCCACATTATAGAACGAGGGCTGGTTTGCTTCTACGCTTTGTCGGGGTGTTTTTCGATGAGTTCTTTCTATAGCGTCGATAAAGCCAGACATCGAGTGCTATGATAAGCCAATCGATCGTTTTCTAGGAGTGTGCCATGGTGTGGGTAAAGCGACTGTCACTGTTTATCGGAGGGCTTTTGGCCCTGGTTGCCATTTTATTGGCGTACGTTATTTTATTCGTCAATCCGAATGATTTTAAAGACGAGCTCAAAAGCGTTGCGCTAGATAAAGCCAACGTGACTCTGCGGCTAGACGGCGACATTAGTTGGTCCTTTTTCCCTTGGCTTGGCTTAGAGCTTGAAGACATTGGCGTGGCGCTGGGGACAGATGCTGAAATCGTACAATTCGATCGTGCTGAATTTGGCTTGGCGATCTTGCCCTTGCTCGAACAAAAAATCCAAGTGGACAAAGTCAATTTGGTGAACTTAACCGCACGGCTGAAAAAAGACGCCCAAGGCCGTGGAAACTGGGAAATGACCCAACCCCAAGCGGTTGCGTCTTCGTCGGGCGCATCACCGACACCCGCGCAGGCATCGACTTCTGTTCAAACTGATGAGGCTAACCCTTCATCTTCTCCCTTAAACTTGCCCGACTTACAGCTCGATGAATTGATCATTGAAAACGCGCAAGTGCAATATCGCGATGAACAAACCAACCAGCTTATCGATGCCACCTTGACCATACGTTTAAACGATGTGCAGTGGGACAAAGCTTGGCCGATGGCGATGGACATGGCTGTAACGCAGAGTGACTTGCAAGGCGGCTCCGCGATCAACGCGAAGGCGACATTAAGCGCTAACTTGGCAGTGTTTCCCTCCAGAGAGACCTTGTCATTGGATTCACTGGTGTTAACGGGCGAAGTGGAAGGGGACTCGTTACCCGCAAGTCCGATTAGCGCCAAACTCAGTGCCATGACGCTGGACGTCGATTTGCCACAGGAAAATGTCCTGTTAGATGGTTTGTCTTTGAACGTGCTGGGGGTAAACCTCGATGCGAAAGTACGAGCCTATCAGGTGCTCAGCGATCCGCAGTTTTCTGCTGTGTTGTCGATTGGCGAATTTAACCCAAGGTATTTGCTTACTCGTCTTAGTGTGGCTTTGCCCGACATGGCGGACGAAACCGCGTTAACCAAAGCCAGAGCGGCGATCACTTTAGAAGGCAACATGGACACGGTTACCGCACAGCCTATTTCACTGGTCATGGACGATACCAGTATCGAAGCCAATGCGGTGTTGGATTTGTCCCCATTGCGCTGGGACGTGAGTGTGGCGGGGAAAAACCTTAATCTAGATCGTTACCTACCAAAGCCCGTGGAAGAAAATGAAAACGGCTCCAAGGTCGCGGTTACTGAAGCTCAGGTGGAAGCCAAGGTTGAGCAAGCCACTGCGCCAAGCGAGTTGATTCCCGTCGACACGATTCGAGAGCTCAATGGTCATGTGGACATGGTGTTTGAGAGCCTAGTCGTAAAGAACGTTAAAATCGACAAAATCGAGCTGGATTCAACGCAATTTCAAGGTTTAGTAGAGATATCGCCGTTAAAAGCGACCTTGTATGAGGGCAGTGTGTCGTCCCAAGCCAGTTTGGATGTGCGTGGTAAAATGCCGACCGTGTCGGTGTCGCCAACCATCGATGGTGTGCAGATTCAGCCTTTATTGGTGGACTTTATGGACATGGATAAAATCGCTGGGGCCACTTACTTAAACGGCGAATTGAATACCACAGGCAACAGCGTGGACGCTTTGATGGCGTCCTTGCAGGGCGATTTATTGGTCGACATTCGCAATGGTGCTTTGATCGGCACGAACCTCACTAAAACCGTGTGCCAAGGCATTGCCGCAGTGCGCAAAGACGCCATAGACGAAAGCGAATTTGGTCCAGATACGCCCTTTGAAACCATGCGCTTTCCTGCGCACATTGTGAATGGTCAGGTATCGACTCCGGGTTTAGAAATTCGCTCGGCAGGCGTACAAGTCACCGGCGATGGTGTGGTGTCCTTGCCAAATGCCTCATTGGACTATCAAGCCAATGTTGGCCTTGGCGGCAGTGGTTTGGATAACGCGTGTCGTGTAAATGAAAAAGTGGCCAAACTGGCTTTCCCCATCGTATGTAAGGGCGAGTTTAGTGATGACCCAGCCGGTTTATGTGGGCCTGACTTAAAAGGCTTCGGATCTCTGTTTGCGGACTTGGCGAAAGAAGAGTTAAAAGCCAAAGCCGATGAAGAAAAAGAGCGTTTAAAAGTCAAGCTGGAAGAAAAAGCCGAAGCGGAACAAGAGCGCTTAAAAGACAAGCTCAAAGATAAACTAAAAAGCCTGTTTTAACCCAAGACCATTATTAAGGTAAAAACGAGAAAAAGATGACACCAGTTGAGAATTTTGCGCCCCGTGTGTTGGCGTGGTTTGATGAGCACGGGCGTAAAAGTCTGCCGTGGCAAGTCGACAAAACCCCATATCGGGTTTGGATTTCAGAAATCATGCTGCAGCAAACGCAGGTGACCACGGTTATTCCCTATTATCATGCTTTTATGGCGTCTTTCCCCACTGTTGAGGCTTTGGCAAATGCCGATCAAGACGAGGTGCTCGCCCATTGGAGTGGTTTGGGCTATTACGCGCGCGCTCGGAATATGCATAAAGCCGCTAAAAGGCTGGTGGACGAATACGACTGTGTATTTCCATTAAGCGTGGAAGGAGTGTGTGAACTGCCGGGTATTGGCCGTTCAACCGCGGCAGCGATTTTGTCGATTTCCCGTGGTGTGCAAGCGGCGATTTTAGACGGTAACGTAAAGCGTGTTTTAGCTCGATTTCATGCTGTGTCGACCTGGCCTGGGGAGAAAAAAACCGAAAACGCCATGTGGGAACTGGCCGAGCACTATATGCCAAGCGAGCGTTGTGGCGATTACACTCAAGCCATGATGGACCTAGGAGCCACACTTTGTACTCGTTCTAAACCTCAGTGTTTGCTGTGCCCCTTACAAACTGATTGCCAAGCGCGATTAACCCAAGACCCAACGCAATTCCCTATCCGAAAACCGAAAAAAGCCGCCAAACCCGAAAAAAGCCTGCAATTATTGGTATTAACCAACGCAAGTGGACAGTTCTTGCTGGAAAAACGCCCGCAAACTGGCATTTGGGGTGGGCTTTGGAGCTTACCTGAAGTGGCTAGCGACGAGTCTGTCGTCTTGCATTGCGAACAACGATTCGCGACTCAAGTTACCGAGGTAATACCTTTGTCATCTTTCCGTCATACCTTTAGTCATTATCATTTGGACATTTCTCCGAGCCAATTACACCTAGCCGATATCAGCTTGATTTTGGAAGGAGATAAGTACCAGTGGTTTGATTCACAAGAGGCGTTGGCGCAAGGTTTGCCAGCCCCTGTGAGGACAATTTTGATGCAGGCGATTGCTTGATTCACCGTGTGATGTTGGATCATACGTTAAAGCTGAATCAGATAGGCCAATAAACATAATGCCTTGAGAGAGTTTCATGCCAAATAAATCATTTTCCCGTTATGGGCAACGTGTGTTGGACGTTTTTTGGACTTTTCTTTTATTAGGATTGACCAGTTTTGGCGGGCCGGCAGCGCACCTTGGTTATTTTAATCAGACTTTTATCCAGCGAAAAAAATGGGCGACGGAAGCCCAATACGCTCAATGGGTTGCCTTGAGTCAAGTGGTGCCAGGACCGGGATCGAGTCAAGTAGGCTTTGCACTAGGTTATCATCGAGCCGGGTGGTTAGGAGCTTGGGCGGCGTTTGTCGGTTTCACCTTACCGTCTTTTATTATCATGGTGTTATTGGCGCAATTTGGTCAACATTGGCAAGACCAGTTATGGTTTAGCAACCTGGTGCATGGCCTTAAGCTGTTGGCGGTTGTGGTGGTGGCGGACGCTTGTCTTAATATGTGGCGTGCTTTCTGCAAGTCTACCGCAATGGGAGTATTAGCATTGTTTAGCGCCGCTTTTATGGTGTTTTTACCTGTGCTGTATCCCGCGTTGAGCATGGTGAGTTTGTGGGTGTTATTCGCAGCGGGTGTGTTCAGTTTGTTTACGTCGCCGCCTGTTGCTTATACAGCCGAACCTCTACCTGCTGTTCGCTTTGCTCCTTGGTTATTGGCCATGGTAATAGGGCTGTTTTTTGTAGGCTTTGTACTAACAGATCAATTGAGCCAATTGTTTTCGAATTTTTATCAGGCGGGGGCGCTGGTGTTTGGCGGCGGACATGTGGTGTTGCCCATGTTGTCGGCGTTTGTTTCGGATAGTGTCGCCGATGCAGATTTGTTAATGGGGTACGCCGCGGCCCAAGCGGTGCCAGGCCCCATGTTCACAATGGCTAGTTTTTTAGGCGCTTCGTCGGCACCCAGTGATGCAAACATTTGGCTTTGGGCTGGTGTGGCGACGCTTGCTGTGTTTCTGTCTGGTTTGCTGCTCATGCTGAGTGCACAATCCATGTGGCAAGGCTTATCCTACTATGCTCGCTTTCGTTCTGTGGTGATGTGTTTAAATGCCGCCGTTGTGGGGATTTTACTGGCAGCGCTGTGGAATCCTATTTTGACCTCAAGCGTTTTGACTGTTTGGGATCTGATGCCGGTGCTGGTTGGGTTTGCCTGGCTGCGCGTTAAGCGACCATCAATTTTCACTTTGATTTTGAGCTTTGTGGCTTTGGGCTTGATTTCTGGCGGATGAGCGCCATTATTTTATTTATTCCATTCTATTGTTTAAAAATGAGAGCGTCTTATGGCCAATACTGTGTTTTGTAAAAAGTTTCAAAAAGAGATGGAAGCATTAGACCGTGCGCCTTTACCGGGTGCAAAAGGGCAGGATATTTTGCAAACGGTGTCTAAGCAGGCATGGCAAGAATGGCAGTTACTGCAAACCATGATGATCAATGAGAAACAGTTGAATTTGATGCAGCCAGACTCGCGTAAATACGTGATGGAGCAAATGGAGAAGTTTTTCAATAACGAAGCGACAGATAAGTTAGCAGGTTATGTCAGCCCAGACGACATAAAAGAACTGTAATATTTAAGCCACAACGCCCGCTTGTATCGAATGATGCAGTGGGCGTTGTCGCGTCTAAAGTGCGGCATTGGTGGAATCAGGTGTTATTGGGTCACAAAACTGGAAAATAAAATATCTGTGACGGGCGACTGCCCTGTTTCATTCTGCAAGGCTTCGTTAACCGCTACAGCAGCTTCCGCGCGTGTCTTCTCTCGTGCAATAGCGCCCGTTACTTGATCTTGGGTGCGCGCACTCAAAAACATCACTAAAGCATCTCTAATCAAAGGCATATTGTCTTCAATAAGCAGCTGACTGTTCGCATCGGTACGAATAGTAATACCTGCTTTTATGTATCTCAGACGAGTGTCTTCGCTCTGATGGTTAACGATAAAGTTTGGCTTCAATTCAACATACGCCGTTGGTACTGCTTCTCCCTCTTCTTCTGCGTAAGCATTTATGCTGGTAAAGCAGACTAAAACCAGTAAGGCGAGGAAAGTGATTTTATGACGTAAAGAGATCGTCAAGGACATGTTTGGCTCTCGTATTCGTTTTATTAGACAGTATACTAACTGTCATTAAAGTACTCTGTCAGTAGGAATTTTGTTTTTACAGGTTTCTCCCGCTTGTCTTTTTTTGCATATCTCTGATTTAGTCAATTCGTTTGGGAATTTTTGTTTATGGTTGCGTTGTTGTCCGCTCGTCGATTTCACGGTTTCGTTGCTTTGGTTTCTTTTGTTTTGTTGCTGGTGGCGTTTTATATGGAATATCAAATGGGCTTAGAGCCGTGTCCATTATGTATGCTGCAACGTGTTGTCTTCTTTTGTGTCGGTTTGGTGTCCTTGGTTTCTTTTGTGTTGTCGAGCGAAAGACTGCGCAAATGGTGTGCCTGGAAGGCAGCTGTTTTGTCTCTTATTGGTGCGGCGTTGGCCGTGCGCCATTTATATCTACAAAGCTTACCTTTTGACGAGTTACCGGCGTGTTTGCCAGGTCTAAGTTACATGTTTGAGGTTTTCCCGTGGCAAGAAATCGCCCAAGCGATGATCATGGGAACCGGCGAGTGCGGTGATGTAGTTTGGACATTTTTGGGGCTCAGTATTCCCGGATGGACACTGGTTATTTTTGCCGCTATGGCTTTAGCGAATATTGTTATTGCATTGCAAATAGGCAAAAAAGCTGCCCACTAATAAAAGGTTACAAATCCCTTTTCGATAGTATCTTGCAGGGGGATACGTATCGGAATATGCTTTGAAAATGACAAAAAATAAATAAAGCATCAGTGGAGTCTGCGTATGTTAGAAGGTTGTAAGACAGCCCAAGAACGATGGGGCGGAGTGCATGAGATCATTGACCGTTGGTTAGAGCAGCGCCGACAGTTGGTTGAAATGTGGGTGTACTTACGGGATCGTGGTGAATTCACCCCAACCGATACGCCTAAAATACAGAACCTTTGTGAAATGATGATCGACTATGTGTCGGCGGGGCATTTTACCGTATATGAGCAGTTGGCACGGGAAGCGAAAGAGTTTCATGATGATGGAGCCGTTACCTTGTTGGGGCAGCTGTTACCCTTGATTGAGGAATCCACTCAGGTCGTCATTGAGTTTAATGACAAGTACGACACCAAAGCCCATTGTAATGCGCAGTTAGAAGCCTTGCCATTTTCTTTACAGGCCATGACAGTGATGATGATGGAGCGATTTCAATACGAAGATCAATTGATTAGGGAATTACATGAAGCGCATAGCGAAAAAAGCGCTTAGGTTCAGTCTTGTTGGCGCTTGTGCCTTAGCATTATTGGCATGTACCGCCGACTCGCCTGTACGGACCGCACAATACGCCGTGCAAGGTCTGTTTTCTGCGGTGTTGAGCGACGACGGTGGCAACGCTGTAGTTGGCTCGGTGCAACACGGCGGAAGCTTCTGGACGAATAGCACCAATGAACGCCGCTACAATTGGAACCACGCGCAAGGTGAGTTTTCTGCTTTTTCTGGTGTCGATATAGACCCGAGTGGGCAATACGCAGTGACTGGCGGTGCGCGAACCCTAGTATTGTGGAATACCTCGACCGGGCAGTCGGAAGAGTTTTGGACAACCCCAGGTGATATTCAATCCTTGAAATTGACCCAAAACGGCGACTTCGCCCTTATCGGTCTTAACGACCAAACCGCACGCTACTTCGACATCAAACAAGGCGGCATTCGTCAAACATTACGAACAGGTGCGACGGTACGCGCTGTGGACATTACACCCGATGGACAGCTAGGTATTACCGGCGATGACTTATCCAAGGTGACCTTGTGGGACATGCAAACGGGCGAGAAAAAATACCAGTGGACGTTCAATAACGGCTTGTCTAGCGTGGCGTTATCCCCCGACGGCAAGTATGCGTTTGGCGCTGCACAGCTTGGCAAAGCGAAAATTTGGTCGACCAGTACCGGTCGAGAAGTGACCGAGGTGGATACCGGCGCGTTACAATATCGTCATGCCACCATCAGCCAGGCCGTGTTTTCGCGCGACAGCCGAACTTTGCTAGTGGGTGAAGTAAACAGTCGTGTGACATTGGTGCAAGTCAGTACCGGTGCGGTGCAAAAAGAATGGGAACTGTACACACCGAAAAGCCGACCCAGCGGCGCCAGTGTATTGGCTCTCGCCTTTGCCCCCGGTAATCGTTATTACGCCATCGGCAGTAATGGTTACTTCAATGTATTAGAGTAGCTTTTTTACGAGTAGGTCTATGAACGCTCAAAATTTATCGATTAATATATCAAAGTGGGCGGCAGTATTCGCCTTTCAAGCGGCTTTATCGGTAGCGGCTGGCGCGTTTGGCGCTCATGCTTTAAAAAGTATGCTGGACAGCCAAGCTCTTGGCTGGTGGAGTACCGGCAGCCAATATCTTATGTATCATTCATTGGCGGGACTGGTCGTCGCCCTGGCGGTTTTTGTGCCGAAGTCCAATGCAGTCTTGTTGCTGTTTTGTCTGGGTAATGTCTTATTTGCTGGCAGCCTTTACACCATGGCGTTAACGGGAGTCACCGTGTTAGGCGCGGTAACGCCTTTGGGCGGTGTGTGTTATCTGTCTGCCTGGCTTTTATTAGTCGTTAAATTGTGGCGCATGGCGGCAGTGAAGGCATAGGTTGTTTAGCGTGCTCTGTATGGGCAGGACAGGCTGAGCTTTTTCAGTTACTATGGCGCCCTAAATTTACCGTGAGTCATCATTATTCGGCCATTGCCGTTTAAGCTACTCAAAATAGAACACACTAAAGTGATACGGAACCATGTCAGAGCAAAATTCAGAGACGCAAGATCCTACTAAAAAGCGCACCATTCGCAGCTTTGTTGTACGCGGTGGCCGTATGACAGAAGGTCAGCAAAAAAATTACGACGCCAACTGGGCCGTTTATGGCTTAAACCTTGAAGATGGTCGAATCGATTATTCCGAAGTGTTTGGTCGAGTATCCGATGTGGTGCTTGAAGTTGGTTTTGGTATGGGAGCGTCTTTAGTTGAAATGGCGAAAAGTGCCCCAGAGAAAGACTTTATTGGCATTGAAGTTCACCCACCGGGCGTAGCGAAACTGATGATGCTGGCGAAGGAAGAAGGGGTGACGAATCTGCGGGTTTATTGCGACGACGCCATTGAAGTCATGGCTCAGTGTCTGCCTCAAAATACCGCCAGCGCGTTTCAATTATTCTTCCCAGATCCTTGGCATAAGAAAAAGCACAACAAGCGACGCATTGTGCAGCCATTATTTGCTCAGCAAGTATCTAACGTATTGCGAGTGGGTGGTCATTTTCACATGGCGACAGATTGGCAGCCCTATGCAGAGCACATGATGGAAGTGATGGAAGAGCAAGTCAATTACCAAAACGCTGCCGGTAAGGGGGAATATCACCCGCGTCCAGAATGGCGACCACTAACAAAATTTGAACAACGTGGCGAGCGATTAGGGCACGGCGTATGGGATTTGATTTATACCTGTACAAGTAACACCAATGGTTAAATCTTTTGGTTTAAGCTTTTTATTCAGGCTATTTGTTTAAGGCTGCTGTGTTCAAGACATAAAAAAAGCGACTCACTTATTATGAGTCGCTTTTTTTGTGTTCAGAGAAAGCCTGAGAATCAAAAGTTATTTGATTTCAACGCTCTCACGGCTGTTACCAGCATCAAAGTGTTGTTGAAACACTTTTGGTGTGCGGCCACGGCCTGTCCATTCGTGGGTTACGCCATCAAGCTCTAGGCGGTATTTTGGTTCTACCGTTTTGCCTTTGGTTGCGCCGGCTTTTGGTGTGGTCAATTGAGCCACTTCTTCCATTGTTAAGCCGCTTTCAGCGATCAATGTAGCGATTTTTTCTGCGCGAGCTGATTTCAGTGCTTGCTCTGCATTGCGCGCTTCTTCTTCTTCTCTTACTTTTTCAAGAGCGTTAGTGAAGCCTGCGATTAGGTTTTCAAGTTGCGCAACGTTTAGTTCTTTTGCTGCCGCGCGTGCTTTGGCTTTGTTGCCAGCTAGTTCTAGTAATAAGCTCATTTGTGTCCCCTATTCATTTGTTCAGAACGGATTAATTGGTTTTGGACTGAAAAAGAGATCCTTCTTTTACGTTCAGTATACTGTGTTAACATAATAAAATTTGAAGCTTTACTAAAAGTAAAAAAAGATTTTCATCGCTTGTAGCATGATGATATCAGTGAAAACATGACACTGCGCTCTTCGTTTTCACCCAATATTTATTCATACCTTTTTAAATATTCGGTTTCTGTCAATGCATTGTAATGTAATCTTGCTCGATTTCAAATTTGTGTGTGGATTCTAATTTAAAATTTAAGATTATGCTAATAAAATACGTCCGCTAAATTGCCATAAAAGTGTAAAAAATAGGGTAATAAATGAATTCGATCCTTGATAATTTAAGCCAAGAGTTTTCTATATTAACGAAATACGCAGATAATATTATCCAATTATTTGAAGAAGGAGCGACCGTACCTTTCGTTGCTCGATACAGAAAAGAAAGCACAGGTGGTATGAGTGATCTAGATTTGCGCCGTTTTCAAGAACGTTGGCAATATTTAGTAGAGTTAGAAAAGCGTAGAGAGAGTATTCTCTTATTATTAACCGACGATAAATCCATATCGGCCGTTATTATTAAAAAAATACGTGTCGCGACGTCTAAAACAGAATTAGAAGACCTTTATGCGCCGTTTAAAAAGACTCGAAAAACAAAAGCTGACGAAGCCAAAGAACAAGGGCTTGCGCCTTTGGCAGCCTTGATATGGTCTGGGGAGCGATCAGACAGCGCCTCAGCAATCGCTGCGTGGTGCCGCCAAGAAAGTCTTTCTCTTTCTGCCGACGCGGCGTTAGAAGGCGCGACCGAGATATTGAACGAGCATATTGCCAACGACAGCGACTTGTTAAAGGTAGGTCGTGAAGAAATACTTAAGCACGGCGTTTTAAACAGCCGAGTGTTACGTGGCAAAAAAGAACAAGGCGAAAAATTTCGAGATTATTTCGATTACCAAGAAAAAGTCAGCAAGATACCATCTCATCGTTTATTGGCTTTATTCAGAGGAAAAAAAGAAGCCATCCTCAAACTGTCAGTGACTTTAAAAAACGATACGCTTTTTCCTGATACTTTACTTTTACCGCATTTAACTCAAATATTTGACGCGCACTTACCAGCGACTTCTCGGGTAACCTCGGTGCAGCGTCGGTATTTGAATCTTGCTTGGGAGAAAAAGCTGTTACCCAAACTGGAAAGTGATCTCTTAGGGCTATTAAAAGAAAGAGCCGAAGAAGGGGCGATTCAAGTTTTTGCGGATAATCTGCAAGATTTATTGATGGCAGCCCCTGCCGGTGCTCATCGAGTATTAGGAGTAGACCCAGGTTTTCGTAATGGCGTTAAACTGGCGATTATTGATGAACAGGGCAGGGTGTTGGATCATGGGGTTATTTACCCTCATGGACCACAAAACCGAATTCAAGAAGCCAATAATGTTTTGTCTAAGATGATTTATCGCCATCAGATTGCTTGGATTGCAATCGGTAATGGCACGGCGTCTCGCGAAACGGAATCCTTAATCAATGACTTGATTCGTGAAAAAGACTTGTCTTGTCGAGCCGCAGTGGTCAGCGAAGCGGGAGCATCCGTGTATTCGGCGTCACCGATTGCGATTGCAGAATTCCCCGATTTGGATGTCACCATTCGTGGCGCGGTATCGATCGCGCGGCGTTTCCAAGACCCGTTAGCAGAACTCGTGAAAATCGATCCGCAAGCCATCGGTGTGGGTCAGTATCAACACGATGTTAAGGTGTCGCAGTTGTCGAAAAGTCTGGCGAATGTGGTGGAAGATTGCGTCAACCGAGTAGGTGTGGATATCAATCTGGCCTCGGCGTCTTTGTTGTCTTACGTGTCGGGTTTGACGGCGCGATTGGCGCAAAATATTGTGGCGTATCGACAACAAAACGGTCGTATTGAATCGCGCTCAGAATTGCTAAAAATCAAAGGCATCGGTGACAAATGCTTCGAGCAATGTGCGGGTTTTCTACGGATACGAGAGGGCAAGGAAGCCTTGGATCAATCGGGTGTTCACCCTGAATCTTATTCTTTAGTACGCTCCATGGCGGCTCAGTTGTCGTTAAAAGTGACGGATTTACTCAACAACGACAGCGCTTTGCAAACCTTACGGGCAACGACACCTGCTGGCGATTTTACCTATCGTGATATTTTGGCGGAATTGGCCAAGCCTGGTCGCGACCCTCGCCCTGAATTTCACTATGCAGAGTTTGATCAAAGCGTACAAAAACTCGAAGACGTTCAAGAGGGCATGACTTTAGAAGGGGTGGTGACCAATGTGGCCGCGTTCGGTGCTTTTGTGGATTTAGGCGTGCATCAGGATGGGCTTATTCATATATCACAGCTGGCCAATCGCTTTGTAAAAGACCCACGAGATTTAGTCCGCGTGGGTCAGATTGTCAATGTCACCGTGTTGGAAGTGGATCTTCAGCGAAAGCGAATTGCTTTAAAAGCCAACGGCTTATAGCGCGTTAGCAATCTCTACTTTGGCTTGCTCAAAAGCGGCTTCTCCCGCTTCTCCCATGGCTTGGCCACCGGCGGTGAAGGTCGCTTTTACGTCGATGCCAACAAAGTTCAAAAAGGTATTCAAGTAAGGTAACTGATGATCCATGGGCGTGCCGGCTAAAAAGCTGCCGCTGGCGACAAACAGGTACGCTTCTTTGTTAAGTAATCCCACAGGGCCGGTTTCTGTGTATTGAAAAGTGCGTCCGGCTCGTGCGACGTGGTCAAAGTAGGCTTTCAGTGTGGATGGAATGCCAAAGTTGTACACAGGGGCGGAAAGGCAAACAAGGTCTGCCGCTTCGATTTCAGCAATCAATTCATCGCCAATGGCAACAATCGCTGCTTGCTCTGCTGTGCGTTCTTCAGCTGGAGTGAAAAGTGCCCCAAGCGTCTCGCTGGTAAAGTGTGGTAGCGGCTGGGCGTTGACATCTCGCACGACCAATTTCCCTTCTGGGTGTTTGGCCTGCCACTGCGCGACAAAATCGTCCGCGAGTTGGCGAGATTTAGAGTGTTCGCCAGAGGCGCTTGAGTCGATGCGTAATAAAGTTGTCATAAGTTAAATCCTTGTTAAGTCGTCATGCCGTTAAATGGCGTTATTAAAAAGTGAAGTCATGGTATTACCAATTTATTCGATTGAAAAGCGGCATTATTTGCAGATATCAATCGAAAAATACGATACTTTTAGACACCTTTAACCTATATATACAAGAGAGTCACAGTGAAAGCCCCAAGAGTAACTCTAGAGCAATGGCGAGTGCTGCAGTCTGTTGTGGACAAAGGCGGTTTTGCCCAGGCCGCTGAAGCCTTACACAAAAGTCAGTCGTCGGTGAGTTATACGGTTGCCAAACTTCAAGAGCAGCTTGGTTATCCTTTATTAGTCATTGAAGGGCGAAAAGCCAAGCTAACTGAGCGCGGCGAAGTCTTGTTGCATCGCTCTCGCCATTTGATAAAAGAAGCCGTCGATCTTGAAGAACTAGCCCACACTCTAGGATTAGGTTGGGAGCCTGAGCTGGAATTAGTGGTCGATCAAGCTTTTCCTACCCCTGCTTTATTAAGAGCCTTGCAAGCGTTTGAGCCGCAAAGCCAAGGCACCCAAGTGCAATTAAAAGAAGCGGTATTGAGCGGAGGCGAGGAAGCCTTACGCAAAGGCAGCCCAGATTTAGTACTGAGCGCCATCGTACCAAAAGGTTACCTAGCGGACCCTATTGCCGACGTGGAGATGATTGCCGTTGCGGCGACCAATCATGTGCTTAACCGTGAAACAGCCCCCATCAATAACGAACGCTTGAGTCGAGAGTTGCAAATAGTCATTCGAGATTCGGCGTCTGACAGCGCCATAGACGCAGGTTGGCTGGGAACGGATCGGCGCTGGACAGTATCGAGTGTGCAGTCTGCCTTGGAAATCGTGACCAGTGGGATCGGTTTTGCGTGGCTGCCCAAGGCCGATTTGGAATACGCCTTACAAAGCCGCCAATTGCAGAAACTGCGGCTGACTTCTGGCAGTGAGCGTAACTTTCCTATGTACGCTATTTTTGGCAAAGGTGAACGAACAGGGCCAGCGACCAGACTGTTGGTTGAACTCTTGCAAGCGGAATGCAATCGCTAGCGTCACATCAACAGGCGTGAAGAGTATTCTGATAAAATTGTCATTTTATTTTTGACAATTTGGGTTGTGACGATTTGGCGCTCGGGGTCTAATACTCGTCCTTAATTCATACATTATTTAAAGACGTTACTACAAGGACGCTTCATGACTCAGGACATAGTAATTCTTGCCGCTGGCAAAGGCAGCCGAATGAAATCCGCCTTTTCTAAGGTACTGCACAAGATTGGCGGCGTGGCCATGGTAAAACGTGTACTCACCACGGCCAAGACATTACCCGACTCACAGTTGCATCTTGTGGTTGGGCATCAAGGCGAGCAGGTCGCGGCAGAATGTCAGGATTTTTCAGCCAATGTGGTGTGGCAAAATGATCCACAAGGAACCGGCGATGCGTTACGTCGTGTTGCTCCTTTCCTTGGCAAAGAAGGCTCAACTCTAACCTTGTATGGCGATGTTCCACTGATTCGTGCCAGTACCTTGGCAAAAATGACAAGTCTATCCACACCCAACACCCTAGTATTGCTGACCATTTGTCTTGATAACCCAACGGGGTACGGGCGAATTGTGCGTAACGAGCAAGGCGCTGTTACGGCGATTGTGGAGCAAAAAGACGCGACCGAAAGCCAACTGGCCATCACCGAAGTCAACACAGGTATTCTGCTTGCTCCGAATGTTCATCTACAAACTTGGTTGTCATCGTTAACGAATAACAATGCTCAAGGCGAATATTATCTAACTGACGTGATTGCCATGGCCGCCCGAGACGGAGTCGACATCGTGACGGTCAATCCAGAAAACGAAGCGGAAGTGGCTGGCGTGAACGATCGCGTGCAACTGGCGGCGTTGGAGCGCGAGCTTCAGCACCAACAAGCAGTACATTTAATGCAAAACGGCGCGACCTTAATGGACCCAGCACGAGTGGACGTTCGCGGCGAACTGACAACCGGCTGCGATGTGGTCATAGACGTAAACTGCGTCTTTGAAGGCAAGGTTGTACTGGGCGATAACGTTCATATCGGGCCAAACTGTCACCTTGTGAACTGTACGATAGGTGACAACACCGTCATCAAGAATAACTCCTTAATCGAAGACAGCCTCGTTGCTGAATCCTGCGACATTGGGCCGTTTGCGCGTTTGCGCCCTGGGACACAATTGGCGAAAAAAGCCAAGATTGGTAATTTCGTGGAAACGAAAAAAGCCATCATTGGTGAAGGCAGCAAGGTCAATCATTTGAGTTACATTGGTGACACTAAAATGGGCGCAAATGTCAATGTTGGCGCCGGCACCATTACTTGCAACTACGATGGAGTGAATAAATACATCACTCAGATCGACGACAATGTCTTTGTCGGCTCCAACTCTTCCTTGGTCGCCCCAGTTCACGTAAGCCAAGGCGCTACTATTGCCGCTGGGTCTACGATTACCAAACAGGTGGGTGAAAACCAACTGGCGTTTGCCAGAGCGCGTCAAACGCACAAAGACAACTGGCCGCGCCCGACCAAAAAATAATTTCTTTTTATACTCGACAGCCATGCAAATCATGCTGTCGTCTGTTTTCATTTTTATGGTGTTGAGCATCCAATGACTCAGCCTATCGTCATAAAGGACACTTCTTATGTGTGGAATCGTCGGTGCTATTGCACGTCGTAACGTGGCAAAAATCTTACTCGAAGGGCTTAGCCGTTTAGAATATCGTGGTTATGACTCTTCAGGTGTCGCTATTAATAACTTAGACGGAGTGTCTTCTCATCGTGCTGTTGGCAAGGTGCAGGCATTACGTGACAAGTTTGCTGTTGAGCCGTTAGATGGCAAAATCGGCATTGCCCACACCCGTTGGGCCACCCACGGTAAGCCAACGGAAGCCAACGCTCACCCGCATTTTTCAGGAGATGATTTGGCCTTGGTTCACAATGGCATCATCGAAAATCACGAGCCGCTTCGCCGTGAATTAAAAGCCAAGGGCTATGAGTTCAAATCCGAAACTGACACCGAAGTGATTGTTCACCTGATTCACGATGCTCTGAAAACAGAGCCAGATTTGCTCAAAGCGGTACAAAACACACTGACCAAATTACACGGTGCGTTCGCCATTGGTGTGGTGAAAAATGACGAAAACGATCGTTTTATTGCCGCCCGTAAAGGCAGTCCTTTGGTTGTGGGTGTAGGCATTGAAGAAAACTTCGTAGCTTCCGATCAGCTGGCTTTGTTGCACGTGACCGATCAATTCATCTTTTTAGAAGAAGGGGACGTAGTTGAACTGACACGCGACCAAGTGACTATTTTTGACGACAATGGCGAGGTGCAAGAGCGCCCAATTAGTGTGTTTAACCACAATGTAGACGCGACCGACAAAGGCGAATTTCGTCATTACATGATGAAAGAAATCTACGAACAACCCAAAGTGATCAGCGCTTGTTTGGATGGCCGTATCAGCGAAACCAAGGTGCTTACCAGTTGCTTTGGTGCTGAATCTGGCTTTTTGAAAGACATCGAAAACGTCCATATTGTTGCCTGTGGTACCAGTTATCATGCGGGTATGGTGGCAAAATATTGGATCGAAGATTTAGCCGGGTTGCCTTGCAGCGTCGAAGTGGCCAGTGAGTACCGCTATCGTAAAGTCGCTGTGCCGAAAAACACCTTGTTTTTGACCCTATCTCAGTCGGGTGAAACTGCCGACACCCTTGCGGCACTGCGCATGGCGAAAGAACTGGGGTATTTGACCACCTTGGCAATTTGTAACGTGCCGTCCAGTACCTTGGTACGTGAATCGGCATTGACCTTACTGACCAACGCTGGCCCTGAAATTGGCGTGGCTTCAACCAAAGCTTTTACCACTCAGCTTACCGCATTGTTGATTACCAGTGTCGCCATTGCGGTGGAAAATGGGTTATCGGCAGAAAAAGAGCAAGAGCTTGTGCAAGCCATGCGCTCTTTACCCGCTTATGTGAGCGACGCCTTGTCTCAGGACGCACACATAAAAGTCGTTGCCGATCGCTTTGCCAACAAGCATAACGCGTTATTCCTAGGCCGCGGCACCATGTTCCCGATTGCGTTAGAAGGCTCGTTGAAACTGAAAGAGATTTCATACATTCACGCCGAAGCTTACCCAGCAGGCGAACTAAAACACGGCCCCTTAGCATTGGTCGATGAAGATATGCCCATCATTGCATTAGTGCCACACAACGACATGCTCGACAAACTGAAGTCGAACTTGCAAGAAGTGGCGGCCCGAGGCGGTGAGTTGTATGTATTTGCGGACAAAGACACGGACTTAAACAACGAAGAGAACATCACCTTCACAGAAGTACCGAAAGTTGACAGTATTTTAGAACCGATTGTCCACACTATACCGTTGCAACTACTCTCTTACCACGTTGCCGTGGTAAAAGGTACAGACGTCGACCAGCCGAGAAATCTAGCCAAAAGTGTTACGGTGGAATAGGCAAAAAAAAACCACCCGATTGGGTGGTTTTTAAGATGTTTGGTGGAGACGGGGGGGATCGAACCCCCGTCCGTCAGTCCGCTGCCATCGGCTCTACATGCATAGTCACTTCTATTATTTGACCACGAACCGCCCGAAGGACAGGGTGTTAATGGCGAGCCTACTTAATCTTAGAACCTTATCCCTAGGCGGGGCATCAGTTAGCATCTCGTAATTTATGATACTGCAGAATCTCTGGCTACAAGCAACCTGAGGGCAGCACACTAGCAGCGGTTTAGGCTGCTAAAGCGTAGTTTTCGTCGTTTGCGACTATTAAATTGATGCGGGGGATTTACGAGATCACGCATCACTCTCGACATGCACCTTTGGGTTTGTAACCGACGTCGAAACCATGTCGTCCCCAATAAGTAACGCAATACTAACGGAAATAAATACTTTCCGCCAGCCATTACGCTGAAATGCTTCGTTTGCCTTTCTAAAAATTACTGGCAGGCTAGGCATGTTTCATTAGACGTTCTTTGTCTCTTGACCAATCACGATCACGCTCTGTATCACGTTTATCATGATCTTTTTTACCCGTTACCAAGGCGACTTCGCATTTGATTTTATTGCCTTTCCAATACAAGGCCATGGCCGCACAGGTCTTCCCTTTTTGCTCGGTGATCTGGATGATTTTATCCAGTTCCTTGCGGTTCAGTAGAAGTTTGCGTTGGCGCATGGGTTCACAGACAACATGCGTCGAGGCACTTAGCAAAGGCGTGATTCGTGCACCGACGAGCCATGCTTCATTTTGGTGAATGATGACGAAAGAGTCGACAAGCTGAGCTTTGCCTTCTCGTAGACTTTTCACTTCCCAACCAGACAAAACCAATCCGGCTTCGAATTTCTGATCGACAAAGTAGTCGTATTTTGCACGTTTATTTAGCGCGATTGTGCCCGTGCTGCTGGATTTTTTCTTTACTTTACTCATAGTTACAAATTATACGGTCGATAGTGGCAAAAACCTATGCTTTTCTTGAGGTATGCGCCTGAATGTAAGAAAATTCACAGTTACTAATTCATTTTGATAGGTGTCGCAAATATGTGGTTCATATTTGTGCGTTTTTCTATCTTTAAACACCTATTGCGTATTTAGAGCCTAAATTTATGCCTGAAAGTCGATGTTTACAAGGTATCTGGTCAAGTCCGTGGATATTTATTTTTGCGGCCAGTGGATCGGCGGTGGGTTTAGGAAATATTTGGAAATTTCCTTATGTGCTAGGGCAAAATGGCGGCGGCGCTTTTTTAGTAGTGTACTGCTTGTGTTTGCTGTTGGTCGGCCTGCCTGTGCTGATGGCTGAAGTGGCGTTGGGTCGCACGGTTCGCTCTAATCCTATTGATACGGTGAACGATTTAAGTGAACGCCGTATTATTCACCCCGCTTGGGTGTGCGTGCCTTGGCTCGCTGGTATTACGGGTTTTTTGATATTGGCTTTTTACAGCGTGATTGCTGGATGGTCGCTGGCGTATTTGAATCGCGCTTTGTCAGGTGATTTGATTGGTGTCAGTCAAGCCAGCGCGTCTGCTATGTTTGAAGGGCTGTTAGACAATCGTACTGAAATGCTCATGTGGCATTCCGTATTTATGGGGCTTGTGGTGTTGACCGTTGGGCAATCGGTTACCCGAGGCTTATCCGCTGTGGTGCGGCTTTTGTTGCCCATATTGGTGATTACTCTAGTGGCCATGGCGCTGTATTCAATGGTGATCGGTAATATGAGCGAAGCCTTGAGTTTTATGTTTCGTTGGTCTTGGAAAGACGTAAGCTTCGATGTGATTTTGGCCGCTGTTGGTATGGCCTTGTTCAGTCTCAGTGTTGGTATGGGAGCCATGTTTGCCTACGGGGCTTACATGAGTAAACGCATGTCGATTGCTCGCGCTTGTACTATTGTGGTTGGGGTCGATTTATTGGTCGCTATTTTGGCCGGCTTGGTGATTTTCCCTTTAGTCTTTTCATTAGACATTGATGTCCAGGCTGGCCCAAGTTTGACCTTTGTTTCTTTGCCAATCATTTTTGGCAATCTACTTGGCGGGCAGTTTTTCGCTGGGGTGTTTTTTGCTTTATTGGTTGTGGCAGCGCTTACCTCGGCTATTTCAATGTTGGAATTGTTTGTTGCTTGGTTGCACGAAAAGTTTTATATGGCGCGTTTGAAGGCCGCTTTGTTGATGGGAATTGCAGTCTGGTTTGTTGGCATTGCCGTATTACTGTCGTTTCATCATGAAGACAGTAAGATCCTCTTTGATCTGAATTTCTTTGAGTTATTGGATCAATTGACATCTTTTGTATTGTTGCCCGTTGGTGCAATTTTGTTGTCTGTGCTTGTGGCTTGGTTTATCCCAGGCTCTATGTTGCAGAATGAAATGATTACGAAACAAGCGAGTCATTTTCAATGGTGGTACAACACATTGAAATACATCAGTATTCCAGCAATGGTGGTGATTACCCTTGCTGGCTGGATAGGAGTCTAGTTTGAGTCATATAGAACGCTTTGCTCATGTAAATTACAGCTGTGAGCAGATGTTTGCTTTGGTTAACGATGTGGATGGTTACCCCGAGTTTTTACCTGGTTGTTTGAATTCGACCCTGGTGTCTAAAACGCCCACAGAAATTGTCGCCTCATTGGAAGTAGGCAAAGGACCAGTGCGTCAGGCCTTCACCACTAAGAATTATCTTGAAGAGTTTAGCCGCATTGAAATGACTCTAGTAAAAGGCCCTTTTAAAAGTTTGCATGGTGTCTGGACGTTCACTGAACTGTCTCCGACCAGTTGTAAAATTATGCTAAACATCGAGTTTGAGCTGAGTGGTATGTTGAAGTTTGCCTTTGGAGGTGTGTTTAGCCAGATTGCAAACACCATGGTAGATTCGTTTAGTAAGCGTGCAAAAGTCGTATACGGTGAATAATATGAGAGTGGAAGTGGCGTATGCTTTGCCTGATAAGCAAAAAATCATTGAATTAGATGTGGAAGAAAATTGTACCGTTCGTGATGCGGTTCGCCGTTCTAATATTCAGGTTTATTTTCCTGAGGTGGACGTTGATACCGTGAAAGTCGGTATTTTTGGCAAAGCGGTGCGCAAACCTGAAGAGCAAATACTCAAAGAAGGTGAGCGTGTGGAACTGTATCGCGAATTAAAAGTCGACCCTAAACAAGCTAGGGCCAACCGTGCAGCAAAAACCGCGAAAGCTTAGCGGTTTTGAATGTCTGTTAATACGCCGCTTTCAAAAGTGAGCGTTAGATCGGTGGCATCGCTTTGTTTGGTATCGGGCGTTGCG
Organism: Marinomonas vulgaris; assembly: GCF_018145875.1. GTDB lineage: Bacteria > Pseudomonadota > Gammaproteobacteria > Pseudomonadales > Marinomonadaceae > Marinomonas > Marinomonas vulgaris. The sequence continues at coordinate 374,488 of NZ_JAGSSV010000001.1, read as the reverse complement.
TAGCGAGTGGTGTATAAATAATGCCATTCATTAGGTTTAAAGGTATCTTTTAGCATAGGGTTACCTAACAGGTAAGTGACCTGAGATTCAGACATACCGACTTGTAACTGTGCTAGTTGCTCCTTCGTTACTAAGTTGCCCTGTGTAACAGGCACTTTATACGGAGGTGGAAATAAACTGCATGCGCCGAGTGAAAGTGCCGCGCATAGTATTAACACTGATTTTTTCATTTGTATCATCCTTACTCTGGTGTGCTAATGATAAAGTAATTATCAACAAGATCGAATAGAGAATGACTCATGACTAGCGAAAATCAAGAGCTAAAAAAAGCAGGACTCAAGGTTACTTTGCCGCGGGTGAAAATTTTACAAATTCTAGAAGGTGTAGGCGATCGTCATATGAGCGCCGATGATGTGTATCGCACCTTATTGGACCAAGGCGAAGATGTGGGTTTAGCAACGGTTTACCGAGTGTTGACTCAGTTTGAAACAGCGGGTTTGGTGCAGCGTCATCACTTTGAAGCCGGTACCGCTGTGTTTGAGTTGGCGAAAGGCGATCATCACGATCACATGATTTGCTTGGAATCTGGCAAGGTGATTGAATTTGTAGATCCGATTATTGAGAAACGCCAACACGAAATTGCAGCAGAACATGGCTATGAGATCGAAGATCACAGTTTGATTCTTTACGTGCGTCCAAAGCAATAATTCAGCTCAATAAGATAAAATTAAAAAAGCGTAATCAGAATCATCTGTTTACGCTTTTTTTGTTTTGATTTTCTGTGTTGCTAACCGCTGCCAATGTGGTTGTTACTGGAGATGTACGTTACCCAGCATTTCTCGAGCATGGGCCAGTGTTTGTTCAGTCAGTTCTAAGCCACCCAGCAAACGAGCAATTTCTTGTGTACGGTCTTGTTCTTGCAGTTGTTGAACTTGAGACGACGTCGCATCGTCCGTTACCTGTTTACTGACCCTGAGATGCTGATTACCTTGCGCCGCGACTTGGGCTAGATGCGTTACACAGAACACCTGGCCACGCTGTCCAACAGAGCGCAACATGCGACCAACGACTTCAGCGGTACCCCCGCTGATGCCCACATCCACTTCATCAAACACCAAGGTGGGAATAATAGAAGTGTGCGCTGTGACGACCTGAATGCCCAAACTGATCCGCGATAATTCACCACCAGAAGCGACTTTACGCAGCGGTTGAGCCGGTTGGCCTGGGTTAGAGGCAATCATGTATTCCACATCTTCAAAGCCGTGAGCGGTGACTTGATTCAAAGGTTGGCATTGAATAAAGAAACGCGCATGGGGCATGCCTAAGCCGTGAATCTGTTCCTCCACTTTCTGTGCAAGGTCGTCCTTTGCCAGAATGCGTTTTTCCGTTAACGTGGTCGCCAAGGCGGTGAGTTGTTCGTAAGCCTGTTCTTCTTTTTCCTTCAGAATATCGATGTTCTCTTCGCTGCCATGCAGCGCTTCTAACTCGGTTTCAACGCTTTCTCTAAGGGGAATAAGGCCTTCTGGTAAGGTGCGATGCTTGCGCGCCGTATCGTAAATATCGGATAAGCGTTGTTCTACGTCCGTAAGGCGCTCTGGATCTTGTTCAAGGGTGTCTTGGTAGTGATGTAAGCTGTCTGCGGCTTCTTGCGCTTGAATAAGCGCGGCGTTCATCATTTCTAGAGCGTCTTCCAGCGCCTTAGTCGCAGGGCGAATTTGGCTGGCGCTGTTGATGGCTTGGTGCAACTGGGAGCAAACATTGCCCTCGTCACTGTCGATCAAAATACCACTGGCTTGGTAGGCCTTGTATTGGGAATCGGCAATATTAGACAAAAAAGCCTGCTCGTTTTCGAGGGCTTCGATTTCGCCTTCTTTCAAATCAAGCTGCTGTAGTTCTTGTGCTTGATAGGTTAACAGCTGGATTTTGGCGTCTTGTTCTGAAGAGCGGTTTTGCTGCGCGTTAAGGGCTTCTTTTAGTTGACGCCAATGGTGGAACTGCGCACTCACTTGTTTAGTGAGGTCGGATAATTGGCCATAAGCATCGAGCTGTTGACGTTGGGCGTTTTTCTTTAGGAGAGACTGGTGTTCGTGCTGACCATGAATATCGACCAGCTGGCTGCCCACGTCTTTTAAGTCGCTGAGCGTACAAGGGCGACCATTAATGTAGGCTTTTGAGCGACCTTCTTTGCTGATAACGCGACGTAAAATACAGTGTTGATCTTGCTCTAAATCGCGCTCAACCAGCCACTTATGCACGTTTGGGTCGTTTTGAATGTCGAAGCTGGCGCTGATGTCGGCTTTTTTCTGACCGTGTCTGACAACCGCTGCGTCGGTTCTGTCGCCCAAACACAATGACAAAGCATCCACCATAATGGATTTGCCTGCCCCTGTTTCACCGGAAATTACAGTCATTCCTTTTTTGAACTCCAGTTCAAGGGATTCAACAATGGCAAAATTGGTAATCGCGATGCTGGTCAGCATAAAAGCTCCAAAGAGAAAATATCAACATGGTTATATATACAGTAACTGTTTATTTATACAGTACAATGACCCTTGTATTCAAGCCTTGCTAAGCAATTAATTTTAGCTGAAAAAAACACAAGACTAGCCAAAGAACAGAGCAAAAAAAAGCCAATACTTCCCTTTAAAAAGAAGTATTGGCTCAAAGTGATACGTTACTTTTTACATATTTGGGTAATTTGGGCCATCGCCACCTTGTGGTGTTTTCCAGTCAATGTTTTGCGTTGGGTCTTTGATATCGCAGGTTTTACAATGCACACAGTTTTGGAAATTAATCTGCAACTTGGGCTCATTGTTTTGTTCGACAATTTCATACACACCGGCAGGGCAATAGCGCTGGGCAGGTTCTGCGTAGGTCGCTAAATTTACCCTAATAGGCACGGCGGTATCTTTGAGCCTTAGGTGACACGGCTGACTTTCTTCGTGATTAGTGGCCGAAAATGCCACGTTGGTCAGTCGGTCAAAGCTCAGCACGCCATCGGGTTTAGGGTACTGGATAGGTTCAAATTGATCCGCTGGTTCAAGCGATTCTGCGTCAGTTTTGATATGTCGAATGGTGCCGAACAAGGGCTTGCCAAGCAGTGTTGCCCACCACATGTCGATTCCGCCTAGTGGTAGACCGCGCCATAAGCCATATTTCGACCACAAAGGCTTGACGTTACGCACCATTTTTAGGTCTTTCCCGACTGGGCCAGAGCGTAACTCGGTTTCATAAGCGGCCAATTCATCGCCTTCGCGTCCGGCTTTAATCGCTTCGAATGCGGCTTCTGCCGCGGCTTTACCCGACAACATGGCGTTGTGATTGCCCTTGATGCGTGGCACGTTAACCAAGCCTGCAGAGCAGCCCAACAAAGCGCCGCCAGGGAACACGACTTTTGGAATGGATTGATAACCACCTTCCGAAATCGCACGAGCACCATAAGCCACGCGTTTGCCACCTGTCAGCAACTTAGCTACTTCAGGGTGGTGTTTAAATCGCTGAAACTCTTCGTAAGGCGATAAATGAGGATTGGCATAATTCAGATGCACCACAAAACCGATAAACACCTGATTGTTTTCTGCGTGATAAATAAAGGAACCGCCACCAGCGTTGTTACCAAGTGGCCAGCCCATGGTGTGGGTGATGGTACCTTCTTGATGATTTGCTGGGTCTACTTCCCAAATTTCTTTCAAACCAAGACCGAACTTCTGTGGCTCATGGCCTTCTGAAAGCGCGTATTTTTGGATGATTTCTTTCGATAAAGAGCCACGCACGCCTTCGCTGAGAAAGACGTATTTACCGCGTAATTCCATACCAGGCTCATAGGATGGCCCAGGTGTGCCATCGCTGTTTAAGCCAAATTCGCCAGCGACCACGCCGACTACACGATCGATACCGGCGTCATCTTTTTCGTAAACCAGCTCTGAGCAGGCCATACCCGGGAAGATTTCAACGCCCAACTCTTCGGCTTGTTCGGCCAACCAACGACACACATTGCCCATGGACACAATGTAATTACCGTGGTTGTTCATGAGCGCTGGCATTGCCATATTTGGCAATTTAGTTTTGCCGGTTTCGGTCAGCATCAAGAAGTTGTCTTCTTTTACTTCAGTTTTGATTGGAGCGTCCATGTCTCGCCATGTTGGCAATAGGGCGTCCAAACCGGAAGGATCAAGCACCGCGCCCGAGAGAATATGTGCGCCAATTTCGGAGCCTTTTTCCAACAAGATAACCGAGGTATCTGGGTCCAGTTGTTTGAGGCGAATGGCAGCAGACAGCCCAGAAGGGCCGCCGCCGACAATCACAACGTCGTAGCTCATACTTTCTCGTTCAATCACGATAATCTTTTCCTGTATTACAATATATTGTGTGTTTAGTGTGCTACTAACCCATGCGCTCTGCAGAGTAACTGCCAGGAGACGCTGGGAAGACCACGGTTTTGGCACCATTTTGGAAAACGCGACGACGAACATGAGCGTGCACCGCGCGAGCCAATACCGACGATTCCACTTCACGACCAAAACTAACGTAATCCTGAATGGATTGAGCGTGAGTCACACGAGTCGTTTCTTGTTCAATGATTGGGCCTTCGTCAAGATCGGCGGTGACGTAGTGAGACGTTGCGCCAATTAACTTCACACCTTTGTCAAACGCTTGTTTATAAGGGTTTGCGCCCTTAAAAGAAGGTAGAAAAGAGTGATGAATGTTGATGATGCGACCAGACATTTTTTGACACAAAGCGTCTGAAAGAATCTGCATGTAACGAGCCAACACAATCAGCTCGGCACCGCTGTCTTCAACCAACTCAAGGAGCTTTGCTTCGGCTTCGACTTTGTTCTCTTTGGTGACATTGATGTGATAAAACGGAATGTCATTGTTCACCACCAATTTTTGATAATCTAAATGGTTTGATACAACGCCAACCACTTCGATTGGCAAGGTACCAATTTGGCTGCGATACAATAAATCTGTCAGACAGTGGCCATAGCGTGACACCATAATTAAGACTTTCATTTTTTCGTCTTCGCCACGAAGATCCCATTCCATATGGAAATCTTCGCCGATTTGAGCAAAATCGCGCAAAATTTCTTCTTTGCTAACGCCCATTTCACTGACTAGGCTAACGCGTGTAAAAAAGCGATCTGTGTTGACGTCATCAAACTGCGCACTGTCGGTGATGGTGCAGCCTTTTTCTGCGAGAAAGCCAGAAATGGCTGCCACAATGCCACGACGGGAAGGGCAGGTAACGGTCAGGCAATATCTAGGCATTACAACTGCTCCGTTAATTGAGGAACCACGTCGAACAAATCACCGACCAAACCGTAATCGGCGACTTGGAAAATAGGCGCATCAGGGTCGGTGTTAATCGCTACGATGACTTTAGAACCCTTCATGCCGGCCAAATGCTGAATGGCACCCGAAATACCGCAAGCAAGGTACAAGTTAGGCGCAACCACTTTACCGGTTTGACCTACTTGCCAATCGTTCGGCGCGTAGCCGGCGTCAACCGCGGCACGAGAAGCACCCACAGCGGCGTCCAGTTTGTTTGCCAAGGCACTGATAATGCCAAAGTTTTCGGTTGAACCAATCGCACGACCGGCGGATACCACAACCTTCGCAGACGATAACTCAGGGCCTTTCGACGCTTCTACCTTGTCTTCAATCCAAGTCGACATGTTCGGTAGAGCTGGCACATCAACTGTCTCGATAGCGGCGGCGTTGTTCATGTCAGCCGGTTCAAATACAGAGGTACGAATGGTAAGTACTTTAACCGCATCAGTAGATTTAACGGTTTGAATCGCGTTGCCTGCGTAAATAGGGCGCTGGAACGTGTCGGCGCTGTCGATTTGAATCACATCGCTGATCACCATGACGTCTAGCAAGGCGGCAACACGAGGCAAGATGTTTTTTGCATCGCTGGTCGCAGGTGCCACAATGTGTGTGTAACCTTCGGCCAAAGATAAAATCAAGGCGGTAGTCGGTTCTGCCATACGATGAGCCAGGGCCGCATCTTCAGCTATTATTACTTTAGATACGCCATCGATTTTAGCGGCTTGCGCAGCGGCGTCTACAATAGATCCACCAGCGCACAATAGGGTCACTTCATCCAGTTGGCGAGCCGCGGTGACAGCGCGTGCGGTGGCATCGACAGCCAAACCAGATTCAGTGACTTCTGCTAATAGTAAAATAGACATTAGATAACCTCCGCTTCGTTTTTCAATTTTTCAACTAACTCACTCACGGAGTTTACAATGATGCCGGCTTCGCGCGCTGGTGGCTCAGCCGTAGTGATGATGCTCAAACGTGGCGTAACATCCACGCCTAAGTCCGCTGCGGTCTTTTCTTCCATCGGTTTGCGTTTTGCTTTCATGATGTTAGGTAAAGAAGCAAAACGAGGCTCGTTCATGCGCAAATCGACCGTCACAATAGAAGGCAATTTAACGTCGATGGTTTGAAGGCCGCCATCAATTTCACGAGTGACACGAGCGATGTCGTTGTCGTTGTCGATGTCGAGTGTTGAAGCAAAAGTGGCTTGGCTCCAACCAAGCAGCGCAGACAGCATTTGGCCGGTGGCGTTCATGTCGTTATCGATGGCTTGTTTGCCAGCGATGACCAAGCCTGGCGCTTCGTCTTCGATGACTTTTTTCAAGATTTTTGCCACGGCAAGAGGTTCAATATCTTGATGAACATCGTCGGCTGCAATCACCAAAATAGCGCGATCAGCGCCCATGGCCAACGCGGTACGCAATACGTCTTGAGCTTGTTTTACGCCAATAGAAACCACAACGATTTCAGACGCCTGGCCTTTTTCTTTTAGGCGAATGGCTTCTTCTACAGCGATTTCGTCGAATGGGTTGATGGACATTTTGACGTTCGCCAAGTCCACACCGCTGCCGTCGGATTTAACGCGTGCTTTTACGTTGTAATCGATTACCCGTTTAACTGGGACTAAAATTTTCATGAAAACCTCTTTGTTCAAATATCGTATGTGAAATCGTATTTAAAATCGTATGTGAAATAGAGTCGCTATCAGTCTTTTGACGGCAATGTTTTATCAATGGCACGGGCCAACATGTTCACCAATTCGGACAACTGTGCTTCGCTGGCAATAAACGGCGGCGCCAATAAAATGTGGTCGCCGTGTTTGCCGTCGCGCGTGCCACTGCCTGGGTAACAAATTAAGCCTTCTGCAAGCGCCGCTTTTTTCAGCTTCGCCGCCAAGCCAAGGCTTGGATTAAAAGGCGTTTTAGTGTCGCGATCTTCAACGATTTCGATACCGCGGAATAAGCCACGACCACGAATGTCACCAATGTGTGGGTGATCCGCAAATTTGGCTTGCAGTGCGCTTTCTAGGAAAGCACCACGTTGTTTAACTTGATTCACCAAGTCGTTATTCAAAATCTCTTTCACTACCGCAAGGCTAGCAGCGGTTGCGATGGGGTGACCTAAATAGGTGTGACCGTGCTGGAAGAAACCAGAACCGTCTTTGATGGTGTTGTAAATATGATCGGTACACAGCATGGCACCAATCGGCTGATAACCCGCGCCCAAGCCTTTAGCAATACAAACGATGTCGGCTTTGATGCCATCGGCTTCGTGAGCAAATAAATAGCCGGTGCGGCCCATGCCACACATCACTTCGTCTAGAATCAGCAAGATGCCGTGTTCGTCACAAATCTCACGTACACGCTTGAAATAGCCTGGCACGCTGGTGACTGCGCCCAGTGTGGCACCCACGACAGGCTCAGCGATAAACGCCATGACCGTATCCGCGCCAAGGCGAAGAATTTCAGCTTCCAGATCATTGGCAACACGCTGGCCGTAATCTTCTAAGCTTTCTGCTGTGTCGCGTTCCGTGTATTCGTAGCAGGGTGCTACGTGGCTCATTTCCACCAAAATAGGCGCAAATTTCTCACGGCGTAATGCGTTACCGCCAGCTGACAAAGCTCCCAAGGTGTTGCCATGGTAGCTTTGACGACGTGCGATTAGATGACGACGTTGTGTTTCGCCTTTTTCGACAAAATATTGACGCGCCAGTTTAATCGCCGATTCTACCGCTTCTGATCCGCCAGACACGAAATACACGCGGTCTAAATCGCCAGGGGCGTTGGCAATTAGCAACTCCGCCAACTCTTCTGCGGGTTCAGAAGTAAAAAAGCCGGTGTGAGCAAAGGCGAGTTTGCCCGCTTGCTCTTTAATGGCGTTGATGACGTTTTGGTTGGAATGACCAAGACAAGACACCGCCGCGCCGCCAGACCCATCAAAATAGCGTTTGCCGTCTTTGTCTATGAGGTAACAGCCGTCGCCTGCAACCGCAGTTGGCAACGTCGCGTGGCAATGGCGTGGAAAAACGTGACTCATGCGAAATACCTCTAAATGATTAAGCTGGTTTCAGCTGTTCAATGGTGTGGATTAACGCCGTGATAGACGCGGCATTGTCGGCATGTGGCGTACCATCTGGCGACATCAGACTGTTTTCAAAACCGACGCGAACCGCGCCGCCTTGCCGCGCAGCCTGAGCCAAGCAGTTGTGTTCGTCAGGGCCAAATGCGCAAACCATCCAGTGCTTAATGTCGGGTAGGGCTTGGCGAAACGGGGTCAAATCGTCTGGTGACGAAACCTGACCTTGAGTGTAACGACCCAACACGAACAAAACGCTGTCTTGATCGGCTTTCACAATGCCTTGTTTCTGCCAATCTAGTAGCAGAGCAATGTCGTCCGTGTTGTACAAAATGTGTTGAATCTTGGTGTTATTGTCCGCGCAAAGGTCATAAACCTTAGGGGCTAAGCTCATGTCGCGTGCCATTTCACGAATCGACACAGACGCCCATTTGGGTTTGAGTTCACGTAAACAGTGATATTGTGCTGGCACATCAAAAATGCCCGCCGCTTCTGTGGTGATCTGCACCTCCAAAGTGGGCACAACTCGAAGCAATTCGCTGGTGGCTTCACGATAGAGACCCACGTCCAACGAATGGCCGCCGTTGTCATCGCGAACGTGCAAATGCAAAGCATCGGCGCCGGCTTGATGGCAGCTCACGGCGGTGGTGACCATTTCTGGGATAGTGATTGGCAAAGAAGCGTTTGCTTCTTTGCCTCGACGAGCCCCGTTAGGGGCAACCATAATAAAAGGGCGGGTCATGATGTTATACCTTCATTCGTGCGCCAGTTGGGTCGAACAACGGCCCAATAGTGACGGTAGCGTCATACATGGTACGGGCGATGTCGATTTGCACGCGTGCACCATCTTCCAATGTCACATCGCTGTGACCTAGGGCGATTGGTTTGCCAACACGGTAACCAAAGGCACAAGACGAGGTTTGACCGATAATTTTACCGCCGAAGTAGATTGGCTCGTGACCCAATGGCACGGCGTCAACGTCGTCCAGTGTTAGAGAAATTACGTGGCAGGTGGCACCGTCAGCACGGGCTTTTTCTAATGCTTCTGCGCCGATAAAACCGCCTGATTTACGGGTAGCAAAGTCAAGACCAGCTCCGATCGGTGTGACGTCCCCATCAAGTTCGTGGCCCATGGCACAGAAACCTTTCTCAATACGCATGGACGATTGCGCGAACATGCCCGCAGGCTTGGCACCGGCGGCGGTTAGCGCCGCAAATATGTCGTTCACATCGGCCGCGTCACAGGTGATTTCCCAACCTGCTTCACCCACATAAGACATGCGAGCAGCGCGAACCGATTTGCCTGCCAAGGTGGCTTCGGCGTGTTTGAAGTAAGCGATCTCGTCTAAGCCTTGAGCGCCACACTGTGTGGCGTATTTCGCCGCGTTTGGCCCCATTAAGCCAAGAATGGCAAACTTCTCAGTGCTGTCGCTAAGGCTAACGTTAAAGCCTGTTGCGTTGCGTTTCAGCCAGGTAATGTCGCGTTTGATGGCGTTGGTGCCGACAAACAGACGGTAGTGAGTATCGGTTAGGCGCTGTGCTGTGACGTCAGATTCAAAGGTACCGCGATCGTTCAACAAGGCACTGTAGATAACCGAACCTGGAGCGCGACCCATTTGACCAGCGCAAACATGGCGCATGAAGGCTTCGGCATCTGGGCCTTCTACTTCGATTTTACCGAATGGAGAGGCATCAAAAATAGCCGCATCTTGGTGTGCTGCCATGACTTCTTGTTGTACGTTTTCGAACCAATCTGGGCGTTCGAATTTCAATTCAGGCTCGCTGGTTTTGCCAAAGTACAGTGGGCGTTCCCAACCATAGAATTGTCCCATGTGAGCGTTTGCTGCGCGGTATTCTTTGTCTAACGGCAAGCTGCGAAGATTACGCGCGGTTTTCAGTTGTTTGCCTGGGTAAGCGATGTCGTAATGCGTACCAAGAATTTCTGGGGCACGCGCCATAAGATGCTCAACACTGTTGAAAATAGGCGCAAAGCGTTTTGCATCGGCTTCGCTCAAGTCGTAAGCCGTTCGGCCTTCAACGATTAGGTGGGCTAAGTTCATCCCCGCACCACCACCAGACGCCATACCAACGGAATTCATACCACAGCCTAAGAATAAGCCTTTGGTTTCCGCGGTTTCACCCAGCATGAAGGTACCGTCTGGCGTAAAGCTTTCTGGGCCGTTCAAAAGCATTTTTACTTCGGCGGTTTCTAATGATGGCAAGCGGTGCAGTGCGTTCATCATCATTGGCTCGAAATGATCCCAGTCTTCTGGCAATAGACCAAATTCGAAGGTTTCGTTTAGTACGCCCGGTGCGATCGGTTTGCCCATTGGTTCGAAACAACCCACTAGCAAGCCGCCGGAATCGTCACGCATGTAAAGGTGGTTGTCGTGGTCAGACAAGGTTGGCATATTGCCGTTAATGCCTTCGATAGGTTTGGTAAGAAGGTAAAAATGCTCACACGCAAGCGCAGGCACTTCGGCACCGGCCATGGCGCCGACTTCGCGAGACCAAAGTCCGGCACACAAGGCAATCGCATCACACATGATGGTGCCCTTGTTGGTTTCTACACCGACTACTTTACCGTTTTCTGTCAAAATGCCTGTCACACCGGTTTGTTCGAAAATCTTCGCACCGAGTGATTTTGCGCCTTTAACCAAGGCCGCACATACATCAGAAGGGGACACACGGCCATCGTCTGGTGACCATACCGCACCCAATACGTCTTCGTGGTTCATCATTGGCCAGCGTTCTTTGGCTTCGGCCGCAGAAATAGACGTGGCATCGATGCCGTAAGCGTGTGCTAGGGCTTCTTGGCGTTGAATGTGTGCTAATCGACCTGGGTTAGTCGCAATAGAAAGTGAGCCTTTTTGAATCCAGCCGACGGATTGTCCGGTTTCTTTTTCCAACTGCGAATACAAGTCCACCGAGTACTGAATCATCTGCGTTAGGTTGCGCGAATGACGTAAAGCACGTACCTGAGCCGCCGAGTGCCAAGTGGTTCCTGAGGTCAGCGCGTTGCGCTCCACCAGAACGGCATCCGTAACGCCCATTTTTGCAAGGTGATAAAGAGTGGAGCAGCCCATGATGCCGCCGCCAATAACAACGACGGAAGCGTGGGAGGGAAGAGAGTCGGCCATGATGTGATTTCCTAAGCGATCGAACAGTGATGTCAAAACTACAGAATAATAATTTTGCACTAATCACATTTTTAGTCAATAATTGGTAAAAATAACGTATGTTATTATCTGTTTTGTTTTTATCATTAAAGAGGATGTTATGGACCCAACGCTCAAAAATAGATTGATCACGCACCTAAAAGAAGCCATGCCCGACTTGTCCCGCGGTTTAAGAACCATCGCTAAATACATCATAGATCATCCATCGGATTTTGGCTTAGACCCTATTCGAGAAACCGCACGAAAAGCCGGCGTTAGTACTTTTACCTTGATTCGGCTGGCTGAAAAAATGGGGATTAATAGTTACGATGAATTACGTGAGCCCTTTCGTAAGTCGCTTGTGTCGGCGGCGGCCAGTGTCGATCAGCCTGCTTGGATTGAAGGCTTACGAGAGCGAGGTGAGAACGGCAGTGTGCAAGCTGAAGCCGCGTTAAATAGTATAGCCATAGTACAACGCTCTTTAGAGCACCTTGATGCGGCTCGAATGCAGCGGGTAGTGAATTTGCTGTTAGGTGCCAACAACGTCTATTTGACGGCGGTTCGCGCCAGTTATGCCATGGCGTTTTACCTGCATTACGTGGGGCGTATGGCACTTCCTTCATTGCAATTGATTCCACGTCACATGGGCAGCGCTATCGATGACTTGCACATGGCAGATGAGGGTGATGTGATGATAGCCATTACTATGACGCCGTATTCACGAGAAACCGTCGAGGCTTGCCAATTCGCTAAACGCAAAGGCATCAAGTTGATTTTGATCTCTGATAGCGAAATCGTATCGCCTGAATTCAGTGCCGATGAAACCCTGATTGCGTCCGTTTTATCCACTCACCACTTCGGTTGTTACACAGGCATGATGGCGCTTATCGAGAATCTATTGGCCATGCTGGTAGCGCAAGGTGGCGAGAGTGCACAAAAAGGGATCAAATCTTACGAAGAGCTTCGCAAGGACACAAACGCCTATTGGGTGGCACAAAAAAAACATTAGTTTTTATTTTCGTCACGTTTGTGAGATGTTGGTCCTCTATTAGAATGAACGAATGCGTAGGCGTGCATTACTCGTCTACGCTGTGCCCGTTTGGGAGGGGCTTTTTTACCAATGTCTTCACAACCTTCACCTTCGCAACCTCTGGTTTCTCTGCCTTCAACTTCTTTGCCCTCAGGTAAGTATCATGATTTGGACAGCATTTTAAAAGCCATCGCGGATGTGTATTCCTCGTTGACACCACAGCTCAAAAAAGCCGCCGACTATGTATTAGACAACGCCATCGACATAGCCTTGTTGCCTATTCGAAAAAGCAGCGATGCGGCGGGGGTTACGCCTTCGACCATGACCCGATTGGCCAAAACCTTGGGGTTTGAGCGCTACAATGCCTTTAAAGACGTGTTTAAACAGGCTGTACAAACTAAGGCGCCGATCAACTATGGTAACCGCGCTGAGCGCCTTCAGGAGTCGTGTGATGTGCGCTCTAGTAGTAAGGTGTTTCAAGAGTTTGCCGAGTCTACGTTTCATAATTTGGAGCATCTGTTTAACGCAGAAACACTGATTAAATTGCAGAACGCCGCTCAGCGTATTTTGCACGCCAAGCATGTTTATGTGCTTGGGTTTCGTGATGCGTTCGCCTGTGCGCACCATTTTGCTTATATTGGGCGTATTGCCTTACCTAACATGAGTTTGATTCGTGGCAACGAAGGCTGTTTATTAACGGAGCTGACAAAAATTCAGTCAGGCGATGTGGTGGTGGCCTTTGGATCGGAGCCCTATTCCATGGAGATGGTTAATGCTCTGGCAATCGCCAAGGAGCAGGGCGCGCAGCTGATTTCCATCACCGACGATTTGCGCTCACCGCTGGCGGCGGGCGCAGACGATGTGTTTATTTTAGAAACCGAGACGCCGCACTTTTTTCCTACCATTTTGACCAGCATTGCTTTGGTAGAAGCACTGGTGTCGGAGTGCGTGACGTTAGGTGGGCGTGAGATGCTGTTGAATATCAATCGCTTTGAAAAAGATATGCGTCGTTTGGGGGGGTATTACCAGGAAAGCTGATCGGTTTTGACACGCTTTAGATAGACGGGTAAAAAGACAAACATAAAAAAGCAGAGGCGATGAACCTCTGCTTTTTTGATGACCCTAAGCGCATTGCAAAACCGCTCTATGGCATCAGCCAGGACGAACGATTAACGCCGAGACAGGTGACGTGCGTACTATGTGCGCGGCATTCGGCCCCATAAGATGATCGAGTACGCTGGGTTTGTGTGCACCCAACACGATCAAATCCACCTTGAGTTGGTCAATTTGATGCAATACCTGCTCGTACACAACGCCAATTTCCACCACGGTTTTAGTGCCTTTACGGTCTGGCAAGGTGGTTTTAATCAGAGTCTTGAGCGCCTCACTGGCGGCGTTTGCCGCCTCTTTAAGTGTGCCTTCTTTAAAGAAAGACCCCACCCAAGACGAACCATAGTCGGGAATGACTGTCATCACAGTGAGTTTGGCGTCGTCGATACGGGCTTGTCTGTCCGCTTCTAATAACACCTTTATCGAGTCTTTAGCGTGAGTAAGATCGATACAACACAAAACATGCTTGGTCATGATTAGGCTCCTGTAGCGGCTTTTTCGAGTTTGCGACGACGGTTCACTTGCAACCAAATCACACCTAACACTAAGAGTAATGCCGGAATATAGAACAATTCTTTAGGTGGACGGTCGGTTTCGACTTCCAATTCAACCACCTCCCAATCGAAATCGATACCCAATTGCTCTGCTGCACCGCCAAAGTTTAGGTTATCCACAAAAAATTGACCGTCTTCGTTGCGCAGTTCTAGGCCAGCTGAGTCAAACAAGCGCGCTTCGCCGCTGTCGCCTTTTGGCCCCATTGGCAGTAAGTAGCGGGCATCGACTATGTCCCCATACAGGTCTTCACCGACTAAACGTACACGTAAGGTGCTGTCGCTCTTGGCGTCTTCTGCCATTTGCAGAACCGTGTTGCCTGGGCGTGTTTCAAACTCTGGCGCAAATTGATTCAAGAAATAACCTGGCTGGAATAAGACAAAAGCAGCTAATAATAGCGCCGCGCTTTCCCAAATTTTCGACTTGATTACGAAGAAGTTCATCGTGCCTGCGGCAAACAACAACATCGCAATTAAGGCAAAAATAAACACGAAGACGGCTTGTACAGGCCCTACATCAATCAACAGTAAATCGGTGTTGAAGATGAATAAGAAGGGCAGCAAGGCAGTTCGAATTGAATAGAAAAACGCTTGGAAGCCAGTTTTTAATGGGTCGCCTTTGGAGATCGCCGCGGCAGCAAAACTCGCCAGCCCCACCGGAGGTGTAACGTCCGCCATGATACCGAAGTAGAAGACAAACATATGTACCGCAATCAAAGGAACGATCAAGCCGTTTTGCGCGCCCAATTCCACGACTACACCGGCCATTAAAGATGACACCACGATGTAGTTTGCCGTGGTGGGTAATCCCATGCCTAAGACAATAGAAATCAGTGCCACAAAAAACAGCATGGCCAATAAATTGCCACCAGACAAGAATTCAACGAATTCCGCCATGACTTGGCCGATGCCCGTCAAAGTAACCGCACCGACAATAATGCCCGCCACACCCATGGCCGCCGCAAGACCGATCATATTACGAGCGCCAGAAATCATCCCTTCAGCAATGTCCGATAAACCTTCTTTTACATGACGACCAATTTCACCTTGGCCCCGGAAGTAGGCTTTGAGCGGATTCTGCGTCAATAAAATAAACAGCATGAAAATGGTTGACCAGAACGCAGACAAACCAGGTGATTTGCGTTCAATCATCAATAAGTACATCAACAGCATGATTGGCATTAAATAGTGAATGCCGGTTTTGAAGATCTCTTTGGTAGGGGGGAGGTTTTCAATGGCGTCTAGGCTCATGTCTAAATCTGGGCCTTTTGCAGCGTATTTAACCGCGGCCACGTAACCAACCAACATTAATGCCACTATGATCCAAATGGAGGCCCCACCAGCGACACTACTCAACGCCTCGACCGCTAGACCAGACAAGTAGAGTGCACCACCAAAGAAGATAATGGATAAGGCGATGACCAAAATAGATGCCAAGATGATCTTCACTGGGTGTGTGGTTGAGGTGGACTTCATGCCCATCTTCAAGGCCTCAAGGTGAACAATGTACACCAAGGCGATGTAAGAAATAGCCGCAGGAACAATGGCGGTTTTGACCACTTCGACGTAAGAAATGCCCACGTATTCTGTCATCAAGAAGGCCACCGCACCCATAACAGGTGGTGTTAATACCCCATTAATTGACGAGGATACTTCGATGGCACCGGCTTTAGTTGCAGGGAAGCCGACTTTTTTCATCAAAGGAATGGTGAAGGTACCTGTGGTAACCACATTGGCAATGGAAGAGCCAGACACCAAACCGGTTGCGGCTGAGGCGATAACGGCTGCTTTAGCAGGGCCACCACGTAAATGACCGAGTGCCGCAAATGCCAGTTGCAAAAAGTAGTTACCTGCGCCGGCTTGGTTCAGTAAAGAGCCGAACAAAACGAATAAGAAGACAAAACCAGATGACACACCAAGGGCGACACCAAATACGCCTTCACTGGTGAGCCACATATGGCTCATGGCTTTTTCAAATGATGCGCCTTTCCACTGGACGATTTCTGGTAAACCACTCCAAGAGCCAAAGAAAACATAGGCGAGGAAGAACAGAGCCACGCCCATCAAAGGGAAGCCCAATGAGCGGCGTGCAGCTTCAAGTAATAACACAATACCGATACCGGCAATGACCAAGTCGGTCATGTTGGGCGCGCCAGTCCGGTCAGCGACACCACGGTAGTCCCACCATAAATAAGAGGCGGCAATGGCACCAACGACGGCAATAACCCAAGTGATGGTACGAATACGATGTCGAGGGCTGGATTTGAATGCGGGAAACGCAAGAAACGCCAAAATAACGGCGAAACCAAGGTGGATAGCACGCGTTTGTGTATCGTTTAACACGCCAATACCGAGCATGTAGGGTAAAGGGGAGGCGATCCATAACTGATAAATAGCCCAAATGAGTGGCAGGTACCATAGGACAGATTTACCAAAAGCATCATTAGGTTTACGACCGCCAACGTCGGAATCTCCAACAATGTTGTCTAGGTCATTGGTGTCTAGTGTTTTGTCAGACATGAACTTTCCTCGGGGGTAAATAAAAACAAATGCCTGTTAACAAAACGCTAACAGGCATTTATTAAATGAACATGGGGTGAGGGTTAAATTACAACCAGCCACGCTCTTTGTAGTACTTGATCGCACCTGGATGAAGCGGTGCGCTTAGGCCGTCTTTGATCATGCCTTCTTCTGTCAAGGTGCCGAACGCTGGGTGCAGCTTTTTGAAATCAGAGAAGTTATCGAAGACAGATTTTACTAATACATAAACTACTTCATCAGACGTCTTGGCATCGGCAACGAAGGTGGCTTTTGGGCCCCAAGAAGCGACTTCGATTTCGTTATTTGGGTACAAACCAGCTGGGATAGTCGCTGCAGCGTAAGCTGGGTTAGCGGCCAATACTTTGTCAGTACCAGAGGTCGTCAAATCAAGAATTTTTACATCACAAGTGGATGTGGCTTCCATCGTTGAGCCGTTTGGCAAACCGGCTGCCCAAATAGCGGCTTCGATTTTACCGTCACACAATGCAGCGGCTTGTTCAGACGATTTCAGCTCGGCAGCTAAGGATAGGTCTGCTGTTGTAATACCAGCAGCGTCCATCAATACATCAGCCAGAACGCGTTGACCAGAACCTGGGTTACCAATGTTAACGCGCTTGCCTTTCATGTCGGCAACCGAGTTAATGTTGGCATCGCCGCGTACCATAACGTGCATTGGCTCAGAGTGAATAGAGAAAACAGAACGTAACCCTTCATAAGGCTCGTCATTAGCAAAGGCGCGTTTTGCTTGCATCGCTGCGGTTTGAATGTCTGATTGGACTACGCCAAAGTCTAATTCACCACCACGAATAGTACGTGTGTTGTAAACAGAACCGCCTGTAGATTCAACAGAACAACGTACACCGTGATCTTTACGACCTTTGTTAACTAAACGGCAAATAGCGCCACCAGTAGGATAATAAACGCCTGTTACACCACCTGTACCAATGGTAATGAACTGCTGCTCTGCCGCTTGTGCAGGCATGGAAACAGCAAGACCAATTGACGCTGATAGTACAGCAGTAGCAAAAGCACTTGATTTAAGCATTTCAGTAACTCCTAGTTTGCATTTAGAGGATTCTTTAGGAAAAGAATTCTATGGCATACATCGACACTTGATTAACTGTGCCAATGCTTCGTAACCATTTGAATGAAGTCATTGATATCACCAGTAATACAAATGTGTCAATAAACGTATAAAAATAATATTTTTGGTTCTTTTTTGGGGCGGTTGGTTTTTTTATATCCCCATTTTGGGGCTTGTAAAAAAGACTCTAGCGCCACGTTTTTTACGTTTTTCTAAAGTGAATATGACTTGGCGCCTTACGCCGTTATTTCTAACAATGCAGACGACCTTTTCTGCGTCACTTGTTAATAATCAACCGCTTACAAAGTTCACTACGTCCCTTTTTTATTTAGAGACTGCCAGTGATTTGCTGCACATCTAATAAATAGAATAGTTTAATTCACTCTATTTTTCGTAAAGAATAATAAAATTCACTGTTGAAGTCCATTTTAACAGCACCATATTGGAGCATGGTACAGATTCGTCTGTTTTTTTATCCCTTAAAACGCTTTAAGAATGCCTGCTATGAAGGGGGCTGTCGGCTAAACCTTCGTTCTTTTTTTATTCCACAAAATTAATGCGACATTAGTGCTATATGAGTGTTGAAAGGAAAAAAGCTGTCCCCATATACCCAGCACAAGCAAAGAATTGTTTCTGTAATTTGGAGTTGAAAAATGAGTGAGCAGCAAAAAAATCCTAATATAGACACGGAGCAAGATGTGCAAAACGAAGCGCAAAATGATGCCGTAGAAGAGCTTTTAGAGCCGGCGGAAGGTACCTTGGAAGAATTTACCGAGAACGACGAATTGGCGAAAGCATTAGAAGAGGTGGCGCAATATAAAGAAGCCGCACTTCGCGCTCATGCTGACGCCCAGAATGTTCGTCGCCGTGCTGAACAAGATGTTGAGAAAGCGCATAAGTTTGGCTTGGAGAAGTTTGCAAAATCCATCGTGAACGTAGCAGACAACCTTGAACGTGCTTTGGCATCAGCGCCAGAAACAGGCGAAGCAGACTCGGTTCGTGAAGGGGTCGAGTTAACACTAAAAGACTTGATGGAGACCTTGGCTCGTTTTGAGGTAAAAGCCGTTGATCCTCATGGCGAACCTTTCAACCCTGAACTGCATCAAGCCATCACCATGGTACCTAACCCAGAGTTGGAACCTAATACAGTGATGGACGTGGTTCAAAAAGGCTACACACTAAATGGTCGCTTACTCCGCCCTGCTATGGTTGTGGTTTCAAGCGCCGCTTAAAATACTGTCATTTTTTTGACACTGGACGCTTGAAATACTTTTAAGCGTACCCAAATACAGAATTATCATTGAACAAACGAATTTATTGGAGATACAAACCATGGGTAGAATCATTGGTATTGACTTAGGTACAACAAACTCTTGTGTTGCTGTTTTGGATGGCGAAAAAGCGCGCGTTATTGAGAACGCAGAGGGCGATCGCACCACGCCTTCTATCGTTGCTTTTGCAGACGATGGTGAAGTATTGGTCGGTCAATCTGCGAAACGTCAAGCGGTTACTAACCCTGCAAATACTTTGTTTGCGGTTAAGCGTTTGATCGGTCGTAAGTTTAAAGACGATGTGGTTCAAAAAGACATCTCCATGGTGCCTTACAAAATCATCGGTGCTGACAATGGCGATGCTTGGGTTGAAGTAAAAGGCGATAAGAAAGCGCCACCACAAATCTCGGCTGAAGTTCTTAAAAAAATGAAGAAAACAGCAGAAGACTACCTAGGCGAGAAGGTAACAGAAGCGGTAATCACTGTGCCTGCCTACTTCAACGACTCTCAGCGTCAAGCAACCAAAGATGCGGGTAAAATTGCCGGTCTAGAAGTTAAACGTATTATCAACGAGCCAACAGCCGCTGCTCTTGCATACGGTCTTGATAAGAGCTCTGGCGATTCTACTATCGCTGTATATGACCTTGGTGGTGGTACGTTCGATATCTCTATCATTGAAATCGCTGATGTTGATGGTGAGAAGCAATTCGAAGTATTGTCTACCAACGGTGATACCTTCCTAGGTGGTGAAGATTTCGACATGCGCGTTATCGAATACCTAGCAGCTGAATTCAAAAAATCGTCTGGTATTGATCTACACAATGATCCTCTTGCGTTGCAGCGTTTGAAAGAAGCCGGTGAGAAAGCCAAGGTAGAGTTGTCCTCTTCTTCACAAACAGAAGTTAACTTGCCTTACATCACAGCAGATGCAACTGGCCCTAAACACTTGAACGTGAAATTGACACGCTCTAAGTTGGAGTCTTTGGTTGAAGAGCTAGTGCTGAAATCTCTTGAGCCTTGCCGTCAAGCACTGAAAGACGCAGAACTTTCTGCTTCTGACATCGACGAAGTTATTTTGGTAGGTGGTCAGACTCGTATGCCACTTGTGCAAGCGAAAGTGACAGAGTTTTTTGGTAAAGAGCCACGTAAAGACGTGAACCCAGATGAAGCGGTTGCGATCGGCGCGTCTATCCAAGGTGCAGTATTAGCCGGTGACGTAAAAGACGTATTGCTTCTTGACGTAACACCTCTGTCTCTTGGTATTGAGACAATGGGCGGCGTCATGACAGCCTTGATTGAGAAAAACACCACGATTCCAACTAAGAAATCGCAAACTTTCTCAACAGCAGAAGACAATCAAAATGCGGTAACCATTCACGCCTTGCAGGGTGAGCGTAAACAAGCGGCACAGAACAAATCGCTAGGTCGTTTTGATTTGGCTGACATTCCACCAGCGCCACGTGGTGTGCCACAAATCGAAGTAAGCTTCGACATCGATGCCAACGGTATCTTGAGCGTGTCTGCGAAAGATAAAGCCACTGGTAAAGAGCAGTCTATCGTAATCAAGTCGTCTTCTGGTCTAAGTGATGAAGAAGTCGAAAAAATGGTTCAAGACGCTGAAGCCAACGCCGAAGAAGATCGCAAGTTCGAAGAGCTTGTTCAAGTTCGCAACACGGCTGACGGCATGATCCACGCGACTCGTAAAACACTAGTCGATGCGGGCGACAAGGCGACCGAAGAAGAGAAAACAGCAATCGAAACGGCGATTACTGAATTAGAAGAAGCACTAACTTCTAATGATAAAGAGAAAATCGAAGAGAAAACCAACGCCTTGACTCAAGCGTCTGGCTCTTTGGCTCAGAAAATGTATGCCGATGCTGATGCCGCTGAACAAGCTGCTGGGGCGGGTGCTGAAGAAGCGGGTCAAAAGCAAGATGACGCCGTAGACGCTGAATTCGAAGAAGTGAAAGACGACAAAAAATAAGCGTTAAACCTTATTTCGTAGTCCCTTCATTGGGGCTGTTTACAGAAAGCACGGTTTAGCACCGTGCTTTGCTGTTTACAAACCTTCTTAATAAAAAACTTTATTATTCAGATTTTATCAATTCGGGAATGCTTACGATGAGCAAAAGAGACTATTACGACGTTCTTGGGGTCGCCAAAGACGCTGATAAGAAAGACATTAAAAAAGCTTATCGTTCTTTAGCGAATAAGTACCACCCAGATAAGAACCCAGATAATCCAGAAGCCTTAGAGAAGTTTAAAGAGCTGGCCGAAGCTTATGAAATTTTATCTTCCGAGGACAAACGTGCCGCGTATGACCGCTTTGGTCACGAAGGTGTGAATGGCCAAGGTGGCGGTTATGGCGGCGGCGCAGGCGCTGGTGGTTTTAGTGACATTTTTGGTGATGTGTTTGGTGATATCTTCGGTGGCGGAGGCGGCGGTGGTCAAAGTCGCACACGTCGCGGTTCGGATTTACGTTACACATTAGAGTTGGATCTTGAGCAAGCCGTATGGGGCTGCGATGAGAAAATTCGCATTCCTACCCTGGTTAACTGTAAAACCTGTGATGGCTCAGGGGCAAAAAAAGGCTCTACGCCTAAAACCTGTGGCACCTGTGGTGGTGCGGGTCAGGTGCGTATGTCGCAAGGCTTCTTCTCTGTTCAGCAAACCTGTCCAGAATGTCATGGCTCAGGTCAGGTGATCAGTGATCCATGTAACGATTGTCATGGCCAAGGTCGTGTTCAAGAGTACAAAACGTTAAGCGTTAAAATCCCTGCGGGTGTGGATACGGGCGATCGTATTCGTTTGTCTGGTGAAGGCGAAGCCGGAACACAAGGGGGTCCAGCGGGCGACTTGTTTGTTCAAGTATCGGTGAAACCTCATGCTATTTTTGAGCGTGATGGTGCGAACCTGTACTGCGAAGTGCCGATTAGCTTTACCACGGCGGCTCTAGGTGGCGAAATCGATGTGCCGACTCTTGATGGTCGTGTGCGTTTGAAGGTCACACCGGAATGCCAGTCTGGCAAACTGTTCCGCTTGCGCAACAAAGGCGTTAAACCGGTTCGTGGTGGCCCAGTCGGTGATTTGATTTGCAAAGCGGTCGTAGAAACACCAGTGAATTTGACGTCTCGTCAAAAAGCCTTGTTTACGGAACTGGCAGAAAGCATGGGAGAAGGCACAGACCATTCACCCAAGCAGAAAAGCTGGTTTGATGGCGTAAAGCGCTTTTTCGATGACATCAAGAAGTAACGCGGGTTAATGTTACGGTAGTCAAAACACAGAAAGGCGCTTATTTAGCGCCTTTTTCTTTGAGTAAATAATCAATGTGATTACGCAGTAAATTGGCGGCATTGGTGAAGCTTTTGTTGTTAGGAATAATAAAGTCCGCTTTGCTGCGAATATCAATGGTTTTCAGGGCGGCTTGGCGCACATGACGCATATAGCGGCTGGTCACTTCGTTTACATCGCGGCCACGTTCTGCAATGTCGCGTTTCAATCGTCGCACCACTGCAATGTCCATATCGGTGTCCACATAAAGCAGATAGTCGACAGCATCGCGAATACCCGCATCTTGAAACATCATGTGGCCTTCGACCAAAACCACGTGAGTGGCTTCAAGGTTACGATAGCCCACACGCTTGTGTTGTGAATGATCGTAGACAGGAATTTCATTGGGTTGCTGGCGATTCTTGCAGTTATGAATGGCCAGAGTCAGGCTTTCTAAGTCCAATGAACTCAGGTCATCAAAGTTATACACATCTGGGTCTATGCTGCCGCAGCCATTGTAGAAGCTGTCTTGGCAAAGGATGGTGATTTTATCGTCTTGTCCTTCGGCTAATAACGAACAAAGACGGCTTTTTCCACTGCCAGAAACGCCTGTGATACCAATAACAAGAGCCATGAATTACCTCGTAACAAAAAATTTTAAGTAACTTTCATTATAAAAAGTCATTTTGCGATATTATATATCACCTTTGGCTGGTTTGGCTTGGCAAACAGGACAATGAGTTATTTGTAAGAAGGGAATGATGAAAAAAATATTGCTTACCTGTGTGTTGTTATTTTTGGCAACAAACACCGCATTGGTAAAGGCTGAAGGCTCAAGAAAGCCGCAGATTGTGACTAGGGCAGAACTGTTTGGTTTGCCGTTTAATGATTTAAGTCTACAGACATTAGAAAAAAGATTGGCGACCATGGATATCCATAGTTACCCCTCTTACAAAGATGGGGTGGCAAATTACAGCTTAGGCCGTAGTGGTATGTTAGGGTTAACCGATGCCAAGGTTTACTATAACCGTTCGGGTTATGTTTGGCAGGCATTGATGTTTGGTGTAGTAGAAAGCAAAGAAAAACGCCAATACCTAGGCAACTTATTACAGCGAAAGTACGGTTTGCCAGATGAAGGCTTTATGAACTCAGGTATTGGGCGACCTGTGTGGTCGTTTGAAGATGGCAGCTCTATCCATTTGCACAATACAGCTTACAATGTGTCTGTGGTGTATATTAATGAGAGTCCCAAAAACCGTCAGCCTTCTGGGCGAATTGATGTTGAGGCTTTATCCCATAGGAAATAACCTTAACAGAAACACTGCTGCAGAGAAAAGGCAGACAAAGATCTGTGTTAAGTTTAAAACACATTGCCATAACCAAACGACCTAATACGACCTCCTATGCTTATTTTAGATTTAAATTTACGCCTAGCCTACTTTATCCAGCCGTACCTGCAAGACATTGCTCTCGCGTTTGTGGCTACTTGTTTGGTCGTTTATGGGGATAAGGTGAATGCTTATCTTAAGAGGTTGGTATCTTCCTGGGTGTTTATTGCTCGTGTAACCGCGTTTATTCTAATGTGTACTTTTGGTTATGGGTTACTTACTCTGTGGAGTCAGCCTTTAGTGTATTGGGGTATAACGCAATTAGATCTGGTGTATAGGCCTCTGGTGATTGCGTTGTGTTTCTGCTTATTAGGTGTTTTAGCTGAAAGAAAACGGCATTTATAAAATAATTTATGAAAGTTATTGCCACTTCTTGTTGGCAAATTACAACATAATGGCACGAAAATTCATTCTTTGCGTCATAATCGCCAACTTATGTAGTAAAGTTTCTAACCTCTCTTGTTTATCTCGTTATTTCTATAAAAAAATACGCTAAACACCCGTTTTTAAAGGTTTTTCGTAGTCTTCTTACAATTTGTTTTTGTTCCTTTGTGTCGATAAACTGAGCCCACATTGATACAACAAAGTCTTTTTTCGGGGGCAGAAAATGACAAGCACTTGGTTACAAGCACTTTCACAAGCAGAATCCATGATTCCTCTTTTAGGTAAATTGGGCCGTGAAAAAGCCATTAAAGTTGAATTAGCGGGCAACACCTTGATGGCAGACTCTGTCACAGGTTTGATGGCTGCATTCGATAAACACCCTGAATTAGACCTCGTTCAAGTTTATCAACTGTTAGAACAACTTCTAGCAGGTGATGTGTCGCACACAGCCGTGGAACTTGAATCTCTTATTGCTGAAGCCGACATGGATTCTGTGTTGGCTGCGCAAACAACTGACGGTTCAGAAACGCCTGTCGTATTGTACGGTTTTGGTCGTATCGGTCGTTTATTGGCTCGTCGCATGTGCATGTTAGGTCACACAACTCCTGGTATGAAATTAGCAGCCATTGTGGTGCGTAAAGCCTGCGATAATGATTTAACAAAACGTGCTAGTTTGCTCAAATACGATTCTGTTCATGGTGCTTACGACGGCTTAGTAAAAGTCGACGAAGAGAACCAAGCCTTGATCATTAACGGCTCACCGGTAAAGGTGATTTACGCATCCGACCCTGCGGAAGTAGATTACCAAGCGCATGGTATTAACAACGCCTTGTTGGTAGACAACACCGGCCGCTGGCGTGATCACGATGGCTTGAGCGTACATTTGAATCGTCCAGGCATCGAACGTGTTGTGCTTACAGCACCAGGCAAAGAAATGAAAAACGTGGTTTTTGGTGTGAACGACGGCGATATCACTAACGAAGACAAAATTGTTTCTGCAGCGTCTTGTACTACTAATGCTATTACACCGATTTTATCTGTACTTGAAGAAAAATACGGCATTGAGTCGGGCCACGTTGAAACGGTTCACGCTTACACTAACGACCAGAACCTAATTGATAACATCCACAAAGGTGATCGTCGTGGTCGTGCCGCTGGCATGAACATGGTAATGACAGAAACAGGCGCTGCGAAAGCCGTATCAAAAGCCATTCCTTCTTTGGAAGGTAAGCTAAGTGGCAGTGCGATTCGAGTGCCAGTGATCAACGTGTCCATTGCTGTATTGAGCTTAAACCTGAAATCAGCCACGTCTGTTGATGATATCAACGCATTATTAAAAGCCGCTTCTGACAGCGCTGAATTGACGGGGCAAATTGGTTACAGTGATGGTGCTGACGCAGTGAGCTCTGATTTTATCGGCTCTTCACAAGCCGGTATTGTTGATTCCTTGTCCACTAAAGTACGCGGTAATCAGGCTATCTTGTACGTTTGGTACGACAACGAATACGGTTACAGCTGTCAGGTTGTTCGCTTAATGGAAAAACTTGCTCAAGCAAAGTTAGTTAACGCTGAGTTGCTGGAATCTGCAGCCGCTTAAGTGATGGAATGACCGGACACATTTTACGTGTGTTACTTTACGGCGGCCTTTGGGTCGCCGTTTTTTTTGATCTTTAATTATCATGGTTGTCGTAAAAAAGGTTGTGAAAGGCATTGCTTGAGGCAAAAAAAAGCCGGACAAAGGTCCGGCTTAAACAAAAGTAACTAGCAGTTGCGAGTCACAATAACCTGTGGGGGATGTTGTGACTCATCTAAAATATGACTGTGGGGGCATATTTTAGAAGCAATACAGTTAGGGCTGTATCAATAAAAACTAGGTCGCTGTTGAACCTAAGAGATGGCCATATTCTAGCTTTTTAACCAAGACAGACAAACGATTTAAATTGATTTGTTGAATTAGCCTAACTAATGCAAAATACGGTTTTTTACAGACTATCGAATGATTACACCGGGGTAAGGTAAAAGGGATATGAAGTCTATTCCACTAGCAGGATTAAATACTTTCGCGATTGCCGCACGGCACTTAAGCTTTACCAAGGCGGCGCAAGAAATGCATTTAACCCAAGGGGCGATCAGCCAACAAATTCGGCAGCTTGAAGAGCGTTTAGGGTTAACCTTATTTGTTCGTTACCACCGACGCCTAGAGCTAACGGTAGCTGGCGCACGTTTGGCGGTGCAGCTTAATCACAGTTTTACCGAAATCAGTGATCTTATATTGGAGCTGCAAGAAGAAGAGACCTCAAATATTCTTACTGTGTCTGTCATGCCATCGTTTGCGACTAAGTGGCTAATTCCTCGCCTTGGTAGCTTGCAAGAAGCGTATCCTGATTTGCAATTGCGTATTCAAGCCAATGATCGAGAGGTGAACTTTCAGCGAGATAGGATTGATGTGGCTATTGTACATAGCCATGTTCATAGCTCAAAAGGCTACGTGGTGCCCTTAATGAAAGACAAGGTGTTTCCTGTGTGCAGTCCTGCATTCGCAGAATCGCGTGCTTTGCAGGAAGCGAGTCAATTGGCGCAGGTGCCACTATTAAACGACGATTCTGAATGGCGCTTTTCCAGCCCCTATGCGGAATGGGAAAAATGGCTATTGCTGGCCAACGCCAAAGGCGTCAAGCTATCCCGTGGTATCAGTTTTAATCGAGGTGATTTGGCGGTGCAGGCGGCGGTAGCGGGTCAGGGCGTGGCGCTCGGTCGAACGCCTTTGGTGATGGACGATATTCAGCAAGGGCGACTCATGCGACCTTTTGAAGAAACCCTCGATGAAGGCCATGTATATCTGTTTGTGTGCCCTGAAATGCAACGACAGCGAGAGTCTGTGCAACAGTTGCTGCGCTGGCTGGTATCAGAATGTTATCAATTTTCCGCCGAAGACGCGCTGACGACTCCCGAGCAACTGATGTCCTAGTTGTCCAACAGCAGTTTCACTGAAATGGCCAAGCACATCACAATCACCATAGGTCGAATTAGTGCTGCACCTTTAGTGATGACTAAACGCGAGCCAATTTGCGCGCCAGCCCACTGACCGATGCCCATGGCAATGCCTAACGCCCAGATAATATGCCCGCTAAAGAGAAACACCGCCAAAGAGGCCACATTGCTGGTGGCGTTGAGCACCTTGGTGTGCGCCGTCGCAGAGACCACGGTTAAGCCCATAAAACACAAATACGCGGTAGAAAAGAACGCCCCTGTGCCTGGGCCAATTAAACCATCGTAAAAGCCAATCGAGGTGCCGATGATCACGGCAAATTGCCCATGGGTAAGTGACACTCGCCGAGCAATATAGGGTTGCACTTTGGGTAGAAAGAAAAAGAAAATTGCCACCGCGATTAAGATAATAGGCACAGCTTTAAGCAAGAGGCTGCTGTCTAAATAAGACACTAAAAAAGTGCCGAACATGGCGCCCATAGCCGTCATCACAATAGGAAACCACATGCTTGCCAAATCGACCTGGCCCTTCCTCACAAAGTGATAGGAAGCCGACAAGGTGCCAGCACAGCCTTGAAGTTTGTTGGTGGCGAGTGCCTCGGCGGGAGACAACCCCGCTGCCAGCAGTACCGGCACCGTGATTAAGCCACCGCCGCCCGCAATGGCGTCAATCACCCCCGCCAGAAACGCCGCCGCAAATAACATGAGGAAAACCCAAAGCGA
Organism: Marinomonas vulgaris; assembly: GCF_018145875.1. Lineage (GTDB taxonomy): Bacteria > Pseudomonadota > Gammaproteobacteria > Pseudomonadales > Marinomonadaceae > Marinomonas > Marinomonas vulgaris. The sequence continues at coordinate 346,590 of NZ_JAGSSV010000001.1, read as the reverse complement.
GATATCGAAAAAGACCAAATCCATTGTGCGTTATGTCCTGACAAGAGAGTAAAAGAGGCGAACGGCGGTTGCCAAAAATGGAAGCCTCAGTAAAGCAAAAAAAGCCCGTCTAAACAATTGCCTAGACGGGCGATTAACTTACCAATTAAGTGTGGTTAAGCAGGATTAAGTCGCTTCTATTCGAATTGACTCGTCACATAATTGTTTAATGCGGCAACCTGCTCGGGAGTAAATTCTAACCCCAGCTTGGTGCGTCTCCATAGAATGTCTTCGGCGCTGTGTGCCCATTCGTGTTTGATCAAATAATCCACTTCTGCTTGGTAAAGCTGATGTCCAAAATCTTGTCCCAGACCTTTTTCATCTTTTACTTTGTCGAGCATAAGATGCGTCAAGGTGCCGTAACTGTTGGCGAAACGACGTGCCAAGGGCGCACCGATAAAGGGGTAATCCCTTTGTAATTTCAAGCCAAATGCCTCCAGAGACATACCTAAATCCCCACCAGGTAAGGGTTTACTATGAGTCCAGGGTTCACCAAGTTGATCAAAGTACGGCGTGAGTTTATTCATGGCAGACAGCGCCAGTTTACGATAAGTGGTGATTTTGCCGCCAAAAATGCTCAGTAGTGGTGCCCTGCTGTGTTGGTCCTCTAGGTGCAGGGTATAATCTCGAGTCACCGCAGAAGGGTCGGACGATTCGTCTTCTAGCAAAGGGCGAACGCCGGAGTAACTCCACACAATATCGGCTGGCGACAAGGTCTTTTTGAAATGGTCGTTGGCGACTTTTAAAATGTACTGGGTTTCATCGTCATTGATCTTAACGGCCTTGGGGTCACCCTTATATTCTACGTCTGTGGTGCCGAGTAAGGTGTAATCGTCACGGTAAGGAATAGCAAAAACAATACGTTTATCGGTGTTTTGCATGATAAAAGCATTGCTGTGCTCGTACAGCTTGGGCACCACGACGTGGCTGCCTTTGATCATACGAATGCCGTAAGGGGCTTTTTGTTCTAGCTTGGTTTCGATGAAAGACGATACCCAAGGGCCAGCGGCATTAACAAGGGCGTTAGCGGTGATGTTTTTTGTTTCTTTGGTGAGCTGATCTTCAAGTACGATTAGCCACTGATTGTCTTGTCGTTTTGCCGACACGCAACGTGTGCGAGCAAATATAGCCGCGCCATTTTGTTGAGCGCTCATAGCGTTGATCACCACCAAGCGCGCATCGTCTACCCAGCAATCAGAGTATTCAAAACCTTGTTTTATATCGTTTTTTAGTGGGCTGTCAGCGCCGTATTTAACGCCTTTCGAGCCTTGTAACGTCTCTCGCTTGCCTAGTGTGTCGTACAAAAACAAACCAATTCGAATTAGCCACGCGGGACGTAAATGCGCTCGGTGAGGCATTTGAAAGCGCATTGGTGTCACCAGATGAGGGGCGACTTTTAAAAGCACTTCACGTTCGTTTAACGCTTCTTTGACGAGACGAAACTCGTAATGCTCAAGGTAGCGAAGTCCACCGTGTATCAATTTACTGCTCGACGACGAAGTAGCGTGAGCAAGGTCGCCCATTTCACACAAACCAACATGTAAGCCACGACCGGCGGCGTCTGCGGCAATTCCTGTTCCATTGATGCCGCCGCCAACAACAAATAGGTCAAAATGGGGGTGATTCATGGTGCGCCTCACACTGTCAAAACAAACGAATGATGAAACACGAACGAGTTAATGCCTTGCTCGTGTTCGAAAGTGAACATTTATGTTCGATAGTAAACGTCTAAAGAGGGTATGACAACATGGATTTGTGACGTTATGGTGAAAAAATAAGCAAAAGAGAAGAAAAACCAGACGTTAGGCTGGTTTTATGTCGGCGTGCAGAGTTCTAGGCGCACCTTGTGTTCTTTCATCAGGGTCGTGATGACTTTAGGCGGCTGGGCGTCGGTAAACAAGCGATCCACTTGCATAAGGTTGCCCAGTCGAACCACGGCATTGCGGCCAAATTTGGCATTGTCGGCGGCCAAAAAGACACAGCGTGAATTATTAATAATGCTTTGAGCGACGCGCACTTCTTGGTAGTCGTAATCCAACAAAGAGCCGTCATTCGGGTCGATGGCACTAATGCCGATGATGCCAAAATCCACACGGAACTGATTGATAAAATCCATGGTGGCTTCCCCCATCACACCGCCATCTCGTGAGCGCACCGTACCGCCAGCGATAATCACGGTAAAGTCTTCTTTTGCGCTTAAAATGGTGGCCACATTGAGGTTGTTGGTGATGACCTGTAAGCCTTGATGGTTGAGCAATGCCCGCGCCACGGTTTCCGTGGTGGTACCAATATTAATAAACAAGGAAGCATTGTTAGGGATTTCCGCCGCGATGCGTTTAGCAATTTGTTCTTTGGCGGATAATTGCAGTATCTGCCGGGTGGCGTAGGCCACATTTGTGGTGCTGGAATCACAGCTGGCCCCGCCATGGTGTCGGCGAATTTGCCCTGATTTTGCTAACTCGTTGATATCACGTCGAATGGTTTGGGGCGTTACGGCAAATTGGCTCGCCAGCTCGTCGATAGTCACATAGCCTTTGTCTTTTACTATGGCGACAATATTATCTTGGCGAGAGAGTTGGCCCATGGTGTTTTTTTCTCCTAAAAAAGGTTACTGCTTGCTAAACAAGTGTTCATTGGTTTTTAATAGAAATATTCGTATTTGAATATCTATGTTCAAAAAACAAAACAACAATTAATTGAGTCGCTTGTTATTCGAGTGGCCGTGATGTCAAAGAGAATCCACCATGACCCATTATATTCTTGCTATCGACCAAGGAACCACCAGTTCTCGCGCTATTTTATTTGATGAAAAAGGAGCGCGAGTTGGCCAAGCTCAGCAAGAGTTTCCACAGATTTTCCCTAACGACGGTTGGGTCGAACACGACCCGGAAGACATTTGGGAGTCCACTTTGTCGGTTTGTCGTTCTGTGCTTAAGGATACAGGCATCGCGGCGCAAGCGATAGCAAGCATCGGTGTTACCAATCAGCGTGAAACCACCATTTTGTGGGACACAGAAACTGGCAAGCCGATGTACAACGCTATTGTATGGCAAGACAGACGCACCAGTGCATTTTGCCAGCAATTAACCGATCAAGGTCTGGATGAGCGCGTTCAACAAAAAACCGGTTTACTGATTGACCCTTACTTTTCGGCCACCAAGGTACGTTGGGTGCTGGACAATGTCGACGGCGCGCGAGAAAAAGCACAAGCCGGAAAATTAGCCTTTGGCACGGTCGACAGCTTCTTGCTGTGGCGACTGACCAACGGTCAGTCACATAAAACCGACGCCACTAATGCGGCGCGTACCATGGCGTTTAATATCCATACGCAAGAATGGGACAAAGAACTGATCGATTTATTGGGCATCGGCGATGTTGTGTTCCCCGAAGTGATGGATTGCAGCGCCGATTTTGGTCTCATCGACACGGCTTGGTTAGGTGCGGCGATTCCGGTGAACGGTATGGCGGGTGACCAGCAAGCGGCATTGATTGGTCAGGCATGTTTTACCCCTGGCATGGTGAAAAGTACCTATGGCACAGGGTGCTTCATGATTCTTAACACCGGCGATACGCCAATTCGCTCAGAGCATAAGTTGTTGACCACGGTAGGTTATCGTTTGGACGGCAAGGTGACTTACGCTTTAGAGGGCAGTATTTTTGTCGCGGGCGCTGCGATTCAATGGTTGCGCGATGGACTGAAGTTGTTTGCTGATGCCAAAGAAACCCAAAGTCTGGCCAAACAGGCGCTCAACGACGACTCTGTGTATCTAGTGCCCGCGTTTACCGGCTTGGGTGCGCCTTATTGGGATCCTGATGCGCGCGGCGCCATGATAGGTTTAACGCGAGACACCAGTGTGTCGGACATCGTCAGCGCGGGCTTGCGTTCGGTGTGTTATCAAACACGAGACTTGGTGGGCGCCATGGCACAAGACGGCGCGACCTTTAGTTCGTTGCGGGTAGATGGCGGCATGGTGATGAACGACGTTATGGTGCAATTCTTAAGTGACTTATTGGAAATCACCGTAGAGCGTCCCTGTGTCACTGAAACCACCGCCTTGGGTGCGGCGTTTTTAGCAGGTCTGCGTACTGGAATTTATCCTTCACTCGACGCCATCCATGACCTTTGGCAAGCGGACAAACGCTTTGAACCTACGATGGAAAAGGGCACAGGCGACAAGCTTTACCAAGGTTGGCAAAAAGCCGTTGATCGCGTTCGTACCCGAAACTAGAGCAGTTTAGATAAAGGGATTATTCGGCGTCAGCAATGGCCTTGATGCCGTATTCCTCATCAAGGATACGACCAATCACATTATCGCCTGCTAAGTGGTGGGCGTATTGCATGTGCAAACAACGTACTTTATCCCAATTGGCAATGCCGCCAATACCCAAGGTATCAAACAGCGGCTTAAAGCCTTTCTCTTCGATGATCGCCTTATGTTCATCACTCATGACTTCCCAGCGGCGAGCAATGTAATCGCGATGAGAGGCGTAATGAGCTTCACGCAGGGCTTCGTCGTCTAAAATACGTTGCTCTAACTCTTTTACAACACCGTGGCTTTCTATTTTGGCCAAGGCTTTGTCGATGGCCTTACTAGACAGCCAATACAGAGTTGGGAATGGTTGGTTGAACACCCAGGTTTCCATTTCCAATACTTGCGGCGTGCCATTGGGCGAATAATGGGCAATGGCGTTGATGCCGCTCGGTGCACGGCCAAGTTGGCCAGTAATAATATCGATATCGTGCTGAGAAAGAGGAGTTGTCATAGTATTTGAATCGTTTTGTTGAATGGGCTATTAAAGCGAAAACGCAGGAAAACTGGCGGCGAATTTTTGAATCCATTCTGCGGCGGCTTCGTTGTAGTTAAGTCGGCGGCCGTCAATTTTGGCTTGGCGTCGATAATGTTCGATCTGAGAGAGTTGCTCTATCATGCGTACGCAGTAGCATTCTTCTTTTGTGGGGAATTCAATCGCTAGATGGTATCCATCAACCTCTTTATTGCACGACACAACACGACCAGAAACACAGAAATTAGGGTCTATTTCTTCTAATGTGATTCTGACCGAGCGCCCATTATCAAAAGGACGCAGGGTGACATAAGTAATACCGACAAACCCAGCTCTTTCGGCGCTGATGGGCGGGAAAGGCTGATCTTCAATTAGCGTAATGTCTAATGGAAGGTCTCTCGGATGTGCAACAAATTCCATCGCAACAAGCCAACTATTAAAAATGATATTTACGTTATCGGCCAACTAGGCAGAGTGTTTAAAAAAAGAATGCGAATTGTACGCTTTTTGCTCTTTCTGTACAGATTAATTTTAAAATGTGAGATCTAAAATTCATAACTTTCACTTATATGGGGGAAACATGAGCCTGACCCGTTTCTGACCTAGCTAATGTGTCTGTTTTTCTATGGGAGGTATGATGCTCAGTGGTGTATTTGCGACTGGCTTAATTTCCCAAGTTCTCTCAGCGCAGAGTCGATTTTATTGTCCCAGTTGAGCGCATAGTTTAAACGAAAATGATGGTGGAACTGGGCGGTAAAACTGAACACTAATCCGGGTAATAGGCCAATGCCGGCTTCCAGCGCTTGTGCGTGCAGCTTCATGGCGTTTACCTTAGGAGGTAAGGTGACCCACAATAGAAACCCTCCTTTAGGATCAGACACTTCAGTCCCGACAGGAAAGTGCGCTTGAATCACCTGTTGGCAACGTCGTAGATTGTCTTGATAGGCCTGACGGGTTTTGCGCAAGTGCCTGTCGTAGGCGCCATTTTCTAAAAAGTTGGCAATAGCGGTTTGGGTAAGCGTCGGAATGGCCAAAGACTGAGCGTAAGCATTGTGCTCAATTTGCCCTTGAAAGCGACCACCCACCAACCAACCGATACGAAACCCCGGCGCGATGCTTTTCGAAAAGGAGCTGCAGTAAATCACCGTGTTGTCTTGGTCGTCGGCTTTTAATGCGCGTTCGCGCTTGTCTTGGTAGCTTAATTCCCCGTACACATCGTCTTCAATGAGAGTGAAATGATGCTCAACCGACTGACGGATAAGACGTAACCTTTGTGCTGGCTTTAATGAACTGCCTGTTGGGTTTTGATTGTTTGGCGTGACAACACAAGCTTTGATGTCCCATTGGCTTGCCGCCTTATCTAACACCTCTAAATCCAGCCCTTCGCTGGTAGAGCAAGGGATTTCAATGGCTTTGAGCTGCAGCGCTTCAACGGCTTGTAACACTCCATAATAAGCCGGGCTTTCGATGGCGATGGTATCGCCCGGTTGTGTTACCGCTTGCAAAGACAGCATAAGCGCATTTTGGCAGCCAAGGGTGATGGTGATCTCATCGGGCTGAAGCTGACAACCGCTGTCGAGCATGCGAATGGCAATTTGGCGACGTAAAGCAAGGGAGCCCGGAGTGAATTCGTACGACACGCACACTTCCGGTTCAAGACGCATCAAACGGCCAACAGAGCGTTGCAGCTGACGAATGGGTAAATATTGGCTTTTGGGCACAGCTGAGCTGAACGACACCAAGCCTTCGTCTTGAGAAGAATGCAATAAACGCTGCAATAAGGTATGAACAGATTCGTCGTTCTTTGTTGGCTCAATGCTGCTGGCAATCGAGGTTTTCATCTGATTTTCTTGAACGAAATACCCTTTCTGCGGACGAGCCTTAATCACCCCACGGTCTTCTAACACACTATAGGCTTGCAACACAGTGGCCACACTGACTTCCATTTGCTTACTGGATTTTCGTACAGAAGGAATCTTCGCGCCTGGTAAAAATACACCGTCTTGAACTTGTTGTTCAATTTGATTGGCAATTTTCTCGTAAAGGGGGCAATCCATACAGTACAGGTCGATTCGATAATAATGAGACGCTTAATCTACCAGATTGGCTTATTGAAAGAAATCTAAGCCGAGGGGCTGGGGGCGTTCAGATCAAAGTGAAAAAGACAGCAATGATTTATCAAAATTGGCCTCCCATCAGAAACAACTGCTCAGTCAATTTACCATTGTTTGATGGTTTTTTTATTAGAGGATGCGGTAATATTGACGTAACTTAATTCTCTGGAGATACAGTGTATGTCGATTCATGTTGGTGATATGTTGCCTCATGGTACGTTTCAAGTAATGGGAGAAGAAGGTCCTGAGACTGTAGATGTCACCGAATTTTTCTCAGGCAAAAGCATTTTGATGTTTGCCGTGCCAGGGGCGTTCACACCGACCTGCAGTGCAAGTCACTTACCTGGGTTTGTTGTGCATTACGATGCTCTTAAAGAAAAAGGCTTGGATGATATTGTCTGTTTATCAGTAAACGATATTTTTGTGATGAATGCCTGGGGCATCGCAAATAATGCAGAACATTTAATCATGGCGGCCGACGGTCTGGCCGAATTCACCTGTTCAATGGGATTGGAGCTAGATATTTCAGCGGCGAAAATGGGCATTCGTAGCCGTCGCTACGCGATGTTGGTGTCCAATGGCATAGTGCAGCAGCTTTGGCTCGACGAGCCAGGCGAATACAAAATTAGCTCAGCAGAATACGTACTAAGCCAGCTGTAAGTCTCTATCGAACACAAGAAAATGAACACAATAAAGCCTTGAAAACGACGCCTTGAGCGTCGTTTTTTTATGCCTGCTAGTGCTGGGTCATTCGCGCAAACATGTGTTCAAACTGCCCGATGTTTTGTTGTATGTAATCGATAAAAGAGCGCATGGCGGGGGTGGGGTGGCGACCTTGTGGATGTATCAAGCACCAAGATCGGCGCAGAGGAAAGTCGTTGACGGGAACCTGCGCTAAAGTGCCTAACGCCAGTTCCGATAAAATACCCAATTTGGGCAATACCGCCACGCCTAAGCCCGCAATCACCGCGTGTTTAATCGCGTCGTTGGAGCCAATTTCCATGCTTGCTTGCAGTCGTACTCGTTGTTTTTGGCAATGCAATTCGAGCGCCAAGCGATTACCAGAACCGGCTTCTCTGAGCAGTATGCCGTGCTCTAAAAAGGTCTGAAGTGACACATTCGGTGCCGTTAGTACAGGGTGATGTTGAGGGGCGACGGGGATCAGTTCATTGTCCAAAAATGGCAGACTAAACATGGGTTTGTCGTTCGGCACCATGCCCATAATAACCAATTCGTCGTGCTGTTCACTGAGCCTTGCAATGGCGGCAGCGCGATTCATCACTTTTACATTCACCGTCACATTTGGATGTAAGTTGGTGTAGGCGCGCAACAAATACGGCACGATATACTGTGCGGTACTGACTGCCACCAAGGTTAATTCTCCAGCTATGAGCCCTGTTTCTGTCGATAAATCTTCTTGAAAGCGTTGAATTTCGTCGAACATGGCCACAATACACTGGGCTAAGCGTTTTGCGGTGGGCGTGCTGTACAGCTGTCGTCCCACGTATTCAAACAAAGGTTGCTCTAGCGCGTGTTCAAGTTGGCGAATTTGATTGCTCACCGCAGGCTGGCTTAAGCCGAGCATGTCGCCGGCACGGCTGTAGCTGCTTAATTCATACACGCTCTTAAATACCTGCAATTGCCGAAACGTTAAGCGGCTGACCAAATTTTGTACACTCTGTGGCATGGTTTGCTTCCTGGCGGTTTATCTATCACGGATAGCTTATAGATAAATGTTGTAATATCAATTTTTCCTTTGGTTGATCTTTGAGTAGTCTGCTAGTAGTTCAAAAAAAGCGTCAACAACAAAGGGAGAGTCTCATGTTAAAAAAAGTGTTGATTGCCAACCGAGGGGAAATCGCGGTTCGCATCATTCGCGCTTGCTCAGAGGCTGGAATTCGCTCTGTCGCGATATTCACTGAGCCGGATCGTTATGCGCTGCATGTTAAGCGCGCCGACGAAGCCTACTCGTTGGGCGAAGACCCATTGGCAGGGTATTTAGATCCGCTGCGATTGGTGAATTTGGCCATCGAAACTGGCTGTGACGCAATTCATCCAGGTTATGGATTTTTATCAGAGAACGCCTATTTTGCGGAATTATGCGAGCAAAAAGGCGTGGCGTTTATCGGCCCTCATTCTTCAGTTATTCATAAAATGGGCGACAAAACCCAAGCCCGTGACAGCATGCGCGCCGCAGGCATTCCTATTACCCCAGGTTCAGAAGGGAATTTGGCGAACTTAGAAGAAGCGTTGGCGTTGGCAGGCAAAACCGGCTATCCGGTGATGATCAAGGCCACCTCGGGTGGCGGCGGTCGCGGTATTCGTCGTTGCGACAGCCCAGAAGAATTGACCGCGCAATATCCGCGAGTGATTTCAGAAGCGACCAAGGCGTTTGGCTCAGCGGAAGTCTTTTTGGAAAAATGCATCGTCGACCCTTGTCACATCGAAGTGCAAATTTTGGCGGATTCCCAAGGCAACGCCATTCACCTTTATGAACGAGATTGCTCGATTCAACGACGCAATCAAAAGCTGATCGAAATCGCCCCTAGTCCGCAATTAACCCCCGAACAGCGACAGTATATTTGCGATTTGGCCGTACGTGCCGCGCAGGCCGTAGGCTACCAAAATGCCGGCACCGTGGAGTTTTTGTTGTCTGGCAACGAAGTCTACTTCATGGAAATGAATACCCGAGTGCAGGTAGAGCACACCATCACCGAGCAAATTACCGGTGTCGACATAGTGCGCGAGCAATTGCGTATTGCCGCTGGGCTGCCGTTAAGTTTTCGTCAAGAAGACATTCAATACCGTGGCTACGCTATGCAATTTCGCATCAACGCCGAAGACCCGAAAAACGACTTCTTGCCCAGCTTTGGTCGCATTACCCATTATTACGCGCCGGGTGGACCAGGTGTGCGAGTCGATACCGCTATTTACACCGGCTACGAGATTCCGCCGTACTTTGATTCCATGTGTTTGAAGCTGGTGGTATGGGCGCTAACGTGGGACGAAATGGTCGCCCGCGGCCGCCGCGCTATAGATGATATGCGTTTGCATGGCATTAAAACCACGTCGACCTATTATCAAGAAATTCTCAAACATCCCGACTTTATTAAGGGCGAATTTAATACCAGTTTTGTGCCCGCACACCCAGAATTGCTCAATTATTCCATTAAACGCAACCCAAGTGACATTGCCTTGGTATTGGCGGCGGCGATTGCTGCCCACGTTGGACGATAATCCGCAGGAGGAAGACAGATGAACCAGGTTAAACAAAAAGTAGAGATCACCGACGTGACCTTGCGCGATGCTCATCAATCGCTGATCGCCACACGCATGCGCACAGAAGACATGTTGCCGATTTGTGAAAAGCTCGATCAAGTGGGCTTTTGGTCATTGGAAGTGTGGGGTGGCGCAACCTTCGATGCCTGCGTACGTTTTTTAAAAGAAGACCCATGGGAGCGTTTGCGCCAGTTGCGCGCTGCCTTGCCTAACACCCGTTTGCAAATGCTGCTACGCGGACAAAATCTACTCGGTTACCGCCATTATGCCGACGATGTTGTAGAAGCCTTTGTGCAAAAAGCCGCCGACAATGGCATCGATGTGTTCCGAGTGTTTGATGCCCTTAACGATTTACGCAACATTGAAACCGCGATGAAGGCGGTGAAAAAAGCCGGCAAACACGCCCAAGGCACCATTTGTTACACCACCAGCCCAGTACACACGCCAGCCTTGTTCGTGGAGCAAGCCAAGGCCATGCAAGCCATGGGCGCAGACTCCATTGCGATTAAAGACATGGCGGGATTGCTCACACCTTATGCCACCTACGACTTGGTGAAAGCCATCAAAGACGCGGTGGATTTGCCCTTGGTGATTCACAGCCATTCGACCTCTGGATTGGCGCCCTTGTGCCAGTTAAAAGCCATCGAAGCGGGAGCGGATCGTATTGATACTGCGATTTCTTCCTTTGCCAGCGGCACCAGTCACCCAGCGACTGAATCCCAAGTGGCGGCATTAAAAGATACCGATTACGACACCGGGTTAGATTTAACCTTGTTGTCTGAAATCGCCGACTACTTTCACGAGGTGCGCAAAAAATACCACCAGTTTGAAAGTGAATTTACTCGCGAAGACGTGTCGGTGCAGATCAATCAGGTGCCGGGCGGTATGATGTCGAACTTGGCGAATCAGTTGAAAGAGCAAAACGCTTTGGACAAAATTCGTGAGGTATTTGCCGAAATTCCACGGGTGCGTGAAGATCTTGGTTTTCCGCCCTTGGTCACACCTACGTCGCAAATTGTCGGCACACAAGCGGTGTACAACGTGCTGGCGGGACAGCGTTATAAAACCATTACCAACGAAGTGAAGCGCTACTTGTTGGGCGGATACGGTCAGCCTCCTGCCGAGGTAAACACCATCTTACAGAAAAAAGCGGTAGGCAACGAATTGGTCAACGAAGGGCGTCCGGCGGACGCCATTGCGCCTGAATTGTATCGTCTTCGTGACGAAATCGGCGCGCTGGCGCAGTCAGAAGAAGACGTGCTGACCTTTGCCATGTTTCCTGAATTAGGTCGTGAATTTTTGCAGCAACGAGCCGACGGCACCTTAACGCCAGAGGTTCTATTGCCTATCGAAGCGGCTGGTCACACTACGAGTGCGGGTTTGGCAACGGAATTCAGTATTGATGTGCACGGTGAAATTTACAACGTGGAAATCACCGGTATGGGCGATTTTGGTGTTGGCAAGCGCAAGCTGTATTTGTCGCTGGATGGCATGCCAGAAGAAGTGGTGTTTGAGTCTTTGAACGAATACGTGGCCGAAGGCGGCAGCGGTCGATCTCGCGCCACCGAGCCGGGTCATGTGAGCGCCGCCATGCCGGGCAACATCATCGAGGTATTGGTCAAAGAAGGCGACACCGTGAAAGCGGGTCAAGCCGTATTGGTCACCGAAGCGATGAAAATGGAAACCGAAGTGCATGCCAACGTCGCTGGTACGGTCAAAGGGGTTTTTGTGACCAAAGGCGACCGAGTCACACCCGGTGAAACCCTGATAGACATCGTTTAGCACCCGGTTAAGCGCAATAAAACTCAAACGGGTTACTCTTATGATGAAATCTCTCTTTGCTGCAAGGTGAAGGGAGATTTTTTATGGCGTACAATTTAACGCCTTATCTGGCGAATTATTAAGGAGCAATCACAGTGTCGATTATCATGGTGTTAAATGGTCCGAACTTGAATTTATTGGGCACACGGGAGCCAGCGACGTACGGCCATGAAACCTTGGCCGATGTGGAAGCCATGTGTCAGGCGACCGCGGCGACTCTTGGTCATGACGTCGAGTGTTATCAGTCAAATCACGAAGGTGCGCTGGTGGATTGGATTCACGAGGCAGGGCGTCGGATTAAGTCCGGCGAGGTTTTGGGCGTGGTATTTAACCCTGGCGCTTATACGCACACATCGATTGCCTTACACGATGCGATCATCGGCGCCCAAGTGCCCGTGATCGAGGTGCACATCAGTAATGTGCACGCTCGCGAAGCCTTTCGTCACCATTCTTATATTTCACCCGTGGCGGCGGGAATTGTGGTTGGCATGGGCGTACAAGGTTATGTCTTGGCGCTACAAGGTTTGGTGCACAAACTCGGCGCTTAGGCAAACCAATGGCGTGTGCGGTTGGCGAACCACACCAAACTCAGCATCACAGGGACTTCGACGAGTACCCCGACCACGGTGGCCAAAGCGGCGCCAGAGTGCAAACCAAACAAAGAGATGGCGACGGCGACGGCCAATTCAAAGAAATTTGACGTGGCGATCATGCTCGCCGGTGCCGCTTCGTTGTGAGGCAGTTTGAACTTTTTCGCTAAGAAATACGCGATGGCAAAAATGCCGTACGTTTGAATCAGTAAAGGAATTGCAATCAGTACAATGGCTTGTGGTTTGGACAAAATGGTTTGTGCTTGAAAACCAAACAGCAACACCACGGTGGCCAATAAACCAGCGATTGACCAAGGCTTCATGGTGCTTAAAAAGCCATCGAGCTTAGAGTGATCGTCGCGACGATCCAGCGCTTTGCGGGTCAGCGCACCAGCAATTAATGGCACCAATACATACAAGACCACCGAAATCAGCAAGGTATTCCACGGCACATGAATGTCGGTCGCGCCCAGCAATAAGCCAGCGATGGGCGCAAAGGCGAAAATCATAATCACGTCGTTGATGGAAACCTGCACCAGAGTGTAATTGGCGTCGCCTTTCGTCATCTGACTCCACACAAACACCATGGCGGTACAAGGTGCCACGCCGAGTAGAATCATCCCAGCGATGTATTCTTGGGCGCTTTGTGGATCGACCCAAGAGGCAAAAATCACCTTAAAGAACAACCAACCGAGCAACGCCATAGTGAAGGGTTTGATCAACCAGTTGATCACCAAGGTCAGCGCCAATCCCTTCGGGTTTTTGCCCACATCTTTAATCGAAGAAAAGTCGATTTGCACCATCATGGGGTAGATCATTAGCCAGATCAGCACGGCGATAACAAAGTTTACGTGGGCGTATTCCAAGCCTGCGACAGTGGCAAAAATATCTGGCGCGACGCTGCCAGCGATAACGCCCCCGATAATCGCCAAGCCCACCCAGACGGTGAGATAACGCTCAAATAACCCCATGATATTTCCCTTGTACTTGGTTGGTGTGTGATCTGTTGTTTGTTCTAAATAGAACGCTGATTAACCCGTTGGCTCAATTGCTCTGCACTTTCCACGCGCTCGGAATAACGATCCACTAGGTAGTCTTTGTTGTCTCGGGTCAGCAAGGTGAATTTCATCAACTCTTCGAGCACGTCGACAATGCGGTTGTAGTAAGACGAAGGTTTCATGCGACCGTCTTCTTCAAATTCCAAGAAGGCTTTGGCCACAGAAGATTGATTTGGAATGGTCACCATGCGCATCCAGCGGCCTAAAATACGCATCTGATTGACCGCATTAAATGACTGAGAACCGCCGCTGACCTGCATCACCGCTAGAGTTTTGCCTTGTGTCGGGCGCACACTGCCGATGCTTAACGGCACCCAATCGATTTGGCTTTTTAAAATGCTGGTCATGGCTCCGTGACGTTCTGGTGAGCACCAAACTTGGCCTTCTGACCACATCATTAACTCGCGTAATTCTGCGACTTTAGGATGACTACCGTCGTCAGTATCGGGTTGAGGTAGATCGGTTGGGTTGAAGATCTTCACCTCTGCGCCCCAAGAGGCCAGTAAGCGTGCTGATTCTTCAATCACCAAACGGCTATAAGAGCGCTCACGTAATGACCCGTACAACAGCAAGATGCGTGGTTTGTGCGTGCTGGGGGAGGTAGAAAAACCGTCGTTAGAAGGCGTTCTGAACGACGCTTGATCAATATTGGGTAGATCTGTTGTCGGTGACTCAGTGTGAGCGTTGCTCATGACATGATTCCTTAAAAGTAGGCTTTAAACAGTCAGACTTAGCAGCAGATATTGTCTGCTGTTGGATTCGGTAAAATACGCTTTAGCGCCGCTTGGTAATAATCAGGATTATGCTCGGCCGTGTCTTGGATGACCTTAACCGCCCAGCTAGGTAGATCTGGGTGCAAGCGATAATAGACCCACTTACCGCGGCGCTCATCTTGCAAAATACCGCACTTGCGTAACTCCGCGAGGTGGCGAGACATCTTAGGTTGATCCAGCTCCATCGCCGCCATCAACTCGCACACACAGGCTTCTTCTACACGGGAAATCAACATCAGCGAATGCAACCGAGTGTCATCCGCGAGGCACTTGTAAAATTTACAGGGATTCATAAATACATCCGAAAAATAATATATGTGAATAATCATATATGTTAGCAGGCAAGTCAACGATAAACTAACGCTATCAGTTTAACATGACGAGATTTCGTGGGAATTGGAGTTGCTACTAAATGATGTAACAAGACAAGAGACAGGGGGCCGTATTGCTATGAACGTTAAATTTGGCGACGGTAACAGGTCAAGCGATAATTTTCTTTAATACGAATCTGACCGATCTATTTATAATTGGATCTAGGATGCTGTTTTCAATACGACTGAAATATCAATGAGGTCGCGACTTACGCCAGCTTTGGCAAGTTCGTCATCGTGCAGAAATTAAGTGCTTCTGATACATTACTGGATAACTGCGAATGGCTCTTAAAGAAAGGAATGGTCGTCTATTATGGACCGGACGATACGGTCACTTCTTTCTACACAATAGCAGGTGAGCGAACAGATACTAACAATCAACCGGAAACATACCAACTGGTTTCTTAATGAATCTAAGATTGCAAAAGATGCCCAAAGTCACTGAAAGCGACATCAAAAATACAGCGGTTATATACGCAAAAAGTATAAAAAAGGCGTTCGCAAAGAAAGTGGTCGACCCTTTATCTCCCGAGGAAAAGCCTGTATCTGTTTTTATGGCGGGTTCACCCGGAGCGGGTAAAACAGAAGTCGCTCGGCTCATCATTCGGGACTTTGAAGATGAATATGGGGTAAATCTAGTTCATATTGAAAATGATGAGCTTAGAAAAGAGTTTGCGGGCTATGATGGGCACAACTCACCGCTCTTTCAAAAGCCAGCAACAATACTGGTTGAAGCTATACATGATCGTGCTTTGAGCCGCTCAATCAGTTTTGTACTGGATTCAACATTAGCAAGCTTTGAAAAGGCACAAAAAAATATTGAACGCTCGCTGGCAAAGGGTAGATACATTCAAATTATTTTTGTTTATCAAGAGCCGGAGCAGGCATGGGAATTAGTCAAAGCAAGAGAAAAAGTAGAAGGTAGAAGAGTGCCACCAGAAGTGTTTGTTGAGCAGTTTATGGGCTCTCAACACGTGGTAAGTAAGTTAAAGCATCTGTTTAATGATGAAATTAACATCATATTTATGGAAAAAAATATTTATAAAAAAGACAAAAATGAAAAGCCAAAGTTTAACGTGGCTGATATTGACGTGATTTTGCGCAAAAAGTACAATCGTGAGCAATTAGAGGCTATTGTAGGCCTACGGTAGTGAAGGAACGAGCAATGCTAATATCAAAAAAAGCAAAACTAAAATCAACGCCTTTTTCCGACTTTTTTCGCTACGCAAAATCGGCAGAAAAGCGTAAGTTTTTCGATCGAATCGCCAAGAAAGCGATTGAAGAGCAGCAACAGATGCTTGAGAAAGCCAAGAATATGCCGCAGTAAATAACGATCTTGAAAATAAGCCGCTTAACCGCGGCTTTTTTGTGTCTAGAATAAACTAAAACGAACAGTGCCCTCTTGCGAGGGCGTTTTTGTCAGCGAATCTCGTCAAACGCCGCCCTGGTGAGGTTGTCGGGTTGCTGGTTTTTCACTATCACGTTGTCTTCAATGCGTATGCCGCCGTAGGGCATAAATTGCTGGATTTTCGCCATGTCGCAGCCATGTTTTGCGATGTTGGCTTGCATTTTGTCGATCAACATAGGAATGAAGTAAAGGCCGGGTTCGATGGTGATGACCATGTTTTCTTCTAAGGTGCGGGTGAGTCGCAAGAAGGGGGCTTCCTCCGTTGGAGGGCTTAAAGTGCCGGCTTTGTCGATTTGATGGCCACCTACATCGTGTATCTGTAAGCCCAATAAATGCCCTAATCCATGAGGGAAAAACACCTGCGGGATGCGTTTCGCCAGTTGTTCTTCTACGCTGAGAGCGCAGATTTTATGGTTGTGCAGTAAGGTAGCAATGCCGACGAGGGTCTCTTGATGCAAATCCCGAAAAGCGACGCCCGATGTGGCGTGTCGGCACAAGGATTGCTCCATCGCGTCGAGGTCATTGAGTAATGCGCTGAACTCGTCGTCTTGGCGCACAAAGGTGCGAGTGATGTCGCTGGCGTAGCCGTGTTCGCTGGCGCCGGCGTCGATGAGTAACGTGCGTGATGTGAGAGATTTGCCGATAGATTTGTGCTCATAATGCAACACCGCCGCGTGTTCGTTGAGGCCAACGATGCCTGGGTAGGGTTCTTGTGCCGCTGTTTGCTGGCTGGCGTTTAAGAAAGCAAGGTGAATTTCCAGTTCGCTGCCACCGGCTAAAAAAGCCTCTTTGGCGGCCAGATGCCCTTTTGCACCTCGCAGGCTGGCGCGGCGCATGGCTTGTTGTTCAAATTCGGTTTTTACGGCTTTGTCGAAATCCACATAGGCTTTTAAACCCTCGCATGGCACGGTGGCAGGCAAGCGATCGCCCTGTGTCAAGGTAGGCCCAAGCCAAGCGGTGCGTGCGGGCAGATCTTGGAACCAAAAATCGTTTTTACGAGCGCTGACCAGTTGCCAATCTGACTGCCAATCGCCGTTTGTCACAGGGTTGGGTGCGTGCCAAAAATCGTCTCTTATTGGCCAAACTAGCGTGGGCTTTTGGCCACTGCGCAGCACAATAAAGGTGTCGGCACCAAGGGAAAAGGGCAACCATTGTTGAGCGCCGGAATAGGCGTGAAAAGGGTGAGTGTGGTCGTCTTGGAAATAATAGGTCTTTTCCCCAGATGCCAACACAATGGCGTCTAGGCCAAAGTGCGTCATGGCGTCTTCATAACGATGTGTGAGTACGGCAAGGTGGTTTTGGTAAGTGGCATTCGTTGATGTTGGGTTCATCAAAAAGGTTCCTTGTGCTTGTGGCTTATAGGCTTTTTATCTATGGGTGTGTTTAGTTTTGTGCGTTGAATTTTCGAAAGGCAAAGACGAGGCTGCGAAACAGTACAAAGGCGCACAGTACAGAAATACCGGCCAGTAAAAGGTCGTTTTGCACGTTAAAAAGCGCTTTGAAACTATAGAAAAAAATAATGGTCAGAATAATGCGCACTAAGCTATCAACTAAGGGGTGCAGTTTTGAAGAGGTCGCCACGGTGGGGCTCCTTTGATAAGGTGAAAATACATGACAAGACAGTGTAGTGTCGAAATTCGTTAGAAAAAGACTGTCCCACAAAACGACGTGTAAGCCAATGCCTTGGAGGGCGATGACATGAAATCTAAATCGACATTAGTTTGGGATTGGCCGGTGCGCGTAAGTCATTGGCTAATGGCGCTCTTGTTTACCGGCTTGATTGTCAGTGGTAAATCCGACGGGCAATACATCGAGTACCATTTTTACATGGGTTACGGCTTGTCTGCTGTGGTGATTGCTCGTGTTTTATATGGGTTTTATGGCTCTTACTACGCGCGATTTCAGCAGTTTATTAAGGGGCCTAAAGCAGTCGCGGATTATCTTGTTTCTGTGTTAAAAGACAAGCCTCGGGCGCATTTAGGCCATAACCCCTTGGGCGGCTGGATGGTATTGGTGTTGCTCGGTGCCTTGACGATACAGTGGACAACAGGGTTGTTCAGCAGCGACGATATCTTTTGGTTTGGTCCCTTTAATGGCATGGTGTCAGAAGACTTGGTCGGCGAACTGGTATCGATTCATCGCCAGTTGCCCGATATTTTGATTGGGCTGGTGGCGCTGCATATTGCCGCGGTGTTTTATCATGAAGTTCGGCTAAAAGAGCGATTGGCTCATGCCATGGTTAACGGGAAAAAGCCTTACCAGAAAGCGGCTGTATTAGTCGCCACACCTCGTTGGGGCGTGATTTTTTCTTTATTCATTGGGTTGGTGTGGTTGGCTGCCCTGTGGTTAATGCCGATTTAGATGCTAGCGGGTGGTGGCCGATGATTTAACTTCATCTCTTTATAGGCTTTCGTCGTATCAGGGATATCACGCATTGTGCGTTTGTTGTCCCGATAGGCCAGAAAGGAGGTTGTATGATTACCGTTCACCATTTAGAGAATTCCCGTTCCCAGCGTATTGTTTGGTTGCTAGAAGTGCTTGAGCTTGAGTACAAGATTGTGGAGTACAAGCGCGATCCAAACACATCTGAAGCGCCTGCTGCGTTGCTGAAGGTTCATCCTTTGGGGAAATCTCCGGTGATCACCGATGGTGAGCTGACCATCGCCGAATCTGGGGCAATCATTGAATATCTTGTCGACCGTTACGATACAGAACAGCGCTTAAAACCGACCAGCGGCCAAGCTTTGTTAGATTATCGTTACTGGTTGCACTTTGCCGAAGGCTCCATGATGCCTTTGTTGGTGATGAAGCTGGTGTTGTCGAAAGTCCCCGAAAGTCCTATGCCGTTTTTTGTTAAACCGATTGCCAAGGTCATGTGTTGTAAAATTCAGGAAAAATTTATCCAACCGCGTTTGCAGCCTCAGATGGCTTTTATCGAGAAAACTCTTGGTCAGCATACCTGGTTTTCGGGTGAGCAGTTCACCGCCGCCGATATTCAAATGAGCTTTCCATTGCAAGCCTCTTTGATGGGGGCAGAACGACATCGCTTTCCCAACATCAGCCGTTTTCTCAAACAGGTTGATGCCATGACCAGCTATCAAAAAGCCGTCGAAAAAGGCGGCGCTCTTAACGCGTTATAGACTTTGTACGACGACGTGACCTTAATGCCTCTCCCGACAACGATTAAATACCCAAAGCTCGCGACATTTTTTTAATAAGCGTTTACAGTTTGCGCCATTCTTGTTGGGAGTGGAAAAATGCAAACACACATAAAGCGTTGGGCAGGGCGATTGTTTCAAGGCTTGTTTAGAGAGATTTTCGATGTCACCTGGACGCTGTATAAAATCATGGTGCCGATGATCATCGTGATTAAGGTGGTAGAGGAGTTGGGTGGCATTGAGCTGTTGAGTCTATGGCTCGGGCCCGTGATGTCGATCGTCGGTTTGCCCAGTGAAATTGGTTTGGTGTGGGCGACCACTCTGGTGACCAATATGTACGCTGGGCTGGTGGTGTTCATGAGTCTAGACACCGAATTGACCGTCGCTCAAGTCTCGGTGTTGAGCATTCTGCTGTTGCTGGCGCATTCTCTGCCTGTCGAAGCTGCAGTGGCAAAAAAAGCCGGCGTGGGCATTGTCGCGACACTGACGATTCGCCTTGGCGGCGGTTTACTCATGGGCTGGCTGTTGCACCAGTATTATCACTATTTTGATGTGTTAAATACGCCTGCAGAAGTGGTATGGCGACCTGAATCTACGGTCGATGCCAGCTATCTGGATTGGGCAATTGAGCAGGTGAAAAGTTTGGTGATGATCTTCGTGGTGATTGCTGTGTTGATGACGTTTCTGCGCCTACTGAAGCTGCTCGGCATCGAAAAACTCATGGGCATTATGCTGCGTCCTATTTTATCTGTATTGGGCATCAGCCGTGAAGCGACCAACCTAACCATAGTAGGCATTACCCTAGGCGTGTCTTTTGGTGGTGGTTTATTGATCAACGAAGCCAAACGCGGGCACATCACACCACGGGACATCTTCATCGCCATGATGCTGCTCAATTTAATGCACAGCATGATAGAAGACACCTTGTTGGTATTATTAATCGGCGCCAACTTCACCACCGTCTTTTGGGGGCGCATTGTGTTTTCGATCGTGGTGATCGCTGTTCTAGCCTTCGTTGTCAAACGTATGGATGAAACTCGCTGTCAGAAATACCTGTATTCGAAAGTAGAGACTTAACGAGCTGACAAATACACTGAAAGAAGATGCGTAAATGGTTATACTGACAACATGTTTCACACGCTACAATAAATGTTGCTGTTGCAGCGTATTTTGGAGGTGCTATGACCATTCGAGCGTTTAAACCCAGCAAAAAAGAAAAAATCGGTCTGCTTCCGGCCTTAGCGCTGTCTAACGATCCAGTGAGTGCATCGCGGCAATTAGCAGAAGGATTCGACTTCGCCGTTATTGGGCGCATTGTCAAACAAGCCCAGATAAAACAAGCCACCGTGATGAAAACGGCAGGCATTGACCGTGGCACCTTGAGTCGACATACAAGAGCACGTACGAAATGGACAGGCGCTTCCGCGATTAAAGTCTATAACGCAGCTCGCATCATTGACGCGGCATTAAACTTGTTCGATCAAGACATACAAAAAGCAGAAAATTGGCTAAATACCCCTGCTATTGCTCTTGGTGGCATAAGCCCTGCCAATTACGCCAAATATCCGCTAGGGCAAGAAGCCGTGATCGATCTAATCGGTCGAATTAAGCATGGGGTTGTCATTTAATGAAGCTCTATCGTTTGTGCAAAATGGAATTTGCCGACACGGCATTCGATGGTTATGGCGCAAGAACCTTCGGTGGTCGCTGGAACCCAAAGGGCATGGATTGTGTGTATTTAGGGGAATCAAAATCGGTTTGTTTACTCGAAACAATCGCTCACTTAACCGATGCAAGTGCGCTAGACCAGTTCGCAATGCTGTCCATTGAAGTGCCAGAAGAGTTGATTATGGCGTTTCAAGAAAGTGATTTGCCTGAAAATTGGAGAGATTATCCCGCGCCACAGGCGTTAGCGGATATGGGCGCGGAATGGCTTGAGAATGCGGAAAGCCTTATTTTATTAGTACCCAGCGTCATCTCGGGCGACTTTTGCGCATTACTCAACCCCAAACACCCTCAATGCCAAGAGATCATAGGACTCGCGCAACGGGTCGCGTTTTCTATCGATCCAAGGTTAGCACCAAGGTAACAGTTTAAAATCTGAAATTCGTTTAACTCAAACAACCTGAACCTAAGACCGAAATCTTAGGTTGTCTTTGGTGAGCTGATCGATGGAGGTTTTGCCCATGAGTTTCATGTCGCGCTCGAGTTCGGCTTTCATTAATCCCAGTGCGCGTTCCACGCCAGGTTGTCCTGCGGCGGCCAAGGGGTAGAGGTACATACGACCAATGCCGACGGCTTTTGCGCCGAGGGATAAGGCTTTGAGCACATGTGTACCGCGCTGTACGCCGCTGTCGAAGATCACGTCGATTTCATCGCCCACTTCGTCGACGATTTCTGCTAACTGGTCAAAAGAGCTGCGTGAGCCGTCAAGTTGGCGTCCGCCATGATTGGAAATAATCACCCCAGTACAGCCAATTTCCACTGCTTTTCGGGCGTCTTCGCGGCTCATAATGCCTTTTAAGCAAAACTGGCCGTCCCAGAACTTTACCATTTCGGCCACGTCGTCCCAGTTCATCGATGGGTCGAGCATGTTGGTAAAATAGTCGCCAATTGAAGTGGCGCCAGAGCCCATGTCCACGTGTTCTTCGAGCTGTGGTAGACGAAATTTCTCATGGGTGACGTAATTAATGCCCCACATAGGCTTCAATACAAATTGCAGCATGCCGCTCAGGTTAAGCTTGAAAGGAATGGAGAATCCGGTGCGTAAATCCCGTTCACGGTTGCCGCCGGTGATGGAATCGACGGTGAGCATCATCACCTGAATGCCAGAATCTTTCGCTCGCTGCATCATGGCGCGGTTCAAGGCGCGGTCTTTGTGGAAGTAAAACTGATAGACCTGTGGCGTGGTGGTTTGCTTGGCGATTTCTTCCATGCTCACAGTGCCAAGGGATGATACCCCAAACATGGTGCCGTATTTCTCTGCCGCACCGGCTACCGCGCGCTCGCCATCGTGATGGAACAAGCGCTGCAACGCCGTAGGAGAGCAATAAATAGGCAGAGCGAGTTTTTGCCCCATCACGGTGACTGACAAATCCACATCTTTTACGCCAGTCAACACGCTGGGAACCAGATCGCAGGTTTCAAACGCAGCGGTGTTGCGACGGTAAGTGGTTTCGTCGTCGGCGCCGCCGTCGATGTAGTTAAAAATCGGGCTGGGCAGGCGTTTTTTCGCGAGAGTGCGAAAATCTTGGAAATTGTGGCAGTCTTTGAGTCGCATGGGTTGCTCCTTATATCGTATCGGGTAACTATAACGCCTGTTCTATTTACAATAAATACGACATAAACTAATAAACTCTTTCTTAAAACGTCTTAATATCGCAAGGATAACCTCATTGAATTCTGCCGATTTAACCTTGTTTGTTGCGGTGGCCGACTCAGGCTCGTTCAACAAGGCCGCATTGGGCGCGGGTTTGTCGACGCCTGCGCTAAGCAAACGCATCAGTCGTTTAGAGCAAGATCTTGGTGTGCAGCTGATTCACCGCACTACTAGACGGCTGAGTTTGACCGAAGCGGGCGAAAACCTCTACGTTCATGCCAAAAACATAGAAGGCCAAGTGAGCGATGCCATTGCGTCGGTGTCGGCGTTTAGCCAAGGGGTCACAGGCACCATAAAAATGTCGGTGCCAACCATTTCTGGCGAATTGCTATTGGCCGAAGCCGTGGCGGATTTTTGTCAGCAATACCCCAATATCACCGTAGATATGCGTTTAGAAAACGACTTCGTTGACTTGGTCGGCGAAGGGCTGGATTTGGCCATTCGTACCGGCAAGCTGGAAGATTCGAGCCTGATTGCCAAGCCCTTGATTCAATCGAATTGGGTGGTGTGTTGCTCGCCCGCGTACTTAGAAAAACACGGTGACGTAAGCACACTAGACGGGTTAAAACACCACAATTGCTTGGCGTATACCTATCAAGCACAAGGCTCGTTTGATTGGCGCTTTACCAAGCAAAGCAAGAGTGACAAAACCATAGAAGAAAGCGTGCGCATCGGTGGTAGTTTTGCCACCAACAACGCTCAAGCCTTGCGTAAAGCCGCGTTGGCTGGCTTCGGTATTGTTTATGTGCCCCGATGCTGCGTTTACGAAGACCTGCAAAAAGGCACACTTAAAGCCATTTTGACCGACTACCAACCCCGCCAGTTGGGCGTTTACGCGATTTACCCTTACACCAAATATTTACCTGAAAAGTTGAGATTGCTGATTGAACACATCAAGCAAGCGTATCAGCATAAGAAAGCCTATTTCTGATACGCCGCAGCGTTTTCTAATTCGATAAGCTGTTCTCGAGTGGGTAGGGCTTCGCTGTCTCCGCGTACTTGAACGGTAAGTGAGCCCAGCAAGTTACCGCGTCGCGCTGCCTCGGCGATGCTTAACCCATCTAACAAAGCGGAAATCACTCCAGCGGCAAAGCTGTCGCCCGCACCCACCGTATCCACGACTTTTTCCACGGCAAAGCCAGCAACAGTGCCAGATTCACCTTCGCGTGTTTTGTAATACGCCCCTTCGCTACCTAATTTGACGATCACCGCGTTTACGCCATGCTGCAAATAAAAGTCGGCAATGGCTTCCGGCTGGTCGCTGCCGGTAAGGATTTTGCCTTCTTCTACGCCAGGCAAAACGAGGTCGCTGGCAAAGGCAAATTCATTGGTTTTCGCCACCATGGTGGCTTTATCTGGCCACATGGTAGGGCGCAAATTGGTATCAAAGATGATGCGACTGCCTTGTTGTTTGGCGAGCAAAATCGCCTGTTGAAGGGTGTCTCGCATTGAGTCTGACACCGCGGCGGCGACGCCGGTAATGTGTAAGTGTGTATTCTTGTCAAAAAGCGTGGAATCAATGTCGCTGGGGCTTAAAGTCGAAGCAGCAGAGTCGCGGCGAAAGTATTCGACTTTCGGATCACTGCCGTCGGTGACGTTGGATTTCAGCATAAACCCCGTGGCGTTTTGGTCGCTTTCAGACACCCAATCGGTACGAATATTTTCCTGTTGAATGGCTTGGCGAACAAAGGCGCCAAAGCTGTCTTTGCCTGTTTTGCTGATGTAGCGAGCCTCAAACCCCAAACGCGCCATGCCAATGGCCACATTGACCTCGGCGCCGGCCAATGAACGATGATAATCGCCGACGGTAGATAATTCGCCCGTGGTATTGGCGACAAACATGGCCATGGCTTCACCAATGGTCACGAAAGAAGAAGGGGTTGAGGTCATAATACGGCTCCGCAAGGTGCTCTTTATTGTTATTAAGGGTGTTTGCATTGTTTGAAAACGTATCATGGAATCGGTTCCAAGAAAATACTAAATCAGCGTGTTTTATTGTGTTTGACACTTGGTGCTGTGTTTTTGGAAAGGGGGTTTTGAGAATAATCGAGGTATGGGTTTATGTGGAACGACGCACAATGAGCTCGGCTTTCAGGGTGAGTTGTTGAGCTGAAGTTTGATCTCCTTGAATTCTAGACAACAATCTCGTGCAGGCGGTTTGGCCGATTTCTCGTGTGGGCTGACGCATGACGGTGATGCCGCCTTCGAACAGCTGTGCCCATTCTGGGTCATCGATGGAAATCAGACCAATGTCTGAGCCAATGGCTAGAGTAAGCTGTTGGAGTGCTTTTACGGCACTCATCATGACCACGCCGTTGGTCGTAAAGATCGCCATTTTTTGACCCGTGTGAGTGCGCATAAAGTCTGCAATCACATCGACCAGTGTCGCGACTCTTGTGTTATTTATTTCGGCAATCTGGCAAGTTATTGCGCTATTAGCAGTGAAAAAGGCTCGAATGGCATCGACGCGGGCTTGGCGCGGATCAATGGCGATGGATTCTGTGATCACCAATATGGCGTCGTATGCTTGGTGTTGTAAATGAGTGCAAGCTTGTTGAACGGCGCTTCGGTTGTCGAGGCCAACGCTATCAAAGCCCAATGAAGTATCGATGCGATCGACTAAAACCAAAGGACAGGAAATACGTTGTAAGTTACTAATTTGTTTGTGTGCCATACCCGCAGTGTTAACAATGATGCCGTCTACACGATGGCCTTCTAACAGGGATAAATAGCGATCTTGCAACGCTTCTTGGTTGTCGGTATTGCACACCATCAGCATGTAGCCTTCGCGCTGACAGACCTGTTCGATTCCTTGTAACACCTCGATGGAATACGGGTTGGTCACGTCGGCCAGCAGTAAACCAATGACCTTCGACTGTCCCGCTTTGAGCATTCTAGCAGAGTGATTAGGACGAAAATCCAACTGCTCAATGGCGAGGGCGATTTTTTCCTGCAGGCTGGCGGATAATTTGTCTTGTTCTCCATTGAGGTATCGTGAAACGCTGGTTTTACCCACTTGCGCGTGTTTTGCTACGTCTGAGATGGTCGCGAAAGATTTGCTTTTTTGAGTCAAAATGCCATCCCAATAATAGGGTTTAAAAAGGATAGGTACTGTAAACTATCCTCCTAACAAGGTGCAATTTTCTTCTTTCTATTAGGCTGTGTTTGACACAGTAGGAGCCTTATGAAAATTTTCAGTTGTCAGCAATGTGATCAAACCGTGCTATTTGAAAACACTCACTGCGAGCAATGTTCGTCGGCGTTGGGCTTTTTGCCCGATCAATTGGTGATTAGTGCATTAACGTCAGTAGACAATGCTTGGGTGGCTCTGGCGGATAAAACCGAGCCGGCAAAGCGTTGGTATTACTGCGAAAATCACCAACACCAGGTGTGTAACTGGATGGTTGAAGAAGGCGGCAGCACTTTTTGTGTAGCATGCGATCTGAATCGTCACATTCCTAATTTGGGCAAGGTGGAAGAGCGCCAAGCGTGGCAGCAGTTGGAGTTCGCGAAACATCGCTTGGTGTATTCCCTGTTGCGCCTTGGCTTGCCGATTGTGAGCAAAAAACTGGAACCAGAGGACGGCTTGTCGTTCGATTTCATCTCGGAAAACAATGAGGTTCCAGAGGATGTAAGCGCCATGACGGGCCACGCGGCGGGGCAGGTGACCATTAATGCATCTGAGGGTAATACCGTCGACCGTGAGCAAATGCGTGAAGACATGAACGAATCCTATCGAACCGTGATCGGGCATTTTCGTCACGAAGTCGGACATTATTACTGGGATCAGCTGATATTAGACGATGAGCAAGCATTAGCGGATTTTCGTGCGCTTTTCGGCGATGATCAAGAAGATTATGGCGAAGCCTTAGAGGCCCATTACAAGCAGCCCAATGCCGATTGGCAAAGTGAATTTGTCAGTGTGTACGCGTCGTCCCATGCCTGGGAAGATTGGGCCGAAACTTGGGCGCACTATTTGCATATTGTCGATACTCTAGAAACGGCCAGTGATTTGGGCATGAGTTTGCAACCGGCCGGAACCAACAGCGAAAACTTGGCCGTGATGGTAAACATTGACCCCTTCCACCATGACAACTTCGACGAGATTTTAGCGCAATATCTGCCGCTCACCTTTGCAGTGAACAACTTAAATCGCGGCATGGGTCAGCCCGACTTGTACCCCTTTATTTTGGTTCCGGCAGTACGGGAAAAATTGGCGTTTATTCACCGTTTACTAAAACCCTACCGTGTGGCGTAACATCCGCCGGTAGCAACCCTATGGCTGATCCGTTATCATGCGCGCACGAAACACCCCATTTTTAGGATACCAATGAAAAAGACATTTAAGCTCTCTCACCCAACCATTAAATACCCACGTTTGATCGAAGCGGCAAAAAGCGACGTGAAAAAATACTTGAAAAGAGAGCGCAACAAAACCTTGCCTGACTACGCTGATTATTGGGGCTTCGATTGTCGCTTTGGTCAAACAGAAGACAGCGCAGAAAGCATCTATGTCGGCCAAATTAACGAGAAAATCAGCTTTGCAGAAAGCCAAGAATGGACATCTTTTTACCTAGAAATTTTGGCAACACCGGCTCAACGCACCGCTCATGAACAAGATGATGTTGAGGCCGAATAAAACGAAGACGCTTAACGATACCCTTCCGCTTGCAGGGTAAATAAGTGTGCGTATTGACCCTGTTGAGCGAGTAGTTCCTCGTGGGTGCCACGTTCTTTGATGTGGCCCTGTTCCATCACAATGATTTCATGAGCTAAACGCACCGTAGAAAAACGGTGCGAAATCAAAATCGCCATCTTGTCTTTGGTGTGCTCTTGAAAATGCTGAAAAATATTGGCTTCGGCTTGTGCGTCCATGGCGGCGGTGGGTTCGTCTAGCACTAAAATGTCGGCGTCTTCGCGCATAAAAGCACGCGCCAAAGCGATTTTTTGCCATTGTCCACCAGACAATTCCTGACCGCCTTTAAACCAGCGACCCAGTTGAGTTTGATAGCCTTTTTCCAATTGATCAATAAAGTCGGTGGCCTTGCCTAAGTTAGCGGCTTTTTGCCAGCCTTCTGTGTCGTCAAAACGCTCATTGTCGCCGGCACCAATGTTTTCGCCCACGGTAAATTGGTAGCGGACAAAATCTTGAAAGATCACCCCAACACGCTTTAATAAGCTGGCTTCGCCCCATTCTAATAAGTCTAAACCATCGAGCAAAATTCGCCCTTCGGTGGGATGATAAAGGCGAGTTAACAGTTTGATTAAGGTGGTTTTTCCTGAGCCGTTTTCTCCCACAATGGCGAGGCTGTGGCCGGGGCGAATGTGTAAATTAACGTTCGACAACGCCGGTTTGCTCGTACCTGGGTACAAAAAACTCACGTTTTCAAAACGAATGCCATCGTGGGCGTGAGGACCATGAGTTAAGCCCGCGGTGGTACTGGGCGTTTCTTGTTCTAGGTAGTCGTACAGGTTGGAGAGATATAAATTGTCTTCGTACATACCGCTGATGGCAGTAAGCGAGGCAGACACCGCCCTTTGTCCTTGCCTAAACAGCAAAAGATACATGGTCATTTGACCAAGCGTGATGGCACCGACTATGGTGTCGCTGACAATCCAGGCGTAGGCGCCGTAAAACACCAAGGTGCTGAGTACGCCTAGGGCAAATCCCCAGCTTTCGCGGCGTAAAATTAAGCGTTTGCTTTCTTTGAAGAGCTTCACAAAAATGTCGGAATAACGCTGTAAGAAGCGCTCGCCTAGTTGGTACAGTCGCACTTCTTTGATGTTGTCTTCGCGTGCTAATAGAGTCTCGAGGTAGTTTTGCTGGCGCACTTCAGGAGAACGCCAGCGAAACATCAAAAAGGCATCGCCAGAGAATTTGGCCTCCGCGATGAACGCTGGTAATGCGCCGCAAATCAGCAGCACCAAGGCCCATGGCGAAAAGTGCCACAACAAGACCGCGAAACTCGATAGGGAAATGGCATTTTGCAGCAAGGTAAAGGTTTTATTGACCAAGGCGAGTGGCCGGCTGGAGGCTTCACGACGAGCCTGCACCAGTTTGTCGTAAAACTCTGAATCCTCAAAGTGTGACAAAGTCAGCGTTTGCGCTTTCTCCAAGATCATTAAATTGACTTTTTGACCGAGTAAACCTTGTAAAATGGCTTTTTGTGCGGTTAAAGCTCGTTGTCCGGCGGCAATCAGTAACACCAAAATGCCTTCTAGCAATACGTAGCTGAGCGCGGTTTGATAATGCAGCACCTGGTCTTGCTTGTAACTTCCCATCGCCGCTAACACCGCATCGACGATTAATTGCCCTATGTAAGCCATGGCTGCAGGCAAAATTCCCACGACCAATGTAGCCAATGCTAAACCAAGCGTTAACGCAGGGGAGGTCTGCCAAACCAGTTCAATGGCTCGACGGCTGTAGCGAAATACCCCCAGCATGGTTTTGTCTAAAGTGTTTTTAGGGGACGCGACCGGTTTCATGAAATAACCCAACCATCAGAAAAGACAAAAAGAAGGGCATGATTATAAACGAACAGGCACTTATTTAGGCAGGAATAACAGACCACATCGACATCCATGTCAGGGTTTTGTTGGTTTAAGCGGCGTTACTTTCTAGTTCGTTCTCTAGACTGCTTTCTAAGTAGTCGTTTGTGTCATCGTCAAAAGCCGTATCGGTGTCGTCTTCGTTGTATACCATGTCTTCATCCGGTTCGATGATGAGGTCTTCAAGCGGTTTTTTCGGTGTTGAATCGGTTAAATCAAGCTGGTTGTCTTGGGTTTTCGAGGGACTTTTTTTTGCCTTGGTTGGGCTTTTCTTTTTGCTGCCCAATGCGTCTAGCAACGCGTCTTTATTTTCGGCAAGATACATAGACAAGGCTTCTTTTTGACTATGATCGCCAGCTAAGTCGGTTTGGTCTAACATTTCATACAGAGCGTCTGCTGTGTCGAGCAGCTTGTCGTAGGCATCGGCTTCGCTTTTGGAAGTAAAGGTCATTTTTTCGATTCCATTACGTTCTACAACATATTTAATAATTACAGGCATGATCCACCTCGCTAAAAATAATACTGTATAAATGTACAGTATTATTTTATGCTTTGTCCACGCTTTTATTTGTTGATCTGAGTAATGATTGTTAAAGTGACGGCCTTAAAAGAGGAAGCACTTTCTATGCCTGTTGATTTGTCCCAATTGGATTTTTCTATCTTGAATGATCATTTAGAGTTCGTGCTCACGTTCGCATGGATTTTATTGTCTTATTTGATTCGCCGCTATACAAAGCGAGCCATTAGCATCAATCAAAAGATTGAAAATGATAAAAGACGACAAAGAATCAACACGGTTGATAACATTTTTAATTTGTTATTAGTGGTTGGTTTGGTGCTGATTTGGTCGTCTGAGCTGCAGAATATTGCTATCTCTATTGCCGCCTTTATGGTGGCTTTGGTGCTGGCCACTAAAGAGTTTATTGCCTGTATCGTGGGGGCGTTTTATCGCGCTAGTACTCGGCCTTATCAAGTGGGTGATTGGATTCGTATTGCCAATTACGAAGGCGAAGTGACCGACAGCGACTGGCTATCGACCACCTTGTTTGAAGTAGATTTAAAAGGCGGTAGCTACGCTTACACCGGTCGAACAACCGTGGTGCCGAACAGTGTCTTGCTGCTGCATACGGTGCAAAACTTAAACTACATGCGTCGTTATGTCACCCACACTTTTTCCATTGCGCGCCAAACCGACGAAGTGAATTTGTTTGTGATTAAGGAGCAAATTTTAGAAAAAATTCGCGAATATTCAGAGCATTTTCACGAGGTGGCGATTCGCTATAACAGTCTCATCGAAAAACGCTTGGACATACGCATTTCGGGGCCTGAGCCACGTGTGCGAGTAACGACAACGGTGGAAGGTTTTAATGTTTTTACGGTGTCATTGTTTTGTCCAACCGAGGAAGCGGTAGACATTGAGCAAAAAGTCATGGCGGATTTTATGGCATTTTGGTACGAACAACGGGACGCCGCACAAGGCGTTAAAAGGAAAATAGAATGCGCTTGATACGAAATGTGATGATGTGTTCTTTGTTAGGTGTGTCTTTGTTGCTGGCCGGCTGTAACAGCTTTCGCATCAGTGAGGAAGAAGTAAACCAAGAAGTGACCAAACAGTTAGAGCAACAAGCCAAAAGTCACATCGAGCTGACGTTAGACGGCAACGCGTTGGATTTAGATTTGCTGGTTACCGACGCCGTGATCGATTTTACTGAGCGCGATGGCGGCTTGGTGTTAGTGGATTTAACGAGCGATTTAACCGGCACCTTGGCGGCGTTCGGGCAGACATTTACGCTAACAACGAACGTCAGTCCGTCGTTTGAGTCTGGCTTGCGCATCGAAGAAGATCGCCTGTATTTGGTGGCGCCTAAGATCACTAAAATAGAAGTGGAAGGATCGAGCTTCAGCGATAAAATGCTGCGCTCTACTTTGGGCGGCTTACACGATGATTTTGAAAAAGCTTTAGTGGAGTATTTCGATAAACACCCGGTGTATGTGTTGAACCACTCGGCATTTGAAAAAGCCGCCGCCGGCATGGTGAAAGACATTATTATCCATGAAGATGCAGTCGAACTGGCGGTGTTTTAACAGTAAAATGCGTTGGTTAACGCTAAAGTGCGACTACTCACTGGGCGATAAGGCTCAGTGACTGAATTAATTACGAGGAACCCCGATGCCGATTGCAGACAATCAAGTTGTTCAATTTCACTACACGTTGCGCCACGGCGACGAGTTAATAGAAACGTCGGCAGGCAAAGACCCTGCGGCGTATTTACATGGTCATGGCAATGTTATTCCTGGGCTTGAAAAAGCCATGGAAGGCAAAGAAGTTGGTGACGAATTTGAAGTGACCGTCGCGTGTGCCGATGCCTACGGCGAGCGCCATGAAGACCGAACTCAGCAAATGCCGGTCAAGCACTTGCAAGGCGCAAAACGTTGGAAAGCCGGCATGGTTGCCATGGTGAAAACCGATAAAGGCATGCGCCAGGTCACCGTTACCAAAGTCGGCTTAAAGCATTGCACGGTGGATTTAAACCACCCTTTATCAGGCAAAGACTTGACCTTTAATATCAACATTGCCGACGCTCGCGAAGCGACCAATGATGAAATTGCCCATGGTCACGCCCATGGGGTTGGTGGTCATCACCACTAAATAAAACCATAAAGTGAGTTAATTGCTAAGCCTCTGCTGCGTTGTTTCGCGGCAGGGGCTTTTTTTTGCTGGCAACTCTACGCAGGAAGATTATTGATATTCATCAAGGAAAGAATCACAAGATTGCGATTTTAATAAGAATCGTTATCAACTACTTGACATGCCTTTACCCTATCGACATTATTGATAATAGTTATCATTTATATTATTCGATCAAACAGACGCAAGTCTAAGAGGGTGAAGCCATGAGTCATTATTTAGTGCCATTTTCAGTGCTCGAACAGGTTATTCAAGGTGGGCAATGTGCGGATTCTCCAGAAGTGCTCTACCATTACCTCAACGTAACAGAAGAGTACGCCGAGCGTTTGAGCATTACTGATGCGACCTTGCTGCATCAACGGGTGTTCAATGTGCTGCTGGATACCGTGTGCGATACCACGCTGGCGAGCCATTGGCGTCAGACCTGTTTAGACAAGGTGTATCTGCCTTTGCAGCATCTAAAGCAATTGATTGTGACCTACCAAGACGCTAAAGAGTATTTCAAAATGGAGCACAATCTGCGAATTTTAAGCCACTATTTTATTTCTTCTTTCGAACATAAGGACGGTATTAATTGATGAAAATGCGCATCGAAAAAGACAGTATGGGCGAATTGAACGTACCAGAAAACGCCCTATATGGCGCGCAAACCCAGCGCGCTATTAATAACTTTCCTATCAGTCACGAACCTCTGCCAGAAGCCTTTATACGCTCGCTTATTTACATCAAAGCGGCGGCGGCGCGTGCGAACGAGTCTTTGAATTGTTTGTCAGCGGAGTTTTCCAAAGCGATACAGCACGCCTGTGATGAACTGTTGGATGCGGACGATTTGATGACGCATTTCCCTGTGGATGTGTTTCAAACGGGGTCGGGCACCAGTTCTAACATGAATGCTAATGAAGTCATTGCCACGCTCGCCAGTCGATACGCCGGCACAGCTATTAATCCGAATGATCACGTTAACTATGGTCAAAGCAGTAACGATGTTATCCCCAGCGCCATACACGTAAGCGCCACCTTGGAATTAACCGGTCGTTTGTTGCCGGCGCTGGAGTATCTGAGAGACTCGATTATTGCCAAGGGCAACGCCTTGGCTGGTTACACCAAAACCGGCCGAACCCATTTGATGGACGCCATGCCAGTGCGTTTGGATCAAACCTTCCATGCTTGGGCGGCGCAACTGCAAAACAACATCGACAATTTAACTTACCTAGAAAGTAAAACCACTCAGTTGGCTCAAGGCGGGACGGCAGTCGGAACCGGCATCAATGCGCACTCAGAATTTGCCGATCAATTCGCCAAAGAGTTGTCTGATTTGACCAAGGTGACTTTTAGTAAGGGCGATAACTTTTTTGCTTTAATCGGTTCACAAGATACCGCGGTCGCCTTATCGGGTCAGCTCAAAGCCGTGGCGGTAACTTACATGAAAATCGCCAACGACCTGCGTTGGATGAATTCAGGCCCGTTGGCCGGTCTTGGGGAAATTTCCTTGCAAGCTTTGCAGCCAGGCTCGTCCATCATGCCGGGTAAGGTGAACCCCGTGATTCCAGAAGCTACCGCTATGGTGGCGGCGCAAGTCATTGGTAACGACGCGGCCATTACCGTCGGTGGTCAATCGGGCAATTTTGAGCTGAATGTGATGTTACCAATGATAGCTAAAAACCTTCTGAACAGCATCAGCTTGTTGGCCAACAGCGGGCAACTGCTTGCCGACAACGCCATCACCACGCTGACGGTGAACGAAGACAAACTCAACGAAGCCTTGCATCGTAATCCCATCTTGGTCACCGCGTTAAACCCGATTATCGGCTACGCCAACGCCGCCGATATCGCCAAAAAAGCCTACAAAGAAGGTCGACCAGTCGTCGATGTTGCGGAGGAAGAAACCGACCTCAGCCGCGACGAATTGCTGGCCCTGCTCGACCCTGCCAAACTGACCCATGGAGGCTAAATCGAGTAAAAGCGTGACCTGCTGTGTGCTATAGTCTTTTGATTATTCCACGATGAAGAAGAAAGATAATTATGGAAACGTCAGTAGGTTTACGCTTAGCGACCATATCCGATGCTGAGTGTTTGTTGGCTTGGCGCAATGATTCAGCCACGCGTTCTGCCTCACACCATCAAGATGAGATTAGATTGGTTGATCATTTAGCGTGGCTAAAGGCGTCCCTTGCTCGGTCTGACGATCGGCGTATTTGGATTGCAGAAGTCGCCGGCGTGGCGGTAGGCACCTGTCGAGCCGACAAAGTCGAGGGTGCATGGGAGCTGTCTTGGACGGTGGCACCAGAGGCGCGAGGCAAAGGCATTGCCCATCAAATGTTGTCTGAGCTGGTAAAGCAATTTGATCAGCAGCCGCTAGTGGCGCAAGTTAAAGTGGATAACCTTGCGTCGATGAAGGTGGCAGAGCGTGCGGGTTTTGTTTTAAAGCGCGACTCAGGCCAAGACGACGCTATTTTGCTGTATGTTCATCAATCTTCTTAGGTCACATCGGCTAGGTTAGTCATCAAAACGAATGCGAACCTTGGGTTCGTCTGGTGTTTTATCAGTTGGCTTTCGTAAGGGATCGACCAATTTTTCCAAGCCGTTTATTTTAATTTCTAGTGCTAATTGCAGCCATAGCCCCAAATTACCATTCGGCCAACCCTCATGGGCAAACCACAATAAATACGCCTCTGGCAGGTCGATCAACACTCGCCCCTGATACTTACCAAACGGCATGGTTTGGCGAGCCACTTGTACTAAATCTTGTTGGGAAAACATACCCGATACCCGCTAGAAAAATTAGTCGAGTATTTAAACACACTGACTTTATTTGGCAAAGGCGGAAGGCTGTTTGAAGTTTTCCACTAGGTAATCACAAATGCTTTGTAATTTGGGCGAGGGCTGACGCACTTTGGGATACACCAGCCAGACGCCGCTGTAGGGGTATTGGTATTGAGTGAGAAGGGCGACCAGTTTGCCGCTGGCAATGTCGTCTGCCACATAATAGTCTGGCAGTTGCGCGATGCCCATGCCTTTGCGAACGGCGTCTAATAAAGCGGGGCCAGAGTTGCTGCGCCACTGGCTGTTAATCTTCATTTCTTTACGCTGCCCATCTTGCTGAAACAACCAGTGATTTTTAGAGCCGATCAAGCAACGATGTTTGTTCAATTCGGCCAATGTGTGGGGCATGCCGTGCTGATCAATGTAATCCCGCGAAGCGCACAAATATTCGACCCGATCACACAGGCGACGGGATAAATGGCTGGAATCTTTCATGGCGCCCATGCGAATGGCGAGGTCGTAGCCTTCTTCAATGAGGTCTACGGCGCGGTTAGTAAGATGAAAATCCAGCTCAATTTTCGGATGTGCCAATAAAAAGTCGTTCATTAAGGGTGCAATATAGCGCTCGCCGAAGGTGGTGGCGCTGGTCATTTTGAAGGGCCCAATCGGTGCTTGGTTTAAGCTGGAAATCACTTCTTCGGCGCTACTGAGCGCTTCAGGTAAGCCGCGACAATGCTGATAATACAGCTCGCCCGCGTCGCTCAAACGGATTCGTCGAGTGGTGCGAAACAGCAGGGTGCTGCCAAGTTCGGCTTCTAATTGCGTAATTAAACGACTGATGTGTGACGCCGACACGCCCAGCTTTATGGCTGCCGCCGAAAAGCTGCCCTGACGGATTACTTCGACAAACGCTTCCATGGCTTCCCAGTTTTTCATTGCGGCTCCTTTGTCGTTTCAGTGCGACGAATCGATGATGAGTTGAGTGAATTTGTGTTGTTATATTATAACAAACAAGGCGTTTTTTAAAAGGATTGTTGCTGTATGACAACAATCCTTTGCTGAAACAGATATTATTCTTTGAATGATTTGCCGCTAGACTGTTGTTATTAAATTGATAAATACACGATGAAACACACTTTGGAGAAAACAATGAAATGTAAAGCTGCTGTTGCTTGGGGCCCAGGCCAACCTCTTAAAATTGAAGAAGTCGACGTGCAAGATCCGCAAGCCGGTGAAGTCTTGGTTCGTATGGTGGCGACGGGTGTTTGTCACACAGACGCATTCACCTTGTCTGGCGAAGATCCAGAAGGCGTTTTCCCCGCTATCTTAGGCCACGAAGGCGCGGGCATTGTCGAAGCGATTGGCGAAGGCGTGACCTCGTTGAGCGTGGGCGACCACGTTATTCCACTTTACACCGCAGAATGTGGCGAGTGTAAATTCTGTAAATCCGGCAAAACCAACTTGTGCAGCGCCGTGCGTGAGACACAAGGTAAAGGCTTGATGCCAGATGGTACGAGCCGTTTTAGCATCAATGGCGAGCCGATTTTCCATTACATGGGTACGTCTACTTTTTCTGAATACAGCGTAGTGCCAGAAATCGCCTTGGCGAAAATTCACGTGGACGCACCGTTGGAAAAAGTCTGCTTGCTAGGTTGTGGTATCACCACCGGCATAGGCGCGGTATTGAACACGGCGAAAGTCCAAGAAGGCGATACTGTGGCGGTGTTTGGCCTTGGCGGTATCGGTTTGTCTTGTATTCAAGGTGCTCGCATGGCGGGTGCGTCTCGCATTATTGCCATCGACATCAACGAATCTAAGTTTGAAATGGCGAAGCAGTTCGGTGCAACCGATTGTGTGAACCCGAAAAACTTTGATGCACCTATTCAGCAAGTCATTGTTGATATGACCGATGGCGGCGTGGATTACTCTTTTGAGTGTATCGGTAATGTTCAGGTAATGCGTTCTGCTCTTGAGTGTTGTCACAAAGGCTGGGGCGAATCCATCGTTATTGGCGTGGCGGGCGCGGGCCAAGAAATCTCCACTCGTCCATTCCAATTGGTGACAGGGCGCGTATGGAAAGGCTCGGCATTTGGTGGCGTAAAAGGTCGCAGCCAGTTGCCAGGTTATGTGGAAGATTACATGAATGGCAAAATCGAAATCGATCCATTCGTTACCCACACCATGTCGCTTGAGCAAATCAACGACGCCTTCGACTTGATGCACAAAGGCGAAAGTATCCGTACGGTCATTTTGTTCGATAAATAAACCGTTATAACCGATTGAAAAAGCCCGCTCAGCGGGCTTTTTTTGCCAATAACAAGGAGACACTTATGGAACTGTTATCAAGCACAAAAAGCTTCGGTGGCTGGTTGAAGCGTTATAAGCATGAAAGCGTGTCGGTAAAAAGTGAGATGACCTTCGCGATTTACCTACCACCACAGGCGGAAACACAAAGCGTGCCTGTGTTGTATTGGTTATCTGGGTTAACCTGTACCGATGAAAACTTCACGCAAAAAGCCGGCGCCTTTCGTAAAGCAGCGGAATTGGGTTTGGCGATTGTCTGTCCAGATACCAGCCCGCGCGGTACTGATTACCCAAATGAACACGACAGCTACGACTTCGGCTCTGGAGCGGGTTTTTACGTAAACGCGACCGTAGCGCCTTATTCGAATACTTACCACATGTACGATTATGTGGTGCAAGAGTTGCCAAAATTGGTTGAAAGTCATTTTCCTGTCACCGATAAACGTTCGATTTCCGGGCATTCCATGGGCGGCCACGGCGCTTTGATTTGTGCTTTGAAGAACCCTGATGTGTATCAGTCGGTGTCGGCATTTTCACCGATCGTTAACCCGACTCAGTGCCCTTGGGGTGAAAAAGCCTTCACTGGTTACTTGGGTGAAGATCGCGCGGTTTGGACAGAATGGGACGCGACTTGTCTTGTAGAAACAGCAGAAGAGCGTTTACCTCTGCTCATCGACCAAGGCGAAGCAGACAACTTCTTGGTGGAGCAGCTGAAACCTGAAGCGCTAGAAGCCGTGTGTGAGAAAGTCGGACACCCGATTACCTTACGACGTCAGCCTGGGTACGACCACAGCTATTTCTTCATCGCCAGCTTCATCGATGAGCATTTGGAGTTTCACTCGAAAGCCTTGAGTTAGTCGGTTTTTAGGCCTTAAGTTTTTTAGGTAATTCAAACCAAGCGACGTTTCTCCTCGAAACTACCGCCTACCTCGTCGAAACGTCGCTTGGTTTTCTTAAAAGTAGTCCTTAAAGAAGTTTTTCCTTGAAGCTACCGCATGTCTAGTCGAAGCGTCGCTTGGTTTTTTATAATGCGTTTACTCAGATTTTTTGATTTGAGGATGTGGGTAATTTTTTCCAGTATTGACGTGCATTGTTTTGAGCGTAGAATTTTCCTACAAATTTGAACAGTCTTGAGGTGCGTAATGTCTGGTGTGACGGTAGTAGAAGCAAATAGGAGCTTACATCAATTAATTGATGAGGCCGCAGTGACTCATCAGCCTATTGTCATTACTGGTAAACGTAATAATGCGGTTTTAATTTCAGAAGAAGATTGGTCTTCGATTCAAGAAACATTATTTTTGTTGTCCGTACCGAAGATGCGTGATTCTATTTGTAAGGGTATGGATACACCTATAAGTGAGTGTGATGAAGATCTTGAGTCTTAATCTTCGAGATAATTTTTTGTCGCAAAGTAACGTATTAATAAACGGACATATCCATGCAAAGCAATGTCATAAAAAGTCAGCCCGACCCCATCGATGCGGTGATTACTTGGGTCGACGGTAGTACTTCGTCTCATCGTCAAAAACGTCAAGAATACATGGCGCTGGAAGCTGAGCCTCTGCATGAAAATGCTTCGAACCCCCACCGTTGGGTGTGCAGTGATGAAGTCTTGTATTGCCTTCAATCGATTGAAAACAACGCGCCGTGGATACGCAATATTTGGCTGGTGGTTGACGAAGAGGGCCCTGATTTGTCGAGCCTTTCAGATAACATTCGCGCTAAGGTTCAATTGGTTTACCATTCAGAAATTTTCGCTGGTTTTACTCAGGTATTACCTACGTTTAACTCCTTAACCATAGAAAGTATGTTGTGGCGAATTGAGGGCTTGAGCGAGCGTTTTGTGTATTTCAATGACGATGTGTTTTTGACAGCGCCTTTGACACCGAGCGATTTATTCGATGATCATCGCCCAATATTGCGAGGCAAATGGGTTGATTACAGCGATGTGTTGAGTAATGCCACCGCACGAAAAGATCCGGCTAAATTTCATCAGTTTATGCAGATACAAGCCGCCGAGATGGTTGGTTTTCCACCACATAAACTGTTTTCATCCGCTCATGTTGTACATCCTTTTTTACGCTCAAAAATGGCTGAAATGTTTGACCGTCATCGGGACGCTTTCATTGATAACATACAGTATCGATTTCGTAACCTAGCGCAATTTCTTCCTCAAGGCTTGCATAACCACGCTTGTATTCGTGATCAAGAGGCTGTTATTAGCACAGCAGAAGACTGCCTTCACATTGTCAGTGGACAAGGAAAGGGCCAACCAGCCGAAGAAACACTGGCCTTGTTAATCAAAGCCACAGATCCAAACATCAAATTCCTCTGTGTGAACGACCTCCCACAGCTTATAGACATCATCCCAGACGCCGAGGAAATCATCGCCCAAGCGATTGGTGGATTTCCTACCCCTAGAACACCTTTGGACAGAACACCTAGCCCTAGGATTTAATTTTATTGAGTTGTATTTCTCATGTAGGAGATTTGATAGAATCCGTGCACGGTTTTTGTCATATACGAAGGGCGTCGCGTGAAAATTATCCCTGTGATCTTGTCAGGTGGTGTTGGAAGTCGCTTGTGGCCATTGTCTCGCGATTATTTTCCTAAACAATGCTTTGCTCTCGTAGAAGAAAAACACAGCCTTTTGCAAAGCACTCTGTTGCGGCTAGACGGTTTAACCCTGGAAGACCCCATTGTTGTCTGCAATGAAAATCACCGATTTCTGATTGCCCAACAGCTGCAAGAAATTGGCGTGACCCAAGCGAGTATTGTGCTGGAACCAAAAGGTCGTAACACAGCGCCTGCGATTGCGCTGGCAGCATTAGAAGCTCAGCATAAAAATACCGATGAAGCCTTACTGTTAGTTTTACCTGCTGATCATGTAATACGCGATGAGGCGGCGTTTGAATCGGCCATTCAACAAGCGGCGGAGCTGGCTAAAAACAATGCTTTAGTGACCTTTGGGGTACAACCAACACGACCAGAAACGGGCTACGGTTACATTCGATCCGGTGCGGATTTCGCGGTAGTGGAGTTTGTCGAAAAGCCAGACGAGGCGACAGCTCAGGCTTATCTCGATTCTGGGGATTATTTGTGGAACAGCGGCATGTTTTTGTTCAAAGCCGCCGCTTTTTTAGAAGAACTCACTACGCACAGTGAAGACATCGCCAACGCCGTGGCAGCAGCCTACCAAGCCCGTAGTGAAGACATGGACTTCGTACGCATTGATGCCGACGCTTTTGCGGCTTGCCCAGCCGAGTCCATTGACTACGCTGTGATGGAACCCACGAAAAATGCCAAAGTTGTGCCTTATGCGGGCGATTGGAGTGACATTGGTGCCTGGGATGCGCTCTACGACTACGCTGACAAAGACGCTGACAATAATGTTTTACTCGGTGATGTAATGGCAGAAGGGTCTAACGATTGTTTAGTTCGTTCTGAATCTCGTTTGGTCGCTGCGGTAGGCGTGAGTAACTTAGTAATTGCTGAAACCGCCGACGCTGTTTTAGTGATGGACAAAAACAACGCCCAAGACGTAAAGAAGATTGTTAAACGTATTCAAGCCGAAGGCCGTGAAGAGCACATGTTTCACACCACGGTGCATCGCCCTTGGGGAAGTTATCAGGTACTTGACTCAGGCGAACGTTTTTTAGTGAAGCGAATTGTAGTTAAGCCAGGTCAAAAACTTAGTTTACAAATGCATTACCATAGAGCAGAGCATTGGGTTGTTGTGTCTGGCACAGCAAAAGTTCAAAATGGCGATCAAGAAATGATACTGACAGAAAACCAATCGACTTACATTCCCGTCGGTGTGGTGCATGTTTTAGAGAACCCTGGGAAAATTCCGTTAGAACTGATCGAAGTGCAATCGGGCAGTTACCTAGGTGAAGACGATATTCAGCGCTTTAGTGACTGGTATGGGCGGTGAAACCATCATATTAATCAATAAGTACTTCTGCAGTGTCATTAAATAAGTGAGAACTGGACTTAACAAATTATGAAATTTCTAGTTACCGGAGCCGCTGGCTTCATCGGTATGAATGTATGTAAACGTTTGCTTGATGCAGGCCATGAAGTTGTTGGTCTAGATAACCTAAACGCCTATTATCTTCCGCAGCTTAAGCAGCATCGGCTGGCTCAGCTGTTACCTATTAGTAACTTTCGTTTTGTTAAGTTAGATCTTGCTGATCGCGATGGCATGGCTAAATTGTTTAAAGAAGAGCAGTTTCAGCGAGTGATACACTTAGCAGCACAAGCGGGTGTGCGTTATTCGTTGGAAGCGCCTTTTGAGTACGTAGACAGCAACTTAGTTGGCATGATGACGGTGCTAGAAGGTTGTCGCCATAATAAGGTCGAGCATCTGGTATACGCGTCTTCAAGCTCAGTTTATGGCATGAATGCCAAGGTACCGTTTAGTGAAAGCGACATGGTTGATCACCCTGTGTCTTTGTATGCTGCGACAAAAAAATCCAGTGAATTAATGGCGCATTCGTATTCGCATCTCTACAATATTCCTACAACAGGGCTTCGGTTCTTTACCGTTTATGGCCCTGGCGGCCGACCTGATATGGCACCTTGGTTGTTTACGGAAGCTATTCTGAATGACAAGCCTATTAAAGTATTTAACCACGGCAAAATGATGCGTGATTTCACCTACATTGATGACATAGTAGAAGGTGTTATGCGTATTCAGGACGTGGTTCCTGATAATAAAGCGCCTTATGCTATTTACAATATTGGCAATAACCAGCCTATACAGCTGTCTGAGTTTATAGAAGCCATAGAAACAGCTTGCGGTAAAACCGCTAAGAAAAACTACATGGACATGCAGCCAGGAGATGTGCCTAAAACTTACGCAGATACCGCACAGCTTGAAGCCACGGTAGGGTACAAACCGTCAACAACAATTCAAGACGGTATGGTTAAGTTTGTTGAATGGTATAAGACCTTCCAAAAAGAATTAACGAATTTAAATGGACTAAAAAAATGAAAATTGCCATTGCCGGAACCGGCTACGTAGGTTTATCGAATGCCATGCTGCTTGCGCAGCATAACGACGTAATCGCTGTGGATATCGTTCCCGAAAAAGTCACTATGCTGAATAAAAAGCAATCTCCGATAGCTGATGTTGAAATAGAAGACTTTCTTGCTAATAAAGCGTTGAATTTTACCGCAACCTTGGACAAGCAAGCGGCTTATCAAGACGCCGAATTTGTGATTATCGCCACACCCACTGACTATGACACCAAGACCAATTACTTCAATACCGGCAGTGTTGAAGCCGTGATTCAGGATGTGCTTGCGGCCAACCCTAACGCTGTAATGGTGATCAAATCCACCGTGCCTGTTGGTTACACCAAAAGCGTATCAGAGAAATTTAATACTCAAAATATCTTGTTTTCCCCTGAGTTTTTGCGTGAAGGCAAAGCCCTGTATGACAATTTGCACCCATCACGCATTATAGTAGGTGAGCGCAGTGAACGCGCTGAAACTTTCGCTGGCTTGTTAAAGCAAGGTGCTTTGAAAGATAACATCGACGTTTTGTTTACCGACAGCACTGAAGCCGAAGCGGTGAAGCTGTTTTCTAATACTTACCTTGCGCTTCGAGTGGCTTACTTCAACGAGCTAGACACCTACTGTGAATCTCATGGTTTAGACACCAAACAAATCATCGACGGCGTGTCCCTTGATCCGCGTATTGGTAACCACTACAACAACCCAAGCTTTGGTTACGGTGGTTATTGCTTGCCAAAAGACACCAAGCAGCTGTTGGCGAATTACCAAGATGTGCCAAACAACCTGATTCGTGCCATTGTGGACTCAAACTCGACTCGCAAAGACTTCATCGCCGATTCAGTGATTGCCCGTAACCCGAAAGTCGTTGGTATATATCGGCTAGTGATGAAAACCGGCAGCGACAACTTCCGAGCTTCAGCCATTCAGGGCATTATGAAACGTATAAAAGCGAAAGGCATTGAAGTGGTTATCTACGAACCAGAACTGCATGAAAGCGACTTTTATAATTCCAAAGTGATGGAAGATCTAGAAGAATTTAAAACAATGTCAGACGTAATCATCGCGAACCGTATGACTAGTGATATTGCAGATGTAGTAGATAAGGTTTATACGCGAGATTTGTATGGTAATGATTGATTATTGCTATTACCGATAGTTACTTCCTTTAAACCAACGAATCTATAAAAAATATTTTAATATGCTTAAGTTAATCAAAGAACTGTTTATATTATTAACGCCTAAACAACGCAGACAGTTTTATACTCTGCAACTTTTAGTTGTTATTATGGCGATGGCTGAAATTGTTGGCGTTGCTTCTATCGCTCCTTTTATGGCATTAGTGGGTGATCCTTCTGTTTTAGATAGAGAGAATTTGATTTCTTATGTGTACAAAGTTTCTGGATTAAATAAACAAGACTATATGCTTTTAATAGGAGGTGGAGTACTCTTTATGCTGTTTTTAGCAAGCCTTATTTCTATAGTTACAACTTGGTATTTAGCAATGTTTTCTGCTAGAACTGGTATTGAAATAGGTGATAGATTGTATGAGTACTATGTCAATCAGCCATGGTTGTTTCATTCATCAGGAAGTAGTGCACAACTAACAAAAAATATAGCAAATGAATCTGGTAGAGTTACAAATCAAATCATTAGACCCCTAATGCAAATTAATGCAAAAATCATAATGGTTTTTTTTATGTCAATAGGTCTTTTGATTTATGATCCAAAAGTGGCTGTTTCAGGTTTGGTATTAATAATTTCTTCATATTTATTGTTGTATAGACTGATAAGGAAGAAAATAAGTATTAATGGGGGTAATCTATCTAAAGTGGCAACTCAGCGTTATCAATTAATGAATGAAGGTTTTGGTGGGATTAAGGATACTCTGTTACTTGGAAGGCAAGCTGACTTTGTAAGTCGTTTTAGAAGCACTGGACGTTTATTTTCATACAGTATGGGTAATAATACTGTTATAGGTCAAGTTCCTAGATATTTTATGGAGCTTTTAGCCTTTGGTTCTATGATAGGTATGGTTTTATATCTTTTATCTGCTCATGATAGCAAGTTAGGCTTAGTTCTTCCTATATTATCAGTTTATGCGTTAAGTGCATTTAAGCTATTGCCAGCATTCCAGTTAATTTACAATAGTGTTACTCAAATTAGAGGTGCACTATCAGCTTTTTATGCTATTCGTGATGACCTTATTGCATCTTCCAAGAATGAATTGCCTGACAGAATTGAGAAAGAAACCTGCCAAGGTCTAGAAATCAAAGGTAAAATCGAACTGAGAAATATTCTTTTTACTTACCCCGGTAAAAATAAGCCAGCATTAGTTGATTTAAATATAAATATAGATGTTAACTCTACGGTGGGTATTGTAGGTAGTTCTGGGGCTGGAAAGTCAACAGTAATCGATATATTACTTGCACTTATTTCTCCAAGTGAAGGTGAATTGATAATAAATGGACAAGTGATTAATGAATTAAATAAGCGAGCTTGGCAGAATGAAGTTGGTTTTGTTCCTCAATCAATATTCTTATCAGAGGGGACAGTTATGGAAAATGTTGCATTTGGTATTCCGGTGCAAGAAATTGATATGGTTAAAGTTAAA
This sequence comes from Marinomonas vulgaris, assembly GCF_018145875.1. Taxonomy (GTDB): domain Bacteria; phylum Pseudomonadota; class Gammaproteobacteria; order Pseudomonadales; family Marinomonadaceae; genus Marinomonas; species Marinomonas vulgaris. Next base: position 301,877 of record NZ_JAGSSV010000001.1, on the reverse strand, counting down.
CATGCAATTAAACTTGCTCATCTAGATTCACTTGTTGAGTCGTTAGAATATGGAGTTCATACAAAAGTTGGTGAGCGTGGTGTACAGTTATCTGGTGGGCAACGCCAACGCATTGGTATTGCTAGAGCTTTGTATAATGATGCAAAAATATTAGTTTTCGATGAAGCAACTAGTGCTCTTGATGGTATTACTGAGAAAATGATCATGAGCGCTATAAGTGATTTTAATGGTAAGAAAACTATAGTGATGATAGCTCATAGATTATCAACAGTAAAAAAGTGCGATCAAATATATTTTATGGAAAATGGCTATGTAGTTTCCAAAGGTAGTTATGCAGATCTTATAAAAAACAACTCAAGCTTTAAAAAGATGGCTGATAATAGTTAGGTATAAATATGGCTCATATATTTAAGCACCCTGATAATGGTACTAAAGGGATTATTGTTTTTACACACAAAGAATTTTATCTGTTGTCTTCTAGGAGTGTATCTAAAAAAGAGAAAATTAAACGACTAGTTTCTTTTAAAAAAAATTACTTAAGGTATCTTCTTTTAAAAAGGTTTAAGAAGTCTATTGGTTTGATAGGGAAATATTATTATGTCGGCGTGCACTGGGGGTTTTATGCACGAGACATTGAAACACCCTCTTGGGTAGATTTTCATATGACATCACCGGGCACTACAACTTTTAATGGAGACCCTTTTGTGATTCCGTTGAGTTCAGCTCACTTCACACCTCTAGTAATGACGAAAGAAAACGGATGTGAAAAGTATTGGGACTTAATTTGTGTTGCAAAAAATGATATTAAAAAAAAATATCCGGAACTTTTATCTTCTGTTAAAAAGTTATATGAGATGGGAGAAAAATATCGTATTTTATTCGTGATTGCATCAAACTCAGTCGAAAAGAAAAGTGCCTATTACACATCTATATTAGACGATTATTTTGAAGTGTTTTCAGCTGAGGAAAGGGAGATGTTTACAATAATCAAAACAGATCCTAAAACAGGCTTTCAAGGCCTCTCTTATACTATGCTGTCATATTTTTATAATAGATCGAAAGTTTTTACACTCTTTTCTCAAGTTGAAGGTCATGCAAAAGTTGTCAAAGAGGCTCAGCTTTGCGGTATGCCTATTGTCGTGAAAAATGATTTAAGAGGTGGTGTGAAAGATAGTTTAAACGAAAAAAATTCCCTTTTTTTTAGCGATTATGATAATGCTCATTTGGTATTGAAGAAGGCGATTGATAATTATACCTCTTTTAATGTTGATGTTGAGAGTTTAGAGAGCGAGTTGGGAGAAAAGAAGTCTTTAGAAAGGTTGTGCCATTATTTTAAGGTCTTGTATGAAAAAAATGATAGCTTTTTTGATGGAAATCTTATTAATACATCTAATTTAAATAGGCGTCTTCCAGCTCATTATTTTGATGAATCTATAAAGTGGGCCTCTTCTTCAAAATTCAGATTCACAACCACAGATATTACTAATTTGGAGATGATGGAACTATTCTTATTAGAGTTGAAGTGTGGAGTGAAAATATGAGTTTATGCTTTAGTATTTTAAAAAACAAATTATTTGAAAAAAGATCTAATAATGTTAAAAAGTCTGATATTGACTCTCTTAACTCCGATGTCATACGTTCTTTGAAAAGTGAATCTTTAGGTTATTATCTTAATAAAAAATCTGATATTGAGCTTCCTGTTAATGATTTTTTTTGTGAAAAGGATGCTGTTTATAGAATAATGGAAGATGGTGTTTTTGTCATTCCTAATTTTATTGATGAATATCTGGTAAATATATTGTGCAAAAAAATAGATCATGAAATGGAGTCTTATAAGAGTAAAGTGAATAGTCAAGGGTTTTATGAAAATGAATCGGTTATTTTACAGTCTCAAGTGAAAAAAGTAAAAGGTTATAATGCATTATCTATGAATCCAAAAACCATATTTGATTTCAGAGGGGGGGACGATGCTGGTATGGTTGATATATTTAATGTAGATAGGCTTTTTCAATCTGATATAGAGAGGAAAGCTATAAATGAAATTGTTAAAAATAAATTTTTAACTGATTTTCTAAAGTCTCTCCCGAAACCTTTGAAAGTTCAAAATATAAACTCATATGTTAATTCTGGGGTAACATCTACTCGTGGTTTTCACGTAGATACATACGATAGACAAATAAAAATTTTTATATATCTTACTGATGTTCTCGACTTTTGTAATGGCCCATATACTTATGTTAGAGGTACACATATTGACACCCCTTATCGTAGATTGAATAGATATCTTTCGCAGAGCTTGAAAACCAAAACAGAAACTCCAATCATACCTTATCAGGATATATACCCAATACTAGCACCCAAAGGGTCATTAGTCGTTTCAGATCAATCTGGTTTTCATCGAGGTTTTCCGCAGGAAGTTAATGGTTTTCGTCGTATTCTGACTATTAATTGTAAATAAAGAGATTCAAATGTTAAATAACAAAAGCGTATTAATCACGGGTGGCACTGGATCATTTGGTAAAAAGTTTATTGAGACGATTCTTGCTCGTTATCCAGATGTAAAAAAAATTATTATTTACTCTCGTGATGAGCTGAAGCAGTCGGTTATCAAACAAAAATATCCTGCTTACGACTTTTCGCAGTTACGTTTTTTTATTGGTGATGTACGTGATAAAGAGCGATTGACGCAAGCATGTGAAGGTGTCGATGTGATTATCCATGCGGCGGCGATTAAGCAAGTAGATACGGCAGAATATAATCCAACTGAATGCATTCGTACAAACATTGATGGTGCTGAAAATGTGATTCACGCAGCGTTAGCGTGTGGCGTTCAAAACGTTGTAGCTCTATCGACTGATAAAGCCTGTGCTCCGATTAATCTTTACGGTGCAACTAAATTGGCGTCAGACAAACTTTTTGCAGCAGCGAATAATATTCGTGGTTCTAAAGATATCAGGTTTAGCGTGGTTCGTTACGGTAATGTAATGGGGTCTCGTGGTTCTGTAATTCCTTTTTTCTTAGACAAACGAAAAGAAGGAGTTTTACCGATTACTCACAGAGAAATGACGCGTTTTAATATCTCACTGCAAGATGGTGTTGATTTGGTGATGTTTGCTTTAGCAAATCATTTAGGTGGTGAAATTTTCATACCTAAAATACCTTCCTATAAAATCCTAGACATTGCAGAGGCCGTTGCGCCAGAGTGTGAACTACGTGATGTAGGTATTCGTCCTGGTGAAAAACTACATGAAGAGATGATTACAGATACTGACTCGCTTAATACTATAGATTTAGGGGATTACTATGCGATTCTTCCTTCTGTTTCTTATACCTACAGCGAAGAAGACTACATGGCTCATCATAAAGCGGAAAAAGTTCCCTTTGGTTTCAAATACAACTCTGGAACCAATACACTGTGGGAAACTATTGATGGCCTGCGCCAGCTTATTGTTGAACATGTTGATCCAACCTTCAAAGTACAGTGAGGCGTAAATGATACCGTATGGAAAGCAAGAGATAATACAAGCTGACATTGATGCAGTTGTCGATGTGTTACACTCTGATTTTTTAACGCAAGGGCCTCAAGTTCCTGCTTTTGAAGAAGCGTTAAAAAAAGTGACAGGTGCTCAATATGCTTTAGCGGTAAACAGTGCGACATCTGCACTTCATATTGCTTGTTTAGCGCTTGAGTTGAGTGAAGGTGATATTTTATGGACAACGCCTATTACCTTTGTAGCATCGGCGAACTGTGGTTTGTATTGTGGTGCTAAAGTTGACTTTGTAGATATTGATCCAGCTACTTATAACCTTTGCCCAAAAGCGCTTGAACAAAAGCTGATTGTAGCAAAAGCTCAATTAGCATTGCCCAAAGTGTTGGTTGCTGTGCATCTATGTGGTCAGCCTTGTGATATGAAAGCGATTCATGCGTTATCAACTGAGTACGGCTTTAAGATCATTGAAGATGCTTCACATGCCATTGGTGGTCGTTATCTAGATAAGCCAATTGGTTTGTGTGAATACAGTGATATTACGGTGTTCAGTTTTCACCCGGTTAAAATAGTGACAACCGCCGAGGGCGGCGCTGCGTTAACCAATGATCCGCAGCTTGCCGATAAAATGTCGCTCTATCGTAGTCATGGCATTACCCGTGATGAGCGACTGATGGAAAATGCTCCTCACGGTGGTTGGTATTATGAGCAGGTCGATTTAGGTTTTAATTATCGAATGACCGAATTACAAGGGGCATTGGGTGTGTCACAGATGCAGCGACTTGAGCAATTTGTCAGTGCCCGCCATCGCTTAGCGTCACGATATAATGAAAAATTAAGTAATTTTCCCATTACCTTGCCTTACCAATTACCAAACACCTATTCGGGTCTCCACCTTTATGTCATTAGACTACAATTAAGCCTCATTTCTAAAACACACAAAGAGGTGTTTGATGAGTTACGCGCGGCGGGTATCGGAGTAAATGTGCATTATATCCCAGTGCATTTACAACCTTATTATGCGCGTATGGGCTTTGAAGCTGGCGATTACCCTAATGCTGAGAGTTATTACAGCAGTGCTATTTCATTACCGATGTTTCATGGAATGACAGATGTACAACAAGATGAGGTGGTGTCTACACTGGCTCGTATACTGGATAGCTCATTATGAATATTGCAATTATCCCTGCACGGGGTGGCAGTAAACGGATCCCTAGAAAAAACATTAAACTTTTCTATGGTAAACCGATGATTGCTTATTCTATAGAGGCTGCAAAAAATGCAGGGTGTTTTGACCGCATTATTGTTTCAACAGATGATGATGAAATAGCTAATGTAGCGACAAGATGGGGGGCAGAAGTACCTTTTATGCGTCCCTCAGGTATCGCAGATGATTATGCTACAACAATGGATGTTATGGAGCATGCGGTAAATTGGTGTGTTACTCAGGGGGGGGCGGTAAATAATGTGTGCTGTCTTTATGCGACAGCGCCTTTTGTTTTACCCAAGTATTTACTTCAAGGGCTAAGAGTATTGAGTGATAACAAGGTGCAATTTGCATTTAGTGCAACCAGCTTTGCTTTCCCCATTCAGCGTGCCATTAGATTGAATGATGAACAGGCCGTTAGCATGTTCTCACCTGAGTTTGAGCAAACACGCTCGCAAGACTTAGTAGAGGCTTTTCACGATGCAGGGCAATTTTATTGGGGGAAAGCGGAAGCTTACATAGCACACAAACCAATATTTGCTGATCATTCTCGTGCTATTGTGCTGCCGAGAAAATATGTCCAAGACATCGACACGCAAGAAGATTGGGAGTTAGCAGAAGCTTTATATAAGGCGCTAGCGTGTTAAATGTTGCATTTCGGGTAGATGCGTCGCTGCATATAGGTAGTGGGCATGTCATGCGATGCCTTGTTTTAGCAGATACCCTTAGATCTAATGGTTACAAGGTAGTATTCTACACACGACCACAAGAAGGCGATTTAATTCGATTAATCAAATCACGTGGTTATTTAGTTTGTGAGTTAAAACAGCCTGTTGTCTGGTTAGAGCCTAAAAGCACGGCAGATTATATGGCTTGGTTGCAGGTTGATGAAATCGATGATGCTCAGGATTTTGTTGAGCATGTTTCTTCGATAGACCTGGTTATTGTTGACCATTATGGTATTAGCAGTGAATGGCACAAAGTTATTAGAAAAAAGTATAGCTGTAAAATCATAGCGATAGATGATCTTGTTAGGAAGCATGATGCAGATTTAATTATAGATCAAACACTTTTAAGAAAATCAAGTGAGTACAAAAAGAGTAACCCTAGTGCTAAAGTTTTATCAGGTACTCAATATGCTATTATTGGCTCCGATTTTGAAAAGCAACATTTAATTGAGTTGCAGTCTAAAAAAAATATAGAGATGACACCTAAAGTATTATTGTCAATGGGCGGTGTTGATAGACCTAATGCAACATTAAAAGTTCTTGAAGCTTTTAGAAATAAATATGCACATCCACCTTTATTTACTGTTTTGCTTAGTTCAAGGGCTCCTCATTACAAATTAATAAAGAGATTTGCAGAAAGGAATAAGACCTGGGTAACTCATATTGACTTTGTTGAAAATATGGCTGACTTGATGTCTCTGCATGATGTAGCGATCGGTGCACCTGGTAGTACATCCTGGGAAAGAGCATGCTTGGGATTGCCAAGTATTATTATGCCTTTAGCAGATAACCAGACAGAAATATGTGAGAGATTGAATGCCGCTGGTGCTTCAATAAGCATCGAACTGAATTCTGTAACTGAAAAGATAATAAAATCTTATAAGCAAATGATGCAGAATTATAAAAAAATGAAAAGTATAAATTTGATGTTATGTGATGGTGTAGGGGCTGCAAGGATAGTTGAAAATATTAAAGAGTTATCTGAAAAGCCATTTATATTGAGGTATGCGAATGAAGGCGATATACAGCAAGTATATAGTTGGCAGTGTGCGCCGGAAACAAGACGATATTCTCTTAATAAAAGTACTCCTAGCTATATAGAGCATGAAAAATGGATGTTAGGTAAGTTAAAATCTAAAGATAACTACTTTTATATAATTGAAACTAATAATTCTGATAGGAAGTCGTTAGGTGTTATTCGTCTTGATTGTATTTCCTCAAAAGAGTATCTAGTATCAATTTATGTGTCGCCAGATCACTTTGGGAAAGGCATAGCGAAGTTTGCTCTGAAAGAGTTAGATCTTATTCATGCTGATTTTGTAATCAATGCTGTCGTATTAAAAGCTAACCTAGCTTCACATGCCTTGTTTAGCCGAGCAGGGTATAAAAAAACATCCGAAGAGAGCTATGTCAGGCAACCGATAAAAGTAGAGAAGAAATGAAAAGTATAAAGATAGATAATAGAGAAATAGGTCCAGATCACGCACCATATATTATTGCTGAAATGTCTGCTAATCATAATGGCAGTATTCAAAATGCCTTTAAAATTATGGAGATGGCAAAAGAGAGTGGGGCTGATGCAATAAAACTGCAGACGTATAAGCCAGACACAATTACAATGAAAAGTGATAATCCTGAGTTTATGATTAAGGGTGGTTTGTGGGATGGTAAAACCCTATATGAGCTTTATGAAGAAGCCCATATGCCATGGGATTGGCATAAGCCGTTATTTAAAAAAGCCAAAGAGCTTGGGATTACTATTTTTAGCTCACCTTTTGACTTTACAGCGGTTGATTTACTTGAGTCTTTAGATGCGCCTGCTTACAAAATTGCTTCTTTCGAAGCGATTGATTTACCTCTGATTGAGTACGTGGCTAAAACCGGTAAGCCAATGATTATTTCGACAGGTATGGCAAATGAAGAAGAAATCTGCGAGGCGATAGACACGGCAAGAAGCTCTGGTTGTAAAGAGCTTGTCGTTTTGCATTGTGTCAGTGGTTATCCTGCGCCATCAGAGGACTATAACCTTGCGACTATTCCTGATATGGCATCAAGGTTCGACGTATTAACTGGGTTGTCAGACCATACAATTGACAACACAACCGCGATCACATCTGTCGCGTTAGGCGCTTGCTTGATAGAGAAGCACGTTACACTCGATAGAAATGGCGGCGGACCAGATGATAGTTTTTCACTTGAAAAAGATGAACTGACACAACTGTGTCGTGACAGCAAGATTGCTTGGAAAGCGCTTGGTAAAGTTAACTACAAATGCAAAGAAAGTGAAAAAAGCAATATTATGTTTAGACGCTCACTTTATGTCGTGAAAGACATCGCAGAAGGTGAGGAATTTACACATGACAATGTGAAAAGTATTAGGCCCGGATATGGAGTGTCCCCTAAATATTTAAAGGATTTAATAGGTAAAAAATCAGACTTTAATCTCTATAAAGGTATGCCAGTTAGCGATAAGGTATTAAAATGAATCTTTATGAGATTTTTAAATTGACGCTTCTTTCTTTGAAAATAGAAGATGAGTTGAGGCTTTCCTATTTATTTAGTAGAAAGAAAAATGAAATAGACTCAATTAAGACAAAAAAAAATAAATTCAATGGTGTCTTCTATAGGGTATTAGTGTTCTTTAGATATATTTTTGTTAACTTTAGTTTTTTCGAGAGGGCTTCAAAAGAGGTTGACGTTTTTCTTTTCTCCGGTAGTAAGAACCAACTTGATAGTATCAGATCAACTATACTTTCTTTAGATAAGAAAAATATTAATAATATATTAGTTTCTGAAGGTGGTCATGGGTTAGGAAGGGTAGGTGATCTAAGCGTACTGTTTACTCCATCAGTAGTAATGGTCGCCTTATTAGTCTTTTTTATTAAGCTCCCTTTTCTTTATATTAAGGTTTTAAGAAGAAAACATGATGTTGAGTTAAATCAATATTTTAGTATTTATTGTAGGCCTTATGTACTCCTGCCGTTTTTTTTTCAACTTTTGAAAAAAACTAGACCAAATATCGTTGTTATGTCTAATGACCATAATGTTTCAAATAGATCGTTACGTTTAGCAGCAGAGTTATTAAATATAAAAACTCTTTATGTTCAACATGCATCAGTCAGTAATTTCTTTCCGCCTCTAGAGTTTGATTATGCTTTGCTTGATGGAAGGGAGTCATTTTATAAATATCAAGAGTGTTTGTCTACTTTCGATGATGTTGATTTTAAAGTTGTTGAGAATAATAAAAAATGTAATGTTTTTTTGACAGGGCAAAAAAAAGAAACTAGATTTATAGCTAAGAATAAATCAGATTTTTTCACAGTAGGTATCCCAATAAATAAAATTGATGATTTGATTTTTATAGAAAATCTAATTAAAAAGATAAGATGTAATGATGTTAAATGTATTATTCGACAACATCCTACACATAAATCCTGTGATATATCTAGGCTCAGGAGAGTGTTTTTAAATGATACTCTTGTTGATTGGTCAGATCCACACAATGAATATTTGCCTGAGTACTTTAGTAAAATCGATATTGTTGTTGCTGGTAATACTAGTATTCATTTGGAAGCTGTATTATCTGGTTTGCCCTCGTTTTATGTGGAAACAAATAAAGATAGCACTTATTCAGATTATTATGGGTATGTTAGGAATGGTGTTTCTATTGCATTGAAAAATAATTTCACAACAGATTTTTTAATGACTGAAACAAAGGTTTTTTTTGATCATGATCGTCTAATTTCGATTAAAAATTATAGTGAAACTTATAATACAAGGTGGGAAAATAAAGAAGGGGTCTTGACTTCCTTAATAATAGAAAAGATTTTAAGAGGAGATGAAACTAACAGTGTTTTTGATTATAGTGATATTGAATATGAGAAAGTGTTTTTTGGATTTAACAGGCTTCAGTAAAGGTTTTTAGGGGGGGGTATTTTGTACTCTATAGTAATACCTCATTATAATTGTATAGTGGGATTAGAGAGTTTGATATTATCTATACCAGCTAGAAGTGAAATTGAAATTATTATAGTTGATGATAATAGTAATTGTTCTGTTGAAAATATAATAGATGAATTTTCAAATCATAATATTTTTATTTATACTAACGATAGTGGTGTTAAAGGTGCTGGTGCATGTAGAAATATCGGCTTAAATGCTGCTTCAGGAAAATATGTTCTTTTTGCTGATTCAGATGATTATTTTGTTGATAATGCTTTTGATTCGATTGATTGTTGCAAAGGAGATGAAGATATTGTCTTTTTCAAGGCAACAAGTTTTTGTGTGAAAAGTGGAGGGCTTTCTGATAGGCATACAAAATACTGTGATATTGTTGATCAGTACATTTTAAAAAAAGACAAAAGTATTTTATATGATTTTGTTGTGCCTTGGGGGAAATTATACAATAGAAGGTTTCTGGTAGATAATAGCATTTATTTCGATGAGGTTATAGCATCAAATGATGTTATGTTTTCAATGAGATCTTGTTGGAAATCAAGAGAGATTAAGGTTGTTCCTGAAACTATATATTGTGTTACTCGTGATAAGGGTACGCTAACAACAACTTTCAGTAAAGAAGTGTTGTCATCTAGATATTTTGTAGAGCTCTCTAAAATCGATTTTATTTTTAAAAACAAAATTAAAGCTAAAAAAAGTTCAGCAGCGGCTTTAGTGTATAACTATTTTAATGTAATGTCTTTTAAAGTGATTCTTGACGCAAGTAAGTTGCTTATTTATGGGAAAATATGCTTTTTTCCTATTAAATACATAGTTTCACCGCTAGAGCTTTTGAAAACAGTTAGATATAAGAAAATGTTAAAAAAATAAGTTTTGATTTCTTAAGGTGAATTAAGATGGATGCTAGTAAGAAGTTTATTGGCGTTTCCTCAAGCGGTGGTCATTTAATTCAATTATTAGCTATAGAAAAAAATATAGATTATAATTTTTCTCATATTATTACCACTGTTGAATTAAAGCATGATGCCGATAACTATAAAAGTATTAAAGTGATGGATTGTAATGTAAATCAACCTATTCGCTTAATGATTTGCTTTTACATGTTAGTTAAAGCTATCTATTCAATAAAGCCTACTTGCATTATATCAACAGGGGCTGCTCCTGGTGGTTTAGCTCTTGTTATTGGTAAGCTTTTCAGATGCAAGACAATTTGGATTGATAGTATTGCGAATACTAAGAAAGCATCTTTAACTGGACGTTTAGTAAAGCCATTTTGTGATGTTTGGGTCTCACAATGGGAAGCTGTAGCTCTTGAAAACAAAGGTGAATACATTGGAAAGAGTATCAATATTTTTAACAGTCGGTAGTCAGTTGCCTTTTGATCGTCTTGTTGGTTATTGTGAGGAATTAGAGCAACTCTTTCCAGATAAGTATGAAGTTTTTTATCAAACTGCTTGTAATGATAAAACATCTAAAGATAATTATACTAACCATTTAAATATGGATGATTTTTCTAATAAGGTTGAAGAGTCTGATATAATTGTAACCCATGCTGGAATAGGGTCTATAATAACATCCTTACTAAACTCAAAGTACATCATAGTTGTGCCCAGAGAATATCAATACGGTGAGCATAGAAATGATCATCAAATAGATACCTCTTTAGAGCTGAAGAACATTAATGTAGCTCGTAATATGAAAGAGTTCTTAAATTATATCGAGGCATATTCCTCTAAGAAAGCATCCCTCGATATCTACAATAAGGCTTTTTACTCTAAATTAAATGGGAAAATAAAATCATTATTGAAGTAGTAATAGGTCATCAAAAAGCATTTCTATTTATGAAACCCTTAAAAACAGTCAAGAAGATGATCTTCAAATCCAACCAGATTGACCAATTTTCTATATAATATAGGTCATGTTCAACACGACCTTGCATTTTATCAATAGTGTCTGTTTCTCCGCGAAAACCATTGATTTGTGCCCAGCCTGTTATACCAGGTTTAACCATATGCCTCCTCATGTAAGATTCCACTAGCCCTTTGTAATACTGATTATGTGCTAATGCATGGGGTCTTGGTCCAACTATTGACATTCTGCCTTGTAATACATTTACAAATTGTGGAAGTTCATCCAGTGATGTTCTTCTCAAAAAGGCGCCTACCTTTGTTACTCTTGTATCTTGCTTTTTGGCCTGTGTGACTGTGCCATCTTTTTCTTTATGAACGACCATTGATCTGAATTTATAAACTTTAAAATCAGCTCCATTATTGCCTGTTCTATACTGCTTAAATAATACTGGGCCTGGTGAAGTTAACTTAATGGCGATAGCAATAGCGATTAGCAGTGGGCTGATTAAAACTAGAATAATAGAGGAAATAACTTTGTCTTCAATCGATTTAAGCAGCCTATTTTTACCTTCTATCATATGAGACGTAGATAAGTTAATAACCGGTAAGCCAGCAACCTCTGTTAGTGAGTGATTAAGGAGCTGAAAGCCAAATATATCTGGCACTAATCTAATTGTTACTGAGCTATTTGATAAAGAAGCTTGAACTTTTTTCATTTTTTCGGCCTCTTCCATTGGAAGTGCTACCCAAGCTTGATCAACTTTATTATCTCTAACTATTTCTTCTAGATTTTTTATATTGCCAAGATATTGGAATTCTGACTTTATTATTGAAGTTGAGCTTTCTCCGATAAAGCCTTGAACAATAAAACCTGAGTTCTTTGTGTTTGTTAATGTTCGAGCTACTCGTAATGCGAGTTCACCATCTCCGATGATAATAACTTTTCTTATGTTGTAACCTTTTGCTCTTAGTTGGCCAATGGTTTTTCTAAGTGAAATACGATAAGCCAATAAAAGAAAAACAGTTAAAATTAACCAACTAAGAATCCAAATTCTAGAAAATAGGTCTGACGAATGGGTCAAAAATCCACAGATGACTAAAATAATAAACGTTGTAACAGAGGCGTTAAATACACAACGAATTTCGGAGAAAACAGTAGCGCCACGCCACGCTCTATAGGCTCCAAATGAAGATAGGCTTATTAGCCCTAAAGTTGTGCCAAGAATGAGAGCATACGTATGTGGCCCATTCATATCAAAGTTTGAGAAGCGAAGCCAAAAACTTAGAAATCCAGCAAGAATAAAACAGATACCGTCTGTTAGTCGCAACCCAAGAGTAATCGATGCACTGTGCTCTTTTAGTTTTAATCCGTTCTTCACGTGTGTTTTGCCTTTTATGTTGGTTATAATCAACAACTTATAGAGTCGTATCATAGCAGTTTTCCGTGTTTATTTTCGATGTGTGATTTGTAAATATTCAGTACATGCTTTGTTCCAAGCCCTAGGTGGTCTAATGAAAACTAAAGGAAGTACAGAGTGCAGTTAAAAGCAAAATTTTCAATCTTGGTATGGTTGCTGGCCGCCATGACATTCGCTGGTGCAATAGGTATTCCTAAGGCCTTCAACGTAACCACCTTGCTTATATTTTTATGTTCCTTAGGTGTGGTGTCTTTAAAGCCCGTTATCTACTCAACCGATAAAGCAGACAAGGCGCTTATTTGGTCCTTTCTTGTTTTTGGTATCAGTTTAATCTTGGCTTCCATAGCCGATCTGCTTGAAGCTCGAGGGTTCGATAAGCCGTCGCGGTTTTTGTTGGCCATTCCGGTTCTTTTCTTGTTACTTCGCAGTAAAGGCCCTAAAGATTGGCTTTGGTACGGAGTTGTTATTGGCGCTATTTTAGCCTTCCTGTTAGCTCTGTATGAACGAATTGTATTAGGGGTAGAGCGTGCCAGCGGTGGCGAACATCCTATTATGTTTGGTGACACAGCCATGATGCTAGGGTGGTTAAGTTTTGTTGCGGCGGCCTTCTTTTTCTCAGAAAAGCGTTCTGTTTGGGTAGCTATTGCTCTTTTTGCTGGCTTATCTGGAATGGGGGCGTCTGTGCTTTCTGGTTCTCGTGGCGGATGGGTGGCTGTGCCTTTCATTGGTTTGTTTATGTTTTGGCAATGTCGAGACTTGCTTGGAAAAAAACACCTGTTTAAGCTTTTCCTTTCTGCTTCTTTATTGGTTGTGATCGCTGTTGCGGTTCCTCAAACCGGTATTCAAAAACGTGTGGGTGAAGCGGTAAGCAACATTGATCAATATTTAGATGGTACAAAAACAGGCACTTCGGTAGGTACTCGTTTTGATATGTGGAAAGCCTCAATTCATATGTTTCAAGAGTCTCCTATATTTGGTGTAGGAGCCAGTCAGGTGCAGCCTATTAAAAGAGAACTGGCCGATCAAGGTCGTATTAACATTAATGCGGTTCCCTACGATCACGCACACAATGAATATTTCCATGCGTTATCTACGCGTGGTTTAGTCGGCTTGCTTTTATTGTTGATGGTGTATTTGGTACCGATGAAACTGTTCTTGCGTAAGCTTCACAACTACAAAGACAATTGGCGAGTTCGTTCTTATGCTATTGCTGGCGCCTTAATTCCTATGTGTTACATGGACTTTGCTCTGACGCAGAGTATGTTTATGCACAACATAGGCGTGATGATGTACGCTTTTCCGATCGTATTTTTCTGGGCGGCGTTGCGTTGGGCGGAGCGTGAAGAGTTAGAAAAAGAGTCTAGCGTCTGATTTATTATGAATTGATTATTGAACCAAAAAAATGGCTGTCATTTTTCAACGACAGCCATTTTTGTTTTTAATTTTAGATTACTTCTCTTCCTCTCTAATAATGTTGTGCAGTTCGACAACAAATTTTAGTGCGGAATTTGGTGGAATTGGGCCTGTGCCGCCAGGGCCGTAAGCTAAATCAGCTGGGATATATAGCTCGTATTTAGAGCCTACTGGCATAAGTTGCAAGCCTTCTGTCCAGCCTGGAATCACGCCATTTAACGGAAAACTGATGGACTCGCCGCGCTGGTAGGAGCTGTCGAATACGGTGCCGTCAATCAGGCTGCCTTCGTAATCCACTTCTACTGTGTCCAGTGGTGTTGGGTTTTCGCCTTCGCCCTTGGTGATGACCTTGTACAATAAGCCTGTATTGGTTTTCATCACGCCATCTTCAGCTTCTTTTTCAGCTAACCAAGCCGTTGCGGCTTCTTTGGCGGCCGCTGATGCTTTTTCTTGCTCTGCTTGGGCTAATTGCATTTGCTCTTGTTGATAAGCTTGGATTGTTTGTGTCACTTCTTCCATGGTCATCTGACCTTCTTTACCGGCAAAGGCGTCTTGAAAGCCTGCCATGAAGGTGTCCATGTCTAATTCAGAGAAGTCTTCTGTCATGCGTGAGCCGAACATGGTGCCGATACTGTAACCTAGGCGTTGTTCTTTTGAATCTAACGTAATGTCACTGTTGTCAGCGTGCGCAAAAGAAACAGAGGACATGACCAGCGCCGCGATAAGAGTTTTTTTCATAAAAAAGCGTTCCATTATTTGTTGGTGTATCACATCTGTGATGTAAAGCATTAAGACGGAGTTTGATTCGCAAACGGCCTTACTAAGTCAGTAATTCAACGTTTGATGGGGCAAAAACAGAGCATGAACAAAGGTATACGCCTTGTGCTTTGCAAAATCAGATCCCGTTGGTTCTTTGTAACATACGTTTTCTAACATACTTTAGGTTGTTTATACCAATTTAATGTTAGTGCGTTACCAAAGCGACCCCTTCACCTGCACACTTTGTTTAGCACTAAAATAATTAGCACTAGAAACGTTCCAAAAAATAGATCGATTCCACAAAGCACAATGCGTGAATCAAGAATAGGCGGTAGCGCTTTTGCCCGACAATCGCTTTTACACAAGCATGACGGTGTTTGCGAAAGAGTCGGTGTTTAATTGAGCGCCTTGACGATTTGCTGACGGTTGCCTTATTTGATTCCCATTAATAAGGGAATCAATATCGGCACTAAAATGCTCATAATGAAGCCGCTGGCGATGCACACGGGGATGATTTGCGCGCCATGAAATTTACCGAGCATGGGCAGGGTGAAGTCCATCGCGGTTGCACCAGAATAGCCTACTGACATATGGCTGTTAAGACGAGCCAAAAAGGGGATTAGGCTTAAGGCGAGAATTTCTCGTCCTAGATCCAACAAAAAAGCCGTAGTGCCAAGCACTGGATCGCCCAAACCAGTGATCAAAATCCCCGATAAGCTGTACCAGCCAAAACCGGATACCACAGCCAGTCCTTGATTCCAACTAAGACCCAACACCAGGCTACCGACCCAGCCAGCAAAGAGTGTGGTGCCTATGGTGACCACGGCGATAATCACGCCTTGCACATTCAAAAAGAGTTTACGCAGGCGGTGATTGCCTTGGCGTAACTGACAACCGACAAGAAACAACAACACATATAGAAGACCGGTTACCAGTTCATCTACACCGGTGAGCCAATCTTTGGCGAACAGCCCTAGGAGAACGCCACCGACGACCCAAGCGAGGGTTTTTACGGCGTCCATCAGCGCGTGTGATTTGCTGTCTGACGGCCCTTGAGCCAAGTGCTCAGCGTGAGTGCCGCCAAATCGCAAGCCACTGAGGTACAAACCAGCCAAACTAAACACGCTGACCAGAGTGAAAAAAACAATGGCTTGATAGCCTGCAACCAGTAATTTTGCTGCCAAATTGTCTAGCGCGCCCAAGCTAAAGCCTATCAGACCCAAAATGAGGTACACCAACTGCTCCAAGCCTTTTGCCACCCGCTGTGGAGTGAATACTTTGATATTGACCCAATAGCCAAATAGCAGCGCAATTAACAAAGGGCCGAGCGTGATCAGAATGGTCATATCAGGAGATCTTCCTTGAAAAAGTCGATGAAGAGTAAATATTATCGGGATGAAAATAACAAAACGGCATTTTCAAGGTATTTGCCATGAAATACAAGGCAAGCATAAGTCTTGCTTCACATCGCTTTGGTGTCTCCTACTCATCAATTCAATAGTCGCCTATATCGCCAATTAATACATACATTGACAATGTTTGTATTTGAATCTAGCATAATCTGTATGAATATTTATCCTTGGAGTTAACTATGCACGTGTCATTGACTAGCGAACTAGAGTCTCGTGTTAAAGCCAAAGTGGAAAGTGGCCTATACAATAATGCCAGCGAAGTGATCCGTGACGCCCTGCGCTTTATGGACACACATGAAGAGTGGATACACGAAATGAAATTGGCCCGTTTACGCGAACAGCTAAAAATTGGTACTGATCAGCTAGATCGCTGTGAAGGCATTACTATTGAATCAAAATCTGCTTTAGACACACTGTTCGACGACATAAAGGCTTAAGCCGCATGCCAGTTCATCAGCTCGTTATAGCCTCTGCCGCTAAAACTGACCTAAAAGATATCTATCAGTACGGGCTGCGGCAATTGGGACAACCCCAGACCGAGCGCTATCTTGAGAATATAAAAGAACAGTTCTGGAGACTTACCGAGTGTCCTCTAATAGGCGTGGACCGCTCTGATCTTCTATCAGACACCAGAAGCCTACCTATTAAAAGCCATTCTATATTTTACAGAGTCACATCAAATACGGTAGAAATTATCCGTGTACTACATAGCCGCCAAGACCCACAGCGACACTTTTAATACGACGTATATTCAGATCTCCACTCTTCTATTACCATTACCTGCAGTTAGACACATTCAGTAATAAAGTCATTGTATGTTTAAGGAAAGATTGAGCTTTTTAGACCAAGAGACAAGCTAAGTGCATTGTTGTCTGATCGGTGGTAAATTGCTCGGCTGTTTTGTGCGTCTTTGCATGAGTCGTTATTAATAGCTACGGATAGTCGGCGGTGATGTGTGGTTAAGCGTTTTCCTGTTCTAAAAGAAGTGCTGCATTTGTTGTTCCCCATGGTGTTAACCATGACGTTAGAGCTGTCGATCAGTGTGGTCGATACTATTATGTTAGGGCATTACAGTGCCTTGCATTTGGCAGCGGTGGGATTGGCATCTAGTTTATGGCTGCCCGTGGGATGCTTTATGATTGGGGTGACGTTCGGGCTTACGCCGCTGGTTACTCGCCATTTGCATGGTCGACAGCCAAAGCTGGTGAACCTGTACATGTCCCAAGCGGTGGGCTTGTCGGTGGTGTTAGGGTTGGTTGCTAGTCTGGTGGCGGTGTTTATTCTGCCGATTTTTGCTTCTATGATGGCAACGGAAGAAGAAACCCGACGTGTCGCTGTGTCTTATTTGTATATCTTTGCGCCCGCCCTGCCGATGCTGGCGTTAATGACCGCCTACAAAAATTTATTTGAAGCTGCGGGTCGTCCTGGTTTTCCCCTATTCGTTGCCAGTACCGGTTTGGTACTGAACATTTTGTTTAACTATGTGCTGATTTTCGGCAAGTTTGGTTTTCCTGAAATGGGTGTTGAAGGTGCGGCTTTGGCGTCGGCCTTGTCCTTGTATTTGGCTGTGTCGATGTTTTTCGTTTACGATCGCTTTATTAACAAAAAACCTTTATTTACCCGCCTTGTATGGCGTTATACCCGCAAATTCGGCATTTTGTTGGGCGTGGGCGCGCCAGCCGGTTTTGCTTTTGCCTTTGAAGTGGGCTTGTTTTCATCGATGACTTGGTTGATATCGTCGTTTGGGGATTTGGCATTGGGCGGCGGACAAATCGTCATGTCGTACACCTCTTTCTTGTTTACCCCGATGATGGCAATGAGCGCTGTCACCGCGATTGTGGTGGCCAAAGCTATGTCGAACGAAGGCGTGAGCGGGGTGCGAAAACGTATTCGCGTGATCGTTTGGCTGGGATTAGGCTATGTGACAGCTTGCTTTGTCATCACGCAAACCTTTCATAACGAGATTCCATATATCTACAGCAACAACGCCGAAGTCGTAGCGTTGGCGGCGAGCATTTTGTTAATCTCGTCCTGTTACCAATTCCCCGACATGCTACAAACCGTGTTTACCGGTGCGCTGCGTGGCTTTCGTGAAACCCGCTCGACCATGATCGCCTTTGCCGTGTCTTTATTTGGTTTTAGCATGCCCTTTGGTTTTTGGTTGTCACACTACAGCCCTTGGGCGGAAACCTTGTCGTTACGTGGTTTTTACATTGGCTTAGGCGCAGGCTTGACCGTACTGGCGGCCATACTCATCGTTCGCTTCCAGATCGTACTACGTCGCTTTGAAGGCAAGCGCATTGCCTCGCCACGGGAAGTGGCTTAACCAAAACCAAAGGATCGGTCGTGACTTTATCCGACGTTTAATAGTGCGGGTAATCCCCTTTCAAAATTTCAATAAAAGTGATATTCAATTTGATATTGTTTGATGTTGAGCGTGTTCGTGAAAGATAGGAATCAATGTCGATGAGTAAGGTAAAAGAAATTTTCATTATTGCTGGCCCGAATGGTGCTGGTAAGACAACCTTTGCATTAGGTTTAATAGACGAGGGAATTATTAAGCATTACCTAAATGCTGATGAGATTGCGAGAGAAATATCGCCAGAAGATCCACAAAAAGCCAATGTCAAAGCAGCACGTATTTTTTTACAAAGGCTTCGTGGCTTGTCTTCGGGCAATACAAGCTTTGCTTTTGAGACAACACTGTCTGGTTTACGTTATTTAAAGCATATAGAAGAATGGCGAGAGTCAGGTTGGTTGGTATCGGTATTTTATTTGTTAGTAAGCTCTCCAGAAGTATCAAAACAACGAGTTATAGAGCGCGTTGAACATGGTGGACACAATATACCAAGTGAAGACATAGAGCGAAGATTCCCCAAAAGCTTAGTAAATTTCTACAGATATTATTCTAAGCAAGTTAATTATGCAGAGTGCCTGTACAATGAAAACCAAGAGCCGATGTCGATATTTGAGCGAAAACAAGGCCAATTGATCATCAACGAAAAAGAGCTTTATACCTATTTTATGGAGTTAATACATTATGCAGAATCAAGATAATTACCAACCTAATTTTGATCGTGTTCGTCATTTAAAAAGAGCGGTTAGTCGTGTTGTACGTCGTAAAAAAGCATTGGGTCAATATATTGTTGTAGCAACAAAAGGAGAAGTGCAACGTATAGACTTTTCGATAGCAACCATGACAACAGAGTCAACCAAATCGTAGGCCGTATGAGCCAACGTACGAGGCGTTATCCGACGTTTAATGGTGAAAATCTCGGCACTGTTTGATCAGTGCGTCGATGTTCATGTGTTGTTCAGCACTGTCGGCGAGGCGGTTGATTTCGCTGTCGCGAAGTTGGTCGTAGTCGAAGGTGTCGGCTTGCTCAGCACCTGCCCAGCGTAGTAGAGCCGCAAGGGCGTCTGGATGATCGAAGACGCCGTGCAGGTAAGTGCCGATGATTTGTTGGTCGGGCGACATATAGCCTTCTTTTTCGCCATTTTCTAAAACGCTGAAGTGCGTAACCGTACTGGAAAAACGCGAGACCCCTGAGTGTATTTCGTAGCCGGTAACTTTTGCTGTGTCATGTTCAAACGCCAGCGTGCCATGACGTTGTTTCAGCTGTTTGTCTTTCTCCAATACGGTGTCCATGGGAATCAAACCAAAGCCTGCACATTGGGTGTTGGCGTGTTGATTTTCCAAGCCGAGCGGGTCGCTTAAGGTATCGCCAAGCATCTGAAAACCACCGCAAATCCCCATGACTTTTCCGCCGTATCTTAGGTGTTTATTTAGATGCGCTTCCCAACCTTGTTGTCGTAAAAACGCCAAATCACTTTGCACGCTTTTGCTGCCGGGCAGAATGATCAAATCCGCTGATGGAATCGCCTCGTTAGCACCCACGAGGGTGACTTGCACGTTAGGATGCAAGCGCAGGGCGTCCCAATCGGTGTGGTTGCTGGTGCGGGGTAGAATCGGAATAACCACCTGCAGCAAGGCGTTGTTGTCGGTTTTCAGTGGGCTTTTGGTGACCGCGTCTTCTGATTCCAAATGAAACCCCATCAAATAGGGCAACACGCCCAACACGGGTTTGCCAGTGCGCGCTTCGAGCCAATCCAACCCAGATTGTAGCAAGCTAATATCGCCACGAAAGCGGTTGATTACAAAGCCAATCACCCTATCTTGTTCGCTTTGGCTGAGCAGGTCTAACGTGCCGACGAGGTGGGCAAACACGCCGCCTTTGTCGATATCGGCGATGATGATCACCGGACAATCGACGCTTTCGGCAAAGCCCATATTGGCGATATCGCGCGCGCGCAGATTGATTTCCGCCGGGCTGCCGGCGCCTTCAATCATCACCGCGTCGTATTGCTCGGCGAGTCGGTAATAGGATTCTAGTGCGGCGGCTTTGGCGACGCTTTTGTATTCGTGGTAGCCAACGGCGTTCATGTTGCCAATCGCTTTACCCTGAATAATGACTTGTGCGCCGGTGTCGGTATTAGGTTTGAGTAAAATGGGGTTCATGTCAACATGGGGCTCAAGGCCAGCGGCGTAGGCTTGTACGGCTTGGGCGCGGCCGATTTCGTTGCCGTCTGGCGTTACGGCGCTGTTCAGTGCCATATTTTGCGGTTTAAAAGGCGCTACCGAGATACCTCGTCGTACCAATAATCGACACAAGGCCGTGACGAGAGTGCTTTTTCCGGCGTCTGAGGTGGTGCCTTGCACCATTAAACTAAAGGCTGTCATTCAGGGGTATCACGCTTCAAATCAATTAGGTGATAGAATTTTACCTTACCTTCTTCCCCTATGACGTGAAAAAACGACCTATATTCATGACCCTTTCTATTTTAGACAGTATTTTTAACGGTTTCTTTGGCGATCTTTCCCACACAGGGCTTATGCTGGTGGCGGCCTTAGTGTTGGATCGTTTGTTGGGCGAGCCAAAAAGCTGGCATCCGCTTATTTGGTTTGGTCGCTGGGTCGACCTGTGCCGACAGCAATTGCAAATACCCACCGACGCAAGCCTGATTCGTCAACGTCTCGTTGGTGTGCTGGCTTGGCTACTAGCGGTATTACCTTGGGTCGCGATGTTACTGGCGGTGTTTTGGTGTTTGCCCGGTTGGCTTGATAATGTGGTGTCTGTGTTGGTGTTGTACTTTGCCATTGGTTGGCAAAGTCTGCGCGAACACGCGTTGGCGATTTATCAACCCTTGTCGGCAACGCCGTTGACCGACGATAAACTCAACGAGGCTCGTGTGGCGGTGAGTTACATTGTGAGCCGTGACACACAAAATCTAGACGACAGCGCGGTGGCCAAGGCAGGTATTGAATCTGTGCTGGAAAACGGCAGCGACGCGATTTTTGCGCCGATTTTTTGGTTTATGTTGCTCGGTGCGCCTGGGGTGCTCTTGTACCGTTTGGCGAATACCTTGGACGCTATGTGGGGCTATAAAACGACCGAGTTGCTGCATTTTGGCTGGTGCGCCGCCCGTATAGACGACGTATTAAACTATGTGCCGGCGCGATTAGTGGTATACACCTACGCGGCGTGTGGGCGCTGGAAGAGTGCCATTCGTAGCGCAAAACAGCCATCTGCCCGTTGGAAAAGCCCCAATGCTGGCCCTGTGATGGCGGCGGGAGCAGGGGCACTAGGCATAAAGTTAGGCGGCGAAGCGCCGTACTTTGGTAAAATGGAAACCAGACCGATTTTGGGTGACGCCGACGGCGATGCGCCCAAACCAAAACATCTAAAAGAGGCGATTTTGCTGGTGGATAAAAGCGTGTATTTGTGGGGGGCAGTGCTATGGCTGTTGTTTTAAAATCGTCTTTATTAGAAAGCACACCACCGAAGCACGGTGGTGATTTAGCGCGTTGGCAGCGCGAAGCCGGTGATGAGGCACTCAACTGGTTGGATTTGTCTTCAGCGTGCAATCGTGAACCTTGGCCGGTGCCTGCTTTCGATGCCCGTTTGTGGATGGATCTACCGGATCAAAACACCTTGCTTGATCAGGCCGAGCGTTATTTTTCCCGTCGGCCTAGTGCGATTGGTGCGGGTTCTCAGCACATCATTGAATGTTTGCCCGTGCTGTTAAAGCACAGCTTAGCGACCACGGAATTCGTTACTCCGTTAAGGGCTTTTGTGCCACGTATCGGTTACCAAGAACACGCGTTTGCTTGGCAAAAATGGGGCTACGATCTGATCTATTACGACGAGCTGAGCGAGTTATTAAACCAGTCTTGGGCGGTAGCCGTGGTGATTCAGCCGAATAACCCCACCGGAGAGTGGGCGACGTCGGATATGTTGACGCAATTGATTACTTACGCCGAGCAACAAGGTGCGCATTTAGTCGTCGATGAGGCGTTTATTGACCCTTGTCCTGAACGCAGTGTCTTGATGACTTTGCCTTCGTCCGATGTGAGCGAGTCTTTGTTTGTGCTGCGCTCTGTGGGTAAATTCTTTGGCTTGGCTGGTGCGCGAGTGGGTTTTGTGTTTTGTCATCCTCGTTGGCAAAACGCGCTGAATAATTTGCTGGGGCCGTGGCCGGTGGCAACGCCAAGTTTGCATCTGGTGACCTTGGCACTGGCGGATACGGCGTGGCAAACTCACGCTTTAGATAATCTTAAGGTGCGCCAAGCGGCTTTTGTGGAGCGCATCATGCCTAAATTCAATACCATTTTTGATTCCCAAGACAGCGCGATAAACCTCTTGTTTGTCACCTGGTTTGTCGATTCAGAATATGGCAAACAGGTGTTCGATTGGTTACATAAAGTAGGCGTGCACGTACGTTTAGGAGAAGGCTGGATTCGCGTGGCTATGCCAGCGCTCAATGAAATGGACGCCTTGAACAGCGCTCTAATTGACTTATTAAAGGGCGTAGGAGGGCGAGATTTAGCATGAAACATCTAGTATTAGGCGGCGTACGCAGTGGTAAAAGTGCCTACGCCGAAGCGCAAATTGCTGCTTGTGATAAGCCTGTGTGTTATGTGGCCACATCGCAAATTTGGGATGAAGACATGGCTGAACGCGTTAGCCTGCATCAAACGCGTCGTCCTTCTGAATGGAAATTAATCGAAGAACCCTTAGCGCTTGCCAAGGTATTGGATTCACTCAATTCACCAGAGCAAGCGGTGATCGTGGAATGCTTTACCTTGTGGTTAACCAACTTACTCTGCTTGGAGGACGAAGCGCGTTTAGAGCAAGAAAAGCAAGATTTGCTGCGCGTTGTGGCCGAGTTCAAAGGCGATTTGGTGTTGGTGTCCAGCGAAGTGGGTTTGGGCATTATGCCGATGAATGCTCTGGCGCGGCGCTTTGGCGATGAAGCCGGCGCGATGAATCAAGCCTTGGCGACATTGACCGATCGGGTAACTTTAGTTGCGGCCGGCCTACCTATGCCGCTAAAATCTCCTCCTTTATTGTAAATCCCCACTTTATTGTAAATCGCCAAAGCCTAGGAGCTTGTATGACCCCGTATTCAAAAGATTTCCCTGTATCTTGGGAAGAGTTGCACCGTAATGCCCGTGCTTTATCTTGGCGTTTGCTAGAACAAGGCCCTTGGAAAGGCATTATCGCCATTACCCGTGGTGGCTTGGTGCCAGCGGCCATCTTGTGCCGTGAAATGGACATTCGTCTAATCGACACCATTTGTATTGTTAGCTATAAAGATGGTGAAGCAGGACAAGGCGCCATGAAGCAAGGCGATTTAAACGTCTTAAAAGGCGTGGAAGGCGATGGTGAAGGCTTTATTTTGGTGGATGACTTAGTCGATACAGGTCGTACTGCGGCGAAAGTCCGTGAAATGTTGCCAAAAGCCCACTTCGCGACGATTTATGCCAAACCAGCGGGCAAGCCATTGGTCGATACTTTTATTACCGAAGTGAGCCAAGATACCTGGATTCGTTTCCCTTGGGACATGGAATACACTTTTTCGACGCCGCTTGCTAATCGCCAAGAAAAGTAAACTTGGCCTATGAGTCGAGCGAGTTAACATAAGTCATCTTGTTCCATACAAAAGGTACGCAAGGTATTTCAAAATCATACGATTTTTTTCGTTCCTTTTGCGCCTTTGTCAGCTAAATTTATGATTAGATCTTTCTTTAACCGTGCGATGGCGACGATCGTCAACGGATAAATTTTTAACAGATCGTGGTAGGATGCGGCCACAAAGTCTGTATGACAGTAGGAATCTATTATGTTGAAAATGCTAACTCGACTCGTTTTTGCCAGTATTTTGTTGTCGACGACGATATTACCTGCCTTTGCTCAAGGCACGGTGGCCCGAGCTCAATTTACCACCGATGTTATTGACCGAGAGCCAATCGATAATGTTGGCTCTGTTATCAAGGTTGAATACGGCGAAATCCAACGGGTGTACTTCTTTACTGATTTACGCGATATGTCTGGTGGGCAAGTGGTTCATCGATGGACATTAGACGGTGAAGAGCAAGCGGAAATCGCTTTTGATATTGGTGGCGACCGCTGGCGTGTCTGGTCAAGCAAACGCCTTATGCCAGGCTTTGATGGTAAATGGAGTGTAGACATCTTGCTGGACGATCAAGTCATTGAAAGTCATTCATTTGATTATGTAGACGACTACTAAGCGCGCCGTCAGTGCGTTTTTTCACGTTATTTTTGCTGATAGCTAAGGATTTTTATGCCTCATTTACGTGTGCGTGGGTTAGCCTTCGACGAATTAGAATCGATCGCCGACATCTTGATCGAAAACCTTGCAGAACTTACCGACACCCCCAATTCGCATTTTACTCTAGAGTTTCAAGCCACCACCTACCTCGCGGTGGGCGGAGCTTCCCCTGCGTACCCCTTCTTTGACGTGTTGTGGTTTGATCGAGGCGATGAAATCAAGCGCAAAGTCGCTCTTGTGATAGAAGATCTGGTGCGTCCCCTTGTGGAAAGTGGGCAAGACATCACTGTCTTATTCCACGACCTACAAGGCAAAGACTACTACGAAAACGGCGAACACTTTTGAGTCAGTCACTGACATTGGCCCTGCTTGAGAAACTGGCAAAAGAACAACCAGAGATTAAAGTGGTCTGGTTGTATGGATCTCGAGCAAAAGGCAATGCTGAGGAAGACAGTGATTACGATCTTGCCGTGGCTTATGATTTCACAGCGTTGAAAAAACATGATTATCCAAATGATGAGCTGGCCTATCATTGGAGTCAGAAAACGTCTCAAAAGATTTCAGTTGTCGATATTAATCAAGTCCCCACGGCGCTGGCTTATTCTGTCATTAATGATGGTAACGTTATTTATTGTCGAGAATCATTAAGGTTACATTCAGAACAAAGCCGAGTGTGGGCTTTATGGGAAGCATTCCGTTATGAGCACAAAAGACACAGACAGCCCCTATGAGCCTTATGTATTTGCATTAATAGAGCAAATAGAGCAGCACCTTTGTGGACTAGATGAGTTGAGTGATTTAGCGCTTAAAAGGCCACTGACCTTTAACGAACGCTCTGCATCAGAGCGTAGCTTGCAAGTGATCGTAGAAACCGCCATTGGTTGTTCTAAGCATTATCTCAAAGCACAAAACAAACCGGTTCCTGCAGAAGCCAGAGCAAGCATTGAAAGAGTGTATGAGCGGCTGGCCATTACGAAACCGGACATAGTCGATATGCGCGGGGCGGTTGGAATGCGAAATGCCATTATTCACGATTACCTAAATCTTGATTGGAGTCTTATTCAGGTGGTGCTTAAACAGAAGAAATACCACCTAATCCACGATTACGTTCGAACAGTGACCACAGCATTATTAAACAGCTAAACAGCTAAACAGCTAAACAGCTAAACAGCTAAACAGCTAAGAGGGTGTGACCTTTTAGCTGTTTAGTTATTTTTGAGCACAGTTAAGTTTCACACTCAATTTACCGCTGAAATTCGTAGACGTTGCCAAGGTTGAGTATGCGAGTCAGTTCGTCTAACGCGTTGCGGCTTTCGATGAGTAACATGGGGTCGGCGAGGTCTTTTTCGTGCAGTTCGTCGCGGTAATGTTTGTCGACCCAGTGGTTTAAGCGCTCGAATAGGGCATCATTCATCAAGGTGGACGGGTTAATGGCCTGGCGTTCAGCCTCGGTTAAGGCGACGCGAAGACGAAGGCAAGCGGGGCCGCCGCCGTTGCTCATGCTTTGTTTTAGGTCGAAGACTTTTACTTCGTTAATCGGTGAATTACCCGCTATTAAACTATTCAAATACGCCCACACGGCTGGGTTGTTTTCACATTCTCCTGGCACCACCAAGATCATGTCGTTGTCGCCACGGCTCAACAATTGGCTGTTGAACAAGTAAGACTGAATGCTGTCTTGCACCGAGACGTCTGCGCTGGGCACTCCAATAAAATGCAATGTCGAGTCACGATCGCCCCATGCAGCGAGCAAGTCATCACGCATTTTTGCCGTGTCTAAAAACGCCTCTTGATGATAAAAATGCGCATTACGATTGCCGACGGCGATTACGTCGTTATGAAATACCCCCGCGTCGATGACGGCGGGATTTTGTTGCGCGTACACCACTTGATCCGGCGATAAGCCATGACGACGCGCCACCGCTTGCGAGGCTTCTAAAGTGTGACGTGCCGGGAACTTAGTCGGACGCGGCGCATTATTGTTGAAAGCTTCCATTCCATAGACGAAAAATTCCACCCCTTGTTCACCATAACCGTCACAAAACCGCGTGTGATTGGCCGCACCTTCGTCACCAAATTGGTCAACGCTTGGCAGAGCAAGGTGATGGGCGAAATGTCGCTCGTTGTTGAAGGTAGCACGCAAAATCGCGCCAGTCGTCTCGTGCTCTATCGAGCGGTGAAACTTGTTCACCAAGTTGGCAGGCGTAAAGTGCACTCGTTTGTCGCTGGTGTCGCCACTGGGGGAAACAGTGGCCGCGTTGGCGGTCCACATGCAAGACGCCGAACTGACGGCGGCCAGTAACTTGGGTGCTTGCTTTGCGGCTTGTTGCAAAATATGTGCGTCGCTGCCACTAAAGCCCAAGCGTCGTAATGTTGGGATATGAGGGCGCTCGTGTGGCGCAAGCACGCCTTGCACAAAGCCCATGTCGGTGAGGGCCTTCATCTTGGTTAAGCCCTGCTTGGCAGCTGCTTTGGGGTTAGACGCGCGGGCAGAGTTGTTCAAAGACGCGACATTACCAAAGGATAGGCCGCTGTAATTGTGGGTGGGTCCCACTAAACCATCAAAATTGGCTTCTGTCGCTGTGCTCATTGTTGTCTCTCTTTTTGTCGTTAGCGGGTTTATAAGGTTAAGCCGTGGCCTAATGTTTCCGGCATGGTTAGGCTGTCGGCCTCAATACTGGCAACAGGGTAGGCGCAGTAATCCGCCGCGTAATAAGCGCTTGCTCTGTGGTTGCCGCTGGCGCCGGTGCCGCCAAAAGGTGCGTTACTGGACGCACCGGTGGTTTGGCGATTCCAGTTGATAATCCCAGCGCGACTGTGTTGCAAAAACCACTGATACTCCGCTGCGTCGTCGGACAAAATACCTGCGGATAAACCAAAGCGCGTGTTATTGGCAATGGTCATGGCTTGGTCTAACGAATCGTAACGAATCACAGTGAGCAAGGGGCCGAAGTATTCTTGATCGGGCAGAGTATCGAGCATGTCCGTGGCATCGATAATGCCTGGCGTGACGAAGCCAGTATGAGCCTCGCCTCGTGTCATTTCGACCAGCGGTGTAGCTCCTAAGTCGAGGAGCTTTTGGTAAGCTTGCAGCAAGCCATCAGCGGCCTGTGCCGAAACAATTGGCCCCATAAAGGGTTGCTTCTCGGCGTCGAATCGATCGATCAGTAGGTTCTTGGTCGCGGTGATGAGCGATTGCAAAATCCCGTCGCCGACGGCGCCTTTGGGTAACAATAAGCGTCGGGCGCAGGTACAACGTTGGCCCGCAGAAATAAACGCGGACTGGATAATTTCGTGCACGGCTGCGCGTTGGTCAGCAACTTGCTCCGATACCAAGAGCGGATTATTACCGCCCATTTCCAGCGCGAGAATTTTCCCCGGATGCCCGGCAAAGTCGTTGTGTAAAATATGTCCAACTTGCGGGCTGCCGGTAAAGAAAAGCCCGTCAATACCTGGGTGATTAGCCAGCGCCACGCCGGTTTCTCGTTCGCCTTGCACTAGGTTAAGTACACCCGCTGGCAAGCCAGCTTGTTGCCACAATTGAATGATCAAATCTGAGGTGGCGGGCGCTTGTTCGCTCGGTTTGAATACGATGGTGTTACCCGCGATCAGCGCGGGTACTATGTGGCCGTTAGGCAAATGCCCTGGGAAATTATAGGGCCCAAATACCGCAACAACCCCATGGGGACGATGACGCAAACGTGCTGTGGCGCCGGGCATGGGCGTGGTTTTTTCACCAGTGCGCTCATGGTAAGCCTGTTGCGAAATTGTCACTTTACCAACCATGGCGGCGGCTTCGGTGCGGGTTTCCCAAATGGGCTTGCCTGTTTCGCGGCTGATTAGCGTGGCGATCTGTTCGCTGTGCTCTTTTACTAAGGCGGCGAACGCTTCAATGATGTTTACGCGTTCTTCCAGTGGGCGATTTGCCCACGCAGAAAAAGCCGCTCGGGCCGCTTGAATGGCGTGATCTACTTGCTCGCCACTGGCACTGACGGCTTCCCAAACGAGGCTGGCGTCGGCCGGATCGATCGACTGAAACGACGAGCCTGCGCCGGCGATCCAGTGTCCATTGATGTAATGTGCTTGTTGTAGAGACGTCATAATGGCTCCTTGTTAAAGTGTGTTCAGTGCGTTCAATGTCGTGAATACGAAGACAATTCGACAATGCGCACCGGCTCTTTGTGGGTGACACAAAGGCAATCGGCTTCTTCTTGGGTCAGCGTCAGAGCGCTGCCAAGCGGGCTGGTACGTTGAATCAAGATGCAACGGAAATCGGCGACCTTGGCATTAGAGACAAGGTAATAATTGCCCTCGTTGGGCTTGTCGTCCGTAGGGCGAATATTGACGAGGCACAGTCGGCTGTCACGCACCGCACGAATGTCTTGTACTCTGGCTTCTAAACTTGGGCCGCCATCAAAAATATCCACGTAGTTTTCATAACGAAAGCCTTCTTGCTCCAATAGGCGACGAGCCGGTGCGGTTTTTTCGTGTACTTTGCCCAGCACATCGCGGGCTTCTTGGGGCAGCAAGTTGACGTAAACAGGGTTGTTCGGCATCAATTCGGCGATAAATTGCTTGCTGCCTTGAGACGTAAGCTCGTCGGCTTCTTTAAAGTCAATCGAGAAAAAGTGACGCCCTAAGCTTTCCCAAAAGGGTGACACGCCGTTTTCATCACTGACACCGCGCATTTCAGCGAAGACTTTTTCGGTAAAGCGCTCAGGAAATTGCGCCATAAACATAAAACGCGCTTTGGAGAGCAATTGGCCATTTTTAGAATGACGATAATCTTCTTCTAAAAACAGAGTGCAAATTTCACTCGAACCGGTGAAATCGTTGTTTAAAATCAGCGTCGGCACAGCATTGTGAACACCTAGCTCTCGTGAAGCATGAGTAATGGTGCCAAGGTGATAGCTGTAAAATGGCTCGTCTAGGCCAACGGTCGCCAAAATGCCGCAGGTGCCGACAATATCTCCCGTGGTGGTGTCTTCAAGCACCATTAAATAATCTTCGTTGTGTGGCGTAGTAACCTGTTCTTTGGCAAATGAGCGTACTGCGCCAGCAATTTTCTTCTGCAAAACGGCTTCGTCGTTGACCAGAGAGGTAAAACCAATGCCGGTTTTTTCAGCCAGTCGATAAAGCGACTTCAGGTCATTGTGACAAATGGGACGGATGACCATCATGATTGTGTTCCTCTCGTGAGTTTATAAGGCAATCCATTGGATACGGCTGCCTGATGAGATCCCCAAGTTATCTTGGGTGATTTTTTCTAATGCGAGCCCAGCGACTTGTGGTTCAGCGGGGGCGGCGGTGACGCGAAATTGTTCTAGATGCCCAGTGGCGATTAGGTGAATGGGCCCTTTGGGTTTGTCTGTCAAGCTCAGTGCTTTACCTGAGGTTTGGCGGACTATGGTGTTCAATATGTCTGTCTTGGCTTCAATGCTCGGGCCTGCGTCAAAAATGTCTACGTAACCGCGAAATTCAAAGCCTTCGTTTAATAAAATATCGGCGCTGGGGCCTGAGTCGTCATGAATCACACCGATGGTATCTTGGGCTTCTTCTGGCAGGGTCGGCACGTAAATCGGGTAGCGTGGCATGAGTTCAGCGATGAAGTTTTTGTTGCTGACACCAGAAAGGTAGTCCGCCTTTTTAAAATCCATAGAGAAAAAATGCTTGCCCAAGGCATTCCAGAATGCCGAGTAGCCCTGCTTGTCGCTGTCGCCACGTAACTCCGCAAACAGGCGTTTGGTAAAACGCTCAGGATAGCGGGCGATAAACAACAGACGTGCTCTGGATAGTAAAGACATAGCGATGGGGTTCTGGTGGGCTTTATCAACTACTAAAGCAATGAGACGACTGGTGCCGCTGTAATCGTGGCATAAAAACAGCGCCGGAATACGGTTGTGAATTTGCAACTGTGGCGATGCGTGCACCACTTCATCTATACGGTAACTGTAGAAAGGCGTATCAACGCCGACCATAGCGTCTATGCCGCAGCAGCCGACAATGTCGTTGTTGCTGGTATCAACCAGAACAAACAAGTAGGATTCATCGCCTGGTTGTACTACGTCGGCTTGGAATGAGCGACGTGAAGAGGCAATTTTGTCGTTTAAACGTTCTCGGTTAGCCGGAAAGTTTGTAATGCCAATGCCTGCTTGCTGCGCCAGGCGCTCCAGAGCAGGTAAATCGGCAAAATCGACAGGGCGAACTAGGTACATAAAGATTCTCTGTTGTAACCAACATAAAAGTGAATAACGACAATAGGGCTATTATTACTGAGTTTGTCAGGGCGGGTAAGCGCCGGACTTTCGTATTGGCGACAGATTATTGTGAATATTGGCTAATTTGGTCGAATTTTAAAAAGTATTGAGAGGTTTAGTATGAAGCAAGGTGTGTATCAGCATTATAAAGGGGCCTTGTATTGGGTAGAACGTGTAGCCACTCATAGCGAGACCGAAGAAAAGTTGGTGATCTATCAAGCCTTGTATGGGAAGTTTGGCTGGTGGGCAAGACCGCTGAGTATGTTTGAAGAGTCTGTGATGATCAATGGCGAAAGCATCCCACGCTTTGATTGGCTTAGAGCCGAACGTGACGCAGGATAAAACGCAGATCAGGTGATATTAGGCAGGAGGATGCATCCAGGGTGATTCTCTCATGAAGTACAGAATTTGCTCTCTTAACCAGCGGTGAGCAAGATCGTTATTAAAGCGTTCATGCCAAAAAATGTGAATAGGGTGACGGCAATTGTATTCGTCAAGCTCGACCACTTCTTTTGGAATGGGCAGGATTTTAACCGGATAAAAGTGCATCTTTTCACAGGTCATTTGCAAAAATAAATCGCCGATGGAGCGCGATGTCACCAAAGCCATGCCACGTTTTACCGCTTGCATGGCCACCATCAAGCTGTCTGTTTCCATGTCGGGCTCTATATTGTAGCCGCGCTGCTTGAGCTTCTGCTCCGTTTTGATAAACGAGGTATTGCGGTTACTGCGTAGATGGTGAGTAACCACCTTGTTGGACAGTAGTTCCGAAACGGTTACTTCGTCTTGGTGGAACAAAGGATGCGCCTCGCTAAGCACGATGCAGGCTTCCATGTAGCCAATTAACTTGCTGCGAATGTTGCTTGGGGTTTCGTCGATACGCATGATGCCAAGATCAACATTGCCGGACACCATTTCATCAAGCTGTGAATCGCCCCAAGAGGTAATGGATAGCTTGATTCCTGGTGCCTGATATTGTAGTGAAGCTAACAGAGGCTCAATGAAATTCTCTAAATCTCCTTCGTCGACCCGTAATTTAAAGCGTCGACTCAGGTTTTTTAAATCCAATGTGTTTGGGCTCATTAGATCTGATAATGAGCTGAGTATCGGCTGAATCATATCGTGCAGTTCCGACGCCCGTGCTGTTGGGCTTAAACCGTAAGCTTGGCGCGTGAACAGGGAGTCTTTGAAAATATCCCTGAGTCGTTGCAAGCTTTTACTGAGAGCCGGTTGCGTTACTCTCAGTCTTTCTGCTGCGCGCGACACGCTGCCTTCTTCCATGATGGTCACGAAAGCGACAAGTAACTTGATGTCCAGTTTTAAAATGTCGTCCAGATGCATAGTGTTCTCATGTATTAGCGAACGAACACCCCGCGTTTTATCTTGTTTCGATAAAACGCGGGGTAATGGTGGAGCGGATAACGCTTAGCCAGTTAGTTAGTAAAGTCGTGGTAGCGACGGTATTTTACGCGGAACAAGATGGCATAAAACACAGGCACAGCGATCAAGGTTAAAATAGTGGCAAACCCTAATCCGAAGGAAATCACCACCGCCATGCCTTCAAAGAACGCATCGTACAGCAAGGGAACCATGCCCAAAATCGTGGTAATGGCCGCCATGCAAACCGGGCGAACACGACTGACCGCCGAATTAAAAATGGCTTCGTAGGTTTCTGTACCCTGCTCAAGCTCATAGTTTATTTGATCGGCCAGTACGATGCCGTTTTTCACTATCATGCCCGATAGACTTAAGAAGCCCAGGAGCGCCATAAAGCTAAACGCGGTGTTCATCACTAATAAGCCCGTCGACACACCGATCAAGGCCAAAGGCACACAGAACCAGATCGTCAATGGCACGCGAACCGAGTTAAACAGCAAGATGGTAATAATGAACATGAACAAGTAGCCCATTGGCAAGGCCTTGAAAATGTTGGCTTGCGCATCTGTGCTGCTTTCGTATTCACCACCCCATTCCATGGTGTAACCAGGCGGTAACTCAATCGCTTCGATCGCGCCACGGGTGCGTCCAAAAATCGTCATGGCGGTTTCATCGCCAAGAATATTCGGATCTGCCATCACTGTGATGGTGCGCTTGCGATCACGACGCTCAATGATCGGATCTTCCCACACGGTTTCAAAGCCGGACACCAAGGTCGATAAGGTCACGTAAGAGCCGGTTGCTGGACTGTAAATTTGCAAGTCACGAATTTGATCAATCGATACGCGCTCGTTTTCTGGTGCGGTACGAACGATCGGCAATAGATCGGTGCCTTCGCGGTACAAGCCAATTTGCAAGCCGGTGAAGTTGGTCAAGAGTACGTCGTCGAGCTCGGTTTTGCTGATGCCTAGGCGTCGTGCTTGGGCGTCGTTAAACAGAGGTCGCAGTACTTTAACCGGCTGACGCCAATCGTCTTTGATGTTTTCAAGACCGCCATCAGCACGGTAGATCTCCTTGATTTGAGCGCTAAACTGACGCAGCATTTTAGGGTCTGGGCCGCTGACGCGTGTTTCTAACTTCGCACCTGTGGCGGGGCCTAATTGCAAGCGTTGCAGTTTCACATCTAACTCTGGGTATTCTTCTTGCATTTTGTAGTACAGGTCTCTCAACAAATCCGGAATAAGATCGGTTGAACTGGTACGTACAATAAACTGCGCGTAGCTGGAGTTGGTTTGCTCTGCGTTGTAAGTCAACATGAAACGAAGCGCGCCCTGACCTGTGGTAGAGGTCACATCTTCAATGCGTTGGTCTTTTAATAGATCTGCTTCGATCTTTTCAACGGTTTCATAAGTATCTTCAATGTGGGTGCCTTCTGGCATTTGAATGTCCATGTAGAACATTGCGGTCGTTGAAGGCGGGAAGAAAGACTGTTTGACAAACTGGAATGCCCAACCGGCACTGAACAAACTGCCAATTAATAACACAATCGTTAACCAGCGGTAGTGAATGGCTTTGTCGAGCAACCATTTGTAACCGGTAAAGATAAAGCCTTTGTAAGGATCTACCGCGTCTGTTTCTGTGCTGCCATCTTGGCCGTTGGCAATACGATCTTTGAAAAACAAATCACAAAAGAACGGCGTTAAGGTGATGGCGGTTAACCAGCTCAACAAGAGCGATATCAACAAAACATAGAACAAAGAGCCAACGAATTCCCCAACGGAGTCCGGTGACAAGCCAATTGGCGCAAAGGCTGTAACAGCGATTACGGTCGCGCCCAGTAATGGCCATTTGGTTTGTTTGACCACGGCGCTGGCGGCTTGAACTTTCGTTAACCCGCGCTGCAAGCCAATGAGTACCCCTTCGGTCACCACGATAGCGTTATCCACCAGCATACCAAGGGCGATGATTAAGCCCCCCAGCGAGATTCGCTGTAGGTTAATGTGGAAATAATCCATCACGATGAAGGTGCCCAAAATGGTCAGCAGCAAAATGATGCCGATCAGGATGCCTGAGCGAATCCCCATAAATACCAAAAGCACTAAAATAACGATGCCGACGGCTTCGGCTAGGTTCAGCAAGAAGTTAGACACAGAACGATCCACTTCTTTAGACTGGAAATAAATCGGCTCCATACTCAAGCCAACAGGTTGTTGGTATTGTAGCTCTTCGATACGATTTTCCAGCGCTTCACCAATTTTCACTACGTTGACACCGGAGGAAAAAGAGATCCCAAGTAGTAAAGATTTGGCGCCATTAAAGTTAACAATGTGGGTTTTCGGCTCGACGTACTCACGTTTTACTGTGGCAATATCGCGCAGACGAATAAGCTTGCCATTACTTGGCGTACCAACGATGAGGTTTTCCAGTTCGGAGATGTCTTGGAATTCCCCTGTTGGACTGATGCGAATGTATTCACTGCCGACTTTAACGCGACCTGCGTTGGATACGCTGTTTTGGTTAGCCAATAAAGACTGTAACTGACTCGGTGCGATGCCCATGTTGGTTAACTTGGAGCGCGAAATCTCAATCGTCACCTGTTCGTCTTGTTCGCCAGCAACGGACACTTTGGCTACGCCATCTACTAAGACAAGCTCGCGTTTCACATAGTCCACGTAGTTTTCTAGATCTTTGTACGGGTAGCCTTCGCCGTTAATAGCGAGCATAACACCGTACACGTCACCAAAATCGTCTAGTACGATGGGCGTACCCACACCACTTGGGAAGGTGCCGGTGATGTCTCTGATCTTTTTCCGCACTTCGTCCCAAATTTGTTTCAGTTGGTCGGCGCGGTAGATGTCTTTGACCGTTAACTGAACCTTTGAATATCCCGCTTTTGAGGAAGAAGTAATTTTATCCACATAAGGTAAATTTTGCAGTTCACGTTCAATTGGATAGGTGACTTCTTCTTCTACTTGTTCCGGCGATGCACCAGGATAATAGGTGATGATCAAGGTATCCTTGATGGTGTATTCAGGATCTTCTAGTTGGCCAAGGTTAGTAAATGCGATGGTACCGCCGATCAACAAGATCAGAGTAATCATCCAGCTGGTAACTTTACGGTTGATGAAATAAGCAGCGATATCCATGATTATAGGCCACGCTCGCGAGTCCAAGGACGAACATGCATGCTGTCCGTTAAGCTACTGACGCCTGCCGCCACAACTTGGTCACCAATATTAAGGCCAGACAGTATTTCAATCTGATTATTTTGCAAAACGCCTAATTTTACCACGCGGGCACTGACTTGCTGAGTGTCTTGGTTGTAAACCCAAACGGTGCTGTTGGATTGACCGGTGGTGGTGTCTTCACGACGCAGTACCGCTTCAACGGGCACGGTCACGTGTTTTTTCTGCCCTAGTAAACGGCTTAAATCGATGTCGACATTGGCTGTCATGCCGGGTAATAACGTCAGTTGAGAGGACGTTTGGCGAATCAGCTCTAAGGTGACATCGTAGGCTTTTGTGGTTTCGTCTGGCGTGGTGTTGTGTTCTTTGTACACACCCGTTAGAGGTTCACTTGGTGCGACATCAACCACCACATTAGGTCGATAATCGGAATTGGTTGATCTTATACTGACAATCAAGCTCTCAGGCACTTGGAATTCAATGTCTAAATCGTCGATGTTTTGCATGTGCATAAGAGTAGCCGCAGCGCTGACATACTGGAAGTTTTCCGTCGATACTGACGAGATGACACCACTAAACGGCGCGTACACCTTGGTGTATTTAAGCTGATTTTTGGCTGTTTGCAAGGCGTTGTTGGCTTGGTCTAACGTGGCTTTGGTAGAGTCGTATTGGGCTTGTGTGGTGACGTTTTGACGCAATAGATTTTGAATACGTTTGAATTGCGCGTCAGCCAGGCTTTGGTTCGCTTGAGCCAATTCGACCTGCAATTTGAAATCGGTCGGGTCTAACACCGCCAGTAAATCGCCTTTTTTCACCCGTTGTCCCGCAACAACTTTCAGTTCCATAAGCTGGCCACCAACACGAAACGCAATGTCCGCTTCTTCACTGGCTTTTAATTCGGCAGGGAAGCGTCGAATATTCACCGCATCCGTGGCTTCTATGGTGATTAGTTTGACGGGGCGGATGATTTCTTTCTCCACCACGGTTTCTTCTTCGCTCGGAGAACAGCCGGCGATAAATAAAGACGCGGTGAGCGTCAAACCGATGAGTGTGCTGGTGCGCTTAGGGGGGGTCATTCATTTCTCCGTAAATAAATAGGATATAGTTAGATGAATCTATTTTATATCTCCTGATTATAGATATGAACTTTTAAATATATATGAAAGATATAATTAATCTGTCATATCTTACGTTTTTTCGAGTTCTTTAAGGAATGTTTCCAGAATAAGGTTGGCTCGCGCGCCTTTGCGGGTGATGGCAGAAAACTGCGTAATGTAGTGACAGTCGGCGGGCAAAATGGCCCGCATGCGGCCGTCTCGTATCCATCGCGAAGCCACGTGGTCTGGCAAAAAACCAATATAACGTCCGGTCAGAATCAAAAAGGCGATGCCTTCTCGGTCGGTCGCCGTGGCTGTGGCGGTTAGGGGTTGGTGCTGAGCTTTCACCTCGGGTGTTTGCGCGTAAGCGGGTAGTACGGCATCAAAGTCTTTTAACGACGACAGAGTCAAAGCGCTGTCATCGTGGTCAAATAATGGGTGGGTATTGCTGCAATAAAGTTTGGATTCTTCTTCATACAAATGATGGTAATCCAAGCCGCTGAGGATTTTTAAATCCGGCACTATGCCCACATGCAATTGGCCATCGAGCACGCCACGCTCCACATCGGTGGGTGGTATCATCCGAATGTTAATGGTGACCTGCGGGCCCTTGTCTTTTAACCCAGCTAAGGTTTTGGTGATACGGGTGTGTGGCAGCGTCACCAGATTATCTGTGATGCCGATGTTCAGTTCACCCTTCAAGTGTTGATGCAAAGCATTGATATTAGTACGAAAATCTTCGATAGACGACAGCAGTTGCAAAGTATAGTCGTACACCTGACTGCCTTCATTGGTGAGGGAAAACCCCGAGCGGCCCCGTTGACACAAACGAAAACCAAGGCGCGTTTCCAAGTCGGAAATAGCGATGCTGATGGCGGCTCGACTGATGTTCAGTTCGACTTCGGCGGCGGAAAAACCGCCGCATTCCACGACAGTTCTGAAAATGCGTAAAATGCGCAGATCCGCATCGCTGACTTGGCTTTGAAACTTTTTCATCATAGGCCCTTACTGGTCGTATTTCATAGAAAAGATAGTTAACTAATGGATTAACTAAGCGTTAATAGATTCGGCTTTTCATAATCTATTCCCCTTGGCATAGTAGTGTCAATCATCGTTATTCACACAGACTTTTAGACAGGTTAGAAGGAGCATTTATGGACATTATCGGGCACCTCATTGGTGGACAGACTTCACAAGAAGCCATGCGCACTCAGGACGTATTCAATCCAGCAACCGGCCTTGTGGCAAAAAAAGTGGCGATCGCTTCCAAAGAAACGGTTGAAGAAGCCATTGCAGTAGCGCAAGCGGCTTACCCAGAGTGGCGCAATACACCGCCCCTAAAACGCGCACGTATCATGTTTAACTACAAAGCTTTATTGGAAAAACATTCAGATAAAATCTGTGAGTTGATCGGTGCTGAGCACGGTAAAATCTGCCACGATGCCGCTGGCGAGTTACAACGCGGAATTGAAAATGTGGAATACGCCTGTGGTGCTCCTGAGCTGTTAAAGGGCGAATACAGCAAAAACGTTGGTCCTAACATCGATTCGTGGAGTGAGTTTCAGCCTTTGGGTGTCGTGGCTGGTATTACGCCGTTTAACTTCCCTGCGATGGTGCCGCTTTGGATGTTCCCTATGGCGATTGTCTGCGGTAACACCTTCGTTTTAAAACCATCGGAACGTGATCCAAGCACCGCCTTGTTTATTGCTGAATTACTGCATGAAGCGGGTTTACCTGCAGGTGTGTTTAACGTGGTGAACGGTGACAAGGTCGCTGTGGATACCTTGTTGGAAGATAAGCGTGTTAAAGCCGTGAGCTTTGTTGGCTCAACTCCGATTGCGGAATACATTTACAGCAAAGCCAGCGCCAATGGCAAACGTTGCCAAGCATTGGGCGGCGCAAAAAATCACGCCATCGTCATGCCAGATGCCGACATGGATAACGTGGTTAGCCAACTATTGGGCGCGGCATTCGGTTCGTCCGGCGAACGTTGTATGGCGTTATCGGTTGCGGTTGCCGTGGGTAAAGCAGCTGGCGATGCCTTGGTTAGCAAAATGGCAGATGCCATGAAACCATTAAAAGTCGGCGAATGTTCCGATAAAAACAACGACTTTGGCCCCGTGATTACTCAAGAACACAAAGACAAGGTGGTGGGTTTTATCGACAGCGCCGAGTCTCAAGGCGCTCAAGTGGTCGTAGACGGGCGTTATCCACAGGTGGCTGGCTATGAAAATGGTTTTTTCGTGGGCGCAAC
The DNA here is from genome assembly GCF_018145875.1 of Marinomonas vulgaris. GTDB lineage: Bacteria > Pseudomonadota > Gammaproteobacteria > Pseudomonadales > Marinomonadaceae > Marinomonas > Marinomonas vulgaris. Next base: position 262,841 of record NZ_JAGSSV010000001.1, on the reverse strand, counting down.
GCTAATCGATGGCGTCACTAAAGAGATGGACAGCTATCAGCAAGAGATCTTCGGCCCTGTGTTGCAAGTGGTTCGTGTGGAAACCATGGAAGAAGCCATGACGCTGATCAACGACCACGAATACGGCAACGGCACCTGCATTTTTACTCGCGATGGCGAAGCGGCGCGTTACTTCTCAGATCACATCGAAGTGGGCATGGTTGGCATCAACGTGCCACTGCCTGTGCCAGTGGCGTATCACAGCTTTGGTGGCTGGAAACGCTCTTTGTTTGGTGATTTACATGCTTACGGCCCTGACGCGGTGCGTTTTTACACTAAGCGCAAAACCATTACTCAGCGTTGGCCTTCCGCTGGCGTTCGTGAAGGTAAGAGCTTCGCTTTTCCATCTTAATTTACTCACACGAGTGACCTTGTTTTGAGTTTGTTTAATGGCCGTTCATCTTCGATGAGCGGCCATCCTTTCTTTGACCTCGTATTTCTCAATGCTATGATGTTTTCTTTTCCTGTATTGAGCCTGTGATGAACTGCAAAAAATGGAACTTCGCTCTTTCGCCATGGCTGTTATGCCTTGTAGTGCTTGTGTTGTCTGGCTGTGCTTCATCGAGTAAGCCGCAGCAAGAGGATGTAAATGGTTCTTTTAGTGCCGAGGTGGAAGGCAACGTGGCGTATTTGTTTGGTGTGCTGGGCAGTGATTTGGCCGCACAGTTGAGTGATCTAATAGAAGCGTATCCAAATGTTACTGATCTGGTGCTGGTGGATGTACCAGGCTCGGTTGATCAGCAGGCGACCATGGAGGGCGCTCGTCTTATTCGTCGCTTAGGGCTAAATACCCATATTGCGCCAACAGGCTATGTGTTGTCTGGCGGCGTCGATTTATTTTTAGGGGGCGTGAATCGCACCATTGGCGGAGGGGCTGGTGTGGGTGTGCATGCTTGGTCTGATGGCTCTTTAACCCGAGCCGAAAATCTGAATATTGCCGACCCTGTGCATGCTGTGTATGTGAATTTTTACTTGGAAATGGGCGTGCCGGAGCGGTTCTATTGGTTCTCACTGGATGCCGCGCCCGCGGAAAGAGTGTACTTTTTATCCCCAGAAGAAACCTATGATTTTCGGTTAGCCACGCAATAATGTGAGTGAATAAACAGGAGGCTAGATGGAACAAATAGAATTGTTTGCCATAGAAAGCCCCTGTCGAGGTGTGTGTGAAAACAGCGCCAAAGGTTTTTGCAAAGGCTGTTTACGCAGTCGAGAAGAGCGCTTTCATTGGTTTTCCTTAAGCAATGAAGCGCGCCATCATGTATTGGAGCTGTGCAAACAGCGTCGGGCGCGTCTGCTTAAAGCTCGACAAGATCGTTTGGCTGCCGATTCCGCCAAAGCCTTGCCCTATGGTATGGACGCTGACGGTATCCAAGAATCACCAGAGGCTGATTTATTCACCACGAAAGACGCCTTTCCATAATCATCCATTTTCAAAAATAGCGTCTAACGCTTCCGATAGTCGATCGACCCCAATGACCTTCATACCTTCTATGGGCTTTTTCGGACAATTAGCCTTGGGTACCACAGCGCGAGTGAAGCCGTGTTTGGCGGCTTCGCTGATGCGCTCTTGACCCGATGGCACAGGGCGAATTTCCCCAGATAAGCCCACTTCGCCCAGCACAACGAGATCGTGTGGTAATACTCGATCACGAAAGCTCGATACCACCGCGGCAATGGCGGCTAAATCGGCACTGGTTTCCAGCACTTTGACGCCACCGACCACGTTGAGATACACATCTTGATCCGAGGTCAGTAAACCGCCGTGTTTATGCAACACCGCGAGCAACATGGCCAAACGGTTATGATCAAATCCTACGGTGACGCGCCTTGGATTGCCAAGCGCCGAATCATCTACCAAAGCCTGCAGTTCCACCAGCAAGGGACGGGTGCCTTCCCAAACGACCATGACTAAGCTGCCGGCCGCGGGATGACTGCTGCGGTTTAGAAAGATCGAGCTGGGGTTTTTGACCTCTTTGAGGCCATTTTCCAACATAGCAAATACGCCCAATTCGTTGACGGCGCCAAAGCGGTTTTTCATACCGCGCAACGTGCGAAAGCGAGAATCTTCTGAGCCCTCCAGTAAGACCGAGCAATCTACCATGTGCTCAAGCACTTTTGGCCCCGCGAGCGTGCCGTCCTTAGTGACGTGACCGACCAGTAAAACGGCGGTTTGAGTTTGTTTGGCAAAACGCGTTAACACCGCCGCGCTTTCACGTACTTGCGATACGCTACCTGGCGCGGATTCGACGCCGTCGAGATGCATGACCTGAATCGAGTCAATGACCATGATCTTGGGTTTAATCTGTTGAGCAATGGTTAAAATGGCTTCTACGTTGGTTTCTGAGAGCATTTTTAGACTTTGCGTCGGCAAGCCCAGGCGTTGAGCACGCATGGCGACTTGCTGCAGCGACTCCTCACCTGTCACATATAGAGCGCTTTGTTGTTCAGCAAGCCAGCACATAGTTTGTAACAAAAGCGTACTTTTGCCCGCGCCAGGTGAGCCGCCGATTAATACCACGCCACCAGGAACCAAACCGCCGCCGAGTACACGATCGAATTCTTTGGCGCCTGAGCTAAAGCGAGGCACATCGCCTAGGTCAATGTCCGATAAATTCTGAATGCCAGTTACCGCCCCCGCGTAACCTTGATAGCGAGGGTCCTGGCTGGCAGCCACGCGAGCAGAAGTTTTGCCCGATGTTAAGCGTATTTCAGACAGTGAATTCCACGCCTGACAAGACGAGCACTGTCCTTGCCATTTTGCGTAATCTGCGCCGCATTCATTGCAGACAAAGGCGGTTTTTGCTTTGGCCATGGTCGTCCTATTTTCTGTTGTTTACGGTTGTTTTTTCCAATTTAGGGCATAAAGATCTGTACGGCGATCTTTTAAGTTATTTACGGAGCCTTCGCTTCGAGTCAATTTCAACTTGTCTAAATCCAAATCAGAGAACATGATCATCTCAGTGTTTGCCGTAGTTTCAGCCATGACCGCATCATGTGGATAAGAGAAGTCAGACGGTGAAAATACCGAGCTTTGAGCGTACTGAATGTCTAAGTTTTCGACTTGCGGTAAATTACCGCAACTACCACAAATTACCACGTAACATTCGTTTTCAATGGCGCGGGCTTGAGCGCAGCGACGTACGCGTAGGTAGCCGTTTTTGGTGTCTGTCCAGAAAGGTACAAACAAAATGTCCATGTCTTGCTCGGCCAATAAACGACCTAGCTCTGGGAACTCCACATCGTAGCAAATCAAGATGCCGACACGGCCTGCGTCGGTGTTAAAGACACGTATTTCGTTGCCCCCTTGAATGACCCAATCACGACGTTCGTGTGGCGTGATGTGGATTTTCTTTTGTTCTTCAACGGTGCCGTCGCGGCGACACAAATAACTCACGTTATACACAATGTCGTCTTCGATAACGGGCATGGAGCCGGTGATGACGTTGATGTTGTAACCCACCGCGAACTGGCTCATTTCATTTTTGAAGCGCTCTGTAAAACTAGCCAAAAAGCGGATGGCTTCGGTCTGGTTGCTTTGATCTGGGCTGAGTCCGATTAAAGGCGCATTGAAAAATTCAGGAAACAGTACGAAATCACTTTTGTAATCAGACACGGCATCAATGAAGTATTCCACTTGTTTGAGTAACTCATCGACGCTTTCGACTTCACGCATTTGCCACTGGATCGCACCGATACGCACTTGTGTTTTACGGGAGCGGATAACGTTAGTGTCGGGTTCAAAAAAGATGTTCTTCCACTCTAATAGTGTTGCATAACCTTGGGATTTTTCATCTTCTGGCATGTAGCGCTTTAGTAGGCGAGTGACTTGAAAGTCGTTTGACAGCTGGAAGGTCAAGATAGGGTCGTATATTCGACGTTCGCGAACCGCTTCTAAGTATTCGGCTGGGTTCATCTCATGGGCATGCTCGTGATAATTCGGGATACGACCGCCGGCCAAAATGGCGCGCAAATTGTGTTGGCGACAAAGTTCTTTTCGCGCTTCGTAGAGGCGTCGTCCAAGGCGGTAGCCGCGGTACTCTGGTGCGATGAGTGCATCTAGCCCATACATGGCATCGCCCATGGCGTCGTTTAAGATATTTTCTTTTTGATCGACTAAATCATCGTAGGTATGCGGGTTACTGAAACGCTGATAACTGACCTGTACCGATAGGGCGATACCTACGATTTTACCGTGGTCTTCGAGGCAAATTTGGCCTTCTGGAAAATCTTTGATCAATTGGTGAATAGTATGTTCAGGCCAAGAACCACCAATATCGTGATACACCTTGTCCATCAGAGTTTTGACTTGTTCGTAATCGTTGTTGGTGAGGTTACGAATGGTTAAATGTAAATCTTCTATCATGGTGTTCGGTGTCCTCTGCTGAGTCGTATCGGCATGGCTATTGTGTGCGGCAGCTTAGCGTGAGTCGCTCGGTGCATGCTTGATTGGTAGGGTGGAATAATACTCCGTCTTCAAAAAAACAAAACCCCCGCCGAGGCGAGGGTTCTGTACTTTAACCAAGAGGTTAAACGATCAGATTATTTTTTGCTGAATTCTGGGTACGCTTCCATACCACATTCAGAAAGATCCACACCTTCGTATTCTTCTTCTTCGCTAACACGAACACCCATGATGGCTTTGATAATCAACCAAACCACAAGGCTTGTTACGAATACCCAAACGAAGATGGTCAATGCACCAGCGATTTGTCCGCCGAAGGTTGTGCCATCGTTAGTTAGTGGCACAGCTAGCAAGCCCCAAAGACCAACTACACCGTGAACAGAGATAGCGCCCACTGGATCATCGATTTTAAGTTTGTCTAGCGTCAAGATAGAAACCACAACAATCAGACCACCAACAACACCAATTAGCGTAGCGCCTAGAGCGGTTGGTGTATCAGGACCGGCTGTAATAGCAACCAAACCAGCCAATGCACCGTTAAGAAGCATGGTTAGGTCAGCTTTGCCGAATAGGATACGAGCCAAGATAAGCGCACCAATGGCACCACCGGCTGCTGCTGCGTTTGTGTTCAAGAACACCATGGCAACCGCATTTGAGCTAGCGATATCGCCAAGCTTCAATACAGAACCACCGTTGAAGCCGAACCAACCCATCCAAAGGATGAAAGTACCTAGCGTTGCTAGAGGTAGGTTAGCACCAGGAATAGCGCGTACTTCGCCGTTTGGACCATATTTACCTTTACGAGCGCCCAATACGATAACACCAGCTAGAGCGGCAGAAGCACCAGCCATGTGTACGATACCGGAACCGGCAAAGTCAGTAAAACCAAGGTCGCCAAGGCTAAACATACCGAAAACAGAACCACCGCCCCATGTCCAGTTACCTTCCATTGGGTAGATAAAACCAGTCATTACCACAGCGAACGCTAAGAAAGCCCAAAGCTTCATACGCTCAGCAACGGCGCCGGATACGATAGACATGGCGGTTGCAACGAACACAACTTGGAAGAAAAAGTCAGATGCGCCAGAGTAAATTGAACCGCCTTCAAAGCCGCCTTCACGACCAGCAAAGTCTGTCAAAGTAGATGCAACGTCAACGTCTTGGATACCAGAAAGGAACCACTCGCCACCGTACATGACAGAGTAGCCACAAACTAGGTACATGATGCAAGAAATGGCAAACAAGGCCACGTTCTTGGTCAGGATTTCAGTGGTGTTTTTAGCACGTACTAAACCTGCTTCCAACATGGCAAATCCAGCTGCCATCCACATAACCAGCGCACCGCACACCAAGAAGTAAAAGGTGTCCATTGCATATTGTAAGTGAAAAATTTGATCTTGCATGTTTCGCCCCCCTAAGGCTTTTATGAGTCAGCCGTGACTAAACGGCTTCTACGCCAGTCTCACCGGTACGAATACGAACCGCTTGCTCAAGGTTAACGATAAAGATTTTACCGTCGCCAATTTTGCCGGTGTTTGCAGCACTTGTAATGGCTTCGACCACTTGGTCAATCATGTCGTCTGCAATGGCAAGTTCAATTTTTACCTTAGGTAAAAAATCCACTACGTATTCAGCGCCACGGTATAATTCCGTGTGGCCTTTTTGACGTCCGAAACCTTTCACTTCTGTTACGGTGATCCCTTGAACACCGATTTCAGAAAGTGCTTCTCGAACATCATCGAGTTTAAATGGCTTGATGATGGCAGTAATAAGCTTCATACCCACTGTCTCCTTTAAAAGTCAGTATTTATTGTCGTATCGCAGGTGAATAGCTTTATTCAATATGCGTGCCATAAGTGTGCACGCCTAGAGAATACGGGCTTTGTCAGGATATTGTTGGCTTTATGAAAGAACAGAGTGCATCCACCGGGCTGATTTAGTGCGGCATATTGGTGTGACTTGCTTGTGCGTTGCGTCAACTTGGTGCGATTAAAGTGCGCGCGAGACGAGTTATTCTTTGGAAAGCCTTTATCTCATTGCTCTGGCGTGAAAAAGTCTAATCAAAGTGCATAGTTGCTTTTCCTCGTTAACCTGCTTGTATTAGCGTATTTTGTAGGGGCGCTTTCAGGTGTGCGCACAAAAAAGAGGCAATTATGATCTTATCTTTAAATGCGAGTGCTATCAGATGGCGCTTCTCAAAAGGCAAGGTAACATAGATGGCTTGTCTAGCACGTGGTTGGGTCTCTATACTGTACTTATATTGTATTAGGCTCGGATGAGAATCACATGATTGATCAATTTATAAAACAGTTAGGCACAGGATTAGAGCAAGCAGCAGAAACGCTTGGTAAATTACCAAAAGAAGAAATCCAGTCTCAGCTCCATGAAGTGGCACGCAATACCTTGAGTAAGATGGACTTGGTGACACGAGAAGAATTTGAAGTGCAAGCTGCCATGCTGGCTAAGTACCGTGAAAAACTTGCTTTGCTCGAAGCCCGCTTGAACGAACTAGAGCAATACGACTAAATAGATAGCAAACCGACAGCGTTATTTCCAGCCTTGCAGCCACTCTTCTGGTGAGGTGAGTGTCTGCCAAGGCAGTTGATATTGTTGGCGGTTGATCACTGCTTCTACAAGACAATCGACTACTAGATCGTTTTCATCGCGAATGAGCTTGGTCACGATGAAGTGTTTTTCTTTTTGTTTGGGCGTGGTTGATGTCCATTTAGACAGCAATAGTTTATTGGGATTAATGCGATGGGGTTTCATAATAAGCTCTCATTGTGCGTGTAACATCAGTGTATTTAAATACGTGAAAAAGAGTGAGCCGGATTGCCCACTAGGATGACAGGAAACGATCAAGGAGTGATCATGAGTTTAGCCACGATTTACAGTCGCGCCCGTGTTGGCGTGTCTTCCCCTTTAGTAACAGTAGAAACCCACATATCCAATGGTTTGCCCTCGTTAAATATTGTCGGCCTGCCGGAAGCTGCTGTTCGAGAATCGAAAGATAGGGTTCGCAGCGCCATTATCAACAGCCACTTTGAGTTTCCCACCAGAAGAGTCACGATTAATTTGGCCCCAGCGGATCTGCCCAAAGAAGGCGGGCGTTACGACTTAGCGATTGCGATCAGTGTGCTGGTGGCGTCGGGGCAGCTGGGAGACATTCAGTTACGCGACATAGAGTTCATTGGTGAGTTGGCTTTATCGGGCGATATTCGTGGCGTACCTGGGTTACTGCCTTCGGCGATTGCTTGTCACCAAGCGAATCGACAACTGATTTTGCCAGAAGACAATCAGCAAGAAGCGTCGCTAGTAGAAAGTAACGCCGTCTTTGCCAAGCATCTAACGCAAGTAACCGCCCACTTACTCAAACAAACGACTTTGCCTGAGTGTGTGTCTAAACCCAGTGAGCCGCTGCCACTGGACCATAAAGACATGCGCGATGTGAAAGGTCAGTATCAAGCAAGACGCGCCTTAGAGGTCGCGGCGGCGGGGGGACACAACCTGTTGTTTATTGGTCCTGCAGGAACGGGCAAAACCATGCTGGCGTCCCGCTTGCCGAGTATTATGCCCGCGATGACCGAAGCAGAAGCCTTAGCTGTGGCATCGGTGCAATCCGTCGCGGGTCGAAAAATGGGGCTAGATTGGCATTGGTCGGAACGTCCTTTTCGCTCGCCGCACCATTCTTGTTCGGCTGCAGCCTTGGTAGGCGGTGGGTCGATTCCTAAACCTGGCGAAGCGTCTTTGGCGCACTGTGGCGTGCTTTTTTTAGATGAATTGCCTGAATTTGACCGTAAAGTCCTCGAAGTACTGCGCGAACCTCTTGAAAATGGCGAGGTTCATATCTCCCGAGCGCGCAGTCAGGTGACGTTTCCGGCTCGATTTCAACTGGTCGCTGCTATGAACGCAAGCAACGAAGCCTACAGTGGTGGGCAAGATTACTACCAATCCAGCGCCAGTCAAAAATACCTTAAAAAACTCTCCGCGCCTTTTTTAGATCGTATTGATTTGCACGTAGAGGTGCCGCCTTTGCCATCAGACATACTCGTCAACGCGCAAGAAGAAGGTGAGTGCAGCGCCAGCGTTCGCAAGCGAGTAGAGCGCGCCGTAGAACGGCAACGCGCAAGGCAAGGTGTACAGAATGCCTTGCTCAGTGGCCGACAACTGGAAAGCATCTGCGCCCTCAGCGACGAGGACAAACGCTTCATGCAACAAGCGTTAGAAAAACTCAAATTATCAGCCCGTGCTTATCATCGAGTCTTAAAAGTCGCCCTGACCCTAGCCGACCTGAGCGACTCAACCGTGACTCGAGCGCACCTGATGGAATCGTTAAGTTATCGAAAAATGGAAAAAACCTTAGCAACGGCTGTGTCGTCTTGAGGCACGCATTTATTTATTGCGGTCGTGCGACAAGGCGTATTGTCGGTTACACTTAGCGCTGATTTTTTATCGCTTTGTGAGCCAGGTTTTTCCATGAGTCAGTCTTTACCGTCTATTTCCCAACGTCTGCGTAATTTGAATGAGCGTCAGCTTGATGCGGTGAAAAAGATTGATGGGCCGTTATTGGTTTTGGCTGGTGCTGGGTCGGGAAAAACCAGTGTAATTACGACGAAAATCGCTTATTTGATTCAAACCTGTGGTTTTAAGGCCAGTAGCATTATTGCGGTTACCTTTACTAATAAAGCCGCGCGTGAGATGAAAGAGCGGGTAGTAGGCATGCTGTCTAAGTCGGAAAGCCGCGGTTTGAGTATTTCAACTTTTCATAATTTAGGCTTGCGAATTTTGCGTAAAGAGTTTCGTCGCGCTGGCTTAAAAGAAGGCTTCACGCTGTTTGATGCGCAAGACTCCTTGAGCTTGGTAAAAGAAATTTTAGACAAAGAATTCAACGGTCAAATGGATTCTGCGGCTTATTGTCAGCATACGATTTCGAACTGGAAGAACGATCTGACCACGCCCCAAGAAGCTATGACCAATGCCGATACGGAAGAGTTTTTGCTGGCGGCGCAGGTGTATGTGCAATATCAGCGTTATTTACGCGCTTATAATGCGGTGGACTTTGACGATCTGATTTTATTGCCAGTGAGCTTGTTGATGGCGGATCAAGAATTGCGTGATCGCTGGCAGAAAAAAGTGCGTTATTTGCTGGTGGACGAGTGCCAAGACACCAACGCCAGCCAGTACGAACTAATTCGCCTGTTGGCGGGTTTTCGTTGTTGCTTTACCTTAGTGGGGGACGATGATCAGTCTATTTATGCGTGGCGTGGTGCGCGCCCTGAGAATTTAGAGCGTCTGTCGGTGGATTATCCGACGCTCAAGTTAGTCAAATTGGAGCAAAATTACCGTTCCACCAAAACCATATTAAAAGCCGCCAATACGCTCATTGCCAATAACCCCCACATTCACGATAAAGCCTTGTGGAGTGACCACGAAGTGGGCGATCCGATTCGTATTATGGTGACGCGCAACGAAGACGCCGAGTCAGAACGAGTGGCCGCCGAGATTCAGTCCCGTCATTTGCGTCATGAGATTCCTTACCGAGATTTTGCCATTTTATACCGCGGTAACCATCAGGCACGATTGTTGGAAATCAAGCTGCAAGCGTACCGTATCCCCTACAAGATGAACGGTGGCACGTCGTTTTTTGCTCGAGCAGAAATCAAAGATTTGATGAGCTATTTGCGTCTTTTGGTGAACCCATCGGACGATAATGCGTTTTTGCGCATTGTGAATTTGCCCCGTCGTGAAATTGGCCCTGCGACTTTGGAAAAGGTCGGGAATTTAGCCACAGAACGTGGTATCAGCTTGTTTGAAGCTTCGGGCTATCAAGAGCTAGATGAAACAGTATCTGGTCGCTCACTGAAAAGTTTACGAGAGTTTGAACATTGGATGTCCACTTTGCGACAGCGCCTAGAAGGGGCGTCGCCTGTGCCTGTGATTGAACAAATGATTCATGACATGGATTATTATGGCTGGATTCAAGAACAAACTTCCTCCTCTAAAGCGGGCGATCGTCGTATTGAAAACGTGCGATTTTTGTTAGATTCGATCCAGCGCATGATGGAATCGGCGTGGGAAGACGATGAAACCGCCGGGTTAGATCAGGCGATTAGCAAGTTGCTATTGATCGATATGTTAGAGCGTCAGGAAGAAGAGGAAGACGAAGATAAGGTGCAGCTGCTGACGCTTCATGCTTCTAAAGGGCTTGAATACCCCCATGTGTTTTTGTTGGGCTGTGAAGAAGAGTTGTTACCCCATCGCAATAGCATCGAAAATGACGACATTGAAGAAGAGCGCCGACTGGCGTATGTGGGCATTACTCGTGCGAAAAAAACCTTGTGCATTACCATGGCAGCAAAACGTCGCCAATACGGTGAGGAGATTGACTGTTTACCGAGTCGCTTTTTAGACGAATTGCCAGAGGAAGACTTGGTTTGGGAAGGGCGTGGCGATGAAGGAGAAAGTGCCAAAAAAGAGCGCGGGCAGGCGTCGTTATCGGCACTCAAAGCTATGTTGAATGGTTAGCCAGTTTAATAAACGGATTATTTGGTGCTGTCGATCATAAATTGAATGGTGCTTTGCATTTCCTCGTCAGTACAATTAGAACACATGCCCCGTGGTGGCATCGCCTTGATGCCGCTGATCGAATTTTTAAGTAAGGTTTCCATACTTTTATCCACATGAGGTTGCCAATCGGCACGGCTGCCTAATTTTGGTGCGCCAGCTACACCGCTCATGTGACATGCCACACAGTAAGTGTAAAATATTTTTTCACCGGAGCGCTCGGCATTGGCCATGTTGCTAAGAGTTAGCAGCGTGAAAGCAAATAATCCAAGAACTACTTTTTTTAAACGCGTCGCCGCAAAAAACATCCCATACTCCAAACCAAAAGAAAGTGAACTGGCACAGTGCTCTATAACTCACCTTGCCCGTAAAAGAAAAACACCATTATCTAATGCTTTGTGTCATTAAGCACTGGAATCCTGAGTGATTTCCTTTAGAATACGCACCTTAAGTCGTTCCAGACTTATATTGTGATATCACATGCGCCCGTAGCTCAGCTGGATAGAGCGTCGCCCTCCGGAGGCGAAGGCCGGAGGTTCAAATCCTCTCGGGCGTACCATTCTCCTTTTACTTATCCACTCTTTTGTACTGCTTTCAAGCACACTTTTATTTTTGTTGTTGTCTGAATGACCATGATTTGCCTAGTACTTTTGCTATTTAGGGTGTAGTTTTTCTACACTGTTCAAGTGTTTTTATCGCGCGAAATTTGGTTGTCTATGCGCCATACTGATTTTCCAACACATAGGAGATCAGAGTATGACAAGTCAAAAAGTAGCATTGATTATGGCTGGTGGTTCCGGAATGGGAGCCGCTGCGGCGCGCAAATTAGCAAAAGAAGGGTATCATGTTGCGATTCTTTCTTCGTCTGGAAAGGGGGAGGCGTTAGCGAACGAGTTAGGCGGGATCGGTGTGACCGGCTCTAACCAATCTGAGAATGATATACAGCGTTTAGTTGATTTGACCATGGAGAAATGGGGGCGAATTGATGCGCTTGTTAATTCCGCCGGACATGGCCCTAGATCCCCAATATTGGACATCACCGATGAGGATTGGCACCTCGGTATGGAAGTGTATTTGCTTAGTGCTATTCGCCCCATTCGACTTGTCGCACCTATTATGGTTGCTCAAGGTGGCGGCAGTATCGTGAATATTTCCACGGCTTGGGTGAATGAGCCGACGGCTACTTTCCCGACATCCACCGTCTTTCGTGCGGGATTGGCCAGTTTTATGAAGATTTTTGTCGATGATTATTCGGTAAATAATGTTCGTATGAATAACGTGTTGCCAGGTTGGATTGACAGTTTACCTGAGCTAGAAGCGCGCCGTGATATGGTGCCTATGGGGCGTTATGGTAAGTCTGATGAAATTGCTAATACAATAGCTTTTCTATTATCAGATGATGCGGCGTATATTACTGGGCAAAGCCTTCGCGTGGATGGTGGTGTGACTAAGTCGGTGTAACTTAGACGGCTTATCGAAAGCGCATGTGATAACCTGCTTATTTATCATGATTATAGCGCCATTATGACAATTAATTTGAGTATCCGTGCTTACTCCAAGCAGCTGAATCGCCATGCTCATGATGCTTACCATCAATTGGTTTTGCCGGTAAAAGGCAGCATTCATATGGGTGAACACCTGAATCGGGTAATGGTGGGAGAGTGTGTGGTGATTCCAGCGGGTGTCACTCATGTTTTTAAAGCCGATGAGGCGGCGCGTTTTATTGTTGCTGATATGAATGCGCTGCCTATGCATTTAGTAAAAACAACGTCTTTTGTTTTTACGGTATCCCCGCCTTTATTGAGCTTTCTATATTTTGTTGAGAAACAACTTGAACATCAAGTTGATAGCGGTCTCGAGTTTTTAGTAGCTACTATGTTTTATCAGTTGCTAGAGCAGCAAGACACAACAGGAGCACTGGACTCTCGTATTCGTTCTGCGCAGACAATTATCTCAGAGCAACTTGATCAATCGCTCAGTATTGAAGTGCTTGCAGCCGCGGCTTTTTTGGGCCCTACACAGTTTAAAAAGCGCTTTAAAGAATGTGTAGGCTTGAGTGTTTATCAATATATTATTCAACAACGTATGGAGAAGGCGAAGGCTTTACTCACGCACACTGACTGGCCTGTTGTTTTAATTGCTGAAAAAGTCGGTTATACCGATTTATCCGCGTTTAGTCGTCGTTTTTCTTTGTATTTTGGTGTTTCCCCACGGGCTTTTTCAAGAGCTTGACTTAAATCGTCTGTCCAGACTGTTTTTACGTCTTTTCTGCAAATACTCCTACTCTTTTGTTAGTTATTATTTGACTAGAGTTTTTCATCGAGTGTACATGAACAGTAAGGTTATTATGGCGATGTTTCAATTAACACAATATCAATATGGCAGTTTGTCTATCTTGTTTGCCGCTGTTCTATGGGGAACCACGGGTACGGTTGCGAGTTTTGCGCCAAACATTAGTCCTTTGGCCATCGGTGCTTTTTCTATGGGCGTTGGTGGTGTGATTCAAGCCTGCTTGGCTGTTAGGCACTTTGGGCTGGATGTTTGTCGTTTGCGCCAACATAAAGCCAATATTGTGTTAAGTGCCTTGGCGCTTGCTATTTACCCCTTGACATTTTATTCGTCGATGCAATTGGCCGGCGTGGCCATAGGTACGGTGATTTCCATCGCTTCAGCGCCATTTTTTTCAGTGCTATTAGAGTGTCTATTTAGCAAACATAATATGGTTTCTCGGCGTTGGTTAATGAGTTTGGTTATTGGGCTCATTGGTATTGCGCTACTGGTGTTCAGTGAACCTTCTGCAGAAGCTCATACAACATTAAATTCTAGAGAAGTGGGGGTTATGTTGGGGCTGCTCGCAGGGCTAACGTATGCTGGCTATTCGTGGGGAGCAAAAGCCATGATCAGCGACGGTGTGCGTTCGCAAAGCGCCATGGGTATTATTTTTGGCTTGGGAGCGATGTTGCTGTTACCGACTTTGGTTTTCACCGGCGATAACTTGTTTTCTTCTGTTACTAATATCTTGGTAGTCAGCTACATGGCATTAGTTCCTATGTGCTTGGGTTACATCGCTTTTGGTTTTGGCCTGCGCTATGTCAAAGCCAGTAATGCCAACGTTCTGACTTTATTTGAACCTGTGGTGGCAGCCGCATTGGCTGTGATTGTCGTGGGGGAGTTTATTCCAGTACTTGGCTGGATTGGCATTGTTTTGATCATGGTGTGTTTACTGTTGCAAGCCAAAGGTTAATGGTCTCAGTTTTTACGCTTGAAAGGTGCTTTAGACTAGGGTGTTTTCGTCTTGTTTCAGTCGTTGGTGTATCTGTGATTGTGTATAACCTTGAGATCAGCGAGAATAGTCGCCGATTATAATTCACACGACGGACAACACCCCACGAAGAACTGATTTTACAAAGTGCTTCCAAAAAAGTGTACAGATCCGAGTACAAACTAAAAGAACTTATACATGGCAAACCAAGAATTTATCAACGAAATCAACACTCGACGCACCTTTGCTATCATCTCGCACCCAGATGCCGGTAAAACCACCATTACCGAAAAGCTACTATTACTCGGGCAGCTCATTCAAACCGCAGGTTCTGTTAAAGGGCGCAAGGGTGATAAGCATGCCACATCCGACTGGATGGCAATGGAGCAGCAGCGTGGTATCTCGATCACCTCTTCGGTGATGCAGTTTCCCTACAAAGACCGTATGGTTAATTTGCTGGATACCCCTGGGCACGAAGATTTCTCGGAAGATACTTACCGTACGCTGACCGCTGTCGATTCCGTGTTGATGATTATTGATGGTGCCAAAGGGGTAGAGGATCGAACCATTAAGTTGATGGATGTCTGTCGTCTTCGCGACACGCCGATTTTGACGTTTATTAACAAAATGGACCGCGATATTCGTGATCCAATCGATTTGTTAGACGAAGTGGAAAGTGTGCTGAAAATTGCAGCGGCACCGATTACTTGGCCAATTGGCATGAGCGACTTTTTTAAAGGCGTTTACAACCTGTATACAGACACCATTCATGTGTTTGTTCGGGGTCGAGGGCATACCTTGATGGACGATGTTCGTATCGAAGGTTTGCATTCAGATGAAGCCAAAGCCTTGCTGGGTGATGACTGGGAAGCCTATGTCGACGAGATAGAGTTAGTGCGCGGTGCGAGTCATGAGTTCGAATTAGAGGCTTACCTTGAGGGGCAGCTAACGCCGGTATTTTTTGGTACGGCTTTGTCTAACTTTGGTGTTCGAGAAATGCTGGATGGGTTCGTTGAATGGGCGCCGTCTCCGATTGATCGTGATACTAACGGCCGCAAAGTCTCCGCTTTAGAAGAGAAGTTTTCTGGCTTTGTGTTTAAAATTCAAGCCAATATGGACCCAAAACACCGTGACCGTATTGCCTTTATGCGTGTTTGTTCAGGCACTTATCGACGTGGCATGAAGATGCGTCATTGTCGTCTTGGAAAAGATATTAAGGTAACGGATGCTGTGTCTTTTACGGCGGGTGACCGAGAAGGTGTAGAAGAAGCGTTTTCTGGCGATATCATCGGTTTGCACAACCACGGTACGATTCAGATCGGCGACACCTTCACTGAGGGCGAAGAGCTAAAATTTACCGGTATTCCTCACTTCGCCCCAGAGCTGTTCCGTCGCGTACGTTTAAAAGATCCGATGAAGATGAAGGCGCTACAAAAAGGCCTTCAGCAATTGTCAGAAGAAGGCTCTACTCAGCTGTTTATGCCGCAGCGTAACAATGAACTCATTGTAGGCGCGGTGGGGCAATTGCAGTACGAAGTGGTCGCGTACCGCTTGAAAGACGAATACAAGGTGGAATGCATTTATGAGCCTGTCAATGTGAACACAGCTCGTTGGGTAGAGTGTGACGACCCTAAGAAGTTTGAAGAATTCAAAAATAAATGCCGCGATAATTTGGCCATTGATGGCGGCGGTCATTTAACGTATCTGGCGCCAACGCGAGTAAATTTAATGATGGCGGAAGAAAAGTGGCCTCAGGTTCGCTTCCGTTCTACTCGTGAGCATTGATCAATACTTGACTAAAATACTAGGATAAGCAGATAATCCATCTATTAAAATAGTTTATTGGTGTTGAAATGAGTATGGTTGAATCGATTGATCCTATTGAGTTTACCGATGCGGCAGCAGCAAAGCTGCAATCTTTGATCGAAGAAGAAGAAAACGATCGGTTGATGTTACGTGTTTATGTAACCGGTGGTGGTTGCTCCGGCTTCCAATACGGTTTTACATTTGACGAAGAACATCAAGAAGACGATACGGAAGTAAAGCGCAATGGTGTGACCTTGGTTGTCGATCCGTTGAGCTTTCAGTACCTTGTAGGTTCAGAGGTGGATTACAAAGAGAATCTAGAAGGCTCTCGTTTTGTGGTGCAAAACCCTAACGCCACTTCAACCTGTGGTTGTGGTGCGAGCTTTAGCATCTAATTTTCTTGTTAAGCAATTTCAGACAATAAAAGCCTTTCACCAGTGATGGTGAGAGGCTTTTTTTATGCCCATGAAAACTGAAAGAAATCTTTACTTTTAGTAATAAGAATTTGGCCAGATGGTTTTAGGCTTTGGTGTAAAGGTTGTTGGCTTGCCTTGAGCGAGTTTCCTCGCTGATGGTGTTGCCCGTTAAAGGGGAATAGTGACCAACAAATAATAAGCCAATGCGGTTATCACCTAATACCGCCGGGGTAAGAATATTTTTTTTGGCACGCCACACTCTCAGACCTGTGATATTAGGGGATGTATTTTGTTCGGTGAGTCGACTTTGGTTTACATGACTATAAAGGGGAGATAATTGGTCGGGCTCTCCATCTTGGTCGAGAAAAATATGAAAATGACTGGTTTGCTGGGCAAGAAATTCTGGAGAATATGGCGTTCGTAAAATGGGCAGTGTGGTTTCTTTGGGGTGGGTCGCAAAGAACTCGGGTGGTTTAGGGGAGCCGTTGTGGGATGACATTAACAAGGTCATGTCTAATGTGTTGCCGTAAAAAGGCTTCACTGGAATGTGAAAAATAAGCTGCTTAGATATAGGCGGCTTATATCCTTCCGGTGTCAGGTAGCTTGGTGACTTGTTGTTGGTTTCATTAGAAGGAGGGACTTGTAGAAATAAAGCCCAGCTTTTCTGATCTAACATCAGTTCTTCAGGAGAATGAAGGTGTAGGCTGTCGTTAAAAACATGACTAAGCACGTGCTCGACCAGATTTGCAAAAATACTAGATGAAGCGGTTAAGGGAGTGCTTTCTTCGCTATCAAGAAATATTTCTTTCACTTCATGGGCGGCAGAGCTGAGCTCAACCGAGTCTTGATGGTGGCCAGCTGGGCGATATTTATTTTTAGTTAGCCATTTTTTCCCATTAGGCTGGGTAATGGTTTTATTAATCGCCTCGACAAAAATCATGATTACGACTCCTTAAAATGGGCTTTTTAAGGTATCGGCTGATCTGCTTAAGAATTTAGAGATAGTCTGTTTTTTAATCAAAAAAGACTATCTCATCATGCTGTTTCGTTTTTGTGCCGATGGCTGATGTACGGCTTAGCGAAGTAAATTAGACAGTTTTGGGTTGGGTTCTAACGCCGCACGATAAAAAAGCGCTACTTTACCAATGGTTTGCACGGTTTCACATTTCATGATTTTGCTGATTTCAGCAATAAGCGCAGTGCGAACGTCACGATCCATGATGCTAATACGCACCTTGATCAATTCGTGATCTTCAAGAGCTCGGTCTATTTCGACCTGCACGGTTTCTGTTAATCCATTGCCCGCAATCATAACGACTGGATTAAGTGCGTGTCCGATTAGGCGATACTGCTTTTTTTGGGCGTTTGTAAGGCTCATAGTTAAATTTTCTCATATTAGTTGACCCTCTTTATTGGAGGCTTAAGAGGTTAAGCGATATTATAGCGGAATATTGACTGATTTAGGTATGATGAAAACGTGGCAAGATCAAAAAGTAGTAATAATTGGATGAAGGAACATTTTGACGATCCGTATGTCAAAAAATCCCAACAAGATGGTTACCGATCCCGAGCCAGTTACAAGCTTATCGAGATCAATGAAAAGGATAAACTGTTTCGTCCTGCTATGCGTATTGTAGACTTAGGTGCTGCGCCAGGTGGTTGGTCTCAGGTCGCGGCGAAACTGGTCGGTGACAAAGGTACGATTGTCGCTTCAGATATTTTGGAAATGGCGCCTCTACCAGGCGTCAGTTTTGTTCAGGGTGACTTTACAGAGCAAGATGTGTACGAAGCTATTTTAGCTGAAATTGGCGAAGAGAAAGCAGATCTTGTAATTTCAGATATGGCCCCCAATATGAGTGGTAACAGTTCTTCTGATCAGCCACAAGCCATGTATCTGGTAGAGCTTGCTTTGGATATGGCAGCACAAGTGTTGCGTCCAGGTGGAAATTTTTTGGTGAAAGTGTTTCAAGGGGAGGGTTTTGAAGAGTACCTTAAAACCATGAGAGCCCAGTTTGGGTCAGTGATTACGCGTAAACCAGATGCATCACGAGCAAGAAGTCGTGAAGTTTACTTATTAGGAAGACAATACAAAGGTTAATAGGACGTGTTCTGGTATGATAGCCAGTAACATTTTAAATAACCGTTAAGAGGTGTGCTCTTGAACGATATGCTGAAAAATATACTGTTGTGGTTGGTCATTGCTGCTGTGCTGCTAACCGTGTTCAATAACTTTAACACTGCGCCTGATACAAATCGGATTTCTTATTCCGAATTTGTGAAAGAAGTGCAGGATGGTCGTATAGCGAAAGTTATCGTAGATGGCTATACCATTAGTGGTAGTCGTACTGGTGGTGATACGTTTGAAACCGTTCGTCCTGCGGCGGCTGATCCAAAAATTATGGACGACTTGCTAAGCAACAATGTCGTTGTTGAAGGCCGTATGCCTGAACAGCAAAGCATTTGGACACAGTTGCTGGTTGCTAGTTTTCCTATCCTTCTTATTCTTGCCATTTTCATGTTTTTCATGCGTCAAATGCAAGGTGGTGGCGGTGGTAAAGGCGGCCCTATGTCCTTTGGTAAATCCAAAGCGCGTTTGTTACCTGAAGACCAGATTAAAACAACTTTTGCTGATGTAGCTGGTTGTGATGAAGCAAAAGAAGATACAGAAGAGCTGGTTGATTTCCTTAGAGAGCCAAGTAAGTTTCAGCGCTTAGGTGGTAAGATTCCTCGTGGTATCTTGATGTGCGGTCCTCCAGGTACAGGTAAAACCTTGTTGGCAAAAGCCATTGCTGGCGAAGCGAAGGTACCATTCTTCACCATTTCTGGTTCTGATTTTGTGGAAATGTTTGTGGGTGTGGGTGCGTCTCGTGTTCGTGATATGTTCGAGCAGGCGAAAAAACATGCACCTTGCATCATTTTTATCGATGAGATCGATGCGGTAGGTCGTAATCGTGGTTCCGGTATGGGCGGCGGTAACGATGAGCGCGAACAGACGTTGAACCAATTATTGGTTGAAATGGATGGCTTTGAAGGCAATGAAGGTATTATCGTTATTGCGGCGACTAACCGTCCTGACGTATTAGACCCTGCATTATTGCGTCCTGGTCGCTTTGACCGTCAGGTGCAAGTAGGTTTGCCTGATATTCGTGGTCGTGAACAGATTCTTAAAGTGCATTTGCGCAAAGTACCTTGTGATGACGATGTTGAGCCAAAAAACATTGCTCGTGGTACGCCAGGTTTCTCTGGTGCGGATTTAGCAAACTTGATTAACGAAGCGGCGTTGTTTGCTGCTCGCTCTAATCGTCGTTTGGTGAACATGGAATTGCTTGAGTTGGCGAAAGACAAAATCCTCATGGGTGCGGAACGCAAGACCATGGTAATGAGCGAAAAAGAGAAGCTCAATACCGCTTATCATGAAGCCGGTCATACCATTATTGGTTATTTAGTGCCAGAACATGACCCTGTTTATAAGGTATCGATTATCCCTCGTGGACGTGCTCTGGGTGTGACCATGTATTTGCCTGAAGAGGACAAATACAGTGTTAGTAAGATTGGCTTAGAAAGTCAGGTATGTAGTTTGTATGGTGGTCGTATCGCAGAAGAGTTAATACATGGCTTTGATGGGGTATCTACCGGTGCATCCAATGATATTGAACGTGCGACCAGTATTGCTCGTAACATGGTGACCAAATGGGGCTTGTCTGAAAAACTTGGGCCGTTTGCTTACGAAGAAGACGACAACAGTGGTAGCTATATTTCTGGTCCTACGGGAAGTAAAGCTAACTATTTCTCACCTGAAACTGGTAAAACTATTGATTCTGAAGTTCAAGACATCATTACACGATGCTACAAAACAGCGACTCAGATTCTTGAGGATAACCGATCTAAGTTAGATGTTATGGCTGAAGCCCTGATGCAATACGAAACGATTGATGCCAAGCAAATTAAAGAAATTATGGATGGCAAAAAACCGTCTCCACCTGAAGGTTGGTCTGATAAAGGTAATGCACCTAAATCGGATGACGCAGACGCGGAAGTGGTTGTAGATGCGACTGACGCAGGTGAAGGTGTGGAGCCAGCCGCTAAACCGGTTAGCGAATAACAAAAAATAGGATTCTGTTATTTTATGTCCTTAATGTTGTTTGGGGACAAGTCGCTCGACTTGTCCCGCCCCCAAGTGATGGGGATATTGAATGTCACTCCAGACTCGTTTTCAGATGGCGGGTCTTTTTCGTCTCTAGAGGCGTCTCTTTTTCAAACCGAAAAAATGATTGGCGAAGGTGCTAGCATTATAGATGTTGGTGGAGAGTCTACTCGCCCAGGTGCTCAGCCAGTCAGTGTTCAGCAAGAGCTTGATCGCGTCCTTCCTGTTATTGAAGCCATAAAGCAGCGTTTTGATATTATTGTTTCGATCGATACCAGTACAGCAGATGTTATGACACAAGGTGCTAAATTGGGTGCTGGATTGATAAACGATGTTCGTGCGCTTGAGCGCGAGGGTGCTTTGCAAGCGGCTGCTATGACTAATTTGCCGGTTTGTCTGATGCACATGAAAGGCGCCCCACAAACCATGCAGCATCAACCAGATTATGTGTCTGTGGTGGATGAGGTGACGAATTACTTGTTGTCTCGCGTGTCTGCTTGTGAGTCTGTCGGTATAGACAGATCCGCTATTTTGCTGGACCCAGGCATCGGTTTTGGAAAAACGTTAGCTCATAATTTAAGTCTTTTGAAACACACTCGTCATTTTCGCGATTTAGGTTTTGAGGTGTTGATTGGTGTCTCCCGCAAGACCATGATTGGCGATGTGTTGAACGCACCGGTAAGTGAAAGGTTGTACGGCACAATGGGCGCAAATGCAGCTACTTATGCTAAAGGCGCACGAATTTTTAGAGTGCATGATGTGAAGTCTCATGTAGAGATGCTTGAGCTCATGTATCGGATTGAGAGAGAGGGTTAATGCGTAAATATTTTGGTACAGATGGAATTCGTGGAAAAGTGGGAACGACCCCGATAACACCAGAGTTTATGCTTAAACTGGGCTGGGCTGCCGGGCAAGTGTTTAAAGAACGCGATAAAAAGATCCTTATAGGCAAAGATACTCGAGTATCGGGATATATGTTCGAATCCGCATTGGAGTCCGGTATTGTGGCGGCAGGTGCGGATGTTCGACTGGTTGGCCCCATGCCTACGCCTGCCATCGCGTACTTAACTCGTACTTTTAGAGCTAGCGCAGGTATTGTCATTAGTGCCTCTCATAACCCTTATACTGATAACGGCATTAAGTTTTTCTCTGCAGAAGGCGGCAAGATTTCAGATGAACTAGAAGAGCGCATTGAGTATTTTTTAGAGCAACCAATGGTTGTTGTTGATTCGGATCGAATTGGCCGAGCTCGCCGCATTGATGACGCTGCAGGGCGTTACATCGAGTATTGTAAAGGCACGTTTCCCATTGGTTTGCAGTTAAGTGGCTTAAAGATAGTCGTTGACTGTGCCGATGGGGCGACTTACCACGTTGCGCCTCGTGTGTTTTCAGAGCTCGGTGCAGAAGTTATCTCCATTGGTGTAAACCCAGACGGATTAAATATTAACGAGTTTAGTGGCGCGACTAAGCCTGAACTGCTTCGCAAGAATGTGTTGGCTGAAGAAGCGGATATCGGTATTGCGTTAGATGGTGATGGAGATCGGCTGATATTGGTTGATCGCAACGGCGTGGTTCGTGATGGCGACGACATTCTTTATATCATTGCAAACCATTTGATGCAGACGGGTCGCTTTAGTGGTGGTGTTGTTGGCACACTGATGAGTAACTTTGGCCTGGAATTGGCTTTTTCAGAAACCGGGATTGGTTTTAGTCGTGCCGCAGTAGGGGATCGTTATGTAAACGAGAAACTCATGCAACATGGCTGGGTGTTAGGCGGAGAGCCATCGGGTCATATTGTATGTCGATCTATTACGACGACAGGGGATGGGATCGTAGCAGCGCTTCAGGTGTTAAGAGCCATGGTGGAAGAGGGTAAGTCTTTAGATGAGCTGCTGAAAGGGTTGGTGAAATTTCCTCAAAAGCTTAAAAATATTCGTGTTGCAAAGCGTTTTGTGCCCAATGAAGAGCCTGCGTTGCAAAAAGCCATCGCTGTTGCTAACGAGCGACTCAATGGGTTGGGGCGCGTATTGCTGAGAGCTTCTGGAACCGAGCCGCTGATTCGTGTGATGGTCGAAGGTCGAGACGATAAAACCGTAGACGAACTTGTAGACTATCTTGTGTCTGAAGTGGAAGCAGTTGTTGCATCAAAAATTGCGGAATAAAGTTCTTTTGAAAGTGTAGCCAAATAAATGCTTGAAACAATAGCGCTCATTCCATAGAATGAGCGCCTCGAATTTAGGGGTTAGAATATGATTCGTCAAAAGATAGTAGCCGGTAACTGGAAAATGAATGGCTCTTTAGAGTCCATTAATGTCTTGTTAGATGGCTTATTAAAGATGAAAGATTCTAATTCGGAAGTGGTTGTTGCTCCTTCATTTCCTTACCTCTCTGCCGTATCAAATAAAATTGCAGAGAGTAATTTGGTGTTGGCTGCTCAAAATGTCAGCCAAGAAGAAAAAGGTGCTTATACTGGGGAAGTTTCTACTTCTATGTTAAGTGACTTTGGGGTGAAATATGTTTTGTTGGGGCACTCAGAGCGTCGCTCTTTGTACGCTGAGACAAACGATTTAGTTGCCACTAAAGTAAAAACTGTTTTAGATAGTGGGCTAACGCCTATGTTATGTATAGGTGAAACCTTATCTGAGCGTGAGTCAGATAAGACGCTTGAAGTGTGTACGCGACAACTTCAAGCAGTCATTGATGTTATTGGAATTGAATCTTTTGATAAACTTGTGATTGCTTATGAGCCAGTTTGGGCAATAGGGACGGGTTTATCGGCAAGTTCAGAGCAAGCGCAAGAAGTGCACCAGTCAATAAGAGCGTTTTTGGCTGCAATGTCAGATACTGTGTCGCAGCGTGTACAGATTTTGTATGGTGGCAGCGTAAAAGCGTCAACCAGCTCAGCATTGTTTGCAATGCCTGATGTAGATGGTGCTCTTGTGGGTGGTGCATCACTCGATGCAAAAGAATTTTTAGAGATAGTAAAAGCAGCAGGTTAATTGATGGAATCACTTATTTTAGTTTTGCATGTGCTAGCGGCAATCGCTATTATTGCGCTTGTTCTATTGCAGCAAGGTAAAGGTGCTGATGCCGGCGCTTCTTTCGGTGGTGGTGCTTCTCAAACTGTGTTTGGTAGTCAAGGCAGCGGTAGTTTTTTTGGGAAGATGACAGCAGTGTTTGCTTTAGTTTTCTTCTTAACAAGTTTTGGTTTGGCTTTTTTTGCTAGTGAACAAGCGAAAAGTGTATCAGGTGCTTTGGATTTCGTGCCATCAGCCACTCAAGTAGATGGCTCTGTTGATTTACCAGATTTAGGTACGAACCAGAGAAGTACATCGGATTTGCCGGTAACAGAATAGATTTTTGTGTTGTCGTGTTGGGTGTACGATTTGATTATGCCCTGACATTTGAGTGAAAAGATTTGCGGATGTGGCGGAATTGGTAGACGCGCCACCTTGAGGGGGTGGTGAGCTATGCTCGTGGGGGTTCGAGTCCCCCCATCCGCACCAATCTTGAACTAATGTCGTTTTGTGTGTATGATGCTGGAATATTGAGCAGAGATGGGTTTTTCCACCGATGTGCAATGAGTGTCAGAGCAATAGCCTTCGTTAGAAGGGTACTTCCTCAAGTTTTGAGGCAAGTGTTTGAGGCCCCTATATGGGGTTTTTTATTATCTGTACCCTTGTACTGTTCAAAATGAAGATGGGCCTTGAGCCCGTTTTTTGTTTCTGCGTTTTATAAAATAAGTTTTCGGAGAAAACGATTGTCAGCAAAATATACGATTTTAGAAGAACTTATTCGACCAGTCGTTGAAGGATTAGGGTTTGAGTTCTGGGGGATGGAGTACCTTTCATTAGGTAAAGACTCTGTGCTTCGTGTTTTTATAGAAACGGATGACGAGAAAGGCATTGACGTTGAAGATTGTGCTCGAGTAAGCCGTCAAGTCAGTTCTATTCTAGATGTTGAAGACCCCATTACGGGCGAATACAACCTAGAAGTGTCGTCACCAGGTTTGGATCGCCCTTTGTTTAGTTTGGCGCAATATCAAGCCTACGTTGGTTCTATTGTGTCTTTGCGTTTGCGTGTTCCTTTTGATGGTCGTCGAAAGTTTAAAGGGCAGCTTATGGGTATTGAGAGCGAAGATATTGTGATTCGAGTAGACCAAGAAGAATACTTGTTGCCTATCGATTTAATTGATAAAGCAAACGTTGTTCCACAATTTTAAAAATAACCTTAAAGAGAGGCTAAAAGGATGAGCAAAGAAATTCTTTTGGTAGTAGAAGCGGTTTCCAACGAAAAAGATGTGCCAAAACAAATCATTTTTGAAGCTGTTGAAATTGCCTTAGCAAGTGCTGCCAAGCGCCGTTTTGAAGAAGACGCGTTGATTCGTGTTTCTATCGACCAACGTACTGGTGATTACAAAACATACCGTCAATGGAATATTGTTGCAGACGAAGATTACTCTGCACCTGCATCGGAATTGACCATAGACGATTCTGAAGAGCAAAATCTTGGTGTTGGTATCGGTGAGATCTACGAAGAAGAAGTAGAGTCTGAAATGTTTGGTCGTATCGCGGCACAAACGGCCAAACAAGTGATTGTACAAAAAGTACGTGAAGCAGAACGTGCGAAAATGGTAGCTCTGTACACTGAAAAAGTGGGCAAATTAGTTCACGGTCAAGTGAAGAAGGTCACCCGCGATAGTTTAATTATTGATCTTGGTGAAAACGCCGAAGCGACCCTGCCAAAGGATCAGCTTATTGCTCGCGAAAGCTTCAGAATGAATGATCGAATTCGTGCCCTGTTGCTAGAAATTCGTGAAGACAGTCGTGGTGCGCAATTGATTCTTTCGCGTAATGCACCTGAATTCATGATCGAGCTGTTCCGTCTTGAGGTGCCAGAAATTTCTGAAGAGGTTATCGATATTCGTGGTGCTTCTCGTGACCCAGGTTTACGAGCTAAAATTGCGGTGAAGACCAATGATCGTCGTATTGATCCGATTGGCGCTTGTGTGGGCATGCGTGGTGCACGAGTCCAAGCTGTATCGAATGAAATGAATGGCGAGCGAGTGGATATCGTACTTTGGGATGATAATCCTGCGCAGCTTGTTATCAATGCTATGGCGCCTGCAGAAGTGGATTCTATCGTTATTGATGAAGACGCTCACTCCATGGATGTTGCTGTGAAGAGTGACAACCTGGCTCAAGCGATCGGTCGTAACGGCCAGAATGTTCGCCTTGCTTCTGCTTTGACTGGTTGGGCATTAAATGTCATGACCAGCGAAGATGCGCAAGCTAAGCAGCAAGAAGAGTCACAAAAATGGATCGATGTCTTTGTGAACGGATTGGATATTGATGACGATCTGGCCATTCAGATGGTTGAAGAGGGATTCACTTCATTAGAAGAAGTGGCCTATATCCCAATGGAAGAAATGTTAGATATTGACGGATTTGATGAAGATTTAGTCACCGAACTTCGTTCAAGAGCAAAAGAAGCCTTGTTGAATCAAGCGCTTCAGGCTGAGCAGCAACTAGAAGGCGCTAAGCCAGCCGCTGATTTACTGGAAATGGACGGGATGGACAATCATCTTGCTCTTGTTTTGGCTTCAATGGGCGTAATCACCATGGAAGACTTAGCCGAACAGTCAGTTGATGAATTGCTAGAAGTAGACGGTATGACAGAAGAGCGTGCAGGGAGCCTAATATTGACAGCTCGTGCGCCTTGGTTTGCTGAATCTGAATAAAATCTGAGTACATAAGGGGGAACTTAATGACAGTTCAAACCGTAAAGATACTATCTCAAGTGGTGGATACACCAGTTGATAAGCTACTAACTCAGATGAAAGACGCTGGTTTACCTCAAACAAGAGCAGACCAAGAAGTTTCTGAAGTAGAAAAACAAACATTGTTGAATTACTTAAAACGTCAACATGGCGAAGAAGCATCAGGCAGTCAACGCATTACCTTACAGCGCAAGACAAATAGCACCTTGTCTCGCGGTGATGGCGGTAAAACAGTTAACGTTGCTGTGAAGAAAAAACGCACTTACGTGAAACGCGATGAAATTAGCGAAGAAGCACGTAAACAAGAAGAGATGCTCGCGAAGCGTCTTGCAGAAGAGCAAGAGCGTGCCGCGTTAGAAGCGGCTCGTGTAGAAGCTGAGCGTAAGCAAGAAGAAGAGAAGGCAGCGAAAGCGAAAGCAGAAGCTGAAGAAAAAGCGCGTCAAGAAGCAGCGGTGAAAGCAGCCGCAGCGGATGCTGGCGCGGTCAATGAAACGGAGCAGTATGTTTCCGATACAGGAGCGGCACAACCCGTGGAATCACCGAAGCCTAAAGCGTCTAAAAAAGTCTCTCAACCAGCAATGGATAATAAAAAATCCACCGTGGCACCGAAAGGCAAAAAGGGTCCAGCAAGACACGATAATGACAAAGACAAACCTCGTGGTCGTGTTAACCCAGATAACAAACGTAATACGCGCGTTAACGTAAATGATGAAGACGAATTTACCCGTCGCGGTAAACTTGGTCGTAAAGGTAAGAAACCGTCTAAACAAGAGCATGGTTTCCAGAAGCCGACAGCCAAAATGATTCACGAAGTGGCTTTACCTGAAAGCATTACGGTAGCGGATCTTGCTGAGAAAATGGCGGTGAAAGGCGCTGAAGTTATCAAGATCATGTTCAAAATGGGTGCTATGGCGACCATCAACCAAACTATTGACCGTGATACGGCCACCTTAGTAGTGGAAGAAATGGGCCATACAGTGAAGTTTATCGATGAAAATGCCGTTGAAAACGACATGATCGAAGCGATTGACTACCAAGGTGAAGCGATCAAACGCGCCCCTGTGGTAACTGTAATGGGTCACGTTGACCATGGTAAAACCTCTTTGCTTGACTACATTCGTACGACACGTGTTGCGGCTGGCGAGTCTGGCGGTATTACCCAGCACATTGGTGCCTACCATGTAGAAACACCTCATGGCATGATTAGCTTCCTAGACACACCTGGACACGCGGCGTTTACCTCCATGCGTGCTCGTGGTGCTAAATCTACTGATATCGTGATTCTTGTGTGTGCCGCAGACGACGGCGTTATGCCACAAACCATTGAGGCGATCCAGCATGCACGTGCAGCGGGCGTACCTATGGTTGTTGCCATGACGAAGATCGACAAAGAAGGCGCGGACATTGATCGCGTTAAAAATGAATTGGTTGCTCAAGAAGTTGTGCCAGAAGAATGGGGTGGCGACATCCAGTTCGTTGGCGTATCGGCTAAATCGGGCGAAGGTATTGATGAGCTGTTGGAAGCCTTATTGCTTCAAGCAGAAGTATTGGAATTGACCGCCGTTCCTAGTGCACCAGCCAAAGGTGTGGTGGTGGAAGCGCGTCTTGACCGTGGTCGTGGTTCGGTTGCGACCTTGCTTGTACAAAACGGTACCTTGAAGAAAGGCGATATCGTATTGGCCGGTCTTCAAATGGGTCGTGTTCGTGCTTTGTTGGACGAAACAGGCAAAGCGATCAATGCTGCGGGTCCTTCGATTCCAGTTGAGATCTTGGGTCTTGATGGTACACCAGAAGCCGGTGAAGAATTCATCGTCGTTGCGGATGAGCGTAAAGCTCGTGAAGTAGCTAACTTCCGCCAAGGCAAATACCGTGAAGTACGCTTTGCTCGTCAACATTCTGCTAAATTGGAGAACTTGTTCTCTGAAATGGGCAAAGACGAAGTTCGCACTCTAAACGTAGTATTAAAAGCTGACGTACGTGGTTCACTTGAAGCCTTGATCAAGTCTTTAACAGACATGAACACAGACGAAGTTAAAGTGAACGTTGTGTCTAGCGGTGTAGGCGGTATTACGGAAACCGACGCTACTTTGGCTTTGGCCTCTGATGCGGTTATCTTTGGTTTTAACGTTCGTGCCGATACCTCTGCTAAGCAGTTCATTGAGCGCGAAAGTATCGACCTTCGTTACTACAGCATCATCTATAACATTATCGACGACGTGAAATCCGCCTTGTCTGGTATGTTGTCACCGGATCTTCGTGAAGACATCAAGGGTACGGCTGAAGTGCGTGATATCTTCCGTTCACCTAAGTTTGGCTTGATTGCGGGCTGTATGGTAATTGAAGGCACGGTTTATCGTAGCAAGCAGATTCGTGTATTGCGCGATGATGTTGTGATTTACGAAGGTGAACTTGAGTCATTGCGTCGCTTTAAAGACGCCGTGAGTGAGGTAAGCCGTGGTATGGAATGTGGTATCGGTGTGAAAAACTACAACGATGTCAAAGTAGGCGATAAGATCGAGGTTTTTGAAACCGTCGAAGTAGCGCGTACGCTTTAATAAGGCAAGATCATGGCAGGCGAATTTAGTCGTACTAGTCGGATTGGTGACCAGCTCCAAAAGGAGCTGGCGTCCTTAATCCAGTTTGAAGTAAAAGACCCGCGTTTGGGGTTGGTAACAGTTAATGAAGTGCGTGTAGCCAAAGATTTAGGCTATGCGGATATTTATTACACTGTTTTAGGCAAAGACGATCAGCCAGAAGTGCTGGCTGAAAACCAAGCGGCACTGGACAGTGCGAAAGGCTTTTTGCGTCGTCGTTTAGCACAAGAAGTGAAACTTCGTGTTATGCCGCATTTGCGTTTTCATTATGACCAAAGTGTCGTTAATGGCTCGCGCATGTCGGCTCTGATTGACGAAGCGATTCGTGATGATGAGACCAAAAACGGTAACGAAGGCGAGTAAAAGGTTCGTATGACAAAGGCAAAATGGCGTTCAGTAGACGGTATTGTTCTACTGAATAAGCCAATAGGATTAAGTTCCAATCAAGCGTTACAGCGTGTCCGTCGTCTCTATCAAGCGGCAAAAGCGGGTCACACTGGGGCGCTTGACCCTTTAGCAACCGGTATGTTGCCCTTGTGTCTGGGTGATGCAACCAAGTTTTCTCAATATTTATTGGATGCCGATAAGCGTTATTTAACCTGCATTCAGTTGGGAAAACGCACCACAACAGGTGATCGTGAAGGCGATGTTCTAACCGAAGAGTCGATACCTTCATTAAGTGATGCTGAACTGGAGGTCGTGTTAGATCGATTTCGTGGTGAAATAGAACAAATCCCACCTATGTACTCCGCACTAAAACACGAAGGCAAGCCTCTCTACGAATATGCCCGCCAAGGTATTGTTATTGAGCGCAAGCGTCGTCATGTGACTATTTCTGATTTGACCTTGGTGTCGCGAACACAAGATACGATAACGCTCGATATTCAGTGCTCTAAAGGCACTTATATTCGCACCATTGGTGAGGATATAGGCGAGGCCCTCGGTTGTGGCGCTCATCTTTATTCTTTGCATCGGATTTCCACGGCAGGGTATTCGCCGGAAAATATGATGACATTAGAAGAGTTTGAAGTCATTGCGGAGCAAGGTTATGAGGCTTTAGATTCCCACTTGATCTCTATGGATACTGCTGTGGAGCATTTCGAAAAGGTGGATCTACCTGAGGCAGACACGCTTAATATGATGTTTGGCCGTACGGTATCAAGCCCTGTGCCGTTGGAGAATGAGACAGTTGTCAGAATGTTCGACCATGGTACCCAGCGATTTTTAGGATTAGGCCAAATAAAAGGCGCGAATCTGCGCCCTTATCGATTGGTGAATACCAGTGAGTTCTCTCTATAATAGCAGTGAGTTCTGCGAAAAAGAGTGGTAAACTTGCTCATCTAGGATAACTGAAAATATGCTCGGCTATCCTTTATTTTTAAATAGCATATTACATCGGAGATAAAGATTATGGCATTAACTGCAGAATCAAAAGCAGCATTGGTTAAAGAGTTTCAAGTAGCGGAAGGTGACACTGGTTCTCCTGAAGTTCAAGTAGCATTGTTGACTAAGAACATCGAAGGTCTTCAAGGTCACTTTAAAGCTCATATCCATGACCACCATTCTCGTCGCGGTTTAATCCGCATGGTAAACCAACGTCGTAAATTGTTGGATTACCTAAAGCGTAAAGATGCAGCTCGTTACACTAGTTTGATCAAAAAACTAGGTCTACGTCGCTAAGACTGAAGAAGGGCCATAAATCATTATGGCCCTTTTTTATTGCCCTCCCAAGGGACAGCCTGTACTTCATATGTGTTTTTTCGCAGCTAACCGTGAAACACAAAGAACATATATGAGTACTGGCTTTAAAAGAGGTCTTTGGGAGAAGAATTTTTTAAATGAAAAGGAATACGTGTGAGTATTACGACAAAAACTTTCCAGTTCGGTAACGATACCGTAACACTAGAAACCGGCCGCATTGCTCGTCAAGCAACGGGTGCGGTACTTTGTACTATTGGTGATGCACAAGTGCTTGCGACCGTTGTTGGCGCAAAAACAGCTAAACCTGGTCAAGACTTTTTCCCATTATCTGTTCATTACCAAGAGCGTGCTTACGCAGTTGGTAAAATCCCAGGTGGCTTCTTAAAACGTGAAGGTCGTCCTTCTGAAAAAGAAACACTGACTTCTCGTCTTATTGACCGTCCTATTCGTCCATTGTTTCCAAAAGGTTTCATGAACGAAGTACAGGTTGTTTGTACTGTTATGTCGACTAACACTAACCTAGACGCTGACATCGCGGCTATGTTGGCAACGTCTGCTGCCTTGACTATTTCTGGCATCCCATTCAATGGCCCTATCGGTGCAGCACGTGTTGGCTTCAACGATGAGTCTGGCTACGTTCTTAACCCAAGCTACGCTGATCTAGACGGTTCTTTGCTAGACATGGTTGTTGCGGGCACAAAAGACGCCGTCCTAATGGTTGAGTCTGAAGCGCAAGAGCTTACCGAAGACGAAATGCTAGGTGCGGTACTTTACGCACACAAAGAAATGCAAGCGGCTATCACGGCAATTTCTGAGTTCGCAACTGAGTGCGCTAAGCCTCGTTGGGAATGGGAAGCTGAAGCGGTTAATGTTTCACTAACTGAAGCACTAGCAACAGGCTACGCAGCACAAATCGAAGAAGCGTACGGTATCAGCGAAAAAATGGCTCGTTACGCGAAACTAGGCGAAGTACGTGCAGCAGCGGTTGCAGCGCTAGTGACTGAAGAAGGTGAATTCTCAGAAGCTGACGTAACTGGTGCTTTTGCGAAACTTGAGAAACGTACGGTACGTCGTCGTGTTATCGACGGTCAGCCACGTATCGATGGTCGTGATAACAAAACCGTTCGTCCAATCAACGTGGAAGTGGGCTTGTTGAGCAAAACTCACGGTTCGGCTTTGTTCACCCGTGGTGAAACTCAGGCGATTGCGACTTGTACTCTAGGTACTAGCCGTGATGCGCAAATGTCTGATGGTTTGGCTGGCGAAAGCAAAGACAGCTTCATGTTGCACTACAACTTCCCTCCATACTCTGTCGGTGAATGTGGTCGTATGGGCGGTGTCGGTCGTCGTGAAATCGGTCATGGCCGTCTAGCACGTCGTGGTGTTCAAGCCGTATTACCATCTGAAGATGAATTCCCATACACCATTCGTATCGTCTCTGAGATCACTGAATCAAATGGTTCAAGCTCAATGGCGTCTGTATGTGGCGCGTCTTTGTCTATGATGGACGCAGGTGTTCCTCTTAAAGCACCAGTGGCTGGTATTGCCATGGGTCTGATCAAAGAAGACGATGGTTTTGCTGTACTAACCGATATCTTGGGTGACGAAGACCACCTTGGCGATATGGACTTTAAAGTAGCGGGTACCGAAGAAGGTATCACAGCACTGCAAATGGACATTAAAATCGAAGGTATCAATGAAGAAATCATGGATATCGCCCTAAGCCAAGCAATGGAAGCGCGTAAACACATCCTTCGCGAAATGGCTCAGGTCATTGGTTATGCTCGTCCTGAAGTGTCTCCAAATGCGCCATCTATGGCGACAATCAAAATCGATCCTGAAAAAATCCGTGACGTTATCGGCAAAGGTGGTGCGATGATTCGTTCCATTACTGAGCAAACGGGTGCGTCTATTGACCTTGATGACGACGGTACGGTTCGTATCTACGCGGCTGACAAAGCCTCTTCTGATGCCGCTTTGCTGAAAATCCACGAAATCACAGCAGAAGCTGAAGTAGATAAACTTTACAAAGGTAAAGTGGTTCGCCTTGCTGAGTTTGGTGCCTTCGTTAATATCTTGCCAGGTAAAGATGGTTTGGTTCACATTTCTCAGATCGCTGAAGAGCGTATCCGTGCTGTGACTGACTTCCTTTCAGAAGGTCAAGACGTTATCGTTAAAGTATTAGATGTTGATGCGCGTGGCCGTATCAAGTTGTCTATGAAAGATGTGACAGAAGAAGAAAAAGCATCTTACACTGAGTAATGACTCGTGTAATTTGATTGTAAAGGGCGCTATATATAGCGCCCTTTTTTGTGTTTAATTAGGATCTGTGCATTACACTAAATTTATACCGCAATAGTTTTTTACAAGGGTTTTAACGAAAGGGAATAAGATGAAATTTAAACTGGTTAGTTTACTGGTCACAAGTATCGCCTTAGTGGCATGTAGTAAAGAAGTGTTGAACACACCCGCTGCGCCTGTTGCTGCGATTCCGGATTGTGTGTTTGCTGATGGTTCCAACCAACCGGCGCCAAGCTGGGTCTGTGGCGCACCAATGGATGGGGTGGCTTTGTCGGCTGTAGGTTACAGTGAAAAATCAGCGGCAGGTCCAAACTACATGAAACAAATGGCGGCGACGGCGGCTCGAGTTGAGCTGGCGCAAGTGCTGAACCTCGACCTGCAAAACATGGTGAAACAGTATGTGGAAACCACAGGCGCGGGCGATGCGGAAACGGTCGATCGAGTTAATACTGTGGTGACTAAACAAGTTACAGAGCAAGAGTTGATTGGTTCTAAAGTAATCAGACAAATGCCAACGCCGACAGGCGGTTTGGTGGTTCTTGTTGGGTTGAACCCTGCAGAAGCGGAAGAAGCCGCTGAAAGTATTCTGCGTTCATCCATGAGAAATGAAGCGGCGTTATTCCAAAAGCTTGAGTCAGAAAAGAGCTTTGATGAGTTAGCCGCAGAGATTGCTAAGCGCACTAATTAATAGCGCCAAGCGAGTGAATCAATCACGACCAGTGGCTTCAAAATACGCCACTGGTCGCTATTTTTGAATGATGTGTGTTTAATGCAATCTGATGTTGCTTTTAAGCCGTAACTTCTTCATTGAATATGGGGGTAGGTTTACGTGTGACATCGTCCACCGCAACAAAGTTGAAATGCCCCGTCACCGCTTTTGTTCTGTCGTCACTGTCTAGTTGTTCTAAAAAGATGCTCACTTCGACTTTTAAAGATGTGCGACCGACGTGTACAACGCGGGCAATGAGTTCCACTAAAATACCGGAAGGAATAGGGTGTTTAAAATCTATTTGTTCCGTTGATATAGTCACCATGGTTTTTCGGGAAAAGCGCATTGCGGCGATGTAAGCCACTTCGTCCATCCATTTCAGAGCAATACCACCAAATAAAGTGTCGTAATGGTTGGTTGTGGCTGGGAAGACCATTTTTGCAACGCGAGTTTCAGAAAGTTCTTCGCGTTTTTGGATGAGTAGCTTGTTCATGTTAATAAGACCTTTTTTCTCATGGATTCTGTTGTGCGGCATTATACTCGCAGCAATGAGTGGTTGTGATGTGCGTTTTAAGGCAGAAGCGGTTTTGTCACAATATCTGACAGATTTAAATCGTTCTGCGCTTCTTTCACTGACTCCTGAAGCAAAAGTGATGCCAGTGAGTTTGCCTACCTCTCGTTATCGACAACAAGCGCTCACACAGTTTGATATCGGCTTGTTAGATTTTTTATCATTGCAGCAATGCGATGTGGGGTTTGTGGCCGGCCAGAAAAACAGCATCCTTGGTAAAGTCATGCCAGACAGTCAGCGCTTTTTGTATGAGCTCGACATTATTCGTGCCATTGAATCGTGCGAAATAACAGACGCGGCGTTATCTAAAGAGCTTGCTGCAGTTGCAGAACAAAAACGTGAGGAATTGCCAAAAGCACTGGGTAACGCCGTGTTTAATGGCGCAGAAAGTGAAGCGTTTTTTAGTCTATCCAACGGGTTTATCCCGCTCACCTTCTCTACGGCGGAACAACAAGAATTATTGAGCAGTTTGACGCGTTTAGTCGACATTGGGTTGAATGTACAGAGCCTGCCTGCAGTACCCCATTCTGTGTTTGAAGAGGACTTAAAAGTGCTGATGAACAGTGAGTACGCAGGGCGACTACTGTATTCTTTGGCTCAACTTACGCGGTATTTAGAGTTGGTTGGAAAAGGCGTTGCGGCGTTAGACACGCAAGTGTGCGGTGCGCCCATGACGTATCTAAAACAGCAGTTTGAAGTGCATTACGTGCAAAGTATTCAACCTTACATGGGGCGAATCAATCAAAGTGCTTATCAAGTGTTGCCGCTATTAAATCAATTGGCTGATCTTAGCTCGCCTTTAAGCAAAGACATGGCGGTTTTTCTCGATCAGTTCTCATTAACACATGCTGACAGTGTGTGGAGGCGCTATCAAGCGGCGTCACAATATCATGCAAGGCAGTGGAGTGATCTCTTTGGTCGCTGTGCTGTGTCTATTTATCCGAATGACTAGACTCGAAGACTAATTTGTTGCTCTAAGTTTTCTACCGCATCGTATTGGTAAGCTGGACCCTCAGCGAGAGGCTCTAAACTCAGCGCTTTTAGTAATGCAATGTTTGCTACTGGGTTGTCGCTGATGCTGTGTGAAAATTGCATGGGGCGCGTGAGGGCATGGGGTTGATGGGCGCTTAACGTATCCTGTGTGTCTATAATCGCTGGACCTGGCTGACTAAACAAACTCATCAACAAAGCAAAGTGTGCATTGCCAGACACCGCTTTGCCCGCTTGGCTACTCTGGGTGACCTGAGTTTCAACAATGTCTCTAATATTCATCTTAGTGCCTGTGATGTTGTCCATGACCAATCTATCGGCACGGTGAGTTTTTTCTTAACGAAAACAGGCAACTATTTGCATCGATAGCGAGCAATTTGCTCTCAATGTGTGGCTCAAACTGATTAAGCATCGTACTATGAGTGCATCATAAGTTGGTTATCTTGTTTAGTAAGTGGACGTTTTGTGAGAGTAGAGCCTGCGAGACAAGGGTGCGATAGGGCAGAGTGCATGCATGATATTAATGAATTGATTGATAATGTGAGACATAACGAAGAAATTGCGCGTAAGTTTTTTGAAATCGAGCGTTGTATTCTTTCGATTGGACGTTGTGATCAATTTGTCTCAACCTTAACCAAGGAAGTACAAAAGCACTTCAATGTGCCCTATGTTTGGGTAAATTTGATCAACGAAGCCCCTTTATCTCACCTGATTGAAAGTCTAGAAAAAATGCCAGACTTGCGAGACCGAGTGTTGTTTACTCGTCGTCGCGCCATGATTGACATAATGAAGTCCAGCAATAAAACCATTTTGTTGAACACCAATCTTAGCCAGTGCTGGGAAATTATTCCCTCCGTATATCGCGATATTGTGTCTTCTGTAGCGATTTCACCTCTAACCATAGACGGCGAATTAGTGGGATTATTTTGTCAGGCGGATGCCGATAGCACGCGTTACGATGCAGATACAAAAGACACTTTTTTACTGGATCAATTGGCGATAAAAATTTCTATCTGCTTAAGTAATGTAACAGCACGAGAAAAATTAGAATACCTAGCCACGCGAGATCCACTGACCGGCTTACTTAATCGACGTCAGCTTGAGTTAATGCTTGATCGAGAGTTTCAACGTTCAAAAACACAACACCGTGATTTGACTGTGGTTTTCATTGATTGCGATGCATTCAAATCGATCAATGACACCTTGGGCCACAATTGTGGTGATGAGGTACTAGAATACATTGCTAAACGCTTATTAAAATACGTGCACAAACAAGGTTTGGCGTTTCGCTTTGCCGGCGACGAATTCATTTTTGTGATGCCTGGAAAGAGTTACGAGCAAGCTTTATTGGTGGCGGAATCCATTCAAGAATACCTGCAATCGAATCCGTTGAGGTATAAATCTAATCTTGTACCTATTACTATTAGTTATGGTGGTGCTAGTGTCATTTCTGACGCGCCGAGCAACTACAAATACTTGCTGAAGATTGCTGACGAACGCCTCTACAAATACAAAAATAATCGAAAACGATCTGTACCGACAAAAGTCTTTAAGTTTCTAAACAAGCTTAGATAATGATGTAATTAAATTACATCATAATGGTTTAATTTTTACCTATCGGTATTTTTTAGCTGTATTTTGTTGTAAAATTTCAAAAAATCACATAGGGTTCCTTTATGTCCCATGCTTTAATTGCCGACCTTGGTGGTACTAATGCGCGCTTTGCTTTGGTTCCCCTTCATCAGTTCGTGCCTTTAGAAGTCAGAGTCTTTTCTTGTGCTAATTACAGCAATTTTTTTGATGCCGCAGCAGACTACATAAAAGACTGCAGTGTTGATATGAAAGATATTGAAGCTGTCGTATTAGCCATTGCAGGTCCTGTTAATCAAGCTGTGATTCGCTTTTCGAATAATCCATGGCAGTTTACTCGAGCCGAAATACAATCTTATTTTGGCGAAAACAAAGCCGTGGCATTGTTAAATGATTTTGACGCTGTTGGTCATTGCTTGGAAATTCTCACGCCAGACGATGTTGTGGTGGTCGGTGAGCACTCTGAGGTAGACCTTAAAGCACCCTCTTGGGTGGTCGGTTCAGGCACTGGCTTAGGTGTTTCCTGTGTTGTCCCTCAGGATAATGGTCCGAATATTGTATTACCAGGTGAAGGTGGGCACGTTGATTTGTCAGCGTGCAACGAAGTGGAAGACCAGATTCTGGCATTTCTAAGAGCACGTCATCATCGTGTGTCCGCCGAGCGAGTCTTATCTGGAATGGGGCTTGAAAATATTTATGAGGCACTTGCTTGGCAAGAAGGTATTGAAAAACGTCTCAGCGCACCAGAAATTGGCGAAGCACTTAAAGCCGGTAACGACCCGATAGCAATAGCGACCTTAGAGCAGTTTTTTGTTTTCCTAGGGCGTGTTATCGGTGATTTGGTGCTGTCTGTGGAATCCCGTGGTGGTGTTTATATTGCTGGGGGCATTGTGCCTCGCTATTTACAAGAAATTCTAAAAAGTGGCTTTCGCGATGCCATGCAAGACAAAGGCCGTATGAAAGCGTTTGTTTCACCCATTCCGACGTTTGTCGTGATGTCAGAATACCCAGGGCTGATGGGATGTGCATGTTATGCCTCTTATCTCGTATCGAAAGCCTAGTTTAGTTGGAGAATGAAGAATGAAGGCCAGTTTAAAAGCCTGTGACGTTGTAATTTTTGGAGGCGGTGGTGATCTTGCTATGCGCAAGCTTCTGCCTGCTTTGTACCATTTGGATATGGATGGTTTGCTTGCTCCAACAACGCGTATTATTGGTGCATCACGACGAGAAGTCAGCACCGCAGAATACCAAGAAAAAATTCGTGCGGCGCTTGATGAGTTTGTACCTTCTAGCGTCGGCGATGAAAAAACATGGCCACGATTCAAAGAGCGCCTTAGTTATGTGTCTGTGGATGCTCAACAAGAGACCGATTTTTCCCGATTAAACGATCATCAAATTGGTGGTGATAATCGCGATGTGGTTTTTTACCTTGCTACCTCACCGGATCTATTTGGCTCAATATGTTCATCGTTAGCGTCTCATGGCTTAAATGCCGAGCGCATGCGAGTGGTTTTGGAGAAGCCGCTTGGTCGAGATTTGATGTCTTCTCGTGCCATCAACGATGAAGTAATGAAGAACTTCAACGAACAGCAAGCGTTTCGTATTGACCACTATCTAGGCAAAGAAACCGTACAAAACCTGTTGGCGATTCGTTTTGGTAATACCCTGTTCGAACCTCTTTGGGACAGTGCTCACATCGATAACGTGCAAATTACCGTATCGGAAACTGTGGGTGTAGAAGGGCGTTGGGGTTATTACGATAATGCTGGTGCCATGCGTGACATGGTACAAAATCACTTGATCCAGTTGTTGTGTTTGGTGGCCATGGAGCCACCGGGACGTATGGAC
Organism: Marinomonas vulgaris; assembly: GCF_018145875.1. Taxonomy (GTDB): domain Bacteria; phylum Pseudomonadota; class Gammaproteobacteria; order Pseudomonadales; family Marinomonadaceae; genus Marinomonas; species Marinomonas vulgaris. Next base: position 224,125 of record NZ_JAGSSV010000001.1, on the reverse strand, counting down.
GCCGATTCTGTTCGTGATGAAAAAATCAAAGTATTAAAAGCCTTGCGTCCTATTGCAGGAGCAAATGCTTATACCAAGACAGTTCGTGGCCAATACGCTAAAGGCATGATCAAGGGTAAAGATGTAAAAGGTTACTTTGACGAAGAAGGCAGTAACCCGAATTCCAGAACTGAAACCTTTGTGGCATTACGCGCCGATATTGATAATTGGCGTTGGGCAGGTGTACCGTTTTATTTGCGTACTGGTAAGCGTTTGGGGCAGCGTTATTCTGAAATTGTAATTCAATACAAGGCGGTACCGCACAGTATTTTCAGTGATGAGAGTAATCGTCAGTTGCAACGCAATCAGTTGATTATCCGTTTGCAGCCAGAAGAAAAAATCTCGTTAACCGTGATGAATAAAGTACCAGGTGCCAGTGAAGGCATGAACCTTCAGCCTGTGGATTTGAATTTAAGTCTCACGGAAGCCTTTAATGATAAACGCAGCCCAGAGGCTTACGAGCGTTTGTTGCTGGACGTAATGCGCAACGATGCCACCTTGTTTATGCGCTACGATGAAGTAGAGGCTGCATGGAAATGGGTCGACGGTATTATGTCGGCGTGGAGCCAAACCAGCGAGCGTCCAAAAGAATACGCTTCTGGATCATGGGGCCCTGCCGCTTCAATGGCATTACCTATTAAAGATGGCCGTAACTGGCACGATTATTAAGCAATAAAAGGAAAACATAATGACGACTTCTTATACTGCCGAACAGGTCATGACTGCTACCAAAGTGGTTCCTGTTATTGTTGTGGATGATGTTCAGCAAGCGGTTTCATTAGGCAAAGCCTTAGTTGCTGGTGGCGTGCCTGTGCTTGAAGTGACCTTGCGTACTCCGGCAGGTTTAGCGGCCATTACTGCGCTTCGTAAAGAGGTGCCAGAAGCGATTGTTGGTGCCGGTACCGTATGTTCCCGTGCGCAATATATCCAAGCGATTGAGGCGGGCTCTCAGTTTATTATTAGCCCAGGTATGACGGCAGACTTACTGGCTGTTGGTAAAGAATACGATGTGCCTTATTTGCCTGCGGTGGCAACGATTTCAGATATTCTTTTGGGCATGGAATACGGTTACGATCGCTTTAAATTCTTCCCTGCTGAAGTGAATGGCGGCGTTAAAGCCTTGAAAGCATTCGGAGGTCCTTTGCCAGACATTAAATTCTGCCCAACAGGCGGCATTGGCGCGGATAATTTCCGTGAGTATTTGGCATTGCCTAACGTGTTGTGCGTTGGTGGCTCTTGGATTGTGCCGACAGACCTTGTGAAAGCAGGGAAGTGGGACGAAATTACTGAATTGGCTAAGTCTGTTGCCTAGAGTAAACCTATTTTCAAGATAGAGTAGAGCAGGCTAACGTGAGATTCAAAAAGGGAAAGACCTCGGTCTTTCCCTTTTTTGTTGCTTAAAGCAATAGCTAAATGCTGATCATCTGGCCTTACAGGTTTTCCTCTGCGAACTCGGCAAGTCGGCTGCGTTCTATGCCATTAACGTGCATAACGCTGGCATACTTAAAGTCTTTTGATTTTTCGACCAAGTAAGTCAGGCCTGAGGTGAGCGGGGTGATGTACTTATTGTCTATTTGGGCGAGATTGCCAAGGACAATGATTTTCGAGTTGCTACCCACTCGAGTAACGATGGATTTTAGCTGGAACTGAGTCAGCCCTTGAGCTTCATCTATGATGATAAGAGCGTTATTAAAAGAGCGTCCTCTCATGAAGTTGAGTGACTTAAACTGGATATTGGCTTTTTGTTTAACGTAATCGATACTGCTAAAAGAATGCTCATCAGCACCATGCAATATCTCTAAATTATCATCAAATGCCGCCAGCCAAGGAGCCATTTTTTCTTCTTCTGTGCCAGGTAGAAAACCAATGTCTTCTGCCATAGGCGGTGTTGATCGAGCGACAATAATTTTGTTGAAGCGTTTTTCTTCCATTGTCACATGAAGGCCGTAGGCGAGGGCCAGTAGCGTTTTACCGGAACCGGCAGGGCCTGTCATTACCATCATGTCTGAGTTATCGTGACGAAGCAGATAAAACGCCATGGCTTGTTCTAAATTGCGAGGCAAAATGCCCCAGAAATTTTGATTCATTAAATGCTGTTTGTTTACATCCAATAAATACACATGCTGTTGATCTATATTCACCACAAAACCGATAAAATCCTCATCGTCGATGACAAACATATTTAAGTACAAGTTGGGTAAACGCGTTTTATCAATCACATGAACGGTATGACGACCATGTGCCTCAGTGTTCACGCTATCAATGGTCGACCAAAAGCTGTCTTCAAAATGAATATATCCTTTGGTCATTAGGTCTAAATCGTCCAGTACGCGATCTTTTCGGTAGTCTTCTACGCGCTCTAGCCCTGAGCCTTTTGCCTTGATTCGCATGTTAATGTCTTTCGTGACGAGGCAAACAGAAGCTCGCGGATGTGTAGCTTGTAGGCTAAGCCCAACATTAATGATGCGGTTGTCGTTGGCATGATCATGGTTGCCGTTCAAAAAGGGGATGTTGTCCGTCAGAGTAATTTGTTGATCAGGAAAAATAGCCAGAGTACCTTCGCTGCGCTTGTTGCCCGCTTCGTCTGATTCGTTGGCTAACATGCTTATGGGAACACCCGCCTGCAAATCTCGTGGCGAAGCGTCACCCACAATTTTGTCAATGGTGTTGATGGCGACACGAGCTTCACGGCTGACATCTTTGTCTCTTCTGTCCTTTATAACGTCCAACTCTTCCAGCACTGTCATAGGAATGACCACTTTATGCTCTGCAAAAGCGTAAATAGCCAGCGGGTCGTGTAGTAAAACATTGGTATCAAGAACGTAGATTTTTTTCATAGGGAATAACTCCTGTTGTCAACATGAAGACTCTTTTGAAAAAGGAAAAAACGAACGAAGTGCGTGGTGTGTAACAAGCGAAAGCAGGCGTATCGCGATTAGATGAAAAAAGCGTGTAGTGGAAAAATTGAGGGTAGTGATTATGGTTTTGTAGCAAGCTTTGCCTCACTGTCTTTATCCATACTCTAATAAGAGTGTATGACAGTTTTGTTGCTTATGCTTGTTCTAAAAAGGTTTTTTATGGCGCTTAGGTAAATCTTAAGCATAAAAAAACCGCTGACAAAGCAGCGGTTTCTTAGTAAAGCCAGTAAACAATTACTCGTCTAAGAAGCTTCTTAAATGCTCAGAGCGACTTGGGTGACGCAATTTACGCAAGGCTTTGGCTTCGATTTGGCGAATACGTTCACGGGTTACATCAAATTGCTTACCCACTTCTTCAAGTGTGTGATCCGTGTTCATATCGATACCAAAACGCATACGCAATACCTTGGCTTCACGGGCGGTTAAGCCTGCCAATACCATGGTCGTTGACTCACGTAAGCCTTCAATAGTAGCGATGTCGATTGGAGACTCGGCACCATCGTCTTCGATAAAGTCACCCAAATGGGAGTCTTCGTCGTCACCGATAGGAGTTTCCATTGAGATAGGCTCTTTGGCGATTTTCAATACCTTACGGATTTTATCCTCTGGCATGTCCATGCGTGCTGCTAACTCTTCCGGCGTCGCCTCGCGTCCCATTTCTTGTAGCATCTGACGAGAAATACGATTCAATTTGTTGATCGTTTCAATCATGTGCACAGGAATACGTATGGTACGAGCTTGGTCAGCAATCGAGCGAGTAATCGCCTGACGAATCCACCACGTAGCGTAGGTAGAGAACTTGTAACCACGGCGGTATTCAAACTTATCTACCGCTTTCATCAAACCGATGTTGCCTTCTTGAATCAAGTCCAAGAATTGCAGACCACGGTTGGTGTACTTTTTCGCAATCGAAATTACCAAACGTAAGTTGGCTTCCACCATTTCTTTTTTGGCACGACGAGCTCGAGTTTCACCGATAGAAATACGACGGTTAATCTCTTTCAATTCTGCGATGGTTAGACCGGTTTCTTTGGCTACAGCACGCAGTTTGCGTTGGCTACGCATGAACTCAGCTTCGTTCTCTTCCAACATAGCCGAATAGCTTGCACCAGATTCGATCTGCTCTTTCAACCATTCTTGGTTCGTTTCATTGCTTGGGAAGCGTTTCAAAAACTCAGTGCGTGGCATGCCAGATTTACGAACACACACTTGCATAATAAGACGTTCTTGATCGCGAACTTTTTCCATACGCGAACGAACACGATGAACCAGCTCATCAAACAATTTAGGCACAAGCTTTATTGGAGCAAAGCTGATACTGAGTTCTTCTTGTTTGCTCTGCACCGCAGGATCTTGGCGGTTGCTCGTCTCAAGCAAGACTTTTAGCTCGTTGTAAATACGTGCAATATCGTTGAAGCGAAGGGCGGTTTCTTCTGGGTCAGGACCGTTGTCCGTTTCTTCTTCGGTATCGTCTGAATCATCATCGTCGTCATCGCTGTCTAGCGCATCTTCTTCAACAACAGGTTCTTCAACAGCGAGTTCTTCAAAAATGGGTTCCTCGCCATCACCGTCGATGAAACCACTGAATATGTCACTGAGACGACCTTCTTCTTCCTGTACCTTCGCATAAGCATCAAGCAATACATCTACCGCACCTGGGAAGTAAGACACTGCTGCCATGACTTCACGGGTACCTTCTTCAATGCGTTTAGCAATGGCGATTTCACCTGCACGAGTTAGAAGCTCAACGGTTCCCATTTCTCTCATGTACATGCGAACAGGGTCTGTTGTGCGAGTAATATCGCCTTCTACCGCAGCAAGCGCTGCGGCGGCTTCTTCCGCCGCTGCTTCATCGGTAGAGTCACCTTCTTCCATAAGAAGGTTATCTTTATCTGGTGCAATTTCAGAAACCGTAATGCCCATGTCATTGATCATGGCAATGATTTCTTCTACTTGCTCCGGGTCTGAAAGGTCATCTGGGAGGTGGTCGTTAACTTCAGCAAAAGTGAGGTAACCTTGTTCTTTACCCTTGGAGATCAGCTCTTTGAGACGTGACTGTTGAGTGTCTGGCATTCGACAACCTATCGTTAGAAATTCATTTGGGAGTTTAGCAAGCCGCGGATTATACCAAAATTAATCAATATCATCCACCAAATCCGTTATTTTTTGACTGATTTTTAAGCAAATATCAATGTTTTTTTTGCCTAATTAAATCCATCAAGTTTCTGAGTTCTTGCTTACTGCTAGTATCCTTAATGGACTCGTTACCTTTGCTTTTCAACCGTGCGATGCTGCTATTTAAACCAAGATTTTTTTCCATCATGGAAATCATGTCGAGAACTTCTTGGTGTGCATTGTCTATTTTTTGCTTCGTTGCAGCATCTTTATGGTTCAATAATGCGTAAACAGCGGCGATAGTGGCGCTATCTGTTGACTCACCTAAAAAATGTCCCGTGTTTTTATTAGGGTGTTTTGCGAAGTATCTCCACAGTTTGCAAAAAACTTGTAAGTCTTCGTTGGCTTGGTTAACGATAGGGTCAGGCAGGTCAATTTTTTGCGCAATATGAGGGTGTAGGAGTAAGCATAAAGAAGCTTGTTTGATGCGGCCAATGCTTGGCGCGGCAGGTGGTAACGGGGCGGGCTCATCTTTGTAAAATTTGCCATTTTTACCAGAGAAAGGCTTTTTGACAAACGGCTTTTTAATGCTGCTCGTTGCGTGTTGGTAAGTTGAAGCAGAAGGAAGTTCTGCAGACGACTGATAATCGTCATACTCCCCAACAGGGGGCTCATCGGCATAGTGACTTAGGTTTGGGTGTTCATCGTTATTATGGGGTGCTTGTGGTGTAGGGTATGAATCAGCCGATGTACTGGGCGCTGGTCGGCGAGTTTTAAATACCGTGTTACTTAGGGTTTCTTTGTCGATACCAGACTGTTCACTGAGCTGACGAATAAGCACCGAGCGAAACGTCAGCTCATTAGGGATTTGCTGTATCATTTCCATGGCATTACGGGCGAATTGCGCTTCGCCTTCTTCATCGCCTAGTGTGACTTGGTTGCGAGCGTGTTCGAATAAAACATGAGACAAGGAAGAGGCGTCTTCAAGGCGATGGTTAAAGGCTTCTTTTCCCTCTTTTCTAACCAAAGAATCAGGGTCTTCTCCGTCTGGTAGAAACAGAAAACGAATTTGCTTTTCATCTTGCATGACAGGCAAAGAGGCTTCAAGGCCTCGAATGGCCGCCGCGCGTCCGGCTTTGTCGCCATCAAAGCAGAGCACAACTTTACTGACTAATTTGAACAGCTTACGGATGTGCTGACTGTTGACCGAGGTACCCAATGTGGCAACGGCGTTGGTGATGCCATGCTGAGCAAGCACAATGACATCCATATAGCCTTCGACGACAAGAATCTGATCCAAAATCGGCGTATTTTGCTTGGCTTCAAACAGCCCATACAGCTCTTGGCTTTTCTGGAAAACAGGGGTTTCGGGCGAATTAAGGTATTTGGGCTTTTCATCGCCAAAGGCGCGACCGCCAAACGCAATAACGCGACCGCGAGAGTCGCGAATAGGGAAAATAATACGATCACGGAAGCGATCGTAATATTGACCTTGTTGGTCTTTCTTTTCGATGAGCATGCCGCCCAGTAAAAGTTGTTCTTGGCTTTCTGCCCGTGTGCCAACCGCTCTGAGTAAGTTGTCCCAGCCAGGTGGCGCATAACCCAAGCCAAATACTTTAGCGATTTGGCCCGATAAACCGCGATCTTTCGATAAATAATCAGTGGCTTTTTTCTTATCGGGGTGCTGGGTGAGTTGCTGCTGATAAAATTGCGAACTCTCAGATAAGCGTTTTAATAACTCGGCATTTTGCTCATAACGATCCGGTGCACCTTGTTCGCGAGGCACTTCCATACCAGCGTCTTTAGCCAGTGTTTCTATGGCGTCAACAAAATCAAGGTGATCGTATTCCATGACAAAGGAAATGGCGTTGCCGCCAGCACCGCAGCCAAAACAGTAATAAAACTGCTTGTTTGGATTTAAGCTAAAGGAAGGGCTTTTTTCGTTATGAAAAGGACACAGGGCACTGTAGTTTTGCCCGGTTTTTTTTAAACTAATACGAGACGCAACCACATCGGTTAGGTCGGTTCGAGCTAAGAGCTCGTCAATAAACTGATCAGGAATGCGTCCCGCCATGGTATTAACCTAGTTGTGCTTTTACTTGTTTGCTGATTTGCGCCATGTCGGCACGGCCCTGCACTTGAGGTTTAACGATGGCCATCACTGCGCCCATTTGTTGCATAGAGCTGGCGCCTGTTTGTGCAATAGCGGCTTTTACGATCTCGCCTACTTCGTCGTCGGTCAATGGTGTGGGTAGGAACTCGCTGATGATGGTCATTTCTTCTTGCTCGACGGCGGCTAAGTCATCACGGCCACCATCGATAAATTGTTTGTAAGAGTCTTTGCGTTGCTTGTTCATTTTGTCTAGAACCGCTAGTACGCGGGCGTCATCAAGTTCAATACGCTCGTCTACTTCGATTTTTTTACATTCAGATAAAATGGTGCGAATGACTGTAACGCGCTGTTTTTCTTTGGCACGCATGGCGGTTTTTAGGGTGTCTGAGATGTGTTTTTTTAAATCTGACATGAAGAGCCTCTTTGGTCTTTGTTAGGGTGTCTTGTTTAGTGACTGGTGAATCTTGTTTAGGCAGTACATTATCAAAAAGCACCGCAAAAAAAAGCGGCTAGTCATAAACTAGCCGCTTTTCTGCGCTTAAACATCTAGGTGTTTAGGCAAACTTTTGCGTAGATCAAATTGCCAATGGGCAAGTCGGCCTAGTACAAACGTTGGAATTTCTTCTGCTCACGAGATACTTTCTTCGCGTGGCGTTTAACGGCAGCAGCAGCAGCACGTTTGCGAAGAGTGGTTGGTTTTTCGTAGCATTCACGACGACGAACTTCAGCCAAAACGCCTGCTTTTTCACAAGAGCGTTTGAAGCGACGTAGAGCGATGTCAAATGGTTCGTTATCTTTTACTTTTACAGCTGGCATGTTATTACCTTCAATATTAATTTTTTAAAGTTTAAGCATTCACAAAAACGGCGTGAACTATACCCGTATTCACAGGGCTTTCACAGCGCGCTTTTGTTGAACAGAGTGAGATTCAATGACGAATCGATTTTTCTGGGCTAAGCCCAACCCTGAACAGACTCTTGTCGCGTCTGTAACGGTATTCATTTTTTAAGAGGGTGTTTGAATCAACATCTTTGCTTGCAATGGAAGCGATGCGCCAAACGAAAAAATCACCTGCCTTTTAATTTAAACATTTAAAACGCGCGCATTATAATCACTTTGTCTTGTGTTGTCTAATCAGATTTGCCGGTAAATGGAATCAAGTGGCGTTTCACGCTGCATTGAAGAGGGCAGATAAGGTACAATGCGCGCACATTATTGATGAGATTATTCTGATGAAAGTATTGGGATTAGAAACCTCTTGCGATGAAACCGGCATCGCCATTTATGATACAGACAAGGGCCTGCTGGCGCACAAAATTTATTCACAGATCGCTCAGCACGCGGAATACGGTGGCGTGGTACCAGAACTGGCCTCGCGGGATCATGTACGCAAAACCTTACCCTTGATCGACGAAGTGCTGGAAGAAGCGGGTATGAAAAAAACCGACCTAGATGCTATCGCCTTTACCAGTGGCCCAGGGTTAGTGGGGGCGCTTATGGCAGGGGCAACCATTGGTCGTGCCATGGCTTATGCGTTGGGCATTCCGGCGCTTGGGGTTCATCATATGGAAGGTCATTTGTTGGCGCCCATGTTAGAAGAGTCTCAGCCCGCCATGCCGTTTATTGCTTTATTGGTGTCTGGCGGACATACCCAATTGGTTCGTGTCGATGGTATCGGTGAGTACAAATTGTTGGGGCAATCTTTAGACGATGCCGCCGGTGAGGCCTTTGATAAAGCCGCTAAGATGATCGGTTTACCTTATCCAGGTGGCCCTCAGATTGCGGCATTGGCAAAGCAAGGTAACGCTAAGTCGGGATTAAAATTCCCCCGTCCGATGACGGATCGCCCTGGTTTGGATTTCAGTTTTAGTGGTCTAAAAACGGCTTTTTTGACGTCTGTACATGCCGCGCTTGATGAAAATCGTTGCGATGAGCAATTCAAAGCTGACGCCGCGTTAGCGTTCGAAACCGCGGTGGTCGATACCTTGGTGATCAAGTGTCGTCGCGCATTAGAAGCCGAAGGATTGAAGCAGCTTATTATTGCTGGTGGTGTGAGTGCTAATCAGCGTTTGCGCGAACAACTGGAAAGTCAGCTGAAGAAAATTCAAGCCCATGTTTTCTATGCGCGTCCAGAGTTTTGTACTGATAATGGTGCCATGATTGCCTATGCCGGTGCCCAGCGTCTGCTTAATGGTCAGTCTTCTGGTCTAAATTTGTCCATTCGAGGTCGTTGGCCTTTGTCTGAATTACCTCCACTGAAGGCGTCTTAATATGAAAGATTTAGTATTTATCGAAGGTTTAAAAGCCCAAGCCGTGATTGGTGTGTACGACTGGGAAAAAGAGATTCAACAAGAATTAGTGTTTGACTTAGAGATGGAGCACGATAATCGCGTTCCCGCCGCGACGGATGATCTGTCGAAAACACTCGATTATGAGGCTATCTCGAATCATATTTTGCGCTTTTGTGCGGAGCGTCAGTTCGAATTGATCGAAACCTTGGCAGAAAATCTGGTCGATGAGCTTATTGTCGACTTTAAACTCAATGCGGTGACGCTGACATTGCGTAAACCCGGTGCTGTGCCTGCTGCTCGTGCTGTGGGCGTAAAAATCCATCGTAAATCGGCCATCATGTACTAATAAAAAATACAGAGTTAGTTAATAAAGGGCGATAAAGTGGCGTCCAGCGCTTCGACACGGGACTGCTTGATAGCTTGTCCTAATTCGGCGCCGCTCAAACCTTGTTTGATCAAGGATGCCGCTTGAATTTTACTGATGGCGTTACGCAGGGCGGTCCAGTCTTGTATTTCTGTGTGTGTCAATTTGCTTAAAACCTCGACCAGTATTAAAAAGGGTTGAGGTTTTTTTATGGCATGAACACGGCTAAGCCAATCTTCCCAGCGCAATGCATTCATAGGGATGTGTTGGTGTTCAAGAAAGTCTCGAACTTGTTCTGCCAGCGTTTTAAACTGGTTTGGGGTGCGCAAATGATCGTGTAGTGCACTCAATGTAGCTAATGGCGTGTGCTGAGTTAATCTGGCCCAGCGCTGTGCTGGCGTCAGAGTAAGTTGTTCATCCTGTGTCTGAGAGGCGTCTAGCCAAACGAAGCCGGGAAACAGCACGGGCAAGGCATTGGCTTCGTTTAATACACGAAAGAAAACATCGCTATAAGGTGTGTTCAATGTTTTTTCGAGTTCTTTCCAGACGCGTTCTGCGCTCAGTGCGGCAAGCTCCCCTGACGCACTAATAGTCTGCATCAAGGCCAGTGTTTCAGGTGCGATATGAAAACCAAATGCGTGAAATCGTGCGGCGAAGCGAGCAACACGCAATACGCGTAATGGGTCTTCGACAAAGGCGTCTGACACGTGGCGCAAGCAGCGGTTGTGCAAATCTTGTTGCCCTTGAAAAGGGTCAATTAGCTGGCCTTGGCTGTCTTGAGCAATGGCGTTGATAGTGAGATCTCGTCTCGCCAGATCTTCTTCTAAACGGATGTCTGGGGAAAAATCACAAATAAACCCAGTGTAGCCTTCGCCTTGCTTTTTTTCCTTGCGAGCTAGGGCATATTCTTCTTTGGTTTTTGGGTGTAAAAAAACCGGAAATTGCTTTCCTACCTGTTGATAGCCTTGTTGCTCCAGTTGCTCTGGTGTGGCGCCTGTGACTACCCAGTCGTGGTCAACAACAGGCAGTTCAAGTAGCTTGTCTCTTACGGCACCACCAACCAAATAGACCTGATAAGCTGCGTTCATGAGATTGTGTTAGCCCATTTCACATTGGTCTGGAAACATAACGCTCCACTGGCTAAAACCGCCATTTAGCGAATAAACTTCAGAAAAACCTTGAGCCGCGAGGTATTCTGCTGCGCCTTTACTGCTGTTGCCGTGGTAGCAGCAAACAACCACAGGCTGATTTTTATCGTTGTTATCAATAAAATCTTGTACGTTGTCATTGGTCAGGTTTTTAGCGTTGGTGATGTGGCTGGTTTGAAAGCTGGTTAGGTCGCGAATGTCGACTATATTGGCGTTGTTTTCAATGATGGGTAAAGCGTCTGCAATATCGATACAAGTATAGGTCATTTTTCTTTCCGGTTAATGGTGCAAGGTGTACTAAATCGTTGTTTGTCCTCAAGGCGCAATGCCGTGAGACTTCCTCCCCAAACGCAACCCGTGTCCAATGCGTGTATCCTGTCTTGCTGAGTGATGCCTTCTAAAGCGGCCCAGTGACCAAACACCACATGGCAAGGTTCAGGCAATTGCGTTGGGTACGTAAACCAAGGCGCGTAGCCGTTGGCCGCCGTATTGACGCCTTCTTTTGATTTAAGATCGAGCTGACTGTGCGGATTACAAAAGCGCATACGAGTGAAATAGTTAGTAATGGCTCGTAAGCGATCTTGACCGGTTAGGGCGTCATTCCATAAATTCGGCTTGTTACCATACATGTTGGCAAAAAAATCATCAACTTGGTCGGATTGAAGGGTGCTTTCTACTTCTTTTGCTAAGGATTGCGCTGTGACCAGATCCCAGCAGGGAGGAATGCCTGCGTGAGTCATTACCACATTTAAAGAGGCATCGAAATGCAGCAAGGGTTGGTGGCACAGCCAGTCCATCAAATCATCACGGTCGGCGGCGGTGAGAATATCCACCAGTGTATCGCCTTTTTTCAGCTTGCCGTGACCATGGGACACCGCCAACAAATGCAGATCATGATTGCCCAATACGACTACGGCTTTATCCCCAAGAGACTTGATAAAGCGCAGGGTTTCTAGGGATTCGCTACCACGATTAATCAGGTCGCCTGCGAACCATAAAGTGTCCTGTTCCGGCTGATATTCAATCTCTTGTAAGAGCTGCATCAGCGGCGTTAGGCAACCTTGTAAGTCGCCAATAACATAGGTTGCCATGAGAGTGCCTTAATGTACTTGGTTAGGAACAGATAAGGTAAAAGGGCGTACGGGTGCATCAAATTCGATACCATCGTCGGCAATAAATCGATAGCTGCCTTGCATGCTTCCTACCACGGTTTCCATGACAGTTCCGCTGGTGTAATGGAAGGATTCGCCGGGTGTTAAGTAGGGGTATTCACCGATGACGCCGTTGCCTCTCACTTCCTGAATGTGTTCGTTGCCATCGGTAATGACCCAGTGGCGAGTTTGCAATTTCGCCGCTTCTGTTCCGCAGTTGGTGATGGATATGTGGTAAGCAAATACATAGCGAGATTCGTTTGGCGCTGACTGTTTGGCCAAATATTCAGTACGAACTGAAACGACGACATCGTATTTTTGCATTTAAGCTTCCTTTTTAAGCACGTAATTCGTGATGCGAACGAAGTCTTCCACGTCGAGTCTTTCTGGGCGCAAAGTCGGGTCGATGCTCAAAGCCGCGAAGTCGTCATTGTCCAGCACTCCTTTGTAGTTGTTGCGTAAGGTCTTACGGCGTTGTTGAAAGCCAACACGAACCATGTCTTCGAGCTTTTTAACGTTGTCCACCGGATGCAGCAAGACTTTGTGAGGCGTCATTCTGACAATGGCGGAATCCACTTTAGGCGCAGGGTCAAAGGACTCTGGCCCGACAATAAACAGAGATTCTACGGCGCAGTAATATTGCGCCATCACACTCAAACGTCCATAAAGACTGTCGCCTGGACGCGCCGCTAAGCGGTCAACCACTTCTTTTTGCAACATGAAATGCATGTCTTCAATAACGTCGGCTTGGCTTAACAGGTGAAAAATAAGCGGCGTTGAGATGTTGTAAGGCAGGTTGCCCACTACTCGAATAGACTGCTCGTCAGTTTTCAAAGATCGAAAATCAAACTTCATGGCGTCGGCTTCGTGAACCGTGAGGTCTGGGTAACGAAATAGGTTCACTTTTAGAATAGGGATCAAATCGCGGTCGAGTTCCACCACATCCATGCGCTCAGTGACGCTGATGATGCCTTCGGTGAGCGCGCCTTTACCTGGCCCGATTTCGACAAGGCGTTGGCCTTTTTTAGGGCCAATGCACGCCACAATACGACGAATTACACCATGATCATGAAGGAAGTTTTGACCGAATCTTTTTCTGGCCTTATGGCCTTGTGGTTTGCTCATTTAGAAAACTTTTTCGCGTTATTTGCCATGTTAATAGCATGTTGAATGGCCACTTTCAGGCTGCCGTTGTGTGCTTTGCCTGTGCCAGCTAAATCGATTGCTGTGCCGTGGTCGACAGAAGTTCGTATTATGGGTAAGCCGAGGGTAATGTTAACGGCGTTACCAAAACCAGAATATTTTAGCACAGGTAGACCTTGATCGTGGTACATGGCCAAGGCGCAATCTGCGTGGTCTAAATACTTTGGTGTGAAAAGGGTATCGGCTGGCAAGGGGCCGATAAGATCGAGGCCTTCTTGGCGCAAGGCGTCGAGCGTCGGCGTAATGACCTCAATTTCTTCTTTGCCTAAATGGCCGTCTTCCCCTGCGTGAGGATTCAGTCCACAAACTAAAATGCGCGGATGTGCAATGCCAAAACGTGCCTGTAAATCCTGATGCAGCGCTCGAACCACTCGACTGATGCTTTGTTCCGTAATAGCGTCAGACACGTCTTTTAAAGGCAAATGAGTCGTAACCAAGGCAACTTTCATGGCCTCAGTGGCCAGCATCATTACCACATGAGGGGACTGACATTGTGCTTGGAAAAATTCAGTATGACCTGAAAAGTGCACGCCTGTGTCGCACAAAACCCCTTTATGTACGGGCGGTGTGACAATGGCGTCAAAGCGGCCTGCAATGCAGCCTTCTCCGGCTTGTCGCAGAGTATCGAGTACATAAGGTGCGTTGGCCACATCCAGTTCCCCGGCTTTTGCTGGTGTCGCGAGCGGAATCGGCAGTACGCAAACAGTACCTTGCTGATGCTCGCCGACTTGGCTCGCCTCTTCAAGGCAGGCGATGTTTATCTCTATACCCAACGCGAGGGCGCGATCCGCCAGCAGCTGTGGGTCAGCGAGTACCACCAAGCGGGCCTCAAATTGAGTTTCGCTCAGTGCGCTCAGAATGATGTCAGGGCCAATACCGGCAGGCTCGCCTGAAGTAATCGCGATGATTGGTGAAGCCTTATGCGGTTGATTGACCATGAAATCCTCTTTGTGCTGTTTTTTCATTTTTTACGGATAAAAAGTGTTATTTCTTAATATCAATGAAGGCGTCGGCGCGTAATTCATCCAGCCAATTGCCCAAGACCAAATCTTGTTTTTGCGCGGTTAACGCACGTTCTGCGTTGGCGCGCTTCACTTTGTCGCTGATGTCTGCTTCACGACGGCCTTCGACCTGCAGAATGTGCCAGCCAAACTGGGTTTTAAACGGTTTGCTGATGTCGCCTAGGTTAGTTTGATCCATTTGGTTTTCAAATTCAGCCACCATGGTGCCGGGTGTTACCCAGCCAAGATCACCCCCTTGGATGGTCGAGCCTTGGTCTTCGCTGTATTCTTTTGCCAATTGAGCAAAGTCGGCACCGTTTTGCAGTTGATTGTATAAATCATCGGCCAATTCTTTGGTTTGCTCTAGATTACGAATTTCGTTAGCGCGAACCAGAATGTGACGAGTTTTGGTTTGTTGCTGCAAGGTGACATTGGGAGAGCGTTTTTCGATCACCCACAACAAGTGCATGCCGGCATTACTTTGTAAGGGGCCAATCAGAGGGCCGTCTTGGCCTTCAAAGGCGCGAACAAACAACGGTGGTAATTGGTTAATTGGACGCCAGCCCAAGTCGCCGCCTTCGATGGCAAAAGAGCCGTCTGAATGTGCAATGGCTTGCTCAATAAAATCGTCTTCCGTTTGAATAGTGTCCGCGATTTGTTGAATTCTAGCCTGAGCCTGCTCTGTGTTGCTGGCACGGATAATCAAGTGACGCAGGTGAATTTCGTCTTTCTCTTTGGTGATGCTGGTGTCTGAGGTGAGGTAGTCGTCTACTTCTTGTT
This sequence comes from Marinomonas vulgaris, assembly GCF_018145875.1. Taxonomy (GTDB): domain Bacteria; phylum Pseudomonadota; class Gammaproteobacteria; order Pseudomonadales; family Marinomonadaceae; genus Marinomonas; species Marinomonas vulgaris. The sequence continues at coordinate 209,002 of NZ_JAGSSV010000001.1, read as the reverse complement.
CTGAGATCACGATGCGTTTGCGAATGATGTCTCGTTTGATGTTGTTGATGAGAATTTCTTGTTCGATTTGTTGGCGGTAGCGGCCATAGTCGATGTTTTTACTCGCCAATACATCTTTCAGACCCTGTAGATCCAATTTCATGTTTTTAGCCACGCCAAGAATGGCGTTGTCCACTTCTGTCGAAGACGCTCTCATGCCCACTTTGCGCGCGTAATTGGCTTGTAGTAGCTCATCGATCATTTGGTTTTGAATTTGGCGATGGACGTTGTCCGTCATTATGCCGCCAGGAATGCGGTCTTTGACGATCTGAAAACGGCTTTGAATGTCGCTTTCTAAAATTGGAGTGGAGTCGACAATGGCGGAGATGCCATCAATTTTAACGGGCGCGGCGTGAAGCGTGTGTAACGGCACTAGGGCCATAAAAAAAATGGGTAATAAAGAAAGCAACTTCATGGTTAGTATCCAACGTTTCCTTGGTTCCAATAGGTGTCGGCAATACTGGATTCGCTGTTTGCGGTACCAGCCGTGCTTAAACCACGTAGGGTAAATTGTAAAAAGATGCCTCGGTCTGAGACATCGTCATCGTCGAGCCAATCTTGGTAGCTGAATGATACCTTGATGCAACAGTTTTCATACCCTAGACCAACGATTTCTTTGGTCGAGTCTTCCAGTAGAAAATCGTAGGTGTATTGGGTAAACAGGCTCCAATTTTGGTTTAACGGCAACACCGAGCCAAGGCTAGCTTGTTTGGCGTCGTCGTCTGAATCTGTGTTGTTAATCGAATACAGGTAGCTCAAATTTACTTTCACATCGTCCACGGGCTCCATAGACGCCACCAACTGCGCTAGGTTGATTTCATCGTCCCCTAGGTTGTAATTAAGGTTGGTGGTGAGTGTGTAACGATTGCCGCTGTAGCTGACCGATGTTAATAAATCACTTTGGTTGGCGTCGTCGACGGGCGAATCTGTACTTGAGTCGTCATCAATATCAACATAACGGTCTTCTAAATAATAGATTTGACCCGCTTTAAACGCCCATTTTTCATTATTGTTTGCATCATACAGACGGCTTTCTACCCCTAGGGTGACCTGCTCGGTGTCGCCAATTCGGTCATTACCATTAAAGCGCGTATGGCTAAAGGCTTGCGAGTAAGTCATGGTCGGCTCGCTGGCATCAAAATCAGGGATGTCGTCTTGATTTTCATAGGGAGAATGCAAATAGCTGAGCTTCGGCACCAGTGTTTGACGCCAAACGCTGTCGTTGTGAACAAAGCTGCGCTCGAAGGTGACCGACGAATCTAGATAGGTAGAAAAATGGCTGATAGAGGTAGTGCTGTCTGGATCTGTGGTGTAGCTGTTGATGTCGTAATCACGGTATTGAGCCAATACACCCGGTGAGATACTGCCCCATGCGTTGCTAAAATCGAGCGAAATATCTTGATTTAACACCGTGCGCTGGCCATCAAAATCGTCTTCTGCTGGATCATAAAAATCCGTGTATTGAGCGTCAATGTCGTACTCAAAAAACGACTGAGTATATTGGTAGGAGCTGTCCAGTCGTGGTAACCATTCAAAAGGCTTGTCGTTATCATCATCCGGTGTTTGGTACGTTAAATAGGTGACTTTATTTAAGAGGTTGCCGTTATTGGCACTGACGTAAACGCTGCGTTCGTAATCGTCTTTTTCACCGATAGAGGTACTGTTGGCTTCTGGATAAAGGTCTTCGGTGGGGTTGCTTTCGTACAAAACACCGGCACTGAAATGCGAGTTAAAGGTCTGGTCACTGGCGAATTTAAGTAAGGTCTGTTCGCCTTCGTCGTCATCAAAAAAGGTCGACTGCTCGTAAGTGGTTTCACCGTAAGACCCCAGATGGCGAAGTTCTACATCCATCCCCGCGCCTTTTTCTTGAATTAATTGAGGCGTGAAAGTGGCGTCGTAGTTTGGCGCTATGTTCCAGTAAAACGGTGTGGAAAGGCTTAATCCATCGGAGCCAGAGTAACCAAAGCTAGGGAAAAGAAAGCCAGTTTGTCGGGTGTTATCAAGAGGGAATCTAAGCCAAGGGAAGTAAAAAATAGGTACGTCGGCAATGCGAATTTGCACGTGTTTGGCGGTACCAAAGCCTTCATTGGTGTCCAGTTCAATCGAGCTTCCGTACAGTGCCCAGCTTTCTTCGTTGGGTTCACAGGTGGTGAAAAAGCCTTCTTCGATAAACACCACGCCATCTTGGCGGCGCAGTAGTAAATCGGCTTGGCCGCGAGCGCCTGAGGAATGATTTAAAAAGCTAGCGTTATTAAATACTGTCGGCTGATTGCTGTTGTTGGAAATATAACCGTCTGTACTGCGAATAAGCTGATCTTTACTGCGAACGGTGACATCGCCGGTGGCGCGATAGTAGTCATCCGGAATGCCGTCTATGGTGTTGGCCGAGAGGGTCGACAATGGCTGGATGATTTCAGCATTACCTTCTAGGTGAACCACGCCCTTGTTGTCTCGAAAAATCAGATCGGCTTCGAGTTTGGTTTCTTTGGTGCTGGTGGAGGTCCATTGATCGAGGTAAGCGCCTTGGCAGTATTGATTGAGTTGCGATTGTTGCTCTGTGGAGAGGGAAGCGCGTGGCGTCCAGTCCCATTGATTGGTTTGCGCTTGTGCAACAGGTAGAATGCAAAGACTTTGAAAAAATAAGGCGTAGGTGCGTAAATGCTTAACCATGCAGGGTATACTTATCATCAATAATTATTGTCCGAATCGGATACTGCCTTTACGAGCGGTTCCACGTGATACGACAAATGATAATCTAAGCAGGCCTGCAGGGGCTACCGATTCTGGAGAAATATCTTTATGTGGAAAATTGTTTGCGCCATTTTAGGCTACATCTTAGGCGGTTTTTTTGGTGCCATTGTTGGCTTTATAATTGGTAATTTCATCGATAGAAAGCAGTCGGGCGGTGCTTTTGGCAGTGCTCGTGGTCGTGCTAATGTTCGTCAGCAACAAGAAACCTTTTTCCGCACCTTGTTTTTGTTGATGGGAAGGTTGGCCAAGTCAGATGGTCAAGTTTCTGAAGCAGAAATTCAATTGGCGCAGTCGGTTATGCAGCGATTACTGTTGTCGCCAGCGGCGCAAGATCAAGCGAAAAAACTCTTCATCGAAGGGAAGTCGGCCAATTTTGATCTCACCACCGTATTGGATAATTTCAAAACCGTGGTAGGCCCTGGTGACTTGACTCGCACCCTGATCGAAGTGCTCTTAGTATCGGCTTACGCTGATGGTCATTTTAGCGTGGAAGAGAAATCTTTTGTGTCTCACGTTTGCGCCCATTTGGGTGTGTCGGTCGCCGAGTTTGAAACCTTGCATGCGCAAGTGAAACAGCAAGCGCACTTTAGAAAAGGCTATTCTACGGCCGATGCCATGGGGTCGAAAGATCTGCTCAAAGCAGCGTATGAAGCGCTGGGCGTTACGCCAGACATGAGCGACGCTGACATCAAAAAAGCCTACCGCCGTCTGATGAGCAAAAACCACCCAGACAAACTCAGCGCGCAAGGATTACCGGACGAGATGATCGAACTGGCCAAAGAGCGCACTCAAGAAATCCAATCAGCTTACGAGCTGATCAAGAACACCCGCAAGTAATATGGTCAATAAAAAAGCCCTTTTTCTACGCTGGGAAGGGTGTTGCGTTGATTGATTTGTGTTGTTTGTTGTTTCAAAAAGCCTCGTACCGTTTGAATCAGCGTGGCTTTATTTTCCTCACCCGATAAGGGAACTGGCAAGGCGTCTAATTGAAGGTAAGTGGCGTTGTCGGCCACTCTTTGATTCGCGGCTTGTTGTCGCCAAGTAGCAAATTGCTCGCTGCCCGAACGCATCACGTAATAATCCAAAACCGGCTGATTAACGCGACGAATGCGTTGAGCCAGTTCGTATTCTGATACGGGGTCGGTGTTTTGTTGTTTTGGCACATCGATATCGATTAACGCCAATGCCCGAGTAGCGTCTGGGTTTTGCGCCGTAAAGGTCAGCGCGTAACTGGCGCCGGTTCGATAGCCTAACAATATCAGTTGCGTCATGTCTTGAGCGTTAGCTTGCTCTATAGTGGCCTGAATGCGGGCGAAAATCGCCGCTTGATCTGGCAGTTCAAACTCTGTGGGCGTTTGTGCGTTGTCCGTGTCTTCTCCTCCTTCCTCTTTGTCAGCCGTGGCTGTTGTGTTAATAGCTTGTCCTCGTTTGATAATATCGGGCACTTCAATGGAAAAGGTACACCAGCTGTATTGGGGTAAGGCATTGCGCAGTGGCGCGATGGCATCGGGCCAATCTGGGTGTTGATTATCCCCATGCAACAGAATCACACAGCCTTGGGTCGACGAGGTTTCAGAGGCCTTATAAAGAGCAAGAAAAGGGGTGTCGTCGGCGTTTAACGTTTGTATTTGGTGGTCGAGACGTCTAATAGACAAAGAGGATGTTAATGCTTCAAGACGACTTTTTTGGGGTTGAGGGGACGCATAAAGCGAGTCGCTGTCATTGGTTGAAGGGACCGCCGTACCGGCTTCTTCTGCCCAAGTCATGGTTGAAGTAGCCAAACAGTTCAAGGCGAGAGAGGCACAAAGTAGCGGGCGAATTTTCTTCATTGTTTTCAATACTTCTATTAAAGGCCTTGGTAAAATAGGGGCTACGTTTGATTTTAATGCCTTTATTGTGTCACTGCTGGAGTTAGATATGAATGATTTTCTCATTGCCCCTTCCATCCTGTCTGCCGATTTTGCTCGACTGGGTGAAGAGGTCGACAACGTACTAAAATCAGGTGCGGATATTATTCACTTTGATGTAATGGATAATCATTATGTCCCCAATCTAACCATTGGGCCTATGGTCTGTAAAGCTCTGCGCAAGCATGGCGTGACGGCGGACATTGATGTGCATTTGATGGTAAAGCCCGTTGATCGCATGATTGGCGACTTTATCGAGGCGGGTGCTTCTATTATTACCTTTCACCCAGAAGCCAGTGAGCACATTGATCGTTCTTTGCAGATGATTCGTGACGGTGGTTGTAAAGCGGGTCTAGTGTTTAACCCAGCGACGCCTTTGCATTACTTGAAGCATGTGATGGATAAAGTCGACATGGTGTTACTGATGTCGGTGAACCCAGGGTTTGGCGGTCAGTCTTTTATTCCAAGTACATTGGACAAACTGCGTGAAGCCCGTGCTCTGATTGATGCCAGCGGTTACGATATTCGTCTGGAAGTGGATGGCGGCGTCAGTGAAAAGAACATTGCTGAGATCGCCCGAGCCGGTGCCGATACTTTTGTAGCAGGCTCCGCTATTTTTGGTAAAGACGACTACAAAGCGGTGATCGATACCATGCGCAAAGAATTAGCGAGTGTACGCTAATGAAAACACCACGTTACTTTTCGACTTGGTTTGAGGGCTGGCCTGAGCTGGTGTGCTTGGACCTTGATGGTACGCTGGTGGACAGTGTGCCTGACATTGCGGGGGCGGTAGATGCCTTTTTGGTAGAACTGGGCGCGCCTTTAGCAGGCGAAGAACGTGTGCGCACCTGGATAGGCTTTGGAGCGACAAAACTGATTGATCAGGCTTTGGAATGGGCTCATTTAGATGCTGGTTTGCACGAAGAAGCGTATCGTCTTTTCTTGCTGCATTATCGAGCACATTTGACCGACAAAAGCACCTTATACCCGAATGTGAAAGCCTTGTTAAAAGCCTTAAAACACAACGGTGTGCCGGTTGCTTTGATCACCAACAAGCCCAGTGTGTTTGTGAAACCAATATTGGATCATTTTGAACTGACGGAACAGTTTGGCTGGTTACTTGGTGGCGATACGCTCGAAGAGAAAAAACCGTCTCCTATGCCACTGCTGTACTGCAGTGAATCTATCGAAGCCTTGCCTGAAAAATGCCTGATGGTTGGCGACTCCATCACTGATTTCAACGCCGCGAAAAACGCGGGCTTCAAATGCGCCTTGGTGACTTATGGTTACCATCAAGGCATCGATCTAGCCGCATTGGGCGCCGATGTCTTGATGGACGATTTGGCTGAGTTGCTGGTCTAATTATTTAGTGAGTAATCTTTCAGGCGACAGTGTCATACGGCTGTCGTCTGCCATGTGGACCGTGTGCGTTGGGAAAGCGACTTCGGCGCCGTGCGCTTCAATGATTTGCATGGCTTTGAAAAGCACATCTTGTTTCACATTATGGTAGGTGCGCCAGTCTACGGTTTTGGTGTACACATAGATGAAAAAGTCCAACGACGAAGGGCCAAACTGGTTGAAATTCACCATGTAGGTTTCGTTTGTGTCTAGGTCTTGGTGATCGGCGACCATTTTCTTGATGTCGGCCAAAATGGTCGGCAGCAAACTGAAATCATCGTAGCGTACACCAATGGTTTCATTGATGCGTCTGTGGGTCATGCGCGATGGGTTTTCCACAGAAATTAATGAAAAAGTCGAGTTAGGCACGTACAGCGGGCGTTTTTGAAAAGTCCGAATACGTGTTTGACGCCAGCCAATGTGTTCTACCGTGCCTTCGATGTCTTGATCAGGTGAGCGAATCCAGTCGCCAATGGCAAAGGGCCTATCTAGGTACACCATTAACCCACCAAAAAAATTGGCAAGCAAATCTTTCGCTGCAAAACCTACGGCAATACCACCGATCCCCCCGAAGGCCAAGACCCCAGAAATGCTGTAGCCCATTGTTTGCAAAACGACCAAAGCCGATGTGATGACCACAGAGGCGCGCAACAATTTACTGATCGCGCTGGCGGTGGTGTAGTCGATTCTAGTGGCGAGTTTGCTAGAAGTGGTTAGGGCTTTTTCACTTTCTGAAATACAGCGCAAAATAAACCAAGTGAGCAGAACAATGACGCCCACTTCTCGAATAGAGTGAATTAACGACGAAAAATCGGGGTCGAGCTCTTTGCCTGATATTTCAGCCGCAACGCTTAAACCCGCTAACCAAATAAAAGCACCAACGGGTTTTTTTGCTGCATTAATAAGAACATTATCCCAAGGTGTTTTGGTTTTTTCGAGCTGTTCATTAAGTCGAAATAGGGTACGAGTCACAATAAAGTTGACAATTGAAGTGCCTAAAACGATCAAAAAAACCCGAACGACCCAGTGCATAGAGGTGTCGCCCAGGCCTAAATACACTTGTACTGTTTCCCAATTCATTCGATTTCTCTATTTCTGTCTATTAAATGTTAAGAGTGTTTCGTTATTACTGCTGCTTTGCTGAAAGAGTAATTTTGATCAGATGAGCAATAAAGTACCCAAGCCTAAAAAGGCCACAAAGCCAACAATGTCGGTCACCGTGGTTAAAATCACCGAGCCGGACAAGGCTGGGTCAATGCGCAGCTTGTCGAGCAGCACGGGAATCAACACCCCAGACAACGCCGCCATAATAATGTTAACAATAATGGCCAGCCCGATGACCGCGCCCAACATGGGGCTTTCGAACCACCAGAGGGTAACCACACCAATGACAATCGCCCACAAAATACCATTGAGCCCGCCCACTTTAAGCTCTTTTGATAGCAGAGATTTTAAGTTACTGCGGGTGATTTGCCCAAGCGCCAAGCCCCGTACTATCAGGGTAAGCGTTTGGCTACCGGCAATGCCGCCCATAGAAGCCACGACAGGCATCAACACGGCCAAAGCCACGACCTGCTGCAGAGTGCCTTCAAAAATTCCGATAAACGCCGACGCCAGAAAAGCCGTCAGTAAGTTGATGCCTAACCAGATACCACGGGTGGCAGCACTGCGTTGAACCGGCGCGAATAAGTCAGATTCTTCGTTCAAACCGGCCGTCGACATCTGTTGTGCTTCGTGTTCCAAACGCCAGGTTTCCATGGCCAGACCGGCATGAAAGCGACCGAGCAAAATATGGTTGTCGTCTACCACCGGCAGGGCTGAAAGGGCCGAGCGCTCTAGTGTTTCCGCCGCTTTGGTCAAATCTGAATCGGCATGAATAAAGGTACAGTCTTCGTCGATCAAGCTGGAGATAGGCTCGTGGCCTTGAGCTTTAAACAGTTGATCGAATTTGACACAGCCTACCCAGCGGCCGGTGCGATTCACCAAATAGATCATGTCGGTGTAATCCGGAATGTGCTTTTTGAACAGTCGCATGGCTTCCGAAATACGAATGGATTGGGACGCAATGAGCAGTTCGTGATCGATCCAACGGCCGACGACATCGTCGTCGTAAACAATACCTTGTTGGTAGTATTCACGCTGTTTGTTGTCCATCTGATTGAGCGCGATATCGACCAGACGGTCCGGTAAGGAGTCGGTGATTTCGAGCAGGTCTTCAGCGTCAACATCCGTGAATAAAGCTTCGATTTCTGTATCGTCCAGTTCTTTAAGTAACAGCTGACGAGACTCACCACGCATTTCGACCAAAATATCGAGACGGTTGGCGTGTTTGATATTTTCCCAAGCCTGACGGCGTTGGGTCAGTGGGATGGACTCAAGCGCCAGTGCCACATCGTCAGGAGTCAGTTCGGAAATAGCCCTATTAACAGACTCAGGAGAAAGTTCGTCTTGAATGAGGGTTTCGATAAGATCAGCGACTTGACTGTGCACGGGGCATCCTTAAAACAGTACAAAAATTAAGGTAAAGATAACATGCTTTGTGGTGTGCGGATACGCGTGTTATTCGCACAGTCTTGTCTTTATTTGTCGCTGTTTTGGTCGTTTGGCTTTGTGGCTGTTCAAAGCGAGTTGTCTATACACCACTGGTGTTCTGTTGGTGTATAGACAAGGGGATGGGGCTCTTTGTGGGCCTAGGTAGACGTTGGGCACAGGTTATTAAGAACAGAATCCCATAAGGTTTTGCTGATCAAAACCTCTGTGACTTCTTTTGGCTGTGAGCCTGGTAGGCGAGCATTTTCTTGGCTGTTTACCGCTTGTTGTAACGTTTCTAACCTTTCCCAAAAAGCATCACCTGAATACAGGGTGGGGTCGAGTAAAAAATAAAACTGACCAAGGTCGTGTGGCGCACCTTCCGTGGTTTTAAGTGCGGGCGCGTCAACGCTATTGTTGGATCCAGTCACTGCCGCGGCCAGTATTTCTGCCATTAAGCCAAATCCATAACCCTTATAGCCACCAGCGGAAACCAGCGAGCCTTCTAGCCCTGCGACTGGGTCGTCAGTCGGTTCACCGTTTTTGTCGACAGCCCAACCAAAAGGAATTTTTTCACCTGCCGCTGCGGCAATACGAATTTTGCCGATAGCAATCGCACTGGTTGACTGATCAAATTTAAACGCGACACCGCCTTCTTTTGATGGAACCGCCATAGAAATTGGGTTGGTGCCCAGCACGGCTTTCGATGCGCCAGGAGGCGACACACAAGCAGGTGCGTTGGTCATACCTATGCCGATCAAGCCGGCTTTTGCGATCTGCTCGGTAAAATAGCCCATAGACGTGCAGGTATGCGAATGACAAATTGCCAACGACGCTGTGCCGTTTAATTTGGCCAACTCAACGGCCTTATCAAAGCCTTTAGCAAAAGCGGCTTGCGCGAAGCCCAGTTGCGCATCGACTTTAACGGCTGAGCCTTTTGGCTGACTGACAATGGGATCAACAGCACCCTTCACTCTGCCTGACGCCAGTTGTTTGCAATAGCTGTCTAAATAAAACAGACCGCATATAAGATTGCCTTCTGCTTCCGCTTGTTTGACCGCTTTTGCGACCTCCGCTGCCACCCAAGGGGCTGCGCCATGGGATATTAGAGCTTGCGTTGTGTTTTGTTCAATGTCTTTTAATGAGACAAGTATTTTTTCATCAATCATTGTTTTCTCTAATGTCTGAAGTGGGAAAAATGGCCCGAAAATACAGGGTTTCACTCTACAAACCGTTAACATCACGCTGTACTAAGCTGATGTTAACGGTGTTTTTTAGGTGTTATAAACCTTGGTCGTTGGCCATTTTTTTGGCTATTTGTGGCGCTGTCCATAAAGAAGGTAACAAGACCAAAGAAACCGGCACGGCCGTGATGACGATAAAAGACTGTAAAGCGGAAATGCCGCCAGAGCCAATCGAGATTAAAATGGCCGCCATTGCTCCCATAATAATGCCCCAGAAGACACGAATAGAACTTTTGGGATGATCTGTTCCTGTCATCACCATAGACACGGCATAGGTCATGGAATCGCCTGTGGTTGCCACAAAAATGGTGGTAAGGATTAGAAATAGCACTGAGATTAAAAAGCCCATCGGTAGCTGTTCTGTGATGGCCAATAGCGCCGCTGGTAGGTTAAAGCCGGTAAAGGGTTCGGAAATAACGCCTGGGTTTTCTAGTTCAAAGGCTAATCCACTACCGCCTACAATCGTGAACCAAAAGCAGGTAATGATGGGGGCAACAACGGACACCAATATAATCATTTCGCGAATGGTACGACCACGAGAAATACGAGCGACAAACATCGCCATAAGAGGGCCGTAGCCAAGGAACCAACCCCAGAAGAACACCGTCCACCAGTTCAACCAACCTGGATCGCCACGAAAGGTAGCCATAGGAATGAAGTTATCTAGATAAAGACCAAAGCCTTGAATGTAGCCATCAATAATAAAACTGGTTGGGCCAAATAAAAGAATAAACGCCATAAGTGCGACCGCAAGAATGACGTTGATTCGACTCATCAGCTGGATGCCTTTTGCCACGCCAGACACCGCAGAAAGAGTATAAATCACAATCAGGGCAATCAAGATGAACAGCTGAGTTGAGTAGTCATTTTGAATACCAAACAGCTTTTCCAAGCCAAAACTGACCTGTAAACCCAGAAAGCCAATTGGCCCCACGGTTCCCGCCACAACGGCTAAAACACAGCAAGCATCGACAATGGCACCAAATGGCCCTGTCATGACGCGATTGCCAAACACAGGGTACAAAAGTGTACGAGGTTTTAGCGGTAAGCCTTTTTCATAGTGCAGATACATATACACTATGCCAGTCAGGCTGCCCAAAATAGCCCAAGCGAGGAAGCCCCAATGCATAAAGCTTTGCGCTAGTGCATTGTAGGCGGCGTCTATGGTTCCTGCTTCACCGCCAAATAACGGAGGAGGAGACGTGAAGTGCGCCATTGGTTCTGCTGCGGCCCAAAACACACCGCCACCGGCGAGCAGGGTACACATGATGATAGAAATCCACTGAAAGGTAGAGATTTCAGGGGCTTTTAATCCACCTAGAACGACTCTTCCGGTTCTACCAAAGCTGAGAAATAAACCAATCACAAAGGTCAGTAACAACAATACCTGCCAATAGGCTCCGAAGTACTTTGTTGAGGTGACAAAAGCGCTGTTTACCCACGTAGATAACAGATTGATATCATACAGTGCGACAATACAAAACAAGGAAACGACACTTGCGCTGATGAAAAAAACGGGTAAGTCGACACCATAAAGCAAGCCGGATGTGCGGCTTGCTTGGTCGTCATTGTTGGGTAGATCTGCCTCTTTTGCACTCTTCATAGTTATCTCCTGAAACGTTGGTTTATCTGAAAGTCAGAAACGTATTGCCTTTGAATGCGATTGCATTGATTAGCGAATCGGCTTTAGTGCATCATCGAGGAAGTTCAACCAATTTAGCCCCATGATTTTGGCGACCTCATCTTTGTTGAAACCACGATCAAGCAGCCCATTGGTAATATTTGGAAAATCGCGACTGTCGCGGAACCAACTCAATGGTTTTGGCCAGTCTGCGTTGGACTTTGATCCCTCGCCATAATCCATTTCTTTTGACCAATTTCCATTACGCATCCATTCAAGTACGGAGACAGGTTGTTCTTGGCATAGGTCTGTACCAATGCCGATGTGATCGATGCCCATTAAATCCGCCGTGCTGGCCACCATGTCGCAAAAATCATTCAAGGTGCAATCTGGGCCATTTTTCAGATGAAAAGGGTAAAGACTGAAGCCTAACAGACCGCCAGATTCGCCCAGGGCCTTGAGTACGGTATCGGATTTATTACGTTTCGCATGGTGGAAACTTAATGGGTTGGCGTGTGAGATAACGATAGGGCGCTGAGAAATCTCTATGGCATCAAGCGTACTGCGTTCTGCGCTGTGGCTCATATCGATCACCATGCCGACGCGGTTCATTTCACGAATGGCTTGTTTGCCAAAGCGAGTAACGCCGCTGTCTTCTGCCTCATAACAACCGCATGCCAGCAGGCTTTGGTTGTTATAGGTTAGCTGCATGATCATCATATTGAGCTCACGCATGACTTCGATCATGCCGATATCGTCTTCAATAGGTGAGCAGTTTTGCGCGCCGAACATAACGCCAACCTTGCCTAATTGCTTTGCCAAGCGAATATCGTCGGTGCTACGAATCGGCATAATAAGATCCGCATTGGTTTCAAATAAACGATTCCATTCTGCAACGCGCTTAAGCGTTTCTTGTGTTTTCTCATGATAAACAATGGTGGCATGAACCATGGTGACGCCACCTTCATGCAACTGTTTGAATATTTCTCTACTCCAGTTCGAATACTGTAAACCATCGATCACAATCAGGTCGTTATGAAAGGCATGATTCATGATGCGGCTCCTTTATGCGCGAATATAGGTCGTTTTAACGATGGTGTAGAATTCTTTGGCGTAAGTGCCCTGTTCACGAGGACCAAAGCTTGAGTCTTTGCGGCCACCAAAGGGAACATGGTAGTCGGTGCCGGCCGTTGGTAAGTTGATCATGACACAACCTGTTTTTGCGTTGCGCTTGAAGTCAGTTGCATAATGCAATGAGGTAGTGCAGATGCCACCGGTTAAACCAAAGTTGGTATCATTGAGGGTGTCTAATGCTTCTTGGTAATCTTTCACCTTGATGACACAAGCAATAGGAGCAAAGGCTTCTTCGCGGTTAATGGTCATCTGATTGGTGGTGTTGGTGAACAACGCCGGCTGCATAAAAAAGCCATCGGTATCTTCTTTAAGTGTGTCGCCGCCGTAGGCTAGGGTGCCACCTTCTTTTTTCGCTAACGCTAGGTAGGCTAGGTTTTGCTCCATCTGGCGAGCATCTGCTACGGCACCAATGTGAACGCCTGCTTTAAGAGGATGGCCAACAACAAGCTTTTTCATGCGTTCAATCATGGCGTCAACGAAACGATCATGAATGCCTTCTGTAACGATTAAACGAGAAGACGCGGTGCATTTTTGGCCTGTGCCACCAAAAGCGCCGCCAACGGCACACTCAACAGCATTGTCTAAATCCGCGTCATCCAGCACCACCAAGGCATTTTTGCTGCCCATTTCAAGTTGGCATTTCACCAAGTTCATTGCGGTTGCAGCAGCGACCTTGCGACCGGTTTCTAGGGAGCCGGTAAAGGTAAGCGCATTTATGCCTTTTGAGTGAATCATGGTATCGCCCACTTCAGCGCCTGGACCCATCACCAGATTAAAGGTGCCAGCAGGGAGGTTTTGACGGGAAATGATTTCTGTTAATGCCCATGCTGAAGCCGGCACTTGGTTTGCTGGCTTCCACACAATGGCATTACCAAAGGCCAAAGCGGGGGCGATTTTCCACGCGCCTGTGGCCGTTGGGAAGTTCCAGGGGGTGATAATGCCAACCACGCCAACGGGCTCTCTGCGGGTTTCGATGTCAACACCAGGTCGAACGGAATCGGCGGTTTCTCCCATTTGTCGTAGCACTTCGGCTGCGTAATAGTGGAAAAATTGGCCGGAGCGATAGGTTTCGCCCACACCTTCAGCCAAGGTTTTCCCTTCTTCTCTGGCTAGGAGTTCACCCAATTCATCTTTACGGGCAATCAGTTCATCGCCAATGGCCATAAGAACAGAGTAGCGCTGTTCTAAACCACTTTTTTGCCATTCCAGCTGGCCCGCTTTGGCGGCGCTGATAGCCGCTTCGGTTTGCGCTTGGTCTGCTTGTGCATAAAGCCCAATGATATCCTTGCTGTCAGCTGGGCTGATGTTGTTCACAGCGCCTTTGTTTCCTTCTACCCATTCACCAGCGATGAAATTGCAAAAAATTGAACCAGACATATTGACCTCCAAAGTTAAGTTGAATTAATAATAGGGGGTATTTTTACATAACAAAAATTAATTAATAATATTAACCGATAAGAGTTTCTTATTATGTTTCCAGACTTAAAAATTACTCAATTGCGCCACTTTGTGTGGGTTACTGAGTTGAAAGGCTTTCATGCGGCGGCGGAAAAAGCCCATCGTACTCAGCCTGCCATATCTCTTTCCATTAGGGATTTAGAAACCAAGTTAGGTGAAAGCTTGTTTGAGAAACGTAATGTGAAAACGGCCAAAGCAGAGCTGACGCCATTTGGTTTGTATTTTTTACCCAAAGCCAAAGAGCTTATTAAGCATCATGATAGGGTCGCTGAAGACATGAGGTTGTTGTCTGAACACAAAGCCGGCCACCTACGAATTGCTTCGGTTCCGTCTATTGCCAGTCGCGTGTTACCCGAATTGCTTGAAGAATTTATTACCCATACACCGGACCTGCATGTGAGCTTTTTTGATGATAATTCAGAAGCTGTGCTGAAAATGGTAGAGACTCAAAAAGTGGACTTTGGTATTGCCCACTTATTTCATCAAGAAGAGCACAGCGATAAGGATTTTATTCCTATTTGGCAGGATCAGATCGGCGTTGTTTGTCCAATCGATCATCCGTTAGCACAGAAATCATCCTTGTGCTGGGAAGAGTTAACATCCCATAGGTTGATTAATAATGGGACGTCTCGATTGCTGGAAGACAGCGATGCGAGCGCCTTATTGGGATTGTCGCAATTTTATGTGTCCAACATGATTTCTCTGATTGCCATGATCGAAGCAGGGTTGGGTATTACGACCTTGCCCTGGTACGCTTTTCCTCAAGACAGCACCACATTGCGCTTCATTCCCCTTGCCGAGCCTCAAGTGGTGCGTCGTCTTGGTATAGTGCTTTTAAAAAACAAATCGTTAACCCCTCCAGCACAGGCCTTTCTGGATTTTACCATCGAAAAAATGGGCACCTTATAATACCAATACATAAAATAAGGGTTTCTTATCAAACGATAGGTGCTTTTGATTTGATTCCGTGTGTTTCTTTGAAGGATGATGCAGGTCGTTGTCTATAATCAGACAAATCATAGTGACAAAAAAGAGTTTAAAAAATCCATCATAAACGTCACGACACAATGATGAATCACATAAAAGGAACACATCATGACAACCTCTGCAACGATCCGAGCAGCGCTTAGGGGGAGTAATGCGTTACCGCTTCGAAGCCCTGATTTGGTAATGAATCTGGAGCGATTGGGCTCGATGCACCAAAGTCGCTTGAGTTTTATGCGTATTCTTGTGCGACGCATAATGCGAGAGCGCTGGCAAATAAGCGCAAGTCTCGTTGATCTTGATCATGAGGGGTACGGTACCTTTGTGTATAGGATCAAAGCGTCCCATGGTGTGTTTAGCTTCGTGATTTTTTCCAATTACTTATCCAGTGATGAAAGAAACGATCGTGTTATCGCGACAAAATGGGATTTAACCATGGCCTTGGTAGAAGGCGAGGTGGATTCTGTTTATCTTGAGCGACTGCGCCAGAACGTGCCAAAACAAGAAGCGGGTAGGGTCGACTCTCGAGTATTTGTATTATCCCGCGCCAATCGCAGTGCCAGAAATTTTGATTACGTTGTCGATCAACTTGCATCTGGAAAGCAGCCTGACATAGAGAAAATCACCGATATTGGCTACTTGTATCGCACCACGGCTGTGTATGGTAGCGGCAAACTGGGTATGGCCGATTGGGAAAAAGTGAAACATAACTGGCCAGATTTCGAACGACCCTTTTCTGCGGAAATGTTTGTGTGTTTCATGATACGCAACTTCAGCCTCTTTCAAGCCGAGCATATCGCCCAGCATAAATCTGCCACAACCTTTACGCCTATGGATGTAAATATTAAGCGCTATTTTGGTATTGGTAATTCAACAGGCTTAGGGATGGCGCCCTATTTAGTGAACCATCCTGTGTTAATTAATCAGTGGATCACCATGCGAGAACTTGGGCTGGCAAGAGTCAGAACCTTGGGCTATATCGATCACCGAGTGCAACGTCATTTTGAAGAACTCCTGTCGCGCTGTATTCAGCACACGCAAGAAACCAAAACCGAGGACGAATGGCAAACGCAAAATAATCTGCAAGTGGTAAAAGAGCTCAGTGCACTTCAAAGCAGCGAGCATCAGCAGGTAAGTAGTTGGGATTCGCTTATGTCTTGGTCAGAAGCGCATTGCTCTTTGCAAACACAAGAGTTGCTCGTATCGATTTTGCTAGAGCTTTATCCAGAGTTAGTAGACGACTTGGAAGACCATCATTGCGAAGAAGAGTTTTTAGACCTTGACCCTGTGATGCCGGTGCAAACCTTAAAAGAAGTGATCGAGCAGAGTTATCGTTGGGCATTGGATATAGATTTTACCAAAGAAGGTGCAAAAGAAACCTTTTGGTATCGCTCCGAAGACAAAATGGAACCGAGACTAGGCAATGCTGAAAAAGAGCAGGGTAAAAGTAAGCAGATGGCGTTAGGGGTCGGTTACGCGGTGCGTAAATGTTACGACCAACTGTGTGCCTATGTGGCGGAAAACCCCGAACACACAACGGCCAGATTCATGGTCGCCGCGCCTAAATTGCGAGGCATCGTAAGACGCATTCAAAGCATGAATCGTTGCATGTACGGAGACATTCAGGGCAATCTTTTAGACCGAAATGTCTTACCTATGCATTTATTGAGAGCAAAACTGGCGTTTTTTGGTGTCAGTAAATTTGATCCGCGGTCGAAGTTGTGGGTTCGAAACACCATGTATCAGGGTGCCCCTTTACTAGAGGATATCGGCGGTACATTTAATGATGATTGGTTTATGCCTTTGGCACCAAAACAATAGGAGACGTTTCGTGCACATATCAATGAATGAGTTAAAAAGTGCTCTGCAGCGCTGCTTTCAGGCTTCTGAATATTTTGTGGGAAACTATGAAGACGCAAGCAACATGGTTTTGTGGCTAGAAAAACATGGTTTAGATGGGTTACAAGAGCTTCTGAATGCCTTGCCATACATCAAAATAGACTCCGACAAGCCTCTGAGTACGGTTATTTATGAGGACAAAACCTCTGCGGTGATTAATAGTCATGGACGCAGCGCACTCAATTGCATTGCCGCCGCGGTGGATCTTGCCCATGCAAAAGCGTTGGAAACCGGCATCGCGACCATCACGGTTCACAATTGTCATAATAGAAAGTTCATTTTGAAGGCCTTAACGGATTGTGGACGTCGTGGCATCAGTGTAGTGGCGTACTGGAAAAACCAAGGCTCGTCTGTCACTGAACATACCGCGGCGATTAAAGCGAATGCCAGATATCCGAGTTATAGCCAAGCGTTGACTAATTTGCATACCGATGGGGACGATCTTCAGTCCCTGACGATCGTCTGCAGTTCTCGTGTTGATCTGACCTCGTCTTTGCAAAATTCCTATGGTAATCGAAAGGCTTATCATATTTCAGCGCGCCAAGTAGAAGAAAACAAAACCCAGAGTGTCAATCAAGGCATCGATATCACTGAAGCGCTTTGGGAAGACATAAACCGCATAGGAGCGGGAATCTTGGTCGAGAACAGCCTACTTTCTAGCTTAGGAGCAGGGTAGCGGCTCAGCCATTATTTAAGTTGTAAGTGCCTTTCTTTTCACACCATTCCCCAAGCAGAAAAGCATCAACCGACCCGCTTAAATAGACGGCGGGAAAGTTGGTGTTTTGTTTTAAACAAATGTCTTACCTTTATTAGTCCACCAGAACCTATTCAAGCTAATGTGAAAGGCTTCTATTAAGTGATAAAATATCCGAGTGTCATTATTCATGTCCTTTTTTAGTTATTGATTTGCTTCCACCTTAATTTTTAATCAACGACCTTTTGTCCACTCAATGGCACAACAGGAAATCGTGAGGGGCAAGCGTTAACTTGTTTTAAATAAAAAATTAATGAAGACAACGAGATAAAGCTTACATGCTACTTATGATCGATAACTATGATTCCTTTACGTACAATCTTGTGCAGTATTTTCGTGAGTTAGGGGCGGATGTGCAGGTGTTTCGTAATGATGAAATCACTCTTGATGAAATAGAGCGTCTTGCGCCTTCTCACTTGGTGATCTCCCCAGGGCCTTGTACGCCTAATGAAGCGGGGATTTCTTTGGCGGCGATTGAAACGTTTTCTGGTCGTATTCCGGTTTTAGGTATTTGTTTAGGCCATCAAAGTATTGGGCAAGTCTTTGGTGGCAAGGTAATTCGTGCTAAAAATGTCATGCACGGCAAAACATCGCTGATTTATCACGATAACACCTCGGTTTTTTCTGGATTACCTAACCCTCAAACGGCGACGCGATACCATTCGTTAGTGGTGTCGTCGGAGGATTTACCAGATTGTCTTGAAGTCACCGCATGGAGTCGAAACGACGCTGGCGAGAACGATGAGATCATGGGGCTTAGGCACAAAACGCTGGACGTGGAAGGGGTGCAATTTCATCCCGAGTCCATCTTGACCGAGGCCGGACATGCCTTGCTAGCCAATTTCTTATCACGATAAATTTCTTACACTGTTAATACACACCGTATTAATAGTCACAGTATTAACAAGCCGGGTTTTAACCGACAAGGTTTAAAAAAATAGGAGACGCGGGTGGATATTCAACAGGCGATTGCGGCTGTGGTTGAGCGCCAAGATTTGAGTGGTGACGACATGCAAGCCGTGATGACAGACATCATGACGGGAAAAGCCACACCGTCGCAAATAGGCGGGTTTTTAATTGGCTTACGCATGAAAGGCGAAACCGTTGAAGAAATTACCGCGGCGGCGCAGGTAATGAGAGCCTTATCCAGTAAAGTGACCTTAGATCTTGAGCACGTGGTCGACACCTGCGGCACCGGAGGCGATGGCGGTAGTCTATTTAACGTCTCCACCGCATCGGCTTTTGTGGTGGCGTCGGCTGGCGGCAAGGTCGCGAAACACGGCGGTCGTTCAGTCTCGTCTAAGTCGGGCAGTGCCGATGTGCTGGAGCAAGCGGGCATTTACCTTGGCCTTGATGCTGAGCAAGTGTGTCGGTGTGTCGAAGAAATCGGCTTAGGTTTTATGTTTGCGCCTAATCATCATTCGGCCATGAAGCACGCTATGGGACCTCGTAAAGAAATGGCAACACGCACCATTTTCAACCTACTTGGTCCTTTAACGAATCCTGCGAATGCGAAAAGCCAAGTGATGGGGGTGTTTGATCAAAAATGGGTACGCCCTATTGCTGAGGTGCTAAAAGCCTTGGGCAGTGAGCATGTGATGGTGGTTCATTCTCAAGACGGTTTGGATGAAATCAGTATTGCCGCCCCAACCTTTGTGGCCGAGCTTAAAGACGGCGATATCACCGAATATACGATTTCCCCAGAAGAGTTTGGTATTCCTTTGCAGTCTATAGAGTCGTTACAAGCGGGCGATGCGGCAGAAAGTTTGGCGTTGATCAAAACCGCCCTAGAAGGCAAAGGCAAGATCAACCCAGCCAGAGATATTGTAGCACTCAATGCGGGGGCAGCCATTTATGTGTCTGGCATTGCCGACAGCCTAGCAGAAGGCGTAACCATCGCAGAAGACGTGATTGGTGGCGGCACAGCTAAGGTGAAAATGTCGGAATTGGCCAGTTTTACACGTTGTTTTATGAGTTCAGACTCATTGTAATCAATAGGAGCGGTAGCGCAATGCAAGTAGAAACACCGACTATTTTAAAGAATATTGTAGCTCGTAAATACGAAGAAATTACCGAGCGCAAAGCGCACACGCCATATGGAAATCTAGAAGTCGCGGCGTCTGTGGCCAATGTTCATAATGCCCCGCGTGGCTTTGCTCAAGCGCTTCGCCATCAAATTGCTATTGGTAAAGCTGGTGTCATTGCTGAGATCAAAAAAGCGTCACCGAGTAAGGGCGTGCTGCGAGAAATTTTTAAGCCCGCTGATATTGCTAAATCTTACGAAAAAGGCGGCGCGGCCTGTTTGTCTGTGTTGACGGACAGTGACTTTTTCCAAGGTCACGAAGACTTTCTCGTGGAAGCCCGTGGCGCTTGTAAATTGCCGGTGATTCGTAAGGACTTCATTGTCGACGAATACCAGGTGTTAGAAGCTCGAGCCATTGGTGCTGATTGCATCTTACTTATCGCTGCTTGTTTGAGTGGTGAAAAATTGCAGCAGCTGGACAATATGGCCAGTGATTTAGGCATGGATGTGCTGGTGGAAGTACACAGTCGTCCAGAATTAGATTTGGCCCTTGAATACACAAAAACCGAACTGCTGGGCATTAATAACCGAGATCTGCATACGTTCGAATTAAGTTTGAATCACACCTTTGAGCTGATGAACCATGTGCCTTCTGATCGTCTTATTGTGACCGAAAGCGGTATTCATACCCGTGAAGACGTTGCCTTGATGCGCCAAAAAGACATTCACGCGTTCCTCGTTGGTGAAGCTTTTATGCGTGCAGAAAACCCAGGTGAAAAATTATCAGAAATGTTTCAGTCTTAAATAATAGGTAAGGTGACGTTATGAAAACAAGTGTGAGCTGGCAAGAAGATGTGCATTTTACTGCTGAAACAGGGTCGGGGTTTAAAGTCGAGATCGACGGAAACCAATTGGCAGGGCCAAGACCGATGGAGCTTTTGTTAGCAGGGTTAGGCGGCTGTACTTCTTATGATGTGGTTGGCATTCTTAAAAAATCACGCCAAGACGTCGTTTCTTGTGTCGCGCAAATCGACGCCGATCGTGCCGATGCGGTGCCTGCCGTGTTCACCGAGATTCGAGTGCACTTTGTGGTAACAGGTCGTAAGTTAAAAGAAAGCGTCGTGGCTCGTGCGGTGAAACTGTCCGCAGAAGAATACTGCTCAGCGTCTTTGATGTTGGAAAAAGGTGGTGTGAAAATCCTACATAGCTACGAATTGGTTGAAGTAGAATAACTGCTAACTTTAAATTTTGGTGTCCCCGGCGGGATTTGAACCTGCGACCTATCCCTTAGGAGGGGATTGCTCTATCCAGCTGAGCTACGGGGACACAATAAATCTATCATATCAGCAAGCACTATCTAATTGAATACGTTGAATAAAATTAGTACTGGTTATTCAATGCGACGTTTTGGTTTTTATCAACGCTAAATACTGTCCAACGTTGCGGTTGTGATTGTTGTTTGGCGAAGACTTCAGCGACGACACGACGGTTGTTCTTACGGCCGGTTTCTGTTTCGTTTGTATCAACAGGGTTGTTTTCACCGTAACCAATGCCTTTGATGCGGTGTTGGTGAATTCTAAAGCTGTCCACTAACACATCTGCAATGGCATCAGCGCGTTGCTGTGACAAAGAGCGGTTTGCTTCATTCGATCCTGTGTTATCTGTATGACCTTCAATGACGGCGGAGGTAGCTGGGTTGTCTTGTAAAAAAACCGCTAGTTTTCTTAACTCAGAATAAAAGCGTGGTTTTACTTGAGCGTCACCGGAATCAAACAGTACGTTAAGTTGCACTGTGAGGCGTTTTTCGGTGATTTTATTGCAGCCATAATTGTCCACAGCCGTGCCTGGAATAGTGTTGGCGCAGACATCACGGGCGTCGATGACACCATCCGTGTCTGAGTCCATAATGCGAGATTGAGGGTTGTTGCTGTACAAGCTTTCTGCCGCAATAGAGCCGCTTAACGTAAGAAAAATCGTCAATGTGCTTAGTGTTTTGATGAAAATGCTCATAGTGTGTACCTCTCTTTGTCTCTTTATTTTTATCTATTCAAACTATGAGTAATATTTTAAGAGGAGTTTTACATGAGGCCTATGAGCTTTTTGTAGTCTTGTTACATTAAAAATAGGATTTTGTAAGGCGTATGTTACCTGCTTAGTTTTTACAGATACATTTTAGCGACATTTGTAACTGTGTTAACAAAACTGGGTTTACATGTGTCTTTGTAATGAAATGATAAGAGCGCAAAGACACAGGCAAAAGTGTGAGTTACAGGGCGGTAGGGTAAAGTTTGCCATGAATAGCAGGCCCCGTTGGGGAGCCCGTTGGTGATCCTCCCATGGGTTCAACGCTAATACCAAAAGTTGCGTTACGAATCACTCCAGCTTCGTAGCCAATGCGTTTTTGTATTGGTGCGGACACATTGGTAAGCAAACCTAACGATTTAGGTGCAGGGCCAATATCGTCAGATTTGATCCATAACTGATAGGTTTTACCTGCTTGTTCCTGTGCCATGACGGGACGGACAGTCAGCTGCTGAGTGTTTATATCCAATGACATAATAAAAGCCGGTTGGCTATCATCCGCTTGAAACACAGCAACAAAAGGAGCATTGCTTTGGCCATTTAAGGTAACAGGTGGTTTGACGACCATAAAAACAGCCAAACACGCTGCAATGGCTGAGGTGCTAATGGCTATTAGTCGCCAGCGTTTGAGTTTCCTGCGTATGCTTTGTAAGTCAATAATATTATCTGCAGCCATTGCTGTGGTGATGTTAGGCGTACTTTCTAAATTGCTATCCTGTTGATCAAGCTTTGCCAAGATATCATTGAACAATTCGCTTCTTGGGGTTGCTTCTGTGCTGTAGTCGTTTAGCCCTGAGAAATAGCCTTGCCACTGATTAATGGCTTGTTGGAGTTCTGGACGGTTCAGGCGTGCGTTTTCCACAAAAGCGCGTTCTGCTTTGTCGAGTGTGCCAAGCACATATTCTGCTGCTTGTAGGTTAATATTTACTTCGTCGTCTTTGTTCATAACGTCATGCACCCTTGCAGCTGTTTTATGCTGCGATGAAGCCAGGTTTTTATGGTTCCTATTGGCTGATGAAAGTGTTCAGCAAGTTCTTGGCGAGAGAGGCCTTCTAAATAAGCGGCTTTAATCATTTCTGCACGAGGGGAATCAAGCCCATCTAAACAGGCTTCTAACTTGACTAACTCTCGACTTTTGTAAAATGTCTCATCGGGCATCATTGAGTCGTCTGGAATGGCGTCAAAATCTACGTCTTCCTCACTGCTGGGTATCTGATTACGTCTTACTTCGTCGATGGTTCTGTTTCTGGCAATGGTGATCATCCATGTCATAGGCGACGCAACGCTGGCGCTGTAACTAGAGGCTTTGTCCCAGATCTTAAGATACACCTCCTGCAATATTTCTTCCGATAATGCCTGATGCTTTAAGATACGGTAAACAACACCAAAAAGTTTCCGATGAGTGGCTTCGTATAATACAGAAAAGGCGTGTTTGTCTTTTTGAGCGACTTGGTTCAGAAGTCGACTCAATGACTCACTTGTGTGTTGCTCAGGCAGATTGGGTTGATTCATAAGGCAGGCACGTATAAGACATGGATGAAAAATGAGTGTTGCTCTATGGTATTTCACTCACAAAAAGGCTTTCTGCTCGACTGATGCAGTGTTATGCCATCATCTGGCCATTATAAAATGAAAAAATGACTATTGCTGTTACGATGAGTAACGGCCGTACAGTTCAGGTTTTCAACCTGTTTATAGCCAGCGACGCACTTTTTTTATGTAGTCTCGATACTCTTTGCCAAATTTATTTGCTAAAACTTCTTCTTCCGGTTTGATTTGAAAATAGTGAATGTAAGCAATAAACCCGACAATGGGTAACAGGTTCCAATAGCCGGAAAGTAAGCAGCTCCAACCAAGTAAGAGTGCGACAAGAGATAGGTACATAGGGTTACGAGAGTAACAGAAAATACCGGCGACAATCAGCGTACTGGATTTGTGGGGGTGGTGCGGGTTGACCGTTGTTTTCGCTTGAAGAAAAGACCATATGGACGCAAGAGCAATGACGGATGCCACGGCCCAAAGTGCAGTACTGCTGATTAAGCGCCACATAGCTAGTTTCACTTCAAAGTCAGATAGGGCAAACATACTCGCCGCAGACAAAACAAAAATAACGGGTGGTGGGATTTTCAAGTGAAGCATAGTCATCCTTTCTTCAAAGCGCTTTTCTCTATAATCTATTAAGCCCGACCTAACGTTTGTTTGCTGCTAATAGGGCGAGTCGATCCCTTCGAAGTGTACACCTTGTTTTTACTGCTGTGGCCTTGCAGCAACTCAAACAGGTACTTATTACGCTTCTGCAATGTGTTGAGCACTCTGGCGTTGGTGTTGTTTTTCACTTTGCAGTGCTTAAGTAATTGTTCACATTCTTGCATTAATAAGCGGATGACATCCATGGTGCTGTCTTGCTGCGCCAGCCATTGCTTGAAGGCGTCTTCTGAAGGGCTTCTTTTATCGACAACGCCAAATTTAATGAGAATGTTGATGCGTTTCTCATTAAGTTGGTTCATTTCGTCGAGTAAATCTTGCTTTTGTTTGGATAGGCTGACGATGATGTCGGTGTCTAGTTTACCGTAAGCAAACCGTTCTTCATCAAGAAGCTCAGACAGGCGTTGTAATATGGCTTTGCTTCTTTCAAATACAGGGGCAAGTGGAATCATAAGGTGTGCCGGTTAGTGGCAAAACTAAGAGAGTCGATCAGAATAAAGAATCCATCGACGCCATATTGCTTGCTAGCTTTTGAGTGTCGATTTTATATTCACCTGCAGCAATAGCATTTTTAATTTGCTCGACTTTATCCATATCTACTTCTGGAAGATCACTGATTTTTGATTGTTGGCTCTGTAGTGTTTGTGCAGTACCACTCAACTTTACGGTATCTTCCGCAAGGGTTCCGCCACTTTGAATGGTGTCTTGTTTCTCTGGTGTTCTACCTGCTACATCGTCTTTTTGAAAGCGTTCGCTTTTGTTGATGTTGCCTTGGTTCGATAGACCTGTAAATTGTATTGCCATTGGGTTTTCCGCCCTTTAATGATTTGCCTGTCTATGTTGTCGGCTCGATCCATCGAAACTTTAATAAAAAGCACGACAAAAAACGATATTAAAATGGCCGATTGAATCTACGTCAATAGTTTACAAGAACCTCACTGTCAGTTACAACTTTGGCGTATACAATTCGTTCAGAGCTGGTGTTTTTGACGCGTATTTGCTGGCCTTTAATGCCGCTTTCTAATGCGATGCCGTTCATTCTTACCGTAATGCTGCCGCTACTTGCGGTAATGAGCACCACGTCGCCTTTTTTTATCAGATCTGGCTGGTTGGTGAGGGAATCCGTGATGACGGTGTTGATGCGGATATTGCGCGAAGCGATTAAGCCATAAGGGGGGGTTTTTGGTGTATATACACTGCCGCGTAGTGTGGATATCTCTACGTCTCCAATGTCGGTATTAGTACGGTTTATTATTTGCCCACGACTGATAGGGCGGCTGCTTTTCACGGCTGGAATAGTGATAGATTGTGTAACGGGAACATAAGATTTCCAAATGGGTGTGTCGCAGCGAATTTCATAATTGGTACGACCCGTTGCATCGGGTCTTTGGTTGACAACACTGAGTGATTGGCTGTCGCATGCAGGCAAATAATTAAGCGCTGCCAGGTTATTGAGTGTGATCTCTATGGTTGCATCTGGGTATATTTCTGTCAGGCGCGGAATTTCCGTTTGGCGGATAAACTGATCGATGTGCTCTTTAGTCGACAAGGCAAACGTAAAACCCGCTTGAACACAGAAAAAGGCTACAACAAGCCTTGTGATACGCATGATTGACTCTCTTCAATGATTAATCTGTCGTTATAGGTAAGATAGTTAGTAAATTATTGGAAATCACTTTATCATTGGATGAAACATTTTAACAATTTTGAGGGAAAACCTCAGAGTAGTGCTAAGACATTTTGGAGGCGTATATGGCTGGAGTTTTGGATACTGTTAACCAACGTACACAGCTGGTAGGAGAGAACCGACTTGAATTGCTGTTATTCCGCCTGAATGGTAAGCAAATTTACGGTATCAACGTATTTAAAGTGAAAGAAGTATTGCAGTGCCCTAAACTAACAACCATGCCTCATAGTTCACCGGTTGTGCGTGGCGTTGCACATATTCGTGGTGGCACCATCCCTATTTTAGATTTAGGGTTGGCAACGGGCGCAAGTCCTATGGAAAACATCAGCCAGTGTTTCGTTATTATCACCGAATACAACCGTCGCATTCAGGGTTTCCTAGTGCGAGGCGTTGAGCGCATCGTCAACATGAACTGGAGCGATATTCAGCCGCCACCAAAAGGTTTGTTAAATGACAACTACTTAACGGCGGTGTGTCAGGTTGACAAAGAAATGGTCGAAATTATCGATGTTGAGCAAATTCTTTCGGAAGTCGCACCGACTCGCCAAGATATTTCAGATGGTATCGTCAACGCTGGTGTGACAGAAAATGCTCAAAAACACCATATTCTTATTGTTGACGATTCATCTGTGGCGCGAAAGCAAATCAAGCGTTGTATGGAGCAGGTAGGTTTTGCAACAACTGTGTTGTGCGATGGCCGCGAAGCATTAGATTACCTTCAATCTTTAGTGGCAGAAGGTAAAGACGTCACCAAAGAGTTCTCAATGGTTATTTCTGATATTGAAATGCCAGAAATGGACGGTTACACGCTCACGACGGCGATTCGTAACGACAGCCGTTTACAAGATCTATTTATTCTTTTACACACGTCACTAAGTGGTGTATTTAATGAAGCCATGGTGAAGAAAGTGGGTGCTGATGGCTTTTTGGCGAAATTCCAGCCTGACGAGTTGGCTCGATTAGCGATAGAAACCGTGCATGTACAATCTGATGAATAATGGTTAAGCAGTGGACGTATCGGGCTCAGTTTTATTGTGTCCGTCACTTATGGAGTTGTGATGCTCAGTAGTACAAATGCAATAACGCCAAATGGTTATATTCGGTTCAGAGATTACCTGCAAAAGGTGTGTGGTATTTCTCTGAGTGATAATAAGCAATATTTGGTCGCCAGTCGTCTTGGTAAGGTATTAGAGCGAGAAGGCTTTTCTCGAATTGAGCAACTTGTTGATGCGTTAGAGAGAATCGGCAGCGCTAAGTTAAAGGAAGAAGTCATCAACGCTATGACAACGAACGAAACCTTGTGGTTTCGGGACGTTCACCCTTTTACTATCCTCAAAGAAAAAGTTTTGCCAGAAATGACCAGCGCACCTCTTAGGATTTGGTCTGCAGCTTCGTCAACAGGTCAAGAACCTTACTCGATCAGTATGGTGATTGAAGAGTTTAAGTCGACGCGTCCTGGTGCGCTAAAAGCAGGCGAGAAAATAGTCGCGACGGATATTTGTACTAACATCTTAAAGCACGCGAAGCAGGGTGAATACGACAGTCTTGCTATTGCTCGTGGTCTTGGTCCTGATTTACAGCGCCGTTATTTTGAAAAAATTAACGACTCAACGTGGAAGATAAAACCAGCCTTGAGTGCTCGTGTTGAGTTTAAGCATTTAAATTTGATTGAATCGTTTTCTATGTTGGGCAAGTTTGATGTAATTTTTTGCCGAAATGTACTAATTTATTTCACGGTGGAACTCAAACAAGATATTTTAAAAAGAATGCACGCGGCTTTGAAGCCGGGTGGATATTTGTTTTTGGGGGGATCAGAGGCCTTAAGTGGTTTGTCTGATTACTTTGATATTGTGCAATGCCACCCAGGTATTGTTTACAAGGCGAAACCTCGATAGCGTTCGTTTTTTTGTTTCGATTTCATAAAAGCCCACTGATCCGTCAGATGGGCTTTTTTAGTTTTCCCTTCTTATATTGTGTTAAAGCTCGTTGCCGCTTTTTGCCACTTCTGTCTTCCGTCTAAGCAAGTTATTGATTTCATTGGATTTTTATTTTGGCACTATAATTGCTTTGTTGTTTGTACAGTAACAATACGACGAATCATTGAGGGTGACATGGCGATATCTTTTGAAAATGCATTTGCGGGTTATGACAAGACGGTGCAGTTTCGCAGTGCGCGCGCGGCAGTGTTGGCAAACAACATAGCCAATGCGGATACCCCAAATTACAAAGCAAGAGATATTTCCTTTGATTCTATTTTTAATGACGAAAGTGGCAAGTTGCCCCTTGCTGGAACGCATTCTCGTCATATGTCGACAAAAGGTTTTTCGGGTGAACCTGAAGGCTTACTTTTTCGCAATGCCAATCAGCCCTCATTAGATGGCAATACTGTCGATATGCAAAGAGAGCAAGCGGAATACGCTCAGAACTCCATGCAGTTTGATACCAGCTTTATGTTACTGGATCGTAAGATCAGCGGCATGAAAAAAGCGCTTACTGGGAATTAATGATTATGTCTTTAAGTAACATATTTACCATCTCTGGATCGGCAATGAGTGCGCAAACTGTGCGCTTGAACACCATTGCAAGCAATATGGCCAACGTAGACAGTGCCGCCAGTTCAGTTGATCAAACCTACCGTGCACGTAAGCCGGTGTTTTCCCAAATGATGAACGATAGCATGGGTGAATATGGTTGGAATAATGTTAGTCCAGATAACAGTGGCGCAGGTGTTGGTGTGAAAGTGGATGGTATTGTCGAATCTGATGCGCCCTTGCAACCAAGGTATGAACCTGATCACCCCATGGCAAATGATGACGGGTATGTTTTTTACCCCAATGTCAATCCGATGGAAGAAATGGCCGATATGATGTCCGCTTCTCGATCGTTTCAGACAAACGTAGAAATTATGAACTCCGCTAAAAGTATGATGCAGAAAATGCTCACGCTTGGGCAGTCATAGGAGCTAATACATGGCAAATATATCGGACACTAAAGGTCTTGGTGGGCTGATTTCCCAATATGGTACTGATGCGGCGAAGTCCAAAGCCGGCATTGAAAAGCCAGATGTGGAAGAAAGTAATGCCGCTTTAGCGGATCAGAATGTCTTTTTGAAGCTGTATATAGAGCAGCTAAAAGGTCAAGATCCGACGGCGCCGCAAGATACCAACGACATGGTGGCGCAAATGTCGCAATTTAGCTCATTGGAAAGACTGACTAGTATTTCGGATCAGCTAGAAAATATGGCGACTTCGTTGACCTCTAACCAAGCGTTAAGTGCTTCGACTTTGGTTGGCAAGTCCATATTAATGGAAGGTAATAAAACCAAGGTGGCCGAAGGAGTTGACGAGGTGCAAATACGCACGCTTATTCCAGAAACGTCTAAGTCGGCGACCTTGAAAATTTACGATGAAAATAACCGTCTGGTGCGTACTGCTGAGTTAGGTAGCGACGAATACAAGTGGGACACACTAGATGACGAAGGAAAGGCTTTGCCGGCTGGCGAATATCGTTTTGCCGCCTCCTTTATTAATGATAAAGGTGAAACTTCTGCATTAAGTACGCGCATACCGACACGCATACAAGGCGTCACTATTAATGGTGAAAACGGTACCGTGTTGAACGTGGAAAATCACGGCAAGATCAAACTGACAAACGAATTAGAAATATTAGGGTAGTTGGGGAAAAATTATGGGATTCAATACAGCGCTGTCTGGCATTAAAGCGTCGGCTGATTATTTAAGTGTGACAGGTAATAACATTGCTAACTCCGATACCACCGGCTTTAAAAAGTCGCGTATTGAATTCGATGACCTTTACAATACGAGTGTATTGGGAGCCGGCAGCGGCAACAGCATCGGCTCGGGTGTGAGTGTCAGTGGCGTATCACAACAGTTTTCATCAGGTACCTTGTCTTATACAGACAGCAACCTAGATTTGGCCATTGATGGCGGCGGTTTCTTTGTTGTTGATGCTGGTGTGACGAATTCCTACACACGAGCGGGTAATTTCAAGTTAGATGAAGACGGCTTCTTAGTGACCAATTCAGGCAATAATGTCCAAGGTTTTAATGCCGTAGACGGCGTTGTGGGCGGAAATCTAGAGGATCTAAAAATTCCAACTGAACGAATCCCTCCTGAAGCCACATCGGACATGAGTTTGACCGTGAACTTAGACTCTAAAACTGAAGATGTGCCGCCGGTGATGCGAATGGATTTTGATCCAGCCGATCCTGACACCTATAATTTTACCCAAACTCAAGGTATACAAGACGCCAATGGCGGCTCACACATAGTGACTTATTATTACGCTAAAAGTGATTTGCCAAACACTTACAAGGTCCACGCGACAGTAGACGGTAATGTGACTGACGACACTGGCGCAAAATTCTTAGGGGACACTTACGCCACCTATAACTCCGCTGAGGGTGGGCAGGATTACAACGGTGATGGTATTGAAGAAGAGCCTTATCAGCTTCTGTACATGGGAGCGACTGAGCCCAATGCCGTTGATATTTCTACGGGAACAAGTTTAGCAACGCCGCTATCAGTTACTGGAACGTTAGGTGGCGCTGCGATCACATCGACTCTTGCATCCGAAGATGTTCGTGATTCTCGGATTTCGGCACGTGATGCCTTTAGCCCATTGAATCCTGATTCTTATTCTTACGGTAATACCAGAACCATATACGATTCTTTGGGTGAATCTCACACTTTGGGGTATTACTTTATCAAGCAAGGTGAAAATAACACTTACGAAATGCGTGTGACCATGGACGGTGAAGAAACGTTTATAGATCCAATGAACGGAGAGGAGGTACGTTATCTTGAGCGTAACACTTCTGTAACATTTGATTCAGCAGGTAATTTGATGGGAACTTACCGTGGTATTCCGCCGCTGGGTGAAGAACAACCAATCAACCTTGAGGTAAGAGGGCTTGATCCAACCAATAGAGGGAGAATTTCCCCTTTAGATCTTGCAGGCTCAACCCAATACGCGATTGATAATACCGATTCCTTTGAGCAAAATGGCTTTTCTGCGGGCGAGTTACAAGGTGTGTCTTTTGATAGTGATGGTTTACTAGTGGCAAACTATACCAACCAACAAACGGCAACACTTGGCCAGTTAGCCTTAGCCACTTTTGATAGCACTGACGGTCTGGTGCCGAATGGTCATACTGCCTGGTTGGCCAGTAAAACTTCTGGTCCTGCGGATATTGGTCGTCCTAATTCAGGTACCTTGGGTAAAATTGCAGGGGGAGCGTTAGAGGAGTCCAATGTGGACTTAACCTCTGAATTGGTTGCCCTGATTGAGGCGCAGCGTAATTATCAAGCCAACAGTAAGACGCTAGAGACGGAAAATACCGTTACTCAGACGATTATAAATCTGCGTTAAGATTTTTCTGGAGAGAGAAGTTGATAAGCCGAAGCCCTTTGCTGCTTCGGCTTTTTTTTGTCTTTTTGAGGGCTTTTCGAAGTTGGTACGTTTCTTGATAGTAACTAAACAACAATAAAATAACTCGTTAAAAAGTGTACGAGTTATTACATGTATTTTGTGATGGTTTATCTGTTGGGAGGATGATCGTGGATAAGGCTTTATATTTAGCAATGAGTGGTGGCGTGCAAACCATGAATGCTCAAACAATACACGCGAACAACTTGGCAAATGTTAGCACTACAGGCTTTCGTTCCGATTTTGAACAAGCTCGCGCTATGCCGGTTTATGGCGATTATCATCCGAGTCGCGTGTACGCGATGACAGAAAATCCCGCCACACGTTATACCCAAGGCGACATGATACAAACCGGTCGAAATTTAGATGTAGCCGTTGCAGGTGAAGGTTTTATCGCCGTGTACGATGAACGTGGTGAAGAAGCTTATACTCGTGCCGGCGATTTTCAAATTAATGCCGCAGGTCAGCTGGTAACAGGACGCGGTTTGCCGGTGGCCGGTATGGGCGGCCCTATTTTTCTTCCGCCTTCCGACAGCATCACCATTACCGCAGATGGCTCGATTTCCATTGTGCCTGAAGGCGGAGCGGGCAATGAAGTGGCGGTTCTAAATCAAATCAAATTAGTGAACCCAGATAAAGAGAATCTACGCAAAGAAGAAGATGGCTTGATACATTCCCGCGATGGTGAAATTTTCGCGCCCGACCCTAATGTTAAAGTTGCCAGCGGCTTCTTAGAAGGCAGCAACGTTAATGCAGTGGAAGAAATGACCCATGTGATGAACTTAGCGCGACGCTTTGAAATGAATGTGAAGATGATGGATTCCATTCGCAATAATGCCGATTCATCAGCGCGCATCTTACAGCGCACATCGTAAACATAGAACCATAGACAACGAACAACCGAATTAAAAAGAGGCTTTTATGAATTCAGCATTATGGGTCAGCAAAACGGGTTTAAGCGCGATGGACAAGCAGCTTAATGTCGTGGCCAACAACTTGGCAAACGTTTCCACTACCGCCTTCAAAAAAGATCGAGCGGTGTTTGAAGATCTTATGTACAAAGCGGTCAGAGCGCCTGGCGGCTTGAGTGCACAAAATGCTGAATTGCCTTCCGGTTTACAGCTTGGCACAGGTGTTAAAGTCGGAGCGACGCAAAAAGATTTCTCCAACGGCGATTACAACATGACAGACCGTCAGTTGGACATTGCGATTCAAGGTAAGGGTTTTTTGCAGGTACTGCAGCCAGACGGCAGCATTGCTTACACGCGTGATGGCAGTTTACAGCTGAATAGCCAAGGTCAAATTGTTACATCGGGTGGCTTGGTTGTTGAGCCTGGTATTCAAATTGACCCTGATTCAGTTGAGATTATGATATCGGAAGATGGTCTGGTGTCGGTACGAAAAACAGCGGACGCTGATGCGCAGCAAGTTGGAGCGATTAATATAGCGGGTTTTATTAATCCGACAGGGTTGAATGCCGCTGGGCAGAATTTATATACAGAGACCAATGCCAGTGGGCCACCAGTTGTGGGCGTACCCGGTACGGATTCCCTAGGACGTATTGCTCAGGGCATGTTGGAAGCCTCTAACGTGAATTCGATTGAAGAATTGGTCAACATGATTACCACCCAAAGAGCTTATGAAATGAACTCTAAAGTGATCTCTTCAGCCGATGGTATGATGAGTTTCGCGATTCAGCAGCTATAAATAGCGTGTGAATAATGATGAAAATAAAAATTGCGTTATTAATGTTATTGAGTGTCAGCCTATCAGGTTGCCTTTCTTGGGATGTGAATGAGCAGGCGGTGGCAAATGCCGCGGCGGCAGGCGCAGCAGGTGCGGCGGTTGATGCAGTGGCTGACGCATTAACAGAGGAAGAGGAAGCCCCAGAAGAAGAGGAAGAAGTAGCGCCAGAAGAAGTAGTGCGTAAAGGCTTTGTGCCGGATCCGAATGATCCATTAAATGGCCCAGACGTGCGCTCTTCGATTCAATCAGATGATCCCTACTATGCGCCGGTTTACCCAAATGGTATGAATGCTTCTCAAGCCCCAACAGGGGGGATCTACCAAGCTAACATGGGCGATGTGTTTTTTGGTGACCAAAAAGCCAGCCGAGTGGGGGATATTTTAACCATAAACTTAAATGAAACCACGGCGTCAACTAAGGCAAATGCGGCAACTGTGTCTAAGTCTTCGTCGGCGACCCTTGAAAACCCAACGGTGTTGGGACAAGAATTGCTGGTGGATACGATCTTGCCACAACAAGGTACCGATTTTTCAGGTAATGCTTCGGCAAACCAAAACAACAGTTTGACAGGCACCATTTCGGTAACGGTCTTGCGCGTTTACCCCAACGGACAACTGGCGGTTCGTGGTGAAAAATGGCTTCGCCTCAATCAAGGCGATGAATACATTCGTTTCTCAGGTGTGGTGCGAAAACAAGATATTTCACCGGACAATACAGTTGACTCAGAACGTGTGGCAGACGCTCGTATTACCTATTCAGGTACAGGCGAAGTGGCCGCCGGCAGTGAGCAGGGTTGGGTGAGTCGTTTGCTGAATTCCGGTAATATGCCTTACTAATTTAACGATTTAATGAGTGTTTAGCGCTCGACAGGTGACCTAATGAAATACATAACGCTGATGGTGTTGTTCCTTCTTTCTTTTGCCGCGCAAGCAGAGCGCTTAAAAGACATTGCCAGTGTGCAAGGCGTTAGAGAGAACCAATTGTTTGGTTATGGTTTGGTCATCGGTTTGAATGGTACTGGGGACAGTACGCCTTTTACTAATCAGAGCTTTGCGAGCATGTTGTCGCGTTTTGGTGTGACCTTGCCAGATGGCGTGACGGCGTCTTCCCAGAACGTCGCCGCGGTGTCTTTAACGGCCACTTTGCCAGCATTTTCTAAACCCGGCCAAAAAATTGATGTGACGGCATCGTCGATTGGTAATGCCAGTGCCTTGCGTGGTGGTACCTTGTTGTTGTCCACGCTAAAAGGGGCAGACGGGGCTGTGTATGCTATTGCGCAAGGGAATCTTGTGGTTGGTGGTCTTGGTGCAAATGGCACCGATGGCTCGCGCAACTCGGTCAATGTGCCAACGGTAGGGCGTATTCCTAATGGTGCTAGCGTAGAGCGAATCGTGCCGAGCAGTTTTAATACCGGAGACACGCTGACGTTTA
This sequence comes from Marinomonas vulgaris, assembly GCF_018145875.1. Classification (GTDB taxonomy): domain Bacteria; phylum Pseudomonadota; class Gammaproteobacteria; order Pseudomonadales; family Marinomonadaceae; genus Marinomonas; species Marinomonas vulgaris. The sequence continues at coordinate 174,662 of NZ_JAGSSV010000001.1, read as the reverse complement.
ACCTTAATCGCCCTGATTTCACGACGGCTAAACAGGTATCGGATACCATTAATAATTTGTTGGGGCCGGGTGTTGCCACCACATTGGATGCCACTTCCATTCGTGTCTCGGCACCACGTGATCCAAGTCAGCGTGTTACCTACTTATCTATTCTCGAAAATTTAGAAGTAGAAGTCGCCGAAGAACGTGCGCGTATCGTGGTGAACTCTCGAACTGGCACTATTATTATCGGTCAGCATGTTAAAGTGTCTCCAGCCGCCATTACCCATGGCAGCTTAACGGTAACGATTAAAGAAGTCCCACCCGTTGTTGGACAAGATGGTACAGTGACAGGCGGTGAAACCATTATATCGCCACGTCAAGGAGCTGAATTTACTCCCGACAGCGGACGCATGTTTGTGTTTGATCCAGGTGCTTCGTTGAATGACATAGTGCGAGCGGTGAATCAAGTCGGCGCAGCACCTGGGGATGTGATGGCGATTCTAGAAGGGTTAAAACAAGCGGGCGCCATTAACGCAGATTTAGTGGTGATATGATTCGCTAAAACAAGGTTAACAATGAACTCTATTCCTTCAAAACAAGACTTTTTTGCCGATTTTTCGACGTTAACGGATCTGAAGACCAAGGCACAACAAGATCCAGATTCGGCCATAAAAGATGTAGCGCAACAGTTTGAGTCTATTTTTATTAATATGCTGTTGAAGAATATGCGCAGTACCAACGACGCTATTGGCGGTGGTTTGTTTTCCAGTGCGCAAACCAAACAGTATCAAGAAATGATGGACTCCCAGATGGCCCAAAGTATGGCGAAATCGGGTGGGATTGGGTTATCTGACGCGCTTATTCGACAATATCAAGCTCAGCAACAAAATCACATCAGTTCCGCCGGTGCGAAAGAGCGAGGCGATACGGATTTTCTCAATCAGGTGGCCAAACAAGATTTGGTACGAATCCAAGCCTTAGCGCACCGAGCGTCGACCGAATTGGTTGAATCTATGCAAAAAAGCGCTACTCCGGTAGATAATGCAGCGAGGGCACAAGCGACCACACCATCGGCCTTGTCGGTGGTGTTTGATGGGCCAGATGAGTTTGTTGAGCACCTTTGGCCACACGCTGAGCGGGTAGCCGAAAAGTTGGGCGTAAGCCCTAAAGCCGTATTGGCCCAAGCGGCATTAGAAACCGGCTGGGGGAAGTACCCAATTGCCAAGGAAGACGGCACGGCAAGTTTTAATCTGTTTGGCATTAAGGCCGATCACCGTTGGCAAGGTGACCGCGCTGTGGTGAATACTCTGGAATTTCGAGATGGAGTCGCCAAGCGTGAAAAAGCCGCGTTCCGTGCTTACGATTCTTTTGCCCAGAGCTTTGAAGATTACGCCGATTTCTTATCAACCAGTGATCGTTATCAAGAAGCGCTTCGCTCTGGCAAAGATGCTTCGGTGTTTACTTCTTCATTGCAAAAAGGCGGTTATGCTACTGACCCAAATTACGCTGAGAAAATTGACAGCATTGTGTCTGGGCCTTGGCTCAACAAGCTGTAAGCGCTAAACGGTGAGTAAAGTTTTTGTGTTGAGGGTCGATAACACCTATTAAGTCGATCATTTATTATTGGCACTGGCGTATTTTTAGACACATGGTGTAGGGGAATGAGCAATGGGCTCAAATTTATATTCAATTGGTTTATCTGGATTGCAGTCCAGTAATGCTCGTATTAATACGACAGGTCAGAATACCGCCAATGTGGATACTGAGGGTTACAGCCGTCAAAGAACCGATACAGTCAGTTCCCCTGGTGCCTCAGGTGTTCTTGTTCGTGATACTGCTCGCCTTGTGGATAATTTTGTCAGTGCGCAAATCAGATCAGATACTTCAGAATTTTCCTATTACGACACCTTTCATTCGATGATGACAGCGTCAGATAGTTTGCTATCCGAAGACAGTGTTGCTTTGACTGGATATTTAGATAAAACCTTTAATGCCCTGCAAGCGGCAAACGATGACCCCACTTCTTCGTCTTTGCGGCAACTTGCCCACGCCAGTCTGAGTAATTTAGTGGGTCAATACAAAACCTTATCGAACTTGGTGACGCGTCAAGAAGATTTAGTTGGCGAGCAGTTGTCTTCTTCTTTGACAGAAATTAACGCTATTACTAGTAAAATTTCGGATTTAAACAAGAAGATCATGCGAGAAGAAGGGCAATCTATTTCGCCGGCAAATGAACTACGCGACCAGCAAGAGCAGCTGGCGAAAGAACTTTCTGAGTTTGTTACTGCTCGTACTCAGTTTGACGATAAAGGCTTGATGACAGTGTCTTTGGCGAATGGTCAGCCTCTTGTAATGGATCAAAGTGCTCCAGAGCTTAAGGTGGTAGAAAACGCCATGGATCCGAAAAGTATTCAGTTGGCGGTCAACTTTGGTGATCATGATGTGGTTGTAAAAACCGACGATCTTGGCGGTAGTGTGGGTGGCCTGCTAGATTATCATGCCGAATTTAGTGTGTATGCTGATCGTACTCTTGGTCAGCATGCGATTTCTATCACCGATGCGATGAACACACAAAATGCCAAAGGTCTAGATGCAAACGGCCAATTTGGTAAAGATCTACTGTCACTTGGCGAGATCGCCATTCACACAAAAGCGGAAAGCCAAAAAAAGTTAGCGGATATATCGGTTCGTGTTTCTGCCGGTGAGTCTGCCAAAGTAACCAAAGACACTTATGAGCTGTCCAAAACCGATGAAAATCGTTTTACCATTAAACGATTTGATATAAACGGTCGCTCGACTGGTCCAGAGATTCTCTACGATCCTGTTAATATGACGGCGGATAAAGACGGTTATGTCAAACTCGATGAATTGGGTCTTGATATTAAAGTCTCCGCACTAAATACCATTACTGTTGATGATGTTTTTCGCTTCACTCCTACCGAAGGTGCGGCAGCGAATTTGAGTATGCGAGCAAAAAACGGTGATGACTTAGCGTTGAGCGCACCTGTTGGTGTGTCGACTCATTCGGATAATTTGTCAGAAGCAAAAATAAGTTTGTCGTCAGTGAACAATACGCGAGCGGATGCGTCGGCGTTTTCATCAGACGGCTCCTTATACCCGAACGCGCCACACAGCATCTATTTTACATCGCCTAATTCTTATGTAGTGCGTGATGTAGCAGGATCTGATATCGCAACGGTCAATAACGCACTTGAATACAGTAATTTATTGGAGCAAGCGGGTCTGGCGGATAAAGCAGGGTTTGATGTTTCTTTGTCATCAAATCCTCAAATAGGCGATGAGTTTTCCATGAGTACCGAATTAGTTGGCCCTTCTGATAACTTTAATGGCTTGGCGTTGATGAATTTACAAAGTGCGCCTTTAGTCGAAGGGAAAGACAGCTTGACCAAATCGTTCGCGGGGCTTATTGCCAATGTGGGAACGAAAACCGCAGAAATAGCGGGTCATGCGGCGTCTAGTGAAGTAATCATGAACGACAGTGCTAATCGACGGGATCGCTTATCAGCGGTGAGTTTGGATGAAGAAGCGGTGAACCTCTTAAAATATCAGCAATCATATTCGGCATCGGCTCAGGTTGTGACGGCAGCGCGCACCACCTTCGAGACACTGTTAGGGATTATGAGGTAGCGTTATGCGAGTAACAAATAACTTAATTTACGGGCAATCGAGCAGAGCCATTGCGCAAGCTAATGAGAAAATGCTCACCGTTCAAGACAAAATTACCGCGCAAACCAGCATTGTTAAGCCCAGCGATAATCCAGTTGGTGCTAGCCAGTTAATGATGTACGAAGGCAGCAATAGTCAGTTAAAGCGTTTCGATGACGCCATCAGTATGGCGACCAGCAACTTAGAGTATCAAGAAGTGGCATTGGAAAGTCTGCATGACTCTTTAGATGAAGTGCGCACCTTGTTTATTCAGGCTCAAAACAATATTAATACCAATGAGGACATTGGAGCGATTGCTCAGGAAGTGTCTTTGATTACCGAATCCATGGCGGAACTGATGAATTCACGCAGTGCCGATGGCAGTTATATTTTTGCCGGTACTGACACAAAAAGTCCGCCTTTTACTTTAGATAGTCAAGGGCGCTATCAATGGTCTGGTAATGAGGGGATAAAGTACGCTCAAATCTCAGACGACATGAAAATTCCGGTTACTGATTCGGGTAAAACGCTATTCCAAGATATTTGGACAAACCGTACTTTTTCATCTCAGCGTTTAGCCGGTGATGTGAGCTTGTCGGCACAGGTGAAGAATCAAGGGGATTTTAATGAATTTATGGACGACCATTTTAATCCAACGAATCCAGCCGATAACCTGTTTGTGATTACCACTTTACCGGTTGGTGCGGCCGAAGGTACGCTTCCTGATGTAAATTTGGCGGTGCTGCAAGCGGATTCTGCTGACGACAAAGCTAGACGTATGCAGTTCGACGGAACGCCAGGCGTATTTAATATCACCAATAGTCAAGGTGAGGTTATGGCATCGGGTTCCTATACGGCGGGTGAACCTATTAATTTTAACGGTATGTCAGTGACCATGAGAGGGGAGCCAGGAGCGAGCGTTGGATTGGTGTTAGATCCGCCAAGGCGTGACAATGTATTGAATGAAATTAATGACGCCCTTGAGGTGTTGCAAGATCGCCATTCTACTTCGGAAGATCGCTCAAAAGCTTTTCAAGACGCCACAGTGAGCATTCATAATACCCAGCGTTCGGTGAGTGAAGGTCGATCGTCTGTAGGGGCTCGACTGAATACACTTCAACAGCGTGAAGACTTTAGTTCGGCCAATCAGTTATCCAATGTGATTGCACAAGACCGCATTGGTGGTTTAGATCTTGCGGCAGCGGCAACAGAGTTGTCTATGAACGAATCCGCCTTGAACGCTTCTCAGCAGGTGTTCACACGCATTAGTAATTTATCCCTGTTTAATAAAATGTAATTTTGAATAATAAGGAACACAATGTCAGCATTTAAAATTGAGTCCTGCTTTGGGGCTGACATTAATGTTGGGTATTTTGATGTCGATGAAATACTCGATATTTTAGGCATCAAAGAAGAAGTGTACGCCAACAAGCGGGTGCAGAATCTGGTAAAAATACACGGTCGCAAGGAACGAATTGTCGCTGTGGCAGTGCGCCAAGTTATTTTTGATTTACTGGCGACAGTCTTGGATTCCTCTTTTTTACCCTTCGATCCTTATTTTTCATACGACAAATTACTCAATTCAAAAAAAGAGCGCCTGTATGATGCGCAAGAACGTTTTTTAATTCTGTGTCTTTCCATTGCAACAGGCCGTTCTGTCAAAAGTTTGAGAAAGCTAACTCCAGACTTGAACACTAAAGAATTTCGGGAAAAGTACACTAAGGGGAACAGCCTTTTTCGCTACTTTAGGCAAGAGCTGAATGAACATACTCGTGAATATATTCTAAGCTACAAAGCTCGAATAGATAAAATTAATGGTAATGCTTCAGGGATTAAACTCGTTGAGCCGACACTGAATGAAAGCACACCTGACATACAAGGTGATAAACATAAGACCTCTTCCAAAGCCAAATCTTCCGTAGCACTAACACCAACGACTTTTGATGATGAAACCATAACCGCACTCAAATTATTTGCAGAAGGCCACGAGCTGATTGCTCGGCAAGTCGAGCGATTTAAACGTGGTGAATCATTAGAGATTTCATCTTTAGTACTCTATTGCCGACGTATGATTGAGTCTCATACACGTAATAATTTCTCTATTATGGCAATACGACATATAAAAAACGCCTCTATTTACTTAGAGCAACATGCTATTGGCATGGCAGTTCTGGGTATTTACTTTGCAAAAGCGATGAAACTGTCAAGCTCTTACGTTGAAGTTATTGCTTTAGGTGCGCTTTTGATTGACCTTGGGCGCTTTCGTTTACCCGCGGCCATGATCACTAAAACAACCAAGATGACCGACAGTGAATTTGATTTATTTCGCAAGCATATTCAGTTTGGGGAACAGATCTTACAAAAATGTGAGGCGGTTCCAAAAGCGGTCCATCAAATGTTAACTGATCACCATGAGAAAATAGATGGTTCAGGGTATCCAGCAGGAAAGTTAGACAGTGAAATCTCGGTGTATGGAAAAATAGCAGCGATTATAGATGCTTACGATGCCATGACATCAGAGCAAACTCATAAGCCTTCAATGAGCCCGACTGAAGCCACTCAAAGAATGCACAAAGAATCTGGGCTGGCGTTCGATAAAAAGTTATTGTCCGTCTTTTTAAAGCATATAGGCAAGATTCCTGTCGGCTCCTGTGTTTTGCTTTCAAACGGTCGAGTTGGATTCGTCCTTACCCTCAACAAAGAGCTTCAACCATGTTTGGTTAGACAGGTGTACAGCATGACGAATAAGGCCTTTATTGAATCCTCTGATATTGAATTAAATAAAGTGTCTGGCTTGAGAACAGACATAAAGATTGAAAAAGAAGTAAATCCCCATCAACTTGGTTTACAGTTTATTAACCACATTTCCTAACCTTCCCTGCTTTTAATCTCTTCTACACTCTAAAAACTAACAATATCGTGCAGAGTTCATATTATTTTGAGTTTTATACAATAAATTCTTAAAGTTCTGGGATCTAGGTTCGATAAGCCTCTGTAACATTTTTTTAGAGGGCATAATATGATTAAAGCCACTCAAAAAAATGAAAAAAACATTAAAGATCATCACTAAGGTGTCGATAACTTTAATAAGAGACAAAAACCAAATAACTAATTAAATCAAAAGGTTGTCTCATTTATATTTGTTTTTAGGAGAGAAAAATGTCTTTATACGTTAATACTAATGTGTCTTCTTTGAGTGCTCAGCGCTCTCTTGCTAGCTCTGCTCGTGACCTTGATACTTCCTTTCAACGCCTGTCTTCTGGTCAGCGCATCAACAGTGCGGCAGACGATGCAGCGGGTCTACAAATTTCTGATCGTTTGACATCGCAAATTAATGGTCTAAATCAATCAGTGCGAAATGCTAACGATGGTATTTCCTTGGCGCAAACAGCCGAAGGCGCGCTAGATGAAACCACCAATATGTTGCAGCGTATGCGTACCTTGTCTATTCAATCTGCGAACGGTTCGAACTCTGAAAAAGATCGTATTGCACTCCAAGAAGAGATGGCGCAATTGTCAACAGAGATCAATCGTATTGCCGACACAACCACATTTGGTGGCTCGAACTTACTAGACGGTACTTTTAACGGTGTTTTCCAGGTTGGTGCAGATTCAAACCAAACCATCAGTTTCACACTTGAGTCCGGCGGTTCTAATAACTCAATTGATTATACTGGCAATGGTGGCTTCACAATGTCAGGTTTATCAGCAAACTCCGCAACGACAGTTCAAGTTAGTGTGTCGACGGCTTCTATATCAAGTGTTGCTAATGCGCAGAGTATGATTGATGTTCTGGATACTATGATTGCCGCTGTAGACTCTAAGCGTGCTGAATTGGGTGCGGTACAGAATCGTTTTGGTTCCACAATCAACAACTTAAGCAATATTTCTGAGAATGTTTCGGCCGCTCGAGCTCGTGTTCGTGACGCTGACTTTGCATTAGAAACAGCGAATTTGACTAGTTCACAAATACTTCAACAAGCAAGCAGCACCATTCTTGCTCAAGCGAACCAGCGTCCACAAACAGCTTTGTCTCTACTGGGAGGCTAATAAATTAACTATTAAATGATCGCATTTATAGGCGGTTAGTTATAAGTGATTCGAGTTTTTCTCGGAGCATAGGCAACTTCTCTCTCCTAGAGGTGCCTTTTCAGCCGGGTGATGGTTGTCACCTGGCTTTTTTTTGCCCAAAAAATAGGGGGGAGCAGCATTTCTGTGCTGTAGGCGCTGTTTATTGTGATCAATAATCACAAAAAAAAAAGAGGCTTATGTCAAAGCCAATCGCTTTGAGATCAGCTTTTAAAATGTGAACGGTATGACGAGTAGTGAATGAACTCAATCGACAAAAGTATAAGAGGAAGTGCCAGACGACTTTATTTTAAAGAGTAACAGCAAGGCTCGATCTGAACGAGCGAAACAAAGGCGGTATTGCTATAGGCAGTGTCATTAGACGGTTTTGACCGTGCACGAAGGCGCTTCTATTTTTCGTTAAAAGTGTGGCATTGGGAGTGTCTTATTTTAGCTCCTTTCTGTGGCCGTGTTTTTGCGGAAGAGATTTGCCTATCTAGTTATTCGATATTTGGTGCTCCAGATACGCGTCTACTTGGCTGAAAATCGATCTGCTTTTGGGTTGTGGTTTTGTTTGGGTTAATCAAATGGTCTTTTTAAGATCGGCATCATTGGATTCTGTTTTACAGAACGTATTTCTGTTGACTAGAGCCGGCAGTGATTTGTCATGATTTGGCCGAGTGTTGCCTTTGTTTGTGGCTGTTTATTGCCTTTTTAATTGTGGCTTTTGTTGGGGTGTTATTTTAAATGATGGTTTTTCCTGTTTTTTTGATAGTAGAGGTAGTTTGTCTCTTAAATTCTATGTTTTTAGTGCGGATAAGCAGAAAAAAGTATGATTTTAAAAATAATTTTGAAGTTTCCAATTGATCTAAAGTCTATTTAGAACAATTAGTTAGGCATTAATTTGCCATGTTTTTGGCGTTATTTTTCCTTTTCATGGAAAAAAAATGCCGAATTAACTAAAGGTTTTCAGTTTCTGGCCGAAAACTTTACACGATCTGCTTTTTGCAGAGTTCAATGAAACTAGGAGGCTATAATGGCTCTTTATGTAAATACAAATACGTCATCAATGAACGCTCAGCGCCAATTGATGGGCTCAGCCAATTCTTTGGATACTTCCTTTGAACGTTTGTCTTCAGGTCAGCGTATTAACAGTGCGTCTGATGATGCGGCGGGTTTACTTATCTCTAACCGCTTGACTTCTCAGGTCAATGGTCTAAATCAGTCTGTACGAAATGCAAATGATGGTATTTCATTGGCGCAAACGGCGGAAGGTGCGTTAGATGAAACCACTAATATGCTGCAACGTATGCGGACCTTATCTATTCAGTCTGCGAACGGCTCTAACTCTGATAAAGATCGTGTTGCGATTCAACAAGAAGTTGAGCAGTTGTCTACTGAGATCAACCGTATCGCTTCCGATACAACCTTTGGTGGCGAAAATCTATTAGATGGTACTTATAATGGTGTCTATCAAGTAGGTGCGGATTCTAACCAAACCATAAGTTTTACATTAGCATCAGGCGGTGCAGCAAACTCTATTGATTACGCTGGGAATGGTGGTTTTACCATGTCTGGTTTGTCTGCAAACTCTGCGACAACGCCACAGGTTAGTCAGTCAACAGCGTCTGTATCTACTGTAGCGAATGCGCAAAGTATGATTGATGTACTAGACACAATGATTGCAGCAGTTGACTCTAAGCGTTCTGAGTTGGGTGCGGTGCAGAACCGTTTTGGTTCTACCATCAGCAACTTAAGTAATATTACTGAAAACGTATCGGCAGCGCGTTCTCGTATCCGTGATACTGACTTTGCTGAAGAAACTGCTAAGCTAACCAGCTCTCAAATTCTTCAACAAGCTAGCTCTTCTATTTTGGCGCAAGCAAACCAACGCCCACAAACCGCCTTGTCTTTACTAGGCTAAGCGTTAGTGGTAGCGAAAAGCTGGGACACTGTCCTGGCTTTTGTCTACTTGGAGGAACTCTGATATGACCATCAATGCCAGTGATTTTTCTAAGCAGGGTATGACCTATTCTTTGAAGCCCGAGTTGCGTGTCGCGGATGACTTTGCCGCACAACGCCAACAAAATGCCAAAGTCGTGCAAAACACGGAAGACGCAAATAAAGCAGAAAAAGATAATCAAGACTCTGAATCTCCCTCATCTCAGGTCGTTATAGAGCCAAGCGATGTAGAAACCGTCAATCAAAAAATGGCACAGCTTAATGTTCGTCTTACGTTTGAAATGTCGGAAGATCAAGATCAAAATATAGTGAAAGTGTTAGACCAAACCACGGGTGATGTCGTGAGGCAGATTCCCACAGAAGAATTTTTGAAAATGTCTGATAGAATCGATGCTATTATGAATCAACTCAGTGATATCAAGGGCACCTTGGTAAACAGTGAGGTTTGATTCGATTTTTAGAGCAGTAAAGTGTTAGGAGATAAAGTATGTCGGTTGGCTCATTAGGTGCAGGGTCTGGATTAGATCTGGAGTCCCTTGTTAAAGAAATGGTGAGCGCTCAAAGAGACACCAAGGTCAAACTTTATCAAAATAAACTAGATGGCTATGAAGCAGAGCTATCGGCATTAGGTCGGGTTGGCTCAGCTATTGACGGTTTTAAATCGACTGTTCAAGCACTTAATGACGATGATCTTTTTACTGGTCGCGATGCCAAAATTGCTCAGACAGAGGGTGAAGAAGTTCTTTCGATTACTACTGACAATACCGCTTCAAATGGTTCCTACTCTATTGATGTCAATCAGTTAGCTAAAGGCAGCCGAGTGATGTCCGCTCAAGGTTTATTTTCCTCCCCTGATGATGTTGTCTCAAACACAAATGCCGAGCTTACCTTCAAGGCGGGTGATAGTGAATTTTCTATCGCAGTAAAAGCGGGTACGACCTTATCTGAACTTCGTAACCAAATTAACACTTCGGAAGATAATTTTGGTGTCTCTGCAAATTTAGTGGATGACGGGAACGGCAACTTATTTTTTACCGCCACCTCTTCCGTTGAGGGCGCTGGTAATTCTCTTCGTATCATTAACTCCACTCCCACTTTAGATGAAGACGGCAACGTCATTGAAAAAAGCTCTAACGAAGAGGCCGCTGTTGAAGAGCTTCCTGACGAACAAGTTGTGGAAGAAATTAATGCTGAAGAATCAGACATTGTCGACGAAAGCGACCCTTTAGACATTGAAGGCGACGACGTGGATTTTGCCAACGACGGGCCCATTCCTGCCGATGAGGAAGTTGATACGGATGAAGCGAGTATAGAGGATGCCGATGTTGCCGCGCTCAATGTAGAAAATGACATAGTAAGCAACGAAGACGAGATGGTCGAAGACGGAACAGCGACGTTAGCAGCGACCACATCGCTCGATCGACTGGCAACAGAAGGTGTGTTTTCTGGTATGTTCACTCCCGTAGGGGATCAGGCTCAAGATGCCATTATCACGGTAGATGGAATACAAATTCGTAATAATAGCAACACGTTTGACGAAGCCGTTGCGGGTTTATCTATCGAGGCATTAGCGACAACCGAAAAAGCCACCAAGGTGGATATCAGCTTTGATAAGAATACCGTACAAGAAACCATCGAAGAATTTATCGCTTCTTATAACGACCTAGTTGGCTTACTTCAACAAAGTACTGACAAAGGTGCAGTGTTAAATGGTAACAGCATGATTCGTAATCTTCAGTCGTCTTTATCGACAGAATTGATGTCCAGTCATGGTAATACCAGTACTTTTACCTCTGTTTTTGACCTGGGTGTCAAAATGGATAACCAAGGCATGTTGGAGTTTAACAGCGCAACTTTTAACGATGCCATGCAACGCGGTTACAGTGAAATTGCACCACTCATTGCCGGTGAAGAAGGGTTGGCCCAATCTTTAGATAATTTACTTTCCAACTATACTGGCTCAAATGGAATGACAAATTCATTAAAGGATTCCGTTCGTCGGTCGATAGATAGTACAGAAGGGACGCTAGAGGCGTACGAAGATCGAATGATTAAGTATGAAGACTCATTGCGTTCCAAGTTTACAAGTTTGGATTCTCGTCTGGCGAATATGAACGCTCAAGGCGGCTATTTAAATTCCGTATTGTCTAACTTGTAAACGGTTTAAATCGATCGATATTTAGTAATGGGGTTGTCTATGTACAAAAGTAAAGGGATCCAAGCCTACAGAAAAGACTCACTTAAGTCTGATTTAGCATCTGCCGATCCTCACCGAGTTATTCAGCTATTGATGCAGGGCGCACTCGAAAAGCTTGCCTTGGGGAAAGGTTGTATTGAACGTGGTGATTTTGCAGGCAAGGCTGATTCATTGACACGAGCTGTTCAGATTATCAATGGTTTAAGAGACGCTCTCGACCGTGATGCTAACCCTGAATTGGTCGACAACCTTGAGTCTTTATACGACTATATGGTGGTGCAAATTACCGAGGCCAGTGTGTCTAAAGATACTAAGGTTATTGATCATGTCATGGCGTTGATTCTGCAAATTAAAGGCGCATGGGATAAGATCTCCCCAGCTGACAAGCAAATGGCCTACGCAAATCAAAATGAAGCTCGAGTAGGGGCAGTTTAATGTTTGATGTGTCTCGCTTAATGGCATTAAGCGCGACATTAGAACAGAGTGTAGATAACCAAGACGTAGACGCCATACAAGAGCTTTGTGATGCCAACGACGCGTTCATTCTTTCGATAACGCCTCAATCTAACCCTGCAGACAACGATAAAATACGTCACTTCATTGCCGTTCACCAAGCGGCCAACACTTTGATTCGTAATGTTCACGCTGAGCTGCAACAGCAGCTCTATCAGACCCATAAAACCCGTAAGGGTGTGAGTAAGTACAAAGGCGTAAAGTATGCAAAATGAGGATTTTTCTCCTTCACTAGAACAAGCTGAAGCCTTCTTTTCTTTATTTGAACGAGGCACCGAACGGCTAAGAGAAAATGACTCGGCATTAACAGAGCGCTATGTTCGAAACATGGCGGTTTTTTCTCAAGTTATGCCGCATATTTTTGAGTCTTTCCAAGATTACCAACCGCAAAAGCGCCATATTTATATGGAAGAAAGTGGTGAGCTTAACCTATATCGAGAAGATGTCGGAGTACCACTTTTCTCCACTGCGCCTAAAAAACAGGCCGCCAAAAAAGTCGCTGACGCCTTTTGCAAGCCTAATAGAACCCTGTTGAATTTAGACCGAACCGATAATCATCCAAGTCGGCATGTTCACTATAGCAACAAGATGTTGGATCAAATTGCCTTGCAATCGAAGGGGCTAAAACCTCAAGAGGGTTGGCCTGATTTTGTTGGTTCAACCATTCTGTTTGGCATAGAGTTCGGTTATCAATTAGAGATGATTCTAGCTCAGCGCGATATTAAACATCTGTATTTATATGAACGCGATTTAGATTTTTTCTACTATTCTCTCTTTGCCATAGAATGGGAAAGCATACTTGAGACATTTAACCGCGACGGGCGCACTATCCATTTTTTCTTAGGTGTGGGGGCGGAAGAGTTCACTGAAAAATATTTGCATCAGTTAGAACAAAATGGCTATTACATGGCGCCAGAAACCATGTTGCACGTATGTTACAGCAGCCCAGAAAATAATCTTGCTGTCGAATATTTTAAAAAGCACTATGCACGCCAAGTGATGGGTTGGGGTTTTTTTGATGATGCTTTGATCGGTATTGCTCAAGGTCTAAAGTCACTAACAAAAACAAAAGTCGCGCATTTTCCCGGGCATAACGCCTTGCCTAAATGGGTTACAAATACGCCGGTGTTTATTTTGGGTAACGGGCCCTCTCTTGATCAAGGCATAGAACTGGTCAAAGCCGTACGCGATCAAGTGTTGGTTGTGTGCTGTGGATCGACCATTAATACGCTGAGAAAATTAGGCGTCACCCCAGATATTCATGTCGATATCGAACGGCTAAAACTCACTGTGGATAAATTCAAATTCATCGATCAAGACTACCTCGATAAAATTTGGGGCTTGTCTGTTAACGTGATGCACCCCGGCTTTTTTGATTGTTTCAAGCGTTCTGGCATGGCGATGAAACCGGGAGAAGCGATAACTTCCTTGATGCTCAATCAAGCCCGCTCCCACGACGACACGAAAGAGTATGTTCAGCTGAATTACTGCAATCCCATTGTGGCGAATTTAGCCCTGTCATATGTGCATTTATTTGGCTTTAATAACCTCTATTACTTAGGAGTGGACAATGGCTTTAAAGAAACGGGTAGTCATCACTCGGTGCACAGCGGTTACTACAAAGACGGCAAAGAATCTGGCTTTCAAACCTTTCATGATGCCAAATTAGTAGAACGAGAAGGTAACTTTGGCGGTACTGTGTTCGCGACTGGCATTATGGATGCGTCCCGTGTGCAGCTCGAAGCCATGACGCGACAGCTAAATCAGCGCCGCAATTTCGCCAGCTTTAACTTATCTGACGGGGCAAAGATAGAAGGCGTAACCCCACTTAAAATCGAAGACGCCTTGATCATGGACCCAATCGTAGACCATAACAAAGTCATCGATTTGTTAGAGCAAGCTTTCTTTACCGAGGCGCCAGCTTCTTTGCTTGGTCAAAGCGCCGATGCACTGATCTCGGTCGACGACTTCTGTAAAATCAGCCGAACACTGCAGCAAGGTTGGGATGACAGCATCACCACTCGCCAGCAGGTGTGTGATTTGTTGTGGTCGCATCATCGCCAAATCTACTTTTTAAAAGGCAGTGTTCACCGCCATATTTATGACCTATTGATTGGTTCCTTTACCTACTCAGCGTTTTTGATTGTGCAGTTTATTTTCAAATATCAAGACGAAGCGGAAACCGTTGCGCGGGCGCGGCATTTATTCACCCCTTGGTGTGAATTTTTAGAAGAAATGCCAAGCATGCTGCGTCAAGCATCAGAATACGTCGATCAAGGTAACAATCACCTTATTAATTTTTACAACGGCTAATTATGTTCTCACAAACGCCTTTTATTATTGCCGAGTTATCCGGTAATCACGACCAAGATTTTGAATTGGCGAAAGCCATGATTCACGCTGCAGCCGATGCGGGTGTCGACGCCATCAAGTTACAAACCTACACCCCCGACACCATGACGCTGGACATCCGTCATGGTGAGTTTATGGTCTCGGAAGACGATAGCCTGTGGCGCGGCGAGAACCTATACGATTTATATGCGAAAGCCTCGACGCCATGGGAGTGGCATAAGCCGTTATTTGAACTGGCTGAGTCGTTAGGGCTGGTGGCTTTTAGTTCGCCTTTTGATTTAAGCGCCGTGGCGTTTTTAGAGTCTCTTAATGTGCCGCTGTATAAGATCGCCTCGTTTGAAATGACCGATATCCCACTGATTCAAGCGGTCGCACGGACGGGAAAGCCGATTATCATGTCTACCGGCATGGCGACGTTTGAGGAGATCGAAGAGGCTGTAGCGACCATTCGAGCCATCGGCGACAACCCGCTGACATTGCTCAAATGCACCAGCACTTATCCAGCGAAAATAGCCGATTCTAATCTTGTCACTATGGCCGATTTAGCTCAGCGTACTGGTTGTCAGGTAGGTTTGTCGGATCATACACAAGGTTTAGGAGCGGCCGTAGCGGCTACCGCATTGGGCGCAACCGTGATTGAAAAACACTTTGTGCTGGATCGCAGCGCGGGTGGCGTTGACGCCGCGTTTTCCATGGAACCCGCTGAAATGAAAGCTATGGTGGCGGCGTGTCGCGCAGCAAAAGAAGCCCTCGGCACTGTCGCTTATGGCGGCTCGGATGCCGAGCAAGCCGCGAAGAAGTATCGTCGCTCGATCTATGTGGCAGCGGATCTACCGGCTGGCACGGTTTTAAACGAAACGCACCTGCAAATCATTCGCCCTTCCTTCGGTTTGGCGCCAAAGCACTGGTCTGAGGTGCTAGGGAAAACCTTGTCCATTGATGTGCAAAAAGGTCAGCCTTTGGCCTGGGATATGATGGCGTGAAAGCCCTGATTCGTGCTGACGCGTCTGTCGACATCGGCATGGGCCACAGGGTGCGTTGCCAAGCGCTGGCCCATGCTTTTATTCAGCTCGGTTGGGAATGTCGCTTTATTGTCGATCGTCGTTATCAAGCGTTTGCCGCAACCGATGATTACCTGATCGACCAAGAAGAAGAGTGCATCGCTCTCGCGCAAAACGCTGATTTGGTTATTCTAGATCATTACGGATACCGTGCCGACGACATTACCGCCTTGCATCAGGCTCAACCCAATTTATTGGTGCTGGACGACATGAATGATCGTGGCGACTTTTCAGCCAAATGGGTGTTGAACCCTCTTCACGAAGTATACTCATCTCAAGTAGAAAACCCACTTATCGGCAGCCAATACGCTCTGTTGCGACCTGAATTTCTAGCTCGATCTACTCAATTTAACCATGCCTCAAACCAACTATTGATTACTCTTGGTGGCACAGATCCGCTGGCGTTGACCTTGCCGATTCTGCAAGCGCTCAAAACTCGTGGCTTTTTGATGACAGAGATTCAAGTCTTGTTGGGTGCCAGCGCGAAAAATGCCGATGCGGTAAAACGCTTTTGCCAACATCATACAATTGCTTTGGCGCAAGGTCTGTCCGACGTCACGCCTTTAATGGGGCAGGCGAAGATGGCGATTTCTGCGGCAGGAGGCACTTTATTCGAATTAGCCTGTTGTGGCGTGCCAACGATTTTCGCTCAAGTCGCCGACAATCAGACGCGTTCCTTGCAGCAACACCTACCTCTGGGCTGGTGCGACTCGGTGCGTTTCGACACCTTGTCGGAACATGAGCGACTGTCTCAGGTGGAAGCCTTGGTTGAAAAAGTCATGGCAAAATGGCGGGACGATACATGGCAAGAAACGGCTCGCCATACCGCCTTGAGTCTCGTCGATAGCCTAGGTGCAGAGCGTGTGGCTAGGCGTGTGACCTTATCTATGTAGATCTGAGCGATGTAGGTTTTAGCAATGTAAGTCTGAGGCTTTTTTTAGCAGCATGATTTGCGTGAGTCGCAGCCAATCTTCCTCTGTGTCCAAATCCTGAATGCGATGCCTTGGTAGCATCAATGGCGTTGAATGGGAGCCAAAAATCGTCTTGTCGAACCAGTCTTGCGTGCGTGCCCAATAAAACTGTCCTGCGTCGTGAATGGCTTCCACCAGATCTTGCGAGCGCGACTGAATGTGCTCGGGGAACATGGGTGCTAGTTCGCCATTGGACGTGATGTGCAAAGCGCGCTGAATGGGGAAAGCAAAGGTCGTCGCGGAAAAGCAAAAGCCAGCGGTGTTTTTCAGTAATGCGTGGCCTTGTTGCAAATCGCTTGTGGTCAATAAAGGGCAGGTGGCGTAAATCAAACAGGCTTCATCGGGCGACTCACCTTGGTCGCTCAAATACTGCAAGGTGTGCTGCATCACAGGTGTGGTGCCAGTTAGATGGTCAGCCAAATCTGCAGGGCGTAAAAACGGGGTTTCAGCGCCGTATTCGTTGGCGATGCGGGCAATATTGGTGTCGTCCGTGGAGACAATAACGCGATCAAATAAGCCAGACGCCAAGGCCGTTTCAATGGAATAAGCAATCAGGGGTTTGCCATCAAGTAAACGGATGTTTTTCTTCGGAATGCGTTGGGAGCCGCCACGAGCGGGAATAACAGCCACACGAGTCATTTACCGTATTCCTTGTTCAGCCAAAGCTTGTTGTAACACCGCCACCACATAACCTTGTTGTGCGGGTGTCAGACCCACAAACATCGGCAAACTTAGGGTGCTATGGTAATAGTCTTCCGCGATGGGAAAATCGCCCCAGGCAAAGCCTAGCGCTTGATAATAGGGCTGAGTGTGCACCGGAATGTAGTGAACTTGCGTGCCAATATTCGCTGATCTTAGGGCATCGAATACCGCTTTACGCGCCGATATATGCGATTTCGGCAACAATATTGGATACAAGTGCAATGACGACCGGCCATCGTTGGACTGATACGGTAAAGTGATGGGCAACGCCCTTAATAGCTCAGCATACAAGGCAAATTGCTGGTGGCGTTGGGCAATAAAGTCGTCTAATTTTGCCAACTGTGACAAGCCCAGTGCCGCCTGCATTTCTGTCATGCGGTAATTGAATCCCAAGGTGTGCTGTTCGTAATACCAATCCCCGGGTGCTTGGGTCAGTTCATCGGCGCACTTGGTGGTGCCTTGATGAGCCTGGGTGCGCATCTGTTTGGCAAGTTGAGGCTGATTGGTCAACGCCATGCCGCCTTCTCCCGAGGTGATGATTTTCACCGGATGGAAACTAAACACACAAATATCGCTGTACCGACAATTCCCAACAGACGTCTGCTGGTAAGTCGCCCCAATGGCGTGTGATGCGTCTTCGATGATGCGGAAGCCGTATTTTTGCGATAATTGGTGGATGGCCTGCATGTCGCAAGATTGACCAGCAAAATGCACTGGAATCACTACTTTAGGCAGTGTGTTATTGAGCTTGGCGAGCGCCAGTTTTTCCGCCAGCTTGTCGGCACACAAATTATAAGTTCGTGGATCTATGTCGACAAAATCGACCTCGGCACCGCAATAACGGGCGCAGTTGGCCGACGCAATAAAGGTATTGGGCGATGTCCAAACGCGGTCGCCCTCAGTCACCCTTAGTGCCAAACAGGCCAGATGCAAGGCCGAGGTCGCGCTGTTGGCGGCAACCGCGAAGTGAGCGCCTACTTTTTTGGCAACCGCCTGTTCAAAGGTCTCAACACAAGGTCCTTGGGTTAAAAAATCAGAGCGTAACACGTCCACGACAGCGGCAATGTCGTCTTCGCTAATGGCTTGGCGGCCGTAAGGGATGAAATCAGTGTTCATCAATTCAGCGTGCTTCTTAATGTGCGTCATCGAAGGTCAAAATCTCTTCAATACTTAAAAAGTGCGGATTATTGCCCGATTGGTATTCGTAGCCTGGCTCGACCAAGGTGCCTGTTTCATTCAATCGGCTGTGGCCAAAATCCATGTCGTCTTGATAAAATTTGATGCTCGGTGAAATTACATAATGATGTTCAAATTCGTAGGTATGGTAGGAATCGTCGGCAGGACACATGACCTCGTGAAGTTTCTCACCAGGGCGAATACCGACGTTTTTAGTGGGCAAATGAGGCGCGTAGGCCGCGGCCAAATCCAAAATTCGTACCGACGGAATTTTAGGAATAAAAATCTCGCCGCCGTGCATGCGCTGGAAGTTTTTCAACACAAAATCCACGCCCATGGGCAAGGTGATCCAAAAACGCGTCATGTCTGGATGAGTGATGGGAATGGATTCTGCGCCATCGGTCACGAGTTTTTGGAAAAATGGCACCACAGAGCCTCGAGAGCCAACCACATTGCCGTAGCGTACCACAGAGAATCGTGTACGACCTTGGCCAACCATGTTGTTGGCCGCCACAAACAGCTTGTCGGAAGCGAGTTTTGTTGCCCCATACAAGTTAATAGGCGCTGCGGCTTTGTCGGTGGAGAGAGCAATGACTTTTTCGACGTTATTAGCGATGGCGGCGGCAATAACATTTTCCGCCCCATGGATATTGGTTTTGATGCATTCCATCGGGTTGTATTCGGCGGCAGGCACTTGCTTTAATGCCGCGGCGTGAATGACGAAATCTACATCGCGCATGGCTTGCGTCATGCGGTCTTTGTCGCGCACATCACCAATAAAATAACGCATGCAAGGAGCATCAAAATCTTGCTGCATTTCATACTGTTTGAGTTCATCGCGGGAGTAAATCACCAGGCGTTTGGGTTGGTAATTGGCCAAGAGTGTTTTGACATACTGGCGACCAAAGGAACCGGTACCGCCTGTAATCAGGATGCTTTTGTTGTTGAACATGTTGTTATACCAAGCCAAAGGGTGAAAAGTGTGGACGTTAACTCTTTGTCGTTAATAGGATTATGAAAAGTATAATTGTACAAAGAATGCTTCTAAGGTATCGACCTTTTTTGACAAAACATTAATGAAATCAACTATTCCCTTGTTGTACTTTTATTGTGAGTTGTCGCGCTACGCAGGACTCAATATGATCGTTGACCATGCCGGTGGCCTGCATGAAGGCGTAACAAGTGGTGGGGCCGAGAAATTTGAAGCCGCGTTTTTTTAAGTCTTTGGCGAAGCGTGTGGACAGCTCGGTCACTGCTGGGCCATCGGTGTGATGTTTTAGTGGATTATCGATGATTTCATGACCACTAAATGCCCAGTAATAGTCACTAAAAGAACCGAATTCATCGACAATTTTCAAAAACGCTTTGGCGTTGCTAATCGTCGCTTCTATCTTGGCGCGATGGCGAACAATGCGTTCATCGACTACTAAATGTGCCACGTCGTTTTCGTCCATAGCGGCGACTTTGACTGGGTCAAAATTATGAAAAAGTGCCCGGTAGCCCTCACGTTTGCGTAAAATGGTGATCCAACTGAGGCCAGCTTGGGCGCTTTCGAGCACAATGCACTCAAACAATGTATGATCGTCGTAAACGGGCTTTCCCCATTCGGTATCGTGATATTGGATGTATTCAGGGGATCCTAAACACCAAGCGCAACGTATTGTGTCCATAAAATAACCTTGTTAAAACGAGATACTATTAAGTTCTTAAGACGAGAGACTATGACCTTTAAACCGACCTATAGCAAAGAAGACGTAGAAGTTTTAAAAGACGAGTGTCTTTATAAAGGCTTTTTTGAAATGCGCAAATTGACACTGCGTCATCGCCAGTTCAACGGCGGCTGGAGCAAACCCATGCAGCGGGAAATGATGGTGCGCAACGATGCTGTCTGTGTGCTTTTGTTCGACCCTGTTGCGGACAAAATACTGCTGATCGAACAGTTTCGTCCCGCGGTCATACGAAGCGAGTCGCCATGGTTGCTTGAGGTCGTGGCAGGTATGGTCGAAGAGGGCGAAAGTGACGAAGAGGTGGCACGTCGAGAATCATTCGAAGAAGCGGGTGTGACCGTAAAGCGCTTGGAATACATGTTTAAGTTTGTGCCGTCTCCCGGTGGATTGATGGAATACTTGCGCATGTACGTCGGTGAATTTGATGCCAACCAAGTGGATCTGACCCAGTCTTATGGCTTAGACAATGAAAACGAAGACATTAAATTGCATTTGCTGGACGCAGACGAGGCGGTTGAACTGCTGAAACATGACATTGAAAATGCCAGCACCATTATGGCGTTACAATGGTTTGCGTTGAATAAAGCCGATTTATTGGCGCGCTGGAGCAGCTGATTATGGCCGACACGTCTTATTCACTGAAAAAGAACCGCCAATACGTGCCAGATTTGGTTAGTTTGCAACAATTGGGCGAGCTGAACTATCGTCGTGTGAACCGATTGATTCGTGGCGAAGAGGAAATGGATACCTGGCAATTTGCTGTGCACACCTCGGGCGACCAAGAAAGCCGACTGCGTTTGACCTTGGGTAAAGAAAGCCGTTTTACCTCGGAAATGAAGCTGGAATTTGGCCCTGAAACCCAAACTAAGTTGCTTTTCAAAACCACCTTGTCGCTTACGGTGCGCCTGTATCACGATGTGGGTATTGCAGAAATCACCGACGGACATCGCCATTACAGTGGTGTGTATCCTTACCCCAATGATGCCATGCTGCATCGCGATGAAAAGTTTCGTTTGAATCAGCAATTGGCGGATTTATTAGAGCTTTGCTTGAAGCATGGGCATCGCTTGAATCACCGATTGTCTTTTCAATTTGCTTAACCTTTGCGTTAAGGTCGTCATTTTAACAGTGAGTTTGCATGCCAGTACTTCTTTATATCCACGGATTTAATAGTTCAGAACGTTCTCACAAAGCCAATGTACTGGTAGAAGCCGTGGCGAAAATGGGCTTGCCTCAGGCGGTTATATCGCCACGATTGTCTTGGCAACCTGCGAAAGCGATTCAGCAGTTAGAAGCCTTAATTGAAGCCAATCTATCGGAAGGTGTGACCTTAATTGGCAGTTCATTGGGTGGCTTTTACGCCGGTTATCTAGCGGAAAAGTATCAGCTAAATGCTATCTTGGTGAACCCTGCCGTTCAAGCCCCTAGTTTGCTGACTCATCATCTCGGCCATCAAGAAAACCCTTATACACAAGAAGTGTATGAATTAACGCCAGCACACATGGCGGAACTAGACGCCTTGGTTGTCGAGCCTACACCTGAACGCTATTGGCTGATGATCCAAGAAGGTGACGAGGTATTGGATTACCGTGCGGCGCTGGCAGCATTTCCCCATGTTGCTCGGTTAACACAAGAGCCCAATGGCGACCATAGATTCGTTGATTTCGAGCGTTTTATCCCTGAGATTTTGCGCTTTGCTCAAATAACCACCGACTAGGCAAGACGCATTCACTAGAGCATTTCACAGGATGCAAAACCAGTGATAGACTCTGTGCCATTGCATTTACACTCAAACGCCATGAGCGAATCCTTTTCATGGCGCGATCACATTGGAAACCACACGCATGTCGGCAAAAGAATACAACGCTGGATCGATCGAAGTTCTCAGCGGCTTAGAACCGGTTCAAAAACGCCCGGGGATGTACACAGACACCACACGCCCTAACCATCTTGGTCAAGAAGTCATCGACAACTCAGTGGACGAAGCCCTAGCCGGCCACGCCGATCGCATCGAAGTGATTCTATACAAAGATGGCTCCTTGAGCGTGGAAGACAATGGCCGCGGCATGCCTGTCGATATTCACCCTGAAGAAGGGGTGTCTGGTGTGGAGTTGATCCTCACTAAGTTGCATGCTGGTGGCAAATTTTCTGGCGATAATTACCAGTTTTCCGGTGGTTTACACGGTGTGGGCGTGTCTGTAGTGAACGCCTTATCGACGTCCTTGGAAGTGTGGGTGCGTCGCAACGGTATTCAATATCACATTGGCTTTGAAAACGGCTTTAAAACCTCAGAGCTGAAAGAAATCGGTACTGTCGGTAAAAAGAACACCGGTACCAAGGTGAAGTTCACCGCCGACACCAAATACTTCGATAGCCCGAAGTTTTCCTTGTCACGCCTTAAACATTTGTTAAAAGCCAAAGCGGTTCTTTGTTCAGGCCTGCATGTGGTGTTTATTGATCAAAGTGGCACAACAGAAGTTCGTGACGAATGGTTCTACCAAGATGGTCTAAAAGATTACTTGGCCTTGGCTAACGAAGGGTTTGTGTTGCTGCCAGATGAGCCTTTTATTGGTGGTTTAAACGAAAAAACACAGGGTGTGGATTGGGCGGTGCAATGGCTGCCAGAAGGCGGCGAATTGGTCACCGAAAGTTACGTAAACCTGATTCCAACAGCGCAAGGTGGTACACATGTTAACGGTTTGCGAACAGGGTTATTAGAAGCCATTCGTGAGTTTTGTGACTTCCATAACTTATTGCCACGAGGCGTTAAGCTAACGGCAGAAGATGTGTGGGATAGGTGTAGTTATGTATTGTCTGCAAAAATTCAAGAGCCACAATTTTCTGGTCAAACCAAAGAGCGTTTATCGTCTCGTCAGATCGTAGCCTTTATCTCGGCGACGGTAAAAGACGCATTCAGCCTTTGGTTGAACTCCCATGTGGAAGACGGCAAAAAAATTGCCGACCTTGTTATTAATAGTGCACAAAAACGCTTACGAGCCAGCAAGAAAGTAGTGCGTAAGAAGGTGACTCAAGGCCCTGCTTTGCCTGGTAAATTAGCCGATTGTTCAGGTCAGGATTCGTCCCGCAGTGAACTCTTTTTAGTGGAAGGGGATTCAGCTGGCGGCTCAGCCAAACAAGCCCGTGAAAAAGACTTCCAAGCCATTTTACCCTTGCGCGGTAAAATCCTTAACTCTTGGGAAGTGGATTCTAACCAGGTGTTAGCCTCTCAGGAAATTCACGATATTTCTGTGGCGCTGGGCGTAGACCCGGGCGATGAAGATTTGAGTGGTTTACGTTACGGAAAAATATGCATTCTAGCCGATGCTGATTCAGATGGTTTGCACATAGCGACGCTGATTTGTGCTTTGTTTGTGCGCCACTTTCCGGCCCTAGTCAACAGTGGTCACGTGTTTGTGGCCATGCCGCCCTTGTACCGCATCGACTTAGGCAAAGAAGTTTATTACGCTCTAGACGACGAAGAAAAAGACATCACATTGCATAAAATCGCTTCTGAAAATAAACGTGGCACCCCCAATGTGCAACGCTTCAAAGGCTTGGGTGAAATGAACCCATCGCAATTACGCGAAACCACCATGGCACCGGATACCCGTCGTTTGATCCAACTGACCATGGAAGATAAACCCGATACCGACGAATTGCTGGACAAGTTATTATCTAAAAAACGCGCCGGAGACCGGAAAAGTTGGCTAGAAACCTATGGCAATTTAGCGATTGTGGATTGATCTTGGCGTCTTACAAAATAGAGCATCGCCAACCTCTTAATATGAAATGGAAACCTATGAATGTCTGAAGACAAAGACGACGAAATCATCAGCGAAGAAGTGCTGTACGAAAAAATTGACCATTATCTACTGTCATTTGGCACTGACCGTTCCTTGATGTGTGTATCTGAGCTAGATGGTTTTTTGACGGCGCTTGGGTGTTCCATACAGGAATTAGAACCCGATGTGTGGTTAAACGCCATTTGGGGCGCCGATGAAGATCAACCGGCTTGGGAATCCACTGAGCAAGAAGATGAGTTTTTAAGCTTGGTGTTGATCATGTACATGGAAACCATGAACAGCCTGTTGTTTGGGGATTTTTACCCTGTGTATTTAGAACAAGAAGTGGATGGCGAACACACCTTGTTAGTTGAAGAATGGTGCGTTGGCTTTGTTCGTGGGGCGAAATTGATTGGCTTAGGTATAGGTGGTGATCGCCACTTTTTTGATGAAGTGTTGGCGCCGGTTCGCTTGTTTGGCACGGAAGCGGGTTGGGATAAACTGGAAGGCATGGTCGAGGCGGAAGTGACTTTTTGGCGAGACAATTTAGAGCCCTCTATTTTGCGACTGGTGCAGCATTTTCATCCTGAAATCAAAGCAGCCAGCCAGATGTCAGAAAGCCGTATTTTGCATTAATTTGTGCGCTGAGCTTCGGACGATAAGCAAAAAAAAACGTGACCTTTTGAGTCACGTTTTTTTATATCGACAGTGCGACCCCCGAGCGATTTAGCCAACTACTTTGGCAATGCTCTCACATAAATAATCGATGTTGGCATCGCTCACACCTGCCACGCTCATACGACCCGTATCAGCAATGTAAATGGAGTAGTCATTTCGCAACTGACGAACTTGTTCTAAGGTCAAACCAGAATAAGAAAACATGCCTCTTTGATCCTTGATGAAGCTGAAATCCTTACTGACGCCAGACGCCGCTAATTTTGCGACCAATTTCTCACGCAAACCATTAATGCGATCACGCATCGCGGCCACTTCCAATTCCCACTCGGCTTTGAGTTCTGGGCTGCTCATGATGGTGTACACCACAGCGGCACCGTGAGCGGGCGGCATGGAATAGTTAGCACGAATTGCTTGGCCAATAATCGATAAGGCGGCATCGGCTTCGCCGACGGATTCGGCTATCACACTCAAACCACCGCAACGTTCACGGTAAATACCAAAGTTCTTCGAAAAAGAATTGGCAATGAGCATATCGGGTACATTGGCCGCCATGTGGCGCAGACCCGCAAGGTCTTCGTTTAATCCGTCACCAAAGCCTTGGTAGGCAGCATCAACAAGCGGCAACAAGCCGCGTTCGTTAACAAAATCTGTGATCACTTTCCAATGGTCGAATTGCAAATCAATCCCGGTTGGGTTATGGCAGCAAGCATGCAACAACAACACATCGCCCGCTTTGGTTTCGGCTTTTAGCGTGGCCATCATGTCGTCGAAACGCAGGCCATTGGTCTCAGGATCGTAGTAAGGGTAATCTTTTACTTCCACACCGGCGGAGTCAAAAATCGACTTATGATTTCCCCAGGTAGGGTCACTGACCCAAAGGCGGGCTTCGGCTAGATTCGCGCTGATAAAATCCGCTGCGACTTTTAACGCACCTGTTCCGCCAGGGGTTTGCGTGGAGCGAATACGGCCCGAAGTGATGAGCTCGTTATCTTCTCCGAGCAGTAAATCTTGAATGATAGGTTCAAACTCTGTCGCACCAAAAATACCCAAATAACTCTTAGAGTCTTCTTGTTCCAACAAAATGGCTTCGGCCTTTTTGACGGTATTTAGAATAGGCGTATGGCCATTATCGTCTTTATAAACACCCACACCCAAATCGATTTTCTTTGGATTTGGGTCTTGTTTGTGAGCCATGATAAGAGCTAAAAGCGGGTCGCCAGCAACAGCGCTAAGATGTTTGAACATGATGAGTACGGAGTCCTTGTTGAGTGTTCCAGCGAGATAACTGAAACGAGGTCGATGTTTGAAAACGATCTTTAAATAGTGCCTTCATTTTGCCGTTTTTATGACAAAATACAATGTAATGACAGGGGAAATCTCGTCGATACTGTAAAGAATTAAAGACACCTACTTTCTTCCTAATAACTTGGCTGTTTATGACTCCGTTTCTACATCGTTTTCACACGCTGGATACTTGGCTACAAGAGCATAGTGCCTTGTGGCAATTTGACACCTTTGCGATACTGGATGTCCCCTGGCAAGCGAATTACCCCGCTTTAGCGATGTATCTTGAATCTCTTGATGAGAGCGAAATACAAGAGTCGCACTTTTATGATGAGGTGTGTCGTCTGTGCCCAAGTCTCGCTGCTTTTCGTGATTATCAACCCCAACAGATCAACCCGTTAACGCCAGAACAAGTTTTGCCTGATACGCCCAGTTACTTGGCGACCGGTGTGAAAGGGCGAAAATGGTCGCAAATCCAAGCTTTTGCCAGCCACACACCAAGAGCGTCCCACTATGTGGAGTGGTGTGCGGGAAAAGGACATTTGGGTAAGTTGATTGCCTTTCAACACTCGAATCCCGTGCACAGCTTAGAATGGCAAAAAACTTTGTGTGATGCAGGCGAGCAAGAAGCCAAACGACTTAACCTAGCGCAAACCTTTACCCACGCCGATGTGCTAAAAAATCAAGGTCAAGCCGCATTACACGACGCCGATTGCGTAGTGGCATTGCACGCCTGTGGCGATCTACACAAGGTGTTGCTAGAGCAAGCGGTCGATGCGAAGACCCAGAAATTATGCGTGTCGCCTTGTTGTTATCACCTCACTAAAGACGCTCATTATCAACCTTTATCCAATACCGGGAAGCAATCAAATTTGATATTACGACAGGCTGACCTTAAATTGGCGGTCAAAGAAGTGGCCACCGCAGGTGCGCGGGAACAGCGCTTAAAACAGCTCGAACTTACCTATCGTTTGGGCTTTGATGCGTGGCAACGCATCGCTCGTCAACAGGACGATTATTTACCGGTTCCCTCCATTCAAAAAGCCTTGTTAACTCAAGGTTTTAACGGGTTTTGCCAATGGGCCGCTGAACAAAAACAACTCACGGCACTCTTGAACAAGGTGCCCTGTGACAGCTTTGAAACCATTGGCGAGCAACGCTATCAGCAAGTGCAAAAACTCGAAGCCATCAGCCAGCTTTTTCGTCCGGCATTAGAACAATGGCTTGTCCTCGATCGCGCCATGTTTCTAGAAGAAAATGGCTACCGCGTTGACATAGGCACTTTTTGTGACAAGAGCCTCACCCCCCGAAATTGGATGATACGGGCACGACTTGGCACTGGTTAAAAAGTGCGCTACATTGGAGCGAAACGTCAAGGATGCGAATGAATGGACACAGCGCAACGCTACTGGATGCTCGAACTTATCGCCTTTTGGGAAGGGCAGATTAACACCAAACCCCTAATGACAGCGCTCGGCCTCACGCGGCAAAGTGTGAGTCATTTACTGACGCAATATCAAGCAGATTACCCTAATGCGTTAACTTATGATGCCACCCAAAAAGCCTATCAGGTTACCGACGACTTTGCTCCACAGTTCATTGATCAAACTGTAGATGAATATTTTTCGTGGCTGAACTTTGGCCGTATTCCTACCTTTTTCCAAGAACCCACCCAGCGTTCCCAATACTGTATTAACCCATTGCCGCGCTTCGTTTCTCCTCAAGTGATGCGGCCATTACTGAAAGCCTAGATTGTGAATACTTATCGGTCGCCAGCAGCGACCCACAAGGTCGCCTTCTTTATCCCCATTCTTTTGTTAAAACCGCCAATCGCTGGCACGTTCGAGCTTATTGTGCTTTGCGTGATCAATATCTCGACTTTGTCCTCAGCCGCTTTCAAAGTGTCACTTACGATGGTGATCCAGCTGTTCAAACACAAGATCAGGATACGCTTTGGAACACCCAAGTCAGTTTGATCTTGGCCCCTGACACGCGTCTTACCAGTAAGCAAAAACAAGTTTTAGAAAACGATTACGGCATGACCGACGGCCAATTGCGCATCACCACCCGCGCCGCTCTAGTGAAATACACCCTTGATGATTTACAGATTAAAACCAAAATGCTCGAAGCCAACCCACAGGCCCAACAACTCGTCTGTGTAAACTATACCGACATAAAACAATGGCTATACGAC
This sequence comes from Marinomonas vulgaris, assembly GCF_018145875.1. GTDB lineage: Bacteria > Pseudomonadota > Gammaproteobacteria > Pseudomonadales > Marinomonadaceae > Marinomonas > Marinomonas vulgaris. Next base: position 146,347 of record NZ_JAGSSV010000001.1, on the reverse strand, counting down.
TGAAAAACGCCGTTTAAACGGAAAACCGCCCAACACCTGTAAAGTTTTTTTACCTGTGTAAAACCACAGGATTGTTGAAACCAGAAGAGTGCGGCAAAGTGCAAGTTAGCTGAACAATGAGAGCGAGAGGGAATATGCAAGAAACAACACTAGCGTCGTATTTTTACTACTGGGGTAAGGCTCAAAAGCAAGAGCTAGACTTTAAAGGGGATTCTTATCACTTGCTTCCTTATCACAGTCTCGATGTAGCAGCTGTGGGTGTGGAATATCTATCACAACACGATTCATTGAGTCGCTTCTTTTGTGAGCAATTGGATTGTAGTAGAGAAGATTGGCTAAATTGGGCTGGGTTTTGGTTGGCTCTGCATGATTTGGGTAAGTTTAGCGAAGCTTTTCAATCTCAAAAGCCGGAGTTGTTCGAGCAACTGCAAGGTCGCGAGCCTAATTCAGAAAAACCTTATAGTGAGCGTCATGATTCATTAGGGCAGTGGTATTGGAATGATCGGCTTGCTGATCAAGTTATTGATGATGGTTGGTTTATCGATGGTCAACAAAGTAGTTTGGATTGCTGGGTGCGTGCGGTAACCGGGCACCACGGTCAACCTCCAAAGGCTTCACCATCTAATAGTCCAAGCGATGATTATTTCAGCAAAAAAGACCGCAAGGCAATTCAGGCATTTACGGAAGAGTTGCAGACATTATTTTTAACTGACGGCGCAAAAGAACTGTGCTTACAGTTAACTCCTATTCAATTTGAAAGTATCAGCAAAGCATTGTCTTGGTGGTTTACGGGTGTCGCAGTTTTAGCGGATTGGTTGGGGTCAAATACTGATTATTTCCCTTATCAAGGTAAAGCGATTCCTATGCAAAAGTATTGGGCCGAAGCACAAGTAAATGCCAAAAAAGCGCTCGCCAAGAGTGGTGTGGTGCCTAGTGATATAAAAAGAGGCCTAAGTTTTAACGATCTTTTTCCTGTTATTCATACAGCTTCTCCATTACAGCAATGGGCAATTAAGGTCGATATCCAAAAAACGCCGCAAATATTTCTGCTAGAAGATGTAACAGGTGCAGGTAAAACCGAGGCAGCCATTACCTTGGCTTATCGTTTGATGGAATCAGGTAATACCGATGGGTTTTTTGTGGCTTTACCAACAATGGCGACTGCAAATGCGATGTATGAACGCGTTTCCAATGTCTACTCAAAACTGTTTGTGGATGACGCCAATTTGGTTTTGGCACATGGTAGCCGTAATTTAGTGGATGATTTTGCTAAAACAATTATTCAGGCATCCAAACCAGAAAATGATTCTGAGCAAAAAGACGAAACGGCCAGCGCACGCTGCACCGCATGGCTTGCTGATCACAATAAGCGTGCATTACTTGCTCAAGTTGGCGTGGGAACTATAGACCAAGCATTGTTGGGTGTATTGCATAGTAAACATCAATCACTTCGGCTATTGGGCTTGTTTGGCAAGGTGTTAATTGTGGATGAAGTTCACGCATGCGACGCCTACATGCAAGGGGTATTAGAAGTTTTACTAGAGTTTCATGCACGTGCTGGCGGCAGCGTTATTTTGTTATCTGCTACTTTGCCTGTGCATATGAAACAGAAGTTGTTGGGTGCCTACGCCAAAGGTCGTAATGCTTTGTGCCCAGTAATTTCTGAGCAAGCCTATCCACTAGCCACTTGGTGGCAAGCAATAAACACAAATCAGTTACATCAAGAACCTTTAGCTACACGCGAAGCGGTAACTCGTACAGTTGCAGTGAATTATCAGCATGATATGGCTCAAGTGAAAAATGCAGTGCTAGCCGCATTGAATGCAGGGCAATGTGTATGTTGGATTCGCAATACCATCGCGGATGCATTAGAGGCTCATACGTTATTTACGAATGAAATCCCTACTGCGAATATCACTTTATTTCATGCGCGTTTTTGTTTGAGTGATCGGTTGGATGCAGAGGAATTAGTACTTCATAAATTTGGAAAATCCAGCACTCATGCGTTGCGTAAAGGCCGGTTAGTTATTGCGACGCAAGTTATTGAGCAATCATTGGATGTAGATTTTGATTTACTCATGTCTGACCTTGCACCTATTGATCGATTGGTACAAAGAGCAGGGCGGTTGCGTCGTCATAGTAGAGATGTACAAGGTAATCGGTTATTGGCAGAGGGTGCGGCTGACCAACGTGGTGAACCTTGTTTATGGGTTTATGCCCCCGCGTGGACAAACGAGCCTTCGGCAGCCTGGGTACAAGATGTATTGCCTAAAGCAGGTTTTGTCTATCCCGATCACGGCCAGCTTTGGTTGACCGCTAAGGCATTGCAATCCGGTAGTTTTACCATGCCCCATGACGCACGACATTTAATCGAATCGGTTTTTGGTGACGACTCGCAAATTCCCAAAGGTTTACAGCAAGCAAACTTAACGGTGCAAGGCCAACAAATGGCCGATGCCAGCCATGCAAAAAATAATACGCTTACGCTGGTGTCTGGCTATAAACGTGGCGATGTAATGGATTGGTGGAGTGAAGCCAAAACACCTTCGCGGTTAGGTGAACAGAGCATTAATGTAGTTTTGGCGCGTTGGGAAAATGAGCGGTTAGTGCCTTGGGTAAAGCGCAATCATTCGTGGGCTTATAGCACGGTAAAAATTACCGAGCGATTAATGGCCAAAGCTCAATTGCCCGCTACAGTCAATCAATTGGTTGAATACAACCGTGCATTAGAAAGTTTACCGGACAAAGGTAAGTGGTCATTGTTATTACCACTTGAGCAAAATTCAAGCGGTAACTGGGTTGCGCAGGCGTGGACATCAGATCTAAACAAAGCCGCGCAATTATTAACATGGGAATATAGTGTGCAAACAGGTTTACAAATGGTGAGTGAAAATAATTACAAAGGAGCAGTGAGTGAATGAATTTATTAGATGAAGCATGGATTCCAGTACGCAGGTCAAATGGCGAACAGGATTGGATTACACCGCTGCAAATAACAGACCCAACGATTGTTGCTTTGGATGCCCGCCGCCCAGATTTTAACGGCGCACTCATTCAATTTTTAATTGGTTTGGTGCAAACCACTACGCCGATGGATTCTGAAATTGAGTGGAAGCAATGGAATGAACAACCGCCAACTACCGAACAGTTACAACAGTGGTTTGAACTAGTGCGCGAAGCCTTTGTTTTTGACGGCGATGGCGCAAGGTTTATGCAGGATTTTAGCCTCAGAACTGAGGGTGTTAAGGAAAAGGATTTTAATCCTATATCTGGATTGCTGATTGATGCTCCGGGAGAGAATACCTTAAAAGAAAACAAAGACCATTTCGTAAAACGCGATACTGTTAACGCGCTTTGTTTGTCCTGTACAGCAACTGCATTATTTACCTTGCAAGTAAACGCTCCAAGTGGAGGGCAGGGGCACAATACCTCTATCCGTGGTGGTGGCCCGTTGACAACGATTCTTCTTGCGGGTGACTCACATTTTTTATGGCAAACGATTTGGTTAAATATTAAGAGGCAGTCAGATTTTTTGGCCGTTAATGGAGATGCGACAAAAACAGAGCTTGAATATAGTTTTCCTTGGGTGAAGACAATGAATGTTCTTCAACTGGAAGGCGGGCAGCTAACACCCATACAGGTTCACCCCGCGCATAACTTTTGGGGTACACCTCGACGAATTCGTTTGGATTTAGAACATGTTTTTGTCGGCGATTGTGATTGTTGTGGTCGTCAGTCTGGCGTATTGGTAGATCGCTATATTACTAAAGCTAAGGGCTTCAATTACAAAGGTGGCTGGAATCATCCGTTATCACCTTATTATGAAAATAAACCGGGCGAAATGTTAGCGCTTCATCCGCAACCCGGTGGAATTGGCTACAAGCATTGGCTAGCATGGTCATTGGGTTTACAAGGTAATAAAAAGAATGTTCAGCCAGCATCCATAGTTTCCTATGTTTTAGAGTCGCAACGCTTAAAGGGTAAGCAATGTCGCCTTTACGCTTTTGGCTATGACATGGACAGCATGAAAGCGCGCTGCTGGTATGAATCTACGCTGCCGCTTTATGGCTTATCAGAAAAAAATAAGGATGAATTAAATGCTGTTCAACGAGAGATTCAACGTTGGCTAGAAGCTGCTGATTTAGCTTCATTTTTATTGCGTGATGCGGTCAAGTCCTCTTGGTTTGTAAGAAAAGCAGATGGAAGTTTGGACGCCCGAGGTGATTACAGTTTTATAGATGCTAGCTTTTGGTCACAAACTGAAAATGGTTTTTATCAGCTGCTACGCTCACTGATCGATCAGGCGAGAGAAGAAGATGAAGATATTGTTTTTACTTCATTACGTGAACAATGGCGCGATCTTTTAATTAAAACCGCCATTCGCTTGTTCGATGCTGATTTAGTTGGCGCTGCACCCATTGCACAACAAAACCCACGCCGCACCGCAGAAGCTTATAACCGTTTATGTGCAAGCTTACGAGGCGACAAATTAAAAGAAACCTTAAAACTACAAACTGCCAAGGCAGCCAAAAAAACAAAAAAATCTAAACAGGATGCAGCCTAAGGCTGTGAGGAGAAAAGTATGAGCGAAAAAATTTCGTTTCATCCAGAAGCGGCTCTAGGGCACTTGCTTTTGCGATGGTGGCAGGGTTTAGAGAACGATAAAGGAACAAGGGCAGAGTTACGCCGAGCTCATAATTTAACGGCTGTGGCTTTAACTGCTGCTTATCAGCGGTTTTATCGCCAAGCTTTAAGTTCTGGGTGGCCGGAAGATGCGGCACCTTGGCAAAACGAGCGCTTATCAGCAATTGTGGGTTTGTTGGCGCATGTTAAATCGAATGATGGTCGCAAGTTGGCAGAGATTATGTCTGAAGGCGAGCGCCCCGCATTTTCGGTGCTTCGGTTTCGGCGGCTGCTGGAAGCGCCCACACTGGACGATGTGTTTTTAAGTTTGCGCCGCGCCCTACCCATTATTGGGCACCAAGCGAATGTTCATCAAATTGCCAGTGATTTGTTGCATTGGGGCGATAAAACCAAAAAAGAATGGGCATATTCCTACCGCTGGCCAGCCAAAGCTCAAGCCTAATTTTTAGTTAATAACTTTCTAGTTAAAATTTTCAGTTCAAAAAATGGAGATAGATATGTCACGTTTTATTCAGTTGCACCTTTTAGTGAGCTACCCACCATCAAATTTAAACCGCGATGATACTGGTCGCCCTAAAACCGCTATTGTTGGCGATGCCAACCGCTTGCGCATTTCGTCGCAAAGCTTGAAGCGTGCATGGCGTACATCAGATGAGTTTATTAGCGCTTTGCCGGGTACAAAAGATGAAATGTTAGGGAAAAGAACTAAACAAATTGGTGCTGAATGGATTTATAAGGGATTAATCGATGGTGGTGTTGATGAAGAATCTGCTAGAAAGTGGTCGCGCGATATTATTAGGGCATATGGCGCACCAGAGGGTGATAAAGATGATGGTAGCGATAAGGCGCTAAATTCTGGGCAATTGGTGCATGTTTCACCTGCTGAGATAAATAAATTAATAGCATTTATTAAAGATCTTTCTGCTTGGATAAAAAACGGAACTGCTAATGACGTTGTAGACGCTGTTGCAGATCTTATAAAAAAGCGTGACAAGGCAAGTGATAAGAAAAAAGGTAACTCTACTTTATCCAAAGCGTTGGCTGATATTCTTCTTGTTAAAGATTCTACGGCAACCGACATTGCACTCTTTGGAAGAATGCTTGCATCTGTTCCTTCTTATGGTTTTGAAGCCGCCGTACAAGTCGCCCATGCCATAACCATTCACAAAGTCGCTGTTGAAGACGATTATTTTACCGCTGTAGATGACTTAAATAATGGCGATGAAGACTCTGGCTCCGCGCATATCGGTGAAGCGGGCTTTGGCGCTGGCGTATTTTATTTGTATGTGTGTATTAACCGTGAATTGTTGCAAAGCAATTTGGGTGATGACGCAGAGTTAACCAAACAATCCCTACATGCATTGGTTAACGCGGCTACCAAAGTATCGCCAACAGGAAAACAAAATAGTTTTGCGTCCCGCGCTTATGCGGCTTATGTGTTAGCTGAGAAGGGCGACCAACAGCCACGTTCGTTGGCTCAAGCATTTTTAAAGCCTGTAACGGGTGCAGATATGTTGGAGCGTGCGGTTAAAGAACTAACTAAGCGTGTTACTAATTTCGACACCGTGTATGGCAAATGTGCCGAAGCGCGCGAATCGTTTAACGTAGAAACTGGCGAAGGCAGCCTTGAAAAATTAATAACCTTCATAGGGGAATAACCCTATGAACTATTTAATTTTTCAATTGCAGGCACCTTTATCGGCGTGGGGTGAAACTGCTGTGGGCGAATATCGCCCTAGCGCTAATTACCCCAGTGAATCTGCATTAATTGGTTTGTTGGCTGCGTCCTTAGGTATTGATCGTAGTGATGAAGATCAGCATCAAATTTTACGAGCCGAATTAAGTTTTGCGATTGGTGTTCAAAGTGCAGGGCGGTTATTACGTGATTATCAAACCGCGCAAGTACCGGGCAGAGTGTCGTTAAAAAATCGCTCGCACCGAACTCGCCGTGATGAACTTAATATGCCAAAAGAAAAGCTTAATACGATTCTATCGTCGCGCGATTATCGCCAAGATGCTGCTTGTTTGGTTGCAGTGCAAACTAAAACCGACTCTGTAATTTCTTTGGAAAGCTTGGCGCTTGCAATTCAGCAACCAAAGTTTGTGCTTTATCTCGGCCGTAAAACCTGCCCACCATCGTCACCTTTATGGCCACAGGTTATTGCGGCTGAAAATGCCTTGCAGGCAATGGAAGCTTATCGTTGTCAGTTGGCGGAGCAATCAGGCGAAGTGGTTTTGCCTTTGGAACGGCTGGTTTGGGGCGCAGGTATTAACGCTGGCGTGCAAGAGGATTTGCAAATGGTTCGCAAAGACCGGTTGCTGTCGCGTGCGAATTGGCAATTTGGTGATCGCCCTGAATTTGTTGCTTTGCTTGCGCAGCCAATACTTGTCTAACAGGAGTTTATAACATGTATTTTAGTTTGATAACGCCAACTCCAGGCATGGAGCGCGAAGCCGCCATTGAATGGGCTAAAGGGCCGTATGAGCAGCATCAGTGGTTGTGGAAATTTTTACCTGCGGAAGCTGGAACCCAACGCGATTTTTTGTTTCGTAGACGCGATGGAGAAAACAACGCGCCCGGTTTTTATCTATTGTCATCTCGTGAACCTGTTGCAATTTCATCGGCTTGGCAAGTGCAAGTAAAACCATTTAATCCGCAACTTAGTCAAGGGCAGCAATTTGCGTTTGATTTGCGTGTTAATCCAGTGGTTACGCACACTGCCGATGGCAAATCGCGCCGTGATGATGTGGTGATGCACAGAAAAAAACAGTTGCTCGCAGAGCGCGGATTAAATCGCTGGTCGGACTGGAGTGATGCCGATACTGAAAAGCCATTGTTATATGACTTGGTGCAGGAGTCTTGCACACACTGGTTTGCTCGACGCGCAGAAACTTGCGGTTTTCGCTTGCTTGATGCAGAAGATGGAAAACAATTGCGCGTTGATGGCTATTTGCAGCAGCGTGCAGATAAAAAGGGAATTCGTTTTAGTACGGTAGATTTTTCGGGTGCATTAGAAGTTGTTAACCCTGAACTCTTCGGAAATCTCCTATTTCATGGAATCGGCAAAGCCAAAGCCTTCGGCTGCGGTTTGATGTTAATCCGCCGACTATAACCATGAAACAAACAACTCACTCAAGGAAGATGCCATGAACCCCAAACTGCAAGTATTGGACCACACAATATCAACCACTACCAAGGATGGTAATGAATATATCTGTATCACCGATATCGCCAAATACAAAGGAAATGACAGAGCCGCGCACATCATCGGCAACTGGCTGCGTAATCGAAATACTGTTGAGTTTCTGGGTATTTGGGAGCAGTTGAATAACCCTGATTTTAAAGTCCTCGAATTCGAGGACTTTAAAAAACAGGCCGGGCTCAACAGCTTCACCCTGACATCTAAGCAATGGAGCGAGCGAACCTCTGCTATTGGCTTGATCTCCAAAGCGGGTCGTTATGGCGGCACTTATGCACAAAAAGACATTGCCTTTGAATTTGCAAGTTGGGTATCTGTCGAGTTCAAACTGTACCTGATTAAAGAATTTCAGCGTCTTAAAGAGCAAGAATATCAACATATTGGTTGGGATATACGACGTAATTTAGCAAAAGTTAACTACCTTATTCATACCGATGCCATCAAAGAAAACCTTATTCCAGATACCCTAACGTCACAACAAATTCAGTTTGTTTATGCCAGTGAAGCAGACTTATTAAATGTGGCTCTGTTTGGTGTCACGGCAAAACAGTGGCGAGAGATCAATCCATCATTGAAGGGTAATCTTCGTGATCATGCCAACGTTCACCAATTAGTCTGTCTTGCAAATCTCGAATCACTTAACGCGCACTTTATAGAGCAAGGTGTTTCTCAATCAGAGCGAGTTGTTAAACTCAATGCATTAGCCATTCGTCAAATGGGAATTTTGACGGCTAATGACACAACGCTTTTATCTCAGAGAGAATAATGGCTGGATTTATACCGTTAAAGCCTATTCCTATAAAAGACCGAAACTCTATGATCTTTGTCGGCATGGGGCGAATTGACGTACGTGATGGTGCCTTTGTTGTGATCGATGAGGTCAACGGCGAGAGAATGCACATCCCCGTTGGATCGATCGCTTGTTTAATGTTGGAGCCAGGCACGCGAATTAGCCATGCGGCTATTAAACTGGCGTCAACCGCTGGCACCTTAGTTATCTGGGTTGGAGAGGCTGGTGTTCGATTGTACTCTGCAGGCCAACCGGGCGGCGCTCGATCAGATAAATTACTTTATCAAGCACAGCTTGCTTTGGATGAATCGCTACGGCTAAAAGTCGTTCGTAAAATGTTTGAGATTCGTTTTGGCGAAGCGCCCAACAGGCGAAGTGTTGATCAATTGCGTGGTATAGAAGGAGCGCGAGTTAGACAAATTTATCAAATGTTAGCTAAGCAATATAACGTCCAGTGGCACGGCCGTCGTTACGACCCAAAAGATTGGGAAGCAGGCGATAAAGTAAATCAATGCTTGAGTGCGGCAACTTCGTGTTTATACGGAGTGACCGAGGCGGCTATATTGGCAGCAGGGTACGCCCCAGCGATTGGTTTTTTACATACAGGTAAGCCCCTTTCTTTTGTTTACGATATTGCAGATTTAATCAAGTTTGAAACGGTTGTACCTGTTGCTTTTAGAATTGCGGCTAAGTCACCACATAAGCCTGATCATGATGTAAGGGTTGCTTGTCGAGAAGTGTTTCGAACTGAAAAAGTATTAAAACGACTGATACCTCTTATAGAAGAAGTACTTGCAGCAGGGGAAATAGAACCGCCTAGTCCACCAGAAGACTCACAGCCACCCGCTATTCCAGAGCCAAAATCTTTTGGCGATAGTGGCCATAGGAGTAAATAATTATGGCCATGTTAGTCGTGGTAACCGAAGGTGTTCCTCCTCGCTTAAGAGGGCGTTTAGCTGTTTGGCTTCTAGAAATTCGAGCAGGTGTGTATGTGGGTGATGTAACCAGACGAGTCCGCGAAATGATCTGGGAACAGGTAGAAGTTTTAGCAGACAACGGCAATATAGTAATGGCATGGGCAACGAACACAGAATCTGGTTTTGACTTTATCTCTTATGGTGAAAATCGAAGAATGCCCATCGATTTAGATGGATTGAGGCTGGTTACATTCACGCCGAATAATGAATGAATACTGTAATATCGCTCCTTAAAAAGTTGGTAGAAATTCAAACAGGATATTTCTCTTTATAGAACAATAGTATACATTTAGAGCGTTCCCCGAGCACACGGGGATAAACCGTTTGTTTCATTTTGGCCTCTCTTGAGTTTTATGGCGTTCCCCGAGCACACGGGGATAAACCGCCGAGTTCGAACGAAATGCCGCTTGAATAGCCGCGTTCCCCGAGCACACGGGGATAAACCGGAACGGATTTGAGCAACTCGTAACACTCAGAAGCGTTCCCCGAGCACACGGGGATAAACCGCTAATTGGTCGCATTTGTCGCGTTGTTGAAAAGCGTTCCCCGAGCACACGGGGATAAACCGTGGCCGACAGCACGCTGGCCGCACTAAACCAAGGCGTTCCCCGAGCACACGGGGATAAACCGCTGAGTTAGTTCTTGGTATTAGCAACTGGTTGGCGTTCCCCGAGCACACGGGGATAAACCGTGAAAAATCTTATCATCATAGTAATTCTGCTGGCGTTCCCCGAGCACACGGGGATAAACCGGAAACTACTGAAAAGCACAAGCGGGGAGAATAGCGTTCCCCGAGCACACGGGGATAAACCGGTAAAGGCTACAAACTCGTAACATCAAGAGGCGCGTTCCCCGAGCACACGGGGATAAACCGGCTACTTCTGGAATATTGAAGCGTATAAGGGTGCGTTCCCCGAGCACACGGGGATAAACCGGCCAAACAAGACGAAAAAGGCCGATATGTTTCGCGTTCCCCGAGCACACGGGGATAAACCGTCTGACCTTGATTACCGTGCCAACATGGTTGTGCGTTCCCCGAGCACACGGGGATAAACCGTCAAATTTCGACTGTTAATGCCAGCGGCTACAGCGTTCCCCGAGCACACGGGGATAAACCGGATGAAAAGAATTCATGTTGAAAAGCCAAAAAGCGTTCCCCGAGCACACGGGGATAAACCGGCATGGAGTATCCCGAACAGCAATTGGTCAGCGCGTTCCCCGAGCACACGGGGATAAACCGACGAATTAAATTGTCACCGCGCCAGCTTTTAAGCGTTCCCCGAGCACACGGGGATAAACCGCATGGATTAGCGGCTTGAGCTTAGCTCCAGTAGCGTTCCCCGAGCACACGGGGATAAACCGTGGCGTAAATTGTGTGGCGCAAGACATTCGTCGCGTTCCCCGAGCACACGGGGATAAACCGTTTGTTTGCATGATTTATCTCTGTACTGCAACGCGTTCCCCGAGCACACGGGGATAAACCGAGATGTTAGTCATATTAGGGTATTCAGCTTCAGCGTTCCCCGAGCACACGGGGATAAACCGGCCGTAAAGGGGCTTTTTTCGGTGGCGGCTGAGCGTTCCCCGAGCACACGGGGATAAACCGTCGTAGTTACCAACATCGCTTCCTAACACCAGGCGTTCCCCGAGCACACGGGGATAAACCGCGGCCATGGCGTTGGGTAAACTGGTATCAGAAGCGTTCCCCGAGCACACGGGGATAAACCGCGATGTTGGTAACTACGACTTTAATTATTACGGCGTTCCCCGAGCACACGGGGATAAACCGCTGTGGGAATTGGAGGGGTATCTTCTATCAGTGCGTTCCCCGAGCACACGGGGATAAACCGGCACAGCAAGCGACCTAAGAGCCATTCCGTTTGCGTTCCCCGAGCACACGGGGATAAACCGTCCAGCGATTACAAACGCGCTCGCGGAATGATGCGTTCCCCGAGCACACGGGGATAAACCGCTCTAGCTCTGTCGTAGGACGTGAATAGTCGTGCGTTCCCCGAGCACACGGGGATAAACCGCGTTTAGGGATTACCCAGATGACGGACGCAGAGCGTTCCCCGAGCACACGGGGATAAACCGTATTCGATACAGATTTGCAGAAGAACGTGGCGCGCGTTCCCCGAGCACACGGGGATAAACCGTGAAGCAATTTCTCGCGCGCTTAGCTTTCTGAGCGTTCCCCGAGCACACGGGGATAAACCGTTTGTCCGGGTTGGCGGCAGAGATTAACAAGGGCGTTCCCCGAGCACACGGGGATAAACCGTACAGACTCGTAAAAACATCAAAAGTCAAAGCGCGTTCCCCGAGCACACGGGGATAAACCGATTGTGGCTGTGCCTGCGGTTGCTGTGGTGTCGCGTTCCCCGAGCACACGGGGATAAACCGATAGTCTTTGTTCAAACGAGAACGGAAAATAAGCGTTCCCCGAGCACACGGGGATAAACCGGATGCTTAACCTACTGAAATTTATACTCATTCGCGTTCCCCGAGCACACGGGGATAAACCGATGCTTTGGCGTCGTTCCAGGCTAAAACGGACGCGTTCCCCGAGCACACGGGGATAAACCGCACAAGGTTATCAAATCCGGCCACTGGAATACGCGTTCCCCGAGCACACGGGGATAAACCGGGGTTCGTTTTGACAGTGCTAGTGATTGATGAGCGTTCCCCGAGCACACGGGGATAAACCGCGTATGCGCTAAAAGCAGACATTAGTAAGTATGCGTTCCCCGAGCACACGGGGATAAACCGCCGTAACCGCCGCTTCGCAAACGTACTTAGAAGCGTTCCCCGAGCACACGGGGATAAACCGCGCTTTTAGCTCGCGCAGATACGCATTCACGCGCGTTCCCCGAGCACACGGGGATAAACCGACGGCCGCATCATCACAACCCTGGATAACGATGCGTTCCCCGAGCACACGGGGATAAACCCACGGAAAGAAGTGGAAGCCATTGCCAATAGTCGCGTTCCCCGAGCACACGGGGATAAACCGCGGCACAGGCATCGGCTTAGGCGGCGTCATTTAGCGTTCCCCGAGCACACGGGGATAAACCGCTTTGCGTGAAATGGTTTCTACTGGTGTTGCTGCGTTCCCCGAGCACACGGGGATAAACCGTTACGGTGATTCACCATGCACGGCGGCCATTGGCGTTCCCCGAGCACACGGGGATAAACCTCATATCCTCGGCTTGTACAATAGCCTTTGTGCGCGTTCCCCGAGCACACGGGGATAAACCGCATCAGCCGAGTCTAGCCCAGACTTAACCATGGCGTTCCCCGAGCACACGGGGATAAACCGCCGCGTAATTTAATGACGAACCAACAAAAACAGCGTTCCCCGAGCACACGGGGATAAACCGAATTGGGCAGGCTGGTAGTCTGCTCTGGTCATGCGTTCCCCGAGCACACGGGGATAAACCGGAATATATCGCAGCGACCTAGGTTGTTGGATAGCGTTCCCCGAGCACACGGGGATAAACCGTACGCAATCCAAAAAAACGGCGAGTTGGTCGGGCGTTCCCCGAGCACACGGGGATAAACCGTTGATGGTTGCGTCAAAAATGATCAAAGATGCGTGTTCCCCGAGCACACGGGGATAAACCGGTGGCCAATAGCATTAATAGAATCACTATTACGCGTTCCCCGAGCACACGGGGATAAACCGCACCGAAACGGCGAGATTGGAACTGTTCGGACGCGTTCCCCGAGCACACGGGGATAAACCGGGCCATATCACGGGCTAGACTTTGGGTTCTCGGCGTTCCCCGAGCACACGGGGATAAACCGGTCAGGCGGCTATTAGTTCTGCTATGGCTATGGCGTTCCCCGAGCACACGGGGATAAACCGGCAATGGCACCTGTGCCGAATAGGTAAGACGTGCGTTCCCCGAGCACACGGGGATAAACCGGTGGGTAACGGGCGATTGCTTACATCTGAAGAGCGTTCCCCGAGCACACGGGGATAAACCGGTTTACACGGCGCAGACAAGCACGGGCGAAACGCGTTCCCCAAGCGTACGGGGATAAACAGTTGGCCGAAATTGTCACACAAGTTTCAGCTTAGCCCCGAAAGCGTATCTTGCGAGTCAAGTATGGCCATTATTTCAATGGTATCGTCCTTGATTCGGTAGTAGATGTTGTCTGCGCCGCAAGGGCAGCGGCGGTAGCCAGGTCTTGTGTGGTCAATGGATTGGTATAAGTAGGGATGATGGGCGATTTTTTTAAAGGTGGCAAAAAAGGTGTGAAAGTATTCGTCAGCCAATGCCTCGCCAAATTGTTCAACGCCGTATACATAAATGCGGCGCAAATCTTCTTTGGCTGCGTTTGATATCCGATATTCAGTCATGCTTTGTTAGGCCCTGTTTAAACTCTTGCAGTATCTCTTCGGCATTTTGCTCACTAAAGCCAGATTGTTCCGCGGTGGCGAGTTTGCTGTTAATAGCCTCAGCACGTCTGGCATGGCGGATAAGTTCGTTAATTAACTCGCTTTTGTTGCTGTATTCGGCACCGGAGGTGACTTGTTGCTGTGGCCAGTTGTCGTTAGATGAGCTGAGAGTGGTACTTTGACGTGCCATGATTATTGTCTCTTGGTGTATATGTGCAGCAAAAATACACCACAATGGTGTGTTTAATAATGTTCAAAAATAATTTGGTTTTGTGGGAAGGCCTTCGTTTTTATACGTTCATTTCATCTTGTGCCTTGCATTTTGTTTGTGGGTTGTTGCATAGTACTGCCCACCACAGGGGTGCTGCGTGTTGTCGCGGCTGAGATGTAGACGCCAAGTCTGCTGTCCCTCAAAACTGATCTGGGTAATGCCAGCGTAGTAAGAAGGTTTTGTTATGTTTGCAGGGGCTCAAGTCTCTCTTTATCCCATGGCCGATGGCTTTGTGGGTGTTATTTTAGAATCACTCAGTGCACTCGATCCTTATCGAGACCAGTTACGCATTGAAACCGACGATATCTCAACGCTTATTGTTGGTCCTCCTGAAGTCTTATTTCCCGCTCTTAGAGATTTGTATTGTGCTGCCAGTGCGTCTGGCCATCATCTGGTGTTGCGTACCACCTTGTCTCGTGGTTGCCCGGGTGAGCCTGACGATCCGATTTGCGATACCTCTTGTTTGGCGAATCCTTCCGAGCCTTTGGCGCAGCGCCAAGCGAATGCTCTGGAAACGTTGCGTCTTGCGCCGGATATGGGGCAAGTTGCCGACGCGCAATTTTCCCTTTATGTGATGGGCAATGGCGATCATATGGCTGAGATTATGGGCTGTATTGATTTTTTGAAGCAAAGCGGCACTTTTTATAAGTCGAAACATTTTTGTACTCGTTTAACCGGCGACGCTGGGGCGGTGTTTGCGACCTTGCAACAGGCTTTTTGTCAGTTTGGCCCGGCGAACGGGCATGTGACGATCGATTTAACCGTATCGGCCAACAGCCCTTCTAAACGCTGACTTTATGAGTGTGTCTTCGCCCCATCGTATGAATAAGATGTGGGCTCGCAGTGTTCCTGCTGTGGTGAGTGTGTTCAGTGCCTTTGTTATCTGGGAAATTTACGTCCATGTGTCGCAGATTTCTCCGCTGATTTTGCCTGCGCCGTCCCGTGTGTTGGAGCAAATGTGGTTGAACCGTGAGATGTTGTGGAAAAACACCACTCCAACGATTCAAGCGACGTTAGCGGGCTTTTCTCTTTCTCTGGTCGTCGCCTTTGCCTTGTCCATTTTGTTGGACTTTATGCCACGGGTGCGACGAGCTTTGTTCCCTATTTTTGTCGTCAGTCAGACCTTGCCTTTGGTCGCCATTGCGCCCTTGGTGGTGCTCTGGTTTGGCTTCGATTTGACGCCCAAAATACTCCTCATTGCGTTGGTGACGTTTTTTCCTATGTTGGTCGCTTTAGTTGACGGGTATGACTCTACCGATTCTGATATTGAAAGCCTATTGCGGTCCATGGGGGCGTCTCGCGTCAGAGTGTTTCGCTCCGCTAGGTTGCCTTCAGCGATGCCATACTTTTTTGCGGGACTGCGTATTTCCATTACCTATGCGGTGGTAGCGGCGATTTTCGCCGAGTACGTGGGCGCGCGGGCCGGATTGGGCATTGTGATTTTGAACGCAAAAAACAATTTCAGACCTGATTTGGTGTTGGCCGCGGTGGTGATCAGTTCGATGCTTACCTTGTTACTGTTTGTCGTATCAGTGTTGATTCAGCGCCAGTTGTTGCGTTGGCGCGATGCGGGAGAAGGCCAATGACGGTGCTTGATATGCAAGAGGTTAGTGTGACCTTGGGCGATACCAAGGTGTTGGAAAACATCAGTTTGCATGTGAAAGAAGGCGAGTTTGTGTCGATTCTTGGGCCGTCTGGCGCGGGAAAATCGACGATTTTTCGTTTATTGACTGGTGACCTCGATCAATACGGTGGCCGCATTTGTTGTCACGGTCAGCCGATAACACCAGGCAAGCAGACGTTTTCTTTTATGCCCCAACGAGATGCTTTGATGCCGTGGCGGAAAATTCTCGACAACGTCACGCTCGGGTTAGAAGTGCAGGGTGTGTCGCGTAAAGAGGCTCGTGCTCAGGTATCGCCCTTGTTAGACGAATTTGGTTTGGCGGGTTTTGAGCATTATTATCCGGCGCAACTGTCTGGTGGAATGCGCCAGCGGGCGGCGCTGTTGCGTACTGTGGCGCAAGGTCGAGCGGTGCAATTGTTGGACGAACCTTTCGGTGCTTTGGATGCGTTAACACGAACGCAAATGCAAACCTGGTTTGAAGCGCGATGGCAAAAAGCCCACTGGAGTACCTTGTTGGTCACCCACGATGTTCGCGAAGCGGTTGCCTTATCGGATCGGATTTATGTGTTGTCGGCGCGGCCTGCGCGCATTATTGCCGAGGTGACGGTGCCCGCGCCTCGACCTCGAATGGGCAGCCCTATCCCCGACTCTTCTTATGCGCTAGAAGCGCAATTACTGACTATTCTTCTCACACAAACAGGACAGAACGGATGAAAACCATGATCTCAATGAAACAAGCGCTGGTGTCTATGCTGGTGGTTTTTGCTTTGCCTACGATGGCGAACACGCCGGTGAGCGTTGCCCTAGACTGGACGCCCAATACCAACCATGTGGGTTTGTATGTGGCGCAATCCAAAGGCTGGTTTGAAGAAGCGGGCTTGGATGTGGATATTTTGCCTTACACGGACACCTCTTCTGGCACCTTGGTCGCCGCGGGCATTGCCGATTTTGGCGTGCTCAGTGCGATCGGTTTTTACAGCCAACGTGCCACAGGGGCAAATTCGACGGCGGTGATGGCCATCGTTCAGCACGAAACAGGGCGTTTGGTGTTTAATGGCGAGCGCGAAGACATTCAGCGTCCGGCGGATTTGAATGGAAAAATCTACGCGGGTTTTGGCAGCGCTTGGGAAAATGGTCTGATTTCTACCATGATCAAAAACGATGGTGGAAAAGGGGAGTTTGATACGGTCACCTTGGGTACGTCGGCGTACGAGGCCTTGGCCAATGGACGTGTGGATTTCACTTTGGAAGTCAATACATGGGAAGGGGTGAATTCTATGTTGTTGAATCGTCCTCGTCGTGCGTTTACTTATGCGGACTACGGAGTGCCAGATCAACACACCACATTTTTGGGTGGCAACAGCACTTGGCTGAAAAACAACCCTGAAACCGCCCGTGCTTTTGTGCAAGCAGCTCAGCGTGGCTATGCGTTTGCGGCCAATCAGCCTAAAGAAGCGGCACAGATATTGATCGACCAAACTCAAGGCATGTTGTCGAATCCTGAACTGATTCATGCGTCTATGAAGGCGATTGTCGCGGGTGGCTTTTTCCAAGATGCGGGAGAGCCCGTCGGTTTGATTGATGGCGATATGTTCACCAATATGACGCGATTTTTGTTTGAAGCGGGCATTCTTCGTGATGAAAATGCGTCGCTATTGACGAAGATGCCGAATGTGTCTACTTGGTATACAAACCAGTATTTATCGATAAAAGTGGACTAATGAATAAGATAAGCTAATCGCTTATTGTAAGTTTACGTAACGACACACTAAAATGCGTTCTGGTATTGCTATTTTCAGTCTATCGATGAAATAGACGGCGGCTTCTAAGGAGCGTGTGTGTTTTCCCTTTCTCTTACTGTTTTGCCTGTGTTTTTGCTGTTGGTTGTCGGCGCTGTCTGTCAGCGCTGGCGTTTCCCTATGGATGGCTTTTGGTCAGGTGTGGATAAGCTGTCTTATTGGGTGCTGTTTCCTGCGCTCTTATTTCATAAGACCTCGCAAATTGATTTTTCAAACCCCATGTTGCCAACCTATGCGCTGGTGTTGTTGCTGTCTTTGGTGGCGGCTTCTTTATTTGTGTTTGCTTCTGCTCGATGGTTAAAGGTAAAAGCGCCGACGGCATCTTCTATGCTGCAGGCGGGTGTGCGTTTTAATACTTTTATTGTGTTGGCGCTGGCGGGCAGTTTATACGGCGACGAGGGCTTGGTATTGGCGGCGCTGGGCGCGTCTGTGTTGATTCCATCGATCAATGTGTTTTTGGTGGTCTCCATGGTGCTGATGCATGGGCCGACCGGCGAAGATGGCACGCGAACCTTGTCGTTACCGCGCTTGGTCAGCGGTGCCTTGATTCGTAATCCGCTGATTGTATCGATTGCCTTGGGCAGTGGTTTGAATTTGCTGGGTTGGACACCGATTGTCTTGGTGTCGGATGTGATTGGTATGTTGTCACAGGCGGCTTTGCCATTGGTGCTGTTGGCAGTGGGCGCCAGTGTGCGTTTTGAGACGATTCGCTCTGTGGGCATGACCTTTGTGATGTCGGCGTTGGCGCGTTTTGTGGTGTTTCCCTTAGTAATCGGTGTGCTTTGCTGGTGGTTTGGTGTGCATGGTTTGCCTGCTTTAGTGGCCGTACTTTTTGCGGTGGTACCGACAGCGACATCTGGCTATGCGTTGGCGCGTCAGTTGGGCGGAGATGCAGAGCGGATGTCGGCGTATATCACGCTGCAGACCTTGTTGTCGGTGGTGACTGTGCCAGTGAGTGTGTGGTTGAGTCAGCTGTATTTGAGTTAACGCTGAGAGCATACTCACTCAAGGTAAGCCATAAAAAAATGCCGTGCTGGTGTAATACGAGCACGGCATTTTTGTTTTCTGACAATGCAAACTCTATTTTGCACTTTTTTGGTGCAAGGAAGAGTGTAAATACATTCAGTTTCTAATTAAGCTTCTGTTGGGTCTTTGTAATGGTTTTTGTAGCAGAAGTTGGTGGCTTCTACGAAGCCGTCCACGCTACCGCAGTCAAAGCGCTTGCCTTTGAATTGATAAGCTAACACACAGCCTTCGGTCGCTTGCTGCAAGATGGCGTCGGTGATTTGCACTTCGCCGTTACGACCCGGCGGTGTGTTGCGGATTTTATCAAAGATATCAGGCGTTAAGATGTATCGACCAATGATCGCCAAGTTAGAAGGCGCGTCTTCTTTGGCAGGTTTTTCCACCATGTCGGTTACGCGGAATAAGCCGTCCATCATGGATTCGCCTTTGATCACGCCGTATTTGTGCACTTCGTCTTCTGGTACTTCTTCAATCGCAACGATGGTGCAGCGGAATTGGTTGTAAAGCTTCACCATTTGCGCCATCACGCCGTCGTCTTCACCAAAGCAAAGGTCATCGGCCAGCACCACGCCAAAAGCTTCATCACCGATAAGAGATTCGCCAGTTAGAATAGCATGACCAAGGCCTAACATGTTGTTTTGACGGATAAAAGAGAAGTTTACGTTGTCGATTAGGTGACGAATGCTGTCGAGGTATTTTTCTTTGTTAGTGCCGGAAATTTGATGTTCTAGCTCGTAGCTGATGTCGAAATGGTCGGCGATGGCGCGTTTACCACGACCTGTTACAAAGGTGACGTTATCCAGTCCGGCAGCGGCGGCTTCTTCAACGCCGTATTGCACCAAAGGCTTGTTCACAATAGGAAGCATTTCTTTTGGCATGGATTTGGTGGCCGGCAAAAAACGGGTGCCATAACCAGCAACAGGGAATAGACATTTGCGAATCATAATTTTTCCTTAAAAATGGCTTTGTTAAGTGGCCGTCTACTAACACGACATGGCCAATCTGTTTTCGGTTGATGCATTTAGTATAGAGCATCTCGTGTGACAGTTCGTATCACCTGCGTTAACCGGTCCAATACAGGGGAGCTAAGTTTGTACCAATGCCAATAAAGAGGCAAGGCAAGACGGGTGTTTGGCAGCAGGGATACCAATTTCTTACTTTTTATTTTCTGTTTCACCTGAACACTAGGGACTAAAGCACAGACTGTGCCACCCATTACCAGCTCGACAAAACCGTGGGATGAGGGGTACCAGTGGCTGTTGTTTACTTGCGTCTGGCTTTTTAGGCATTCATTTTGGTAGCGAGCCCAAAGCTCGTCATGCTCGTCATAGATTAAAGAGGGCGATTGTAGAATGGATTCGGGGCTGAGGTCGTTGTGTAAATAGTGTTCAATAAAGTGTGGCGTTGCAACCAGCTCATAATTCATATTGCCCAGAAAAACTGAATCGCCTCCGGCCACAGGTGTACCGATTTGGCTCAGACAAGCGACCACTTGGCCGCTTTGTAATAAGGTTCGGGTTTGGTTTTGATCGGCGGCTTTAATGTGCAGCCGGTTGTCATTTTGGTAGGAAAATTCTTGAATAACATCAGTGAACCAAGTCGCCAGAGTGTCGTTGTTCACCGCGATGCGCAAAGGTTGTCTGATTTGGTTGCCTTCAATGCTTTCTCGTAAGCCCTCTTCGAGCAAAGTGACTTTATTGAAATGAGCGAGCATTTGCTCTCCCAGTGGCGTGGCAACCACAGGCCTGGCGCGAATTAATAAGGGGCGGCCGCATTCTTGTTCTAGGCGTTTGATGTTTTGTGATACGGCAGACTGGGTCAAATTTAGCGCTTGCGCGGCTTTGTCAAAGCTTTGAAACGTGAGCACGGCGTGCAGACTGGTGAGTGCTTTGTAATCCATCATGAGTCGATCGAGTTCTTATATAATTTTTACTAATGTAGTTTTAATTTAATTAATTTTAATGTAAAGACTGCGTCGCGTAAGATCAAGCCAAATTTCATTATAAGGAAACCGCCATGTTGGCATTTTTGAGTGGCGCCATTACCGGTGGTGGGTTAATTGTCGCTGTAGGGGCGCAAAATAGTTTTTTGCTAGAGCAAGCGCTTAAGCGCCATTATGCCTTTCCGATCGCGCTGCTGTTTATTCTTAGCGATGGGATTTCCATTGCTTTGGGCGCCTTTGGTTTGGGGCTGATTTTACAAAGTCACGAATGGCTATTGTCGGTGTCCCGATGGGCGGGGGTGGCGTTTTTGGTGTGGTTTGCTCTTGGCAAATGGCGTGCGTCGTTTCAAGAAGAACATTTGATTTTGGAGCAAGCGGGGAAGCGCCTCGCTCTGTGGCCATTATGTGTAATGGGCTTTGCGGTCACTTGGCTGAATCCGCACTTCTATTTAGACACCATGATCCTTATGGGCAGCTTGGCGAATCAATGGCAAGAGGATAAATGGTCGTTTGTGCTCGGTGGTGCAACGGCGTCTGCGGTATGGTTTTTGACCCTAGCCTTGGTGGGGCGATTGTGTGCAAAGTGGCTTGAAAAAGCGGCCTTTTGGCGCTGGTTCAATCGTATAAACGCGCTTCTTATTTGGAGCATCGCTTTGAAAATCGCCACACAACCTTTGTGATTAAAAGCTGTGTGGCGGCTTGTAGACGTTAGAGTTTGATTTCCACTTCGTGCGGTTTTTCTTCTTCAGGTGCCGATGAAGTATCGGCTTCGACCAACATCTCTGCGGTTGCTACTGAAGAGACCGTTAGCGCCACTGGGATTTGGTCCCCTTGCTCTTCGATGATCATGGCTGGTTGATGCTTGATGCGATACATTGCAAACAAGGCAACGGACATATTGAGCGAGGCAACAAACCAAAATAAAGCATCGATGCGCAAGGTGTCCATGAGTGCAGCAGCGACAAGCGGCCCACAAATTCCCCCCAGACCATTTAGCAGAATCATACCGCTACTGGCCGATAAGATTTGCTCTGGTCTTAATTGGTCGTTCATGTGAGACGACGCCAACGAATACATGGGGAAGGTGAACGCACCAACACAAAACATACCTATCATCATTACGATTTGATTGTTCATGCTATTGCCAAGCGGCACGATAAACGCCGAGATAGCGCCAACAACACCCACCCACAAAATGGTGACTCGACGGTCCTGACGATCGGATAATTTACCAATCGGCCACTGTAGAATCATTCCGCCAACGTAACTGGCACCGATAAACAAAGAAATTTCACCAATTCCCATACCAATACTTTTGGCGTACAAGGCTCCCAAGCCAAGTATTGCCCCTGCGGTGGAACCGGCAATGGTTACACCGGTTACCCCCAAGGGCGCGGTTTTGATTAGCCCTAGAATATTGAGTTTTTCTGGAACATTAATGGTCGGCGATGGCGTACGAACCAACAATAAAGGTACAACCGCCAAAGAAATCAGCACAGAAGTCAATATAAACAAGCCATAGCCGCTAGGGGACGATAAGTTCAGTAAGAATTGGCTGAGGGTTTGGCTTGCCCAAATTTCGATAATATAAATAGAAAACAGGCGGCCTCGGGTTTTATTGGTGGCAATGTCGTTGAGCCAGCTTTCAGTGACAATAAATAGGCCGGCGTAGCACAAGCCGGTGCCCATACGCATCAGCATCCAGAACCAAGAGTTGACCACCACGGACTGCATCAAGATAGTAATAGAAGCCAAGGAAGCGACCGCCGCAAAAACACGAATGTGACCGACGTTTTTCACCCAGTTTGGCACTAAAAGGGAACCAATAATAAAGCCCAAGTAATAGGCCGACATGATTAACCCCGTGGCCGTGGTATTAAACCCTTCAATCGAGGCGCGAATACCGATCAGTGAGCTTTGTAAGGCACTTGCCATGGTTAAGATGGCGATACCTATGAGCAGACTCCAGATTGGAAATAGGGTTTGCTTTAACATGTTGTGTCCTTTATTGCGCGTAGAGAGAAGGGCGAATCGAGTAATGTCTGGGATTGGTCATTATTTCGGCAGACTATACCGATTGAATTTTTGAATGCAATCACTAATCGACCCAATAAAAGGTAGCAGATGAAAAGACATTTATTTGTGACATTTTCATCATATAAGGCGATTTTTTTGGATGGATAAATGTCACTAAAGTAAAAAAAAGCCATGTTATGTGCTTCGAGCGATTAGCAAACAGGAATAGGATAAAAAGCGACTAATTTAGAAAAACAGTACATATGTCAATGAACATATATGATTTTAAGTATATATTGTTTTTTCAATAAGGTTTCACACAACCATCTTGTTAGGTGGATAGGGTTGTTATCATGTTAGGGATTTTTGGGGATTTTGCGAGCTGGTTAACCTACGGTGTTATGGGTTTGTCGGCGCAGACAAAACTGGGCGATGCGGTACATTTTTTTATCGAAGATGTGAGCAAGATTTTTGCCCTATTGGTGTTGATGATTTATGTGATTGCGTTATTGAGAGCATCGTTAAATGTGGAAACCGTGCGGGACTATTTAGCCAGTAAGCACAGGAGTGTGGGTTATATTATGGGATCAAGCTTCGGTGCGATCACACCGTTCTGCTCCTGTTCGAGTATTCCGGTGTTCCTAGGTTTTACCTCAGCGGGTATTCCGGTCGGTATCACCATGGCGTTTTTGATTACCTCGCCCTTGATTAATGAAGTGGCCGTGCTCTTGTTGATGAGTTTACTCGGTTGGAAATTCACCGTGCTTTACGTGATCATCGGCATGGGTGTGGGGATTTTAGGTGGTGTGTTTTTGGATGCGATCAGAGCTGAGCGCTGGTTGCAGTCATTCGCTGCAAAAGCCTTAGAAAGAGGCCAAAATTCTGCTCCGGCGGCAGGTACTATTCCAGTAGAAACGCCTAAAATGACCATGCAAGAGCGTCATCAATTTGCTAAAGACGAGTCTTTTGAGATTTTTGGTCGTGTGTGGAAGTGGGTTATTGTTGGGGTTGGTCTAGGTGCGGCTTTGCACGGTTTTGTGCCGGATGGCTGGATTCAAGAACATTTAGGCGATGGCCAATGGTGGTCTGTGCCAGCGGCGGTATTGTTGGGTATTCCTTTGTACTCCAATGCCACTGGGGTGATACCAGTGATGGAGAGCTTGATCGTCAATGGCTTGCCAATCGGTACTACTCTGGCTTTTTGTATGAGTACCGTAGCGGCGAGTTTCCCTGAGTTTATTTTGTTGAAACAAGTGATGCAGTGGAAACTCTTGGCAATCTTGTTTGTTATGTTGTTGTGTGCATTTACCTTAGTGGGTTGGTTATTTAACTTCTTCACCCCATTTTTATAACGGATTAAGGAAAACAGAATGAAAATTATCAAAGTATTAGGTAGTGGTTGTACTAAATGCAAAAAAGCCGCCGAGTTGATCGAGAAAGTTGCCGCGGAACAAGGTGTGGCGGTGACGGTATCCAAAGAAACCGACCCGCAGACCATTATGTCTTATGGCGTGATGAGCACTCCTGCGGTCGTGATCGATGAAGTCTTGGTTCACACAGGTTCTGTACCACAAGAAGCTTCTGTCAAAGAGTGGTTGGCGAAATAAGGCCGCTCTTTTTCTTTTCATAGGATTAGGACAACGCCGATGACCAATAAAATGACATTTAAAGTGAACGCCAGTCGTGTGGATGCCCATGGCAGCACCTTGTCATGCAAAGACGCAGGCTTGGTAATAGACACGGATTTGCAAGGTCGAAAAGACGCCTTCAACCCCGCCGAGTTATTGATGGGGGCACTTGCGGCCTGCATTATCAAAGGAATTGAACGCGTGACGCCTATTTTGAAGTTTGATCTACAGGGACTAGAAGTGGAGATTCATGGCGTTCGACAGGACGCGCCACCGAAGATGGAATCGATGGAATACAGTATTAAGGTAAAAACTTCAGAGTCTGATCAGCGCCTAGCACTGTTGCATGACAATGTGCGCAAATTTGGCACCGTGTACAACACCATTGCACCCGGTACCGAATTAACCGGCACGCTAACCCGCGCTGACTGATCAGTCAGCGCTATTGTCTTCACGACCAAAATGTTTGCCCAATAATGCGTGGTAAATATTATGGTCGTTCATAATGCCGATGCATTTGCCTTTGTCTTCTAAGATTAAAAAGCCATCAGAATGATAGCGAAGCTCTACGGCATCGCGCATGCTGATATCAGCGGGCACAATGAAAACCGTATTGTTCGGCACCTTGGTGATGACCTGATCGGCTGACCAACGCAGCGTTGGAAGCTCCCCTTGTTGATTTTCAACAGATACTAACTCGCCGTTATTCAGCTCCATCCAAGTATCGTCATCAATAACAAAACGCCCGTTGGCCGCAGAAAGCGCTGACAATGGCGTCATTAAGGATCGTCCGCACAGCACGTTCAACGGATTAGTGTGCGCGACAAACTTTTCCACGTATTCCGTTGCTGGATTCAGCACAATTTGCTCGGGTTCGTCTTCCTGAATGATTCTAGCCGATTCCATAATGGCGATTTTAGAACCGATTTTGAGCGCTTCATCAAGATCATGGCTGACGAAAATAATGGTCTTATTGAGGCGTTTTTGCAGCTCGATCAATTCGTCTTGCAGTTGCGAGCGAATTAAGGGGTCGAGAGCGGAAAAAGGTTCGTCCATCAGCAGAACATCGGTGTCCATCACGAAGGCGCGGGCCAAACCAACCCGTTGACGCATGCCGCCAGATAGTTCGTCGGGTTTTTTGTCGGCCCATTGATCCAAACTGACCATTTTGAGTTGTTCGCGAGCTTTTTCCAGTCGCTCAGCTTTGGGCATGCCTTGCATTTCTAAGCCGAAAGCGACGTTTTCCAGTACAGTGAGCCATGGCATCAAGGCAAAGTTTTGAAACACCATGGACACTCTATGGGTACGCATGTGTCTAAGAGTAGCATCGTCGCATTTTGCCATGTCGACCATGTCATCACCGTCTCTTACTAGACAGCGGCCTCGGGCGATTTTATTTAAGCCATTAACTGCGCGCAGTAGGGTGGATTTGCCTGAGCCGGATAACCCCATCAGGACACAAATTTCCCCTTCGTTGACTTCGATGTTGGCATTTTGCACACCAACCACGTCGCCTGTTATGCCTAAAATCTCGTCTCGGCTGTGACCTTGATCCATTAAGGGTAAGGTTTTGGTTAGATTGTCACCGAAGACAATATCGACGTTTTCAATGGTTACCACAGCCATAAATTATCCTTCACTCTTGGAATTGGGTGACTTACAGATTCGATCCAACATGATGGCCACTAATACAATGGCGATACCAGCTTCAAAGCCTTGGGAAATATTCACCGTGTTCAGTGCGCGAATCACTGGCTTGCCCAACCCATCGGCGCCAACCAAAGCGGCAACAACCACCATGGACAAAGACAACATAATACATTGGGTGATACCGGCCATGATGTTTGGCATGGCGGCAGGCAGTTCGACCTTATAAAGCAGTTTGGTACGGGTGCACCCAAATGCCAAGCCGGCTTCGATCAATTCTTTGGGCACCTTGCTAACGCCAAGGTAGGTCAAACGAATGGGGGCGGCGATGGCGAAAATGATGGTGGAAATCAACCCTGGAACATAACCCAAACCGAATAAAATCAGCGTAGGAATAAGGTACACAAAAGTGGGGATGGTTTGCATTAAATCTAAAATAGGGCGCAAGGTGGTGTACAACCAAGGGCGGTGAGCGGCGGCGATACCAATGGGTACGCCAATCAAGACACTGATGGCGGTGGCAGAAATGACCAGTACCAGGGTCTGAACGGTTTCTATCCAGTAGCCCATGTTAATGATGAGTAGCAAGGCGGCGGCGATAAAAATAAGCAAACCTATTTGACGATGCAGAAACCATACGCCGACCAAAATAACAGCAATCACCGCAATTGGGTGCATGGCATCGATTGCGTCTACCATGGTGACTATCATGGTTTCTAGGGTAAAGGAGATAAAATCGAAAAACACCGACGCTGCTGTCACGAGCCAATCGACAAAGTTTTCCATCCAATCGCCAAGAGGGATTTTATTATCCGTCAGCCAATTCATATAGGTATTTTCCTGATGTGTGTACCTAAGCTGGGTACTGTTTTCGTGTGTGAACGCGCATTCCATATGAAGTAGGAATACGCGTTATTTACTAGCCTGTTAAGGGAGATCAACAACTATTTAGGCTGCTGTTTAGACTGTGATTACAGGCCTAAATGAGACTTCACTGCGTTTAAGCCGTTGCCGCCAGAGGCCGTTGAAACGCCTTCAAGCCAAGTGGTAAGTACAGCCGGGTTGGCTTTTAACCAAGCTTTTGCCGCCGCATGGGGTTTTTCGCCATCGTTTAAGATTGCGCCCATGATTTCGTTTTCCATTGGTAAAGAGAAGTTAAGATTGGTGATCAGCTTGCCCATGTTAGGGCATTGCTCTAAGTAGCCTTGACGAACATTTGTGTGCACGTTGGCGCCACCAAAATCGGGGCCAAAGTAATCGTCGCCACCGGACAAGTATTCCATATCAAAATTGGCGTTCATTGGGTGCGGTGCCCAGCCTAAAAAGGCGATCCATTTATCGCGACGTGCGTTGCGGCTCACCTGAGACAACATGCCCGCTTCGCTGGATTCGACCAGTTTGAAATTGCCCAGATCAAAGGCATTGGAATCGATCATATCTTGAATGATGCGGTTGCCATCGTTGCCCGGTTCAATGCCGTAAATACGACCAGAGAATTCTTTTTTGAATTTTGCAATGTCGGCGAAATCGGTCACGCCGGCATCAAATGCGCTCTTGCTAACGGCCAGAGTGTATTTCGCGCCTACTAGATTTGGGCCAAGATCTTGAACTGTCCCAGCGTCTAGGTAAGGTGCAATATCGGCTTGCATGGTGGGCATCCAGTTACCAAGGAAGACATCGATGTCGCCATTGGCAAGAGAAGTGTAGGTAACAGGAGCAGACAATAGTTGAGTTTTGGCCTCATAGCCTAGTGCTTCTACCAGATTGCTGGCGACGGCTGTGGTAGCTGTGATGTCTGTCCAACCCACATCGGAGAAACGCACCGTGGAGCAATCTGCCGCCATACTCAGTCCAGTTACACTGGCTAAACTGATGGCGAGTGCCGTTTTTATTGCCTTGTTTGTCATACCCTTATCCTCTTCTCTTTTTTGAACTCAAAATGAATGAGCAAATACAGCGCTGGCGATCCAGTACTGAACGTGAACTCCTAAAACAGTGAGCCTAGCGTGTATTGTCGCCAGCTCCACAATGGTAAATATTAGTGTGTTAGCAATGTCTCAACTTGTGGTTGAAACACCAAGTCTAAATAATCTTGTATTTGCTTGGCCGACGTTGTTTTGTCGATACCACCCGCTAGCGACCCTCGTAACCACATACCGTCGATAAGTGCCGCTACCGTAAGCGCAATATTGCGTGCTTTTTGGGGCGCAAATTCTTCTTTTAATGCACAAACCAATGCTGTATTCAAACGTCGAGAATAGACATTTTGCAATCGAAACAATGATGGCTTATGCATGGCCGATGCCCAAAATCCCATCCAAGCTTTGACGACTTGAGGGTGCGTTTGTGACTGACTAAAGCCAGCGCTCACAATGGCCATGACTTTCTGTTGGGCCGACTGATTTTTTGTTTTGCTGGCCTCCGATGCCAAAATGTCAAAAAATTCTCGGATTAAGCTTTTCATCGTTTCTTCGTATAGACCGTCTTTACCACCAAAGTAATGGTTGATAATGGCAGGTGACACACCGGCTTTTTTGCCGATAACACTGACCGTTGCCCCCGCAAAACCATATTTGTCGATGGCTTTGATTGCGGCCTCGATGAGCTGAGGTTTTCGTATTGCGGGCATTCCTACTTTCGGCATTGTTTGATCCTTTTTATTAAACAGCTGTTTAATTAAAACCATACTAGGTTGATTGTGTGATTTAGGTCAACCCTTGACAAAACTAAAACTTAGTGTTCTAAGTAGTTTAACTGTATGATAATAATAGAGTTTTTAAGGTTTGAATTATTTTTACATATTTTGTGAGATAGACTGAAATAGGTCACTGGTGTGGTGTTCTCGCATCTAGGTATCATTATATCCCACTCTGCTGAGACGTTTCTGATGTATTATGGCTGGAGTTTAGCGGCGATATTATGTTTACTAGGAAATACAAAACTATCATGGGAGTAATATTCAGTGGACGCCTCTTTTCCGACGTTTGACACCATTATCGATCGTACGAACAGCCACAGTGATAAGTGGTCTAAATTTCCTGAGACAGTGATTCCCATGTGGGTGGCGGATATGGATTTTGACTCGCCAGATTGCATTAAAAAAGCCCTTGCTAAGCGGGTTGAAGAAGGGGTGTTTGGTTACACCAAAACGCCACAAGCACTCGAAAGTGCTATTCAAGTGCATGTATCCACTCGTTATAACTGGTTGATTTCTCCTGCCGATTTAGTGCATTTACCTGGACTTGTTTGTGCTTTGCATCTCAGTGTGCGAGTTTTTTCTGATGAAGGTGATTCCATTGTGGTGCCAGGCCCTGTGTATTATCACCTTACTAAGGCGCCAGCCCTAACAGGGCGCCATGTTCTTAACGTGGATATGCAATTAACGGAAGGCCGTTGGGTGCCAGATATGGCGCAATTCGAAGCGGCCTGTGCTGACCCCAAAAGCAAAATGATTTTGCTGTGTAACCCCCATAATCCTGGCGGAACGGTTTACACCAAGGCGGAATTGCTGAGCATCCATACGTTGGCCGAAAAGTACGATTTAGTGGTGATCAGCGATGAAATTCATTGTGACCTCATCCTAGACGCGGTTCCACACGTACCATTTGCAAGCCTAAACGCCGATGCAGCGAATCGAACCATTACCTTAATGGCACCAAGTAAGACCTTTAATGCGGCTGGATTAGGTTATGCTTTTGCAGTGATCCAAAACACAGCGCTGCGCAATCAGTTTGATCAAGGGCGCATGGGGTTGATTCCGTCTGCGAATATGCTTGGTCTGGTGGCGGCGACTGCGGCCTATGAAGAAGGACAGGAATGGCATCAAGCCTTGTTGACTTATTTGGCGGGGAACAGAGATCTGTTGTCGCAGCGGTTGGCAGCCACACCATTAAAAATGGCACATTTAGAAGCCACCTATTTGGCGTGGATTGATGTATCAGCATTGTCTTTGGATAACCCGTATGATTTTTTTGTCGGAGCAGGAGTTGGCGTTTCTAATGGCGCAGACTTTGGCGATGGCAATTTTGTGCGATTGAATTTTGGCTGCCCGCGTTCTGTGTTGCTAAACGCCATTGAGCGTATTGAAAGCGCATTGAAAAACAGAGAATGTCTTGGGTAAAATACGTTTTAACAGTAGGAACGCATGATTGATTTTAGCCTTCGTATCAGTATTTTTTTGGTGGCGTTTAGCTCGTTAATGGCCTGGCAGTGGTATTCACCGAGAGGTACTTTATTGCAATGGCGGCAACGTTGGCGTCATAACCTGATTTTATTGATGTTGGGTGCCTTGTGTGTGCGTCTGATTCAACCTGTGTTGCTGTCTATTGTCGCCTTATCTAATCAAGGAGAAGGTTGGCTGACTCAGCTAGGGTTGCCGCTTTGGGCGCTGGTGCTGATCAGTATTCTGCTGCTTGATTGTCTGATTTATTGGCAGCACAGATTATTCCATCGCGTGCCTTTGCTGTGGCGTTTGCATCGGGTTCATCATTCAGACCCTGAATTAGACGTGAGTTCGGCGATTCGTTTTCACCCTGTTGAGATTGTTATGTCGTTGTGCATCAAAGCTACCGCTGTGTGGCTATTTGGCATTCCGGTCGAGGCGGTATTGATCTTTGATGTGTTGCTGAATGCCTCTGCCATGTTCAATCACACCAACGTCAGGTTATCGCCACGGCTTGAAAAGTGGGTGAAGGTGCTGGTGGTGACGCCTGATATGCACCGTATTCACCATTCTAGAATCAGCGAAGAAGCCAACAGCAATTACGGCTTTTTCTTGAGTATTTGGGACGCGTTTTTTGGCAGCAAACGACCAGAAGCCATGAATGGAGACGAAGGTCTAAACATTGGCATGCCAGGTACGAAAGCATACCAGCCAAATACCCTGGGCGATTTGTTGTTGATGCCGCTGAAAAATTTTAAGAAGTCTCGTAAAAGCGAATAGGAATAAAAAGATGAGCTATCACCAGATTAATAGCATTGAAATGCGTGTTATTGGCTGCTTAATGGAAAAGGAAATCACCACGCCAGATTATTATCCGCTAAGCTTAAATGCCTTGGTCAATGCCTGTAATCAAAAATCCAATCGCGACCCGGTCACTCAACTGACAGAACAAGAAGTGCAAGACGCGGTAGACGCACTGGAATCACGAGGCTTGGTCACAGAAATTTCTGGGTCTCACAGTCGGGTGAGTAAGTATCAACATCGTTTTTGCAATACGGAATTTTCCGATTTGCAATTGTCACCCGCGGAAACCGCCGTGGTGTGCTTGTTGTTTGTCCGTGGTGCACAAACCCCAGGTGAACTACGCTCACGGAGCGGTCGATTACATCGTTTTTCATCCCGTGAAGACGTCGAAGCGGCTTTGTCGTCTCTTCAAAGCAAAACAGGCGGGCCTTATGTTTGCCAATTGCCACGGGAACCGGGTAAGCGAGAGCAGCGTTATCAAGAGTGTTTTTGCACCGAGTCAGAACGCATAACCGCAACCTGGAGCGAGCCATCATCGACAGGGAGTAGCGCGGATTATACTCAGCAATTGGAAGCAAAAGTACGAGAACTAGAAGCTCAGGTTGATGTGTTAAACGAGCGAATTCAACAGCTTGAAAAAGCCAGTAGACTATAATCTGCTTTGCCGTCAGACTTAGCGGCGTTTTTAGCCGCTCATGTTTATTTACGATCGCTACGGGGAGAAAGTTATGAAGAAGGTACGCTGGGGTATTATTGGAACCGGAAAGATCGCACATTTGTTTGCCAGCGATTTTAGCCACGTTAAGGCGGGTGAATTGTGTGCGGTGGCGTCCCGTAACAAGGCATCGGCCGATGCCTTTGCAGAAAAGTTCGACATAGAGTGGGCGTTTGTTGACTATTTTTCCCTTATTAACAGCCACGAAGTGGATGTTATCTACATCGCTACTCCCCACGTTCATCACTTCGACTTAGCCAAGGCTTGTATTTTGGCCGGCAAGGCCGTGTTGTGTGAAAAACCTTTGACCATCAACGAAGCCCAGTCTCGAATCTTGTACGATCTGGCACTTGAGCACGATGTCTTCATAATGGAAGCCATGTGGACACGATTTAATCCCGCTGTTGAGCAGGTTATCGAATGGGTTGAAGAAGGCGAAATCGGTACCTTGAACAGTTTACAGGCGAGTTTGAATTTCCTCGCACCGACAGACCCCAACCATCGTTTGTTGAACATTGAAATGGGCGGTGGCGCTTTATTGGACATCGGCATTTACCCTGTCTTTTTGGCTCAGTTGTTGTTCGGTAAACCAGATTTTGTGCAAAACCAAGCGGTCATCGGCGACACAGACGTGGACGTATTTGAACAGATCTTGCTGGGCTGGGAGAGCGGTAAGTTAGCATCTTTGGATGCGTCTTTGATTTCCTGTAATCCAAATCGAGCCGTATTGTCTGGCTCAAAAGGTTACATTGAATTGGACTCTGAATGGTTTAAGGCCAAATCGTGCCGAATGGTGACGGCACAAGGGGCAGAGCGTGCAGTGACGTTTGATTTCCCAGGCAATGGCTACCAGTTTGAAGCGGACGAAGTGAATCGCTGTTTACAAGAGGGTCTGTTACAAAGCCCGAATTACAGCTGGCAAGACAGTTTAGAATTAATTGCAACGCTGGACGAAGTGCGTCAAGACATTGGTTTGTATTACCCAGGTGAAGAGCAGCCAGATTTTGATGTAGACGACCATCATCACGAGCACAGCCATCACAAACATTAAAGTCAATGCGCGAAGTACAATAGTTAGAAATAAAATAAAGAGTTAGAAACAAAAAAGACGCTTTCCCACACCGGAAAAGCGTCTTTTTTGAAGCAAATGATTAACCTAGGTGTTTGTTCAACGTCGGTAATAGTACTTTAAATAAACGAGGTGAGGCGCATAGTACATCGCCTTTTTCTAGGCTTGGTGCGCCATCAAAGCCTGCGAATAGGCAGCCTGCTTCTTTCGCGATGAACAATGGTGCTTGCATTTCCCACTCCTGTAGCTTGATACCCCAAGCCGCATCAAGACGACCAGCGGCTACGTTAGCGAGCATAAGTGCAGGTGCATCTTGCATGACGACGCGCGCGCCTTTTTCGGCAATATCAGTTAAAACAGCAAATTGACCTGAAAAATAAGGTGCAAGACGGTCGGTCGCAGGGAATTGCGCTGCAACAGTAACATTGTCTAGGGTGCGAGCTGAGGTGCTGCGAATACGAGAATTGTTTAAGTAAGCACCACGACCTTTACTGGCGTAGAACTCATCTTTTGTGTGAGGGTTAAGCACAAGTGCGTGCTCCACTTTACCGGCAACTAGGTAGCTCATTGTAATAACGTTGCCTGTTAGGCCGCGAGAAAATAAATGCTGTCCTTGAATCGCATCGATGATCCATTCGCCTTCTTCGCCGTTTTGTACAGTGCCTTGCAAGCGAGTGGTGATGGTGTCAGCTGGATACGCTTTTTCAAGGTGATAAACAATGCTGCGTTCTGCGCCTGAACAAACGGTTTGGTAAACCTGTTCAGCGGATTGACCTTGCTCTTTATCGAAAAGCAATTTCTCTTGCGAGTGGATGATGTATTCCGCAGCGGAACGGGCTGCTTTTAGGGCGACATTGATTCTAGGTTGCATAATTTACCGTCAGTTATTCTGTCATTAAAATGCACATGCCGTCAGCAAGACGACAGGTTGCCAAATAAAGTGTTAAAGAGCGTGCACCCCGTTTTCTTTACTCTTATAAGAAAAACAAAACCGGATGCCAAATTAAGAGCGCGAATTCTAGCCTAATGGCCTTGGTATTACCAGTGAAGTTTTGGTGAAAAACTGACCAGTGTACGGCTTTGTGAAAAATATCTGTTAAGATGGCTAGGATTATATGTTCGCTCTAATGGGTACCTTTTAAAATGCAGAATAAAGTAAGAATTGTCCTTGTGAATACCTCGCATCCCGGCAACATTGGTGGCGCGGCGCGTGCTATGAAAAACATGGGATTGGCTGACCTGTACTTGGTCGCGCCCAAGCAATATCCAAGCGATGAAGCCGTGAGTAGAGCGTCTGGTGCAACGGATATTCTAGATAATGCCGTTGTGGTAGACACGCTAGAAGAAGCGCTTGGTGATTGCCAATTGGTGATTGGTACCAGTGCACGCGAGCGCAATATTCCTTGGCCATTAGTCGACCCAAGACAAGCCGCGGATTTGGTGTTTGATGAAGGCTTGGTTACGGCCTTTGTGTTTGGTCGAGAGGACAGAGGGCTGACAAACGAAGAATTACAGCGTTGTAATTATCATGTGCATATTCCATCGGTTGAGACTTTTAGTTCCTTGAATTTAGGCGCAGCGGTGCAAGTGATCGCTTACGAACTTAGAATGAAATCCCTGCTAATGAAAGACGCTCCTGTGGTGGCGAGCAAATGGGATGTGCCTGCCGCGAATGTGGAGCAGATTGATTACTTGCTTGAGCACCTCGAGAAAGTCTTAGTGCAAACGGAGTTTTTAGATCCAGAAATGCCGATGCAGGTGATGACGCGTTTTCGCCGCTTGTTCCAGCGTTCACGTTTAGATCAGCAAGAGCTTGGCATGCTCAGAGGTATGTTGACCTCGATGGAAAAGAAAATGAAATAGCGCTGAAACGTTAGTCATAAAAAAAGGCGCGAAATGCTTCAGTATTTCGCGCCTTTTTTGTCTTTTTACTGTCGAGCCAGTGCGTGGCTAGACTTTGCGTTCTGGTCGACCTTCTTCTTGCCAGAAAGTATGAAATTTCTGACCTGGCTCTGCATCTACTCGCTGGTAAGTGTGCGCGCCAAAGTAATCGCGCTGAGCCTGCAGCAAGTTAGCTGGTAAGACTTCAGAGCGGTAACCGTCGAAGTAGGCCAAGGCAGAGAAGAAAGAGGGCGTTGGAATGCCAGATTGGGCGGCTAAAACAACGGCTTTACGAAGGCCTGCTTGTTTTGTGTCCATAGCGTCGGCAAAGTAATCGTTCAGCAGTAAGTTTTCAAGCTCGTGATTTTCGTCAAACGCATCGGCGATTTTTTGTAGGAAAGACGCGCGAATAATACAGCCACCTCGCCAGATTTTTGCAATCGTGCTGAAGTTCAGTACCCAATCGTATTCTTTTTGAGCCGCACGCAATAATTGAAAACCTTGAGCGTAGGCGCAAATTTTGGCGCAGTACAGGGCTTCTTCAATGGCTTTCTCTACGTCGGCGGCTTCAATTTCACCACTTTCCACATCAGCGGTCAGTTTGCCTGCCGCTATTTCACGCTCGCTGGTTAGTGTACTCAAGGCGCGTGCGTAGACGGATTCACTGATGATGCCGGCAGGAACGCCCATTTGAGTGGCGCTGATGGATGTCCAGCGACCTGTGCCTTTTTGTCCGGCACTGTCTAGGATCATGTCTACTAAGGGTGCGCCAGTGGCGTGATCGTACTGCTGAAGAATGTCTGCGGTGATTTCAACCAAGTAGCTGTTTAGAATGCCTTGGTTCCACTTTGCGAACAGTTTGCCGATTTCTTCTGGCTCGTAACCCAACAAAGAGCGAAGTAGGTGATAAGCTTCGCAAATAAGCTGCATGTCGGCGTATTCAATGCCGTTGTGCACCATTTTCACGTAATGACCTGCCCCATTTGGCCCCAAGTATGCCGTACAAGGTTCACCTTCGGTAACGGGCTTGCCTGGTGTGTTGCTCACAATTGGTTGACCGTCTTTACCGATTTTCGCCGCTACGGCTTCCCACATTGGCTGTAGATACTTCCATGAGTCCGCATCACCACCAGGCATCAAAGAAGGGCCAAAGCGAGCGCCTACTTCACCACCGGATACGGCGGTGCCAAAGAATTTGAATTTTTCTTTGTATTCGGCTTCGCGACGAATGGTGTCTGTCCATTGACTGTTACCGCAATCGACCACTATGTCGTCGGGTTCGAGTCCTGCTGCAATTAAATTATGGCACACAGCGTCTACAGGCTTGCCTGCAGGAACTAAGACCACAATGACTCTGGGCTTTACAAGGCTGGACAGCATGTCTTCTAAATTTGAGCAGCCAATAATACGTGCAGGCGCTGTGTTGTCGAGGCGTTCGGCTTCCTCAGTGTGTAAAACATCTTGTACTTTATGTGTGTCAAGATCAAAACCTGCAACTCGGTAGCCGTGGTCAGCTAGATTCAAGGCCAAGTTTTTACCCATGACACCCAGGCCGACAAATCCAATATTGCAATTCTGATTCGCGTTTAACATAAATATAGATCAACCTTTTGAAAATGGGGGAAAATTCAAGAAAGAATCTTACCATGAAGCTTTGTCATTCAGAGCATGCTAGGAGACAGAAAAGTTCAAAAAGATGTGTTTTTTTGATGTTTTTTAATAGAAACCGTAGATTTAGCAAGGCTTTTTTAAGGAAATTGTAGAGCGGCGTTATATCCGACTATTTCATTAAAAAGAGTAATAAGTTTCCTGTTTAGTAGAAACCCTTCAAAATAGAAAGAAAACTACAATAAAATGCGAATATGATGAGCTAAATACTTTAAAAAATTACGAATCCCTTCCTATTTTAAAATAAAATATATATTTATCAGCCACTTAAGTTGTATTTGTTAATTTCAATATAGTAATAAAATAACATACTGTTATAACAATATTTTTTCTTAGATTGTTTTGTTACTATTCTTTTCACCTTAAAAAAACTCGCACAATAATAAAAATGACCAGACAATCTTTATAGTTCAGAGGATTTAGTAACATGAACTCCGCATCAGATGTAACTCGTATTCATAAAAATCTAACAACGCCACAGTTAGTTGAGAAAGCACTGCAAAACGACGAAGGCGTGCTTGCTGATAATGGCGCACTTGTTGTTGAAACCGGTGCTCGTTCGGGTCGTTCTCCTATGGATCGTTTCATTGTAGAAGAAGCATCCAGCAAAGACAGTATTCATTGGGGCCCTGTAAACCGCTCTTTTCCAGAAGACAAGTTTGCACCGTTGTGGGACCGTGTCGAGTCGTATCTAAACACTAAAGAATCATTTGTTTCTGACCTGCATGTGGGTGCTGGTGATGAATATTATTTGCCAGTTATCATGCGCACTGAAACAGCTTGGCATCAGTTGTTTGGTCGTAATTTGTTTATTCGCCCAGAGACTTACAATCCAGCGAGCAAAGGCGAATGGCAGATTTTAAATGCTCCTTACTTTGTATGTGAGCCAGAGCGTGATGGTACCAACTCTGACGGTTGTGTGATTTTAAACTTCGCAGAACGTAAAGTGCTTATCGCCGGCATGCGTTACGCTGGTGAAATGAAAAAAGCCATGTTCTCTGTGCAGAACTACTTGCTGCCAGCGCACGATGTATTACCAATGCACTGTGCCGCTAACGTTGGTACAGAAGAAGACGTGACTCTGTTTTTCGGTTTGTCAGGTACAGGTAAAACCACCTTATCTGCTGACCCAGAGCGTTTCTTGATTGGTGATGACGAGCACGGATGGGGTAAAGGTACGGTCTTCAATATTGAAGGGGGTTGCTACGCAAAAACCATCGACCTTTCTCAAAAAAATGAGCCAATTATTTGGGACGCGATCAAGTTCGGAACCATCGTTGAAAACGTTGTTTTAGATCCAGAAACACGTGTTGCCGATTACGCAGACACGTCTTTGAGCCAAAATGGCCGTGCTGGTTACCCACGTGAACACATTGAAAAACGTGCCGATGACAACCGCGCAGGCGAGCCAAATGCAATCATCTTTTTGACATGTGACTTGACTGGCGTACTGCCTCCGGTGTCTATCTTGTCTAAAGAAGCGGCGGCTTACCATTTCTTGAGTGGTTACACAGCTTTGGTTGGTTCTACCGAAGTGGGTGCAGGAACGGGCATTAAGTCGACCTTTTCAACCTGTTTCGGTGCGCCTTTCTTCCCACGCTCTGCAGATGTGTATGCGGACCTTTTGATCAAACGCATCGAAGAGTTTGGTAGCAAAGTTTACCTTGTGAACACAGGTTGGACAGGTGGTGCTCATGGTAAAGGCGGTAAGCGTTTCAGTATTCCTACGACTCGTGCGGTGATTTCTGCGATTCAATCTGGTGTGTTGGTAAATGCAGAAACTGAGCATTTAGACGACGTAAACCTAGATGTTCCAACGCAAGTGCCTGGTATTGACAGCGTTCTGTTGAATCCACGTAAAACATGGTCTGATCAAGCGGCTTACGAAGAGCAAGCGAAAGGCCTTATCGCTCAATTCGTTGATAACTTTAAGAAATTTGATACTGTTTCTGACGCTATCGTTAAAGCAGGTCCTTCACTTTAAATTTCAATTCTAAAAATGAAAAGCCGTGCTGAAATAGCGCGGCTTTTTTTTGTCCGTCTGTTTATAATTCATCGCATCTTTGCGTAAATCCTGTAGTCTTTTGTGTATGTTTATTGATAGCCATTGTCACCTTGATTTTAACGTGTTTGATGTTCAGCGAGATGAACTCATGTCCCGTTGCTATGAGAGAGGGGTCGCTGAATTTTTGGTTCCTGCGACTGAGTTTCACCGTTGGTCACGGCTCGCCACCTTAGCAAAGCAGTATTCATCTTGGCGAGTGGCTTATGGTCTGCATCCGTACTTTTTAACGAGCGCTACTTTGGATCAGATTGAATGTCTGGGCGACCAATGTGAGCATTATGGGGCGATTGCCGTTGGCGAGATCGGCATCGACTGTTGGCCTGGAGCGTTCGAGATTAAGGTGCAAATGGATTATTTCCGTCGCCAGCTCCAAGTGGCAAAAGCCTTATCTTTACCAATAATTGTCCATGCTCGTAAAAGTTATGACTTGGTGTTGAAATGTTTACGAGAGACTGGATTTAAGTCGGGCGGCGTTATTCATGCTTTTAACGGCAGCTTGGTGCAAGCGGAACGTTTTGTAGATCTTGGTTTTGTGCTTGGTGTTGGTGGTACTATTACCTATCCAAGAGCTCAAAAAGCCCAGCGCGTTTTAGCGGCCCTGCATCATTCGGCTTTTGTATTGGAAACCGATTCCCCTGATATGCCGCTGAGTGGGTTTCAGGGTCAGCTCAACACGCCGCTGTCGATTCCTTTGGTTGCACAAAGTGTGGCTGAAATTCGAGGCGAAAGCGTCGAACAGGTTGCTGCTCAGACGTATGATAATCTATTAAGAGTGTTTCCTAAGTGGAATGAGGTCTTATTTTGAACATGACAAAAAATATTAATGATCCGATTCGTATTCTTCTTCTAGGAAGCGGTACAGAAGTAGGGTCGTCGTTACTGGCGTTGTCCAAAAACAAAACAGAATTTGAATGGTTGTGCCCAGATGAAGCCTTGTTATTGAACGAAAGCCGTCGAGCGGAACTGGAAGCCATGGAATTTGATGTGATCATTGATGCTTTGAGCCTGCGTCATGCTCTACAAAGTGATTACAGAAAACTGCTGTCTACTTTGCGCTATTTGAGTGAACAAGAAAAAGCCCCCTTGATTATGCTCAGTAGTGCAAGAGTCTTCGCGGGTGATAAGGGCGCACCTTACAGTGAAACCGACACACCCGATAGCACAGAGCCTTATGCGCAAGCATTGATTGAGGCTGAGACTTTGGTGCTAGCGCAGCCACAAAATATCGTATTGCGCACGGGCTGGTTGTTTAGCGGTAAGGGGGACGACTTTGTTTGTCGAACCCTTGGTTTGATTCAGGATGGCGTAAACCTTGCTTACAAAGATGATCTGATCGGCAGTCCAACGCCAGTGTCTGATTTGGTTCGAGTGATTTTATCCATGGTGAATCAAGGTCATTATGGCGCTCAAAATACGGGTGTTTACCACTATTGTTGTGCGGAAGAAATCAGTTGGTTGCGTTTAGTGGAAGCCATTGTGGCTACCTCAAACCAATTCGATCCTAAGGCACAAGTGGAAGTGGAAGCAATTGGTGATGAATTCCCAGAAGCTCAGGAAGTTATGGTGATGCGCAGACAGTCTTTATCGTGCCGGAGAGTGTTTAATCATTTTGGTATTAAACAGCGCCCATGGCGTTCTAAATTGCGTAATTTAGTCAAAGAATTGTATCAAGCAAGTTAATAAAACGGTCTAGTCGAGGATTAACAAGCAACGCGGGAGTGAGTGTGAACAAGATAAATATGAAGGCAATTTTATTGGTTTTCTTTTTGCAGTTGGCAGTGGGTGTGGCTTGGTATGCATCTATGCCAGCGTCCTTGTCTGCAGGCTCCTTATTAGGAGATGGATTAAGCCAACCCCCTGTAAATATTGTCTTGCTGGTCGCTTGTGCTGCCTTTGTGTATGTGTTCTTTTCGGCTTGGCTGTTAGTGAAAACAAGGGGTAAATCATCTGCTGGTGGTTTTTTCTTAGTAATAGGGACTTGGCTGTTTGCCGTATTGCCTAATTTTGTTTTCATTGCGGTGCATTTAAATATGAATAGCTCCGATGCTCTTTATCTGCTGTCGTTTGGTGCCATTAGTGCGCTATTGGCAGCGATAATCTTGCCTTTATGGCCTTCTTCTCGGCTAATTTTTAAAAGTTAAAACAAAAAAACCAACGAATGAACAGATTGTCAGACGTTGGTTTTCGTTTTGCGATACGGTGCGATTATTTCAGATCTTGAAACTCATTTTCCACATCAATGTTCACTGCAAGTTCGTAACCTGGCAGATGAATTTCCTTGTCGGTAATGGTGAGTTCTTCTCCGCCTAAAACATTAAAGCCAAACTTATACACAGGCAGCATTTCGCCTCGTATCATGGCTTGGTTATACTCCTCTGCTGTGGCAACGACGGCTGTGTTTTTAGCCTGATATTCGCTCATCTGTTCGCTGCTGTAGCGTTTGCTTAGCATGGTCATTGCTTGTTTGGGCGACAGCAAAACCGCTGTGGCGTTGTTACCACCAAAACCTTTAGAGTTCAGTAGAGCGGCATCAAAATAGTCCTTGCCATAATTTTGGTGCTTAAGTTGGAAAGACAAACCATCCTGGTAAACGTCGTCAGCAATGGCATGAGAGGTAGTAATACCGGGCAATATGCCATCCTTCCAGACGCCTAGAGACAAATGCAGCTGATCGCCACCGGCGGTGCCTTGAGAATGACCAAGAAATGCTTTCATCGCCACAACTGGTATATCAGTGGCACCAAAACTCGTGGCAGCTTTGCTCAGCACGTGAGATTCCGTGATGCGATTCTGTGGCGTGCTGGTGCCATGGGCTTGAATAAAGGTGCGCTGGGTTAAACCTTCGTTACCAATGATGTTTTGTAGGTAAGCCATGGCCTTGCTCATGGTCAAATAGTTGCCAATACCCGGTGCTGAAATGGATTTTTTATGGCCGTCAGCGTGAGCGAACACTACTGGGATGGCGCCAAAAATTTGTGCACCCAACTCGATGGCTAAGGCATCGTCCATAAGCAAGGTCCATTGGCTGGACTCACCAATAGTAAAACCACAGTTATGGGCAAAAGGGCGACAACTTCGTGTGTGGTCAGGTTCGGCTTGGTTGGTTATTTGATCCAGCGCCAAAAGAGCTGTGTCTTCTGCCAATGCGCCCATGGTTCGAAAACCTTCGATGATCTCTGGCGTGATAGGCGCATCGCTGCCACCCACCATGGCAACACGGAATTTACCCGATTTGATGCCTTCTACGGCTTTTTCTAAATTGAAAAAATAAGTGGCGCAAGCACCAATAGAAGTGCCTACATTACCAACACTGCCAAGTAAGTAAGCGTTTACAAAGTCGGCTGGCATTTGAGCATAGCCCAATGGTAAATGTTTCGATGTCGTGCGTTTGCCCATTAAAGCCGATTTGAGCATGCCGCCAAACCCAAGATCGTCCATTTGACCGATTGAGTTCGCTGCGTACACAGCCATCTGATCAGGGGCGACCTTGCTACGAATGGTTTCCCAATCGATGCCACTGCTTTTAATCGCATCTGACGCGCCGTAGAC
The DNA here is from genome assembly GCF_018145875.1 of Marinomonas vulgaris. Taxonomy (GTDB): domain Bacteria; phylum Pseudomonadota; class Gammaproteobacteria; order Pseudomonadales; family Marinomonadaceae; genus Marinomonas; species Marinomonas vulgaris. Next base: position 104,468 of record NZ_JAGSSV010000001.1, on the reverse strand, counting down.
CGTCATCTGTAAGCCGCGGGGATGGTTACGGCTCTGGTAAAGCTTAGACGGATCAAAGCCTGTCGGTAATTGCCCTGCTGCCTTAACTGACAAAGAACGTGTGTCTTTGATAAAGGCTTCTAGTGTGCCGTCAACTTCGACCTGGCTTAGGGTGTCAGACAGAGCTGTCACCTGCCAATTAGTCGGACGATCGCTGGGTAAAGAGCGCGTTTTTATGGTGAAGCTGAGCTTTTCATCTGGGTTGTCGGAATGCAGGGAGGTAGATTTGTGTAAGACAACATGATCAACATCGAATAGGTCGGGATGAATACGACGGATAAGGGTACGAGCCAATAAAGACTCGCCAATGCTATCGACTAACGAGGCGGCGTCTAATGCTTCGCCACTGCGAGTGTACCAAAGGCCATTTTTATGTTCGGCCGTATTGGTAATAGTGGCAAGATCCAATAAAACATCCTGCTGAATGGCGTTCGGCAGAAGATCAAAAACAATTCGACGATATGCTTGATGTGAAGAAGTACGACCAGCCGAATTGATTCCGCCAAAGCCAACAATAACAGGTAAACGGGCCAATTGAATTTCCTCGTTCTATGAGTGGGAAAAAAATACCAGAGTATTGTAAAGAAGGGGCTAGCGCTTAGCTACCCCCCAGAAAAAGGAATTTCGTAACAATAACGGGTATTTAATGCATATTCTTTTAACGCAAGGTGTGTGCATTACTGTGCAGGCTGTGACTCTGCAGTAGGTGGGTTACGATTGAAGCGCCATAACTTGTTGTAGTTGATAAGCCCTTCGATTTCTTCCACATAGGCTTGTCCACGTTCTGAGTAATGTTCTAAACCATGCACAAGTGCTAAGCCGGAGATAGTTTGTTTGTTGCTACGCATGTCTAATCGAATCGCCCGCAGCTTTTTGTATGCGGCATTGGTGTTTAGATTATCGATATAAGCGAAGACGGACTCTCGTGCGTCATTGAATTTACGCACTTCATGGTCGGCATCGCTGTCTCTTGACTCTGGCACCAAGCCACATCCCTTGCGGAAACACCATTGCCCAAAGAAATTATTACCTTGAGTGGCGAAACGTGATGTTCCCCAAGCCGATTCATTGGCAGCTTGAGCTAAAACAAGCGATACAGGGATGATATCCATACGGTTAAGTAGCGCGTTTAAATCGTCTTTTGTGTACGACTCAAGAACATCCAATCTATGGTCTTTACGCAACATAGAGACCCATTTCTTATTCTTAGCCGACAGTGCTTTGTTGCTCTTTAATAAAGCGGACAGTCGCTCACGATCTTTTAAAATTAAACTGTTTTTTTCATTTACAAATGGCGTTAAAAAATCAAAAAAGGCCTTTTTGCGAGCTTTTACATCGGTAATAGCCGTAAAGTCGGGGGTGTTTTTGTTAACAGGATGCGATTTATAGTATTTTTTCTCATCCGCTGTGGCATCTCCTGAGTCTTGCTCAGCGGGCTGTGTTTTGTTCTTTTCGACTTTATTGGCTTGAACTGTGCCTATTGATTTGGTCTTTTCTTGATTTGTACTTTGTTTGGGCACATTTTGGGGCGTTTCTTGCTCGTCTTTTAAGGGTCCCGCTTTTATCCACAAAATGAATATCAACGCGATAGAAACAATCCAGAGTATTTTATTTTCCATAAACAACCACAAATCAAAAGAGTTATATTTTTTGCCGGTCTTGCCCGCGAGGTGACCCGTAGGCAAAACCGTTAAAGTAAAAAATTTGTATCATTATCCTCAAACAAACGTCAGTTTAATAGGTTATCGAGAAAGCTGCATGTATTTACCCCATTTTTTACGCCTATATTGACGTGTAAAAGGCATATTCGTTCCATTTTCTACAGTGATACCTAAAAGCATTAGCTTCTTCTTGACAGATTCCAGAGCCTGACATTTATGCTGGTTTATCACCAAAAAAGGCCATTTGATGGACGTTTCCCCTTGATTATGTTTTGTCGTAACATGAACGACTTACCCTATTTAATCGAATGATTCGACGGATATTATCTTCTATGAGTGAACGCTTAGGCTCCTTGTTTGTACCCTGTTGTATTTTACTGCTGAGTGTTTATGGAAGCTTGTACGTCGGCTTGTTGCCGCCTTTGTGGTTTAGTCTATTGCCTTTTATGCCCTTTATACTGGCAGGCATTGCGATCTTGCTAGCCTGGCATTTTAACAAAGGCCGAGTGCTGATTTTGGTGTGCCTCTTATTGGTACCCAAACTGCATGGCGAGTTTGGTCAGGCGGCGTCTTTCACCGCGTATTTGGTGGTGTCTTGTTGCTGTATTGCCTTGCTTGGGCTGATTCCTGAACGGGGCTTTTTTAATCGCTACGCGATAAACCGTGGCTTATTTATTTCCATGCTGATTACCTGGTGTTATGCGATTGAGCGCGGCTGGGTGTCTTTTGCCTTCTTGGACGCGACTTTTCTATATACCTCATACACTTGGTCTAATGTACTGCTTGGTGCGGCCTTGCTGATCAGCGTGGGCACCATTGGCACGGCTTGGTGGTTAAGTGGTGATGCTTTTCGAGCTAGCGGCTTGATCAGCATATTAAGCCTGCTGATCATCAGTCATTTTGCCTCCTCTTCGGTGCAGTTTGATACCCTTTTGTCGGCGCAATTTTTACTGTGGGTTTGGTTTTTACTACTCGAAAGCCATCGCATGGCGTACGTGGACGACATGACGAAACTCCCCGGTCGGCGCGCTTTAAACGAGCATTTGGTTGGCTTACCCAAAGAGTACGCTCTTGCCATGGTCGACGTAGACCATTTTAAGAAGTTTAACGACACCTATGGTCACGACATGGGAGACAAGGTACTTAAAAATGTGGCTTATCAATTGATGCATTTTTCTGGCGCTGGCAAAGCGTTTCGTTATGGTGGCGAAGAGTTCACTGTGGTGTTTCGAGGCAAAGGATTAGCGCAGGCGAAAGAAACCCTCGATGATTTAAGAATAAATATTGAAGAAGCACTGGTCGAAGTGTTTGATCCCAAAAAGAAACAAGACATAGACGTCAGTGTGACAGTCAGTATTGGGGTGGCGTTTTCGTCGGCGGGGGAGTCGCCAGAGGTAGTACTCAAGCGCGCTGACGACGCTCTTTACCAATCAAAAAAGAAAGGCCGAAATCGGGTGTCGACTTCTCCTTCACCTATTTCTTCATAAGAGTAAAAAAACTGTACGATCGGTCAGTTATCTATTGCACTGCTCAATGAGCTGTTTATAATGTCTGAATTATCAAAGAACATTGCAGCGGATGGGGTCGTCTCATCGCTCAATCACGGTGCCAACGTGGTGTAACAGTTAGCCTAAATGATGAATGCCTATAGTCATTGAGGTCTCTGTTACGAGGGGAAATGGGGAGCTTCGGCTCCCTTTTTTTATGCCCGCTTTTTAACCTATCGACCTTCGGAAAAAAGACAAAATCAAGTAACCGTCTTCTAAGCCTGTTTTCGCAGGCTTATTCAACAAAACGATATGCTACATTCTTCTGCCATATTCCAAAGGATGATAGGAGCGTTTGATGAAGGTGAAAAATCGTTTTGTAGCATGGAGTGCCTTGTGCGCGAGTGTGTTGGCCATGCCCGCTGTAGCGGCCACATTCGACGTGCCAAGATCGTATGAGATCATGTATGTCGACTTAGAAAGCTCGCGACAATTTGGCAACGATTTTAAAGTCGATGTGGACGCGGGTGAGCATCAAATTGTGGTGCGTTTTAACAAATTATTGCGTATCGGTGACGATACTCAAGAGTTTCAATCTGAACCTGTGGTGTTGAATTTACAGTTTGAAGAAAACACCTCCTTGACACTTAAAGCCCCTTATATTGCCAATAAAAGACAAGCGGAAGCGAACGCGCAAAAGCCTGAATTTACGATTTTAGACAATACCACGGGCAAAGCGGTGAATTACCAGCAACAAGCATTAGAGGCGCAGTCTGGCTTCCAGAATACTCGAGATTATCGCGAAGAGGTCGCTAAGTTAGCGGCTCTGGCGCCAGATCCTGTTAAAGCTGGGCCTGTGCCTGCTCCGGCGTTAACCACGGACGATGTGGCGTTGGATATGTTGAAATTTTGGTACAACCAATCCGACAGCGCCACGCGCAAAGCATTGCGCATATGGATGGAGAATAAATCTAGCGAACCAGATATGTCTAACATTCAATTTGAAATGGGGCAGTTTTGGTTTCAAAAAGCCGATAACGACGCCAAAAAAGCGTTTCGTATTTGGCTAGTGGAATAATAGAGCAGCAAAATCTACAAAAAAAAGCGCGATCTGATGGATAATCAGTTCGCGCTTTTATGTGGATTTACTCTAAGAAAAGAGCAGGTTAACTGGCGATTTGCGCCTTGGCGTTCAGTCGCTGGTTGAATTTATCGTTCACCCACAATGCCAGTAAAATAATGCCACCGCCAATGCTGAGGCGTAAAATATCGGCATCTCTGTTCCAAAACACCACGTTGACAATAATACCGGCCGGAATCAGCAAATTATTTGCCACCGCCAAGGTGCCAATGTTGACCAAGGTCGCGCCCTTGTTCCAAGCAAAATACCCCAAGCCAGACGCCACCACGCCCAAGTAGGTCAATATGCCCCACTGCAGAGACGTGGTTGGCAGTTTGTCTGGGTTGCCAAGGGCTAAATAGCAAGGAATGACCACTGCTAAAGCCCCCAAGAAGAACCAGCCGAATACGGTACGCTGTGGCAAATCGGGTCGTTGTTTGGCAATAAGGCGCTTGTAACCCACTTGGCCAGCGGCGAAACAAAGGTTCGCTCCTTGTACAATCAACAAACCTTTAATAAAGCCTTCATCGACCCCTTGGTAACGGATCGCCACCGCACCCAAAATAGCGATTAAGGCACTGACCGCAAAGCCAATGTTGATCCGACGATCCAGCATGTCGTTAATTAAAGTCACGTATAACGGTGTCATCACAGTGAACAGCAAGACTTCTGGTACGGACAAGTACAAGAAAGATTGGTAGTAAAACCCATACATGATGCCAAGCTGCAAAGCGCCACACACCATTAACTTGATGGCGATATTGGCTTCAATCTGACGCCATTTTAGAAAGGGCAAAAATACCAGTGTGGCTAAGCTGACACGCATCAGCACAGAAAACCACGCGTCTACCTGACCGGCGAGGTAAACCCCAATTAAACTAAATGAAAACGCCCACAAAAGTGTGACGGCAATGAGTATTGGCATGTTAAAAGCTTCCAGAAAAAATACCCGCCGATCTTACCGATTTCTTACACAATGGTAAAACAGTTTACTTACATATTTTTAATGGTTTACTAATGTGTATTTTTGGCTCGTATTGAATGTGTATTATTTTTAGATTTTTACGCTTTTCTTGACCTATCCCATTGGTGTCTTTCGATGCTGACATGGCTGTCATCAAACCTTGATCTAGGTTAATAGTTTTCAAAAATTTCCTGATACCTTTTGCCCCACAGACGTACTTACTGACCTAAAAAGGAATCGATGATGAAAGCTATACTTCCTGTTGCCCTTATTTCTGCTCTTTGTTCTTCCGTTGCCTTGGCTCATGATGCCGGTGATATTTTTGTTCGCGCAGGTTTTGCGACGGTTATGCCTAATGAAAGCAGCGATGAGGTTGGTACCAGCGGCGAACTTGAATTGGATAATGACACGCAAATTGGTTTGACGCTTACCTACATGGTAACCGATCAATTTGGTGTGGAAGTATTAGCGGCGACACCTTTCACTCATTCCGTTTCTTTAGGCGGATCAGAAGTGGCAGAAGTTTCTCACTTGCCACCTTCTGTCATGGCGCAGTACTACTTTGGTCAAGCTGACAGCAAGGTGCGTCCTTATGTTGGCGCAGGCTTGAACTACACTATTTTCTTCGATGAAGAAGGCAAAGGTGATTTGGCAACTTATGATATCAGCTTGGATAACTCTTTCGGTTTGGCAGCTCAAGTGGGTGTAGACGTAAACGTAGCAGACAACTGGTTTGCCAATGCTTCCTTGTGGTACATGGACATCAGCACAGACGTTCACGTAACTGGTATGGATGCGATCAAGACTGACATCGATCCTCTGACCTTCATGGCGAGCGTGGGTTACACTTTTTAATCGGTTTTAATGACCTTGCTATTTGAAGGCCTTGGTGTTCGCACCAAGGCCTTTTTTATACTGTTTTTTTGTCTACAAATGTCAGCTCATATGACATAGTAATAACCACAAGGCTGTGGGAAACTCAGGTTAATTCAAAAGATATTATTGTGTGCAGCACAGTGAGCAAAGACACCAAGGAGCGGTCAGTTTGAAGTCGAATCCAACGCTTACGTTTTACAATCAAAACGCCCAACACTTCAGCGACTCAACCCTTCAGGTTGACATGTCTGCGCTTTATCGTGAATTTTTACCAAATATACCAGCAAATGGTCACATTCTAGACGCAGGCTGTGGTTCCGCTCGTGATGCCGCTTATTTCAAACAACAAGGCTTTTGTGTAAGTGCTTTTGATGCGAGCGAAGAGCTGGCGGCGTTGGCCAGCCAACATCTGCAACAAACCGTCGAGGTAAAAACCTTTCAGCAGTTGGATAGCGTCAACCAATATCATGGCATTTGGTGCTGCGCCAGCTTATTACACGTCCCGAAAGACGAGCTTCCTGCGGTCTTTATTAACCTTCAAAATGCCTTAAAACCCGATGGGGTTTTATATGTGTCGTTTAAATATGGCACAAGCGAACGGTTTGATAATGGGCGTGAATTCACTGACCTAGACGAAGATGGATTAAATGACTTAATCCACGCCTGCCCCAAGCTCAGCTTAATTAAGCATTGGCAAAGTGCCGATCAACGACCGGGCCGTGAACATGAAATCTGGCTAAATGCTTTGATCAAAGCGGCTTCAGACAAATGATCAACGCCATCCAGCAGCAACTAGACTTTATCGCTTACATACAGCGGATGCTGGTGGAAGGGGACTTTAGCGCTACCTATAAATTTGCCCTGTTACACGCCATCGCCGATGTGTGCGTGGAGCAGAGCCCTTTATCAGATAACAACACACTAGAGATAAAGCTGCCCGCATTGGCAGACAAACTTCTAAGCTTGTATTGGCATCACGCCATGCCGTTTTCAGCGGAGCATACTGGGGAAAGCGCCTTACTTAAGCAGAACACGGGTGCACAATCCAAGGTAATCAGTGTCTTGTTTGAATGCCAACAAAACAACATTCGCAACATGCGCCAACTCAAGCAAAGTCCACTCTATAAACCCGCCTTTACCGCCGCGATGCACACACTTAAAACGGGCCCATTGTGGCGACTGCAAATACTGGCCAGACAAGAAGAATGCTTCTTATACCCTCATCAGCTTTTTGGCTTAGGCAGAGAAACCAAATACATAAGGCTAAATCCGGGCATCGCCAGTTGTTTTAGGCGCTTTTACGACCTTGTTGTCTATCTTGCAAAAAATGCATGGCTACAAAAGATCCAAAGTATTAAACACAACCAAGTATTAATTGGCCGCCAAAGCCAGCTACAAGAATTCTTATTTGGCGTAGACCGCAACGCCCTGACGAAAGCCAAACCTGTGTTAATCGAGCTGCAGACCAACCAATGCTTTTACTGTCGTAAACCGATGAAAGGTGACGTAGAAGTGGATCACTTTATTCCGTTCTCTCGTTACGCCAACGATCTTGGCCACAATTTTGTCGCCGCTCATCGTACCTGCAATAACAACAAGCGAGACTTTCTTGCCGCGCCAATACACCGGGCCCACTGGCAAGAACAGAACCTAGTGACCCACAACCAAACCATTACCCAAGAACTTAGCGGCTACTTTCACTGTAATGCAGACACCTCACTTGCCGTCAGCAACTGGGCGTATCAAGTGGCAGAATCCAGCAACGCCAAACTCTGGCTTGGGATAAATGAATTTGAACAAGCCGTCGTGGCGCAACAAGAGTTCGAACCGATTGGATTAGTGGCAGAAAAGCCTGCTGGGTATGAGGTTTAGGTTGAGATATATAGGTGTTGTTAAAAAATAAGAAAAAACAGAATTGGATTCGTTAATAATCTACAAAAGGTTATCCAACCGCCAATTTCCCTGCCTCATGCCACATTTCACTTGGCATGGGGTGGGTTAATTCCCACGTTACGTTCATCGGCTGGCTGCCGCTGTGGCTTTGGTATTTTACTTCGCCATAGTTCACGAACCCCATGGTTCTGCCGTTTTCATCCTTTCCTTGTTCGCGTACAAACAACAGTATCGTTTTGCCTGTTTGGCGATGCTGAATGTAGCTTAGGCCGCGGCCGTGTTCTGGGCGGGCGCTGTTTTGAGTCTGCCAGTGGAACAGGGTCGGGCTAATGGCGTAGTCGTGATACAGAGTCGTTGGCGAATAGGTCTTTTCACACTTATTCAGTGTAACAAATAACAATTCTAGGTTCTGTTCTTTGAGTTCTAAAACACCCTCACGGGCGGTGGATTTCTTCTCAAATGAGTGGGCGCCAAATGCGGCGAGTATTTGTTGTCGCGTATAGCGGCTGTGCAATTTGATCGCGTGATTGGGCAAGCAGGCGAGGTCGCGTTCTTGTTGGTGAATTCGTTGAATGAGCAAGCTGATTACTTGCTCTAGTTCCTGTTGCAGTGCTGGGTGGATCAAAGCTCGTAAGCTTTGCTCAAGAGTGTCGAAACCAAATGTATTTCCTGTGTTGTCCCAGAAATTGTAATGGGCCATTAGAGCAAACTGATTATTTTGAGGCGTCTTCACAAAGTCGAAATTATGGCGAGACAGTTCAATTAGAAACTGCAAATAGCTTAGGGAGTCACAACCAAGTAACTGAGTATTGATTGCTCGGTAATAGGCCGCATACACATCGGCTTGTTCAGCTGGTATCTCATCACCTTTTAGCCAATGCCAACCACCTAGTTTTTTCTCTTTGGGTTTATAAATGTCTTCGAGACTGACTTGTGGATTAAGGCGCAAAAAGTTACTTAGCGTGAGTGTTTCGTTGGTGTGTTGAGGGTAAGCATGGATAAGCTGTTGTAAGCGTCTCTTGCTGTTAATGGCTTGTTGGATATTGCGCAAAATGGTCTTTTGCGTTTGTGCTTGCAGCTCTATTCGACAACCCAATGGCAAGTGAGGAAAGTTGTGTTCTATCTCTGTTTTAAGGGGTTGGTTAGTTTTACCAATGAGTGCTCGAAACTTACTGGCAAAATCGTACTCAGCACGGGCATTACCCACAAAATCGAGAACGGTACAGCACTGCTTAGAATTGGCTGATAAACCAGCGTTATCTGGCAGACGAAGGCCACGGCCTAGTTGCTGTAAAAACAGCGTTAAGCTTTCTGTTGGTCGCAAAAACAACAGGGTGTCCACTTCTGGGATATCGACCCCTTCATTAAAAATATCCACCACGCAGAGTATTTGTATTTTCCCTTGGCGCAATGCTTGTTGTTTCTGTGAACGTTCATTGGTGTTTTTACTGGTCAGAACATCCGCATGAATACCTGCAAGGTTAAACTTAGCCGCCATAAACTCAGCGTGTTTTTGACTGACACAAAATGCCAGAGACTTAATGCGCTCAACATTGGTGACTATGTCGCTCAGGCTGCTAATTATCTTGGTTGCGCGATGATTCTCACCCGTATAAAGGTTACTCAGTTCAGCAATGTCGTAACGACCGTTGCGCCATGTGACTTGGCTTAAATCTGTGTCGTCATCTAGACCGAAGTATTGGAATGGGCATAAATGACGCTGATTAATGGCTTCTGGTAAGCGAATTTCTGCGGCGATCACACCACAAAAGTCATCTAATATATTGGCGCCGTCTTGTCGTTCAGGTGTCGCCGTTAAGCCGAGTAATATGTGTGGTGTAAAGTGCGCTAAGACGTCTCGATAACTAGCCGCACTCACGTGATGTACTTCGTCGATGACGATGTAATCGTAGTAATCCTTGCTGAGTTTTAGTGCGGTAAGTTGACTGTTTAGAGTTTGAATGGAGGCAAACAATTGGTTGTATCTTTGAGGTTGGTAGTTGCCGACCCATAACTCACCAAAGTCATTGTTTTTGAGTACCCCACGGTAAGCATTTTGTGCTTGTTTAAGAATCTCTTCACGATGAGCAACAAACAAAAAGTTAGCATTGGGTTTGGCGTCATACACTCGCTTAAAGTCGAATGCCGAGATAATCGTTTTACCGGTGCCAGTGGCCGCCACCACTAGATTTCTGAATCGTTGGTGAACTTGTCGTTCTGCGCTGAGTTTTTCTAAAATCGCTAGTTGGTGTGTTTTAGGCGTGATATCAAAGTAAAACTGATGGTTTGATTGGCCAATGCCGCGTTGTTCATTCAATGAGGTTCTGAGCTTTTCTTTGCTTTCTGCTTCGCCGGTAAAGCGCTCGAAGTCAGGAGATTGCCAATAGGTTTCAAAGGTGCTTTTGGTCTTGGCAATGATGTGCGGAATTTCTTGTGCTGTGATTTTAAGGTTCCATTCAAGGCCACTGGTCAGCGCAGAATGGGATAAATTTGATGAGCCGATATAGCCAGTGTGGAATCCAGTATCGCGCATAAAGAGATACGATTTTGCATGCAGGCGCTCTTGCTGATTGTTGTAACTCAGCTTTACTTCTGTATTGGGCAGGCTGGCGAGAAACTCCACCGCTTTAGCATCAGTCGCGCCCATATAAGAGGTGGTAATGACTTTTAGTTGTTTGCCGCTTTTGGTGAATTCTTCCAATTCGTGCTGAAAAATTCGCAGGCCAGTCCATTTAATAAATGAAACCAGCCAGTAAATGGTGTCAGCGGATTTGATCTCACGCTTGATCTCGGTTTCGAGGGAAATACCTGCATTGGCGCCGCTGAACAGTTCGCTTTGAGTGAGTCCTGTTAGCGGGAAAATATCGCTCGTGTAGTCCTTTAAATTAGCCGCGATTGGATTGTTAGTATTAAACAGGGCGGTTAATATGCGTCCTTGACTGTCGATGAGGTTTTCACAGATCAGCTCATCATCTTTTATATGGTCTTTTAGCCAGAGCACTAGGTTATTGGCAAGGGTGATTTGTTCTTGTAGGCGTTCGTTAGATTGGGGAATGGCGTCGATGGAGTGGGCAACAAGCTTACCGAGAAAACGCGAGAGCCAAGTAGCCGCCTCGGCGGACTCTAGCTGGCGTTCGCCAACAAAAAATTGATCACGATTGAGGTTCTTTTCAATAACCTGAGTAATTAATTGCTCGTAAATCCCTACCTGTTCCATTCAGTCACTCCCTAATTTTTTCACCTAAATATAAACCGTTAAAGCACGCCTAGCGTAACAGGGCGACGGATTTTATTTGTGCGATAACTGTTTGGCCTTTGTGTAACGCCAAGTTATGTGCCGATAGGGCGGTTATACGCGCGAGAATCGGCGTGTCTCCCACGAGCAGGCGTACCATGACCATGCTGGTGTCTTTTGGGTCGTTATCCATATCGTCAATCGTGGCGGTTAAACGGTTGAGTATGCTGGAATCGTCTTGCTTGCTTAACGAGAGGCTCACATCTCTGGATTGAATGCGCACGCTGACCAAATCGCCGATCTGTTCTTTTCCCTGTTTAAAGGCGATGGTTTGATCGTTGAGTGTCAGCCAAGACAAGCCCCATTGCGCCGCTTGTTGTGTCACCGTGCCCGACACCACCACGCTGGCGTCTTGATGGCGAGAAAAAGACGTCCCTAACCGACCCAGTAAAGTGTACTTTTCGCCCTGTTCTATCACACGCCCTTTTTCTAACACCACGATGTAATCGGCCAAACGAATCACTTCGTCTAAGGCGTGACTCACATAGATAATGGGGATTTGAGCGCGCTGACAGATCTGCTCCAAATAAGGCAGGATTTCTTGTTTTAAACCATCATCCAGCGCGGATAACGGCTCGTCCATCAATAAGAGCCTTGGTTGAACCAATAAAGCGCGCGCCATGGCGACTCGTTGGCGCTCACCACCGGATAGTTGATGTGGATATTGAGGCAAAATGGCGGCTATATTAAGCAGGCTGACCACGTCTTCGTAAGTGATGACCGACTGTTCAGTGTCGGCGCGTTTCACGGCAAATTGCAGGTTTTCTTCAGAGGTGAGGTGAGGAAACAAATTGGCCTCTTGAAACACATAGCCTATTGGGCGTTTATGGGCTGGCAGTGAGTGCGTGGGGGATTGCCAGACGACCTCGTTAAGGGAGATGTCTCCTTGTTGCTGGGTTTCAAGGCCAGCAATACAACGCAGCAGAGTGGTTTTACCAGAACCCGAAGGGCCAAATAACGCGGTAACGCCACGATTAGGCAGCGTCAAATCCACCTCAAGTGAAAACGTCGATTGCTTAAGATGTTGCTGTGAAAGACGAACCTGTAGAGACTTGTTGGGTGTATTCATGGGCGTATGCTTTTTGTCATAAAAAAGAAGAGGCAGCGGCTGAGTTTTTTTGTCGTTTTTGCACGCTGTATAAACAGGCCAAGACAACAAAAGCAAAGGCAATCATCAGAAGAGACAAAGTGTGCGCTTGTGAGTAATCCAGTGCTTCCACATGGTCATAAATTTGTACCGAAATAACCCGCGTTTCATTGGGAATATTGCCGCCAATCATCAAGACCACACCAAATTCTCCTACCGTGTGAGCGAATCCTAATACAGCAGCACTCACGTAGCCAGGTTTTGCTAAGGGCAAAGCCACGTGCAAAAAACGATCCCAAGGGGAAGAACGCAGTGTCGCCGCGGCTTCCAGTGGAAGCTTGCCGATGGCAGCAAAGGCATTTTGGATGGGTTGAACCACAAACGGCAGGGAGTACAACATAGAGGCCACCACTAAACCGTTAAAACTAAAGGGTAAAGGGTCGATGCCTAGTTTGCTTAACGCTTGTCCCATGGCGCCTTGAGGGCCAAGAAAGATCAGCAAATAAAAGCCCAATACCGTCGGCGGTAACACCAGAGGCATGGCGACAATGGCATTAACTGGACCTTTAAGCCAAGACTGGGTTCTGGCTAACCACCATGCGATGGGCGTGCTGATCAGAATCAGCAATACCGTGACCACGCTGGCAAGTTTCAGTGTCAGTACAATGGCGTCTAGGTCGGCTGAGCTAAGGAACATCTTTGGTTGGCCTATTTGGTTTCGGCGTAGCCAAAGGTCACAATTTTAGCTTGAATGTCTGGACGCAGCAAAAATGCCATAAATTCCGTTGCTTCAGGAATTTTTTTAGAGCGAGATAAAATAACGGCGCCCTGATGAATAGGATTGTACAAAGATGTTGGCACTGAAACGCTATGACCTTTTGTTTTGCCGCTAAGAACTTGAGATAGAGCGACAAAACCCACATTGGCGTTTTGTGAGTAAACAAACTGGTAAGTTTGACCAATGCTTTCCCCTTGCACAAGCTTGCGCTGGGTGTCGTTCCACGCCGATAAGCGGGTGAGTACTTCTTCGGCGGCTTTGCCATAGGGCGCTAACTTGGGGTTGGCAATGGCGATGCGGTTGGCTTTGAGTAGCGCGCTTTCTAAGGTGTTGCCTTCGATGGGGTTAACAGACCAGAGCACCAATTTACCATTCGCATAAATAGATAAACTTTCTGGTAGGGCAAGTTGTTCTTGGATTAACACATGGGGCTTTATCAAGTCTGCCGAGAGGAACAAATCGTATGGTGCGTTATTCTTGATTTGCGCAAAGAACTTACCAGAAGAACCAAAAGACAGTTGCAAGGTGTGCCCTGTTTCGGCTTCGAATTCTTGTGCTAATTGTTTAATGGGAACAATGAAGTTAGACGCCACAGCCACGCTAAGATCAGCCGCCAGCAGTTTAAGGGGAAGACTGAAGGTGATTAAGCAAAAAATCAGACGCAAGCTGGTGGTAAACATGGTGGTATTCCCTAAGTGTGTTCACTCAATATGATATCCATAAAAATGCACCGCCAAACGTCCAGATGACTCAAGGCAGCAGTAAGTAACAATCGCCTTTCTCCATGCCTACGGTGGCTTTTCTCAAATGACGGCCTTGGCACGGCCCTGTGATGCAGGTGCCGTCAGTGATAGAAAAAAGCGCGCCATGGTGATGGCATTTCAAATAATCCCCTTCGTCGTCGATGACACTGTCAGTCGACCAGTTTAGCGGCTTATTTTGGTGGGGGCATAGGTTTTCATAGGCAAAAATACGGCCTTGTTGTTTGGTGACTAAAAAACTGTATTTTTCGGCTTCAACAGTAAACGCTGTGCCTTCGGGCAAATTTTGTGCATTGGGAATAAGGTACTTTTTAAACACGTGATTACCACTTTTATTGTCATGCTGACGTTGTTTCGTTAAGGCGTCAATGTTTGTGATCAGATGCGTTTGGCTTGTTACGTACAAAATATGTCAACAAAACACTCTAAGGCGCAACGACAAGTGAGTCAATATGTAAGAATTCAGTCAGTTATTTTTTCATCGTTGCTTGCCCCGTATAAGCTCCCTATACTTACTCACTATGCCTAAAAGACCCCCAGCAAAATCACCGAGTAAGTCGCCGCGTAAATCGTCGCCTAGAAAGAAAAAAACGCGTAAGCCTTCATTATTGAAGCGGTTTTTTCGTGCCTGTTTCAAATGGATGTTCATACTTGGACTGCTTGCCAGCCTGCCTTTTGCTGGCTGGGTATGGTGGTTGAACGGTCAAGTGGTCAGTCGTTTTGAAGGGCAAAAATGGCAGGTGCCATCCGAAGTCTACAGTGCGCCGATTGCGTTGGTGAGTGGCGCGCCTTGGAAAAAACAAGATTTAGAAAAAGTGCTGGAAGACGCCGGCTACCGGTTTGGTCGTAACAGCCAAAAAGTAGGTTGGGCGGCACGGAGCCAAACCAAAGTCAGCGCGCATTTGCGCTCTTATGTCGATCATTTGGGTTTTCATAAAAGTGAAAGGCGCATTTTTTCGTTTGAAAATGGTCGATTAGGCATTGAGTCGTTGAACGGAGATGCAATCGCGGAGGCCAAAGTCGAACCGCAACGTATTGGTTATCTTTATGGTGGTAACACCGAAAGCCGACAAATTTTAACCTACGAAGACATTCCTCAGCCCTTAATGGATGTGCTGGTGGCGGTGGAAGATCAGGATTTTTATCAGCATTGGGGCATTTCATTAACGGGCATTGCTCGTGCTGTGGTGGTGAATTTTACTCAGGGGTCGAGACGTCAAGGGGGTTCGACCTTAACTCAGCAGCTGGTGAAAAATATGTACCTGAGCTCAGAGCGAACCTACACCCGCAAACTCACCGAAGTGGTGATGAGTGTGCTATTGGAGTACCACTATTCTAAACAAGCCATCATCACGGCTTACATTAATGAAGTGTATCTTGCGCAATTGGGTAACAGTGCATTGCATGGTTTTGCTGCTGCGAGCCAGCACTTTTTTGGTCGCCCTGTGGATGAATTAAATATAGACGAATTTGCGCTGCTTGTCGGCATGGTTAAAGGGCCGTCGTTGTACAACCCAGAACGCTCCCCTAATCGCGCGAAAGACCGACGCAATGTTGTTTTAGGCGTGCTGAAAAACCAAGGCCGACTGTCGGAGGCGGACTACAATCGTCTGATTAAACAGCCCATTCGTTTGGCTAATAAGAAAAAACAACGCTCAATTTACGGAGACTATTTGGATCTTGTGGCCATGCAATTGTCCCGCGATTTTGACGAAACCACCTTGGCCACCAAAAACTTGCGCATTTACACGGGTGTGGACATTCGAGCGCAACAGGCGGCGAGTGTGGCCATGCAACGCCAAGTGGCATTGCTGGAAAAACGTGATAGAAAATTGTCCGGTTTGCAGGGCGCTATGGTGGTAACAGATCGTTCATCGGGAGAAGTGCGAGCCGTCGTTGGCTCAAGTGGCGATTACTACACGGGATTTAACCGAGCATTAGGCGCGGTTCGTCCTATTGGTTCTTTGGTCAAGCCGCCCTTGTATTTGTCTGCCCTGGCGACAGGGCGCTACACCTGGTGGACTCAAATTGAGGATAAACGATTGCGTTTTAATGTGGGCGGACAAACGTGGGAACCGGAAAACTACGATCGTCGCACCCATGGTGTGGTGCATTTATACGAAGCCATGGCTAAATCTTACAACTTGGCGACCGTGTCTTTGGCATCGCAAATTGGCTTTGATCGAGTGGGCGACACGCTGAGACAATTGGGGGTGAAACGACCTTTCACCATGCTGCCAGCCGTGGCGTTGGGTGCCATTGAACTGTCGCCTTTTGAAGTGTCTCGCTTATATCAGCCGATCGCTTCCCAAGGTAAAAGCAGTGAATTAGGTGTGGTATTGGCGGTGATGGATCAAGAAGATCGACTGCTCAAACGCTTTAATCACAACAAAGGCGTGCCTTTTACCGACGCCCTGTTGGCGGTCACCTTAGATGGCATGACAAAAACACCCAAAATAGGCACAGCTCGTGCGGCACAGGCGGCGTTTCCTGGGCTCAATTTTGCCGCGAAAACGGGCACGACTAATCAGCAAAAAGACAGCTGGTACATAGGTATTACAGGAGATTATTCCACCACTATCTGGTTAGGTGACGACGACAATGTGCCGCTCAGCATTACTGGCAGCAGCGGCGCGCAGAAAGTGTGGATCGATTTTACTCAAGCGGTGCCGCAGCGCTCGTTGCCAAGCACCTTGCCAAAAGGCGCGGTTCGACACGATGTGTTGGATGAATCATTTGAAATAGCGGCAGAGCGATGCGAAGGTAAAACAACACTAACGTTTATTCAGGGCACACAGCCAAAAGACAGCCGTTCTTGTTTCTGGGGGTTCTAAGTTTATTAATCGTAACGGACAAAACAGCATTGATAATAGTTGGCTTCTTAGATAGCCTCTGATATTCGGTTAAAGCGTTAACGTGTGTTGGTGGCGATTTAAAACAGCCAGTCAACGCCATATTATTCGCTAGGGGGTAACCAAGTATGAGGTTACAGATATCATTACTTTGCTGTGTGTTGGCGGCTATTTCCTTCAACGCCCATGCGGTAACAGACGACGAAGAGCCATCTGAATCTCAGTGTCGTACTTTAATTGCGTCTGGAAATTCAGAGTATCCGCCTTTTTTGTGGCGTGAAAACAAGGATTCTTCACAGCTTGAGGGTGTGAATCGAATCATTATGGATGAGTTAGCTCGTCGCACAGGAATCGACATTCAGTTGGCTCATGTTGGCCCTTGGTCTCGAGCGCAAAGTGAGGTGGAGAATGGTCGTGTAGATTTAATGGCCGGCGCTTTTTACACCCACATACGCAGTGGTTACATGGATTATTTTATGCCTGTCATGCTTCAAACTTCGAGCGTTGTCTGGCAAAACAAACGTAACCCTTTTCCTTTTCATCGCAAGGAAGATCTAAAAAACCGCTTAGGGGTGACCGTTATCAACAACAGCTTTGGTCAAGACTTTGATCATTACGCTGAGCGGCATTTAAGTATTTTGTCGGTCGCCAGTGTGTCCCAAGCATTACGTATGTTGGCTACTGGGCGTGTGGATTATGTCTTGTATGAAAAGAATCCTGCGTCAGCTTATGCAAGCTTATTGGGGTTGTCGGAGGATATTGTTGCTGTGTCGCCCGACATCAGTTCAGAAGGCTTGTATTTGACCATGTCTAAGCGCTCTATGTGCAATAACGACCAAGTGAAGCAGAAGATTGCCGAGGCGTTGGCGGCTATGTCTAACGAAGGCTTTCACGAACGAGCCATGCAACTTGGCATTGATGCCTGGGAAGCGCACAGCCGTTCTTTATTAAACTAAGCTCTCGTACTAAGCAGTAAATAGAGAGTGATATAGGTTTGTCCATTGGTCTGTAACGGCTTCCCAACTGTGATCTTGTTGCATGGCCGTAATTTGTTTTTTACGCCATTGATCGGTGTTATAAAAAGCATCCATACAACGTTCCATCGCCGCACCCAATGCTTCGCTGGTGGCGTCTTGAAACACAAAACCGTTCGCTTGATCGCCTTCTTCAAAGACGGTGTCTGCCAGCCCACCTGTTTGTCTAACTACTGGCAAGGTGCCGTATTTTAAAGCATAGAGCTGTGTCAGTCCGCAGGGTTCAAAGCGAGACGGAATCAATAACGCGTCGATGCCTGCCTGAATGCGATGAGAATAATCCTCAAAATACCCGATGCGAACCGAGACTTGTGTGGGGTAATTTTCTTGTAATCTTTGGTAACCGGACTCTAGTGCTTTGTCACCCGAACCGAGTACGATGAGACGTGCGCCTTTTTCCAGCAAAGATGGCATGGCTGCTAACACAAGATCCAGGCCTTTTTGTTCGGTGAGGCGGCTGACAATGCCGAATATCGGATGCGTTAAGTCATCCGATAAGCCGTTTTCTTGCAATAAGGCCAGCTTGTTGGCTTGCTTTTGCTCAATATTGTTAATCTGGTAGGCATGAGGAATCAGAGGGTCTTGGTCTGGGGACCATTGCTCGTAATCCACACCGTTTAAAATACCCACGAGTTTGCCTTCTAGCGCTTTTAATGTGCCATCCAGTCCGTCACCATATTCTGGTGTGAGAATTTCGCGGGCGTAGGTTGGGCTTACCGTGGTAATGGCATCGGCGTACACTAAGCCTGCTTTGAGCGCAGAGAAACGGCCATAAAATTCCATGCCATGCATAGAAAGCAAGGAAGGCGACAATTGAGTCTCTGAGAATTGACCCATGTCAAAACTTCCGTTGTAACGCAAGTTATGAACTGTGGTTACAATGGGAGGGTGAGCTTGTTGCCAGCTTTTTAAATAAGCGGCGGTAAATCCCGTTTGCCAATCGTTTAGATGAACAAGATCGGCTTGCCAATCTATCAGCTTGCCATCTTGCGCTATCCGAGCGATAGCCCATGATAGCGCGGCAAAACGCAGATGGTTGTCGTGGAAGTCATTGCCGTTTTTATCGGCGTAAGGGCCGCCTTCGCGCTCGAACAAAGATTGGCATTGGACCAGCCAAATGGGAGTGTCACTCTGGGGAATATGGGTTTCAAGTAAGAGTAAATCGCCTGCGCCAAATGGGTTTCCTAAGTTGATCGTGAGTTGAATTGGCGCTACCTTCTGAAGTATGCCTTGATAGGCGGGCATAATAAGTTTGACATCGTGGCCTTTTTTTCTCAGCGCCACAGGGAGTGCGCCGGCAACATCGGCTAATCCACCAGTTTTAATAAGTGGGTATATTTCGGAGGCAGCAAACAATATTTTCATTATTAGTCATCTTATTGATTTGGAAATATGATAAGAGTATACCTAAATGGAACTTCGAAAAGAGTGTGTTGATAAAAATTTTAAGGGCATCACATGGATCTAAATACGGCGCGCATGAAAACTTTGTCCATTATTCTGGCCGGTGGACGCGGTTCAAGGTTAAAGCAATTAACAGACAACCGGTCTAAACCCGCAGTTCCAATTGCGGGTAAATACAAAATTATCGACTTTCCTTTGTCGAATTGTATTAACTCGGGCATGCGTCGCATTGCCGTGTTAACGCAATATCGCTCTCATACTCTGAACCAGCACATACAAAGAGGCTGGAATTTTTTACGCTCAGACTTTAACGAGTTTATCGAGTTGTGGCCGGCTCAGCAGCAAACGGGTGGCGATTGGTATCGTGGCACAGCCGATGCAGTGTACCAAAACTTGAGTATGATCGATGGCTTAGAAAGCGAATATATTCTTATTCTGGCGGGCGATCACGTTTACAAACAAGATTACAGCGTTATGTTAGAAGACCATATTTCAAGTGGTGCTGACGTAACCGTGGCCTGCATCGAAGTGCCCATTGATGAAGCGGATCAGTTCGGCATTATGCACGTGGATGAAGGTGACAACATCATCGCGTTTGAAGAAAAGCCATCGAATCCGCCTACTGTGCCAGGTAAGCCAAATGTGGCTTTGGCGAGCATGGGAATTTATATTTTCAACACCAAATTCCTGTCAGAGAACTTGCGCTCCGACGCCAGTGACGACGATTCAAGCCATGACTTTGGTAAAGATTTAATCCCGTTGTTTGTGGGGCGCAGCAAGATCAAAGCCCATCACTTTTCCCGCAGTGTGATTGGTAACCCTAGTTATCCTGAAGATCCATACTGGCGCGATGTGGGAACACTTACAGCGTATTGGGAAGCCAACATGGATTTGACACGCCTTGTCCCAGAGCTGGATTTGTATGACGAAGAATGGCCGATTCGTACCATGCAGTATCAGCGACCCGCTGCCAAATTCAATTACAACTACGAAGAGCGCATCGGTACGGCATTGAATTCTGTGGTGTCGGCGGGCTGCATTGTATCGGGTTCGACGGTGGATCAATCGATATTGTTCAATAACGTACGAGTGAATTCCTATTCTCAGGTGACCAAATCGGTAATTTTGCCGCGTGGTGACATTGGTCGACATTGCCGTTTAACTAAGGTGGTAGTAGATTCAGATTGCCACATTCCAGAAGGCACCATTATTGGGGAAGATCCTATTGCTGATGCGGAGCGTTTTTATCGTAATAGCGACGGTATTACCTTGGTAACCCAAGAAATGATCGAAGCCTTGGCAAAATAACCGTGATCGAGTGTAAAAAAGCTGCCGAAGGGTGGCTTTTTGTTTTTATGGGCCGTAATGATTGAGTGGTTGTTCGGCACAAGATGCGAAATAACTTGCGCTTCTGCTTCATTGACTTGAAAACCTGTAATTTGGTCGCATTAGTAAGATAGTATTTTTTTAGTGATTGAAGGCTTATTTTGAGGCGCAGGGGTTATCCCCGTAACCTGTGGATAACCCTATTAGTGACTCTATGATAACTTACGCAACGGCAGTCGTTGTGCCGCTTCCATCATAGGTGTTCATTTCTTCTGCAGTCTTGGAATGAGCGCCTCGTATTTGATTTAATAGTGCGTATTTTCGCCTATCCATGAGGACATTGTATGTTTACGGGTATTGTGCAAGGCACAGCAAAAGTTCAATCGGCCAGTGATGTGGGTCGTAATAAACGCTTAGAAATCACTTTTCCAGCGGGCGTTATGTTGAGCCAACAACTGGGCGCCAGTGTGGCGATCAATGGGGTTTGTCTCACTGTATCTGAAATTGGTCACGATGTGCTGACTTTTGACGTGATTGACACTACTTTGGCATTAACGAACATTGGCATGTTGCAAGCGGGTGATCTGGTTAACTTTGAACGCGCCGCGAAAATGGGCGATGAAGTGGGCGGCCATGTGATGTCCGGCCATATTATGACGTCGGTATCCGTATCTCGTATCGAGAAAATAGAAGAAAGCGTGCATATCCGCTTCACCACCGATCGACAGCACGAAGTGGACGCGAGACGTTACCTGTTTAACAAGGGATACGTTGGTCTGAACGGTTCCAGTCTAACCATCAGTGACATTGGCGACGATTGGTTGGAAGTGTCTTTGATTCCAGAAACGCTCCGACTGACGACCTTTGGGTATTTATCGCTTGGCGATAAGGTAAACCTTGAAATAGACGCTCACACTCAAGCCACCGTTGATACAGTGGAACGTATTCTTAAAGAGCGTGGCATTGTGCTTCCGTAAAACCCATGGCTAAGACCAGGTGACAAGATGCGCTGAATAGAGACAAGTCGATTGTCTTCCTCTTCTGAAATAAATGGAGTCCTTGGCGGATTTTCGGTAGAATGCTCGCCAATTTCTATTCTGAATACGGGCCAGTCCGCCCGTTTTCATCCAAATATCGCTTTTAAAGTGTGAGTAAATAGTGTCTTCCAATAATCTTAAGCACATACGCAATTTTTCAATTATTGCCCATATTGACCATGGTAAATCCACCCTTGCGGATCGTTTTATCCAAACCTGTGAAGGCTTGAGCGAGCGCGAAATGTCTGCGCAAGTTCTTGATTCTATGGACATTGAGCGTGAGCGCGGCATTACCATCAAGGCACAAAGTGTGACCCTTGATTACCATGCAAAAGATGGCCAAACCTATCAACTTAATTTCATTGATACCCCAGGGCACGTGGACTTTTCCTACGAAGTGTCTCGCTCACTTGCGGCCTGTGAAGGGGCTCTTCTGGTAGTCGACGCCGCTCAAGGTGTAGAAGCTCAATCGGTTGCTAACTGTTATACCGCCATTGAGCAGGGTCTTGAAGTGATGCCTGTTCTAAATAAAATCGACTTGCCACAGGCTGAGCCTGAACGTGTAAGTGCTGAGATTGAAGAGATCATCGGTATCGACGCCATGAACGCCGTGACCTGCTCTGCAAAAACCGGCATGGGCGTAGACGATGTATTAGAGCGTCTTGTGGCCACTATTCCGCCACCAGAGGGCGATGTAGATGCACCACTACAGGCGTTGATTATCGACTCATGGTTTGACAACTACTTAGGCGTTGTGTCGCTGGTGCGTATCAAGCAAGGTACCTTGCGTAAAAAAGACAAGATTTTCATTAAGTCCACCAAACAGGCCCACCCTGTTGATATGGCGGGTATCTTTACGCCAAAACGCAAAGAAACAGGCATACTCAAAGCCGGTGAAGTTGGCTATGTGGTTGCAGGGATCAAGGACATTCATGGCGCACCAGTGGGGGATACAATCACCCACGTAGTCACCCCTGATGTGCCGCAATTGGCCGGTTTCCAAAAAGTGAAACCACAGGTTTACGCGGGTGTATTCCCTGTTAGTTCAGACGACTACGAGGATTTCCGTGTCGCTCTTGATAAGCTTACCTTGAACGATGCGTCATTGTTTTTCGAACCAGAAAGTTCCGACGCTCTAGGTTTTGGCTTCCGTTGTGGTTTCTTGGGCATGTTGCACATGGAAATCATTCAAGAGCGCTTAGAGCGTGAGTACAACTTGGACTTGATCACCACGGCTCCAACGGTGGTGTTCGAAGTGGAGTTGAATAACGGTGAAATTATCAACGTTGACAGCCCTTCTAAAATGCCTGATCCAGGCACCATCAAAGAAATGCGCGAGCCCATCGTTGAAGCCAATATTTTGGTACCACAAGAATACCTTGGTAACGTGATTACCCTGTGTGTGGAAAAGCGTGGCGTACAAAAAGACATGCTTTACGTGGGACGTCAGGTGCAATTGCGTTATGAATTGCCAATGAACGAAGTGGTGATGGACTTTTTCGATAAGTTGAAATCCTGTAGCCGTGGTTTTGCGTCTTTGGATTACAGCTTCTCACATTTTAGTCCTGCGCCTTTAGTGCGTTTGGATATCTTGATTAACGGCGAGCGCGTGGATGCGTTGGCGCTGATCATGCATAAAGACAACGTGCAATACAAAGGCCGCGCCTTGTGTGAAAAAATGAAAGATCTGATTCCTCGTCAAATGTTTGATGTGGCGATTCAAGGGGCGGTTGGCGCGAAAGTTATTTCTCGTACCACGGTAAAAGCCTTGCGTAAAAACGTCATCGCGAAATGTTACGGTGGTGACGTGAGCCGTAAGAAAAAGCTCTTACAGAAGCAAAAAGAAGGTAAAAAACGCATGAAGCAAGTCGGTAACGTGGAAGTTCCACAGTCGGCGTTTCTTGCGGTATTGCAACTGGACAGCTAATCAAGCAATCAATGGGCGCGCTTTGGCGCACCCAGATGGAGAAATGATGTATGAGTTTTGATTTCGAGTTGATACTGGCCATTGCCTTTTTTGTGACGGGCGTATTTTGGGTATACGATCGCATTGTGTACCGCCCAAAACGTAAAGTCGTGTTGGCGAATATGACGCCAGAAGCACGTAAGGCGATTAACAAAGAAGCTCAGCAACGATTAGCCGAAACACCTCGTTTTGTAGTGGAAGTGAAGTCTTACTTTGTCATCATTGCGGTGATTTTTGGGTTGCGCTCGTTTGTGGTGGAACCCTTTCAAATTCCCTCTGGCTCCATGTTACCCACGTTGAAAATAGGCGATTTTATTCTGGTGAATAAATTCGACTATGGGGTGCGTTTGCCCGTGTTGAATACGACGATTATTCCTACCACAGAGCCTGAACGGGGTGACGTTGTGGTATTTAAATACCCACTCGATCCTAATCTTAACTACATCAAGCGTTTGATTGGTGTGCCTGGGGATAGGATTCAATATCGCAACAAGCAATTAACCGTCAACGGCGAGCCTGTGAGTAAAACCCTATTGGCAAAACTGCCCGTGTCTTTGAATCCAAATCAAGAACCGGTGGAATTGTTCAGTGAGACCCTAGGCGATGTTCAGCACGAGATCTATAATAGCTTCCGTTTTACTCCGCACGAAGGGGAGTGGGTGGTGCCAGAAGGGCAGTATTTTGTGATGGGCGACAACCGTGACAACAGCGCAGACAGCCGCTTTTGGGGATTTGTACCAGACGAGAATATGAAAGGCCGTGCGTTTTACGTGTGGCTGCATTGGGATGACTTTTTTAGTATCCCAAGTTTTAAAAATAACGGTTTGATTGAATAAGTATTTTTTGGAGAAATTTTGAGTTCATCGTATCAGAAGCTGAGTCGGCGCATTGGTTATTTTTTTGCCGACCTTGGACTGCTTGAACTGGCGCTAACGCACCGTAGTTTTGGTGGGAAAAACAATGAGCGCCTAGAATTTTTGGGTGACTCTATTCTTAACTATGTGATTGCGGAAGATCTTTTTCATCGTTTTCCCAAAGCCAAAGAAGGCGAGTTGAGCCGCTTGCGGGCCTCCTTAGTAAAGGGTGATACCTTAGCGGAATTAGCGCGGGAATTTGAGCTTGGGGACTACTTAAAATTGGGCGCGGGTGAGTTGAAAAGCGGTGGTTTTCGCCGTGATTCGATTTTGGCCGATACGGTGGAAGGCATTATTGGCGGCATGTATTTAGACGCCGGTATGGATGTTTGTCGTCAACACATCTTGGCGTGGTACAAAGAGCGTCTAGATGCAACCTCGTTAAAAGTGGTAACAAAAGACGCGAAAACACGTCTTCAAGAATACCTACAAGCTCGTAAGCATGCTTTGCCTCAATACGAAGTGGTGAACATTGTTGGCGAACCCCATGATCAATTGTTTTATGTGCATTGCTTTATTGAGTTGTGTGAAGAAGCGATTGAAGGCAAGGGCAACAGTCGTCGTATTGCTGAGCAAAACGCCGCGGCGAAAGCCTTGAAAAAACTGGAAAAGAAACATGTCTGACGTTGAAGTTGAAGTAACGCACTGCGGTTATATCGCCATAGTTGGACGCCCAAATGTGGGTAAGTCGACACTGCTTAACCATATTTTGGGGCAGAAGTTATCCATCACTTCTCGTAAACCACAGACTACCCGTGACCAAATTTTGGGCGTGAAAACAGAAGGTCATGTGCAGGCGATTTATGTGGATACCCCAGGATTACACCTTGGAGAAGCCAAAGCCATTAACCGTATTATGAACAAAACCGCTGCCGCCGCTTTAAAAGACGTGGATTTGGTGCTGTTTGTGATCGACGCAGATCGCTGGACGGAAGAAGATGAATCTGTTTTACAAAAAGTAAAACACGCCCGTTGCCCCGTTATTTTAGTGGTGAACAAGGTAGATCAATTGGACCAAAAAGAAGACCTGTTGCCCCGCTTAGCTAACTTGTCAGAGCGAATGAACTTTGCTCAGATTGTGCCTATTTCTGCGTTGCGTAATAACAATCTTGACCGTCTAGAGCGCTTAGTGGAAAGCTATATGCCAGAAGGTACGCAGTTTTACCCAGAAGATCAGATTACCAACCGCAGTTCACGCTTTTTGGCAGCAGAAATTGTGCGTGAAAAAATCACCCGTCAATTGGGTCAAGAAGTGCCTTACGAAGTGGCGGTACAGATTGAAGAGTTTGTGTACGAAGAGTCTGCCATTCATATTAGTGCGCTGATTTTGGTAGAAAGAAACGGCCAAAAACGCATCATCATCGGTGAGCGTGGTGACAAGATCAAACTGATCGGCAAAGAAGCACGCATTGATATGGAAAATCTCTTTCAGCACAAGGTGATGTTGAACTTGTGGATCAAGGTGCGCTCTGGCTGGTCCGATGATGAACGTGCCCTAGCCAGTTTAGGCTATCAAGAAGAGTAACTGGGATGCGCGTTTCAGCGTATGTGATTCACACTCGCCCATTTCAGGACAATAAGATCTTGCTCGATTTATTAACCCCTGAGCAAGGTCTGATGCGAGGCGTGTGGCGCTTACCCAAAAAAGAGGCTCGGGTCATTCCTGGGCCTTTTTTGTGCTACGAAGTCGAGTGTGCAGGGCGGGGAGAGCTGAAAACCGTGACCTCCTTGGAATCCGTGACCTCGGCGAAATCCCTAGAAGGACTGCCTCTGTACGCGGCCTTGTATGTACACGAATTGCTAGAAAAGTTATTGCCAGCTAATTTACCCCTGCCAGATATGTTTACCTTGTACGAGTGGCTGATTCAAAGCTTGTACATGGGGGCGCCGATTGCGCCCTTGTTGCGTCGTTTTGAAGTGGGTTTGTTTTCGGAGCTGGGTGTGTCCATTAATATGGTGTCCACAGGACGAGGCGAGGAACTGGAGCCGCGTCAGTTGTATCAGTTTCATTATAAATTTGGCCTGCGGCCGTACTATGGTGACATTCCAAAGCAGCTGCCCATGTTGTTTGTAGAAGGGCAAGTGGCGATGAAGTACCACACGGGGCACTGGACAGATAAACAAGTGCTTAGCTTAGCGAAAGAGCTGCATCGCCATTGGCTCGATAGCCTATTGAATGGCAAACCCATAGCGTCACGGCGATTGCTGCCTTCGCAACCTTTTCAAGGGGAGCGGCATTTGGGTGTGCCTATTTTCCGCGTTTTATAACTCGACTCTCTTTTTTTCAATATTTTTTTAATTTAATCCCAGCCTACTTTAAACAAGGCAACTGAATAAAAGTCAGTCATATAATTCAACATTACGAGGTAAACAGGTGATCATTGGTATAGGCACAGATTTGGTGGATATTGCACGCATAGCTCAATCCATTGAACGTTTGGGTGAGCGCTTTGTGGACCGAATTCTTACCCCGGACGAAAAGGCTCGATGGTTGGAACTAGCGAGCTTAGACAAAGCCAATGCGTTCGTGGCAAAACGTTTTGCTGCCAAAGAAGCGGCGGTAAAAGCGTTAGGAACGGGGATTGGTTCAGGGGTCAGTTTTCAGCATTTTTCTGTAGCGAACTTACCTAGCGGTCAACCAGTGTTAACGGTTGACCAGAGCATTGCTGAGCGCTTTGATTACCCTGTGTCATGGCATCTTAGCCTAACCGATGAAAAAGCCTACGCTCAGGCGTTTGTGGTGCTTGAGAGGGCTTAGACAGACAACGCTGGCCATGGAATGAGTTGGCGATTCGCCAGCAATTCTTCAATAGCGTCGATGAAATCGTCAACAACGCCTTCTACGTCTTCCATTCCCAATTCTTTTAAGTGGGTTTCTAAGAAGCCCGCTTGGCGTGCTATGTTCACTGTGCCTGTGTACTTAGAAGCGCCATGAATGCGATGTACTACTTCGATGAGTTTTTTGGTGTCCTGCTTTTCAAGGTGATGCAGTATCAATTTTTTCTCGGCATCGAGTGAATCCGCCAACATGTCAAACATTTCTTTAGCTATGTCGGTTTTGCCATCGACTATGGTGAGTGCTTTATTTAAGTCAAAAATATTTACGAGTTTGGCGTCGATTTGGTCTTGTAATGTCTCGGTCGACGAGCACCATTTTTCAATGGTGTGTAGGAGTAGTTCTTCATCAATGGGTTTGCTTAGATACGCGTTCATGCCGCTGGCAAGTATTTGCTGTTGCTCTGATGCCAAAGCATGAGCGGTAAGCGCAATGATCGGCGTGTCTTGGTAGTTGGGTAATTTACGTAAGTGTTGAGTGGTTTCCATACCATCCATTTCTGGCATTTGAATGTCCATGAATATTAGGTCAAACGTTTGACTCTCAGCCATGTCTAGGGCTTGTCTTCCGCTGTATACCAAGGTGATGTCGACACCAATCGGCGTAAGCCAATGGTTGAGTAGTTGTAGATTAATTGGGGAATCGTCTACGGCCAAAATACTTAGCCCTTTAAGTTTTTCATAAGGTGGGCTGATGGCTTTTTGTGGTGCCGTCGTTGTCGGGTCGGAGGCGTTAAGGCGTTGCAGCGCTTTATAAAGACGCTCGTGGCTAATAGGTTTCAATAAAATGTCACGGCATAGATGTTTTAGGTCGTGATATTGGGTGATTTTACCAGGCGGCTGAATCATTAGAATACAAGGGATGCCGAATTGCTGGGTGGCGTAAGTCACCAATTCACGAGTTTCAATAATGCCTTGCTCACCAGGTACGGTACTGATTAATAGGCAGTCTAACTTGCTGCGATGATGGTTTAAAAAGGCAATCATCTGTTCTAAATCGCTGCTGCTTTGGCAGTGCACACCAATGCTTTGCAAGTAACGGTCGAGATAATTTTTATAGGTTAGACTAGGTTCGAGTAAGGCCACTTCAAAGTCTAGGGGGACTTTGCTTTGTGCGTTTTTATTGGAATTTTTCAGGTTAATGGTGAAGCGAAAAGTCGAGCCTATATCAGGTGCGCTGCTGACTTCGATTTTACCATGCATCTGTTCGACAAGCTTTTTGGTGATCACCAAGCCTAGGCCTGTGCCACCAAATTGCCGCGTGGTGCTGGTGTCTACTTGGGAAAAGGGTTTAAAAAGCCGGTGGATTTTTTGTTCAGGAATGCCTATTCCCGTATCTATGATTTGGAAGGACAGGGTTACATCTTGCTGATGGCTTGAAAGCAGTGAAACCTTGGTACGTACAGCGCCTTGATGAGTGAATTTGATGGCATTACCAATTAAATTGGTGAGGATTTGACGCACCCGTGTGCTGTCGCCAACAAACCATTCAGGGGTGTCGCTGCTAAATTCAGGAACCAGATCAATTTGTTTCTCTTTAGTGAGTAAGTTAATACTCAATATTTGGTACACATCGTCGATGAGTGCCTTCAAATTAAAGTGATTGTTTTCAAGACTGAGTTTTCCGGCTTCGATTTTTGAGAAGTCTAAAATATCGCCAATAATGGCCAATAAGCTGTTGGTGGACTGCTCAATGGTGTCTATATAAAGCCGATGCTGGGTATCTTCAATGTCTTTTTGTAGGGTCTTGGTGTAGCCCAAAATAGCGTTAAGAGGGGTGCGCACTTCATGGCTGATGTTGGCTAGAAACTGAGATTTTAAACGGTTCGATTCCATTGCTTCCCGATTGGCTATGTGCAGTTGGGCGCTTTTCTCTTCCATGCTGTCCATGCTGCGACGGATATCTTCTGTGGCTTGCTCAATGCCACTGACCAATTCTTCATTGTGATTTTCAAGGCGTTCGGTTAAGTCGAGTAAATCTTTTTGTAGGCTTGCGTATTCTGGTGGCAGGGTCATAAGCTTGACGTTGGAAAACTGCCCTTTGACTAGCTTGTTTAATGCCGATGACAATTTATCGATGGGTTGTGTTAACGAGGTTGCAAGGCGAAACGCAGCCAAGATGATGACAGTATTAAACAGCACTAGAATGAAAATCACCAAGCTGGCGTATTGGTACTTATCTATCTGTATGGCGGCGGTATTGGCTTCTATTTTCACCCAGCCAATTAGGCTGCGTTGATCGACCGGATTGAATAAGCCCGAATTAATGTCGAACACACTGTCTGGTGTATTACTGGTGTAGTAAATAGGGCTGATGGATTGCAGATAACCATCTATTTCGCGCAATTGAGTTTTTTCAGGAAAAAAAGTGTCTTGCATTGATGGGGCTTTACCGAGTTCGGCAAGGCGTTTTTGCTCGCTGTTAAAGAGCCTTATACCATTGATGTCGTCGCTGTTGAGGGCATTTTGTAATATTCGGTACATCATATTTTGATCGGAAAATACAATGGCGTACTCGCTGGTGGTGGCCACTTGCTTGGTAATGTGTGACACGCGCTCGTGTAGGTTGTGATCAAGGTCGTGAAAGCGCGTAGTAAGCAAAAAAATACCGACAAATAATGAGATCAGCAAAACAGGCGTGAACAAGAACCAGAATAAGGTTTGTCTCACGTTCATGGTCGAGAGCTTTTTTAATAAAGGTGTTTTCATCGTAACAAGCAGCACATAGGCATGAGTGGGTCAGTAGCAGGCCAGGTCGCCCGAGTGTTTTCTAAGTTGGCATGCTTTTTCATAGTGGTCACATTGACGTTGTTCGCTGTGGGATGGAGAGGAAAGGTAAGCGCATTGGCGCCACTGTGCTCTGAGTTCTGCATTGCTCATAGTGTCCGTGTTATGCAAAGGTTTCTCGCAACTGGTGAGGGCAAAAAACACGACAAATAAGCAAAGAATACGCATTTTAACCCCTAAAATGCCTTGATGTTGAAACCAACACTAAGTTTATAACCCTTTCTTATTGTACTGTTTGGCATAAGTGTTCTTAAATAGACATTAACAGTAAGTTTCATTCTCTAAGTCATCAATGTCAACGAAGTTTTTTATGATCGAATATCCTAGTATTGAGTCGTTAATTGGTCAAACCCCTTTGGTGCGTTTGCAGCGCATAAACCCTAATCCAAGCAACACCATCTTGCTTAAGCTAGAAGGCCAGAACCCTGCCGGATCGGTCAAAGACCGCCCAGCACTTAACATGATAGTGCAAGCGGAATTGCGTGGTGATATTAAGCCGGGCGATAGCCTCATCGAAGCCACCAGTGGAAACACTGGTATTGCCCTGGCGATGGCGGCGGCCATTAAAGGGTACAAGATGCACCTGATTATGCCCGACAACATGAGTCAAGAACGCAAATCGGCCATGTCGGCTTACGGCGCGGTATTGCATCTGGTCAGCAAAGAAGAAGGCATGGAAAGAGCCCGTGACCTTGCGCAAGAAATGCAAGGCCAAGGAGTGGGTGTTGTGTTGAATCAGTTTGCCAATCAAGATAATCCCAATGCACATTATGTGTCCACAGGCCCAGAAATCTGGCAGCAAACCCAGGGTACAGTGACACACTTTGTTAGTTCAATGGGCACAACTGGCACCATTATGGGGGTGTCGCATTATTTGAAAGAACAAAACCCAGCGATCCAAATTGTGGGGTTGCAGCCTGAAGACGGCGCGAGTATTCCTGGTATTCGTCGTTGGCCAAAAGCCTATTTGCCGACAATTTTCGACGAAAGCCGTGTTGATAGTGTGATGGATGTGTCACAAGAAGTCGCAGAAACCACCATGCGTCGTTTGGCGAAAGAAGAAGGGATTTTCTGTGGCGTATCTTCTGGTGGCTCCGTCGGTACGGCTATGGCGTTATCGGAAAAACTCAATAATGCGGTCATTGTGGCGATTGTGTGTGACCGTGGGGATCGTTACTTATCCACGGGTATTTTTGATGGTTAATGGCGCGACAGTCATTAAGGTTGGCTTTCGCGTACAGTTCTGTAAACAGATGGGATAGAATAGCGCCGCGTTTATCCTAGACTCAGGAAGAAGAGAGCCTCCTTTGAGAAGAAGAATATCCCAGCGTCGAGCCGTTAAACCTCAGCCGATTGGCCCCGTGCAAACCTATCAAGTAGAAGGTTTGACACACGAAGCAAAAGGCGTTGCGCGTTTGCAAGGTAAGGTCACCTTTATTGAAGGGGCCTTGCCTGGCGAGACCGTCGACGCTCAAGTCACCAAAAGTGGTCGTCGTTTCGATGAAGCGACGATGACACGATTACTCGAACCTAGCCCTTATCGGGTTGACCCACCTTGCCCTCATTTTACCCGTTGTGGCGGTTGTAGCTTTCAGCATTTAGCCGACGAAAAACAGTTGTCAGCGAAGCGCGATTGGCTGCAAGGACAGCTACGCAACCTGATGGGAACCCACACTTTAGAAACTTTGTCGGATACTTCAACCGCCTATCGCCGTCGCGCACGTCTTTCTGTCAATATGGTAAAAGGGGAGGTGGTATTAGGCTTTCGTGGCAAAGCGTCTAACGACATTATAAGTATTGATCATTGTGTGGTGCTGACCAAGCCGCTTCAAACGGTATTCTTAGCGTTAAAAACCGCACTGGCTGGCGACCCTTTGGCGCCAAACGTGGGGCACATTGAATTGCTTGAAGACACCAAGGGCGTGTCTGTGTTGGTACGTTTAACCTCAGTAATATCCGATGAGCTAGAGAAACAATGGCAAGATTGGGCACATGAGGCGAAAATTGCGCTATATTGGCAAGCACCAAAATTGAGCAGAGCCGAATTAGCGTCACAGGAGATGCGCTACTATGAGGTGAACAATGGGGAAGATAAGCTGCGATTGCAGTATCACCCGCAGGACTTCATTCAAGTGAACGCGGCCATGAATCAAAAAATGCTGGATCAAGCCATGGCATGGTTGGCCCCTCAATTTGACGATGTGGTGCTGGATCTATTTTGCGGCGTAGGGAATTTTTCTTTGCCCCTAGCGCGTAGCGCAAAATCGGTCATTGGGGTGGAAGTGCAAGACAGCATGGTGGCGTCGGCTCAAAGCAATGCCGAAATGAATGGTGTGGATAACGCGACCTTTATTGCGGCGGACTTAACGCAGCCAGCGGCGTTGGAAACTACGGCCAGCACCTTATTAACAGCGGGTGTGACTAAAATTTTGTTAGACCCACCCCGCGCGGGCGCACTGGAATTTTTAGACAGCATAATAAAAATTGCCCCAGCGCAAATATTGTATGTTTCTTGCAATGCTTCTACGTTAGCTAGGGATGCCGAGTATTTGGTGGCAAAAGGATATCGTGTGATGCGTGTGGGTTTGATGGACATGTTCCCTCAAACGTCCCATGTAGAAACCATGATGTTATTGCACAAAAAGACGTAAATTGAAGGGCGGATAAATGGTAACGGTAAGAAAAGATCACCCTGTGTTAGAGGATGGAACGGTCGATATCGATTCATGGATGGGACAGTTTTCCCACCTAATTGACGACAGTGCACGTGTTCCTTTACGTATGGCTTGTGAATTAGCGCGTCAGGCCGAATTACAATGCGCGCGACCGTCTTACTGGGGCGCACAAGCGAGTACCTTTCGTGCCGGCTTAGAGATGGTAGAGATTCTATCGGGCTTTCGCGCCGATCAAGATTCCTTAGTAGCTGCGGCCTTGTATCGTGCTGTTCGAGAAGACCAGCTGCCGCTTTCCCGTGTGACCGATATGTTTGGCCGCAAGGTGGCTTCGATCGTTGAAGGCGTGATTCGCATGGGCGAAGTCTCAAAGAACCTAACCGCCGATACCGCCGCTGAAGTGTTAGGTCGCAGCGACAATCAGTTAGAGTCTCTGCGCAAAATGCTGGTGTCTATCATTGATGATGTTCGAGTGGTGCTGATTAAGTTGGCCGAGCGTGCCTGCGCCATCAAAGAAGCCAAATTTCAGAACGAAGAACGTCGTGTTGCGGTCGCCTTAGAAGTGCAAAGCGTTTACGCGCCACTGGCTCACCGATTAGGCATCGGACACATTAAATGGGAATTGGAAGATCTGTCTTTCCGCTACCTGTACCCCTCTGAATACAAGCGCATTGCCACCTGGTTAGACGAAAAACGCTTGGATCGTCAGCAGTTCATTGACGATGTGATTAACTTGCTCGATGAGCGCTTAAAAGCCATTAACATTCACGCCGATCTCATGGGGCGTGCTAAGCACATCTACAGTATTTGGCGCAAAATGAAGCGCAAAAACATCGGCTTCGATGAAGTGTACGATGTGCGTGCCGTGCGGATATTGGTCGATGAGCCGATGGAATGCTACGGCGTATTAGGTGTTGTGCACAACTTGTGGCGTCCTATCCCGCAAGAATTCGACGACTACATTAGTAACCCAAAATCAAACGGTTACCAGTCGTTACACACCGCGGTGATTGGGCCAAAAGGTCGTGCGCTGGAAATTCAAATCCGTACCCATAAAATGCACGAAGACGCCGAACTTGGCGTTTGCGCTCATTGGAAATACAAGGGCACGGATTTAAGTTCGAACAGTTCAAGTTACGAAGAAAAACTGCAATGGCTCAGAACCATTCTGGACTTCCATGAAGTGCAGGGCGATTTGGAGTCTTTGTCAGAACAGGTTCGCAGTGACATAGAGCAAGACCGTATTTACGTGTTCACGCCAGACGGTCACGTGGTGGATTTGCCAGTCAATGCGACCGCGGTGGATTTTGCTTACCGCGTGCACACAGAAATTGGTCACCGCTGCCGTGGCGCTAAGGTCAATGGCAAGATTATCTCCTTGGTTACCCAGCTTAAAACCGGTGACAAAGTGGAAATATTGACCACCCGAGAAGGGGGGCCAAGTCGAGATTGGCTGCATCCTACCTTGGGGTATGTGCAAACTAACCGAGCCCGTGCCAAAATTCAAAGCTGGTTTCGCAAAGAAGATCGAGAAAAGAACCTAGAGGCGGGTAAAAACCTTTTAGACAAACAGTTAAAACGCCTTGGTATCGATGACAATCGCATTGATTTACAAGCTATCTCATCACGCTTTAACTTCTCTTACGCCGACGAAATTTATGTGGCGTTAGGAGCGGGCGACATTCAGCTGTCTCGCGTGTTGCGAGTGATCGACGATTTCTACAACCTTAACGGCGAAACGGCGACATCGCGACCGATTCGCCTGAGAAAAAGTCTCCATAAATCCTCCGATAACGACGTGCATATTGTGGGCGTTGGTAAATTGCTGACGCAAATGGCGAAGTGTTGTAGTCCCATTCCGGGTGACGACATTGTGGGTTTCATTACCCTTGGGCGCGGCGTGTCTGTGCATCGTCAAGACTGTATCAACATTGTCCAGCTGGGGTTAGATGAACCCGAGCGCATTATCGATGTGAGCTGGGGCGAAGAGTTGGATAACCAATATCCGGTTAACATTCAGGTGGAAGCCTACGACCGCACTGGCTTGCTGAATGACATCACAGGATTGCTGGCGAATGAAAAGGTGAACCTGTTGTCGATGAATACCTTATCGGCGACGGAAAATCACACTGCCTGCATTCGCTTCACTATTGAAGTGGGCGAACTGAGCGTGTTAAGTAAGTTATTACACCGTATCAACCAGTTACCCAATGTGCTAAATGTCTTTAGGGAGCGAGATTTTTGAGCGATGCCATCACGCGATTGCGACATCTAATGGCTTGTTTGCGAGACAAGCAACACGGTTGTCCATGGGATCAGCAGCAAACCTACAAAAGTATCGCGCCTTACACGCTGGAAGAAGCGTATGAGGTGCTCGATGCCATTGAGCGGGAAGACTTTGATCATTTAAAAGAAGAGCTTGGAGACTTATTGTTCCAAGTGATTTTTTATGCGCAAATGGCAGAAGAAGAGCAGCGATTTAGTTTTGATGACATCGCAGACGGCATTGTAGAAAAAATGCTGCGTCGCCATCCGCACGTGTTTCCAGAAGGCGATATGTCTCGTTTTGGTGAGCCGATAGCCTTAAGTGACGCTGAGATTTCTGCCCAATGGCAGCAGATAAAAGCTCAAGAAAAAGCACAAAAAGGCACTCTTGATCAAAGCCTCCTTGACGAAATACCTGCTTCTATGCCGGCTTTAATGCAAGCGGTGAAGATTCAGAAAAAAGTGTCAAAAGTAGGCTTTGACTGGTCTGATATTGGCCCCGTGTTCGCGAAAATTAGAGAAGAGCTTGATGAGCTAGAAGAAGCGATTACAGAACAAGATCGACCTCATATTGAAGAAGAAATGGGCGACGTGTTGTTTGCGGTCAGCAATCTAGCGCGTCATTTTAGTGTGTCGCCCGATGTGGCATTGAACAAAACCAATGTGAAGTTTCGTCGACGTTTTGGTCGGATTGAAGCTCTGGTCTCAATGCAAGGTAAAACGCTCGCTGAGTGCTCGTTAGCAGAGCTAGATGCCTATTGGGATCAGGCTAAACGAGAAGGCTTATAAGGGTCGGCAATTAATAAGGTAGTGGTATTTTTTAGAGTGAACAGTTTGGGTTGCATGACAAATAATAAAAGCGCGTCATAACGTGCCATCAGTAATATGAGGAGGGTGAAGTGAGTGATCGACAAGCGTCATTACGTGAAAATGTTAGGTTGCTGGGAGACTGTCTTGGCGAGAGCATGAGTAACCATTTAGGAAAAGAATTTCTCGAAAAAGTAGAAAACATCCGATTACTTTCCAAAGATGGGCGCCAATCTGGCGATCCTGCATCTTTAATTGCCGCATTAGAAGCCTTAGACGATAAAGAAATTGTCCCCGTTGCTAGGGCGTTTAATCAGTTTCTTAACCTTTCTAATATTGCTGAACAATACCACAGAGTCCATCGTCGCCGTACCAATGAAAGTTTAGGGGTTTATCATAACCCAGTGGGTGATTTATTAGCACGACTCGATAAACGTCAATTTAGTGCCGAACAAATGCTGGCGTCCTTGCAATCTCAGTCGATTGAGCTGGTATTGACGGCGCACCCAACAGAAGTTGTGCGACGCTCTTTAATTCGCAAGTACGACAACATTTCCAATGAATTAGAAGCCCTAGATAAAGACAATATTCTTCCCTTAGAAGAAACCAAACACGTTCGTCGTTTGAAAGAAATCATTACCCAAGCATGGCACACCGACGAGATTCGTGATCAGCGACCAACGCCGGTCGACGAGGCCAAATGGGGCTTTGCTGTGATTGAACAGTCACTTTGGCAAGCGGTACCACGGTTCTTTCGTCAATTGGACGAACAATTTAGCGAGTACACCGAAGAAGAGCGTTTACCACTGGATTTAGCGCCAATTCATTTTGCTACCTGGATGGGCGGCGATCGCGATGGCAATCCCAATGTTACCCACAAGGTAACACGTGAAGTGACCTTGTTAGCTCGTTGGATGGCGGCGGATTTATACATTAAAGACTTGAGTGTGCTGCGCGCTGAGTTTTCCATGACCCAGTGCAACGAGGCGTTGCGTAAACGTGTTGGTGACAGCACCCAGCCCTATCGGGAAGTGTTGAGACACCTCGAAAACAAAATGCTCGCCACTAAAAATTGGGCAAGAAACAGTTTGGCGGGCAAGCCTGTTTCTGACGAACCGATTTTTTTATCTATTCAAGAATTAAAAGACGATTTGACCTTGTGCTATCAATCTTTAATGGACTGCGGCATGAAAGTGATTGCCAACGGTTCTTTGTTGGATTTGATTCGTTGTGCCGCTACTTTCGGCAGTACCTTGGTTCGCTTGGATGTGCGCCAAGATGCGTCTCGACATATTGATGCCTTGTCCGCCATTACTCGCTTTTATGGTTTGGGGGATTATGCCGAGTGGGACGAAGCGTCGCGTCAGGCCTTTTTACTGACCGAACTGAATTCAAAGCGGCCCTTATTGCCATTGGATTGGTCACCGACGGATGAAGTGAGAGAAGTGCTGGATACCTTTGCGATGATCGCACAAGGCCAGAAAAACTCTTTTGGCTCTTATGTGATTTCCATGGCCAGCGCGCCGTCTGATGTTTTGGCGGTTGCGCTAATGCTGAAAGAGTCTGGGGTGAGTTTCCCTATGAGAATCGTGCCCTTGTTTGAGACCCTCGCGGATTTAGACAACGCTGAGCCCATTATCGAGCAGCTGTTCTCTATTCCTTGGTATAAATCTTACATTGATGGTCGCCAAGAAGTGATGATTGGCTATTCGGACTCGGCCAAAGATGCGGGGCAAATTGCCGCGACATGGGGGCAATATCGAGCTCAAGAAGCTTTAACGCGTTTGTGTCAAAAACATGGTATTCATTTAACCTTGTTTCATGGTCGAGGTGGGACTGTGGGTCGCGGTGGTGGTCCTGCTCACGTGGCGATATTGTCCCAACCTCCAGGGTCAGTCAATGGCTCCATCCGAGTAACTGAACAAGGTGAAATGATTCGCTTTAAATTCGGTATCCCAGACATTGCTGTACGCTCTTTAGAGTTATATTGTTCGGCGGTGATGGAAGCCACCTTGATTCCTGATGAGCCGCCTAAAGAAGAATGGCGTGCCATTATGGACGAAATGGCAGAAGTGGCGATGAATCAATATCGTTCAATTGTACGTGGTCATGAAGATTTTGTACCATATTTTAGAGCCACGACACCAGAACAAGAATTGGCCAAGTTGCCACTCGGCTCAAGGCCCGCTCGTCGTCGTTCGGATGGCGGTGTAGAAAGTTTGCGTGCGATTCCCTGGATTTTTGCTTGGATGCAGATTCGTCTTATGTTGCCCGCTTGGTTGGGGGCTGAGAACGCCCTTGAGCAAGGTGTGGAGTCGGGTAATCTTGAAAAGCTTCGAGAAATGCACAAAGAGTGGCCGTTTTTTGGTTCGTATTTAGACATGCTCGACATGGTATTAGCAAAAGCTGAACCGGAAATTGCTGAGTATTATGAAAAGCGTTTGGTCAGTGAGGATTTACAAGGCTTAGGACGCTTGTTGCGCAGTAAACTCAAACAAGTTAGTGAGTTGGTGAAACTGCTAAAACAGCAAGATCGTCTCATTGAAGACAACAAAACCATACGACAATCTATTGATGTGCGTAACCCATACATAGACCCTTTGCACTATTTACAAGCAGAGCTTTTGTACCGCAGCCGTAAAGACGCCGATAACCCAGAGGTGAACAAAGCCTTGATGATCACCATGGCGGGTATTTCAAGTGGCATGCAAAACACAGGCTAATGCCTGATTGCAACGAGTGTGATCAAAAAACGCTCAAATAGAACAGTAAAATAATAAAAAAGAGCAGGTAAATTTGCAAAAAGTATGACGGCTTGGGTATGCTTGGCGACCATTCAATTTTAAGTTTGCAATTGGTCGATCTGTGCACCCTGCTATCGTGCTTATTGTACGTTGCTGATTTGCTGTGTCAGTCAACCTTGCTCATTCATTTAACGCTGTCTTTTGGAGACTCATTATGCGGGTAATATTATTAGGTGCGCCAGGCGCTGGTAAAGGAACGCAAGCTCAATTTATTATGGAAGAGTTTGGCATTCCTCAGATTTCTACAGGGGATATGTTGCGCGCAGCGGTTAAAGCTGGCAGTGAAATGGGCTTAAAAGCCAAAGAAGTAATGGATGCCGGTCAGTTGGTGTCGGATGACATTATTATTGGCTTAGTAAAAGAGCGCTTGACCCAAGAAGATTGCGTAAAGGGCGCTTTGTTTGATGGTTTTCCTCGTACCATTCCTCAGGCGGACGCTTTAAAAGATGCGGGTGTAGACATTGATTTCGTTGTGGAAATCAGCGTTGCAGACGAAGAAATTGTTCAGCGTATGAGCGGTCGTCGTGTCCATGAAGCATCAGGCCGTACTTATCACCTTGTCTATAATCCGCCAAAAGTGGAAGGTAAAGATGATGTAACGGGCGAAGACTTGGTACAGCGCGCCGATGACACCGAAGAAACGGTACGTTTGCGCTTGAGTGTGTACCATGACCAAACGGCTCCCTTGATTGGTTACTATCAAGACTGGTTGAAAGCAGACAGTGCAACGGCGCCGAAATTCGTTTCTGTGAACGGCGTGGGCGATTTAAACGAAATCAAACAAAGTCTATTGGCATCTTTAAAGGCTTAAGTAGTTCATGGCGGTTATTTTAGCATTGGATACCTCAACGCCAGCCTGTTCGGTGGCGTTGAATATAGATGGCGTGGTGTTGGAAGATTTCCGCATGGCGCCTCGCCTTCACAACGATTTGATCTTGCCTATGGTGGATCAGATTTTAGCGCAAGCTGGACTTACCCTGTCCGACGTGGACGCTATTGCCTTTGGTCGTGGCCCTGGTTCTTTCACTGGTTTAAGAATCAGTGCAGGCGTGGTACAAGGGCTTGCTTTTGGTGCGGATTTACCGGTTATTCCTGTGTCGACTCTTGAAGCGTTGGCGTTAGAAGGCTTTCAAAAAACCGGTCAAGCTCATTGGCTAGCGGCATTAGATGCTCGAATGGGGGAGATTTATTTAGGCGGTTATCATGTGGATAAAGGCAATGGCCGCTATGAAATCACCTCTGTTGTGGATGAATGTGTGGTGAAACCGGGTGCTTTGTCGGCGTTTACTACCCCTTTTAATGGCGTTGGATCGGGTTGGTGTTACGAAGAGGTACTAAGTGCCTTGCTGCCTGAGCCCCCACAACAAGTGTTAACGGAACTCGCTCCTCGCGCCGCCTGCGTTGCTGAAATCGCCGCGATTGCTCTTGAAAAAGGACAGACAGTTTCGTCTTATGAGGCGATTCCTACTTACTTAAGAGATGAAATTAGCTGGGAAAAACAAGCCCCTCGCATAGGAAAGCGCTAAACACATGTTGTGGTATCACATAGTTTTCTTGTCGGTGATTCAAGGATTGACCGAGTTTCTTCCGATTTCCAGTTCTGCCCATCTTATTCTTCCTGCGCAACTGCTGCATTGGCCAGATCAAGGGCTGGCTTTTGATGTGGCGGTGCATGTGGGAACCTTGATTGCCATTGTCGGGTATTTTAGAAAAGACATTATACAAATCATAGTGGCCTGGTTTGCCTCGCTTGTGTCGCGTCAATCCACATCCGACAGTCGTTTAGGCTGGTGGATTTGTTTGGCGACCTTGCCTGCAGGTGTTGCTGGTGTGTTGTTTGATGACTTTATCAGTGAGCATTTGCGCTCTTTAGAAGTCATTGCTTATGCCACCATCGGGTTTGGTGTCCTGTTGTGGTTATCTGACCGTTTTGGTGCATCTGATAAGTCAGAGGCTGAGTTTGGTATCAAAAGTGTGCTTTTTATTGGTTTTGCACAGGCATTGGCGTTGATCCCCGGCACATCCCGTTCTGGTATTACTATGACAGCAGCTCGCACATTAGGCTTCACCCGTGAAAGTGCTGCAAAGTTTTCTTTCTTGTTGTCCATCCCGCTTATTCTTGCGGCGGGTGGATTAAAGTCGGTGGAGCTGGTGGCATCAAACCTGGTCGTTGACTGGGTTGGTATTTTTATGGGGGTAGTGCTTTCGGCGATCAGTGCGTACCTGTGTATTTATCTGTTTCTAAAATGGCTCAATAAGATTGGCTTTTTTCCATTCTTTGTTTATAGGCTGATATTAGGCTCTATTTTACTGTGTATTGTTTACATCTAATGGCAATGTGTTTTCATGTTATTGCTGAAAAAGCTCCTTTATAGGGAGCTTTTTCGTTTCTTCAGGAGAGAGTAGTGTTGCTTAGTTCGATTGCGGTTGCGACAGAGGATGGTTTTTTAGAGGCGGATTCTCGTAAGTTAGCCCAAAGCTTACAGTTGGATTATGTGTTCTTGCGAGGCCCTATTAAATTGGTGTCGAAGTACGACTATCTGCTGCTGAATACATCGCAAGGTGTCGCTGTGGCGAAAACTGGCAAAGGAGCGCCAAAGCCTGTTTTCGTGGATTTTACGTCAGGGGCTGTTGATCACAGACGCCGCTTTGGTGGAGGAAAAGGCCAAGATATCGCCAAAGCCGTTGGACTTAACAAACGCAGCCAATTATCAGTATTAGACGCCACTGCCGGGCTGGGTCGAGATGCCTTTGTGTTGGCGTGTTTGGGCTGTACCCTTGCTCTGTGTGAGCGGGTAGGATTTGTGCGCGCCATGCTTAAAGATGGTTTATATCGCGGGTCATTGCATCACGAGGTGTCTGGTATCGTGTCGAAAATGACCCTGTTAGAAACCGATATAACGGGCATAGAAGGCAGTGAATTGTTTGATGTGGTGTACTTAGATCCTATGTATCCACATACCGACAAAGGTTCTGCTGCCGCCAAGAAAGAGATGGCGTTTTTTCGTGATCTAGTAGGAAAAGATGAGGATGCCGATGGCTTATTATCCTACGCTTTGTCTTTAGCCGAGTATCGTGTGGTGGTGAAGCGACCAAAAGGCGCGCCTTTTTTAAATGATCAAGAACCGACATATCAGCTGGAGGGTAAATCTGGTCGCTTTGATATTTATGTTTTAAAGTCTTTAGACGCGGTGGTTAGTTAAGACTTAAGCCATTAATAATGCGGCGGACGGTCACCGTCTTGAATCGGCTGTTGTTGGCGATAAGATTCTAGTTGCTTGCCTAACAATAGCAACTTTTCTTGCATTAAAAGCATGTCCTTTTGC
Source organism: Marinomonas vulgaris (assembly GCF_018145875.1). Lineage (GTDB taxonomy): Bacteria > Pseudomonadota > Gammaproteobacteria > Pseudomonadales > Marinomonadaceae > Marinomonas > Marinomonas vulgaris. Next base: position 62,478 of record NZ_JAGSSV010000001.1, on the reverse strand, counting down.
TGACGAATAAGGACCTGATTTAAGCTGTCAATTGTGTCTTCTTGGAATTGCAATTTAATCTCTAATTCGTCAATACGTTGGTCTGTTTGTGAGGTGTTCATAGATGCCTTCTGTGTGTTAACCTAAGCGAGCTAAATTCATATTTTATGAGTAATTGTAGGCAAATAAGGACACTCATTACAGTGTCTTTACTGTGTAAGAGTGGCGTGAAAATTGCTCTCATAAAGAAGATGGGTATCTTACTACTATCTTCTTTAGCTTCACATGCTGATTTCAGAAAGAATTTAGTAAAATTCATTTATTCATCTTTTGTACTTACACGAAGTCTACTAATTTAAAAATGGCTTCGCTTCACTTTAATATTTAATTTAATAAGAGAAATACTGTTATGAATGATCATCAGGATAATGTTAATGGGGCTTCTGTTGGTTCCGGTTTATTTTCGTTACGCACCTTTATTGTCAGTCTTGTTATTGCTTTGGTTGTCCCCCTTCTTATTGCAGGTGTTTTAGGGGAGTCAGTTGGCACAAATTTTCTTGTGTATTTTGGTTTTGTGCTGGTGTCTGTATATGTTGGCGCCATGGTCAGCCAAGTTCGTTCATCCGCCGTTGCTACTTCGCCGCAAAGTCACAGCCATGATGACCAAGAAGACGAAGAGGAAGATGAAAACGACGACCGTGAACAAGGTACGGTTAAATGGTTTAACTCATCAAAAGGTTTTGGCTTTTTGACAATGGAAAATGGCGACGATGTTTTTGTACATTATCGCGCTATTCGCGGCCGTGGACGTCGCTTTTTGGTAGAAGGTCAATTGGTGCGTTTTTACGTCACTGAAGGCGAGAAAGGCAAGCAAGCTGAGAACGTATCCATCATTCGCGGCTAATCTCTCTGCCGTAAATTTATTATTTTAGAGGTTTTTATGACAACTGTTACCTTGAAAGGCAACCCATTTGACACTGTTGGCAGTTTGCCTGTCGTTGGGTCTGCTGCACCCGATTTTGAGCTGGTTAAAACCGATTTGTCTGTAGCGACATTGGCTGATTACAGTGGCAGTAAATTAGTGCTGAATATCTTTCCCTCAGTAGATACGCCAACCTGTGCAACTTCTGTCCGTAAGTTTAACGAGTCGGCTGCAGCGCATAAAGGCGTCAATGTGATCTGTGTGTCTGCTGATTTGCCTTTTGCAGCTGCACGGTTTTGTGGCGCTGAAGGCATTGATAACCTTGATACAGGCTCAAGCTTCCGTTCGACTTTCGGTGATGATTACGGCCTTGCTTTTGCGAATGGTCCTCTGCAAGGCTTATTGTCTCGTGCAGTGGTGATTCTTGATGAAGCAGGCAAAGTGATTTACACAGAGCAGGTGGCAGAAACCGCTGATGAGCCAAATTATGAAGCTGCACTGGCGGCTTTAGCTTAATCTGTAAATTACGATTTAAGCATTAAAAAGCCCCTTCTGCTTTGGTTAGCAGAAGGGGCTTTTTGCGTTCAGTTAGTATGAAAATAGACTGCTCTAGGGAACGGTGAGTTAATCTTTTTGCACAGGAATGGTGTTGGTGGTGCGCTCGACACTGTTGTCTTTGTTTAAATACACCAGTTTAGGAGCAAATTGATCCGCGTCTTTTTCGTCCATTTGTCCGTAGGCTGCGATAATTACTCGGTCGCCAACTTGTACTTTACGGGCGGCAGCGCCATTCATAGAAATGGTACCAGATCCGGCTTCGGCTAAAATAACGTAGGTGTGAAAACGCTCGCCGTTGTCGACGTTGTAAATATCGATTTGTTCAAATTCTCTAAATCCTGCCAGTTCCACAAGGTCTTTATCTATGGCACATGAGCCGTCGTACCAAAGCTCGGCTTGCGTTACGCTGGCCATGTGAAGCTTGCCTTTAAGGAGTGTAATGTTCATATAAAATGTCTCTTGAATGATTGTATGTCGACCTGCTGTGAATGAAAGACAGAGGTAACGGTTAAGTCCAAATAAAAGGCCCTTCGCCGTGGCTATTGATTCGCCACCATTGGTCTGGGTCTTGATCGCCTTCTTCTTCCCATCCTTGGAAGTTACAGCGAACTTCGCACTGTAGTGCATCAAACGCCTGTTTTGCACAAGCCATATCGTCTTTCCATGGCGTCTTATCTGAGTCAAACCAGATTGAGGTAAATCGCTTGCCAGCGGCTTGCTCTAAAATAGTGACTTCAATGTTAGCATTGTTTAATAACACCGTGAGCTTGGTACAGAGCGACGAGGGCTGGCTGGTATCTACTAAAGTAAATGCCTTGGCTAGCCAAGCGACAATGTTTTCTGTGGGGCACGACAATACATAAATTTCGATGTCTGTTTGTTGCATTGCGCTAATCCTTCTTTTTAATCATGTGGTAAATTCGCAACACGCTCATGGACAAGTAGCCCACAAATGTCCATATCACACCTAAGCCTGCAAGAATTAACCCAAAGAGTGCCAAAATTTCTTGTTGTAGCGACTCAAGCAAAACGCGATCTGCGACCATCAGAATGAGCACACCAAACACAAACACCAGCCCGCCTTGAATCATTTTGACCAAAGCGGCTCGTGGGTTGTTGCCCATTTTCATGGCCAGTTTGTGAATGGCGTTTCTCATGGTAAACCTGCGATATTGAGCCTGCTCATCTTTCTATTGGTTGTTGGCAAATAGGTTTTTTAGAATACGTGTATAAATCGAGGACAATTGATTTAGACTTTCAGCGTCAACGTGTTCGTTCACCTGATGGATGGTGGCGTTGATTGGACCAAGTTCCACCACTTGGGTGCCCATTTTTGCAATAAAACGCCCATCCGAGGTGCCGCCTGATGTGGATAATTCAGGGGTGATATCCACAGTATCTTGTATCGCATCGACAATGGCGTCCACCAACTCGCCAGGGCGTGTTAAAAAGGGCAGGCCGTTGTACGTCCATTCGATGTCGTAGCGTAAATTGTGCTTTTCTAAAATCTCGATGACGCGAACTTTTAAGGCGTCAAAATCCAGTTCGGAAGAAAAACGGAAGTTGAATTGTGCATTTAGCTGGCCTGGCACCACATTGGTTGCCCCTGTTCCCGCGTGAATGTTGGATATTTGAAAGCTGGTTGGCGGAAAAAAGTCGTTGCCGTTGTCCCAGTGAGCATTAGCCATTTCATCCAGAGCAGGGGCGGCGAGATGAATAGGGTTTTGCGCTAGGTGAGGATAAGCAACATGTCCTTGCTTTCCGTATACCGTTAAATCGCCACTAAACGAACCTCGACGACCGTTTTTAATGATGTCACCCAGTGTTTTAGTGCTAGATGGTTCACCAACAATACACCAATCAACTTTTTCATTACGAGCCATGAGTGCGTCTACGACACGGGTTGTGCCATCGACAAAAGGGCCTTCCTCGTCGCTGGTGATAAGAAACGAGATTTGACCGTCGTGATCAGGGTGTTCAGCAACAAAGGCTTCAACCGCCGTCACCATGGCCGCTAGGCTTCCTTTCATGTCTGCTGCGCCACGGCCATATAAAATGCCATCGATGATCTCAGGAGAGAAAGGGGGGACTGTCCATTCGCTTTCAGGGCCAGTTGGTACGACGTCAGTGTGACCGGCAAAGCAGAGATTTGGGCCTGAATGGCCGCGTTTGGCGTAAAAATTTTTCACCTCGCCAAACGGCATGAGTTCAACTTCAAAACCAATGTTTTTAAGTCGCTCTATCATAACGTCTTGGCAGCCTGCATCTTCTGGTGTTATAGAAGGGCGAGACATTAGGTCAATGGCGAGGTCGAGAGTTGGAGATAAATCAGACATTCTTTACCTTTATGTTAGTTTTCGCTACCTTATGAAAAACTCCGTTACTATAACAGGAGATTAATATAAAGGTGGGGTTATGAAATTAGGCGTTGGTGTTTTTTTAGGTTTGCTTTTAACTGGATGCAGCTTGTTTTCTGAGCCGGTTATTCAAGAATCGTACTTTTTGCCGGTGATTCAATCCGATGTGACAACTGGCGGATACACGCCTAGTGTAACGCCTGTTGCACCACAAATAAGACGCGTTGACAGACCGACTATCTACACACCACTACCTCGCTAAAAAAATATTAAAGCTAGCAGTATTAAAGTAAGTGTTCAGTGTATTCATCTGGGTTGAAACCAAGTAGTTTGGTTTCACCCGCGACAATCAAAGGTCGCTTAATAATGGACGTTTGAGCCAGCATGACTTGAACGGCTTGTTTGGCGTCCATGGAATTTTTTGTTTCGTCGTCTAACTTGCGCCAGGTTGTACCGCGTTTGTTGATGACGTTTTCCCACCCTAGAGCCTCTACCCAAGCGCTTGCGGTTGATTCTTCCAAGTCCTGTTTTTTGTAGTCGTGAAAAACGTATTCAATCTTGTGCTCATCGAGCCAACGGAACGCTTTTTTCATGGTGTCACAGCTTTTTATGCCATATATTTTGATCATATCTTGCTCCCTCAAACGCCACATCAAGAAGGATGACATGGCGTAATGACAAGTTAATTATGATTAGCCTTTGCCATTAGTTATGAGAGTGCAAGGCTTCGTTTAATTCGATCGCCGTTTTGTTGGTTTTGCACTCAATGGCGCCAGTGGCGGAATTGCGGCGGAACAACAAATCAGACTGGCCGGACAATTCACGTGCTTTCACAGTTGAAACCACTTGGTTGTTTTCGTCTAGTACAGCCACTTTGGAGCCAGCTGTAATGTACAGACCGGATTCAACGATGCAGCGATCACCAAGGCCGATACCGATACCTGCGTTCGCGCCAATTAAGCATTTTTCACCTACGGCGATCACAATGTTACCGCCACCTGATAAGGTGCCCATGGTTGAGCAGCCGCCGCCTAAATCGGAGCCATTGCCGACGACAACACCGGCAGAGATACGACCTTCAACCATGCTGTTGCCAAGGGTTCCGGCATTAAAGTTCACAAAACCTTCATGCATGACGGTGGTGCCTTCTGCAAGGTGGGCACCCAAGCGAACACGAGCGGCGTCACCCACACGAATGCCTGCAGGCACAATGAAATTCAGCATTTTAGGGAATTTATCGACGCTGAATACTTCAATGGTGCGGCCTTCCATACGAGCGCTTAGCTGACGATCGGCCAGTTCACGTACATCGATAGGGCCTTCGTTGGTCCACGCGGTGTTGATCAGCAAACCAAACATGCCATCAAGTACCGTCGTGTGAGGTTTTACCAAACGATGAGAGATAAGTTGAAGTTTTAAGTAGACTTCGGCTGGGTTGCTTGGGGCTTCGTCGGTCGCCAATACACATAAAATAACTGGCTGTCGAGATGCTTTTAGGCGCGATGCCAATTCAGCCTGTTCGATGTTGCCTGCTTTTAATAGGTTCATGTGCAAACGATTTAAATCGCTCTCATCTAAAACCAGTGTGCTGTTGCCACCTTCGTAATTGGTGCTTTCCAATAGCGCGTCTAGGGTGCTTTTTTCTGCGCCTAGGCTTGGCATTGAGTAGAAGACTTCTAACCAGTTGCCTTCTTTGTTTTGTGTGCCGATGCCAAGACCGAACGCGAAAAGGTTACTCATGTGCTTTCTCCAACTAAGAGTTATCTTTATTAACTAAAAAGTTATCTGTTATTAATGAAAATGGGTGGTTAGGGTACATTTATCGACGACGTATAAAGTCACGTATTCTTTTGGCCGCTTCGACACACTCGGATTCTTCCGCAACTAACGCCATGCGTACATGATGGCTACCAGGATTACGGCCGTTTACATCGCGGCCTAAATAACTGCCAGGTAATACCAAAACAGATTCTTCTTGGTACAGTGCGGTACAAAATGCTTCGTCCGACATGCTCAGTTCAGGCCACAAATAAAAGCCCGCTTCTGGCTTTTTGATGGGCATAACCGGCGATAGAATCTCCAGCACGGAATCAAATTTGCGCGTGTAAATCTCGCGGTTTTTCATTACGTGGGCTTCGTCGTTCCAAGCCGCAACCGAAGCGTCTTGATGATGTATTGGCATGGCGCAACCCTGATAGGTGCGGTATAGCAAAAAAGGTTTGAGAATGTTGGCATCACCTGCCACAAAACCAGAGCGTAGACCTGGTAAATTAGAGCGCTTGGAAAGCGATTGAAAAATAAGGCAGTGTTTGTAATCTGTGTTGCCTAATTTCTGGCACGCTTCCAATAAGCCAAGAGGCGCATCATCGCCAAAGTAAATTTCCGAATAACATTCGTCGGCCACAATCGTAAAGTTAAAGGTATTGGCTTTGTCGATAAGATACGCGTATTCCTCAAGCGTGGTAATGGTACCGCTTGGGTTGTTCGGCGAACACACAAACAACACTTCACAGCGTGCCCAAGTCGCGTCGTCTACTTGTGAGTAATTCACTTTGTATTCTGTTTCTGAGCCGCAAGGTAAAAAATGCAGCTCGGCGCCAGCCAAAATACCAGCGCCTTCGTAGATCTGATAAAAAGGATTCGGACTGATGACCAAAGCATCGTTTTTCTCGCCTACAAGCGTTTGTGTGATGGCGAATAAGGCTTCTCGTGTTCCAGAAACGGGTAATATTTGTGTATCTGGACTTAGGCTATCAAGAGAAAAGCGACGTTTTGCCCACTCGCTGATGGCGCTGCGTAACGGCAATTCGCCCTTGGTGCTTGGGTATTTGCTAACACCCTGCAAACTCTTGCTAAGCACTTCTAGAACAACGGCTGGCGCCTCGTGCTGAGGCTCACCAATAGTGAGCTTGATCAGCGGTTTTTCAGGGTTAGGGGTTAATCCTTCGATGAGCTCTGCAAGCTTTTGGAAGGGGTATGGGTGCAAAGATTGTATTAAAGGATTCATGTTGTTTAGTCCATCGCTTGAGAAAAACGGTCTATTTTCTCTTTTAAAAGGGTGCAAATATTATCCATGCGTTCTGGGTCTGTAATCAGATCACCATTTTCATCAGTGATGTAAAAAGTGTCTTCTACGCGCTCGCCTAGTGTGGCGATTTTCGCCTTGTGCAGCATAATGTTGTGATTCATAAAGAATTGACCGATCAGTGCCAGTAACCCTAATCGATCGGGAGCGGTGATCTCCAGTGCTGACCACACTTCCTCTGCTTGACTAACGAAATGCGCCGTCGAAGGAGAGTTGAATATTTTTAAAATCCGTGGTGTATGGCGTTGTACAACACTTTCGTACAAAGACGGCGTCTCAAGCTGTTCCATTAAGGTTTTACGAATGAGCGTGATGCGCTCTTTATCGAGGTGCAAAATGGTGTCGTTGTCGTTACTGTCCATGACAACGAAGCTGTCTAGGCTGTAATGATTAGTCGTGTGGCTTATCTTGGCGTCTAAGATGGTTAAGCCGAGCTGTTCAAACGTGGCCGCAGTCACCGCAAACAAGTGTTTGCTGATCAAGGTATAGATGAATATTTTGCTGGCACCAGAAAAATTACGACCGCCTAGAGGAGTGATGGCAATAAGAGGTTTGTCGCTTGGCCGGTGACGTAAAATCGCCTCTGTGTTCCAAGCAATTTCATCGCCATTGGAACGAATGAAGTACTCTTCTTCGATGGTGCTCCAGATGCTCTCTGCTTCTGTAATGTCCACGTTGCGCTCTATCATGATTTCTAAAGCGCGTTGTTTGTGTTCGTCGCTGATCATGTCAGCATCAATAGGGAAGTCTAAGCCGCGACGCAAGGCACGTTTTGTTTCAAGATAAAGCTGGCGCATGAGTGATGCACGCCAGCTATTCCACATGGTTGGGTTAGTGGCGTTGATGTCAGCGACAGTCAAGATAAACAGGTAATCTAGATGTTCTTGGTCTTTCACATAGCTGGCAAATTCCCAGATGACTTCTGGGTCAGAGATGTCTTTACGCTGCGCTGTGACTGACATAAATAAATGATTTCTGACTAGCCAAACCACTAAATCCGTATCCCGCTTAGGTAGACCATGGCGTTCACAAAATGCTTGTGCATCGACGCAGCCCAGTTCCGAGTGATCGCCACCGCGGCCTTTGGCGATATCGTGGTACAAACCAGCAATATAGAGCAGCTCGACTTTCGGTACATGGCGAATAGCTTGGCCGGATATAGGGAATTTTTGTTTAAACTCTGGTAACCAAAGGCGGCGCAGATTTTCGACCAGTTGCAAGGTATGCGCATCGACCGTGTAGATGTGGAATAAGTCGTGTTGCATTTGACCTATGATGGCGCCAAATTCTGGCAGATATCGACCAAGCAAGCCAAGGTGTTTCATGGAGCGTAAAATGCTTGTTAAGCGATAGCGACTGGCGATAATGTCTAGGAACAAATCAGTATTGCGTTTATTGCTACGATAGTCGTCATCGATCAGGTCGAGATTATCACGCAGTTGGCGCATGGTATTGGCACGAATGCCTTTAATGTGTTCATGAGCGCCGTACAGTACATAGATTTCCAACATGCTGGAAGGATCATCTTGAAACAGGGTTTCCGAGCGGGCTTCTAATTGACCATTAGATATTTGGAAATGGTCGTTGAGTACTTCAACGGATTCAATGGCATCTTTACTGAGGAAGGATTCTTCAAAATGTTGCAGCAGCAAGTCGTTTAACTGTTGAATAGCGGCTACGCTTTGATAATAGCCTTGCATAAAGCGTTCAACATTGCGCTTTAAGTCGTCATCATCGAAACCAAATAGCTTTGTAAGGGTGCGTTGATGATCAAACAGTAAGCGGTCTTCTTTGCGACCAGCCACCATGTGCAACGCCCAACGTACGCGCCACAAATGACTGACAGCGCCTTTTAATTGAATATATTCGTCTTCAGATAAAAACTCTTTGTCGATTAAGGCGCTAAGTCGGTTGGTATGCAAATGGCGCTTTGCTACCCAGTCGATGACTTGCATGTCTCTTAATCCGCCGGGGCACTCTTTTAAATTGGGTTCAAGATTGTAAGCGGTGTTTTGGTATTTGGCATGGCGTTGCTTTTGTTCAGCGACTTTGGCTTTATAAAAAGAATGGCCATCCCACATCTGCGTGATATCAACGTGCAGTTTCAGGGTTTCTAATAAATCTGTTGGGCCAATTAAAGTGCGGGATTCGATGAGGTTGGTGATGACGGTAATGTCTTTTTCGGCCATCTCTGTGCACTCATCGATTGAACGCACGCTGTGACCCACATCAAGGTTGATGTCCCATAAAAAGGTAATGAAGGCTTCCAGTTTGCTCTTCGGCGCTGACGCTTCGTTTTCAATCAGAATGAGTAAGTCAATGTCGGATTTCGGGTGTAACTCTCCGCGGCCATAACCTCCTACAGCAACAAGGCTCACATACTCTTCTTTGTCTAGCGCTTTTGCGGTCCAGGCCGCTTGCATGATTTCATCGAAAAAAGAAGACAGCCCTTTGACCAGCTTTTCAATCGGATAAAGGGAATGAAATAGGTCATTGTAAAGGTCTGTTTTTTCTTCAATAACGGCTTTGTAGCGAGCAATTGAGCAGGTCGGTTGTGCTAGCTCGTTTTTTTCTTCCTGTGTCAGTAATGGCGGAGCGTCTGGAAAAGCAGGGAAGTCCATACAAAAGCCTCGAAGAGTTTGTGGTGTTTAGGTCTTGTTAAATACGATGTTATTAAGTTAATGGTTTAGGCGCTTCTTTATGAGAAGCGCGTTTCTTCTGGGCGGCGAGTTAATACTTCCACCCCATCGGCAGTAACCAGCAAAGTATGCTCATATTGCGCAGATAATCGACCATCTTTAGTTTTGGCGATCCAGTTATCTAGACCTGAATGTTTCACTTGTTTTTTGCCCGCATTGATCATGGGTTCGATCGTGAGTGTCATGCCTTCCTCTAACATAACGCCAGTACCGGCTTTGCCGTAATGGGCAACTTGTGGTTCGCCGTGGAAGGTTGTTCCCACGCCATGTCCGCAATACTCTTCTACAACAGAGCAATGATTTTTGTGAGCATGGGCTGCGATCGCCGCACCAATGTCGCCAAGACGTGTGCCTGGTTTTACCATATCAATGGCTAAATACAGACATTCTTGGGTGACTTTAGCTAAGCGCTCTGCATGAGGAAGGACGGGGCCGGCAAAAAACATTCGGCTGGTATCGCCGTAATATCCATCTTTGATGATGGTGATGTCGATGTTGACGGTATCGCCTTTCTTCAACGCTTTGTCGTTTGGAATGCCATGACAAATAACGTCGTTAACCGACGTGCAGCAAGACTTTGGAAAACCGTGGTAATTAAGCGGTGCAGGAATTGCGCCTTGCACGCCGACAATGTAGTTGTGCGCTATGATGTCGAGTTGTTCCGTGGTCACGCCAGGGACAACGTATTCTTCTAGCATCACTAAAACATCGGCGGCCAGTTTGCCTGCCGTGCGCATACCTTCAATATCGCTAATATCGTTGAAACGAGTAGCCGCCGGGCGTGGTGTCCAGCTTGGCACATCAAGGCGCCCATCTTTAGTAAGTTCGTTGATTTTCTGTAAGGTTTCGTTGCTCATAATTAACGTGTCTTTAAATAGTTTGTTTCTACAATGAGAGTCAGTTGCGCAATATTCTACATGACTTAGACGGTAGAATCGCCTCCCTCAATGAAAAAAACGCCGCTAGAATGGAGTGTAAAAATATCGTCAAGTCTTTTGGTTTAGGGCGGAATGTGATATAAAACGCCAGCTTATTGGGCTTGAGCTCACTTAAAGCTAAATTACTTAAATCAACGATCTTGCCGCAACAAATAAAAGTATCTTGGGTGTCTTAGGTTGCCTTAAACCTTGTTTGACTGATGCTTTTAGCTGGTAAGCTTAAATAACCCAAATAAAGGATAGTAAAATGCCTACAGTTTCTATGCGCGACCTATTATTGGTTGGATCACACTTCGGTCACCAAACTCGTTACTGGAACCCAAAAATGAAGCCATTCATTTTTGGCGCTCGTAACAAGATCCACATCATTAACCTTGAGCACACTGTTCCAGCACTTAACAATGCCCTTGAGCTTGTTAAAAAAATGGCTGAGAACAAAAACAAGGTATTGTTTGTTGGTACTAAGCGTGCCGCATCTAAAACAATCAAAGAGCAAGCAGCTCGCTCTTCTATGCCATACGTTAACCATCGCTGGTTAGGTGGTATGTTGACTAACTACAAAACCATTCGTACTTCTATCAAACGTCTTCGTGAACTAGAAGGTCAAATGGCCGATGGTACTTTTGATAAGCTAACTAAGAAAGAAGCTTTGATGCGTACTCGTGAGCTTGAAAAGCTTGAGCTTTCTATGGGTGGTATTAAAGATATGGGTGGCTTGCCAGACGTATTGTTTGTAGTAGACGTAGATCACGAACGTATCGCTATTAAAGAAGCAAACAAGTTGGGTATTCCTGTTATCGGTATCGTTGATACTAACAGTAATCCAGATGGTGTTGATTACATCATCCCAGCAAACGACGACGCTATTCGTGCGGTTCAGTTGTACGTTGGTGCTTTTGCTGATGCCGTATTGGAAGGTCGCAACGCGACAGCTGGTACAGCAGACGAATTCGTTGAAGTAAACGAAGCGACTGAAGCATAAGCAAACTATCTAGTTTGTTCTGGTTTCTAAAGGGAGGTTTCTTGCCTCCTTTTTTAAATTTGAATTGGTATAAAGAGGATTTAACATGGCCGCAGTATCTGCAGCATTGGTAAAAGAGCTACGTGAACGTACAGGTCTAGGCATGATGGAGTGTAAAAAAGCACTCGTTGCTGCTAACGCTGATGTTGAAGTAGCGATTGAAGAACTACGCAAATCAAGTGGCATGAAAGCTGCCAAAAAAGCGGGCCGTACGGCTGCTGAAGGCACCATCATCATGCGCGTTGCTGACGACGCTTCCTACGGAGTTTTGGTTGAAGTTAACTCTGAAACTGACTTCGCTTCACGTGATCAAGGTTTCCTTTCCTTTGCAAATAAAGTTGCTGATGCAGTTTTTGCTACAAAAGAAACAGATATGGCTAAAGTAATCACGGGCGAAATGCTTGAAGCACGTGAAGCTTTGGTACAAAAAATCGGTGAAAACATCACACCTCGTCGTGCTGTTATCATTGAAGGCGGTTTAGTAGGTGGTTACCTTCACGGTAACGGTCAGATCGCTGTATTGACTCAGTTGGAAGGCGGTTCTGCGGAATTGGCGAAAGACGTTTCTATGCACGTTGCTGCTGTGGCTCCTCGCGTTGTACGCGGTGAAGATATGCCAGCTGAAGTTCTTGCAAAAGAAGAAGAAATTGTTCGTGCGCAGCCAGATATGGCCGGCAAGCCAGCGGAAATCGTTGATAAAATGATTGTTGGTCGTATGAAGAAATTCTTGGCTGAAAACAGCTTGACTGAGCAGCCATTTGTTAAGAATCCTGAAATCAAAGTTGGCCAGTTGGTTAAAGACGCTGGCGCTGTTGTTTCTTCTTTCATTCGCTTAGAAGTAGGTGAAGGCATTGAAGTAGCAGAAGTGGACTTTGCAGCAGAAGTAGCAGCACAGCTTAAAGGTTAATCCTAGCGGGTGTTGTCTTGCAAAATAAAAGGGGCAGCTTGACTGCCCCTTTTTATGAAAGACATGTGCTAATGAAGGTCAGTTATTTTGACCTACAACGATTGTAGTATTCAAATCATTGCCGGAGGTGGGTATGCCAAAAGAGAAGAGTCCAAAATACAAAAGAATTTTGCTTAAGCTGAGTGGCGAAGCCTTGATGGGTGATGAGTCCTTTGGTATCGACCCAAAAGTGTTGAACCGCATAGCGCTTGAGATTGGTCAATTGCGTGGTATTGGTGTTGAGGTTGGTATTGTTATTGGTGGTGGCAATCTGTTTCGCGGTCAAGCGCTAAGTCAAGCGGGTATGGATCGTGTGACTGGCGACCACATGGGGATGCTAGCAACGGTAATGAATGCCTTAGCGATGCGTGATGCCCTAGAACGTGCCAATATTGCAACACGTGTTATGTCTGCAATTACCATGACGGGTATTGTTGAGCCTTATGACCGTCGTCGAGCGATGCGCTTGATGAAAGAAGGTGATGTGCTGATTTTTTCAGCTGGTACAGGTAACCCATTCTTTACAACTGACTCTGCCGCTTGTTTACGTGGTATCGAGATTGATGCTGACGTTGTATTGAAAGCCACAAAAGTAGATGGTGTATACTCTGCTGACCCAATGAAAGACCCTGCAGCGGTAAAATATGATACATTGGGCTACGATGAAGTTCTTGAAAAACAATTAGGGGTCATGGACTTAACAGCAATTTGTTTAACCCGTGATCACTCTATGCCAATTCGTGTGTTCAATATGAACAAGCCAGGTGCCTTGATTAATATCATGGTAGGTGGTGACGAAGGCACACTGATTAAGTGAGGAAATGATGATTAACGAAATTCTTAAAGACGCTGAAGATCGTATGGGCAAAGCGGTTTCTTCAGTTGAGTCTGCCTTTAAAAAAATTCGTACAGGCCGTGCTCACCCAAGCATCCTTGATTCGGTAAAAGTAAACTACTATGGTTCAGAAACCCCTTTAAGCCAAGTAGCCAACATTACTGTGGAAGATGCAAGAACACTGGGTATTTCCCCATGGGAAAATAATCTTGTGCCTGAAATTGAAAAAGCCATTATGAAGTCAGATTTGGGTTTGAACCCAGCGACAAATGGTAGCTTGATTCGAATTCCTATGCCTGCATTGACGGAAGAAACTCGTAAAAACTACTTCAAGCAAGCGAAAAACGAAGCGGAAAATGGTCGTATTGCGATCCGTAACATCCGTCGTGACGCGAATGGTAGCTTGAAAGACCTAGTGAAAGAGAAAGAGATTTCTGAAGACGACGATCGTCGTGGACAAGATCAAGTGCAAAAAATTACTGACAAGTACGTCGCTCAAGTAGAAGAACGTCTTGCAGCGAAAGAAAAAGACTTGATGGAAATTTAATAAACAAGGCGAGCCTTAGGCTCGCTTTTTTTATCGACTAGGGTAATGCTATGTCTCGAATAGATGGTGCTGAAATTAATTCAGCAGCTATGCCTTCGCATGTGGCCATCATCATGGATGGAAATAATCGTTGGGCAAAGAAAAAACACCTTCCTAGCATTGCTGGTCACACCGCAGGCGCATCTGCTGTGCGTCGTGTTGTTGAAGCGGCGGCCAAATCGAATGTTAAAGTATTGACCCTATTCGCTTTTTCGAGTGAGAACTGGAAGCGCCCAAAGCTAGAAGTAGATGGCTTGATGGCACTTTTTATGAGGTCCTTGAAAAAAGAGTTGAAGCGCTTAAATAAGTATAAAATTCGTCTTCGTGTGATGGGCGATGTGTCGAGTTTCAGTCAAGGTTTGCAAGCGCAAATTAAGAATGTTGAAGACGCGACGCAAAATAATGATCACATGACCCTGGTGATCGCGGCGAACTATGGCGGTCGCTGGGACATCACGCACGCTGCCAAGTCGTTAGCTGAGCAGGTGTCTTTGGGAAACTTATCCCCAGATGATATCGACGAGTCGTTGCTGGGTGAACACATGCAATTGGCGGATTTACCACCACCAGATCTTTTAATTCGTACCTCTGGTGAAGAGCGTATTAGCAATTTTCTTCTTTGGCAAACGGCGTATTCTGAGTTTGTCTTTTTGCCGGTGTTATGGCCGGATTTTGATCAACAACATTTTGATGACGCGATTGAAACCTATCAAAATCGTCAACGACGTTATGGTGGCCGATAACCATGTTACTTCCTCGTATTCTAAGTGCCATCGTAATGGCTGTGTTGTTTATATACGCTGTTTTTGTTTTAGACGCGTCGAATTTTATTTTAGCTATTGGGGTGGTCGTTTGCCTCGCTGGTTGGGAGTGGGCGAGATTATCTGGTGTTAAGCATCAATTAGGGCGTGTGGTTTACGCGGCACTGATTGGTATGGTGTGCTTTGCTGTTTTTAACGCAGCCATGGCGAAAACATCACTTTATATCAGTCCGATTTTGTGGGGGCTTGCTCTGTATTGGGTGATGCGTTATCCCGCTCAGTTATCTTGGCAGCCAGTCATTAGTCGCCTGCTGTTTGGTATCTTGGTTCTGACCACCACTTGGTCGGCACTGGTAGTATTAAAACAGTCCGACGAGTTTGTTGTTTGGGTGCTGCTATTAATGGGGTTAATCTGGGGGGCGGATTCAGGTGCGTATTTTGCTGGCCGTGCTTTTGGTAAGCGTAAATTAGCGCCTGCTGTGAGCCCAGGTAAATCGTGGGAAGGCGTATTTGGTGGCGTTTTACTGACACAAGTTGGTGTGATGATATTTGCTGTCAGTTCTGATTATGCTTTTTCTGGCTGGCTTGTATTAGCGTTGATTGCTCTGGTGACGTCGTTTGTGTCCGTATTGGGTGATTTGACTGAAAGTCTGTTTAAGCGTCACGAAAAACTCAAAGATTCCAGCCATTTGATTCCAGGGCACGGCGGTGTGATGGATCGTGTTGACAGCTTAACTGCGGCGGCGCCTATCTATGTGCTGTTACTTAGCATGACAGGATGGCTTTGATGCAGGGGATTTGTTTATTAGGCGCTACTGGCTCGATTGGGCAAAGTACCCTCGATATTATTGCTCAGCATCCCGATAAGTTTACCTTGGTCAGTGCGTCGGCTAATGAAAGTGTTGAGAAAATGGCCGATATTTGTCGACGTTTTCAGCCTCAGCGTGTGGTCATGGGGTCGCAACAAGCCCGTGATGAGCTGGCTCGACTGTGTTCTGACTTGTCCGTATCGTTTGAATGGGGGCAAGAAGCGCTTGAGAGCATTGCTGCCGACAACGCAGTTGATCAGGTAATGGCGGCGATTATGGGCTTTGCAGGCCTAAAACCTACCTTGGCGGGCATTCGAGCCGGTAAGCGTACCCTGTTGGCGAACAAAGAGTCCTTAGTGACCGCAGGTAAGCTTTTTATGGACGAAGTCACACGGCACAAGGTGGTTTTGCTGCCTATAGACAGCGAGCATAACGCCATTTATCAAAGTCTACCGCAGACTGCTTTAGGCGCGCACAAACAAGACGTGTCTAAAATTATTTTAACCGCGTCTGGTGGCCCTTTTAGAGAGTTCAGTTTAGATGAAATGAAGGCAGTGACGCCGGCTCAGGCATGCAAACATCCTAACTGGTCAATGGGGCAAAAGATTTCCATTGATTCCGCCTCTTTGATGAATAAGGGCTTGGAACTTATCGAAGCCTGCTGGTTATTTGATGTCACCCCCGATGAGGTGGACGTGGTTGTTCATCCTGAGAGTATTATTCATTCTATGGTGTCTTACCGTGATGGTTCTGTCATTGCGCAGATGGGCAACCCAGACATGAAAATCCCCATCGCTTATGGCATGAGTTGGCCAGAGCGAATTGAAACCCAGGTGCCCCCATTGAGTTTGATCGATGTGGCGCGTTTGAATTTTGAAGCCCCAGATATTACTCGTTTTCCTAATCTCAAACTGGCGGCCGATGCTTGGTTTATGGGAGGAACGGCCATGGCAATTTTAAACGCCACCAATGAAATCGCTGTGGCGGCTTTCTTGGAAGAGCGCATGGGTTTTCTGGATATTGCTCGGTTAAATGAACAAGTTTTAGCATCCGCTACGGTCACTCAAGTTCATTCGCTTGATGATGTGTTTGAAGCCGATAGCATGGCTCGCCAGTTAGCACTCGATATTATTTCTCGTGGATTTTTTGCATGATACAAAATATTCTTTCTATTGTTGTTGCTCTTGGGCTGTTGATTACTTTTCACGAATTTGGTCACTTCTTTGTGGCTCGTCGCTGTGGTGTGAAGGTTTTACGCTTCTCTGTGGGTTTTGGTAAACCCATTTATCGCTATGTGGGGAAAACCGGCACCGAATACACCTTGGCAATGATTCCCCTAGGGGGTTATGTGCGCATGCTCGATGAGCGTGAAGGCAATGTTCCACCAGAGCTAAAAAATCAGACGTTCAACGTGAAGAGCGTTTGGCAACGTATCGCCATTGTGGCAGCAGGCCCCATTGCTAACTTTATTCTGGCGGTCGCCATTTATGCCTTGGTCGCAGTATTGGGTATCCAAACAGTGGCACCAAAAGTAGGTGGAATCGCGGCGAATAGCCCTGTAGCGCAGACTCAGCTACAGTCCGGCGACGAGCTGGTCATGGTGGCAGGGGAAGACGTTGCTTCGTGGGAAGATGTAAATTTAGTGTTGGCAGGCTTGATTGGTAAAACCGGAACCATTATCGTTCGTTACCAGCCTGAAGGTTCGAGTGCATTACAAGAAGATACGGTAAGTCTGGATCGATGGTTGGTGGGTGAAGAGCCTAACAATTTAATCCAAGCCTTCGGTTTAGCGCCATGGCAGCCACAAGTAGCCCCCGTTATTGCTCAGGTGGTAGACGGTGGCGCGGCAGCCACAGCGGGCTTTTTAGCGGGTGATACGATTCTGGCGATCGAAGATCAATCGATTAACCAGTGGCGTCAGGTGGTTAGCGTGGTTCAAGCTAATCCTAATAATGCTTTATTCGTGGATGTGTTACGCGCCGGTAATCGAGTTGAATTGGTGTTGTCACCCAAGTCGGCGGAACAAAATGGACAAACGATAGGCTACGCTGGTTTGGCGGTTGTGCCACCTCAGTGGGATGAAAGCCTGATTCGTGAACGTCGTTATGGCCCTATTGAATCCCTCTCTTATGGCATGGCTCAAACGTCTAAGATGATTTCATTAACGGTGTCGTCAATAGGGAAGATGTTGCAAGGCTTGATTTCGGTGGATAATTTGTCTGGCCCAATCACCATTGCAAAAGTGGCAAGTGCGTCTGCAGATTCTGGATTGCAGTCGTTTTTAACCTTCATGGCTTACCTCAGTGTCAGTTTAGGGGTGCTTAATTTGTTGCCTATCCCCATGTTAGATGGTGGGCATTTGTTGTTTTTTGGCATTGAAGCCGCTCGTCGTAAACCCGTGTCTGAAAAAATCCAGAACATGGCTTACAGACTGGGCGCTTCTGTTTTATTTGCTTTAATGGCGGTGGCCATTTTTAATGATATTGCCCGCTTGTAGAGAGGTATATGTGAAAGTCGTTTCAGCAGTTTTGTTGGCTTTAATCAGCGTGCAGGGTGTTGCCAAAACCGTAGAAGATGTGCGCATTGATGGCTTAGTACAAATGCCATCCAGCCGAGCGTTTGATGTGATTGGTTTCGATAAAGATGAGTCTTACGATTCAGGTAAAGTGTATCAAGCCATTACGTCGCTTTTTAATACCGGCTACTTTAGTGATATAGACGTTTATGAAGAAGACGATGTCTTGGTCTTCGATGTTGAGGAGCGCCCTTCGATTGGTAACTTAACCATTGAAGGGAATGATCTAATTAAAACGGAGGATTTAGAGCGTGGCTTACGCTTGTCTGGGCTAGAAATAGGTGAAATTTATAAGCCAGAAACCCTCAATCAGATCGTTCAAGAACTTCAGCGTCAGTATTACGCCTTGGGGCGATACAGTGCCAAAGTGAGTATTTCGGTTGAAGACATGCCGCGGAACCGTACTGGCATTGTGATCAACATCGACGAAGGTGATACCGCCAAAATTGTTCATATTAACATCGTCGGCAACAAAGACTTCGACGATGAGTTTTTAACCAAGGATTTTGAGTCCGCCGAGACCGGCTCTTGGAACCCCTTCAGTTCGGCGGATGAGTACGCCAAAGCGAAAATTGAAGGGGATATCAATACACTAAAAAGCATTTATTTGGACAAGGGCTACTTAGATTTTAAAGTGGTGTCGAGTCAGGTGAGTTTGTCGTCAGACAAACGTGATGTGTACATAGTGATCAATGTTGAAGAAGGCCAGCCATATTATCTGAACGATATTGCCTTGAATGGTAGCTTGCCCATTTCGGAAGACCGAGTATGGAAGCATATTTCTCAGAAAAAAGACGACGTTTTCTCTCGTAGCCAAGTGACGAAAATCATTGAGGATATTTCCGCAGAGTTGGGTGACGACGGTTATTTGTTCACCAATGTGAACGTGATCCCAGAGAAACTGGATAACCACAGGGTAAATTTGAGTTATCAAATCGCACCAGGTCCAAAAGTACACGTACGACGCATTACTTTTAGTGGTAACAGTGAGACACAAGACGAGGTGTTGCGCCGCGAAATGACGCAATTTGAAGGGGCTTTAGCAACGCACTCTAAAATCCAATCGTCGAAACGCCGTATTGAGCGCTTAGGGTTCTTTGGTAGTGTCGATTTACGTACTCGACCGGTTGCCGGCACGTCGGATCAAGTGGATCTGGATGTGGTTGTGCAAGAGCAGGCGTCTGGTAGTATTCAAGCCAGCATTGGTTTCTCAGAAGAAGATGGTACTGTGTTGGGCTTTGGTATTTCCAAGCGTAACTTCATGGGAACGGGCAATAAACTGTCTTTCAGTGCGACTCGCACTTCGTCAAAGCAAGATTATTCGATTTCTTACGATAACCCATATTTCACCGTAGATGGTGTGAGCCGTGGGGTCAGCCTGTTTTATGAAACCAGTGATTATGCCGATGACGATGTTGAAGATTATCAACTCGATGAGATTGGCGTAGGGCTCAACTATGGCTACCCTATCTCAGACACGCAACGCTTGACTTTTGGCGTAACAGTAAAAGAAAGTACGGTTCAGCTTGGTTCTACACCATCTAATGAAACGGAATATTATACCGACACCTATGGTGAAAGTTTTGACGACGTTATCGCTAGCCTAACTTGGAGCGACACCGACTTGATCGGTGGTGTCTTGCCTACGGACGGTTACTCTACTAAGGCATCTTTGGAAGTTGCGACGCCTGTAGGTGATCAACAGTATTACAAGGTTGGTTTGACCTCACAAAAGTATTGGGCGCTGAACCAGTCCAACCTGTGGTTGTTCCATGTGAAAGGTCGTTTGGGGTATGGTAATGGTTACGGTGACACAGACACCTTACCTTTCTTCGAGAACTATTACGCTGGCGGCTCTTACTCGGTTCGAGGTTACAGTGCGTCGTCATTGGGACCGCAGAACTCCTACGACGATGAAGACGAAGATACGTCAGCACTAGGCGGTAACATATTAATGACGGGTACCGCTGAAATTATCTTCCCTTTGCCCATGGTTGAAGACCATAAATCGGTGAGGACTGCGCTTTTCTTAGATGGCGGTAACGTTTTTACTGATGTTTGTTATGTAGATAATACTGAATGTAACGAAGGGGTGGATTTGTCAGAAATTCGTTACAGCATAGGTCTAAGTTGGACATGGATCACACCGATCGCGCCGTTATCCTTCAACTTTGCTCGACCATTAAATGACCAAGAGGGTGACAGTACCGACTTCTTCCAGTTCCAGTTGGGTACTACGTTTTAATTTTGAATAAAATATATAAATAGGATTTATTATGAAAAAAATCATCGCCGCTATTTTTACTCTTTGCTTTATCTCTCAAGTTCAAGCCACAGAGGTTGCTGTTGTTGATTTTAGAGCCGCCCTGTTGGGCAGCGATATTGGACAGGAAGCCGCCAAAGAGCCAAAACAAAAAATTGCCGCTATGGATGCTCGCTTGAAGCAAGATCAGGAAGCGTTGCAAGCCACCGCTAACGATTTAAAGCGAGATGAACTCACCTTATCTAAAGAAGAGTTCAATAAGCGTCGTCAGCAGTTGGCAGAAGAACAAAATAAAATTCGCGCTATGGCGGCAAATATGCAGCGTCAAGCCAAAGAATTAGAACAAGCGTTAATTCAGTCTATTACACCGCAAGGTGAAGCCGCATTGAAAGCGCTTATTGAAGAACGTGGATTGGATTTGGTGCTAAATCGACAGTTAAGCTTGTTTGCCGATGCAGAAGCCGATTTAACTAATGAGCTGATGCAACGTATTAACAAGGATAACTAATCAATGAGCCACACACTTGGGCAGTTGGCACATAGGGTAAAGGGAGTCGTCAAGGGTAATGCTGACCTAGTAATAAATAAACTAGGAACGCTTGAAAATGCCATGCACAATGAACTCAGTTTTTTGGCCAACCCTAAATATCAACATCAGTTAGCCAGCACCTCAGCGGGTGCTGTATTAGTAAAAGATGATGAATTGGCTCAATTAGTGGATAATGCCATTGTAGTCGATAATCCCTATTTGGCGTTTGCTCAGTTAACTAACATATTTGTTCCCGTTACTCAGGGGTGGACTGGTGTGCACCAAAGTGCGGTGGTGTCCGACAGTGCTCAGATTGCTCACAATGCGGTGATAGGCCCAAACACAGCCGTAGATGACAACGCAATCATTGGTGAGGAATGTGTCATTGGTGCTGGTTGTGTGATTGGTCGGGGCGTGGTGCTTGGCAAAGGTACCTACCTGTATCCAAACGTTACTTTATATCATGGTGTTCACCTTGGTGAAGACTGTATCATTCATAGTAATGCTGTGATTGGTGCTGACGGCTTTGGTTTTGCACCCGTGCAAGGGCGTTGGGAAAAAATACACCAACTCGGCGCTGTTGTCTTAGGCAATCAAGTAGAGATAGGTGCAAGCACCACTATTGACCGTGGTGCTATCGAAAATACCCAAATTGGTCACGGCGTAAAAATAGACAACCAAGTTCAAATTGCTCATAACGTCATAATTGGTGATAATACCGCCATTGCCGGTGGCGCCATGATTGCAGGTAGCACACGAATAGGCGCGCATTGTACTATTTCCGGTGGTGTGGGTATTGCAGGTCACTTAACGCTAGCAGACCAAGTACACATTACAGCAATGACCATGATAAGCCATTCTATCTTGGAACCAGGATCTTACTCTTCTGGTATGGGTATGGAACCGACGAGCAAGTGGCGTCGGACGGTAGCAAGAGTAAGGCGAATAGACGATATGGCAAAACAATTTATACAACTGAAACAACAGATTAATAAGCTTTTAGAGAAGGTCGATACTAAATGATGGACGTAAATGAAATCCGCCAATACTTGCCTCACAGGTACCCGTTTTTGTTGGTGGATCGTGTTGTAGAGTTAAATTTAAAAGAGTCCATTGTTGCTTATAAGAATGTCACCATCAACGAGCCATTTTTTGATGGACATTTTCCAGATCACCCAGTTATGCCTGGTGTCTTGATAATCGAAGCGATGGCTCAGGCGGCGGGTATTCTTGGCTTTAAAACCATGGATAAAAAACCAGAAGACGGATCTATTTATTATTTTGTGGGTTCTGATAAGGTGCGATTTAAACGTCCTGTTGTACCGGGTGACCGTGTGCAGTTAGAAGCTAAAATTTTGACAGAAAAACGCGGAATCTGGAAGTTTGAGTGTAGAGCAACGGTTGACGGTGAGTTAGCGTGTTCTGCAACAATTCTGTGTGCTGACAGGAAAATATAGTCTTGATACATCCAACTACTTTAATCGACCCGAAAGCAGAAATTGACTCTAGTGTTGAAATTGGGCCGTTTTGTGTTATCGGACCGAATGTAAAAATTGGCGCTGGTAGTGTTATTAAATCTCATGTTGTTATCAATGGTCACACAACAATTGGGTCTAATAATGAAATCTACCAGTTTGCTTCGGTTGGAGAAGCAAACCAAGACAAAAAGTACAAGGGTGAGCCGACCAAATTGGTTGTTGGTGACAACAATGTTATTCGTGAAAATGCCACAATTCATCGTGGTACCGTTCAAGATAACGGCATTACTACGATAGGTAGTCATAATTTATTTATGGCCAGCACACATGTCGGGCATGACTGCACAGTAGGTGACCATAACATTATGGCTAATTTTGCAGCGTTGGCTGGGCATGTGACTGTTGGTGATTACGTGATATTGGGCGGTTACACGGGCATTCATCAATTTTGCCAAGTAAATTCTTTTAGTATGTGCGGCATGGGTTCCATGGTTGCCAAGGATGTACCGCGCTATGTGATGGTGTCTGGAAGCCCTGCCAAGGCGCATGGTATGAATTTTGAAGGTATGCGTCGTCGAGGTGTGCCTGCGGATGTGATCCGTGCGTTGCGTACCGCTTATAAAACACTTTACCTCAAAGGGCTGACATTGCAGTCGGCGCTGTCTGAACTCGAACAGAGTGATGTGTTTGATGTTCCCGAGGTGGTAGAGTTTGTCTTTTCCATACGACAATCCAAACGTGGCATTGTCCGATAGGCAGCCTGTTTCCAAAGAAAACCCCGGACTGTTTCGGGGTTTTTTATTATTAGAGGTTTATAAATGCAAAACACGTCTACGACACGTTATGTATTGGTCGCTGGCGAAGCGTCCGGAGACATTCTGGGTGCTAATTTAATCAAGCATCTAAAAAAGCATCAACCAAACGCAGTTTTTGAAGGCATAGGTGGGCCATTAATGGAAGCGCAAGGCTTGGCCAGCATGGTGCCAATGGACAGATTGTCTGTCATGGGGCTGGTTGAAGTGCTAGGGCGACTAAGAGAATTATTAGGCATCCGTAAACGTTTGTATCAATCCTGTGTTAGTAACCCTCCTACTGCTTTTATTGGCATCGACTCGCCTGACTTTAATATGCCTTTAGCTCGAAAGCTGAAGCAAGTTGGTATTCCGACGGTGCATTATGTAAGCCCTTCTGTATGGGCGTGGCGTCAGAAACGTATTTTCAACATCAAAAAGTCAGTTGACTTAATGCTGGCCTTGTTTCCTTTTGAACTGCCCATTTATCACCAACACAATATACCCGTAGTATGCGTTGGTCATACCTTGGCCGATGATATTCCATTAGAAAGTGACGCGTCTTTAGCTCGAGAGGAATTACGTTTAGGTGCGGTTAAAGGCCCTGTGTTTGCCATATTACCAGGCTCTCGTGAGGGGGAAGTGTCACGGCTGGCGCCCCTGTTTATCGACACCATGAAGCTTATTCAGCAACAAGAGCCCAATGCGACTTTTTTGATTCCAGCCGCCAATCAAGCCAGACGAGAGCAAATTCAAACCTTACTGCAAGAGGCGAGCATGGAGGCTGTGTTGGTTGATGGTCAATCTCGTACCGTCATGGCCGCGGCCGACGCGATCTTGCTGGCATCAGGCACTGCTGCATTAGAAGCTATGTTGGTGAAACGCCCTATGGTGGTGTCGTACCGAGTCAATAAACTGACCTTTGCTATCATGTCGCGGATGATTAAAGTTCCTTATGTGTCCTTACCAAACCTGTTAGCCAATGCGCCCCTAGTGCCTGAATTGCTACAAGACGAGGCCGTACCGGAAAATTTAGCGACCCAGTTGTTACAAACATGGCGAGAGTTCGTTGATGATAAGGCCATTCAGGCCAAATACTTAGAATTGCACAAAATGCTGCGCAAAAATGCGGGTGAAACTGGAGCCACCGCGATTTTGTCCATGCTTGGCGAACCTAGTCCACAGGAACCATTCAGTACGCAGGGGAGACCATTATAATGGAACCCTTTGTTAGTCAGGTGTACTTTGGAGACCTTTTAGCGGGCACCGATGAAGCAGGGCGGGGGCCGCTGGCGGGTGAGGTTGTTGCTGCCGCGGTGATTCTCGACCCGAATCGCCCCATTGCCGGTTTAGCGGACTCCAAAAAGCTGAGCGAGAAAAAGCGCGAAGCCTTGTTTGTTGAGATTCAAGAAAAAGCCTTGGCTTTTGCGGTGGCCAGTGCGTCCATCGAAGAAATTGATGAAATAAATATCCTGCACGCCAGTATGTTGGCCATGTCCCGAGCGGTGGCGCTGTTGCCGGTTGCTCCTGAGCACGTACTAGTGGACGGTAACCGACTTCCACCGGATTTACCCTGCTCTGCCGAAGCCGTTGTTAAGGGTGATGCCCGACACGCCGCGATTTCTGCTGCGTCTATTTTGGCGAAGGTCACTCGAGATAGAGACATTGTCAAAGCCGCACAGCAATACCCTGAATACGGTTTTGAAAAACACAAAGGTTATCCAACCGCTCAACACCTTGCCGCGATTCGACAACATGGTATTACGCCGCTGCATCGTCGTAGCTTTGGCCCTGTTAAAAAGATTTTAGAGGGATAAAACGTGTCTGCTTCTTTTATACATTTGCGCGTTCATACTGAGTTTTCCTTAGTGGACGGTTTGTTGAAAATCAAAGGACTATTGGGAACCACGGAATCCATGGCCATGCCTGCGGTGGCCATTACCGACGAGAACAACTTGTGCGGTTTTGTGCGCTTTTATAAAGGTGCCATGGAAAAAGGCATCAAACCCATTTGTGGTGTGGATGTGATGATCGCCGAGGACGATGATGTGGATTCACGTTATCGACTTACTCTGCTGGCGACCTCGAACCAAGGTTACAAAAACATCATTAATGTGATTTCCAAAGGCTATCAACTTGGGCAGGCTGAAGGTCGTCCTATTGTTCAGCGTGAGTGGATTGAAGCTTGCAGTCAAGACGTCATCGCGTTATCGGGCGCAGGCTTTGGCGATGTAGGTTTACTGCTGCAAAAAGGTCGAGAAGACCAAGCCAGATCGCGTTTAGCGTATTGGATGTCTGTGTTTCCAAATCGTTTCTATGTAGAGCTGCAACGCACCAGCCGAGCAGGCGAAGAAAGCTATATCCACAGCGTTGTGCCCTTGGCCGCCGAGCTAGGTTGCCCTGTTGTGGCCACCAACGACGTGCGTTTTTTAAAGCGCGAAAACTTTGAAGCCCATGAAGCGCGAGTGTGTATTCATGATGGCGTTACTATTGATGACCCTCGTCGTAAGCGTCGCTATTCCGAAGAGCAATACTTTAAGACTCCAGAAGAGATGGAAGCCTTATTTGAGGACATTCCAGAAGCCCTAGAAAATACCGTTGAAATAGCCAAACGTTGCAGTGTCGATGTCTTGCTCGGCGAATACTTTTTGCCGGACTATCCTGTGCCTGATGGCATGACCATGGGCGAATTTTTCAGCAAATTGTCTTATGACGGCTTAAAAGAACGCTTCGATTTTTTAACCAAAAAATACGGTGAACGTATTGAAAAACGTCGGCAAGAATATTGGGATCGTCTGGATTTTGAATTAACCATCATCAATCAAATGGGCTTCCCCGGTTACTTTTTGATCGTGATGGACTTTATCCAATGGGCGAAAGACAACGACATTCCTGTTGGCCCTGGTCGTGGTTCCGGTGCCGGTTCCCTTGTGGCGTACGCGTTAAAAATCACCGACCTTGATCCCCTTGAATACGATTTGCTGTTCGAGCGCTTCTTGAACCCAGAGCGGGTGTCCATGCCCGATTTTGACATCGACTTTTGCATGGAAAACCGCGACCGTGTGATCGATTACGTATCACGTACTTATGGTCGTGATGCGGTTTCTCAGATCATCACCTTTGGCGCCATGGCGGCCAAGGCCGTAGTACGAGACGTGGCGAGGGTACAGGGCAAACCCTATAGTTTAGGAGACAAACTCTCTAAGTTGATCCCGTTTGAAATCGGCATGACGTTGAAAAAAGCGTTGGAAGAAGAGCCTGCGTTGCCAGAGTTTTTGGCGGGGGACGAGGATGCCGCAGAAGTCATGGAAATGGCCATATCTCTTGAAGGCGTGGTGCGTAACTTTGGTAAGCACGCGGGTGGTGTGGTTATTGCGCCTACCAAGCTGATCGACTTTGCTCCGTTATATTGTGAGGAAGATGGCTCAGGGTTGGTCACCCAATACGACAAAAACGATGTGGAAGAAGCGGGCTTGGTGAAGTTCGACTTTTTGGGACTAAAAACCCTAACCGTGGTGGATTGGGCGGTAAAAAATATCGACGCCATCAACGCGCTTGAAGGCAAGCCACCACTGGACATTGCGCTGATCGATTTGGAAGACAAATCGACTTACGACCTGCTCAAGCGCGCAGAAACTACCGCGGTTTTTCAGCTGGAATCCCGTGGTATGAAAGAGCTGATTAAAAAGCTTCTGCCATCGCGCTTTGAAGACATTATCGCTTTGGTGGCCTTGTATCGTCCGGGTCCGCTAGGGTCGGGCATGGTAGACGACTTTATCAACCGTAAGCATGGTCGAGCTGAGCTGGCATTTCCTCATACAGATTATCAGCACACGGATCTAATTCCTGTGTTGGAACCCACCTACGGTATTATTTTGTACCAAGAGCAGGTTATGCAGATCGCTCAGGTATTGGCGAAGTTTTCTTTAGGTGGCGCCGACTTATTGCGTCGTGCCATGGGTAAAAAGAAAGCAGAAGTCATGGCCGAACAACGCATGATTTTTATGGAAGGTGCGGCTAAGAACAATGTAGATCGAGACTTATCCGGTAATATTTTTGATCTGATGGAAAAGTTCGCCGGCTACGGTTTTAACAAATCCCACTCTGCGGCGTATGCCCTGGTGTCGTATCAAACGGCGTGGTTGAAAAACCACTATCCAGCGCCTTTCATGGCGGCGGTATTGTCTGCAGATATGCAGAACACCGACAAGATCGTTATTTTCATCGAAGAATGTCGGTCGATGACATTGACCCTTGAACTGCCCAACGTGAATGAGTCTGTGTTCAAGTTTACGGTTAATCCAAAAGGTGCCATTGTTTATGGTTTAGGTGCCATCAAAGGCGTAGGAGAAGGGCCGATTGAAGCCATCGTAGAAGCTCGAAAAGAAGGACCCTTTGAGCATATTTTCGACTTTTGTCAACGGGTCGGGCGCAAGGTAAATAAGCGTGTGATGGAAGCCTTGGTTCGCTCGGGTGCATTTGACACCATAGGGCCAAATCGGGCAACCTTGTTTGCCTGCATCGATGAGGCGCTGAAAAGAGCCGTTCAGGATGCGAAAAACCAAGACGCCGGCATGATGGATTTGTTTGGTATTGCGGTGGAAGAAAGCACCGAAGACGCTTACAAAGACATTGGTATTCAGCATGAATGGCCACCTCGTCAGCGTTTAGATGGTGAAAAAGACACATTAGGCTTGTATGTAACGGGCCACCCGATTGACGAATACGAAAAAGAAATTCGCCGATTTGCTCGATCAAAAATTGTCGACTTACAACCCAAACGCGGCGACACTCAGATCATGGCGGGGTTAATCGTTGATTTACGTGTCACTAAGAGTAAAAAAGGCGGCAATATTGCTTTCGTTACGCTAGATGACCGATCTGCGCGTATTGAAGTTACCGTGTTTCCAGACAATTACGATAGCTTCAAAAATGCGATAGTGAAAGACGAAGTGGTCGTGGTAGAAGGTGAAATCACCGTAGATGAGTTTCGTGGCGGGCAAAAAGTCATTGCGCGCAATATTTTAGACATTGCTCAGGCGCGAATACGTTACGTTGAAGCATTGCGTATTGAATGGACCTCTGACACAGTAACGCCTCAAGATATACAGGTGTTAGCCCGATATATGGAATCTTACCGTGGCGATGGTTGCGACGTGGTCATCAGCTTTGACACCGAGCAAGCCTGTGGTGATGTACGTTTAGGGGCTGGCTGGAAAGTCCGTCCAGATGACGAATTAATTCATCAACTGCAGAAACAATACGGTAAACAAAATGTTCAGTTAGTGTATACTTAGTCTCATTTAATAATTTTGCAATGGAATGTGACGTAGAGACACGCTTAATAGCGCTAGAAAGCGAATGGCTCTTAGCCTTTTGTCTTTGAATTTGATGGCAACCAAACAGTAGTGTAATTAAACATGAATTTAGATTATCTCCCTTTTGAGCAGCCGATTGCTGAGCTCGAACAAAAAATTGAAGAGTTACGTTTAGTCGGTAACGATAATGAACTTAACATCAGCGATGAAATCAGTCGCCTTGAAGATAAAAAAATAGCGCTGACTAAAAGCCTATTCAGTAATCTTGGTGCCTGGGAAGTGTCTCAGTTGGCGCGTCACCCAAAACGCCCTTATACGCTAGATTACATCAAGCATGCTTTTACTGATTTTGAAGAAATGCACGGTGACCGTCATTACGCCGACGACCGCGCGATTGTTGGCGGTATTGCTCGATTAGATGGTCGTCCAGTGATGATCATAGGTCACCAAAAAGGTCGCGAAGTGAAAGAAAAAGTACTTCGTAATTTTGGTATGCCACGTCCAGAAGGCTACCGTAAGGCGTTGCGTCTTATGGAAACGGCTGAACGTTTCAATATGCCCATCGTAACGCTAATCGACACACCAGGAGCCTACCCTGGCATTGGCGCTGAAGAGCGTGGTCAAAGTGAAGCCATTGCCTTTAATTTGGCTGTGATGTCTCGTCTTAAAACACCGATTATTTCCACCGTTATCGGTGAAGGTGGTTCTGGTGGTGCATTGGCGATAGGCGTATGCGATGAGCTAATGATGATGCAATACGGCACCTATTCGGTGATTTCACCAGAAGGCTGTGCGTCCATTTTGTGGAAGAGCGCAGATCGCGCGTCTGATGCCGCAAAAGCCATGGGAATTACTGCTCCGCGCCTACAAGAGCTAGGTCTGGTGGATACCATTATTCCAGAGCCAATGGGTGGGGCGCACATTGCTCATGAGCAGGTTGCACACAGTCTAAAGCAGAATATTATTGCTGCGCTTGATCGAATGGAAGCCTTGACGACAGAAGAGCTTTTGGCTCGTCGTTATAATCGTTTGATGTCTTACGGTTTATAAGTTTTTCTTGTGCTAAAAGCCTCCTTGATTGGGGGCTTTTTTGTTTTTAACTGAATCGTTTTGGGTCATGTACTGAGTTCATTATGGCGTATTCCGAGGTAGCACCGCTTGTTTCACCTTCGTCTTTGCAATTTAACCCTGCTTGGATAGACGCGCTTTTCTCGCCTGGTCAGCAGGTGTATTTAGGGTTCAGTGGTGGCGTGGATTCCCATGTGCTCTTGCATGCTTTGGTGGCTCAGTTATCGGAGTCGCAAATACATCAGCTGACGGCTATTCATGTGCATCACGGTTTGAGTGAGAGTGCGGATGATTGGGTGGTGCATTGTGAGTCCGTTTGCCATTCGTTAGGTATACGCTTCATTGCAAAGCGGGTCATCCTACAAGAGCAAGCCTCTGTTGAAGAGGCGGCACGAAATGCTCGCTATCAGGCGTTTCAATCGATTATGACGAATGATGGCGTGTTGTTATTGGCTCATCATAGAGGTGATCAGGCTGAGACTGTGCTGTTTCGTCTGTTGCGTGGAACCGGTGGCAAAGGTTTGTCGGGCATCCCTGAACAAAGAGTTTTTGCTGGTTCTGAGGCGAGGCTGGTTCGTCCGTTTTTGACGCTTGATAAGCAGGTGTTACAAGACTACGCCCAGCAGCATCATTTATGTTGGGTAGAAGATGAATCCAACGAAGACGAACGCTTTACTCGTAATTTTCTGCGACAAGGTGTAATACCTGTACTGAAAACACGGTTCCCGCAAATGGAACAGCAAATCTCCGTTACTGCGCAGCGCATTGCTGCGGATTACCGTATCTTGGCGGGATTTGCGAATCAGCAGCTAGACCAGTGGTGTGACGAATACGCAGGTCTTCCGTTGCGTTTTGTTGTTGAAAAGCCCCGTGAAGAGCGCCTTTTTTGGCTGCGTTATTTTCTACTTCGCTGGGATATCTCTTTACCACACAGTCAGTTAGGCAGCATTGATGGCATGTTTTTGTCGGCAGAAGATAAGCAGCCTGAGTTTGCTTTTTCCCATGGCCGTCTCATGCGCCACCAACATGTGCTCTACTTGTTGCCAAGCGATCAGTGTGTGGTGTTAGGGGGGTTGGCCGAAGGTATTGCTCTAGAGCGATCTTTTGATCGTGTTGTGCTAATCAGCACTCAAACCAAAACCGACCAAGATAATCAAGACTGCGAGCTGAGGTCACGACCTCAAGGTGCGAGCTTGGTGATGCCAAATGGCAAGACTCGCAAGCTGAAAAAATGGCTCAATGACCAGCAAATACCCAGCTGGTGGCGTGATCATCTGCCTTATGTGTTTCAAGGCGACACCTTGATTGCCATTGGCGATCTTTGGCGGCATCCTGATTGGCAGGGTGAGTTGCGTTGGCAGCGATCGCCCGATCTGCCTTGGATCACCAAGTCGGTTTAAATTCCTGTTGAAGTGTGAACTGCCATCATGGGTGGCTCGTATCAAATAGACTAAATAGGAGGCGTGCCAATGCAACTAAAAGAGCTTAAAAAACTGACCCATGTGGATAAGGTGAAACTGCATTCTTTGGAATCGAACCTGTATCAATTGTCTATTATGATCGGCGACAAAGAAGAATACATAACCCGCGATAATGGCAGGTTTTTGACCAGTCACAATAAGCTAGAATTACAGGCTTTATTCAAAGAAAAAACCGTCGGTGCCATGGTGCTGTGTCATCAAAGTGCGTATGACGAAATGGTTGGTCAGCCTGTTGGTCGTGGCAATGGTCTTGAAGTGCCGCTTGGGAATACCGATTTGGCATAGTGGCTATTAGCTCGGCATAAAGCGCGATAAAATAGAAAAAAATGATAGGAATGGATCATGGTTTTATCGCGTAGAAAGTTGCCCGCATTGAATGCGCTTCGAGCGTTTGAAGTGTCTGGGCGGCGTTTGAGTTTTCGTAGCGCTGCTGAGGAGCTTGGGGTGACGCAAGGCGCGGTTGCTCAGCAAGTAAGAGCCTTAGAAGACACTCTTGGTTTTTTACTGTTTGAACGTTTGGCCAGAGGCTTGGCGCTCACGCCCAAGGGAAAAACCTACCTTCAAGACATGACCAAAGCTTTTGATATCATGGCGGAAGCGACCGATGCTGTGATGGCGCGGTCGGATATCGTGACCATCAGTGTGACTCCCACCTTTGCTGCTAAGTTGCTGATTCCTCGGCTGGGCGACCTTCAGGCACAGTTTCCTCAGATTGAATTACGAACCGTTGCCACAGAAGCCGTCTCTCAGTTTGATGCCGATCAAATCGACATTGCGGTTCGACTAACGAAGTCGTCTTTTCCAAGCAATTTACAAGCGGCTAAGCTATTTCCTCAAGAATTGGTCGCGGTGGCCAGCCCCCTCATTTTGAAAGAAGTGGCCTTGCCTTTGACCTTGGATGAGCTGCGCCACAAACCCCTGTTGCACGACGCGCACAATCATTGGCCAATGGTGTTGCAGTCAAAGGAGGCACCTGTCGGAGCGAGATTTAATCAAACCGCGTTGGCCATTGATGCCGCCGTCGCAGGACAAGGGGTGGTGTTGGCGTGTCGTGCCTTTGTTGCAAAAGACATCGAGCTTGGTCGCTTGGTCGATGTCTTAGGTCGTTCCTATGTGATTGAGCCTGATTATTTTCTCGTTAGAAAACGCAGCGCTCAAGCGTCTCCCGCAGTAGAAGCTGTTTGGTTGTGGTGCTTAGCGGAATACGGTGGTTTTGATGGTGATCTTTGTGAGCCGACTTGAATCAAAATGACCCCAGTAAAAATCAACGCCAGCGCGATAAAGATAAAATAATTGATGTCCTCTCCAACGAAAGCACCAATTACCACCGCCACAATGGGAGCAATATAAGTAGCGCCCGATGCTTGTATTGATCCCAATTTGCTGATGATGTAGTAATACAGAAAAAAAGCACAGCCTGTACCAACGAGGCCTAAACCAACCACTAGGCCCATTAAGGCAATATGGTCTGTGGTGATGGCTGCAATGCCGTTTAAATCGGTCAGCAGTAGCAGGGTAAGTGAAGCGAACCCCGTTTGCCACGTCGCCAGCGCCAAGGGCGGTATGTTGTGAGGTGAAAGTAAGCGTTGTGCGTAAACGAAAGACACGCCCAAACTGGTCGTACCGGCTAACATCCAAACCACTCCAAGAATATTAATCCCGTCTACACCCTCCCATGGGCGGGCGCTGATGACAATACCACAAAAGCCAATGATCACCCCAAGAAAGACCTTCATGGTAGGGCGATCTTGTCGTAAAAAGACAAATGCGCAGACAAAGGTAAAAATCGGAATGGAGCCGCTGAGTAACCCCGCTACACTGGTAGGAATAAGCGCGGTGCCTGCAACGAAACCATAGTAATAAAAAGTGGTAGCGAGCACAGACATAACGGCAAAATGCAGTATATGTTTGAATTGACCTCGGTTGAGAACCCCAGAGTACAAGGCCAGTAATAAAAGAGGGATAAAACCAAATAGCACACGCAATAAAACCGTTTGGGATGGGGAGATCAGCATCGTCGACCATTTCATGAATATAAAATTAGAACCCCAGATAGTGCCTAGCGCAAGCAACGCAAGATAGCTTCTTAACATTTAGATTTCCTACAGAAAGCGTTTGATCAGATGGTATTATTGTAGAAGGTAACGATTAGATTAGCGCGCTATTTAAAAAAACACAGGCTGTAGAAAATCTACAGTTTAAAATAATGCTATTTGCAGAATTTGGCTCTAAAGTACCTGTGAGGGTTGATATTAATAGTGCATTTGGAGAAACGATGTGATTCGCAAAGAATGGGTTGTTATAAGAAATACTATACCCAGAAACAACAAAGCCCTAACTAAGTAAATAGTTAGGGCTTCATCTAAATGGTACCAGTAGGCGGACTCGAACCGCCACGCCTTTCGGCAACGGATTTTGAATCCGTCGTGTCTACCAATTCCACCACACTGGCCTTGAAAAAAGGTGAGACATATTCTATGGTTTTTTTTATGACTGTCAATAAGATAACCTAAAATAAATCATATTATTTTAGGTTATTGACTGCATCACGTTTTCAGACCACAACATAGCGTCTAAAAAGGCGTGATTGAGAGTAGCTCTTTCGGCAGATGTCATTGTGGCAATGCTTTCCCAGTTTTGTTCTTCGCAATCCAATGTTTGTTTCAAGTAGGCCCCCCATTCTCCGCTGTGAGAAAGAATGGCATTGCGCGCTATTTGATCTAAAGCGATTTGGGACAATACTATCGACTTTTCCACATTAAATACGGCGTCTATACCAGACAACAAACCCACCATAAAAGCCGAATCACTTGTGGTCGACCTTGCGTGTTCCGCGAGTAGCTGACAACAGCGCGCTCTAGTTAATAACACTTTCAAGAGCGCTTTGGGTTGGCTGGTGGATGACGTTAAGGTAATCAACAGTGCCCATTTTTTTAGTTGGGTAAGGCCTAAAAAAATTACCGCTTCTTTTATGGAAGTAACGGTTTTGCTGATGCCACAGACGGGGCTATTAAGAATGCGTAACAATTGATAAGAGAGCTTGGGGTTCCGTTCAACCAAGCTGGTGACGGATTCAATGCTAATATTATCGTCTTGCAAAGCGTTAACTAGCTCGATGGCACTGTGAGTCGCGGAATCTATTTTTTTGCCAGTGATGATTTCTGGTCGCTGTAAAAAGTAGCCTTGGAATAAATCGAAACCAAGCAGTTTGCATTGTTCAAACATAGCCGAATCTTCTACTTTTTCGGCTAATAAAGTCAGGCCTTTTGCTTTTAACGCTTTTATTTCTTCAAGACGTTCATTTGGTGGCGTTTCTAGGACATCCACCTTGATAATGGATACCCAAGGGAGGAGTGCTTCATAGTCGGCATTAAACTGGTAATCGTCTAAAGCAAATCGATAACCCGCTGCTCGCCATTTTTTAACAGCCTCAACAAAATCGGGGGTAAGCACTTGACCTTCAATGATTTCAATATATACCGTATCGGGAGCAATCGGAAAAAATGCATCAGAAAGCATAAGCTCGGTGGTCATATTGACAAAGAATGGCTTTCTTAGTTGCGACTCGAGTTTTGTGAGTCCAATACATAGGTTGACCAATACCTGACTTGTGGCGACTTCACCATCTGATACGCTTGCATTGTGGGCGTCCTTACCGCGGAATAGAAGCTCGTAACCAAATATCTCTTTTGTGTGTTTGAGAATAGGTTGTTGAGCCATCATTAGATCATCCAATACCGCTGGGAACTCGATCATATGTCTCTCTTTTGTAACGCCTTTTGGGCTTTTTAAGATGTGATTTTCTGGATTCAATAAAAGCACACATTTCCTCCTTATTGCAATAAGTAAGCCCAAGTGTCTTGTCCCGAGTCATTGTCTTAATTCACTATTTTGTTTTAAAAAGGATTGACAGAAAATTAAAGCGCCCATAAAATTCACCGCAGTCAAATCAACACGACAATCCCAGGACATCAATGTCCACTTACGCTTAGCGTTTTGTGGGGCTATAGCTCAGCTGGGAGAGCGCTTGCATGGCATGCAAGAGGTCAGCGGTTCGATCCCGCTTAGCTCCACCACTTCAACACCTTTCGGTAAATTTCTTTTCTTTTTTTTAAATCAGTTTACTGAGAAATCTCACCACGTCTGTATTTTTTGAGTCCATCTTTTGCGTTACTCTTTTGTGTAGATCAGCCAATCGATGTTGACCCATTTTCAAAGAAAAGGACGCGTGTATGTTTCAGCTTTATACAGGAAATCGGCTAGAGGACTTAGCCGTGTTGCTGGCAAAAATTTTGGCCATTTCGCCGCCAGAAAACCCCTTTGATGATGAAACCATTCTGGTGCAAAACCCAGGGATGGCTCAGTGGCTGAAAATGTTTTTGGCCGAGTCTCACTACATTGCCGCGGGCTTGGTGTTCCCTTTGCCATCTACTTTTGTGTGGCAAACTTTTTCTCAGACCTTGAGCGATATTCCGGCACAAAGTGAATTCAATAAGCCGTTTTTGGTTTGGCGTTTAATGAGGTTACTGGATGCTCGACTGGCTCAACCCGAATTTCAGGCGCTAAGCTGGTACCTAGAAGAAGACGATACCCAAATTCGACGCTTTCAGCTGTGCAGCAGCATTGCTGATATTTACGATCAATATTTGGTTTACCGACCGGATTGGATTGCGCTTTGGGAAGCCGGTGAGCTGGGTGACCACAGCAGCGATGCTTCATTATTCCAAAACAAAGCATTGGCTGCGCTGTTTGAACAACAACCTTGGCAGGCAATTTTGTGGCGCGACTTGGTGGCCGATGTCAGCGAACAGGGTACCTCTTTGTACCACAGGGGCAATTTAATCGATGCACTGCAAGAAGCCACAAAAAACCAGCCTAGACCTGTTGGTGTTCCCCAGCGTATTTTTATTTTTGGTGTGTCATCCTTGCCGCCCAATACGCTGGAATCCCTTCGAGTGCTGGCAGCGTCTGGTTGGATAGATATTCATTTATTTTTGCAAAACCCTTGTCGTTTTTATTGGGGTGACGTGGTGGACAAGCATTATCTGGGGCGTGAAATCAAACGACAGCAGCAAAAACCAGGTTTGAATACGAGTGCTTTACACCTAGATGCGAACCCTTTATTGGCCAGTTGGGGGCGATTAGGGCGTGACTACATAGCGCAATTGCAAGACATGGCCGATAACGACATCGAGGTGTTTGAAGATTATCGTTCCGATCAACACAGCAGTTTGTTGCAGTGGGTACAACAAGATGTTTTTACGCTGGACAATCACGGGGCAAAAGAAGAGCGTGACCCAAATTTGTATTCATCGGAATATCGTCATCGCATTTCTCAACAAGATCAAAGCATGCGTGTGCATCGTTGCCATAGTCCATTGCGCGAAGTAGAAGTACTGCACGATCAATTGCTGGATATGTTTGAAAAAGACCCAAGTCTGACGCCAAAAGACATCATCGTGATGTTGCCCGATGTGAACACCTACAGCCCTTTTGTAAAAGCGGTGTTTGAAGGCAAAAAACGCATTCCGTTTGCGCTGATTGACCAATCTGGCGGCATGGAAAACCCAGTAGTGGAAGCGTATTTATATTTATTGGGCTTAGGTGAAAGTCGCTTTACCTTGTCTGAATTAATCAGTGTGTTGGAAGTGCCTGCCGTGTTGGCGCGCTTTGAGCTTGACGCCGACGAGCTAGAGCGCATACGTCACTGGTCGACCGAGGTCGGTATTCGCTGGGGCATAGACAAACACACCGCCCAACAACACGATTTACCAGCTCAAGAGACCCACACCTGGCTGCATGGTATGAGGCGAATGCTATTGGGCTACGCCATGGGACACGATCATATTTGGCAAGGCACCTTAAGTTATGGTGATGTGGAAGGCTTAGAAGCGTCGGTCGCAGGAAAGCTGGCTGAGTTTTTGGCCGCCATTAACGATACGCAAAGTAAGCTTATGGCGCCCTTAACGCCAAACGAATGGATAACTACCTTGTATTCTTTGTCGGAGCGTTTCTTTTTATTGGAAGAAGGCGACGGCTTTCAAGTGTTGCTCAGCCAACAGCTAGACGCCTTAACCCTGCAATGGCAGCAAGCCTACTTTGACGCACCATTAGACCAACAAGTGTTGCGTCAGCTGTTATCGCCCTTGTTGCAAGAATCCCAAGGGGGGCAACGTTTTCTCGCCGGACGGGTTAACTTTTGTACCTTGATGCCCATGCGCTCGGTGCCTTTTAAGGTGATTTGTGTATTGGGTTTAAACGAAGGAGACTACCCGCGCAGCGTTGCGCCCATGGGGTTTGACTTGATGGTGGGGCAGTACCGCAGCGGTGACCGTAGTCGCCGAGAAGACGATAAATACCTATTTTTGGAAGCCCTCATGTCTGCTCGTAAAGGCTTCTATATGAGCTATGTGGGTCGCAGTATTCAAGACAACAGTGAAAAAAATCCCTCTATCTTGGTGAGCGAATTGCTCGAATACATAGGACAAAGCTGTGTGTTTGAAGGCGACGAGCATTTGCCGCCAGACGAAGCGCAAGAGGCGCTTTTCGCTCGTCTTATTTTAGAGCACCCTTTGCAGCCATTTAATGACCAATACTATACCGACCCGCTTAATCATCGCTTGTATAGCTATGACGAACAATGGCTACCGGCTTTATTGAGCGCACCCAGCGACGAGATGACACACGAATTTACGCCACTAGAAGGACTAGAACAACCCAAGCTGAAATTGACGCTGGAGGAGTTGTCGAGCTTTATTCGTCACCCAACGCGCTATTTTATCCAGCGACGTTTAAAAGCTTACTTGAGTGTCCGGGACGAAGACGAACAAGAAGACGAACCTTTTGCCCTTGAAGGTCTTCCCCGTTACCACCTTCAAGAAGAGTTATTAGACGCTCTGTTAAAAGGCGAAGAGCAGACTTTTCTTGAGCGATTATCCCTAACGGGTGCCTTACCTTATGGGGCTTTTGGGCGCTTGTCTTTGCAAAACAGCGATGATAAATGTCGCCAGCTACTGTCTGTTCTCAAGGGCTATTTACTGGAGCCGCTTGATCCTCTCGAAGTGGATTTGTCCATAGGTCGAGTGGTATTGACGGCATGGCTAGGCTTGCCAACGGCAACCACGCGCTTGTCGTACCGCATCGGTGACCCTACTGCGAATCAAAAAATGAGCTTATGGATTGAGCATCTTGCGTTGTGTGCCCAAGGCATGCCAAAAGAACATCACCTGATTAATCTGACGAAGAAGGGAGCGCTTCTACAGCAGTGCTTTAAGATACTGACGCCAACGGCGGCCCAAGCTTTGTTGTCAGATATGTTAGGTTTGTGGCAAAAAGGCCTGTGTGAACCCTTTGCTTTACCAGCCAAAAGTGCCGATGCTTGGTGCGAAAGCTATTGTTCCGGCAAAGCCAAAGACGACTCCGATGCGGCATGGGAAAAAGCGCTGAAAAAGTATCAAGAAAGCGACGGTCAGTATGCCAGCAATGAAGGGGACGACGCCTATTGGCAGCGATATTTTCCTGATTTAACGCCACATAAAGCCACCTTTATTGCTCTTTGCGAGCTTGTTTGGCTGCCGATGCACCGTCACTTGGAGGTAATAGAATGACTCTTTTTTCAGGCAAAACAGAGCCACTCAATGCAATGACCTTTCCCTTGACTGGTAAACGGCTGATTGAAGCCAGCGCCGGAACAGGCAAAACCTACACCATTGCCAATTTATATTTGCGCTTACTGGTGCCAATAGGGCAATCAGTCGACTTAGACAAACCACTCACCGTCGATCAAATTTTGGTGGTGACCTTTACCGAAGCGGCTACTGCCGAGCTGAAAGCGCGTATTCGCAGTCGTATTCGTGCCGCTCGAAAAGCGTTATTGCAAGGCACCAGCCAAGATGTGTTTTTGGCCAATTGGATGAGCCAAATGTCCGACGTGCAGCAGGCCGACGCGATCGAAAAGTTACTTTATGCAGAAAAACAGATGGACGAAGCCGCGGTCTTTACCATTCATGGTTTTTGCCAGCGTATGTTGAGTCAAAACGCCTTTGAAAGTCGCATGTTGTTTCAGCAGACGATTGAAACCGACGAGCAAGTGCCTTTGGCGCAAGCGGTCAAGGATGTTTGGCGCAGCGTATTTTATCCCATGGATGACACCAAGGCGTCCTTGGTGCAGCCTATTTGGTCGACACCGGATGCCTTGTTGAAGGATTTGTACCTGCTTAACAGCCAGCCCGATGCGCAGATTGTGCGCTCAGATTACGATTGGGAAACGGCCTTGGTCGAAGCGCAAAACGCCATGGCGACAGTGCGAGCCATATGGGTGGCACACTCCCAAGATATTATCGATTCCCTGAATCAAAGTGGTATTAGCCGTCGGTTTTGGAAAAAAGACCCTAAAAATGATGTTCAAAAGATGAGCCAATGGGCTCATTCGAAGCGGTTTGAACTCTGCGAAGAACTGAAGTTTTTTGATGCTGATGAGCATGCCAGCCGCATTAATAAAGGCGGTTCAGCGCCAGTTCATGAATTTTTTGCTTCGGTGCAAGCGTTACGAGCCAGCTTTCCAGACAAGGGGCGACTCAAATCAGTGTTGTTGGCGCAGTTATGGCAGCAAACCCAAGAACGTATGAAACGCTGGAAACGCAGCACCCAATCCTTGACCTTTACCGACTTATTAACTTCCCTCGATGCCGCGTTAACTCAAGACGAAGCCGGCAAATTGGCTGAGCGTATACGCCACTTGTACCCCATTGCCATGATCGACGAGTTTCAAGATACGGATGCAGTACAATATCGAATTTTCTCGACTATTTATCAACCTGCGACGGTCGATCAATCGTCGCTTGGCTTGATCATGATCGGCGATCCGAAACAGGCTATTTATGCTTTTCGAGGTGCAGACATATACACCTATTTGGCGGCTAAGCAGCATGTCGACAAGGTCTATTCGTTGGCGACTAACTATCGTTCATCGGCGGCCATGATTCAATCGGTCAACGCCTTGTTCAGTACTCAGGCTGAGCCATTTCGGGTGGCGGGTATTCCCTTTGTTACAGTGCAGGATCGAGGCACCGCAGGGCGTTTTGTCAGGCAAGGTCAGTCGCAAGCGGCGTTGCAGTTTTTGTACCAAACTTCTGATGAACCTGTGTCTGAAGCGCACTATCGAAGCATCATGGCAGAATCTTGTGCGGCGCATCTTCATGGCTTGCTTCTAGAAGGTCAACAGGCACAGGCCACCATAGACGGCAAAGGTGTGCGGCCAAAAGACGTGGCATTGCTTGTGTCAGGCTTTTCTCAAGCCAACGCGTTAAAAGAAGCTCTGCGTCAACGGGGCATTGCCAGCGTGTATTTGAGTGACAAAGGCTCGGTGTTTGAAACGGTCGAAGCGCGAGAATTACTCATTGTATTGACGGCGATACTGTCCAATGGCCAAGAAAGTAAACTGCGTTCGGCATTGGCAACGCATTTGGTGGATTGGTCCCTGGAAGCACTCGACACCCTAAATCACGATGACATCGCCTATGAAAAGTGGGTAGACGCATTTCGCCATTATTGGCAGCTATGGGATACCCAAGGTCTGCTGCCCATGTTGCGCGCTTTCATGCAAGACGTTTCCTTGCCCGCCAATATGCTCAAGCGCATTGGGGGCGAACGACGGCTCACCGACTTTTTGCATTTGACGGAAAAGTTACAGCAAAAATCCCTAGAGCTAGAGTCAAAAGAAGGGGTGTTGCGTTATCTTCGTTTGGCGATTCAGAACCCGAATGGCAACAGCGACGAGCAGAAAATTCGCCTTGAAACCGACGCCGAGTTGGTACGCATCATTACCATCCATAAAAGCAAAGGTTTGGAATACCCCATTGTGTACATGCCTTTTGCCTTTACACCTTACAAAACCAGTAAAGATAAATCGGCTTTATTTCACGATCAAGAGCAGGCGTTGTGGATCGCTATTGATCCTGATGAAGAGCAAGCAGCGCAACATAAAGAAGAGCTGTATGCGACAGAAATTCGCTTGGCTTATGTGGCTCTGACTCGTTCCAAAGAAGCGTGTTTTATTGGCGCGATGGAAGTAGGCAAAGCCGCGAGTGCAAAAAAAGAGGCCAGTTTACATGTGCACTTGAGCGGTGTTGGGTCTTTGGTGGCAGAAGGTGAACCTCTTGACGCGGGAGATTTACGCCCTAGCCTTGAGCGATTGTGTGGTCAATCTCCAGTGGGACAAATGTGTGTGTTGGAGCTACCGGATGAGCCACCGACATTGCCACGTTTCACCATGGCTCACTCTCAGCTTCTCAAGCCGCTAGTGCGAACGTTTCAAGGCCACGTAGAACGAGATTGGTGGGTGGGCAGTTATTCATCGTTAGTGGTGGAAGCCAGTTCTACCTACGACGAAAGCGTGCCGGGTTTGGATGAAAACACGCGTATTACCGAGACGATCGTGGACGACATAGAACAAATCGAAGAAACAGGCGAACCGATTCCAAGTCGTTTTACCTTTCCCAAAGGCGCAAAGCCAGGCACTTTTTTGCACGACACATTAGAAGGCAAAGCGCTACATTCTGTGCTGGCCAATCCCACGTTTGGTGATTTGCTCAAAAACAGCCACAGCAGTTTGATGTCGGCGTTTTATGAACGCCAAGGCTACGCAGAGTGGCAAAAGGTACTCAACGATTGGTTGCCCGATGTGATTCATACTGAGCTGTTCGCTGGCATGAGTTTGGGGGCGCTGTCGGCGTCGGCGTGTCGTAAGGAGCTGGAGTTTTTTATTCCTGTGGGTGGCATGAATGCGCTGGAGTTGGATCGTATTTCTCGACAGCACGACCGGGTTTCCCGTGCGGCGCCAGCCATTCAATATCGACCTTTAAAGGGCATGTTAAAGGGCTTTATTGATTTATTGTTTGAATGGCAAGGGCGTTATTACGTGCTGGATTATAAGTCCAATCATTTGGGAGACAGTGTGGCCGATTATGAGCAAGATGCCTTGCTTCATGCTATGGCGGAACACAGGTACGACCTGCAATATCAGCTTTATACGCTGGCTTTGCATCGACTGCTCAAGCAACGTTTGCCGGATTATGATTACGATAAACACGTCGGCGGTGTGGTGTATTTGTTTTTGCGAGGCATGCAGCCGGGTCAACAAACGGGCATATTTCAGTCGCGTTTGTCTCTTGAGCACGTGAATGAGTTAGACGTGCTTTTTCAGGGAGCGTCATTAGCGAACCCCGATCAAGAGACAAAAGACAATGAGGAGACGGTGCAATATGGACTTTTCTAATCAATTGGATTTGCTTGATGCGTTAGCGGACGAGCATAGTCATAAAAGTAGTACCTCCAAGTTTGATTTACGTAAGTGGCAAGAAAAAGGCGTGCTGCGAGCTATTGATCGTCAATGGGTTGAGCAGTTGGCGCAACATGCGGATGAAAAAAACACAGCGGTGCTTGTTGCGGGTGCCTTATGCAGCGCGTATTTGGGAGCGGGTCATATTTGTATCGATCTTGCTACTCTCTGGCGCGCACCGCCTCAAGAAATCAGCCTAGATACTTTTCGCCAAGCTTTAGGGCAAGGACAAGTAAACAGTGTGAGTGATTGGTGTCGAGCGCTGCAGGCCAGTTCTTTGGTATGTTCGGCCTCTGATTTGCGTGATACACCTATGGTGTTGGTGGGCACTCGCGTGTACTTGTATCGTTATTTTGCTTATGAACAGCAAGTATTGACCTACTTACGCAAACAATTCGACACGCCTCTTTTTGACGTAAAAAGCGATTTACTGGCGCAGCTTTTTCCTTCGACTTTAATAACCGATGACAAAACTATCGACAAAGCGGTCGATTGGCAAAAAGTGGCGGTAGCCAACGCAGCAAGCTTGCCTTTTTCCGTTATCAGCGGCGGGCCAGGAACAGGCAAAACCACCACGGTAACCAAGTTGCTCGCTTTGCTGGTGGCGCAGTCTGCGGCTCAGGATCGACCATTGCGCATTGAGTTGGCGGCGCCGACCGGAAAAGCGGCGGCGCGT
Organism: Marinomonas vulgaris; assembly: GCF_018145875.1. Lineage (GTDB taxonomy): Bacteria > Pseudomonadota > Gammaproteobacteria > Pseudomonadales > Marinomonadaceae > Marinomonas > Marinomonas vulgaris. Next base: position 19,465 of record NZ_JAGSSV010000001.1, on the reverse strand, counting down.
CTGACAGAATCCATCGCCAATGCTAAAGCCAGCTTGCCATTTAACGACGACATCAAGGCGGCGATTCCAGAGCAAGCCAGCACCTTGCATCGACTATTGGGCAGCGAATTTGGTCGTAGCCGTTTTAAACATCATCGCCAGAATCCGTTGCATTTGGATGTGCTGCTGGTGGATGAGGTGTCTATGGTGGATCTACCGATGATGGCAAAACTGATCGATGCGCTACCACCGCACGCACGGCTGATTTTACTGGGTGACAAGGATCAACTGGCGTCGGTGGAAGCCGGCAGTGTACTGGGTGATCTCACTTCTGGTATTGAAACCGCGTATTTTCAGCCAGATTGGGCGCAGCGTTTAAGCAATCTAACGGGGGACAATCTGCAGCCGTTTGGTAATCCTACTGCACCTTCAATTACCCGTGCGCTTACTTTGCTGCGCACCAGCTATCGTTTTAACGAAAACAGTGGCATTGGTCATCTTGCTAGAGCAATGAACGCCGGTGACGCGCCAGCAGTATTGCGTTGCCTAAAAGCCAATTATCAGGATGTGCAATGGTGCCCGCCAGAGGAAGGTCAAACCAAAGTTGATATTACGCGTTTGGCCAAAGGCTACGACGATTACTGGGAAGCGGTTCGACACAAGCGACCTATTGCCGATTTGTATCAGGCTTTTTCTCGTTATCAAATTTTGACGGCAGTGCGCCAAGGAGAATTTGGAGTCGAAAAGGTTAATGCACAGCTTGAATTGTATTTTTATCAGCGTGGCCGTATTAAAGATCCTCACGTGTGGTATCCGGGAAAAGCGGTGATGCTGACGCGAAACGACGCTTCTTTGGGATTGTTTAATGGGGACATTGGATTGTGTATGCCAGACGAAAGTCAGCGTTTGAGGGTTTGGTTTATGCAACCTGATGGGTCTTTTACGGGCTTGTTGCCGAGCCGTTTAAGTGAGTACGAAGTGGTTTTTGCGATGACGGTGCACAAATCACAAGGATCGGAATTTGATCAGGTGGCCTTGCTGCTTCCGTTGTCGCCCTCGCCAGTATTGACGAAAGAATTATTGTACACGGGGATCACTCGAGCTAAGTTCGCATTCACTTTGTGGGGCGGCAGTCATTTGATTCGAGTGGCGACTCAGACGCAAATAGAGCGCTATTCAGGGCTTAATGAAGCACTATGGGGAAATTGAATACGGATATTGGTGCACTGTTTTTGCCCTATTAGTCTGAATTGTTCTTTTTTGGTGCATAATGATGGTTTGAGTGTTACGTTAGTTGCGTAATTTATTGATTTTTAGGTGAATTATAAGGTTTTTTTGGCATGGTTTTTTCATGTGCCTTAAGAGTGCAAAAAATGTCACAAGCACTATTGGGGATTTTTTTGCGGCTTCTTATCTTCACCATTATGTTTTTTATTACGTTGCACCTGTCTCATTTTTTATTCACGTTTTTAAAACCGATACGAAGAGACGGTAACAGACACTTATTTTTATATTAAAGGAAATCATTATGAATAAAATACGAGAGACTATGCTAGGGCTAATGTTAGCCTTTAGTACCAGTGCTTTTGCAGAGGAGGCGGGTTCGTTTAAAGAAAGCGTTGCTTCCTTTAGTAGCTTTGTTGATGGCTTTTTTAGCGATTACACTGGCTGGTTTGTGAGCTTGATTTTTAAAAGCGTGCCAGTAGGAGAAGCCAATTTTCCTCTTATCGTGGGTTGGTTGTTGTTTGCGGCGTTTATTTTTACGCTTTACTTTGGCTTTGTGCAGTTCAGACAGGCTGGTCTGGCGATCAATATTGTTAAAGGAAAGTACACAGACCCTAATGCGAAAGAAGATGGTGAGGTGTCGCATTTTCAGGCACTTACAACAGCGCTTTCCGGTACGGTTGGTCTTGGTAACATCGCGGGTGTGGGTGCTGCCCTCGCCATTGGTGGCCCCGGTGCGACGTTTTGGATGATCTTATGTGGTCTACTTGGCATGGCGTCTAAGTTTTGTGAATGTACATTAGGTGTTAAATACAGAACAGTGTTGCCTTCTGGTGCGGTTTCGGGTGGTCCAATGTATTACCTAAGCCAAGGTCTAAAAGAAAAAGGTTTAGGCGGTTTAGGTAAGATTCTGGCTGTTGGTTTTGCGCTGATGTGTATTTTGGCAGCATTAGGTGCGGGTAACATGTTTCAGGCTAACCAAGCCCACGCTATGTTGTCTTACGCGTTTAATGTGCCCAGTGAGTTTGGCGTTATTACTGGTGTTGTGTTAGCGGCGTTGGTATTTTCGGTTATTGTTGGAGGCATGCCTTCTATCGCATCGGTAACAGAGAAAATTGTTCCTTGGATGGCGGCTCTTTACATTGGTATGGCGTTGATCGTTATTATTGCTAACATTGGGCAAGTTGGTGCGGCTTTTAGCGCTATCTTTGAAGGTGCCTTCACTGGTGCTGGTGTGGCTGGTGGTTTTATTGGTGCACTTATCCAAGGTTTGAAACGCGCGACTTTCTCGAATGAGGCTGGTGTTGGTTCTGCGGCCATCGCTCACTCTGCGGTAAAAACCAAAGAGCCAATCACTGAGGGTTTAGTTTCATTGTTAGAGCCTTTTGTTGATACTGTGGTGATTTGTACCATGACGGCGTTGGTTATTACCATTGCAGGTTTAAATGTAGGTCCATACGATGGCTCTGGTTTGACGGGCGTAACGCTAACAGCGGCTTCTTTCACTGCAACAGCCGGTATTTTTAAATATTTATTGGCGTTGGCGGTAGTCTTGTTTGCTTTTTCTACGATGATTTCGTGGTCTTACTACGGTCTTAAATCATGGACTTATTTGTTTGGTGAAAGTAAAGGGTCAGAGTTAGCGTTTAAAATCCTTTTCTGTATTTTTGTTGTCATAGGGGCGACTATCCAATTTAGTGCCGTGATTGACTTCTCTGATGCGGCTCTTTTCGCTATGTCAATTTTCAATATTATTGGTTTGTACTTCTTGATGCCTGTAGTGAAAAAAGAATTACATTCTTTTATTGCTCGAGTAAAATCTGGCGAAATTAAGGCATACAAAAAATAAAACAATCACCATACATGCTTATCATGTTTGGTTTTTTGAAAGAGCTCACTTCGGTGGGCTCTTTTCATTTGTGTTTCTGTATAAATGCACCCACATGATATTGAGAACAATATGAATGAAAACGATTCTTGTATTGTTAATTTAGAGCGGACTATCCTGAAAAATGGCCCAGAATTTTTGTCCCATAAGCTGGTGATAAAAGGCGATCTTGCTTATTTAAAACCCACCATCAGTGCCATGTCTTTTTGTATGATTTACATTGTAGTTGGCGTTTTCTTATTTGGGCTGGCAGTGTCTTTGTTGAGAATGCCGGATCGTTATGATTTAGCCGTGTTTTTGGGTGGTTTTGGTATTGCCATAGGAACATTTGGTATTGCACTGATTCAGCCCTTCTTACGCCGTTCTCGTTTTGATAAGACAACAAATTGTTTTGACAACCACAAAGATCATAATGTGACGTTAGAGCATATCGTTTCTTTGCAAATCAATAATAAAGTTATTCAAAGCAAGCATGGGTTGAGTTATGGCTGTTTTGAGCTGAACTTGCTCACTCAGCATGGTCGCCGGATTAATATTTTGAACCACGGAGATGAGCAGCAATTGTTGCATGATGCCGAGTTACTTGGGATATTCCTAGATGTTGAGGTGAAGGATTACCGGCGTGAAATTATTTTGTAAGTGGTGAGGTTTATAGCGACCGAAGAGGCCGATTGAATTTATGATTAATTGCATGGGGTTGTGCTTGCGATCAGATTTTTATGCTAATGTAGGCGCGCATTTTGATACCAACGCATCTATTTTTTGATATTGACTGATCACAGGAAAGAGACACTGCAATGACCAAAGAAATTGTTTTAACCGGTGTAACCACCACAGGCACGCCACACCTAGGAAACTATGTGGGCGCCATTCGCCCTGCGATCGAAGCAAGCCGTCAAGAGAACACAGAGTCTTACTTTTTTTTGGCGGACTACCATGCTTTGATCAAATGCCAAGATCCAGAGCGTGTTAAACAGTCTCGATTAGAAATTGCTGCTACCTGGCTAGCGTGTGGGTTAGACACAGACAAAGCCACTTTTTATCGTCAATCGGATATTCCAGAAATCTCTGAGCTGAATTGGCTACTGACGTGTGTGACGGCGAAAGGTCTGATGAACCGTGCCCATGCTTATAAAGGTGCGGTGGATGAAAACCTTGCCAATGAGCAAGACCCAGATTTTGGTATTACCATGGGGTTATTTTGCTATCCCGTGTTAATGGCCGCGGATATTTTGACGTTTAACGCGCACAAGGTACCAGTCGGTCGTGATCAGATTCAACACATTGAAATGGCGCGCGATATTGCCGGCCGTTTTAACCATTTATTTGGTGAGCATTTTGTTCTGCCAGAGGCGGTTGTTGGCGAAGAAGGCTCTATTTTGAAGGGACTAGATGGCCGCAAAATGAGCAAAAGCTACAACAACACCATTCCTTTGTTCGATACAGAGAAAAAGCTGCAAAAGGGCATCAATAAGATCAAAACCAACTTGTTAGAGCCTGGTGAAGCGAAAGATCCGAGCGATTCTACCGTGTTTGAAATTTATCAAGCCTTTGCAACACCAGAACAAACTCAAGAGATGCGTCAGAAATTTGCAGATGGCATTGCATGGGGCGAAGCGAAGAAGGAACTTTTCACCCTAGTGAATGGTCAACTTAGCGAGCCACGTGAAAAGTATCTTGAACTTATCGCCAATCCAGCTCATGTAGAAGAGATCTTACAAGCTGGGGCAGAAAAAGCACGAGCTCGTGCCCGTGGTCGGATTGCAGATCTGCGCAACGCCGTAGGTCTAGTGAATTTTAATTAAAGGAGAGTGTTTGTGAAAACGACAGTATTTGCCATGTTTATGGCATTTGTTTTAGCAATAGGTGCCGGCGGTTACAGTGCTGACGTGCAAGCTAAGAAGTTTGGCGGTGGTAAGAGCTTTGGCAAAAGCTTTTCTGTTTCTAAACCTAAAAGCGCGACGACAAATACCAACAGTACAACGAATGCCGCTGCGGGCGCTAAAAAACCTGGTTTCTTGGGTGGCTTAGGTGGCGGTCTATTAGGTGGTCTGCTATTGGGTGGCTTGTTTGCGACCTTGCTTGGCGGCGGTGCATTTGAAGGCATTTCATTTGGTGACATCTTGTTGTTCGCCGTGATTGGTTTCTTAGTGTACAAGTTTTTCATTGCGCCAAAGCGTCGTGCAGCCGCGCAAGCCAATGCAGCGGGAACAAATAACATGTTCCGCGAAATGCCTAATTCGACGCGCGATAATGTTCAACCTTCGCCTATGTCTGGCATGAGTGGTTTTGGTGCTGAGCCTGACATCAAACTTCCACCTGGCTTCAACGAGCAAGCGTTTGTTGAAGAAGCTAAAAACCACTACATCAACTTGCAAAAAGCATGGGACGACAACAATTTTGATGAAATTCTTGATTATGTAAGCCCTGAACTTTACAACATGTTGGTAACAGAGCGTGCTACTCATGGTGACAACAAACCTCGTACAGAAGTGGTTTCTTTGATGGCTGAATTGGTTCGTGGTGAGTTTATCGGCTCGATTGCGTCCATTTCATTGAAGTTCTCTGGCTGGATCAAAGAAGGCGATGAAACGTCTGACACCAATGAAATTTGGCACCTAGAGAAGAACATGTCTGATCCAAAGGCAAATTGGACCATTGTTGGTATTCAACAAGACAACTAATTGTTACTTAATTTTGCTCGTAGACTCATCACAAATTGTTGTAAGCTAAAGCAATCTTGTGGTGAGTTTTTTTATGCCACCTTAATTAAATTGAATACGGATGTGAGCCATGTCTGAACTAGCGCCTATCAAAGAAAACGGGAAAGCCTTATCTGAAAGTAAAAAAGGCGAGTTGTTGCAGTACCTTACTTTTAAGCTGATTGACGAAACCTACGGTATCAACGTCATGCAGATTAAAGAAGTATTGCGTTATAGCGAAATTGCCCCGGTTCCAGGCGCGCCTTCTTATGTGTTGGGTATCGTGAATTTGCGCGGTAACGTGGTTACCGTTGTGGATACGCGAGTGCGTTTTAGCTTGCCTGAATGCACTATTTCTGATGACACACGCATCATTATTATCGAACACGATGGTGAGCAAGTAGGCTTGCTAGTGGATGCGGTTCAAGAAGTATTTTATTTATACCAAGGCGAAATTGAACAGAGTCCAAGCGTCGGCAATGATGAAGCCCTGATGTTTATTCAAGGTGTATATCAAAAAGACGAAGAGTTGGTGATTTTGCTCGAATTGGATCGTATGTTTGAGCGCAATGAAGCGCTGGGCATCTCTGCAATGAGTTAACTGACCTTTGACGAGCAAAACAAAAAAAACCATCTGCGGATGGTTTTTTTATGTCTGTGAATTAGAACGCTGCCGTTATTTTTTGATTATTTTTCCCAATACGCTTCTTCTAAACTGTCTTCGCGCTCTGGTAAACCACGGGATAAACGCGACGCGTTTTGAGCTAAAATTTCATAACTGACGCGATTGGCGTATTTGCAGATTTGCGCAAAAGACGAATACGCCAAGAATGGCGCGAGATGTTTGGTGGAATTTGGCATGGCGCTCTTATGAAAATGATTGGCCGAAATGTCGTGTAATAATGCTGACAAAGCACCGTCTCCGGCGCCGTTTGTGTTGCGTATTTTCTCAGGGCCACCCATGTATGGGTCGATGTGTGAAAAGACCTTGATCGGATGCTGGCAGGCTTCTCGTAGCATAGGTCGACTAAATTCCCAGCGATTAAAATCGGCCAATCGTCCTGATTTGATTGGGTTAGTGGTTTCACGCTTCATTTCATCTTCCGTATGACCGCAAAGGTACATGCCTTCAGGGCCAGCGGTGAGCAATACAATGTCGACATAATTTAAAATTTCGCTAGCGGCCTCGAGTGGGTCTGATAGCCCTGTTAAAGCTTCGGCTTCCAATTCATTCATGGCCAAGACATTGATGTATTGTTTGATCAAAGATAGCAGCTCATCTCTGTGTTCTTCCACAAGATGGGAGGTACCCAGTGTCAATACGGTAGGTACTTGATTTTGATGGGCGTATTGCAGTGCCTGAATCATAGCCTGTTTGATGGGCTTTCCCTGATGGCGTAAAGGGTAAGCGCAAGTGACCAACGCCGCTGCGCCTGCCACAATGCTTTCAGGGATATGGTCTGCATCTAACTCGTCCATGTCGCCGGGGGCAATCGCAAAGGTACGTTCGCCATCGGGTGTGATCAAGGTAATACCACGACCAATATCACCGGCAACGCCTTGTAAATGGTTCATATCGACTTTGCTGCTAGTGTGGCAAATATAATGGTAAGCTGGCGAACCTAAGCCAATATTGGCCGACATAACACCCAGCAAAACAGATTTATCATCGGCGAGTACCGAATAATTGTGAATAGTGTTACCGATTGTGCCGCCGGCAAAATGATCGGAAATGCATTGTTCCGCAGTGAGCTCAACAAAAATAGCTGCCGCTGTGTCGGCATCGACTAAGTTCGAGAGTCCCTTTTTGATGCCGAATTTTATTAAAAAAGCATCGGTAACATTCGCCACCACATCGACAATGGTTTCATCCAAACCGACAACATAGGTGTCCTTGTCGGGACGGACTTCTGAAGTGGGTAAAATCGGTTTGGGTTGAGAAACCGGAAAATAGTGTTTAAGTTTGCGTCTGCCGGGAAACTTCATTTTGATGCTCGTGAAATGAATAATAGAGCGAGTTTAGCAAAGAATTGACCAGTCGGGCAGAATAGACCAAAAGAAAGTAGGGTGAAAATGAACGAATCAGAGTTAGATCGTTATAGCCGACAATTATTGTTGCCAAATTTTGATATTGAAGGGCAATTGAAACTGGGCCAAGCCAAGGTATTGGTTATTGGCCTAGGTGGATTGGGCAATATAGCATCGACCTATTTGGCCGCTTCGGGCGTGGGCTCATTGATCTTAGCCGATGGCGATCAGTTAGAGCTGAGCAATTTACCCCGTCAGGTATTATATGACGAGAGCCAATTAGGACTGGATAAAGTGGTCGCTGCCGCTCAACAAATTACTAAGAAGGACCCAGCGGTGTTGGTTCGTACGATAGCCCAGCGACTGGAAGGGAGCGTATTACAACAAGCCGTCGCGGAAGCAGATATTGTGCTGGATTGCACAGATAATTTCTCTGCACGACAAAGCATTAACCAAGCTTGTTTGATACAAAGCACCCCTTTAGTCAGTGCAGCGGCAATTCGTTGGGAAGGGCAATTGATCAGTTTTTTGTACCATGAGCAAGGCTCTCCCTGTTATGAATGCCTGTATCCTGAGCTATCTGACCAACAGTTAAGCTGCAACGAAAGTGGCATTATTTCCCCCGTTGTTGGCATGTTAGGCGTGTTTCAAGCGTTGGAAACGTTAAAAATTGCCAGTGGCTGCGGTGAAGTAAAACACGGTGCTTTACGACTCTTTGATGGCTTTACAGGACGTTGGCGAGAATTGACCTTAACTCAAGACCCAAAATGCCAAGCCTGCACTTGAGTTTCTCTATTCTTACTTGAAAACTCATAGATAGACCCTATTTTAGTGATAAGTATATTTCGCTAAAATTCTCAGAACTTTTTCGTTACCATTTACGATATAGATACTTGCCGACTTTCTTTTTGTAAAGAGTCTGGCTAATTTTGATTTTAGGAGCAACAGCATGAGCGATGTAAAACACGCTAAGTTAATGATTTTAGGTTCTGGCCCTGCAGGCTATACAGCGGCGGTGTATGCGGCTCGTGCGAACTTGAATCCAGTGATGGTTACCGGTATGCAAATGGGCGGACAGTTGACCACCACGACCGAAGTTGATAATTGGCCTGGCGATGATCAAGGCGTGCAAGGTCCAGAGTTAATGGAGCGTATGCGTAAGCATGCAGAGCGCTTTGAAACAGAGATCATTTTTGACCATGTGAGCAAAGTTGACCTGCAAAATCGTCCGTTCCGCTTAGAAGGTGACAGCGGTGCCTACACATGTGATGCCTTGATTATTGCAACAGGGGCGAGCGCGCAATACCTTGGCTTAGAAAGCGAAACCAAATTTATGGGGCAGGGCGTATCAGCCTGCGCCACGTGTGATGGATTTTTCTATCGTAACCAAGACGTTGTGGTAATTGGTGGCGGTAATACAGCGGTAGAAGAGGCTTTGTACTTGGCGAATATTGCGAAAACCGTGACCGTGATACATCGTCGTGATAAGTTCCGCTCTGAGAAAATTTTGTCAGACAAGCTGTTAGAAAAAGCTAAAAATGGCAATGTGAACATTGAGTGGTTTGCTGAATTGGATGAAGTTTTGGGTGACGACGCTGGTGTAACGGGCGTGCGCATTAAAAATACCCAAACCGGCGAAACAAAAGACATTGCGGCGGCGGGTGTGTTTGTTGCTATTGGTCACAAGCCAAACACGGATATTTTTCAAGGGCAGCTTGATATGAAAGACGGTTACTTGTCGGTTCAGTCTGGTTCTCATGGCAACGCAACTCAAACCAGCATTGAAGGGGTTTTTGCTGCTGGCGATGTGTCAGATCATATTTATCGTCAAGCCATTACCTCAGCGGGAACCGGCTGTATGGCGGCGCTGGATGCCGAGCGCTTCTTGGATTCACAAGAGTCGTAACTAGGTAAAAATCAATGGTACAAAAACAAAAAAACCGATTTTAAAAATCGGTTTTTTTAGGTCTGTTACTCGCTGACTTCTCAGCCAGCGTGCAGGTTTTGTATTATTGCGCGTTGTAAGCTTCGATGCCTTCAACAATGGCTTTTTTCGCTTCGTCAGCGTTTGCCCAACCTTCTACTTTTACCCACTTACCTTTTTCAAGGGTTTTGTAATTTTCGAAGAAATGTTCAATTTGATCGCGTAGTAACTGAGGAATGTCGTTCACGTCTTGAATATGACCGTATTCTTTGCTCAGTTTTTCGTGAGGTACGGCAACCAATTTTGCGTCCATGCCCGCTTCGTCAGACATGTTTAACACACCCACTGGGCGGCAGCGAATGACAGAGCCAGGTACCACAGGGTAAGGTGTGATAACCAATACGTCGACTGGGTCGCCATCGTCAGCAAGTGTGTGGTTAACGTAACCATAGTTTGCTGGATAAAACATAGGTGCTGTCATAAAACGATCAACGACCAAAGCATCTAATTCGTGGTCAACTTCGTATTTTACTGGATTGGCTTGTGCTGGGATTTCGATGATAACGTTGATGTCGTTTGGTGCATCTTTGCCTGCAGGAATTTTGTTATAGCTCATTATTATCTCTTCCAATGTGTTGATTATGCGCAATATTATAAAAGCTAGAAGGCTTGTACGCTAGCGGTAGAATGCTCCCATGAGTAATATTCACTATTAGGGTAGAATAAAATCAGTAAAAAAAGCCTCAAAGTGCGTTAACTTATTGCTTTCTTTCTGAATTTAGCTAGTCTTACATTGTGGTCAAAATATAGTCGCGAGGACAGTAATGACAAAATCTGAGCTGATAGAGCTGCTAATCGATCAGCAATCTCATTTGCCGGTAAAGGATGTTGAACAAGCTATTAAAGCGATGCTTGATCATATGTCTGATTCTTTGGCGAATGGAGAGCGCATAGAGATCAGGGGCTTTGGGAGTTTTTCTCTGCATTATCGTGCGCCAAGAATCGGTAGAAACCCTAAGACTGGGGATTCCGTTGAGCTGAGCGCAAAATATGTTCCTCATTTTAAGCCAGGTAAAGAGCTGAGAGAGTTGGTAAACTTACCTGAAGTCGAGCCTGACGAGCTTAACTAAATTTTTCTTATGCCTCGAAATCTCTTTGCTATGACGGCATAATATTGTCATTCTATTTTTGATAGGTTGCCTTATGCTTAAGTGGCTGAAAAGAATTATTTATATTGTTTTTGTTGTTTTCTTTCTTGCCGTGGGTGTTTTTTTTGCCATCCGTAATCCACAAATCATTTCTTTAGATCTTGTTTTTTGGCAAGGTCCACAGCTCAGTGTCGCCCTTTACATGATTCTTGCCTTTACGGTGGGGGCTTGCGTGGCACTTCTTGTCAGTTCGGTGGCTTTTTTACGCAGTGAACGTCAGATTCGAGTACTCACTCGAAAATATGAAAAAACCCGTAATGAAGTCGATGCCTTGCGAAAAGTCTCAATTACCAAAGAGCTTTCTGTTGGCAAGGAGTAATTGAGTTGACCGAAATTGGGTTGTTTTTGGTACTGTTTGTCGCGCTCTTTGTGGGCTGGGCAATGGGCCGAAAAAATTCGACCAAAAAGAATAAGCCACTGAAAAAAAGCATCCCCAATGACTATTTTCGTGGTCTAAACCATCTTCTTAACGATCAGCATTCAGAGGCGATTGACGCCTTTGTCGATTCCTTAGAAGTTAATTCCGACACCTTCGATATCCACTTAACACTTGGTAATTTATTTCGTAAAAAAGGCGAAATACAAAAAGCCATCAATATTCATCAAAATCTATTGGCGCGCCCCGAGATCTCTGAACGCGAGATGCGCATGGTGCAGCTCGAACTGGCGAGTGATTTTATGTCGGCTGGCTTGTTGGATCGAGCAGGGCGTCTCCTGCTTAATATGGCGTCCACGTCGAAGAAAAGCGAATTCCAACCGAAAATCTTATCTTTGCTGGTCGATCTTTATGAATTTGAACAAAGCTGGGATAAAGCCATTCAGATTGGCGACGAGTTAATTAAAACCACCACGAGTAAAAAAGAAATCAAACGCTTGGGGCATTTTCATTGTGAAATGGCCCAAGAATTACAGAAAAAAGAGCAGTGGAAAGCTGCGTATCAGCATTATAAAGATGCGCTAGAGGTTGATCCAACCTGTGTTCGTGCCAGTATTGGCGCGGCGGATGTGCTCAGTGGACAAGGCCGACATAGGGATTCCATCAAAGAATTGAAGCATGCAGCGGAACAAGACCCTGAGTTCATTTCTGTTATTCTTCCCAAGCTAAAAGAGTCTTACCAGAAGGTTTGGGGCAGCAGTGGTTATATTAAATTTTTGCAAGAATACAATCAGAAAAAACCGTCTACCGCTCTAATTGTCGCTTTGGTGCAGCATTACTTAGAAACCGATCAAGACTACGCTGAAATGTTTTTGGTTGAGCAACTTAGGTTGCACCCTACGATTAAAGGCTTTAAAGAGTTGATCAGTTTGCAGTTAACGGATTCCCAAGGTTACAACCAACAACATTTGGCGGTGTTGTATGAGCTGATTGATCAGTTGGTGCAAGCCAAGCATAAATACCAATGTCGCCAATGTGGTTTTTCTGGCCACCAGTTACATTGGCAATGCCCTAGTTGCAAGAACTGGGGGGTTGTTAAGCCTATTCACGGCTTAGAAGGTGAGTAATGCCTTGCTACAAAATAACGTAAACCGATAGACAATAATTGAGAAAGAGGATACCGAATGAACTGCCAATCCCCTATTGTGGTTGCTTTAGATTATCCAACCATGGCGCAATCGATCGAAATGGCGAAGCGACTTGATCCAAGCCAATGTCGAGTCAAAGTGGGTAAAGAGCTGTTTACGACCTCGGGTCCTGCCATATTAGATGCTCTACATAAGCTCGATTTTGATGTTTTTCTAGACTTAAAATTTCACGATATTCCTAATACCGTTGCCAATGCGGTGAGTGTCGCTGCAGCGGCAGGTGTGTGGATGGTCAATGTGCATGCGACAGGTGGCCGTCGCATGATGGAAGCGTCTGCAAATGCCTTGCAACAGCGAGCCGATAACAAAACTTTATTGATTGCAGTAACGGTATTGACCAGTATGGATCAATCCGATCTTTTAGAAGTGGGCATTGACGCAACGCCAGAGCAACATGTAAAACGCTTGGCGACATTAGCAAAATCGTCTGGTATGGACGGTGTGGTGTGTTCGGCTCAAGAGTCGTCTATGTTGTCGACTGAGCTTGGTAAAGACTTTGTGTTGGTCACCCCAGGCATTCGCCCTGCAGGTTCAGACAGTGGTGACCAAAAACGTATTATGACGCCAGCCGAAGCCATGGCCGCTGGCAGCCATTATCTTGTTATGGGTCGACCTATTACGCAGGCTATCGACCCTATCGAGGCGTTAACTCAAGCGAATAAAAGCTTGGGTGTGAGTTTGTAAATCACGCTTTCCAATAGTTGAAGTTCTGTTAAAAACCTTTTACTCTAAAACCACTTGTTGATTGGCATAATGTCCAATCAGTGAGTGGTTTTTTTTATGGCCAAGATGGCCACTTCTATCATGAAGCTTATTAAAAGGATGTTTATTATGACTCATGTCGCACGTGTTTTTCGTTCCTGCGTTACCCGTTCACTGCTTATCTTTTCTCTGTTATTAGTACCTTTTTCGCTTTTTGCTGCTACCCCTTTAGACATTAATTCGGCGACAGCCAGCGAGTTTGCTGCAGTCATGTCGGGTGTGGGTACAATGAAAGCTGAGGCCATTGTCTCGTACCGAGAGATGAATGGCCCCTTTGAATCTTTGTCTCAACTTACCCAAGTAAAAGGCATTGGAGAGGTGTTGGTAACACGAAACCAAGCCTTGCTTCGTGTCGTTCCCCTTGATGGTAATGAGGAAATGACGATGAGTGATGTCGAGCAATAAAGCATTCATACAGAACAGATTGACTCAAGGATAACCCTGCGTGCTTATTGTTGAGTCAATTCTGTAATGGCTTGATGCTGCGTAAGGAAGACCTTACCACTTAAGTTAGTCAGTAAAATTGAGCCTATGAGTTTGTCCATGACTGGCCCTTTCACTTCTGATAAGTGAACTTTTACCCCCGCATCAGCAAGACGGACTACCACTTTCTCTAAACTTTGCAGTGCACTGGCATCTATCATATTGACAGCGGTACACATGAGTACAAGGTGTTGAAGATCTTTATTTTGAGACACCAAGCTTTGCAACTTTTCTTCGAAAACGCGAGCATTGGCAAAAAACAAATTCTCATCGATTCGAACTGTAAGTACCTTGCTGTGGGTTTCTACTTCAAAGCGTTGCACATTCCGATAATGCTCTGTGCCAGGTACGCGACCTACAATGGCAATGTGCGGATGACTGGTGTGCCACAAGAAAAATAAGATCGATAGGACGACACCCACTATTAATCCTGTCTCCATGCCTTCAAACATGACGACACAGAAGGTGACTATTAGTAAGCAGGCTTCCTTTTTTGAAAACTGCCATAGTTCTTTTAAATCGGCGACGCTGATCAGTTTTGACATTGAAATCGAAATGATCGCAGCAAGAATGGTCGTAGGTAAGTAATAAAAGACCGGCGTGAGAAACAATAAGGTTAATAAAATTAGGAAGGCCGTGATTATGCCCGTCATTGGGCTTTTTGAGCCACAGTCAGCGTTGAGCACAGTTCTTGAAAAGCCGCCTGTGACGGGAAATGCACCACTAAGTGCAGAACCAATATTAGCTAAACCAAGGCCAACCAGTTCCTGATTCGGGTCAATATCCTGGCGTCGTTTGGCAGCATAAGACTGAGCGACAGAGACCGAACCGATAAAGCCAACAATGGTGATTAAAAAGGCACTGGGCAATAAGTCTCTAGCCATTTGCCAACTGATAAGGTCTAAGTTGATCGTAGGTGGTGTCGTCGGAACAGTACCAATCACTGCTACCCCCATTTGATCTAAAGACAAGATGGCGACAATTAAGGTCGTTACGACCACCACAACCACTGGCCCTGACTTTTCAAATAACTTGACGGTCGCTGTTGGTAAGCCGATGAAGGTTAAAAAATGCCCAAAATAGCGCTTTATTAACAATAGCGACGCGATGCAGAAAATACTTAATAACAGTGTTGGTAAGTGGGTGTGATCAGCATGAGCGTAAAGGCTTGTCATCAGTGGAATAAGAGTGTCACCTTGGGATTCTACTCCGAGGAAGTATTTGATTTGCCCAATGATAATCAGTAAAGCGGAGGCACTAATGAAACCCGAAATCACCGGATGACTAAGCAAATTGGTCAAGAAACCCAGTCTTAAAAAGCTCAATACCAATAAAAACACACCAGACATAAAAGCCAGCAAAATAGCGATGCTGGCGTAATGTTCACTGCCAGACACAGCAAAGGGCAACACGGCAGAAGCGGTCATCACAGAGGTCAGTGCCACAGGGCCGACAGCCAATGTGCGGCTAGTACCAAAGAGAGAGTAAAGAACAGATGGCAAAATACTGGCGTACAAACCGGTAATCGCCGGAAGACCTGCCAACATGGCATATGCCAAACTCTGAGGAATAACCATGATGGTGAAAACCAAGCTGGCAACCGAATCGTGCTTTAAATCGGCTACTCGGTAATCTTTCAGCCAGACCAAAGCGGGAAGGTATTTCTCAAGTGTTGTCATAAGTCGTCTCTGTTAGGTTGGTAGAGATATTTATATAAGTTTTTATTTTGTTTTTCTTTTTTGATATAAGCTTAGTTTTTAATGTTATCGATAGGTCTTGGATTAGTAAAGTTTTAAAATGTGCACAAAAAATGAATTTATGATGAGGGAGAATCTTTGCAAGGCAGGAAAAACCAGACGTATCGGGCAATTTTTGCTAATCTCAATGGCCAACTGTAAAGCTTAGGGAAAGTTCGTGTCGCAAGAATTTCAAGTTGTATCATCGTATTCTCCGGCTGGCGATCAACCAAAAGCCATTGAAAAATTGGTCCGTGGTGTGGAGGCCGGTCTCGCTCATCAAACACTACTTGGTGTAACGGGGTCTGGTAAAACTTACACAGTAGCAAATGTGATCTCACAGGTAAGGCGCCCAACGATTGTAATGGCACATAACAAAACCCTTGCCGCCCAGCTTTATGGTGAATTCAAAGAATTCTTCCCCCATAACGCTGTTGAATATTTTGTCTCGTATTACGATTATTACCAGCCTGAAGCTTACGTGGCCGCATCGGATACCTTCATTGAAAAAGATGCGTCCGTAAACGAGCATATTGAGCAAATGCGATTGTCGGCCACCAAGGCCTTGTTGGAGCGTGAAGACGTTATCATAGTCGCTACAGTATCGGCGATTTACGGTTTGGGTGATCCACAATCCTATTTGAAAATGATGTTGCACCTTGATCGCGGCGAGCGAATTGATCAACGAGACGTGCTGCGTCGCTTGGCAGAATTGCAATACACTCGCAACGACTTAGTATTGGAACGAGGGAATTTTCGTGTCAGAGGTGACGTGATTGAAGTATTTCCTGCCGATTCGGAAGACACGGCCATTCGTATAGAACTTTTTGATGACGAAGTGGAAAGTTTGTCGATGATCGAGCCATTAACCAACAAAACCATCCGAAAAGTCCCCCGTATTACCATTTATCCAAAAACGCACTATGTGACTCCCAAGGAAACCGTTCAAGCTGCCATTGAGCGCATTAAAGTGGAGTTAGATCAGCGGCTTGAGCAGCTAAAATCGATGAATAAATTGGTTGAGTTGCAGCGTCTTGAGCAGCGTACACGTTATGATTTGGAGATGATGCAAGAGCTTGGCTACTGCTCTGGTATAGAAAACTATTCTCGTTACTTGTCAGGGCGAGAAGAGGGCGCGCCGCCACCAACTTTATTCGACTATTTACCAGCCAATGCTTTATTGGTTATCGATGAGTCCCACGTTACCGTGTCGCAAATTGGTGCCATGTACAAAGGCGACCGATCGCGCAAAGAAAACCTAGTGGAATACGGTTTTCGTTTGCCTTCAGCCCTTGATAACCGACCAATGCGTTTTGAAGAGTGGGAGCAAATTAAGCCACAAACTATTTTTGTATCAGCGACGCCAGGTAAGTATGAAGAAGAGCATCAAGATTGGGTAGTGGAGCAAATTGTGCGTCCAACAGGGCTTATTGATCCTATCTTAGAGGTGCGTCCGGTGACGACACAAGTGGATGATTTGTTGTCAGAAATTAACCTTAGAGTTCCTATCGGGGAGCGCGTTCTCGTTACCACACTCACCAAGCGTATGGCGGAAGATTTAAGTGATTATTTAAACGAGCATGGTATCCGTGTGCGGTATTTGCATTCCGATATCGATACAGTAGAACGAGTGGAAATCATCCGAGATTTACGATTAGGTGAGTTTGATGTGTTGGTGGGAATCAACTTATTACGAGAGGGTCTGGATATTCCGGAAGTGAGTTTGGTCGCCATTCTTGATGCTGATAAAGAAGGTTTTTTACGTTCAGAAAAATCACTGATTCAAACCATAGGACGAGCTGCTCGAAACGTGAATGGTAAGGCCATTCTTTATGCCGATCGTATTACCGGCTCCATGGAGCGTGCCATCAACGAAACAGAGCGTCGCCGAGAAAAGCAGCAAGCTTATAATCAAGAGCACGGTATCACTCCAACCGGTATTACCAAATCGGTCGAAGACATCATGGAAGGCGCTTACAATCCAGGCGCTGGAAAGCGGGGCAGTAAAACCAAAAAAGTCGCTGAAACCGCCAAAGATTACCAAGTGGAAAGCATGGAAGACGTGGCTCAAGTGCGCAAAGCTATGATTCAATTGCAAAAAGAAATGATGCAAGCATCGGAAGAACTGAAATTCGAACTCGCTGCTGGGTATCGCGATCAAATTCGTCAATTGCAGAAAAAACTCAAAGATGTTGGCGAATCTTAAAAGGAGATTGATATGGCTGTTACCCTGAGAAATTACAACATAGTGCGAGTGATCGACAACGGCGTCATTGTTAATTGCACTGTGGTTGAAATGTGTTATGAGTTCGCATTAGTGACCTTTAAAGGTAAAAAATATAAGGTGCCTTATCACCTCATCGATGAAGTGATTGGCCACGAATTGCTGGTGCCGATTGTCGAATAATCCGTTTAAAAATAAAGACATAAAAAAACAGCAACAAAGACTTGTCAAACCTAAGTCCGTGAGTATAATAGCCAACACTTTTTAGGACTATAGCTCAGTTGGTTAGAGCGCTACCTTGACATGGTAGAGGTCGGCGATTCGAATTCGCCTAGTCCTACCAATTTATAAGGCCTCGACAGTTAGTGATCATTCACAATGTCGGGGCTTTTTTGTATCTGCAAACGATCTGCAAACTATAAAGTTCTTTGTTGCTTGCCCTATTTTCTAATCCAATCCACTTTAGTAAGGTACTAATATATAGTATTTTCTGTTTTTTTTACTTCTTTAGGGCTTCCGAAAATTCATTCTTTTCCGACACAATAGGGCGGTTTCTTGCTCACCACCAAAAAAATATAAAAGCCTTGTAAATCAAGAGATTTTTATTTTATGAGACCATGGCATCATTTTATTACACTTCTCAAATTTCTCCTGCGGGTTTCTGGTTTATTGAACCCAGTGAAGCGGCATCATTTTTAGACGTCTATTTAGAGTGTTTCGCTTTTCAACCGTGATAAGCTTTACCTTGATGTTGTACTCAATGATCTATAAAAAGTGTATTTGAATAATTTGTGTTTAGCCAAACCTAGCTTTTTGGTACATTATCATTGGGAACTTTATAAAAGATCGAGGTTAAGGATGATTTTTAGTTTTAAGGGTTTAGTAATTTCAGCATGTTTTTGCTCTTCTTTAACAGCTGTGGCAGGTAGCTGGAATGTGACCTTACAACAAAATGACCCTATGGCAACCAATGAGTCTTACTACGCCACATCAGACAGCTTTCCACCGATAAAAATTTTATCTTTCCCCTATACAGATGCTAGATCATGGATAGGTGTAGGCTGCAATACCGATAATCAGTATTGGGCGTTTATTGGATTCAATAAGGCTAACTTTATAGGTGGCGAGTGGAAGATGAGCACTAAGAATCATCTTACTAAAATCAAATATGATGACCAAATAAGCCAAGTAAATCTCTTCGAGTCGAGTGATGGCCAAAATTTTCTAAATGTAGGTGCTACTGATAAAGATACATTTATAAAAGGGCTAAAATCCTCAAACTCAGTCATTACAGGTGTAGTGGTCAAGTAAAACTGGCCACGGTTTTATAGTTTTTCCAGTGCAGCTCTTCCGCTTTATTCGGTGGCAACATTCTATTGTGCTGATGTGGTCTGATTTGGCTGTAATATCCTACTATGTAATCCGTTATCGCCTGTTTTGCTTCTAAAAAAGTCCGGTAACCTAATTCAGGCATCCACTCTGTTTTGAAGCTTCTAAAGAAACGCTCCATCGGGGCGTTATCCCAACAGTTTCCACGGCGACTCATACTTTGATTCATTTGATACCGCCACAGCAAACGACGATATTTTAAGCTTGTGTACTGACTGCCTTGATCGGAATGAAACATTACTCCCTTAGGTTTTCCCCTTAATTCATAAGCCATAATAAGCGCCTTACTAATGAGCTCACAATCCGGACTCAAAGACATCGCCCAGCCAACAGG
>NZ_JAGSSV010000019.1:53037-57823 GCF_018145875.1 Marinomonas vulgaris | reverse complement strand
GCTCTGAAGCCTTGTCCGTGTCAGCGAGGGCGTATATTAAGGATCTACAGATTTAGTGCAACCCTTTTTTGAAGAAATGTGCGATTTAATTGAAATCCGTTAACACACGGCCTAAAACCGCCCTATATCACCATCAAATACACAACACCGTGAACAAAAAAAGACGCCGAAGCGTCTTTTTAACAGCATAAACCATTTAGGGTTTAGCCACCTACATAACTCAACATGACGCCCGCTGCAACAGCAGAACCAATAACCCCTGCCACATTAGGTCCCATCGCATGCATCAATAAGAAATTTTGTTTGTTGGATTCCAGTCCAACTTTGTTAGCAACACGCGCAGCCATAGGCACTGCTGACACACCGGCTGCGCCGATGAGTGGGTTAATTGCTTCTGACGAAAAGCGATTCATCAGCTTAGCCATTAAAATACCAGCAGCCGTACCGATAGAGAAAGCAACCAAACCTAACCCCAGAATCCCCAACGTCTCTAGATTTAGAAAATCTTCCGAACTAAGTTTAGAACCAACACCCAATCCTAAAAAGATTGTTACAATATTAATTAGTGCATTTTGTGCGGTATCACTTAATCGGTCAACAACACCACACTCTCGCATCAAGTTGCCAAAACAAAACATCCCCAATAAGGGCGCTGCCGATGGCAAAAACATTGCCACAAGAATCACAACAACAATTGGGAATATGATTTTCTCTTTCTTTGTTACAGGACGCAGCTGTACCATTTTAATAGAACGTTCTTCTTTTGATGTCAAAGCTCGCATAATGGGTGGCTGAATAAGAGGAACAAGCGCCATATAAGAATACGCCGCCACAGCAATACCCCCCAAAAGATCCGGCGCCAATCGGCTAGCAACAAAAATAGCAGTCGGCCCATCTGCACCACCGATAATACCAATGGCGGCAGCATCCGCTAAAGTAAAGTCCATTAGCCCCGAAGCACCCAGCACAACAGCACCGATAACGGTTGCAAAAATACCGAATTGCGCTGCGGCACCTAGCAATAGGGTTTTGGGGTTAGCCAGCATAGGACCAAAGTCCGTCATTGCACCGACCCCCATGAAAATCATGAGTGGAAATAGACCCGTCTCAATGCCGCCATGGTAAATATAATATTGGAGACCACCAGGAGACGTCATGTGTCCTGCAGCATCATAAACAGGTGCAGCCATAAAGCCAGCACCAGGAATATTCACTAACACAGCTCCAATACCGATCGGCAACAATAGCAAAGGCTCAAAACCTTTTTTTATCGCCAAATAAACCAGCAGCAACCCCACACAGATCATAACGAACTGACCGAGCTCTAACTGGTAAATACCCGTATCGTGATACAGATTTAATAGTTTGTTTTCCATTATCTACGTTTTCCTAGCTTATAGAGTAAGAAGTGATTGGCCCACTTGCACTGAGTCGCCTTCTTTTACATTAATGGAACCAACGACACCGGCTTTAGGTGCTGAGATTTCTGTCTCCATCTTCATGGCTTCTAAAATCATCACGGTATCACCTTCTTCAACCTGCTGCCCTGGTGATACAAGCACTTTAAAAATGTTACCTGATAATGGAGAAGGTACATCTTCGCCTGACGCAGATACTTGTGTCGCCGCTTCTACAGGTGCAGACGTAACAGCATTGCCAACAGGCTGAATGTTACTAACATCTCCCCCTTCAGATACTTGAACAACAAAGCTCTGACCCGAAACAGACACAGTATAAACAGACGTTTCATTTGAAGAGGCAGACGTTGCCGCCACCGCTTTAGTTTCTACAACATCGTCTAACGTAGGTGCAGGCTCAAAAGCACTGGCATCCCCACGATTCTGCAAGAATTTCAAACCAATCTGTGGGAACAATGCATAGGTCAATACATCGTCAATTTGATCATTAGCTAGCTGGATATTTTTTTCTTTTGATAGATTCAGCAACTCGTCTGTTAGCTTATCCATCTCAGGAGACAATAAATCAGCTGGACGACACGTAATTGCTTCCGCACCATTCAACACACGAGCTTGAAGCTCCTTATTAAACTCTGCAGGAGCCGCACCGTACTCACCCTTCAAAATACCAGCAGTTTCTTTCGAAATAGATTTATAACGCTCACCCGTTAAGACGTTTAAAACCGCCTGAGTGCCCACAATTTGCGACGTTGGTGTAACCAAAGGAATCAAACCTAAATCTTCACGCACTTTAGGGATCTCTTTCAAAACTTCATCAAACTTATCCGCTGCGCCCTGCTCTCTTAACTGACCTTCCATATTCGTCAACATACCACCCGGCACTTGAGCAACAAGAATTCGTGAGTCCGTACCACGAAGAGAGCCTTCAAATTTTGCGTATTTCTTTCTTACCACACGGAAATAAGCCGCAATTTCTTCAAGAAGCGTCAGGTCCAACCCAGTATCTCGGTCTGTACCCTGTAATGCCGCCACGACAGATTCTGTTGCAGTATGACCGTATGTCATCGACATTGAAGAAATGGCCGTATCAACCCGATCGACACCCGCTTCTATCGCTTTAAGAATCGTCATATCAGACAAGCCAGATGTAGCATGAGCATGCAATTGAACTTCCAATTGAGTTTGCGCTTTTAGCAAACCTACCAACTCAAAAGCATCGTACGGCGTCAAAATACCCGACA
Organism: Marinomonas vulgaris; assembly: GCF_018145875.1. Taxonomy (GTDB): domain Bacteria; phylum Pseudomonadota; class Gammaproteobacteria; order Pseudomonadales; family Marinomonadaceae; genus Marinomonas; species Marinomonas vulgaris. The sequence continues at coordinate 55,164 of NZ_JAGSSV010000019.1, read as the reverse complement.
TATCCTTAATGGCAATGGAGTCCGCCCCCATATCTTCAAGTGTCTTAGCGTAATCCACCCAATTTTGCGTCGTATGAACACGACTCTTTGTGTATGACAAAGTGCCTTGCGCATGCTTGCCCTGCTGCTTAACCGCTTCAATAGCTGTTTTTAAATTACGCGGATCATTCATCGCATCAAAAATACGGAACACATCAACGCCATTCATTGCCGCTCGCTCAACAAACTTAGTTACAACATCATCGGCATAATGACGATAGCCAAGTAAATTTTGACCACGCAACAACATTTGCTGAGGCGTATTCGGCATAGCTTTTTTTAGTTCGCGAATGCGTTCCCAAGGATCTTCACCCACAAAACGGATACAAGAATCAAACGTTGCCCCCCCCCATGATTCTAGGGACCAAAAGCCCACTTGATCCAGCTTCTCTGCAATTGGAAGCATATCGTCAATTCGCATGCGAGTTGCAAATAAAGATTGGTGTGCATCACGTAAAACGACATCAGTGATGCCAAGAGGTTGCTTTGTTGTTGTCATGTTTCAGCCTCGATAAAGGAAGTCAGAAAATTATAGGAAAAGAGTTAAGATTTTTTGTTTGCTCGGTGCTGATGAACCGCAGCCGTAATCACCGCTGTCATTTGTGCATCAACACCTGTAGCAGCTGGCGACCTTGTTGTCGTTACTGGTGCCTTCTGCACGAGCACTTCTGGGAATAAATGATTTAAAAGACGCGACATATACCCTGTCGCAAAGATTAAAACGACCAAAAATAGGAACACGAACCCCATTCCTAAGATCATTAAACCAATACCATCTTCAAGCAGCCCGTTCATAGCGTTCATACCTTTTATATCTCGCCTTGTACGTGCGCACCTTATATGATCAGATGCTCACCCCACAGGGCTGTTTATTTTTGATAGTGAGTTTTTATCACAAACCAGAACAGTTTCATATTTTTTTTGCATAACAGTTAGACTTATTTCGTGAACAATTCAGCGCAAACACCTCTTAAAACTGACAAAAATCAACATTCCATCACACCAAACAGCAGCCCTATCACATTGGCCGTCGCCCCAATGGAGGGAGTTATGGATCATACGATGAGGGATCTACTCTCTAGAATAGGCGGCATGAACTACCTGGTATCCGAGTTTGTTCGCGTTACTCAATATCCCATTCCCGCATCCAGCTTCAGACGCTTAGTACCCGAAAATACTCGACATGCTCGCACTCATTTTCGACACCCCGTTCACACACAGCTACTCGGGAGTAATGCCGAACTAATGGCTCATAGCGCTCTAAACGCTGTTGAAGCAGGCGCCCAACACATAGACGTTAACTTTGGCTGCCCTGCCAAACGAGTTAACGGACACGGTGGCGGGTCTGTTCTCTTACAAACCCCCGACAGCCTCCACAACATAATGAAAGCTATTCGCACTTCATTGCCTGCAGACATTCCAGTGTCGGCTAAAATTCGCCTGGGCTTTGAAAATGAAGATCTACTGTTTGATAACGTCGCTGCTATTGAAGCCGCTGGTGTGGACACACTAACAATTCATGGACGAACGAAAAGAGATGGTTACAAACCGCCGGCACGCTGGGAAAAAATGGGAATTATCCAAGATAAAACAACCATGACAGTGGTTGCAAACGGAGACATTGTGGACATAAATTCACTGCGCCGCTGCCAATCTATTTCTGGCTGCCAACACTTTATGATTGGCCGTGGCGCACTCAATAATCCTTTTGTTTTTCAACAGATTCGCAGTCAACTCAATGGTCAAGCGCCAATCCACGACAAAGGCATTTTTACTCAACTGTTTAGCGACTACAGCAAAGAATTACAACAGCATTATGATGAGACAGCCACGCTTGGCCGATTAAAACAATGGTGCGGGCATTTAAGATACAATTTCGAGGAAATACAGCTTAATTTACAAGTGTTACGTCGCTGTAAAACAACCAAAGAACTCACAAGAGAATTTGAAAGAATATTTCAGGAATGTCATTAAATTAGGAAATATAGAATAGAAAAAGAGAAGGGTATTTAATGGTGCACCAGAGAGGATTCGAACCTCTGACCGCTCGGTTCGTAGCCGAGTACTCTATCCAGCTGAGCTACTGGT
>NZ_JAGSSV010000019.1:0-53027 GCF_018145875.1 Marinomonas vulgaris | reverse complement strand
AATGGTGCACCAGAGAGGATTCGAACCTCTGACCGCTCGGTTCGTAGCCGAGTACTCTATCCAGCTGAGCTACTGGTGCATTGAATAACGTGATCGTTTTGTTTTGAGATGTTCTATGAAATGGTGCACCAGAGAGGATTCGAACCTCTGACCGCTCGGTTCGTAGCCGAGTACTCTATCCAGCTGAGCTACTGGTGCATTACCATTAATTGTTTTTTTTGCTCAGACCTAAGTCTTTAAAAAAACAAACTTGAAATGGCGGAGAGTGAGGGATTCGAACCCTCGATGAGTTTCACCCCATACTCCCTTAGCAGGGGAGCGCCTTCGGCCGCTCGGCCAACTCTCCGTAACAAGTGGAGCGCATTATATACGACTCATTCGCCTTGTAAAGTTTTTTTTAAAATTAATCTTCAGAAATTTGTTCGTCTTGCTCTTTCTGAATACGAAGGTAAATCTCTTCACGGTGAACAGAAACGTCTTTAGGGGCGTTAATACCAATACGCACCTGATTACCTTTTACACCCAAAACGGTAACAGACACTTCGTCACCAACCATTAATGTTTCACCAACACGACGAGTAAGAATAAGCATAAGAAGTTCTCCCTGTAATTGCTTTATAGTTTTATTTAGTCAGATTATCATACAAACTTTGTAGGAATTTTCCTACAAAAATTGATTGTAGCCTCTCAAAAAATATTTAACCATCACTAAAAACAGGCTTTATGTGTTCTATTGTTACACTTCTTGCACTAGTGTATCTGCTTGGCTTAATTTAAATGCCGAATGTAAAGTACGCACCGCTAACTCCATGTATTTCTCATCAATGATCACTGACACCTTAATTTCTGATGTAGAGATAAGCTGAATATTGATCGACTCTGCCGCCAATGCTCGAAACATAGTGCTCGCCACACCGGCATGAGAGCGCATTCCCACACCCACGATGGAAACTTTAGCAATTTTCGCATTGGCGATCACATCCTTCGCCTCAAGTTCTTGCGCTATTGCGTTCAAAGTTGACAGAGCTTGATCAAATTCATTTCTGTGTACCGTGAAAGTAAAATCTGTCGTACCATCAACGGAAACGTTCTGCACTATCATGTCCACTTCGATGTTTGCGTCACTGATAGGCCCTAAAATTCGAGAGGCAATGCCCGGAATATCAGGCACTCCTTTTAAAGTCAGCTTAGCTTCATCTCTATTAAACGCAATTCCAGATACTGCTGGCTGCTCCATACCGTTACTCCCCTCAGTGGTAATTAATGTACCTTCACCTTCAACAAAACTCGACAACACTCTTAATGGCACTTGATACTTACCCGCAAATTCGACTGAACGGATTTGCAGCACTTTAGACCCCAAGCTGGCCATTTCCAGCATTTCTTCAAATGTAATTTTCTCTAAACGTCGAGCGCTGTCGACCACTCTTGGGTCTGTTGTGTAAACGCCATCCACGTCCGTATAAATCTGGCACTCGTCTGCTTTCAATGCCGCCGCCAGGGCTACGCCAGTGGTATCGGAGCCGCCACGACCTAGGGTGGTTATGTTGCCATGCTCGTCTGCTCCTTGAAAACCCGCGGCTACGATCACACGACCCGCGCCCAAATCAGAACGCATGGCCTCTGTGTCGATTTTTTGAATACGTGCTTTACCATGAGCGCTGTCCGTCGTAATACGAATCTGTGAACCTGTATAAGAACGCGCTTCTAGGCCTCGCTTCATCAAGGCCATCGACAAAAGCGCAATAGTCACTTGCTCCCCTGTCGACAAAAGCACGTCCATTTCACGTGAGTTAGGTGACGCGTTGATGCTTTTAGCCAATTCAATAAGACGATTGGTTTCACCACTCATAGCAGAAACCACTACTACGATGTCGTCACCTTGCTGTTTGTGCTTTAACACTCGGTCCGCAACTGCCTCAATCCGTTCTATTGTACCGACTGAGGTGCCTCCGTATTTTTGAACTAACAACGCCATAATCTTTCCATTATTCAAATCAAAAAGCCAAAATCAAACAGCCCTCAACGGGCTAATCGATTTATACCCTTTCGGCCACCCAATCTGGCACCAAAGCAAGCGCGGCAGGCAACCCCTCTGGATTGTTACCACCAGCTTGCGCCATATCTGGACGACCGCCACCTTTACCATCAACCAAGGGGGCAATCATTTTGATCAAATCACCCGCTTTTACCTGTTTGGTCAACTCTTTGGTCACACCGGCAATTAGACTGACTTTTCCATCGTTCACCGCTGCTAGCAAAATCACCGCAGACTCAAGCTTGCTTTTCAGCTCATCCAGCAAATCACGCAAAGCTTTCGGATCTTCTACTTCAACCTGCGCTACCAACAACTTACCGCCATTGATCGCCAACGCTTGAGACGCCAAATCCGCCCCAGCCAAGGCCGCCATTTTTCCTTTTAGGGCATCCAGCTCTTTTTGCAGACCACGAGCTTGTTCGTTTAGCGACACAACTTTATCCAACACGCTGTCTTTGTTGCCTTTGACCAAGCTGGCGATACTGTCTAGCACAGACTCTGTTTGACGTGTGGTATCGATAGCCACTTTGCCTGTGACCGCTTCAATACGACGAACACCCGCAGCAATACCACTTTCGGTCACTATCTTGAAGAAACCAATATCACCGGTACGATTAACGTGCGTTCCACCACATAATTCAATGGAGTAATCCGCGCCCATGGTCAGCACACGCACTTCGCTGTCGTACTTTTCGCCAAACAAGGCCATCGCACCCTTGGCTTTCGCTGATTCCACATCCATGATGTCGGTTTCAACGGCACGGTTTAAACGAATTTGCTCGTTTACCATGTCTTCAATTTGTTCAATTTCAGTTGCCGTAACGCCCTCAAAATGCGAGAAATCAAAACGTAGACGCTCTGAATTCACTAAGGAACCTTTTTGTGTCACATGATCGCCCAACACTCGACGCAATGCTTCGTGCATAAGGTGAGTCGCCGAGTGATTCAAGGTTGTCGCCATACGCAAGGTACGGTCAACATCGCCAGTAACAGCATCACCAACGGACAAACGCCCTTCTTTTAGCTCACCAAGGTGCAAATGGGCTTTGCCTTGTTTCGTGGTGTTGGACACTTTAAATGTGCCCACACCGCGCAACCAACCTTGATCGCCCACTTGACCGCCAGATTCCGCATAGAATGGCGTTGATTTCAATAGAATCGCCGCGCTTTGCCCAGCCTCTAGTACATCTACTGGCGCACCGTCTACAAGGATCATTTCGATTTCGCATTCGCCGCTTAAATTGTCGTAGCCGGTAAACTCGGTCACAGACTCTAATTTCACGCCACCAGACATGTCCATGGAGAAATTACTGGCCGAACGTGCACGAGCACGCTGTGCCTCCATCGCCGCTTCAAAACCGGCATCGTCGATTTCTAAATCGTTTTCACGGGCTACGTCGTTGGTTAAATCTGCTGGAAAACCGTAGGTGTCATACAATTTAAATACGGTTTCGCCAGGAATCACTTTCGCATCGCCCAAATTCGCGATGGCTTCTTCTAAAATTTTCATCCCTTGATCAAGGGTCTTAGCGAACTGCTCTTCTTCTTTTAACAAGATAGACGCAATGCGATCTTTTAGCTTGGTCAATTCTGGGTAGGCTTCGCCCATTTCAGCGTCCAGTGCATCCACTAACTTGTGGAAAAAGACCTCTTTTTGTCCCAATTTGTTACCGTGACGAATGGCACGACGAACAATACGTCGCAACACATAACCACGACCTTCGTTAGAAGGAATGATGCCGTCGACAATCATAAAGGCACAGGAACGAATATGGTCGGCAATCACGCGCAACGACTGAGCACTTAAATCGTCCGTACCCACTACTTTGGCAGCCGCCTTGATCAAGTTTTGGAACAAATCGATTTCGTAGTTACTGTGAACACCTTGCAGAATCGCTGCAATTCGCTCCAAGCCCATACCGGTATCAACGGAAGGCTTAGGCAAAGGCGCCATGGTGCCATCGGCAGAACGATTGAACTGCATGAAAACCACGTTCCAGATTTCGATGAAACGGTCGCCGTCTTCTTCTGGAGAACCTGGAGGCCCGCCCCAGATGTGTTCGCCGTGATCGTAAAACACTTCAGAACAAGGACCACAGGGCCCAGTGTCGCCCATCGCCCAGAAATTGTCCGACTGATAACGACCGCCTTTGTTGTCGCCAATTCGAATGATTTTTTCTTTCGGTACACCGATCATCTCGTGCCAAAAATCGAAGGCTTCGTCGTCGTCAGCGTACACAGTTACCAAGAGTTTCTCTTTTGGCAGCTTAAGCACGTCGGTCAAAAACTCCCACGCGTAGCTGATGGCTTCTTTTTTGAAGTAATCACCAAAACTAAAGTTACCCAGCATTTCGAAAAAAGTATGGTGACGCGCCGTGTAACCGACATTTTCTAAATCGTTGTGCTTACCACCGGCTCGAACACAACGCTGAGAAGTTGTCGCTCGGGTGTAAGGGCGAACATCTTCACCCAAAAACACATCTTTAAACTGGACCATACCAGCGTTGGTGAACAACAAGGTCGGATCATTTCCAGGAATTAAGGAGCTGGATTCCACGATCTGGTGCTGTTTACTTTCGAAAAACGATAAAAACGATTGGCGTAACTCAGAACTCTTCATAATGGGATGAGTCTCTATCTCTAAATGTCTGGACGAATTGAATTGCGTGAAAGGCAAATCCATACTGAAGAGCAGCAGGCGCCTATTCGATGCAATGAAAAGCACAAAATAGTACACGCAAAGGATAGGTGTTTTCAAAAGAAACCGTCGCAATTCGACGCTTATTTTGTGTGCGAGCTAAGCAAAAGTACGATTTACTGATATATATCGACTTTCACCTGCTTGACGTCTTTCTAATTGCCATAGAAAGACGTCAAGGTGCAAATGACAAGACTACTAGGAATCGTCCCCACGAAGGTAACGATAATGAGGGCGAGCCGTCATGCGCGTCACCAATTCGTAGCCAATGGTGCCAGCGTAATCGGCAACTTCTTCGACAGGCACATCACCACCCCAAAGCACAACTTCTTGCCCCATCGCAGGCGCCACGGAATAATCTTGCATGCGTACCGTGAGCATATCCATGGATACGCGCCCCGCTAAACACGCTTCTTGACCATTGATTTGCAATGGCGTGCCGTTTTGCGCGTGACGAGGATAACCGTCTCCGTAGCCTACTGCTATGGTCGCCAATACATGATCCTCCTCCGCTTCATAACCTAAACCATAGCCGACTTTGTCGCCTTTCTTGAGCTGACGAGTAGAAATCACTTTCGTCGATAAGGTCATCGCAGGACGTAAACCCAGCGCTCGACCGCTGACTTCAGCAAAAGGTGAAATGCCGTACAACATGATACCAGGGCGAATCCACCCCCCTTCCGGCACACTCCATTTCATGATTGCAGCGGAGTTGGCCACACTGGCCTCAATCTCACCAATTGACTGGCGTGTTTGCTCGAAATAGGTCAACTGCTGCATGGTGATTAAATCAGACAAATCATCCGCGCAAGCAAAATGCGTCATCAACACCACTTCGCCCACTTGCCCTGTCGCTTTTAACGCTTCAACGAACCCTGGAGCGGCTTCTTTGTCGACACCCAGACGATGCATACCCGAGTCCAATTTCAAGAACACTTTTTCAATTTTCGCTTGGCTCGCAATAAGTTCGTCCATTTGCTGTGCGTTTTCCAGCGCCGCCCAAAAGCCGTGCTGCTCGCACAAACTCCATTCATCGCCCTCAAAAACCCCTTCCAACAACAAAATGGGCGATTCTATGCCAGCTTCACGAAGGACGATTGCTTCTTCAATCGCCGCTACGGCAAAAGCATCGGCCTCTTTGTCTAGATAACGAGACACCTCAACCGCGCCGTGTCCATACGCATTACTTTTTACTACCGCAAAGGCTTTGCAGCTGGGTTGCAGTTTTTTCGCATAGCGGTAATTGTGCAAAATTGCTTCTAGATCTACCGCTGCCGTGAGTGGCCTTGCCATTATTACCCCTTAATAGGTTTTATTCACTGACCAAATAACGCCCGTTAATCATCTTGCTGTTAACGGTAGCGCTCTACGGAGAAATCCTTGGTTTCGATATCGGCTTTATCGCCCGCCATAATATCAGCAATTACTGCAGCAGAACCGCAACTCATTGTCCAACCAAGAGTCCCGTGCCCAGTATTCAGATATAAGCCATCAACACCGGTACGCCCTACTACTGGCGTGCCGTCTGGTGTCATTGGGCGCAATCCAGTCCAATAATCCGCTTGCGACAAGTCACAGCCTTGGTTAAATAGGTCACGTACCACGTGCGTAATGGTTTCCGTGCGTACTTTTGGTAAATCGAGGTTGTAACCATTTAGCTCTGCGGTGCCTGCAGCACGGATGCGGTCACCCAATCGCGTTACGGCCACCTTATAGGTCTCATCCATCACAGTAGATGCAGGAGCATAACTGGAATCTGTGATAGGCACGGTCAATGAGTAGCCTTTTACTGGGTATACGGGAATAGCAATATCAATGGTTTGTAACAACTCCTTGGAATAACTACCCATAGACACCAACACGGTATCGAATTCGAAGTCCCCTTGATTGGTTTTCACCGCACGAATTTTGCCGCCTCCAATGACAAGTCGGTCAATAGACAAACCAAACTGGAATTTCACCCCTAATTCATCACAGTGCTTCTTCAACTCTTGGCAAAAGATAAAGCAGTCGCCCGTCTCATCGCCAGTTAGACGCAAGCCACCCTTAAACTTATCAATGACAGGAGCAAGCCCCGGCTCAACATCAAGAATCTGCGCAGGTGTTAGTACTTGGTGAGGAACACCCAAGGCTTTCAGTACTTTAATGTCTTTTTCTGAGGCTTCTACTTGCTCGTCTTTGCGGAACAATTGAGTCAAGCCGCCCTGCCCATCATCGTATTGAATGCCAATTTCTTTACGCATCGCAATAAACTGGTCACGACTGTATTCTGCCAACGCCACCATGCGGGACTTATTCACGTCATAGGCTTTTTCTGTGCAGTTAGCGAGCATTTTGCTCATCCAGGCAAATTTTTTCAGCTCTGGATCAGCACTGATTTTTAATGGTGCGTGCTTTTGCATCAACCATTTTACCGCCTTAAATGGAATGCCTGGCGCCGCCCAAGGGGCAGAATAGCCAGGGGAAATTTGACCGGCGTTGGCAAAGCTGGTTTCCAGCGCCACCCCTTCCTGACGATCCATTACGGTCACGTCAAAGCCTTTTTTCGCCAAATAATACGCCGACGTTAACCCAACAACACCCGCTCCAAGAACGCAAACACGCATAACAACACTCCAAATTAAGACAAAGTCATATCGCCTATAATCACACAAGATATACAGTTTTATCATCTTATTTATTTTATTTTATAAGAATAAAAACCTTAATAATGGCAATTTTTAAGTTTTTTTAGAATAACAAGAAAGCCTTCTCTTAGCTTGCTAAAATAACCACATCGCTAACCTATACAGAGGTTCAAACATGCCAGGCACTCCTATTTCAATATTTGACCACGCATTGTCGTTTTTAAGTCACCGTGAACACAGTACTAAAGAACTGGCCACCAAGTTAAAAAGTAAAGGCCACCCCGAAGAGGACATCGCAGAGACCATTGCTAGATTGCAGGAAATGAACTACTTAAACGACCAACGCTTTGCTGAAATATTCGTACGAAGCCGAATAAGCAAACCTTTGGGGTCAAAACGCATCATGCAAGAATTGGGTCAAAAAGGCATTAACAGCGACATTGCAAAGCAAGCTATAGAAGAAGCGGACGCAGATTGGTTTGAATTGGCTAAGCAATTAAAAGAGAGACGCTTTGGAGAAGACGTTGTGACGGATTACAAAGAAAAAGCCAAACAGTTTCGCTATTTGCAATACCGAGGGTTTGACTTTGAACAAATACAATACGCGACCTCACCAAAGGACGCGTATTGACTAAAAAGCAATTAAGAGGGACGACAAGCTTAGACTTTAAACTTATCGCTGATACTTTTAATGACTTGAGCCTGCTCTTCAAGCAACTGCATTTGAGTGGCCGTTTTGTCTGCATCTTGCCCAATGTCTTTGGCCAATTCAGCGATACCCACAACGTTTTGTGCAATGTCGCTGGCCACATCCGATTGCTGATGAGCAGCAGTAGAAACCTGCACATTCATTTGCGTTAAGTTCTTAATGGACTCAGTACTGGAGTTGATAATTTCGCTAATTTTAGACATAGCATTGAGTACGCGCTCGCGACGCTCTAACGACCCTTGCATGTCTTCAGTGGCTTTCACCGCACTCACTTGAAGCTTTTCAAGAATGTCTTTGATTTCTACCGTGCTGTTCTGGCTGCGCTGGGCCAAGCCACGAACTTCGTCGGCCACTACAGCAAAACCACGACCCTGTTCACCGGCTCGTGCCGCTTCGATGGCTGCATTCAGAGCAAGCAAATTAGTTTGCTCTGAAATTCCTTGAATAACACCAAGAGCAACGTTGATCTCGCCCACATTGCCACCCAACACATTAATCGACTCTTCAACCGTAGTGAGCACAGAACTTAACTCGTCAAGCTGCTTGCTGGATAGCTGCACCTGATGCAACACCTCTTGAATTTCAAGCTCAGTGTTTTCAGCAGAACGCTTAGTTGACTCGGCGTGGCTGGCGATCTCATTAGAATTCGCTTTCATTTCTTCAATAGCACTGGCAACTAAATCGGTTTCACTGATTTGTCGATTTGATGCGTCGGTGAGAGCCTTACGCTGATCATTCGAGGTTACAGAAATAGACAAGAGGCTGCTGCTAGATTGCTTCAAATAACCAATGTCTTGCGCCATCGACTTTAAAAACACATTAAAGTCTTGGGCAATGTTATTCAAAATATCAATAGAGCTGTTTGGCAATGTTTTTGTTAAATCTCCTTGCCCACTGGCAAGATTTTTAACCGCCGAGCCTAGAGTAATAAGAGGCGTCAATACAGAACGAGAGGACAACAAAACAATCAAGGTCAATACACCGAAGAAAAATGCCAGCACCATTAATCCAAACCACTGACTAGTGGTTTGGATTTCGTCTACTTCTGCCGTAATGTCCGCGACAATTTTATCCGCACTGTCGATGTAAAAACCGGTTCCTAGCACCACATCCCACTTTTTAATATACACTGCGTAGCCATATTTTTTGCTTGCTTCGGTTTCACCCGGTTTAGGGAAATAATACTGACTAAAACCATCGCCTTTCACCGCCGCGTTGATTATGTCTTGCAGTAGGTAATTGCCATAGGCATCCTGCAAATTGTACAAATTGATGTTCAACTCACCACCAGCGCCATGCAGCAACCTCAAACCATCTGTCTTGTAGGCGTACAAGTACCCATCACCACCATCAAATTGATATTGGTTTAACATGTTTAACCCTGTCATCATGCCTTCTTGACCGGGCTTATTGATCTCAGACTGGATCATACTAATAGCCGAATCCATCACAGTCACCAATCTGTTTTTCTCTGTCTCGATAGTCGATTCAGCCACTAATCTTGATACATCTTTATTGACGGTATTCAATGTCTGAACTTGTGTTAGCGCACTCACAAAAGCGATGAGTAAGAATGGCCCGAATGCAAGTAAGTAAATTCTTAATTTCAACGATTTAAACATAGAAATAATTTTCCAATCTGAGAGTGTTGTTAATAAATTACGCAGCGATTTAAAAAATCAATTATAAGTAAATAATACGCCATAAACTTCTAAAACGTCTGTTTAGACTCGTTATGTTATGTAAGTTTCAAGAAAATTGATTTATATCAACCTCATCGTTTTGGTGCTAGATATTGCATCAACAACAAATACAAAAACGCGACACAGCAAATAAATATCAGCTTTTGAACTATCCGTATCAAGCCCCGTAAAATACAACTTTTTTGCACGTTTCATGCAATATAACTCCTTAAATTGTCGTTTTCACGCTCTCTGATGGCTGCTAAAGTCCGCGTCAATCCATTTTGGCGGTTTCTTTGCTCGCCAAGTGATACTAAACGCTCATCAAGAGCCGTATTTCCTAGCGCATCACTTCCTAAGGAAACACACAGCAGTTTGCTACGCAAAACCCATGCTTAAAACAACGAGAAAATAAAAGATGAACTTCGAAAAACTGGACAATGTCAGCGAAGAGCAATTGCCGATCGCCAAACACAAACGTCATGGCTGGAAGCACTTTTTAGGTTTGTTCGCAGGAGAACACGTTGCCGCAACGGAATTCGTTATCGGGGCGACTTTTGTAGCGTTAGGCGCAAAAACCACAGACATTTTGTTAGGCCTCTTAATCGGTAACATATTGGCGATTTTAAGCTGGACGCTGATCACTGCCCCTATTGCCACCCAAACCCGTTTGAGCTTGTACACCTATTTGGACAAGATCGCCGGTAAATCCATGACTAAGCTCTATAACTGGGCCAACGTTTTGATTTTCACTGTGATATCCGCGGCCATGATCACAGTATCCAGTACCGCGGTACGGTACCTATTTAATATTCCAGCGCAACTTGACTGGTACCCGACCGATCCCTGGTTTGTTCTGGTGGTATTGGCCGTCGGCATTGTAGTGGTATTTGTTGCCATGTATGGCTTTAAAGCCGTGTCTGAGTTTTCCGGTATTTGTGGCCCATGGTTGTTTGTCATGTTTGCCTCTGGCGCGCTGGTGATGATGCCCGCTTTGGCGGATGCCGTATTAGGCACCACTGTGCTAAGCAGTTTCAAAGACTTTATTGTTATTGGCGATCAGTCTATCTGGACCGGCGTCAACGCCCAAGGTGAGCCGGGCATCGGTCTTGTCGAAGTGATTGGTTTTGCTTGGGCGGCCAACACCATTACTCACTTCGGCTTAATTGACATGGCGTTGTTCCGCTATGCCAAGAAACCCATTTATGGTTTAAGTACCAGTTCGGGTATGTTGTTTGGCCACTTTGTCGCATGGATCTCTGCTGGCATCATGGGTGCAGGTACAGCCGTGTTGGTAAAGAAATCCATTATCGAGCTTGACCCGGGTGACGTGGCGTTTCAGGCCCTTGGCTTATCTGGCTTTGTGATTGTGATCATCGCCGGTTGGACAACCGCCAACGCCAACTTATACCGTGCAGGTTTGGCCGCTCAGGCCATTTTCCACACCTACTCAAGACGACAAACCACACTCGCTGTCGGTGTCGTTACTGTCATCGTGGCTTGCTTCCCCTTTGTGTTTAGTAAAATGCTGCCGCTGCTAACTTACGCGGGCTTACTGGTTGTGCCTGTGGGTGCCATCGTTTTTGCCGAGCATGTTATCTTTCCAAAAATTGGCTACAGCCGTTACTGGGTGAGCTACCAAAAACTGACTCACAGCACGCCCGCTGTAGCGTCTTGGGGAATTGGCTTAATATTTGGTTTTGGCTTAAACGCCATGGATGTGATTTCTTTTTATTACCTATTCTTACCCACTTGGGTCGTGACCATTGTGGTGTATACCTTACTTGCCAAACGTTACGGCGCGGATAAAGCTTACCCCAAAGAAAAGGCTGAAATGGAAAAACACAATCAATTGGTTGAGGCGTACCACGAACAACAAGCCAATAACACTGATCCATTTGTAGAAGACACTTCCGCTCTATCAAACGCTCTAAAAGCACTAAGCTGGATCAGCTTGGCCATCACTTTTGTCTTAGCATCTATCACTATGTTTGGTAGCCCTGACATGGCCAGCTATTTAGATAATCGTGACACTTTTTACCTTTATGGTTTTATCTGCACCGTGGTTTACTTCGTTGCAGCCTACTGGGTATTACGCCGTAAAAAAGCCCTTCAAACGGCGTAATTAACAACTCGAGAATGCACTATGAAACAATCCATGTTATTGAATCAAAACAATCTTCAGCATCTACCCGAAGGTGTTGATCGTCCGACCTATGACCGCAGCCAACTAACTGCAGGCATTGTTCATATCGGTGTGGGCGGTTTTCATCGCTCCCATGAAGCGTTTTACACCGATGAGTTGTTGGCCCAAACTGGCGCAACCGATTGGGGAATTTGCGGAGTAGGCTTACGCGAAGCAGACCGTAAAATCGCCGACGTACTAAAACAGCAGGATTACCTTTATACCCTGATCATCAAACACCCGGATGGTAAGGTCGAGCATCGTGTCATCGGCTCCATCGTCGACTTTATGTTGGCCGCCGACGATGCCAATGCGGTGATCAACAAAATGGCCGACGAATCTACCCGCATCGTATCGCTCACCATTACCGAAGGGGGCTACCATTTCAATGCTGCGACCAACGAGTTCGATTTCACTCACCCAGATGTGCAGCACGACTTAGCCAATCCTCAGCAACCCAAAATGGTGTTCGGCTACTTAACCGAAGCCTTACGTCGTCGTCGCGCCAACAATTTGCCGGCCTTTACCATCCAGTCCTGCGACAACATTCAACACAATGGCAACATGACACGCAAAATGCTGTTGGCATTTGCTTATCAGCAAGACGCCGAGCTTGCTCGCTGGATTGAAAACGAAGTGCGCTTCCCCAACGCCATGGTCGACCGTATTACACCTGTGACGACCATGAGCGATATTGCCGCCCTTGAAACTTCTGGCATCACCGACGCTTGGCCTGTGGTGTGCGAACCCTTCACCCAGTGGGTCATTGAAGACACTTTCGCCAATGGTCGTCCTCAGTGGGAAGACGTGGGTGCGCAATTCGTAGCGGATGTCACGCCTTATGAAACGATGAAAATTCGTTTGCTAAACGCAGGCCATTCTGTATTAGGCTTGTTGGGCTCCATCCATGGCCATGAAACGATCGATGGCTGCATTGCCGACCCCCTATTCGCGACCTATTTGCGCCGTTTTATGGACATCGAAGCCACGCCCGTTTTAGCGCCTGTGGAAGGCATTGATTTGGAGGCTTACAAAAGCGTATTAATCGAACGCTTCGGCAACCCGAATGTGAAAGACAACTTGGCGCGTATTTGCCTAGAAAGCTCGTCTAAATTGCCGAAGTTCTTGATTTCTACCATCATGGAAAACTTAGAAAAAGGCGGCAGCGTTCACTATGCAGCCTTGGTCATCGCCGCTTGGTGTTACTACTCAGACAAAGGAATGAGCAAAGACGGCGTCGCATTGGATATCGTCGATGAGATGAAGGCCGAACTGCACCAAGCCGCCATACAAAGCCAAGTGGATGGATTAGCATTTCTGAAAATCGAAAGTATTTTCGGTGATCTTGCCAGTAAAACTGCTTTCACCGAAGTTTACCTGCCTATGTTGGAAACGCTGTACCACAACCCGGACATTGCCCAGCAAATGCAAGCCTTGATCGGCGAACCAGAAGCGCTTACTGCCTAGTTAGCCACGCTAATAAAACAAAAGCCGATATTTCTATAGAAGAAATATCGGCTTTTTTATTTACATATTATTTCGCAGCGCGAGTTCATCGTCGCTGCTCTTGTTCTGATTCTATTTACTCAGCACTGTCTTGATCCGAGGTAATATCAGGGCGTTTTGGGAAAATACGACGCACCACCACGAAGAACAGCGGCACAAAGAAGATCGCCAATACAGTGGCGGTCAGCGTACCACCAACTATGCCAGAACCGATCGAAATTCGGCTGTTTGCCCCAGCACCAGAAGACAAAGCCAATGGCAAGGTTCCCACCATAAAGGCCATAGACGTCATAATAATAGGACGCAAACGCAAGCGCGCGGCCTGCGCGGCCGCATCCCACACGTTAAGCCCACGACGATAAGCCGCTTCAGCAAACTCGACGATCAAGATGGCGTTCTTCGATGACAAGCCAATGGTCGTCAACAAGGCCACTTGGAAGTACACGTCGTTTTCTAAGCCACGCAAATGTGCCGCTGCAGCCGCACCGATCACACCAAGCGGAATTACCAAAATCACCGAGAAAGGCACGGTCCAGCTTTCGTACAAGGCCGCCAAACACAAGAACACCACTAAAATGGAGATGGCGTAAAGCATTTGCGTTTGCCCGCTAGACAAACGTTCTTGGTAAGACAATCCACTCCAAGAGCCCATCACGCCGTTAGACATACCATCGGCCACCTGTTGCAACTCGTCCATCGCCGCCCCCGAGCTAACGCCGGTAGCGCCTGCACCTTGAATTTCATAGGAAGCCAAGCCATTAAAGCGCGTTAAACTTTTTGGCCCGTAAGTCCATTCGCTTTGCGCAAAAGCAGAAAACGGCGTCATGGTGTTGTCGCTGCCGCGCACATACCAATGTTGCAAGTCTTCTGGCGACGAGCGGTACTTGGCTTCACCTTGCATGTAAACGGTTTTCACACGACCACGATCGATAAAGTCGTTCACATACGACCCAGCCCAAGCGCTGCTCAACGTCGCACTGATGTCAGACATAGACAAGCCCAAAGCCGAGGCTTTTTCTTGGTCAATGTCGATGTGCAACTGTGGTGCTTCTGAGTTAGATCCCAAACGCACCCCTGTTAACAATGGGCTGGCGTTGGCGCTTTGCAGCAAAGCATCGCGCATTTCAAGCAAGGTAGCACGGCTGGTGTTACCCGATGCTTGCAACTGGAAAGTAAAACCACTGCTTTGTCCCAAGCCACGAATAGAAGGCGGAATCAGAGAGAACATTCTGGCATCACGAATGCCAGCAAATGCCCCATAAGAACGACCAACAATCGCGCCGGCGCTGTTTTGCGGCCCAATACGTTCACTCCAGTCTTTTAAAGCAACAAAAGCCATACCGGCATTTTGGCCACTACCCATGAAGTTAAAACCAGAAATCGTAAACACGGCTTTCACGTTGTCTTTTTCGGCGTTCATAAAGTGTGATTCCACTTCGCGCATTACCTTGTCGGTACGAGACATGCCCGCCCCTTCGGGTAAAGACACCATGACCATGACACGACCTTGGTCTTCGGTCGGCAAAAAGCCCGACGGCAAAGACGTCATCAGATAACTAAGACCTGCCACTATCGCGCCGTAACCCAGCATCCAACGCAGCGGCTTTTTGATCATGCCACTAACGCCACCAAAATATTTATTGGTCGCACGATCAAACGTGCGGTTAAACCAGCCGCCTAAACCTTTTTGTCCACCATGGTGGTTAGGCTTTAAAAAAGTCGCACACAAGGCGGGAGTCAAGGTCAAAGCCACCACAACAGACAAGGTCATTGCTGCCACAATGGTGATGGAGAACTGACGATAGATAACCCCTGTCGAGCCGCTGAAAAACGCCATAGGCAAGAATACCGCCGACAACACCACGGCAATACCAATAAGAGCACTGGTAATTTCTTTCATCGACTTGATGGTCGCCTCTTTAGGCGACAGCTTTTCTTCGGCCATCACACGCTCAACGTTTTCCACCACCACGATGGCGTCATCCACCAGCAAACCGATGGACAAAACAATACCGAACATGGTCAAGGTATTAATCGAAAAGCCAAATAGCTCCAACACACCAAAGGTACCCAGCAACACAACCGGTACAGCAATCGCTGGAATCAGCGTAGCACGCCAGTTTTGCAGGAAGATAAACATCACGATAATAACAAGAGCGATGGCCTCAAACAGTGTCTTCACCACCTCTTCAATGGAGATGCGAATAAAGCTGGTGTTATCAACGGGATAAGACAATTTGTAACCATCTGGAAGGTTCGGCACCAGCCCATCGAGCACGGTTTTCACACTTTCAGAAGTAGACAAGGCATTGGCGCCCGGTGCCAACATGACCGCCATACCCGATGCAGGGTGGCCATTCAAACGAGCAATGTAAGAATACGATTCGCTGCCCAATTCTACTTTACCCACATCACTTAAACGCACGGTAGCGCCACTGTCGTCGTAAGCCAAAATGATGTCGCGAAATTGATCCGCGGTTTGCAGTTTCGATTGTGCCGTGACTGTCACGTTCAGCTCTTGACCTTGCTCGACGGGATACGCCCCCAAACTGCCGGCCGCGACCTGGGTATTTTGTGCTGAAATAGCAGACGACACATCGGAAGGCATCAATTTATAAGACGCGAGCTTGAGCGGATCGAGCCAAATACGCATGGCGTATTCCGCACCGAATACCTGCAAACTTCCCACACCCTCTACTCGAGACACCGCATCTTGCACGCTCGATACCAGATAGTCGGAAATGTCGTTCGCCGCATCCGTGTCGGTTTCGTCGTATAACGCAGCCACCATTAAGAAGTCGGAGTTCGATTTCTTTACCGTCACACCGTTTTGCTGAACCGATGTGGGCAAATTGGACGTCACCTGCTGAATTTTATTCTGTACTTGAACCTGAGCAATATCGGCATCAGTGCCTTGTTCAAAGGTCACGTCAATGCTGGCTTTACCGGTCGAGCTGCTCGAAGAAGAGAAGTACAACAAACCATCTAAACCGGTTAATTGTTGCTCCAGTATCTGCGTGACACTGTTTTCCACTGTTTCTGCAGAAGCTCCCGAATAAGTGGTTTCGATGTTAATCGTCGGCGGTGCCACGTCAGGATACTGAGCCACCGGCAAATTTAAAATAGAGCCAAGACCCGCCAACATGATGGCAATGGAAATAACCCAGGCAAACACCGGTCGGTTGATGAAAAATTTAGCCAACATAATTTAGTTCCCTTGCGCTGCAGCGCTGTTTGCCGTGTCAGCAACAATGGCGCCGGTTTGGCTGTCACGTTTCATCTTAACCGTGGTGACTTCGCTGCCGGTACGTACTTTAAGCGAACCCTCCACAACCACTTTGTCGCCTGGCTCAATACCCGATAAAACCAACCATTGATTTGCAATGGTACGCTCTACGGTTAAACGACGCGTTTCTACCACATTGTTATCGTTCACGACCAAGGCAATCGGATTGCCTTTCACATCACGAGACACACCCTGTTGCGGCACTAAAAGTGCCGCATTGTGCGTCAATTCGTGGATAATACCGCGGACAAACATACCTGGTAATAATAGGTTATCAGGGTTAGGGAACTCAGCTCGTAGGGTCACACTACCGGTGGATTCGTTTACGCTGACTTCGCGCGCTTTTAAGGTTCCCTTGTACTCATAAGGTGTGCCATCTTCTAACACCAAAGACACCGTATTGGAGCCTTTCTCCACCCCTTCTTGGGCGAGGAAGTTACGCTGCTTCAGTTGGTCTAAACTGGTTTGCGCCAAATCGACAAAAATAGGATCTAACGAACGAACCGTGGTCATCACCGTTGCTTGGCTACCGGTTACCAAGGCCCCCACAGTGACTTGAGAAATACCGATTCGACCGTCGATAGGCGATGTTATCTTGGTGTAGCCTAGATTGATTTTTGCACTCTCAAGTGCCGCTTCAGAGCCCTTCTGTTTAGCAACGGCTTCTAAATAAGCCACTCGAGCATCGTCTAAATCTTGTTGTGATACGTTGTTTTGTTTGCGCAGCGCCGTGTAGCGTTCGTTTTTAAGTTGAGCGGATTTTAACCCCGCGTTCACCGACTCAAGATCCGCCTGCGCTTGCTTATAAGAGGAAACATAGGTGGAGTCATCCAGTTCGTACAAAACATCGCCAATAGCAACGTCTTGGCCTTCTTCAAAAAAACGTTTTTTGACGATGCCACCCACTTGAGGACGAATTTCCGCCACCAAGCTTGAAGTCGTTCGACCCGGCAACTCTGTCATTAAGTTGGTTTTTTGTGGCTCAATCACCACAATGCCCACCTCGACTTTGGGAGCGGGAGATGCGGCAGCAGCAGACTTAGACGTCTCCTCTTGACAGCCAGCCAGCAACAACACAAGTAACGCACTTGAAGCATATTTAAATTTAGACAACATTGAGGAGACTTCCTTTCGAAATATTGATAATAGTCAGTTATACGCACTCTAATCTAATCACTCACCCTAATACACGTTCAAACGTGCAAAGAAATGAGAAGCAGTCATATTCAGCAAAACGATGCAGATTTGGTGCCATAGCACTAAAAATTTGTAGAAAATGCTACTTTTTTGAGGATTTGAAAATCACCCTAATTTGTGGCCAACGACTGACCAGCATGGCAAAAAAGATCAAACCACAACCGATCACTTGCCCTGTGCCCATGGATTCACTAAACCAAAACGCCGCAAATATGGCCGTCCACACGGGTTCTAAATTCATAATCACTGCCGCATGGCTTACCGGCGTCAGGCTCATGCCATAGGTCTGCAATAAAAAGCGCAAACTAGTCGCAATAAATGCACTGGCTAATAACCAGCCACCCACCTCTAAACTAATAGTAGAAGGAATGGTTTCGAGGAACATCGACAACAGCAGCAGTAAACTTCCCGCCACACACAACTGTATCGCCGTAAGCACCAATGGATGCATGCCCATCGAAAAGCGCGACAACAGGTTAAACTGCAAAGCCAGGCTTAACGCCGCACTAAAGAAAAATAAATGAGCGACTTCAAAGCCAAGCTTGTTGGTTAAAGCCAAACAGGCCAAACCTGCAATGGCGAATGGCAAGGCTGCCCAAACGCTAAAAGGGGGACGCTGGGCGAACAAAAAGCGTGCAACCACAGGCACCAAAACGACCCCCAAACTGGAAATAAAAGCTCCAACACCTAGATTCGTACTCTTATCCAAGCCCGTGACCCAGAACATCATGGCAATGCCCATTACCACACCCACAAAGCTGGCTTGTCGCACATCTTGCCAATTCAGGCCTTTGAAAAACTTCATGCCGACCAAGAACACCACAAAGCCGGCTAATAAAAAGCGCACCGCCATGAAAAATAAAGGAGGTAAGCCGATCAACACTTCCTTGGAGAAGATCCAGCCTAGCCCAGCGAAAATACTCGCCATAACCAAAGCCAACTCGGCTTTACCGTGCATTCCCTGTTTCATATCACGTCCTTCATTAAAACTAGATGACCTATTTATTAAAACCACATGCCATAATGCAAAAAACCCACTTACCCAGAGTCATCTCCAGTTAAGCGGGTCTTTTTAACACAATCAGTGTGACGTTATCGGTTATTTTGCGACTTTAGGCCAAGAAAAAGCAATCGACAATAACCCCACAGCCGCCAGCAGCCAGCTGTATTGCACGTATCCCACAAGCGCCAAAGGCGACACACTGGCCAATGACGACGCCAATAAAATTTGCGCACCGTAAGGCAAGATGCCTTGCACCACACAAGAAAAAATATCCAATAAACTGGCGCTGCGCTTCGGGTCAACGTTGTAGCGCTGGGCAATGTTCTTGGCGACGGAGCCATTAATCAAAATCGATACCGTGTTATTGGCCGTGCACAAATTCGTCAGCGCCACTGCGGCACTGATACTCAACTCACCCGCACGGGTTGAGCCTGCTTTTGCGCCCAGCGCACTGGCGATTTTTTCAATGGCACCCACCAGCCAATTTAGCCCACCTTGAGTTTTCATCAGCGCCGCTAAACCGCCTATTAACAAGGACAGAATCAGAATCTCCTGCATTCCAGTGTAACCGGCATAAATGTCTGTCGACCAAGACGCGACAGAGTAATCCGCTTGCATAGTAAGGCCAATCACACCCGCTAATACAATACCGCTGAACAACACTAACATGACGTTCACACCAGCAATTGCTAACCCCAGAACCGCCACGTACGGTAAAACGCGAATCAATTCGTATTCTTGAATGTCAGTAATGGTTGCGCTGCTGCTTTGAAAATACAACCACACCAAGGTTAACAACGCCGCTGGCATGGCGATTTTGAAGTTCATGCGAAACTTATCGCGCATGTCACAGCCTTGGGTACGCGTCGCCGCAATGGTGGTATCCGATATGATCGATAAGTTATCGCCAAACATGGCGCCACCGATCACGGTACCCACTGTCAGCAAGAGCGGCAAATCTGCTGCTTCTGACACACCAATCGCAATTGGCGCGATCGCCGCAATCGTCCCCATGGAAGTGCCCATGGACGTCGCCACAAAGGCAGTAATCACAAATAACCCCGGCAGCAACAAAGAAGCGGGGATGATGCTCAAGCCAAAGTTGACCGTAGCGTCCACGCCGCCCACACTTTTTGCGACACTGGCAAACGCCCCTGCCAACAAATAAATTAAGATCATAGTAATAATGGTGTTGTCACCCACGCCTTTAATAAACACTTCAATGCGTTCATTAAACTGCCCTTTGCCCAGGAAAATAGCCAAGGCAATGGCAGGTAAAATCGCCACCGGCGCAGAAATTTGATAAAAAGCAAAGTCGACCCCTTGGGATTGATACCAAAGGCCACTGCCGACAAACAACACAAGAAAAAGTAACAGTGGCAATAAAGCCACAGGAGATTTAGAAGTCATAACGTCTGAGGTTTCCAGAATAAATGAGCCCCACAACTTATGATCGTGGGGGAATGTGGTCTTTGAAAAAAGAGGCGCAGATGATAAGCAAAACAAAATGCCTAGGCTAATAATAATTCGCGATGACGTTGACGCAAATCGTTATAACAAAAACAAAAAATAATTAATCTTTTTATGAAATAAAAGAATATATCTTTCTTTTGTCACAACGGCAGTTCATAGCCATACACGGCGTCTAATTTGCTTTGTATAAACTGAGGAAACACCCGTGAAACGGTTTTTAACGCACGCAGCTTGGCTTTGCCGAGAACACCACCGTGCATGTGATACAGGCCCGCATTGGCTTTTGACATGTTTTGTATCTTGGTCGCACGAGGTTTGCGCAACTGTTCGTACTGTCGCAAAGCATCGGGTAACGCAAAACGGGTTAAATAGTGCGCCAAGGCGTAGGCGTCTTCGATGGCCATGGCCGCTCCTTGCGCCATAAATGGCAACATAGGATGACAGGCATCGCCTAATAGAACCGCTCGACCTTGATGCCAACGTGGCAGCTCATCTCGTCCGTTTAGCGACCATAAAAACGTGCTGCTCGCAGCGCTCAGTAGTTCACTCACTTCAGGGTGCCAACCAGCAAACGCTCGCTGTAACTCTTTCACGTCGCCTTCTTCACGCCAGGATTCAGACCGCCAATCTTGACGTTCTTCCACCGCGACAAAGTTCACATACTCGCCGCCACGCAAATAATAGCTGACTAGATGACGACCCGGCCCCGCCCACACACAGGCATCGGGCTGAACATGAATGGACAAGTCGCTGACAGGAATAACGCCACGCCACGCTACTTGCCCCATAAACGTAGGCTGTTCAGGGCCAAGCATCTGCTCGCGAACGGAAGAACGAATACCGTCGGCGCCGATCAGCAATTCTGCCCAACATTCTCGACCATCTTCCATAACAGCACAAATACGCCCCGATAGCGGATCATCGTTGTAATGAGATAGAGCAGCCCCAAGCCAAATATCCACACCGGCGGCAGAACAGGCATCGACTAAAACCTGATGCAAATCCGCACGGTGCAAATGCCAGTAAGGGGCGCGATAGCGTGCTTCGGCCTGATCGGCCAGAGGCGCTTTTAAGTAATATTCACCGGTTTTGTAGTCGCGAATCGCGGCGTTTTGAGGAACAAAAGCGAGCGGTTGCAGTGCAGACTCAAGCCCCAAAGCGCGCAGCACTTTAAAGGCATTTGGGCTGATTTGTAAGCCAGCGCCCACTTCACCCAACCTGGTGGCTTGTTCACACATCACCACTTGCACGCCCTGTTTCGCCAACGCCAACGCCGCACACAAACCGCCGATACCAGCGCCAACCACAACAACACGACTTACCTGATTCACACCACTTCCTTTTTTCTTTTAAAGACATTGCAGCAGACGCCAAAACGGACAATGTAAATAGAATGTCTAGGCCAATATAGTAGCGAATTTGGTTGTAAATAAAACCGACTCAGATCAGTTCGCACCAAATAAAATGGCCGACCAATTATGCAAATAGTATGGCTCGATCCTTGCTTTATTGACTCAGTAGTGCGACAACACTATGCATAACCTAGCCAATAAAGTGATGATCTCACTAGGTTCCACCTTAAAAGTTAATAAGTCTCCCCAATGTGGGGCGGATGCACAAAAAGGGCGCAGTGACGTGTGCAAATTTAAAGCACCCACCTCCGGCTTGATAAAGAGAATGAGGTATACATGGATAAACTAACGAGCCAGTACCAATCATCTGTTTTTTTTGATGAACTGATCGATGACAAAGGCGCACCAAGGCCACCGGCCAAACAACTTTTAGGGTATTTGGACAGCCTTTCCGAAGAAGAGCTCGAAAAAAGACGCCTTACAGCAGAAGCCACGATTCAAGAAATGGGCATCAGCTTCACCGTCTACACCGAAGAAGGCAATATAGACAGAGCTTGGCCTTTCGACATTGTTCCTAGAACCATTGAAGCGTCTGACTGGAAAATAGCCGAAGCAGGCTTGAAACAACGCCTTACCGCTTTAAACCTTTTCATTAACGATCTCTACCACGACCAAAACGTCATCAAAGACGGCATCATCCCAGAACACATCATTAAAGATTCTAAAAACTTCCGACCTGAGTGTGTTGGCGTCACCCCTGCTTACGGCGTGTGGGCACACATTTGTGGTACCGATTTGGTTCGTGATGAAAACGGCGATTTTTTTGTTTTAGAGGACAACTTACGCGTGCCATCTGGCGTGTCCTACATGCTGGAAAACCGCGCTATTACCAAGCGCGTCTTGCCTGAATTATTCGAAAACGATGCCATTTTGCCGGTCGATTCTTACACTTCGCAGCTGTTCGATACCCTAGCGTCTTTGTCGCCACGAGATATTGAAAAGCCGGAAATTGTCGTTTTAACGCCTGGCATTTATAACTCAGCCTATTTTGAACACGCTTTTCTTGCCCAACAAATGGGCGCGGAACTGGTCGAAGGCAGCGATTTATTTGTCGATTCTGACGACTGTGTGTACATGAAAACCATCGATGGCCCAGAACGTGTCGATGTTATTTACCGCCGCATCGACGATCTTTTCATCGATCCTGAAGCCTTTGACCCAGAATCCGTCTTGGGTGTCGCGGGCTTAATGCGCGCTTGGCGTAATGGCAACGTTGCCCTCGCCAATGCACCGGGCGCCGGTGTGGCCGACGATAAGGTGGTTTACGCCTACGTGCCAGACATCATTCGTTATTACTTAAACGAAGAACCGATTCTAAACAACGTCGAAACCTTCTTGTGCGATGACCCAGAGCAACGGGCCTATGTATTAGACAACCTAGACAAGTTGGTAGTGAAACCAGCGAACGAATCTGGCGGTTACGGCATGCTGGTTGGCCCTCATTCCACCAAAAAAGAGCAAGCACTGTTTGCCGAGTTGATCACCAAAAACCCTCGTAATTACATTGCCCAACCGACGTTGAAGCTGTCTACCGCCCCAACGCTGATTTCAAAGGGGCTGTTGGAACCAAGACATTTAGATTTACGTCCTTTCATTTTGCAGGCCAAAGACACCTATGTGACCACCGGTGGCTTAACTCGCGTCGCAATGAAAAAAGGCTCCTTAGTCGTTAATTCGTCACAAGGTGGTGGTAGTAAAGATACGTGGATCGTGGATACGAAGGGGAATAAGAATGATGCTATCTAGAGTCGCAGAACGCCTATACTGGAGTGCTCGCTACTTAGAACGTGTGGAAAATACCGCCCGTTTGGTCAGTGTGTACGACGATTTGTTGTTTGATTTGCCCAAAGACATTGAAATGTCTTGGTTCAACTTAATCGAAATCATCCGCGGTGAAGAAACCTTTGAGCAACGCTATAAAGTCAAAGACGAACGCAACGTGGTGAAATTTTTATTGGCCGACGACACCAACTCAAATTCCATGTTGTCGTCGCTAAAAATGGTGCGCGAAAACATTCGTACTACTCGCGATGTCGTACCCAAAGAAACGTGGGAATTGGTCAACGAACTCGGCTTATATGCCCAGCAAAACATCAAGCTTGGCATCAATCGCTCCGAGCGCCATTTGTTCTTGAACACCATTATTGAAGGTTGTCAGAAAATTATTGGGCTTTTGGCGGGCGCCATGAGTCGAAATTCCGGCTGGCACTTTTTAATCATGGGACGTTATTTAGAGCGCGCCGACATGGGAACGCGTATACTCGACGCCGCCGTGTCCTTGATGCTGAAATCCGATCCAGACACACGACTCCAGCTCGGCCAAGTCACTTGGGCGAAAGTCCTCAAATCACAAAGTGCCTATTTTGATTACCGACGTACGGTGAGAACCTCTATTAACGGGGCAAAAGCCACCAAGTTTTTGATGAACGACGAGTTCTTCCCGAGAAGTTTGGCCTATTGCTTTGGGCAAATCGGAGAGTCTGCCACCAAGCTACCAAGAGCAGGGCTCATCACGGCGCAAATCGATAAAGTGCTCGAATTTAACTATCCGTTGGACAGCTCTGAAGATTTAAACGAAGCCTTCCACGATCATTTAAACGACATTCAAATCGCCATTATTGAAATAAATCACCAAATCACCGAAAACTGGTTTCATTTTCGGCAAGGAGACGCTGCATGACCATTAGAGTCGCGATACAGCACAAAACTACTTATGAGTTCGATCGTTTTATTAACGTCGCTCCTCATGTACTTAGGCTGCAACCCGCCGCCCACTCACGTACAAAGATTCATGCTTACTCATTGCAAGTTTTGCCGGAAACGCATTTCATCAATGTTCAGCAAGACCCATTTGGAAACTTTCAAACGCGTTTAGTCTTCCCAGAAAAAACCAACAAACTTGAGTTTTACGTGGAAGTCATCGCCGACATGACGGTAATCAACCCGTTCGACTTCTTCGTAGAAAGCTACGCGGAAGAGTTTCCGTTTGCTTACAAAAAAGAGCTCAAAAAAGAACTCGACCCTTATTTGCAAGTCACCGAATCCTGCCCGTTGTTAGACAAATGGCTGTCGACGGTCGATCGCAAAAGTACGCCGATCAACGACTTCTTGGTGGCGATCAACAGCCGTCTCGCCGCAGACATTGGTTACGGCATTCGTCTTGAACCGGGCGTACAGACCTGCGAAGAAACTCTGACACTGAAAAAAGGCTCGTGCCGCGATACATCTTGGCTGTTGGTGCAAATTTTACGCAGTCTTGGCTTGGCGGCGCGTTTCGCCTCCGGTTACCTTGTTCAGCTCACTTCGGATGTAAAAGCCCTTGATGGCCCATCGGGTCCAGAAGAAGATTTCACCGACTTGCACGCTTGGTGTGAAGTCTATTTACC
The DNA here is from genome assembly GCF_018145875.1 of Marinomonas vulgaris. Lineage (GTDB taxonomy): Bacteria > Pseudomonadota > Gammaproteobacteria > Pseudomonadales > Marinomonadaceae > Marinomonas > Marinomonas vulgaris. The sequence continues at coordinate 27,825 of NZ_JAGSSV010000019.1, read as the reverse complement.
GGGCGCAGGCTGGGTGGGTCTAGACCCAACTTCTGGCTTGTTCGCCGGTGAAGGTCATATTCCTTTGGCCTGTACACCAGAACCGGCCTCGGCCGCACCGATTACGGGTTTTATCGACGAATGCGAATGCGAATTCAGCTACACCAATATTGTCACGCGTATTCACGAAGATCCACGGGTTACCAAACCCTATGCCGATGGCGAATGGGACACCATTAAAGCGCTCGGTTATGCGGTTGATCAGCAGCTCGAAGACGGCGATGTTCGCCTTACTATGGGTGGCGAGCCGACGTTCGTGTCCATCGACGACATGGATTCCGAGCAATGGAACACAGGCGCACTGGGAGCTGAAAAACTCAAACTGGCCAAAGACTTATTGCTGAAAATGAAGCAAGAGTTTGGCGCCAATGGCCTGCTCCATTATGGTCAAGGTAAATGGTACCCAGGAGAAGAAGTACCACGCTGGGCACTGGGTTGTTTTTGGCGCACCGATGGCGAAGCCCTATGGGACGATCCAAAATACCTCGCCCGTGTCGATAAAAACTACCAGCATACCATCAAAGACGCACAAGCCTTTGGTGAGTTGTTGTGTGACAAGCTAGCGCTAGATAAGCGGTATTTGCAAAGCACCTACGAAGATACTTTGTATTATTTGTGGATGGAGCAATCCCTGCCGGCCGATGCTGATCCAACCAAAGCCGACCTAAAAGACGACCTAGAACGTCGTCGTTTAGCGAAATTGCTCAACCGTGGCCTAAGCACCACCACAGGCTATGTGCTACCGCTGGAATTCGACACTATCAACGAGCGCTGGAACAGTTCACTGTGGCCCATGCGCAGCGATGTAATCACTTTGGTTCCAGGCGACAGCCCGATGGGTTATCGTTTGCCATTGAATTCTTTGCCTGCGCAAGCAGAAGAAGACCGTATTCCTGAGCGTGACCCCTTCGACCCTCGTCAGCCGTTGGCTAACAAGAAAGATCACCCGGTACTCGACAGTGTGGCGAAACAGCATTTTGCTAAAAAACCGGTCGCGCCAGCGCCTGTTTTAGCACCAGAGAAGACCTTCAAAAACGTGATTCGTACCACCTTGTGTATCGAACCACGGGATGGACGCTTGCATGTCTTTATGCCGCCAATGACGCATTTAGAGCATTTCGTTGACGTGTTAGCTCAGCTGGAAAGCGTGGCTAAAACGCTGGAATTGCCGATCGTTATCGAAGGGTATGAACCGCCTAAAGACCCACGTTTACAGAAATTCTTAATCACTCCAGATCCAGGTGTGATCGAGGTGAACATTCACCCAGCGGCCAGCTGGAAAGAACTGGTTCACAACACCGAAACCTTGTATCACCAAGCCTATTTGTCGCGCCTAGGCGCTGAGAAATTCATGCTAGACGGTCGCCACACGGGAACCGGCGGTGGTAATCACGTCACGCTAGGTGGACGTACACCAGCGGATAGCCCTTTATTACGTCGTCCTGAATTGCTGCAAAGCTTGGTGACTTTTTGGCAACATCACCCTGGTTTGTCTTACCTTTTCTCTGGCATGTTCATTGGCCCAACCAGCCAAGCACCACGACCAGATGAAGGCCGCGACGAAGCACTTTATGAAATGGAAATTGCTTTCCAAAACATGCCAGAAGGTTTGGTCGACGAGCCTTGGTTAGCCGATCGTTTGATGCGCAACTTGCTGGTGGATATCACAGGTAACACGCACCGTTCAGAATTCTGTATCGACAAGCTATACGCCGCCGGCAGTGCCAGCGGTCGTCAAGGTTTGTTGGAATTCCGTGGTTTTGAAATGCCGCCTCATCCGCATATGTCTTTAGTGCAAATGCTGTTGTTGCGTTGTTTGGTCGCCCGCTTCTGGAAAGAACCCTACAAGAAACCCTTGGTTCGTTGGGGCACCAGCTTGCACGACAAATTCATGTTGCCGCACTTTGTTTGGCAAGATGTGAAAGAAGTTGTGGCGGATCTTCAGCGTCATGGTTTCCCATTCAAACTCGAATGGCTCGCGCCGTTTGAAGAGTTTCGTTTTCCTCATTACGGTCGCCAGCAAATCGACGACATGGAGATCGAACTGCGTTGGGCGATTGAACCTTGGCACGTATTAGGTGAAGAAATTACTGGTTCAGGTACGGCTCGCTATGTGGATTCTTCGGTGGAACGTCTGCAAGTTAAATTGTCAGGCTTAACTGACAATCGCTATGTATTGAGCTGTAATGGCCGTCGTGTACCGATTCGTTCAACCGGCCGTAAAGGCGAATATGTGGGCGCCGTGCGCTATAAAGCCTGGGCACCACCGTCTGCCTTGCATCCTACACTGGGCACAGACACACCATTGGTATTTGATCTGATCGATACTTGGAATGGCATGTCGGTTGGCGGTTGTACTTATCATGTGTCGCACCCTGGTGGTCGTACTTATGACAATGTACCGGTGAACAGCAACGAAGCCGAAGCGCGTCGGGTGAATCGTTTCTGGGATCATGGCTTTACTCAAGGGCCTTTGTCTCCACCACCAGAATTCAGTGCATTGCGCGCTTTTTATCCGAATGACGAGGGCCCAAGAGCCATGTCGCCACCGGCAGAAGAGCCAATGAATGAATATCCTCATACATTAGATCTAAGGAAGCAGTATACTGTGCTCTAATAATTAATTTTTTAGGCTCAGTAACCTTATGCAACTTCAAACAGGGAACTTTATAGCGCCGGTAGTCGAGCAAAAACCGGCGTTATCTTCCACCTACGAAACACCATTGAATGCTTATGATGAGGCCTTCACAGAAGATCGCCAACCGCGAACTCACTGGGAAGTCTTATTGCGCAACATGGCCACCTTCACGGAAGAAGAGATCCTTGACAAACAGCGCCGCGCTCAGCGAATTCTTCGTGAAGACGGCGCCACTTACAATTTAACCAGCGACCCTCTCACGCCAAGCGTTTGGTCGCTGGATCTTATCCCCAATATTATTCCGATCCAAGAATGGCAGGCCATTGAACAAGGCTTGGCTCAACGTTCTCACCTATTCGACTTGATTTTAAAAGACCTTTATGGCCCTCAGGAATTATTAAGAAACGGCATAATTCCTTCCGAGATTATTTTTAGTCATCCTGGTTTTTTACGTCAATGTCATGGGGTTAATGTTCCTGGCGCTCATCACTTATTGCAACACGCGGTGGACTTGGTTCGTGATAGCTCTGGTCAATTCCAAATCATTGGCGATCGAACACAGGTTCCTAGCGGCGCAGGGTACGCGCTAGAAAACCGTACCGTGGTGTCTCGGGTTATTCCAAACAGCTTTCGCGATAGCCAAGTACGCCGTTTGGCTGGCTTTTTTCAGTCCTTTAAAGACATGCTGTCAGGGTTGGCAAGCGGATGGACCGACACACCACGCATTGTCATGCTGTCTCCTGGCGCCTTTAGCAGTACCTATTTCGAACAAGCGTACTTGTCGAATTATTTGGGTTTCCCTCTAGTTCAAGGCAGTGATTTAACAGTACGTAACGGCGCTGTGTGGATGAAATCTCTCAATGGCTTAGCTCGTGTTGATGTGATTTTACGCCGTGTCGAAGACGCTTATTGCGATCAAGCCGAACTGCGCGCCGACTCCTTCTTAGGTGTACCTGGGTTACTCGAAGTCATCCGAGCGGGTAACGTCGTACTCGCTAACCCTCTGGGTAGCGGCATTTTAGAAGCTCCCGCTTTAATCAAATTCTTACCTGCCATTAGTGAATTTTTGATGGGCGAACAACTCACTCTACCATCGGTGGCTACCTGGTGGTGTGGTGACAAAAACGATTTGGACTATGTGATCAGAAATCTGGCTCAGCTCATTATCAAACCGGCGATTCGCAATCACGACAACAGCAGTGTGTATGGCCACACGTTAAACGACAAGCAGATTCTCAGCATCATAGAAAAAATCAAAAAGAACCCGCACCTTTATGTGGCTCAAGCCTACGTGCCAGGCTCAATCACCCCCATTTGGTCTGATGGAGAAATTCAAGCCAGACCCAGTATATTACGTGCGTTTACCCTTTCTTCATCTGAAGGTTACACCGTCATGCCGGGTGGGCTGTCCCGCGCGGGGGAATCAACAACCGAAGCCATAGTGTCGAATATTTCTCATTCCAAAAGTAAAGACACCTGGGTATTGGCCGCCGAGCAAGAGCCACCGATACATTTCTCAAACGAGAACACCCTACTGCAAGACGAAGCCTTACAGTCGAATTTACCCAGTCGAGTAGTGGAAAATCTGTTTTGGATGGGACGCTACGCCGAGCGTGCTGAGATCAGCATGCGATTACTGCGTACCATTTTCAAACAAATGAATGGCGTTGACCCCTTGCCCGAAGAATGCAAACGCTTGCTGCTGGAAATGGCCTCGACTCAAACAGGTTGTTTACCCGGTTTTATGGAAGCCGATGAGGAAATGTTTGCCAATCCCGAAGAAGAGTTAGTGTCTATTATTATCGATGGTAATCGCCCAGGCTCCATCAAAGCCAATTTGCAAGCCATGTTAAGCTGCGGCGAACAAGTTAAAGAAATGCTGTCTGCGGATACACGTATCATCATTAATGAATTACGTGACTACATTCACGAGCTGGATCGCGCTTACACGAATGGTTTACCAGCCGCACCGGAAGAATCTCTAGACAGCTTGGTAACCTCTTTACTCGCCTTATCTGGCTTGAATCACGAAAGCATGCTGCGTGGTCTTGATTGGACTTTCCAAGAGATAGGCCGACGCACCGAACGCGCCCTACAAACGGCAACTCTCTTACGCTCCGCCCTCACGACATCTTTACCTGCCGTGCAGCAACAGCAGATTTTGGAATCTGTGTTATTAAGTGTGGAGGCGTTGATTTCTTTCCGTCGTCGCTATCGCAACCGAGCACGCATCGCTTACGGTTTGGATTTGTTGATGATCGACAGCACCAACCCCCGTTCCTTGCTGTACCAAGTGGATCAGTTACGTCGGTATATTCAGGAATTGCCCAGAACGGATTCATCTTCAGCGGGGCTCAGTCCAGAAAATAAAGTCATTTTGAAATCTCTGTATGCGATTCAGCTGGCGGATTTGGAAACTCTGGCGAAAGTCGATCCAGACACCCAAACTCGCCACCAGCTTGAGTCACTCATGACGGAACTTTTGGAACATTTGGAGCAATTTACGATTCTGATCAGTGACAAGTACTTTGACCATACCGATGGTCCACAATCGTTGATGAAAGCTTTTGGGGAATCCAACCTATGAGATACCGCGTTCGCCATATCACAGAATACAGCTACGGCGCGCCTGTCAGCTTGTGCTACAACATGGCCCATTTACTGCCGCGAGACACGCGGAATCAACGCTGCCTCAATCAGAAAATCCAAATTAATCCCCCTCCTGTGTATCAAAGTGAAGGGGAAGATTATTTTGGTAATCAGACTTTTTATTTTTCCATTCAGGAAGCTCATAAAAAACTGGTCATTGATGTGACAACGGATTTTGAAATCACGCCACTCAATCCCCTCGAATGGCAGCAGCAAAACACCACCACGTGTGGCCAATTGCGCGCCTTACTGGCCTCACCAGATACACCAGAGCTGCGCATGGCAAAAGAGTATCTGCTCGATTCCCCGCAAATACGCCGATCCGCTGACTTGAAAGCTTATGCCGACAGCACCTTTGCCGACGACAAACCCTTGTTGCAAGCGGCTCTGGCGTTTACTCATAAGATTTTCACCGAATTCAAGTTCGATCCGACCACTACCACGGTCGCGACGCCGCTCGAACAGGTACTGAAACAACGCAGCGGTGTGTGTCAGGATTTTGCCCACTTGGCCATTGGTTGCTTGCGTTCTGTGGGCATTCCGGCTCGTTATATGAGTGGTTACCTAGAAACCTTGCCACCGCCAGGGCAAGAAAAACTTGTCGGTGCCGATGCGTCCCACGCTTGGTTTGCGATCTTCATACCGGAGTTGGGCTGGGTAGAGTTTGACCCTACCAACGACATTATGCCGAATGATCAACATATAGTAACCGCATGGGGTCGCGATTATGCGGATGTCACGCCCTTACAAGGCGTGATTTTCGAAGGCGGCGGTTCCCAGCAACTTGCAGTCTCCGTCGACGTTCGTCGCTTATAAACTATCGCTTATACCGCCACTAGGATCGAGACGCTCTGCGTCTCGGCCTTTTTATTCGTACATTTATTGCACAACCCACCGCGCGCGTAGCATGTAAGGTCGATATAGGGTAAGCTTCGCGAAATTCTTGCATATCCTGACCTTTCAGCGTTGCACCTGCCTTTATAAAACATGAGAACATCTATGAGTTTCAGCAAACTTGGGCTTTCTGCCCCCATCTTAAAAGCCATTGAAGATCAAGGCTATACAGAGCCATCCGCCATTCAGGCTCAAGCCATTCCCGCTATTCTTGATGGTCAAGATGTGATGGCAGCCGCCCAAACAGGCACAGGCAAAACCGCTGGTTTCACTCTTCCCTTGTTAGAAACCTTAAGTAAGGGCGAATTGGCACAGAGCAATCAAGTACGCGCCCTTGTGCTTACACCAACCCGTGAATTAGCCGCTCAAGTAGCTGAAAGTGTGAAAAATTACGGTCAGCATTTGCCTCTTAAATCTACCGTGGTATTTGGCGGAGTAAAAATCAATCCGCAGATGATGGCCTTACGCCGTGGCGCGGATATTCTCATTGCGACCCCTGGCCGCATGATGGATTTGTACAACCAAAAAGCCGTGCGTTTTGACAAGCTCGAAGTCTTGGTATTGGACGAAGCCGACCGCATGCTAGACATGGGCTTCATCCATGATATTAAAAAGATCTTAGCGATCTTGCCGAAAAAACGCCAAAACCTGCTGTTCTCTGCGACCTTTTCTCCAGAGATCCGTCAACTGGCAAAAGGCTTGGTGAACAATCCTGTTGAGATTTCCGTTACGCCACGCAACGCCACCGCAGTGTCGGTTGAGCAATGGCTGCATCCTGTGGACAAAAAGCGTAAAACCGAATTGTTGATTAAGCTAGTCAAAGATGGTCGTTGGGATCAAGCTTTGGTGTTTTCTCGCACCAAACACGGCGCCAACAAGATCACCAAGCAATTGGAAGACGCTGGCATTCGCGCCAGTGCGATTCATGGCAATAAAAGCCAAGGCGCTCGTACTCGTGCTTTGTCTGATTTTAAAGATGGTCGTATTCGCATTCTTGTGGCAACAGACATTGCTGCCCGCGGCTTAGACATCGAGCAACTGCCTCACGTGGTCAACTTTGACCTTCCTGATGTGGCAGAAGATTACGTGCACCGTATCGGTCGTACTGGTCGTGCCGGTGCGACGGGCAAAGCGATCTCTCTTGTGGCGGCGGACGAGTTAGACCAACTTCGCGCCATCGAACGCTTAACGCAAAAGCTGATCGAACGTCGTTACGAAGACGATTTCATGCCAACGCACATGCTGCCAGACACCACTCTGGACACACGCCCAATTAAGCCGAATAAGCCAAAAAGAAACAAAAGCGACGGCGCGCCTCGTCAAGGCAATAGTCCACGTGGCAAACAGGGCAACGCGCCAAAATCCGGCAACCGTCGCCCAACAGACGGCCGTCGCTCAGAAGATAAGAGCCAACCGGCCAAAGCCGACGTGACACCGGGGCAAGGCTTGCGCAGCAAACCACTTGCTCCTGCTCGCCGTAACCGCAGACCGGCTACTCAAGAGAAATAACACCTAAGAGCAGTTGTCGCCTTCGAAATAGGTATTAAAAAACGCCATTAAGAGTTTAATGGCGTTTTTTACATTGCTAGCTTATTTCTATCTTAGTGTGTATGACGATATTTCTTTGAGCACATTTTCAAAGCGTTGCTTGGCTTGCTCCGAACCTTCATCCGTTTTGTTAACCAAATCTAAAATTCGCTCCGAACGCACACTGACGTTTTGAATGTTTTTATTAATTTCTTCAGACACTTGCGATTGTTCTTCCGATGAAGTCGCGACGCGCTCTATGGTTTGTGCTAACTCTTCAATCGCATCGAATAAGCCTTGCATCATACTGACGTTTTCACTGACCACGTTAGAGGTATCTGTCGCCATGTTGGCGCACTGCCCCATCGAACTAAGGGCACTTTTTCCTGAATCCACTAATGATTCAATCATGGCACGAATCTCTACCGTTGAGTTTTGCGTTCGTTGCGCCAAAGTTCGCACTTCATCTGCCACAACAGCAAAGCCTCGACCCTGCTCGCCAGCACGCGCCGCTTCAATTGCGGCATTCAAAGCCAATAAATTGGTTTGCTCGGCGATGGATTCGATGGTTTGCAAAATGGTGCTGATTTCCTCGGTATGCGCCGTCACAGATTGAACTGCTTTGTGTCCACCCGCGACCTCTGAAGACAAACCGGCAATAGAATGCAAGATGGTTTGCATGCGTTCTGAGCCCTTAGTGCTTTGCTCTCGAATGCTTTCTGTCGCTTGCGCTGACGACTGCATATCTTGCGAAATCGTATTACTGGTTAGCGACATTTCTTCCACGGCAGACGCCATCAAGTCAGTTTGATCGAACTGGTCTTTGGTTTCTTGTAATGCACTGCGAGAGTAGCCACTTAGCACACTCATGCTTTCTTTTGATTCAGACGCCATCTCAACCATCAAACCAAATGAGCCACGTAAATGGTCCAAATGGATGTTTAAGTATTGAATGATTTCGCCTAATTCATCATGGGATGTATTGTCAATTCGCCCTACCAAATTGCGGTTTGACGACACATTAGACAAGGCATTGCTGATGTCTTTAACACGCTTAGTTAAAGATCGAGACAAAGAAAAAGCCAATAATATAACAGGAGAAATAAGCAAGATAAAACCGATAATAAGACCATTTCGATACCATTTGCTTTGGGAAACTAGGTCGGCACTTAACACACTAATCTCGGTGCTGATTTTATCCGCTACTCCTTTGATTAAACCAATGCGAGCGGTTGCCAGTGCAAACCAATTGTTAGGACCTTCTACGTCAGACAGATCTTCCATGGCCAAGAAGCTCTTAGTTGCTTGGCTGACCATTAGCCATTGTTGGTCTTGAAGGATGGATTCAAGCATCGCAATCTCGCGACGAGACGACACCTTCATAAAATGCTCAAGTTGATAGCCTTCATCGTCTACAAACACCGCAATCTGTGATTGTCGCTTTGGGGTCGTCGTTTGAGCAGCATACACGCCATTTAACGCACCACGGTACTGACCAGCGCGCTCTTTCATCCATAACAAACTCAGCCGAGATTCTAACGCCTTGGCAATGTCTCGATTTCTAATGTCTAAAATAATCCGCTGAATGCCATTTAGTGACTGGCGATTGACCTCAGAGTAAAAATCAAAAGCACCGTTGTTCGCCGCCAAGTTATCAACGCTTTGCCTAACCTGAGTTTTGCCTTTTAACTGCGTGACAACAGGGGCGGTCAAATTCTTTAACTGCTCCGCATCTAATACATTAAACATATCAACAGAAAGGTCTTTTAAAGCACGCTCAGCATCATCGGCAGCTTTGCGTTGAGCGATCAGTGCGTCTTTACCGTTTGCTCCCTTGCTGCCTAAGAAGCCGGCACTCAAACCACGCTCTACAGCAAAGTTATGGGCAACGCCATCTAAAATAGTGGATAGCTTGACCATGTCGTCGGATAAAAGTCCTTCTTTAACCCTCTGATTTAGATCAGACACTAAAAACGACACGATAATAATGGCGAACAAGGAAGGTAGAATGCCCACGATCGCAATCGAGTGGGATACCTTAAGATTAGAAAATATCGGCATGAGCGCCTCCGAATATTGAAATAGACTCTAACCATACCACCTGTGTAATAAACAAGGAAAAAAATCACATATTCAGCCAATTATAGTAACCATTGCCACAACATGGTCAATATAGATCACTGTGCAAACAGTGCTGCAGCGTATCTTCGCCAAGAATCACGGTCAGCTGTTCGAGTACCATCTCGCCAAAACCCACCCGACTGCCACATAGGTAAATCTGCGCGCCCTTCTGTGTCACCCATTTGTACAAACGCTCTGATTCTTTGATCAAGATGGCTTGCACGTACCTCTGTTCACTCCGTGACCAAGCCTTGTCGATGCGGGTTAATAGGCCATCTTGTTGAAAGCGAGTAAAGTCGGCATGAAAGTAATCGTCGTACTCGGCGTATTGCTCACCAAATATCAGCCAATGTTCACTGGTCGACTGCCATTGTTGTTTTTGTTGTAAAAAACCACGAAAAGGCGCTACGCCGGTGCCGGCGCCAATCATGATCAATGGACGATCACCCTGCAGTCGAAACGATTCGTGTACGCGTATTTGTGCCTCTACTGTGTCCCCTTTGGCTAACTTGCATAAAAAACTCGACGCCGTGCCTAAAGTTCCATCTTCTCGTCTGTGCTGACGCACAAGCAAATCGACATAGTGTTCTTCGCAAGAGGCAATCGAGTACAAGCGCTCATGAGTCGGTGGTATCACCTTGGGTGTCACGGCGATTAAATCCCCAGCTTGATAGCGCACTCCGTCACAGTGCAAGCGCAGGTAATGGGCGGCGCGGTCGTGGTTTGGTGCATTTAGGTGTTGATTTTCACACACGGTAAAAGTGCTTAAATCCTGATGGATGGTCGTATTGTGAAGGCCTATCGAATGGGCAATTCGCTGCCACCAAGCCGACACACTGGCCATGTCCATACGATCCACTTCGTGCACAGCTTGTTCTCGGGTAAAACCCACCTGCTCTAATAAATTTGTCAACGAATGGCCAAACGCACAAAAAGTACGATAAGTACGATCCCCTAGTGCCAATACAGCAAAGGAAGTTGATGACGAGGAGGAAGGAGGAGGAGAAGTGGACGACTGACGATGCAAATCTGCCACCAAACGATGAGCACTGTCCGGCGGCTCGCCTTCCCCATAGGTGCTGACAACAAAAAAGACTCGCTGATACTGACGCATCTGCGCCACGTTTAACGTCGAGACACAATGCACGTCCATCAAAGCGTCGGCCGCCTTTTGGAACTGCAAAGCCAGCTGTCTAGCACCGCCCGTTTGAGAGGCGTAAGCCAACAGAACACCTTTCGATGCCGGCTCTTCGCTTTGCTTTGATTGCATTATAACCAGTCGTTTGAAAGGCCAACGCGCTAACGACAAGAGAAAACACACACCGGCCAAAATAGCCATCACCCAAGCCAAAGTGCGGAACATGACCATGTCTAAAGACGAAAAGCGATACAACACCCTTTGCTGGGACGCATCTTGCTGTAAGACTAAATATCCCAGTTCATTGGAATGCTGTAACTGGTGTTGAAACCCAGTCAAACCATTCGATGCCCACACAACGCCAGACTCTATTGCAGAAATAGGTTGAGCAAATACAAGAATGGCAAACACATAAGCAGCGGCAAACACGCCCAAGGCAAAAAAGACCGTTGCCAACCGCGTAATCCAAAAAGTCAAAGCCGTAATAAGTCACCTCCCATTGTTATGCCAGTCCATATTCAAAGAAAATAATGAGAACAGTTATCATTATATTGCAAAAACCTTACGTTAGCGATTATCATACGAGAATAATTACCATTTAGTATGGATTAACAATACGCTTTTGTGACATTGATCGATGATTTCCATGACAACTTTTAATCGCTGGGCACGCTGGGTACACATTTACAGCGCTGCCCCTGTTTTACTGCTTATGGTGTTCTTTGCGGGCACTGGATTGTTTCTCAATCACAGCAACTGGTCACTTGGTCAAACACAAGAATCGGATTTGTCATTGCCTTTGCCAACCGACTTAATGTCGTTGGATTGGGACCATGAATCCAGCACCACAGCGTTGGCCGTTTTACATTGGCTGGATCACGAACACCAAGTTCGCGGAGTGGATTTGTCGTTTGAATGGGAAAGCGAAGAAAAGCTGCTTTTACTGTATTTGGACGGTCCGCAGGGAAGTTATGCCGTGGAAGCCTATTACGAAGAAGCGAGCGCCGAAGTATACCGTCGCCAGTTGCCTGTGCTGGAAATGCTCAACAACTTACACAGGGGCAAACACGTCAGTGGCTTATGGCGTTGGCTCTCGGATTTGTCAGCGCTTTGCATGGTGTTGTTTTGTTTGTCTGGATTTTGGCTGCTGACCATTAACACCTTGAAGCGTCGTCACAGCTTAAGCTGGGTCGGGATAGGGTCTGTTGTCATGGTTTTCACCATTTTTTTAATGCATTAAGGAGAAGTTAATGCGCGTTTTAGTGTCTTCATGCGTGCTTGCCGCCAGCTTGGGGCTATCGTCTGTTTCGTACGCCGCCAGCATGGATGTGGCGTTTGAAATCCCTCGTATTAGTACCGAAAAATACGCTCGCCCCTATGTGGCAATTTGGGCGGAACACAGCGGTGAATCTACCCCCTTCCTAGTGTGGCATTTGCAGAAAAAAGACGATGAATGGCTGTCTGACTTGCGCCGTTGGTGGCGCAAATTAGGTCGTTACGACAACCATGTTGACGCTCTAACCGGTGCCACAAAGGGCCCTGGTCACTACCAAGAAACCTTTGCCTTAGGCGACTTAAACGACTTCACCTTGTACGTAGAAGCAGCTCGTGAAAACGGTGGTCACTCACTGGTGAAAACCAAGATCAACACCCAAGACAGGGTCACAGAATACCGTATTCCGGCGGACACAGAGTTGGGCGACATCGTCATTACTCTAACACCCTGATGTTCACATTGACGCTTAACGTAAAATTTTCAACCTTCAACTTACACCCTCAAACTTAAAGGAAAGAACATGTTAAAACTTTCTCTATGCGCACTTGGCATCGTGGCGGCCAGCAGCAGCTTTGCACACGATCTAATGATTATGCCGGCTAAATCAATCGTTACCAAAGCACCGGCTGATGTGGCCGTTGATATCAGCGCTTCACACGGTGTGTATCGTTACGACAAAGCAGTGTCGGTTGATGGCATCATGGTTTACGGCCCCGATGGCAAACACATGCGCGATATTGGCACTGTGGTAAAAAGTGCGACTCGTACCTCTTTTGATTTAGCCATTGAAACCGATGGTACCTACAAAATCGTTTATGGCTCCTCTCGTGGTGGCTACATGACCACTTACACCATTGGTGCTCGCGATACCCATAAACGTGAACGTCTAAGTAAAAGCGAGCTAGCCGGTAAAATTCCTGAAGGGGCGAAAAACGTTGAAACCATCAAGATGAATCGCTACAGCATGGCGTTTATCACCTCGAAAATGCCAACGGATGCCGTAATAACACCCAGCAATAAAGGATTCGAAGTTATTCCTGTTACCCACCCCGCTGATTACGTCAATGGTGAAGAAATTGCTCTAAAAGTACTAATGAATGGCAAGCCAGTCGAAGGCGTTTCTATTGCGATTAAATCGGAATCTGGCATTTACACCGGCAACCAAGAGCCCATTAAACTGAGCACCAACAAAGCTGGTATCGCCTCTGTCACACTTGAAGAAGCAGGTCGCTATTCCGCTATGTTTAACTACGAAGCCGCCAGCCAAGATCCAGAGGCAGACAAAGAAGTAAACTCTGTTTTCTATTCATTTGAGGTGGTATACGAATAATGTTGAAATCTTCCTTATTAGTAGGAAGTGCCTTGGCTTTGCTTTCGAGCAAAGCCTTTGCGCATTATCCTACTCTAGATTGTGAAGCCCTTGCTGGAAATCTGCATTGCATAGCTGGATACAGCGATGGCTCTGTCGCTTACAACGAAACGGTGCAAATAAAAACCTATTCAGAAGAGCTGATCGAAACCCTCACCACAGACGACAATGGTGAATTCACCACATCACGCCCTCAAGGGGAATACTACCTGGTGTTTAACCCAGGTCACGAAGACCCTGCCGAGTTTGATTATGCCGAGCTATAACCAATCGCCAAACGCAAGCCACAATGGGCTGGAAATTGAGATTATCCAGCCTGCTGATGGCCGTGGCGAAACGCGCTACTTTTTAAGCATTTGTGTGGGAACACTCCTATTGGCTGGCGTTTTATTGTCTCTGCTACACAGCCCTTCCCAGCAAACACTGCCAGAGCTACCCGTATCACACAGTAATATGGCGACCCAAATCAGTAACGCGCTGGAAGAGATTGCGCTTTTAGAAGAAGCCGACATGATTTCGCCCCCTTATCAATTACAGCAACTCCCCTTGCCAACTATTGGGCAAACGGCGTTTGCACAGCAAGATAAACACTGCTTCACCTTGCATCAGGCAGGCATTCTCTTCGCGGTTGAACGCGAAGCACAGCATTGGGCCGCTCACTGGGCACAAAGTGACAAAGAGCTTGATTGTCATGCTTCTCTCGTTTGGCACCCATTAAACCGCTAATTCATCAAAGGACGTAAAATGAAATTTTTACTGCTGGGCCTACTTTTTTTAGTCAGTTTCCAAACCCACGCGCAAACACGTTTACAAGTCGGCGTAACACTTCATCCTTATTATGCTTATGTAAGCAATATCGTAGGAGACAGAGCCGATGTGTTGCCTCTCATTGCCAGCGGCTTTAATCCTCATAATTATCAGCTAAACCCGGCTGACATTGATCGTCTTAACAAACTTGATGCCTTAGTGGTGAATGGCATTGGTCATGATTTATTTGCCACCGACACCGTCGATCGCTTACAACCTAAAAACCTAACCGTTATCTACGCCAATCAAGATGTTCCCCTGATTGGCCACGACGAAAAAGTCAATCCGCACACATTTGTCTCAATTGATGCCGCGATTCGCCAAGTGTATACCATCGCCAAAGGTCTGAGCGCATTAGACCCAAGCAACAAAACCTACTTTCTTCGCAACGCCTTAGAATACGCAAAAACGCTTCGCAGCCTGAAGTTACCCGTACAGCAAGCCTTGTTAAATAAAGACGTCAGCCATATTCGTATCGCTAGCACCCACGGCGCTTATGCGTATTTATTACAAGAGTTTGGTCTAACCGTCTCAGCCGTTATCGAACCCGCCCATGGAGTCGCGCCCAGCGCATCGCAACTTGAAGACACCATTCAAACCATTCGCAAACTCAATATCGACGTGCTTTTTACCGAATTAAATATGGAGAACAAATACGTCGATTTGATTGAGCGAGAAACCGGCATCAAGATTTATTACTTCAGTCACATGACCCATGGGGCGTACAACAAAGACATGGTGGAAAATGAAATGCGTCATAACTTAAACAAACTGGCAGAGGCATTACAGGAATGAGGGGACCAACTTTGTTACTCGACAAGGTGGCGGTTGTCGTTCAAAACAACCCTTTATTGACACCCTCGTCCGCGACGTTTTTTGGTGGCGGATGGCATGGTATCGCCGGCCCCAACGGTGGGGGCAAAAGTACTTTACTCAAAGCCATTGCCGGATTACTCAACCATCGTGGCAACATCTCTCTGCAATGGCCTAAAGGTAAAGGGGAAGTGGGCTATATGCCTCAGTTGTCGCCCTTTGATGCGTCTTTGCCCATCACGGTATCGGACTTTATTCGCTTACACAGCGACAAGCAACCTGTGTGGCAACGCTACAAAACAGACCCAAAAATTGAAGCGGCAATAGAAAAGGTAAGCATTCAAGCTTTATTAAAGAAACGTATTGGCACCCTATCAACGGGAGAGCGCCAGCGAGTATTGCTCGCCTGTGCACTGCTTAATGAACCCGATATGTTACTGCTCGACGAACCCATGGCCGGTGTCGACAAGCAGGGACGAGAGCAAATCATTCAACTACTGCAGGATTTTAAAAACTCAGGCGGCACTCTGATTATGATTGAGCATGACTGGCAAATTATTCAAGACTGCTGTGACTCTTTGGCTTGGATCGACGGTGGCCTGAAGGATCACAACGCCCCCTCTGTCGTGTTTGAACAACTAAAAAGTGCTCATCTGAGCGCATTCCCTTCTAATGTGACGGAGCTGAAACATGTTAGCTAGTCTACACGCTTGGTTTCAAATGGCCGTAGATGCCGGCATGTTACCGTCGATTTTTAGCTACGGCTTTGTCGTTAACGCCTTTATTGCCTGCCTAATGATAGGCCCTTTACTGGGCGCTCTGGGCACATTAGTGGTCGTCAAACGCTTGGCGTTTTTGTCTGAAGCCGTAGGACACAGTGCGTTAACTGGCGTGTCCATCGGCATACTAATGGGCGAGCCCGTCACAGAACCATGGATTAGCTTATTTGCTTTCTCTGTGCTGTTTGCTCTCACGTTACAATGGGTTCGTGGTCGCACCACGGTTCCCTACGATGCCCTGATCGGGGTATTCCTCGCCTTTGCCCTCGCTTTGGGGGCAGCACTATTGATGTTTGTTGCCAAGAAAATTAACGCCCACTTGGTTGAGCAGGTACTATTTGGCTCCATTCTCACCGCCTCCATCTACGATTTGGTGATTTTGAGCGTGATTAGCCTCACTGTGCTCATACTCGCCTTTACCGCCAGTAATCAGGCCTTTCTCAATGCCTTAAGCCCTGATATCGCAAAATCGCGACGCATTCGTGTGACCTTACACGACTATGGCTTCGTACTCTTAATTGCCTTGATCACTGTGGCCGCGGTGAAAATCATTGGCGCTATTTTGGTGGGTGCCTTGTTGCTTATCCCTGCTGCTAGTGCCCGATTAATGGCGACTAACCTACGCGGCATGGTGGGCTACTCTATGTTTATCGCCACCACCAGTGCTCTCGCCGGGGTGCTGTTACCTATGCACATGAAATGGTCGATCGGTACAGGTCCTGCGATCATTTTAGCTGCGTGCATCTGGTTCATTGTCGCTATTTGCACCTATTCATTTCGTAAACGGAGTACCCTTGTATGCGCTTAACCTTATTGGTTGGTCTGGCAATGTTAGGCCTATCTTTTACTCTCAATGTGGTGGCGGCCAGCGTGGTAACCGTCACCCCCATTGCAGACAGCATGACTCGCTCATTGCTAAGCACAACTCCCGTCAAGGTGACTTATTTGCCACCCACTCGGCTGCCTATTAACCGCATTCCAAGTTGGCTCAACAAAAATCGAACCGAGCCACTGGACCCTTTCGACGCCATTGTGAACATCAGTGCGCTGCGACCAGATCTGGCCTTTTATACTTCAGTACGCAGCACCAACATTCGCGCCGTTCCTATCGACATTGCTGAGGCCCTGCTTCCCGGCGGAGAACGCGTTGCCGTACAAGAGCCCAGTGAATATTTTTGGCTCAACCCCAATAACGCCCTCATGATGCTAGGTATTCTTAAACGTGACCTGTCCTTACTATGGCCCGAGTATGAGAAGGACATCACAATAAGGTATCAAGTAGTAAGTCAATCTTTGCGTCAAATAGCACTCACTATTGACGATACCCTACTCATGTCAGGCTATGAAGGATTACAAAATGCCAACGACAGCACTGAGCCTTTTACCAAAGGCTTGCTGTTACCAACATACACACTAGAAGAAATAACAGGGACAATGCCGCTTAATACGCTCATCGTCAGTACAAAAAACAATAAAAACCAATGGCTTATAGATGATTTCTCACGCCATAAAAAAACAGAGTTTATTGATCGTTGGCAACAAAATTTAAATAACCTTATTTCACTGCAATAGCTTTTAAATTATCGCAAACACATAAGATAAGGCTCTGTTATTTTGTGTGTTTGCAAAATATTTTTCTTATATAACGCATAAAAACCACCCGATCAGCTCACCAATATGTCACCCCGCCGTAAAAATAATGGATAAAAAAAACTAATTAACACTTGAATAATAACAATTATCATTTACCATCTGCATCTCAATACACACAATTGAATTTGCTGCTAATCACTCAATAAAGGTTTAAAGATGGCTCACACACACAACACTCACTCGTTTCGTTTCCCCCTTGCCCCACTCACATTAGCGATCAGTTCCGCTCTTGTATTGATGGCACAGCCTGCCATTGCTGAAGACGCTAATATTGAGTTAGAGCAAATTGAAATCGTTGACTCAGCCGAAGCAAGCTACACGGTAGATAACCTATCCAGCCCTAAATACACACAAAAATTAGTTGATACCCCTAAAACCGTAAACGTGATTAACGAAGCGGTACTGGAAGATCAGGGTGTCACTTCCCTAGAAGACGCTCTGCGAAATGTCTCCGGTGTCTCCACATTTGGTGCCGGTGAAGGCGGCGGTAATATCAATACAGCCGACAACGTAACGATTCGTGGTTTTGATGCCAACGGCAGTATTTATACCGATGGTATTCGCGATGTAGCAGGTTACAGCCGCGATACGTTTAATACCGAATCCATCGAGGTTGCCAAAGGCGCTAATGGCACGATTTCTGGTAAAGGCTCTGCGGGCGGCTCGGTCAACTTAGTGACTAAAACCGCTCACCTTCGCGGTGATAAAAACAGTGTGACCGCGTCTTATGATGAGGCAGACATGACTCGTATCACCGGCGATTTCAACAAGGTATTAACAGAAGACAGCGCGATTCGATTAAACATCGTTGGACAAACTGGCGGTGATTACTGGGACAATGGCGAAGAAAACTACGAAACCGAAGCCATCGCTATTTCTTACTTTGATAAACTCAGTGAGAAAACAGACCTGACGGTTAACTTCATGCACATGCAGCAAGACAACACCCCAGTGATCGGCTTGCCTTATATTGGCGAAGCATCAGCTGCAATACTTGGAGTATCTGCAGGACCTATCGGTGAATCATATTGGGACGATTACTACGGCGTTGAAGGCCTTGACTTTGAAGAAGTGGAAGCCACTACCATTACTGCCATCCTAAACCATCAAATTAACGATGAATGGGCTTTTCGCAACCAAACTCGTTTTGGAAAAACAAATGTAAAAAGTATCATTTCACGCCCATATGATAATGGGGATGGTACATTTGATAGCAACAACGCTAAAACAGACTTTAGCGAAAACGAACTGATCGTTTCACAATTTGATTTCATTGGTGAACTTTACACAGGAGCAGTTCGACATAACCTAGTTATAGGGGCAGAAATTTATCAAGAAACTCAAAAAACCCCCGATGTAACAGTTACTTATTCTGATAGCACTGCAACTTATGATCCTCTAGACCCATCAACAAACACAATCACGGGTTCTTACACGACAGATGGTTACTCCAAAGACGCTACAGCAACAGGTTTGGCTGCATATTTTAGTGACACAGCTACGTTAAACGATAAAGTGCAATTAAGTGGCGGGCTTCGTTTGGAGAAATACCGCTTGGATGCTGATCAAACACTAACGAGTCGCGGCACTTTTATAGCCGATGTCTCTGAGAAATCAGATGCTGATCTAATTAGTTGGAATACAGGGATTAACTTTAAGCCTGCTAAAAATGGCAGTATTTATTTGGCCTACGCAAATAACCAATCACCTAATGGTGATGATTTATCACTAAATGGTAGTTCCGTTGCACAAGTTCAAGAGTATATTAGCTTAGACCCATTAGAGTCGACCACGGCCGAAGTAGGTACAAAATGGAACTTCTTTAACGATCGCTTATTACTTAGCGCCGCTATATTTGACACAAAAACAGATACTTATGATTCTGATGATGATGACAATCTGATTTTCGGTGAGGAGCAAAGCACCGGTATTGAGCTATCGACGACAGGCCAGCTAACAGAGACCATCAGCGTGACTGCTAGCTTCACCAAACAAGACACAGAAGTTACAGAAGACTACGACGCTGATAATGAAGGCGATGGCTTAAGCTCAGCACCAGAAAAGTCTGCGGCTCTATGGTTTGCCTACAACAAAGAAAAACTTGGCCTGGGCATAGGCGCAGAATACAATTCTGGCATCACCTACTGGAGACAAAGTAAAGCCTATTTCACAACTGATTCAGTTACTTTATTCAACGCCATGGCCAGCTATCAGTTTACTGAGAACCTATCGGCACAGCTGAACATTAGCAACCTAACTGATGAAACCTATATCACTGATTACAGTGCCAAAGGCCACTTCCTACCAGGTTACGGTCGTAACGCTAAAGCAACTGTTAAATACGATTTCTAATTACTCAAGCTAGGTTCGTTGCGAAGTTATTCCCTTTTCTTCGCACTCCAAAAGCAGCTATGTATACTCCATGGCTGCTTTCTTTTTGGTTTAGCCAGCAGAAATTGAACTCGTTAAGATAAGGAAACACATGCTATTACACCTAAAACAAGTGTTCACGCCTGAGCAAGTAAAAAGCATTCGAGAACATCTAGATACAGCAAGGTGGACAGATGGCAAGCTCACCGCTGGCAATGCCTCTAGAGATCAAAAAACCAATCAACAGCTAACCCAAGACGATCCATTGGCGATTAAGTTGGGAGATTATATTTTACAAACCCTTGGTCAACGTGAAGATTTTATGAGTTCGGCGCTACCCGCAAAAATTTTTCCACCCATGTTTAATCGTTATCAAGGTGGCGGTGCGTTTGGTTTTCATGTGGATAACGCCATCAGACAAGTCCCCAACACACCGGTTAAGATTCGTACCGACCTATCAATGACCATTTTTTTCAGTGATCCGGATGAATACGAAGGCGGTGAATTGGTCATAGAAGACACTTTCGGTCAGCAAAAAATCAAACTGCCCGCTGGCGATATGGTGTTGTACCCATCTACCAGCCTACACAAGGTCACTCCGGTGACAAAAGGTGCCAGAGTCAGTGCGTTTTTTTGGTTACAAAGTTTAGTAAAAGACAATGAACAACGCCGAACCCTGCATCAACTGGATCAGAGCATTCAAGCCTTAAGGCAGGATTTGCCCGATGACGAGCGGGTACAAAACTTGATTTGGGTGTATCACAACCTGCTCCGCCAATGGTCAGAAACCAACTAGCGGCTTAATCATTGTGGAAAAGTGTGTGGCGTCCAATGTCAGTGATACTAGCGCAACCGCACAAAGCCATGGTCGCTTCTAATTCATCGCGTAAAATACGCAAACAATGGGCGATACCTAAAGGGCCCGCAACAGCCAAAGCATAAAACACCGGACGCCCTAACAAAACGGCATCGGCACCAAGCGCGATGGCTTTGAAAATATCGCTACCACGACGAATGCCACTGTCTAGCAAAATCGGTAAGTTTGGCCCTATAGCTTGTCGAATGCGTGGCAACACCTCAATAGTAGAAGGCTGGCTATCCAGTACTCGTCCGCCATGATTGGACACCACCAAACCGTCGATTCCCAGGGCAATAGCTCGAATGGCATCGTCTGGGTGCATCACTCCTTTCAATAATAAAGGCAGGTCGGTTTGCCCGCGCAGCCACTCTAATGTTTGCCAATCTGGCGCTTGCCCCATCCAACAGGCAAATACCGAGTCCCCCTGTTGTGGCTTGGCCAAAGCGTCCAAATTGACCGCCGACACACCCTCTGGCAAGGCAAATCCTGCTCGCTGCTCTGCATTTCGCACGCCATTAATGGGTGCATCCGCCGTGACGATAATCGCACTGTATCCGGCTGCTTCGGCTCGACGCACCAAGCGTAACGTCTCTTCGCGACTCGGCTGACAATACAGTTGAAACCAACGCTCCGCTTGACCAGAAACCTCAGCCACTTGTTCAATCGTGCTACTAGCCAAAGTCGACAAACAAAAGCCAACACCCTGAGCCGCGGCGGCTTGTACCGACGCCAACTCCCCCATAGGGTGTGCTAATTTTTGATACGCCAAAGGAGCAATCAGTAGAGGCAAAGCCAAGGTACGACCAAACAAGGTTTGCTGACAACTTCCTTGCCCCATGCCTTCGCATAAAATACGCTGCTGCAATAAAACATCGTCTAGCTTTTGACGATTACGTCGGTGGGTATGACCATCCATCGCCGCACCCGATAAATACGCCCAAACAGACTCGCTTAACACCTGCTGTGCACGATGTTCATAATCGCTTAGCGAACACACACCTGCCGGAATGCTTGTCATAATGTTCCTCATATAAATTTAGTGCGTAATAGCAAAATGCCATAGCGCACAAAAGTAAATGAGAACCATTTTACCTATTGCGACGAGGTAAACCACAGAATTTATTCGAGAAAAGAAGAAAACAACATAGAGGAAATATCAGACAATAAAAAAGCCCCTAGACGTTAGCATTCACTAACACTCTAGAGGCTTATTTTATATGGTGGGCCTGCCCAGACTTGAACTGGGGACCTGCCGATTATGAGTCGGATGCTCTAACCAACTGAGCTACAGGCCCTAAAAGCGGAGTGAATTATATAGGTATGCGGGAGTGTTGCCAAGAAGTCGATGCTTTTTATTTACTCGTTCATCCCCCCAGGCGCAACACCGATAACTTTTTTAAAAGTTCGTCTAAAAGCCGCTTCACTTTGGTAACCAAGCTGATCGCTTAACATGGCAATATTTTTATCGCCATTTTTAATCCTTTGGGCGGCTAAGCGCATGCGCCATGAGGTCAAATACGCCATTGGCGTCATTCCCATAGTCGCTTTAAAGGCACCACTGAATACAGATCGTGACATTCCGGCTTTCTCAGCAAGACTGGCTACCTGCCAAGCTTGTTGCGGTTGTTCGTGTATGGCGACAATAGCTTTGGCTAATCTGATGTCGCTTAGGCCTGCCATCAGTCCCAGCTGAATTTTTTGAGTTTGTAAAAATAAGCGTAACAATTGCACTAGGTAAGCTTCGGCTAATCGCTCCACTACGGCTTGGGAGCCGCAACGAGGCTGCAAACTTTCTCCTAATAACAACGTATTCAGCGGTGCTAACTGCTGAGCGATCACATCATCGTGGCTCACCAGCACCCATTGCCATTCTAAATCAAGCAAGGGATTTAAGGCTTTAGTACCGAAGTCATACTCACACAATAATAAACTTACTTGCTGTTGATGATCCGGTGTGATCAGTACATCCAATTTTTGACCTGTGGCTAACCAAACCCCATCACCTTTATATAACCGGATGTCTCCGTTTTCTTTAGAGCAAAGGGTGACATCACCAGAGACGATATACACCCAATAACTAAACTCAGCAGACAAAAATAAGCCACTACTCAAGTCGTCTAAGCAAAGACAATCTACCGAAGACGTTTTAGGGCGAAACGCATTTAACACGGAGGAAAGTCGATCCATAAGATAGCACTCCTTTTGATACGATCTGCAATATTTTAGATATTAATTATCATCAATCGTATCATTTTATATCATACACTGTCTCTACTGAACACAACTCAACTATATAAAGGACAGTCTTATGGTCGTTTTAAAACCTAGAATCGCCACGCCAGAGTTAAATATTGACACCCTACAAGGTGCTTGGTCACTCACAGAGCAAACTCCTGAAAACTTCACCATGATCGTGGTGTACCGTGGCTTACATTGCCCAATCTGTAAAAACTACTTGAAAGAATTGAGCCGACTGGCTGACGATTTCACCGCAAAAGGTGTCAATGTACTTGTGCTAAGTTCTGATACTAAAGAAAGAGCCGAACACGCGTCGACCGAATGGGAAATCAGCAATCTAACCATGGGCTACGGCCTAAGTGTGGAGCAATCGCAAGCGTGGGGATTGCACCGCAGCGCTGGCCGTGGTGTAACCAGCATAGGCATTGAAGAACCAGCAGAGTTCACCGAACCAGGTTTGTTCCTTGTTCGTCCAGACGGCACACTATACTGGAGCAACATCAGCACAATGCCGTTTGCCCGCCCACACTTTAAAGAAGTGCTTGGTGCAATTGAATTCGCCGTGACAAAAAACTACCCAGCTCGTGGCGAACTCGTTTAAGTCATTATTCAACAGACTATAACAACGAAGTAATACAAAGCAGAACAGAGTCTTGTTCTGCTTTTTTTATGACGAGCTTTTAGACATGATTTAAAGGCACAAACAGAAAAGCAAAAAAAATGGCGCCTCAATGAAGAGACACCACCAAAATAAAGGGGAATAACAAATTACTTACTTAACGACCACTTGCGATCTAAATCACGCAGTAAATACAAGGTAACAATGGCGGCCAACATAGGCCAAGCGGCAAAAAACAACAGGTTTGATCCACTCCAAGGGTCCATATAACGACCGAAGGAAACTAAAGTGGAGCCAAAATGCATGACCAAAATAATCAGAGTCACCCAACGTTTCTGAAAGCCAACTAAAAAGCTCACGATCAAAATCAGCTGCAACCCGCCCAACAAGTAAGAAACACCTGAACTTAAGGCTGGAATCGAATAAAACACTTTCATCACAAGCGCAGCGTGATCTGGGTTAATAAACTTATCCAGTGTCCACATTATCAACACAGTGAACACACCTAAGCGAAGCCCAAATAAACTCCACTCCAACTTCTCACGAGGTACGACCAAATTCTCATTCATGAACGCATTACCTTAAAACTACATTGGTTAATAAATGCCTTCATATCATGATCAAAGCCTATTGCTATATTGTCCTTAATCAGCGATACATTTAGATCTAAAAGCGTCTAAGTAAGGAACCCATGGTAGAGGCAAAAAATCTACAAGACAACGCCCCACAGACACAATGACCATTGTTGCCTTTTTCAACACTTTTAACGTATTTTAATGACAATTAGCATAAAAATGTCACATCAGCGATGTGTATTTTTATGCGCTTAAACAGTATTAAAAAGCCATTTAGGTAAAAATTTCTACACGTTATGCCACAAGAGAACCCTTACTGATATGCAACCCCATAAGATTCATTGATCTAGAGACTTCAATCACCCTGTGAATATGATTACTATCGTCGATACGACAAAAAGATGACACCAAAGGAAACGTCCATGCCACTGTCACACTTGATTGATGATACTGCTTACCCTATCAGCTCTGCTGATTTTAGAGCTCAATGCAAAAAAACACTGACTGAGAATGGTGCCTTGGTTTTGCCGAATTTTCTCAACAAAGCCGCTATTCAAGCCATTATTGAAGAAGGGGAAGCGAAGCAGTCATTGGCTTGGTATACCCAGTCTACCCATAATGTTTACTTAACCGACAAAGACGACCATTTCGCCCCAGATCATGCAAGAAACCAACAAGTACAGTCGTCTAAAGGCTGCATTACTGACGATTGTATCGGCGCTGATTCCCCGTTAAGACAGCTTTACGACGACGCTGACTTTCGAGCTTTTCTCGCCAGTGTTCTAGAAGAAGAAGCGCTTTACAATTACGCCGACACCCTGTCGTCGATCAATTTGCATTACGCCAGTGAAGGCCAAGAACTAGGTTGGCATTTTGACAACTCCTCTTTTGCCATTACTCTTTTGATTCAAAAGCCCGACGCGGGCGGCGTATTTGAATACATAGAAAACATGCGTGATGCGGATGCAGGGGAAATGAATTATCAAGGCGTCAGCGAGGTACTTGCAGGCAACAGAGCTGTTAAAGAATTAACCATGGACCCAGGCGCCTTGGTTATGTTTCGGGGACGCAACGCCATCCATAGAGTCACACCGACCGAAGGCAACACCACTCGCATGCTCGCCGTTTTAGCTTACAACTCACAGCCTGGCATTGCGCTTTCAGCAGCGGCAAGCAAAACCTTTTATGGTCGAACGGGTTAATTTGGCCGTAAATATCCGTTTTATGCCCATACCAAGGGCCTTCTTTTACCAAGAAGGCTTTTTTATGATCTGAAAACCAAGTTGAATACGTTTAATTCTTAACAACCGCGCTCACCCGCCCCACTTTTCGAGGAAATCACCATGTTCAAATTGTTAGCCCCTATTACGGCGTCTGTTATTTTATTAGCAGCGCAAGCGGCACACGCGGATATTGAGGTGAGTTTTGTCGACAGTGCACCCAAGGACAGATTCGTCATCACCAATATGGGCGAATGCGTGCTGAATAATGTGGAATTGACTCTGGATTTATCAAACAGTGTTGGTCGGTTAATTTTCGATACCACCGCAACCGGCGCTGGTGTGGAAGTTTTTCAGCCATTTGAAGTCAGAAAGGGGGAATTAACACTTTTGTCTGCAAGCAATATCCAAGATGGTGACTCCAGCCTTTCATTGATGATTGAGACCATAGATCCTAAGGGTTCGGTCAGTTTCACTATAGATGTAGACGATACCTTGGTAAAAAGTGAGTACGGCAACATTCGCGTGTCAGGCTCCGAAATCGCTAATGGTAACGTTATGTTGACCACCAATAAGACACTCTCTACTGCGACTTTTAACTCATATGGTAAAGCTTTAGTTACCCTCGACGATTGTTAACCCAAGGCTTGTGCATGACGCCTTAAGTACTGAATAAAAGTGTGCAGTTTTTTCGACATGCTGCCAAAAGGATACTGCAAATACACGGGCAACGGATTCGCAGTCCATTCTGACAATACCGGTAAGACGGCTCCAGGCCGCTGCTGTAGCAGTCGTGTGACGAAATAATTTGGCAATAAACCAACCCCCCTGCCTTGAATAATGTCTTCCACGTAGAGTTCATATTGATTCACCAATAGCCGAGAAGGTGGCAATGGGATCAATACGCGGCCCAGCTCAGCATGCTCTAAAAGGACCTCATCTTGATGGCCATGAAAGCTGTTTACCCAGGAGCAGCGCTTCAGAGTATTAAGGTCTTTAATCGATCCTATACGCTCGAAATAACTCGCCCCGGCGTATAAACTCTGACTCATTGTGGCGATTTTTTCCGACTTTAGTTGATCATGAACGCCGTCTCCAACCCAAAGACAGAGATTGTGGTGTTTTACTTCTCTTAAAGGTTGCTGACCAACACGAATGTCTAAATGAATATGTGGAAAAGCCACTAAAAAATCTCCAACTAACTTCGAAAACCAGCTTTGTGCCAAGCTAGTATGCACATACATCACAATCGAACCACTAACTTCTTCTTTCAAAGTTTCTACAGCTTTGTGACCTTCATCGGCGGTGCGCAATAATTTCTGCGCAAAGGGTAAAAACCTTACTCCCGCTTCATTCGCAATCAACCTATTCGCTTGTCGACGCAGTAAAGGTTGGCTCAGTGCTTGTTCCAAATGGCTGATTCGTCGACTTAATGTGGATTTTGATACCCCTAAGCGCAACGCACTCTCTTTTAAATTTCCCGTTTCCATGACAGAGACAAACATTCTGACTTCGTTCAGATCGTACATTCCTTTCCCTCTTCTCAAGAGTAAAAATAAATATATAAAAATCAATTATTTAGAAACAATTCAACAGCATTGGATCGTTCCTCTTTGTGCTTGTTGCACAAAGAGGAACGACATGTGCCAACAAATGGGATCGTTTTTGCCAGATAATGCAAACAATAAGTATTATCATTACTTTTTAAAGACATATTTATAGTTGAAAGGTTCAATTAAAAATGGAGAAAACACATAATGCGCCCTTACCAACATCACTTTAAACGTACCGCTCTGGCTATCATGATCAGTTCTTCCGGTTATTCTGCTGCTGTATCGGCTGAAGAAACTGTCGACATGGCTTCTTTAGAGACACTAGTTGTTACCGCTGCAGGATTTGAGCAAAAACTAACTGATGCGCCTGCAAGTATTTCGGTTATTACAAAAGAAAAAATAGCTTCTCGACCTTATACGACTCTTTTAGATGCAGTGAGTGACCTTGAGGGGGTTGATGTTGGGGAGACACGTGACAAGACAGGGCAAGGTACTATCTCTATGCGTGGCATGGGATCGGATTACACTCTAATCCTTGTTGATGGTCGTCGACAAAATAACCACGGTGACATTTACCCAAACAGCTTTGGTGGCAACCAATTTAACCACATTGTGGTGGTCAACTAAAACTGGCCACCTCGTTATAAGTTTTAAAGAACTCTTCTTCAGCCTTCTGTGGCGATAGCCC
>NZ_JAGSSV010000018.1 GCF_018145875.1 Marinomonas vulgaris | reverse complement strand
TTAGAGAAAAATGATAACAAACTGGCGATGCTGTTTGCCTTAGCCAATGTGTTCAGAATTGACCAGATGATACGAGCGGCAAGGGATTAATCCGTCCAAAGGCCCCTAAACAAGGCAGAAGAAGCTTGATTAGGGACTAAAAGTATTGAAATAGGTGACATTTTGCGCTTTTTTAGCCGAGTTAGAAACACTGGCTACTGTTCAACTTCTTAATCGCAGTTTCCCTAGATTCCTATCTTGTTCTACATTGGGGCATGGTGTTGTTTTAAAGCGCTTAGATTGACGGGGTTTGATCTATTTCGACGGTTTAAGTCGGCATCTTTTTTCCCATTTTGGGGCACCCTTTACAATAAAAAACGAACTTCTTAGCAATGCTAAAAAATGGTCTGAAAATTGCCTAGCATTTCTAAGAAGTATCACAATGAGGACATGGATATGATCAACAGTTCAGGCTTTGCTTTAGACAAAAAGGGCACAACGAAAGTGGGTTTCTTGCTACTGGATCATTTCACTATGATTGCGTTGGCGTCATCTATTGAGCCGTTGCGAATGGCGAATCAATTATCGGCGGAAGAGTTGTACAGTTGGAATTTGATTTCTGAAGACGGTAAGCCTGTGACGGCAAGTGACGGTTTAACATTAACTCCCGACTTATCCATGGACGAAGCGGCTTCATTCGACATTATCATTGTCGCTGGTGGCGTAGATATTACCCGTAGCTTTTCCGCAAAGCAGGTGTCTTGGTTGACTCGTCAGTCTCGTAAAAATGTCATCTTAGGCGGAGTTTGTACCGGCGCTTATGTGTTGGCTCATGCGGGCCTTTTAAATGGCTATCAGTGTAGCGTGCATTGGGAGTGTCTGACGGCGCTGCAAGAAGCCTTCCCTAAAGTCAGTTGCAATAACAAGCTGTTTTCTATCGACAAAAATCGCCTCACATCCTCTGGAGGCAGTGCGCCAATGGACATGTTTTTGAACATGATGACCAGGCAGCATGGGGTTAAGTTATCAAATGCCATTTCCGATATGTTCATTTGTGATCGTATTCGTAATGAATCAGACCAGCAGCGTATGCCGGCTCGCCAATTCAATCAAATGGGCATTTGTACGCCTAAGCTGGTGGACGTTATTGAGTTGATGGAAAATAACCTTGAGGAACCGATAGAGTTGGATGAATTGGCAGACTTTGTGAATGTGTCGCGTCGTCAGATTGAGCGCATGTTTCATCGTCATCTAGATTGTTCCCCGTCTCGTTATTATCTTCGTTTGCGCTTAGAAAGAGCGCGCAAATTGCTCAAGCAATCCAATATGTCGATTGTTGAGATATCCATGGCTTGCGGTTTTATCTCTACACCGCATTTTAGTCGTTGTTACCGTAAGCACATCGGCGTGTCACCCCGTGACGAACGTAAAACCGCTTGGAAACCTTGGAGTACAGAGTCCGTTGCCTTTGCTGAAAGCACTGCGCTTGTCTACATTCCTTACGCTCAAGATGCGCTTAGCCAGTCCCATACCGAACCAAGTTACGGATCGGTTGCGGTTTAGAGGATTCAATTCATCTAAAAAATGGATGTTTTGCATCAAATATCAGCATAATTCGATTGGATATACTGATGTTACTATGAGCTCATATCTTTGATGGAGAAGCATAATGAGCTCACCTATTTTACAGCGCTTGGCATTGCAGATGTTTTGGCCTACTTCAGATCCATTTCTATTTTGTGCCTTTCATAATGATTTGTATCCCAGTGCAAACCACGATATGACGCCTGCTGCTTCTCTTAATAATCGCCCGCTAGGGCAAGACTTCGCAGGAATTGATGGTTGGCGTATGTACCATGGTAAGCGTATTCCGGGCTTTCCTGGTCATCCTCATCGTGGGTTTGAAACAGTCACTGTGGTGAATAAAGGCTTTGTGGATCATGCTGATTCTATGGGCGCCGCAGGGCGATATGGTCAAGGCGATACTCAATGGATGACGGCAGGAGAAGGTATTCAGCATTCTGAAATGTTTCCGCTGTTGAGCGAAGAGGAAAAGAATCCATTAGAGCTATTCCAGATATGGCTGAACCTTCCTAGTAAAAATAAGATGGCACCACCGCATTTCTCTATGCTTTGGAATGAAGAGACGCCGACGGTGTCTGTTACGGATGCAAACGGCATAGATACCTGCGTAAAAGTGATTGCTGGGCGATATCAAGACGCAGTGCCCCTGCCAGCTCCGCCGCATTCGTGGGCAGCCGATGTTCAAAATGATGTGGCGATTTGGCTGATTGATGTCCCTGAACATGCAGAGTGGCTATTGCCTGCCGCGACAGCTGGCCTAAGTCGTACCTTGTATTTTTATGAAGGTGAGCAGGTGGCATTGGCAAATTTTGTGGCCTCAGTGAATGAAGCCTTTGTTTTAAAGAGTGATGTCGATGTTTTGATTCATAATCAAGGTAAGAGGGCGAAATTTCTGTTGTTGCAGGGGAAGCCAATTGGAGAGCAGGTGGAGCAACAGGGTCCCTTTGTGATGAACACACGCATGGAATTGCAACAGGCGTTTGCGGATTATCGACGAACAGAGTTCGGCGGTTGGCCTTGGCCTAAACAGGACCAAACCCATGACAAATGTGCAGGACGATTTGCTCAATACGCGGACGGCACTATTGAACAACCTGAAGTAGACTAGCTACTCAGGTTAAAGGTTTTAGCTTTGAGTGTCTTCTGGCACAGATGTTGCGTCGCTAGTTTCAACGCTTAGAGCGTCTTGTGTTGCCGCTTCTGTTTCCATTTTTGCACGATCTGCTTTGGAAATGTATTTAGGCTTGGCTTTTTTAGGATTGTTTTTTAAATTGGCTTGCTTCATGCGTTTGTCATAGATGTCTTTGATTTTTTTACGGCGATTCATAGTGTTTCCTAAAGAGTCTATGTTGTATGTTTAAAGATGAAATCAAACCAAAAAAAAGCCCTGATCGATGATCAGGGCTTTTATGTTGGTACCAGTAGGCGGACTCGAACCGCCACGCCTTTCGGCAACGGATTTTGAATCCGTCGTGTCTACCAATTCCACCACACTGGCCTTGAAAAAGGTGATGCGTATTTTATGCGATTTGAGATATTAGTCAATGACTAATGATAAAATATTTTACGTCTTTAACAAGATATGGCGAGGAAGTACCTTTTTCTGTGTATTTTAGCTAGAATACCGGGTCGTATTTCTTAGGTAACATTCTTTTCATGCTCGTTTCAGATTATCACTTTGATTTGCCCGATTCTTTAATCGCTCATTATCCCACTCCTGACAGAACTGCCAGTCGTTTGTTGCATCTTGATGGTCCCAGTGGCGATTTAGCTCATCGTCATTTTCCCGACGTGTTGGACTTGGTTCAGCCCGGTGACTTGATGGTGTTCAATAATACTCGAGTGATTGCGGCGCGAGTATTTGGTCAAAAAGAGTCTGGCGGTAAAGTTGAGATATTGATTGAGCGTGTGATGAATTCGAACGAAGCGTTAGCCCATGTTCGAGCCAGTAAATCACCGAAAGTCGACAGCTTATTACTGTTAGGCACAGACAAAGGGGAATCCATAAAAGCGACCATGGTTGCCCGTTCGGGTGCGCTTTTTCATCTTGTATTTGATGAACCTGTGTTGGATGTCTTGTCGCGGGTGGGGCATATGCCGCTACCGCCTTATATAGAAAGGCCCGACGAAGACAGCGATCAAGAGCGCTATCAAACGGTTTACAATCAAAAGCCTGGCGCAGTCGCTGCACCAACAGCGGGTTTGCACTTTGATGAAGCCTTGTTGGATAAAATCAAGGCGAAAGGGGTCGAAGTTGCCTTTGTGACGCTCCATGTCGGCGCGGGGACATTTCAACCAATGAAGGTTGAAAACGTCAAAGATCACATCATGCACGCGGAATATGTAGAAGTAGAGCAAGCGGTTGTTGATCAGGTCAAGGCGACAAAAGCTCGTGGTGGTCGTGTTATTGCCGTGGGCACAACCAGTGTGCGCAGCTTGGAGTCGGCCAGTCAAGGTGGTGAAATCGCCGCCATGCAAGACGATACCAGTATATTTATTTATCCAGGTTATGAATTTAAAACCGTGGATGCTTTGGTCACCAACTTCCACTTGCCTGAATCCACCTTAATCATGTTGATTAGCGCTTTTGCTGGATACGATCAGGTGATGAAGGCTTACAAGGAAGCTGTTGATCAAAAATACCGATTTTTTAGTTATGGCGATGCCATGTTTATTACACGAAATGCGCAGGCCAAGGGCCCGCAGAGTGAGGATTAAGACGAATGTCTGAGAAACGTCCAGAATGTTTTATGGATTTTGAATTGCATACCACATCAGGTAAAGCGCGCCGTGCCACCTTAACCTTTCCCCGGGGTAAAGTAGAAACCCCTGCCTTTATGCCAGTTGGTACTTACGGCACAGTGAAAGGTATGTTAACCAAAGACATTGAGGAAATTGGCGCTGATATTATTTTAGGCAATACTTTTCACCTTTGGTTGCGACCTGGAACGGAGGTGATTAAAGCCCACGGTGACTTGCATGATTTTACCCAGTGGAAGAAGCCGATTCTGACCGATTCGGGTGGTTTCCAAGTGTTTTCCCTTGGCGAAATGCGCAAAATTACCGAAGAGGGAGTGAGTTTTCGTTCTCCTATCAATGGCTCAAAAGTTTTTCTGAGTCCCGAAATTTCTATGCAAGTGCAGCGCGACTTGGGATCGGACATTGTGATGATCTTCGATGAATGTACGCCTTATCCTGCTACGCCCGATGTGGCAGCGAAATCCATGCGCATGAGCTTGCGTTGGGCGAAGCGTTCGAAAGACGAGCATGGCGATAGCCCTTCAGCGCTGTTTGGTATCATCCAAGGCAGCATGTATGAAAATCTTCGTGATGAGTCTCTTGAGGGCTTGGTCGACATAGGTTTTGATGGTTATGCCATTGGTGGCTTGTCCGTTGGTGAACCAAAAGATGAAATGATGAAGGTGTTGGATCATACGACCCCTAAGATGCCAGCTGATAAGCCTCGTTATTTGATGGGCGTTGGTAAGCCTGAAGATTTGGTCGAGGGAGTGCGTCGCGGCGTTGATATGTTCGATTGCGTGATGCCAACACGAAATGCTCGCAATGGACATCTGTTTACATCTGACGGCATTGTGCGTATTCGTAATGCGCAGTATCGCCATGATACCGGTCCACTAGACAAAGAATGCGATTGCTACACTTGTAAAAACTTTTCTCGGTCTTATCTACATCATTTGGATAAGTGTCAAGAAATGGTGGGTGCTCAATTAAATACCATACATAACTTACGTTATTACCAAACACTCATGGCAGGATTGCGTCAAGCGCTCGATGAAGGTAGATTTGACGCCTTTGTTGACGAGTTTTATGCAAAGCGTGGCATGTCCACTCCCGCTTTGAGTGAATAATAGACAAAAATACGCCGATTTTGCTTGTTATGTGAATGTTTTACACAGCATTCAAAATTGGTAACAGTTTTCATAAACCATTGGAGAGTTAACACCATGATCTCATTGATCTCACCAGCTTATGCTGAAGCCGGCGCACCAGCCGACGCAGGCATTTTTAACCTAGTATTGCTTGCAGGCTTTGTGGTTATTTTTTACTTCCTTATGTGGCGCCCACAGGCAAAGCGTACGAAAGAGCATAAAAACCTGATTGCTTCTTTGGCGAAAGGCACAGAAGTCGTAACTGGCGGTGGTGTTTTAGGTAAAGTGTCAAAAGTTGATGATAACTACGTAGTATTAGAAGTATCAGAAGGTGTTGAAATGAAATTTCAAAAATCTTCTGTTGCTGCTGTGTTGCCTAAAGGCACGTTGAAGTCTATCTAACGTGCTTAAAGAGTCGCCTTCCTAAATGATCTAGGGGGGCGATTTTCTTACATACGGTCCATTTAATTTTTAGGTTTAAAGGATTTTTCATGCTTAACAAGTACCCCTTGTGGAAGTATTTGCTAATTCTTCTTGTTTTGGCTTTGGGGCTACTTTACGCCTTCCCAAATCTTTACCCGGATGATCCAGCGCTACAATTATCAACTCAAAAAGCCACCGCGACAGTGGATGAGCAGGCTCTACAAAAAGCCAGAACAGCGCTTTCTGACGCAAACATAGAATTAAAAGAGGCAGAGCTTACGTCTGCCGGCGGTACCTTACGCTTCAATAGTGGTGAGGACCAACTTGCTGCCAAGCCTGTTGTGGCAGCGGCATTGGGTGAAGATTACGTAACAGCGTTGAACTTAGTGCCAACAACACCAGAGTGGTTGTCGTCTTTAGGGGCGGGGCCGGCAAAATTGGGTCTGGATTTACGCGGTGGTGTGCATTTCTTATTGGAAGTGGATACGCCAGCGGCCTTGAAACAGCGCCTTGAAGTGACGTCCAGCGAAATGAAAGCCGCTCTTCGAAGTGATCGTGTTCGATATCGCAGTGTTGATATAGAAGAAGGTGTTTTATCGATCCGCTTCTTACAGCAATCTGACCTAGATTTGGCTGAAAACCTGTTAAAAGACGAATTTTCTGAATATCGCTTTGCGACCAGAGAAGTAGACAGTGACTTCTTTTTGGATGTTAGCTTCACTGAGGTGTCGAAAGCAGAAATTGAATCTTATGCTTTACAGCAAAACCTAACCACGCTCCGTAATCGTGTTAACGAGCTGGGTGTGGCTGAGCCTCTTGTTCAGCGTCAAGGCAGTAACCGTATTGTGGTTGAATTGCCTGGCGTGCAAGACACGGCGGCAGCAAAACGTATTATCGGTGCCACGGCAAACCTTGAGTTTCGTTTAGAAGCTGGATTGGATGGCAATGGCTCTGGCGTTGAAGTCTTAACCTTCCGTGATGGCAGTGGGCGTACCGCGCGTTTAGAGCGTGACCTTATTACCACGGGTGAAAGTGTTTCGGACGCGAGCTCTTCTTTTGATGAAAACGGTCAACCACAAGTAAACATCAGCCTAGACTCAAAAGGCGGCAAGCAAATGACGAAAGTCACCCGTGCTGCAGTAGGTCGTAATATGGCGGTAGTGTTTATTGAGCACAAATCTCGTACTCGTGTTGTTGAGCAAGAAGACGGAACATTTGAAGAGCTTCGTCGAAGTTACAGTGAGAAAGGTATTATCTCATTGGCAACGATTCAGACAACGCTGGGTAATTCGTTTCGTATTACAGGGTTAGATAGCCCACGTGAATCATCAGAGCTTGCTTTGTTGCTTCGTGCGGGTGCATTGGCCGCGCCTATGTACTTTGTGGAAGAACGTACCATTGGGCCGAGCTTGGGTGCTGAAAACATCAAATTGGGTGTGGGCTCCGCGCAAATTGGTTTGTTGGTTGTGATGCTGTTTATGCTGGGGTATTACAAGGTGTTTGGTCTTTTTGCCAATATCTCCTTGGCCTTGAACATCATTCTCTTGATGGCGTTTATGTCATTACTATCGGCGACATTGACCTTGCCGGGTATTGCGGGGATCGTGTTGACCATGGGGATGGCGGTGGACGCAAATGTGTTGATTTTCTCGCGAATAAAAGAGGAATTGGCCAATGGTGTGCCCAGTCAGCAAGCGATTCATTCAGGCTTTAATCGTGCTTTTACAACGATTTTTGATGCCAACATTACCACGTTACTAGTGGCCGTTATTTTGTTTGCCGTCGGAACTGGACCGGTAAAAGGCTTTGCGGTGACCTTATCGTTGGGTATTTTGACATCGGTATTTACGGCAATAGTCATAACCCGTGCACAGGTCAACCTTGTGTATGGCGGTCGTAAAAACAAGAAACTGTATATTTAGGAGAGCGCCATGAAAGTGACACAAATTCCATTTATGGCAATGCGTAAAATTGTTGCTGTTTTATCGCTGACGCTCATTTTGATCTCTTTGGGGTCCTTAGTCACAAAAGGCTTGCAGTTCGGTCTGGACTTTACAGGAGGTACCTTGGTTGAGGTGTCTTACCAAGAGGCGCCTAAGCTAGACGATATTCGCGAATTGCTAGCAGTAAACGGTTATTCTGATGTGGTCGTGCAGAATTTTGGCTCACCAACCGATGTTGTGGTTCGTATGGCAAATGCTTATACGCCTACCTTGGGTGACGAGGTGTTGTCTACTCTGCAAGATCGTGGTGCTGTTAGCGTTTCATTGCAGCGCTCAGAGTTTGTCGGTGCACAGGTCGGTGAAGAGTTGCGTGAACAAGGTGGCATGGGTATGTTGCTTGCCCTCGCTATCGTTATGATTTACGTGGCGGTTCGCTTTCAGTTTAAGTTCTCTGTGGCGTCTGTGGCCGCCTTGGCTCATGATGTTATCATCACCTTGGGCTTTTTCTCGCTGTTCGAGATAGAGTTTGATTTGACCGTGTTAGCTGCTTTATTGGCGGTGGTGGGTTACTCTCTCAACGATACCATCGTGGTATGTGACCGAATTCGTGAGAACTTCCGAGTTATGCGTGACACCTCGCCTTATGATTTGATCAATGAGTCGATTAACCAAACGTTAGGTCGTACCTTGATTACTTCCTTAACGACCTTGTTTGTACTGATTGTATTATTTGTTGCAGGCGGAGAAGCGATTCATAACTTCTCAATGGCGTTGTTGTTGGGGATTGTAATTGGTACTTACTCGTCCATCTTTGTCGCGGCCAACTTGTTGTTGGCGCTAGATGTGACCCGCGAAGACCTAATTCCAGCACCGAAAGAAGAGTTAGAAGACGATTTACCTTAACCTCTTCGGGTATTTTTCGACTGGAAAGTAATGGGTAATGAATAAAAGAAAGCCACTTCAGAATGAATCTGAAGTGGCTTTTTTATGCGTTTGTGTCTTCTTGATAGGTTATTGGGCGTTAACCTTGCCGAAATGCATGCCCATTTTTGTGGGTGTTTCAGCGCTGAGTGATTCGTTCCAGCGTATGGCGTCTTTTCCAAACAGCACTATGGCGGTGGAGCCTAATTTAAAGCGTCCCATTTCTTCGCCTTTGTTTATGGTGACTTGGTTAAGTGCGCTGTAATCCCAAGTCACCACATTTTTATTGAAGGGAGTGACTTGCC
Organism: Marinomonas vulgaris; assembly: GCF_018145875.1. Classification (GTDB taxonomy): domain Bacteria; phylum Pseudomonadota; class Gammaproteobacteria; order Pseudomonadales; family Marinomonadaceae; genus Marinomonas; species Marinomonas vulgaris. The sequence goes on along the minus strand of NZ_JAGSSV010000018.1, from coordinate 53,870 downwards.
CTGCCCAGACGGTTTCGATGCTGGCCACTATCATAGCGCCAACCAGGATCACTGCCATCGGACCGGCTTCGGTGTCAAATAAACAGACAGTTCGCTCGTTTCGAGCAAAGACACTGGGGATTTGTTCGGCGGTCACCTTGTTAACAGAGAACAGCTTGCCAGGGATGTGGATCATCTTGGTTAGCTTGCCCGTAAGAGGCATGTGCACTCTGTGGTAGTCTTTTGGTGATAAGTACACAGTGGCGAATGCGCCGCCTAAAAATTGGCTGGATAAAGCAGCATCGCCCCCTAGCAAGCTGGTCAAGCTGTAAGTGTGGCCCTTAGCTTGCAGCAGAGTGCCGTGTTCTATGTCGCCCAGCTGGCTGATAGCGCCATCGGCCGGGCAAGCAATGCCGTCCGCTTCATCGCAAATTGGGCGCAGTTCTGGGCGAATCGCCCGTGTGAAAAAGTCATTGAAGTTGCGATATGACGTTGGATCGCTATTGATGGCTTCAGACATATCAACTTGATATTTTTTGATGAACTGGCTGATAAAGGTATTTTTTACAAAAGTATTTTTGCATTCGGCCACTCGGCCTAATGTTCGAGATAAGGTTTTTTGTGGCGTGATGTGTTGCGCAAAAGCAAACAATTGATCTTTGGTCACGTTATTCATCCTAATGGGCGGTTTGTGAGGTTAAAACGTTATGCAGCGCGATGGCTGATAGCGGACACGATTTTTTTTAAGGTGGTGTAATCTTTTTGGTTAAACGCTGCGCTGGTTTCAATCCAAAAAATGACGGTTTCTTTTTGGGTAACCTGAGTCGACAACAAAACCAATTGGCTGTTTTTCTCAAGAATTTTGTCGGCTCCATAGGGTAAGCTGACTTGCGCCGATTCAAGTGTTTTATTCGAAAAATGCACTGCAGTAGCTTGTTGGCTAAGTTTTGAAAACACACTCGAATGGGTATTCCATTTGACCATTTTCACCTTGTTGATCTCATAGCCTGACTGATACAAAGGCAGAGTTTTGTGGTTAGCATGCTTGAAGATAATGCAGTGCTTTAAGCTTGGAATGCTTTTTGTAATGGCTTTTAAGGCCATATTGGCTTTTTGTTTGGTATCAAAAAGGCTGTGCTTATTAAGTGCTTTTTTGAGCGATGAAACAGGGCAATTAGGTGTTTTTGGCTTAGGTGCATAGCGCAAATAGAGATCTGGGTTAAGCAGTTGCTGTGCAAGAGGTGCCTTGCCACCGATGTTGTAGTGTCTGGCGGACTGAACCGTGGCAATGTGCGCTGTGTAGGTGATTTCAGATAAGTAACAATGCATGGAGGCTGCCACAACGCGATACAAAAAAGGTAAGTGTTTCGAATCCCAACCCGTTAAATGAGCTTCATGAGCCACCTTGTTGGCGCAGTAGGAAAAGATAAGCGGGTTGTTAATTAAAATAGTTAGGCGTTTGTTTTCAGTAAGGTTCGGCAATTGATCAATATCGTGCGCTAAGTGTGCCAAGGTTTGTAATTCGCTCGAATTTGGCACGTTTTTACTGTAAAAGCCTTCGACTATCCTATGGGGGGTATGCCAGAGAATGAATAACCTTGCGGTGATTTCATCGATTCGACAGCCCAGCTCGCTTAATTCAACATGGCTTGCTGCTTCGCCTTTTTTAAGTCGTTGATTGATTCGTGTCATGGTTGGGTAGGCATACAACCAGAGCAACCATTTGGCTGTGTCTCTGAACAAGGTGATCCAAAAAATGTCATCGCTTCCGCTAGGTTGTTTCTTGCTCACCCACAGCTTGGCAATGGAAGCGGCTTCATAGCTGGTTTGTACTTCGCTGAGAAAGGCAGAAAGATGCGGAGAGGTTTGTTTAGGATCTAGGTAGTAAGGTGCAAAATTTGGTAGCAATCGCACAATACCGTTTATGCCAACAATAGCAGCGGCATGAAGAGGGCTAGTTATATCGTTGTTTTTATTACGAATGTTACGATTTGCTTCATTAAGAATGGCGAATGCTAGTAAAGGATCTGATGCAATGTTGTCACGCATATTGTCTAGCGTATCACCGTTTTTGATCTGATTTTTAAGGCGCGAAAGGTGTTTCTCTCTTACGGGAAATTTTTTGTCTTTCAAAAAATGCAGCCATTCATTTAGGCCTGTAGGAGACGTCTCTTTCATAGTCAATCAGGATGTTTACTCTGTGGTCGTTAGTGAGAGATTGGCAGCACCAGTTGGTACATGCGTTTATTCATCATACTGTAAATTTGATTGAGAACCTACTGTATTGCATTTGAGGACGGTATGGTTTTCATGGAACATGAAGGCTATCTAATATATGCACTGTTGATCTTAGCAGTGCATAAGAAGATGTTTGATGCTAGAAGGCATGGTTTTCACGAATGGACTGTTTGATCCGAGTGAAACTTTGGAAGCGATGTGCGGTTATCTCGCCCTTTTCTAAGGCTGCTAACAAGGCACAGCCGGGTTCCTTTTCATGGGCGCAATCACGGAAACGGCAATACCCAATATGCGGGCGAAATTCTATGAAGCCGTTCAGTAACTCGTCTTCAGAAATATGCCACAGACCAAACTCGCGTATTCCTGGTGAGTCGATTAAATCACCGCCTTTGGGCATGTGAAACAATCGTGCTGTGGTGGTGGTGTGTACGCCTTTTTTGCGTTTCTGAGAAAGCTCGCCAACACTGATATCAATGTCAGGTAGAAGTGTGCCAATGAGTGACGATTTTCCCACACCAGATTGACCCACAAAAACACTGGTTTTGTCTTGTAGGAATTCATAAAGCGATTCCATGCCGGCTTGATTTTTAATAGAAGTTCGAATGATGTCGTAACCTAGGTCTTCGTAGGTTTTCAGTAGAGCGTCTAGGTCGTCTTTATTTTTTTCATCGATCAGGTCGCATTTGTTAAGCAGGATAACAGGTGGGATGCCCACCGTTTCTGCCGCGACAAGATAGCGATCAATTAAGTTGGCGTGAGCAACCGGTTCAGCCGCAATCACCACCACAATATGATCGATGTTAGCGGCAACGGGCTTGAGTCGGCCATGCATGTCTGGACGAGATAAAGAGGTGTGCCTTGGTGTAGTGGCAACTACCACGCCGCCTTCATTTTGTTTAGGGCGCCAAACCACTTTGTCGCCTGTCACCAGTTGGCCTAAGTTGGCTCGCAAATTACAGCGAGTTGACACGCCGACGTGAGGAGCTTGGGAGCCTTCAACTTCTACCTGAGTGCCAAAATGCGAAATAATAATGCCTTCGGTTTCAGGGCCAAGATCGGATGATTGCAGGAGCTCTTCAGCCATGTCGCCGCGCTTTTGAGTGCGCTCCACGCGTTCTTTATGAATGCGCTCAATGCGCCAGGTTTGCTGTTTGGTAAGTTTTCGCTTCGACATTGTATCCGACTGGTCATATTATAATGGGCATAGAGTATAATGCTTGGCATTGATAATAAAGGATTTGAAAGATTATGAGCGTAAATGAAGAGAATTTAGTGTGGATCGATCTTGAAATGACAGGGTTGAATCCAGACACGGATACGATTATCGAAATCGCCACTGTGGTGACAGATAAGCATTTAAATGTGCTGGCGAAAGGCCCTAGTTTGGTGGTTCATCAAGAGAAAGCCGTTATGGATGCCATGGACGAGTGGTGTACCCAGCATCATGGGGATTCCGGTCTGACGGCGCGGGTTTTGGCATCAACCGTTACTATGGCTCAGGCCGAAGAAGAAACCATTCGTTTTCTTGAGCAATACGTGCCGGCGGGTAAATCGCCGATTTGTGGTAACAGTGTGGGCCAAGATCGTCGTTTCTTATACCGCTACATGCCTAATTTAGAGGCGTTTTTCCATTATCGTTATTTGGATGTCAGTACAGTAAAAGAGTTGGCGAAACGCTGGAAGCCAGAGGCGTTAGACGGCTTTACTAAATCAGGCTCTCATTTGGCAATGGACGATATTTTGGAGTCTATTGGTGAGTTGCAGCATTATCGTCGTACCATGTTTGGCTTGGATGGGTGAGGTGTCAACAATCATGCCACTAGAAAAAGAAATTTACGGTGAAGATGCCATGACCGCTTTTGGCGCTGCTTTGTCCATCGGTCTTAAATCGGGTGGCGTAGTGTATTTAGACGGTGATCTTGGTATGGGTAAAACCACCCTAGTAAGAGGTGTACTGCGTGGATTGGGTTACGAGGGTCCCGTGAAAAGTCCAACCTATACTCTAGTCGAGCCCTATGAGTTTGGCGATTTCGAAGTGTTTCATTTTGATTTGTATCGTCTTAAAGACCCAGAAGAACTTGAGTATATGGGGATTCGAGATTATTTCACCGCTCAAGGTCTGTGTCTAATCGAGTGGGCTGAGATGGGGGATGGCGTGTTGCCAGAGCCGGATTTAGTTGTGTCGCTAAATCGAGTGACCGACGGTCGTTGTGTGTCGATTGCAGCCCATTCGCAAACGGGCGAAAAGGCGCTGGCGATGATAAAGGGGACGATACCGGCTTAATCTGTCTAAGTCTTTACCATTGGTAAGATTGAGATCCACGTAACCAATCGTTATAGTGGGTCAGATATACTAGCTAGCTGTCTGATATGCATACTAAAATTCATAAATATTGTGTTGTTTTACTTTCCTTGATCCTTTCTTTGGCCACTATTGATCTTTATGCGGCACAGGTTCGAGACATTCGCGTCGCCCAAGAAGAGGGTGTGACGCGTTTGGTGTTTGAGCTTTCTGAAGCGTCTGACCATCGTATTTTCCCCCTTTCAAATCCTGAACGCATTGTGCTGGACGTTAGTAATGTTGGATTAGATGCGTCTGTAGTAAACGGCTTGTCCGCTTTGACCTCTGATGTGCTGATGCGAGTGCGTTACGCAAGACGTGACCAAGGTGTGCGTTTTGTGTTGGATTTAGCGCAAAAAGCAAAGGCAAAAAGCACCGTGTTGGCGGCTAATGGAACCTATGGCCCGCGTATTTTAGTGGAGCTTGAATACGGCGAGCGTCAGCCAGTCAAAATAGTCAAAAGTCTGGCGAATTTGTCGAAAGAAAAGCGCGACATAGTCATTGCGATTGACCCTGGACACGGCGGCAAAGACCCTGGTGCTCTGGGACAATATAAAGTACGTGAAAAAGACATCGTCTTATCGATCAGTAAAGAGCTGGCCAGCCGTATTAATGCGGTGGATGGTTTCAAGGCCGTGTTGACTCGCTCAACAGATACCTATCTAAAACTTCGCGATCGCTCTAGAGTGGCTCGGGAAGCCAACGCTGACCTAATGATTTCGGTTCACGCTGATGCATTTACCAAGCCAAGTGCTCGCGGTGCTTCAGTATGGGCGTTGTCGTTGAGTGGCAAAAGTTCTGAAATGGGTCGATGGTTAGCGCAACAAGAGAACTCGGCTGATCTTGTGGGTGGGATCTCTTTGGACGACAAAGATCAGTTGTTGGCTGAGGTTTTGTTGGATATGTCGATGAACTCAACGATTCAAATGAGTTTGAATGTGGGTGAGAGTGTATTAAGCAAGATGAAAGGCGTGGCTGTTTTGCATAAAGACAGCGTTCAGCAGGCGGGCTTTGTGGTGCTAAAATCCCCCGACATTCCTTCGATATTAGTTGAGACAGGTTTTGTGTCGAACAAAACAGAAGCGAAAAATTTGTCTAGTCGTACTTATCGAGTAAAGTTGGCAGACTCCATATCGAGAGGGGTTATCGAGTACTTTACCAAAAATGCTCCAGATGGCACCTTGGTGGCTTGGAAGCAAAGCAAGCAGTCGGATTATCTTTACACGGTTACTCGTGGAGATACTTTATCCGAAATTGCACGACGTAATCAGGTGTCTTTGTCGGTTTTGCGTCAGGCTAATAAATTAAATAATGACGTTATTTGGATTGGTCAGAAACTCGTCATCCCCGCCGGTTAATTCGTTTTTTATTCTCTGTTCTAGGGCAGAGAAGTCAAACTGTATAAGGTTCCTCATGCAAAGAATACATCTCTTATCCCCTCGCTTGGCCAACCAGATTGCGGCGGGGGAGGTAGTTGAGCGCCCAGCGTCCGTTGTCAAAGAATTGCTGGAGAATAGTTTAGATGCGGGAGCGTCTCAGCTTGATATTGATGTCGAGCAGGGGGGGGTGCGGCGCATAAAGATTCGTGATAATGGTACGGGGATCATGAAAGACGATTTGTCTTTGGCGCTGAGTCGCCATGCTACCAGTAAAATTATTACCTTAGACGACTTGGAGGCGGTGCGAACCCTTGGTTTTCGTGGTGAGGCGCTGGCCAGTATTAGCTCTGTTTCAAGGATGCATTTAACCTCGCAGGCGGAAGGTGAATCAGAGGCTTGGCGTGTTGAAGCGGAAGGTAAAGACATGGCGACCGCTGTACGCCCAGCGTCGCATCCGCAAGGCACAACCATTGATGTGCGCGATTTATTTTTTAATACGCCAGCGCGCCGTAAATTCCTAAGGACAGAGAAAACCGAATTTACCCATTTAGAAGAAGTGGTAAAACGTTTGGCCTTGAGTCGATACGAAACTGGCTTTCGACTCAGTCATAATGGTAAGCAGGTATATGATTTACGCCCTGTGACAGATCAGCTTCATGCTGAGCATCGTTTAGCGACCTTGTTAGGTAAGAAGTTTATTGAAAACTCGCTGACGTTAGATGTCGAAGCAGCGGGCTTGCGTTTGTGGGGCTGGATTGGGTTGCCAACCTTCTCGCGCTCTCAGGCGGATTTGCAGTATTTTTTCGTCAATGGCCGAGTGGTAAAAGATAAGTTGGTCGCACACGCGGTGCGTCAAGCGTATCGAGATGTGCTCTATAACGGCCGTCACCCTACCTTTGTGTTGTATTTAGAGTTAGACCCCGCCACAGTAGATGTAAATGTGCACCCTACGAAACACGAAGTGCGTTTTCGTGATGGTCGATTGGTTCATGACTTTTTATTTAGCCGCATCCACAAGGTGATTGCTGATGTACGACCTGAATCAGACTCAGCACCAACGGGCATGCATGAGCCTTCTTCGCAAAGTGGAGTAGAGCAAGGTCGCGATATAACCGAGCAGTCTGCTCTGCCTTTGTCGGTGCGCGGGGCGGCTTCAGGTTCAGACTGGATGAAATCGACAGGCTCTGTTAGTGGTTCAGAGGTTCGAGGTCAGTTAGACGGCATGAAGCAAATGTCGAACTTTGCCCAAGGATATGCACAGAATAAAACGGAGCCTTATGAAGAGGTTGATCTAGAAACCGGCGAAATAAAAGAAAGAACGCCAGCGCAATCCATCAGCGCAGAGCCATTTGAGCGAAAAGGATCCTATGAAACAGTGCCGCCATTGGGTTTTGCGGTAGCGCAATTGCATGGGGTGTATATTTTATCTGAAAGTGAAGCGGGGATGATCCTAGTGGACATGCACGCGGCTCATGAACGCATTGTTTACGAAAGAATGAAAACGGCGTTTTACCAAAAAAATATCGCGTCACAGCCACTGTTGGTACCCATAAATATTGCTGTTTCACAAAGTGAGGCCGATTTAGTTGAAGAAAGCGGGGGCGTTTTTGAGTCTTTTGGTTTCCGCGTGGAGCGTACGGGATTAGAAAGTGTAATGGTTCGAGAAGTCCCCGTTATTTTGATTCGTGGTGACGTTGAAGGCCTGGTTCGCGATGTGCTGAGTGATTTGTCAGTTAATGGAGTGAGTGATTTGATGGCATCTCGTGCCAATGAGTTAATGGCATCTATGGCGTGTCATGGTGCCGTTCGAGCCAATCGGAAACTGACTTTGCCCGAAATGAACAGCTTGCTTCGTGATATGGAGGTCACGGAGCGCAGTGGTCAGTGTAATCATGGTCGTCCCACTTGGGCGCATTTAAGTATGTCAGATTTAGATAAACTTTTTTTAAGAGGGCGGTGAGATGCAAAAACCACAGGTGGTGTGTTTGATGGGGCCAACAGCCTCAGGCAAAACGGGTTTAGCCGTTGATCTAGCAGAAAATCATGGCTTTGAAATTATCAGTGTGGACTCTGCCTTGGTTTATAAAGGAATGGATATAGGTACGGCAAAGCCCGATGCGGCTTTGTTGGCTCGAGCCCCACATCGTCTTATTGATTTGATCGATCCTTTAGAGTCCTATTCGGCGGCTGACTTTGTGTCGGATGCGATAACTCAGTCTCAAGAAATACTTGCCAAAGGAAAAATCCCTTTGTTGGTTGGCGGCACCATGATGTATTTCAATGCGCTGCAAAAAGGCTTGGCTGAAATGCCAACGGCAGATCCTGTGTTACGTGCTCAAATTGAGCAGGAGGCACTAGAGAAAGGCTGGGAAGGTTTGCATCAGCAATTGCAACAAGTTGACCCTGAAGCTGCTCAGCGTATTCACCCGAACGATCCGCAGCGCTTGCAAAGGGCGTTAGAAGTTTACCGTTTAACCGGCAAAACCATGACGGAATTTTGGGCTCAGCAAAAAGAAGTTTCTTTGCCATTTGATATGATCAATATGGCGGTGATGCCACAAGAACGCAGTGTTTTGCATCGACGGATAGAGCAACGCTTTGACGACATGATGGCGCAAGGATTTTTGGCGGAAGTGGAGGCTTTTTATCATCGCGGTGATTTATCCATAGATATGCCCTCTATGCGCTGTGTTGGTTATCGCCAACTTTGGCAGTATTTGGCTGGTGAAGATTCATTAGACGATGCCGTTTTTAAAGGGATTGTGGCTTCTCGACAGCTAGCGAAAAGGCAGCTTACATGGATGCGTGGGTGGGAGGATTTGCAGATTTTCGACAGTCTGTCAAAAGATCTTGTGCCTGAGGCCTTGAATTACATAGAAAGCAGGATTATATAGGGGTAATGGAAAAAGATTTCGTGTAGTATCTACAAAGTTGTTTTATCAATATTTAATTTAATATTTTTTGCTTGTTTAAGGAGATTACAATGTCAAAAGGGCAATCATTACAAGACCCTTATCTAAATATTCTGCGCAAAGAAAGAGTGCCAGTATCCATCTTTCTTGTAAATGGAATTAAGCTTCAAGGTCAAATCGAATCATTCGATCAGTTTGTGATTCTACTTAAAAACACAGTTAGCCAAATGGTCTACAAACATGCCATTTCGACTGTTGTGCCTTCCCGTACCATCCGCATCCCGTCTCCTGATCAGCCGGAAGATGACGCTGAATAGTTTGTCTACATTAAGACAAGCAGAGGATTACAAGATTGTTTTTTGAACGTCCAGATAGTGGTGAAATAGCTGTATTGGTTCATATAGATTTCAATGATCAACATGAATCTTATGGACCAGAAGAGTTTGTTGAGCTGGCTATTTCGGCTGGTGCAGATCCTGTTGCTGTTGTAACAGGGTCTCGACAGCGACCTGATGCTCGGTATTTTGTTGGTACCGGTAAGTTGTCAGAAATTAAAGACATTGTTGACCGCGAAGAAGCGCAAGTCGTGCTTTTTGATCATGCTCTGTCTCCCTCCCAAGAAAGAAACCTAGAAAGCGTATTGCAATGTCGAGTATTAGATCGAACTGGTCTCATTCTTGATATTTTTGCTCAGCGCGCACGTACCCATGAAGGTAAAATGCAGGTTGAGCTTGCTCAGCTTCAGCATATGTCTACTCGTCTTATTCGAGGTTGGACTCACCTAGAACGCCAAAAAGGTGGCATAGGTATGCGTGGGCCAGGTGAAACTCAGCTTGAAACTGATCGACGTTTGCTTCGCGAGCGTATAAAAGCTATCCAGAAGCGACTGGCAAAAGTGGGCTCGCAACGCGATCAGAATCGACGTTCCCGTGATCGCTCCTCTGTTCCTACGGTTTCTTTAGTGGGCTACACGAACGCGGGGAAATCAACGTTGTTTAATCGTGCGACGGGGGCTGAAGTGTTTGCTGCTGATCAGCTGTTTGCGACACTCGATCCGACCTTGCGCCGTCTTGATATAGAGCAAATTGGCTCTATTGTTTTGGCAGATACGGTTGGATTCATCCGTCAACTGCCGCATAGATTGATAAAAGCCTTTCAAGCGACTTTGAAAGAGTCTTCTGAAGCGGATCTTTTATTGCATGTAGTGGATGCGGCGGACATTTCTCGTGATGAAAACATGAAGCATGTTGATTCGGTGTTAGAAGAAATTGGCGCGAATGAAGTGCCCACCTTGACAGTGTTTAATAAAATAGATGCGCTACCAACGGCAGAGCCTCGTATTGATCGTGACGCAAATGGGAACCCTTTTAGAGTTTGGTTGTCTGCTCGTGATGGTCAAGGTGTTGATCTACTTAAGCAAGCGATAGCAGAGTTGTTGGCGGAAGATGTATTTCATGAGACTGTGTCTTTGCCAAGCAGTTGCGGTCGTTTGCGGGCGATGTTGTTTGAGCATGGTGCAGTGAAGTCAGAAGAATTTGATGACGCTGGGCACTTTGTTTTGGATGTGAAATTACCTAAGAAAGATTATTTTCAGATTTTAGCTCGTGCCGGTATGTCTGAGGATCAGATTGTAGCGGAGTAGGTTTCGCAAAATTATCATTAAAATAAAGTGGAGATGTAGTATGGCCTGGAATGAACCGGGTAATAACGACAACGATCCTTGGAATCCAGATAAAAACCGTAACAATGGTGCTGGACGTCCAGACGGCGATCGAGAAAAAGATAGCAATAGCGATCCATGGGGCCGTAAGCCCGGTGGTAAAGAGCAAGGTCCTCCAGATTTGGAAGAAGCCTTCCAAAAACTAATGGGCATGTTGGGTGTAAAGAAAACCCGCAAGTCTGGCGGTTCTAATGGTGATTCTGGTCTGCCAGGCAAGTTCAGTGGTGGGCTGGTTGCTATTATTCTATTGGCTGCTATCGGTTTGTGGGCAGCAACCGGTGTGTATCAGGTTGACCAGCAAGAGCGTGGTGTGGTGCTTCGCTTGGGTAAATATCACTCAACGGTGATGCCAGGTCTTCACTGGAATCCGCCGATGATAGATACGGTAAGTAAGGTAAATGTAACCAAAGTGCGTTCACATGATCACAAAGCGCTGATGTTAACCGTTGATGACGCCATTGTTGAGGTGGGTGTTTCGGTTCAATATTCTGTGCAAGAACCGAAAGACTTTTTGCTTAATGTTCGTAGCCCAGAAGAGTCGCTTGCTCAAGTGACAGAGAGTGCATTACGTCATGTGGTTGGTAGTTCTGAGATGGATCAAATCTTAACAGAAGGGCGTGAGCTGCTTGCGACAGAAGTTAAAGCACGTATCCAAGATTACAGTAGTGCTTACGGTACAGGTTTGTTGATTTCGAAAGTTAACGTTGAAAACACTCAGGCACCTACCCAGGTTCAAGAAGCGTTTGACGATGTTATCAAGGCGAAAGAAGATGAATTAAGAGTTCGTAACGAAGCAGAATCTTATGCCAACGGTATCATCCCAGAAGCTCGTGGTCGTGCTCAGCGTATCCGCGAGGAAGCAGAGGCGTACCGTTCTGAGATTGTTGCACGTGCGAGTGGTCAAGCAGATCGTTTCGACCGTTTATACCGAGAGTACACCAAGGCGCCTGACGTGACGCGTCGTCGTTTGTATATCGAAACCATGGAGTCGGTTTACAAAGATGTTAACAAGGTGGTTGTTGATACAGAGGGGGGTAACAACATGATGTATTTACCTTTGGATCAATTGATGAAGCAGCGTGCTGATTCGTCTACGGGCACAAGTTCAATGAGCTCTGGAAATATTAGTAATCTAACTGATCAAGTGCTTGATGAGATTCGTAAGCGTCAAAGTGCAACCATTCGTAGAGAGGGCAGAAACTAATGAAAAGCTTTTCTTTTTCCGTTTTATTTATTGCTCTTTTGGGTGTGTTGATCGCGTCTCAGACTTTGTTTGTTGTCAACGAAACAGAGCGTGCGGTAGTGCTTAAGTTTGGTGAGATTGTCGAAGATGACGTCAAGCCTGGTATTCACTTTAAGCTGCCTATAATGAACGAAGTCAAAACGTTTGATGCGCGTATTTTGACCATGGACTCTCGCCCTCAGCGTTACTTAACGTTAGAGAAAAAGGCGGTTGTGGTAGATTCCTACGTTAAGTGGAAGATTGACTCCGTTGCAAAATTCTACCAGACAACTTCAGGCGATGAGTTTGTTGCAAACCGAGTTTTGTCGTCGCGTGTTGACACGGGGCTGCGAAATAAGTTTGGCGAGCGAACTATGCATGAGGTTGTATCTGGTGAGCGTGATCTGCTTATGACGGAGCTTCGGGATGATCTCAATTTAGTGGCGCAAAGCGAATTGGGTATCTCAATCGTTGATATTCGTGTTAAACGAATTGATTTGCCGCCAGATGTTAGTGAGTCTGTTTATCAGCGTATGAGAACAGAGCGTGAGCGTGAAGCTCGTGAACATCGTTCAAAAGGTCTTGAGCTTGCAGAAGGTATTCGTGCCGATGCAGATCGCCAGCAAGTTGTTTTAGAGGCTGAGGCGCAACGTGATGCCGAAATGATTCGTGGTGATGGTGATGCAAAAGCGGCCGCTATCTACTCTAATGTATACACTCAGGACCCTGAGTTTTACGAGTTTTACCGTAGTCTTCAAGCATACCGTGAGAGCTTCAATGGTAGTAACGATCTGTTTGTGCTTGAGCCAGACAGTGAGTTCTTCAAATACTTGAATAGCTCTACTAATCGTGGTGCTAATTGAGAAGGTATTCGCTAATAATCATGTTCTGAGCTATTCGTTAAAATAGGAAACATGATACTATTACTCAAACCGGGCAAAGCCCGGTTTTTTAATGGTCAAAATAAAGAAATCTATGCAGGAATGGCTATCGCCAAACTTTTGGTGTGGTTTTTTATTGGTTGTCGAGGCTTTACTTCTTTGTTCTTGGTTTTGGCAAAGAGGGGCTGGATGCAAAGTGAGCGCAGTGTTTGTGGTCCTGCTTTGTGGGCGATTGGTATGTTTCTTGGATGAATGCTTCTTTTGCTGGCCGAAGCTAAGAGGATAATGTAATGACATTAGCAGACCGTTGGCTGCTTCCTGAAGGTGTTGATGAGGCTCTGCCTGAGCAGGCCGCGAAAATCGAACATCTAAGAAGAACCCTGCTTGATCTTCATGAAAGTTGGGGGTACCAATTAGTAATACCACCTCTTTTAGAGTACTTGGATTCCCTTCTTACGGGCGCTGGCTCGGACCTAGAGATTGAAACCTTTAAAGTGATAGACCAGTTATCCGGTCGCCTTTTAGGTATTCGTGCAGACTTCACCTCCCAAGTTGCCCGTATTGATGCTCACTGTCTCAAAAACAATCGAGTTGAGCGTTTGAGCTATTGTGGCAGCGTATTAAGAACAACGCCGTCCGGTTTAGATGGTACGCGCAGTCCTATTCAATTAGGTGCAGAAGTGTATGGGCATGGTAGCGTTGAAAGTGATATTGAAGTCTTGTCCTTGATGTTAGAAACACTCTTTACCGCTGGTCTGTCGGATCTGGTCTTAGATCTTGGTCACGTTGATGTTGTTAGCGGTGTGCTTTCTGCTTGTGGTTTAGATGCGCATCAAGAAGCAAAGCTTATTGAACTTTATAAAGCAAAAGATTTGCCTGAGCTGGACCGTTATGTAGGTGGCTTAAGTTATTTAAGTGCTGCCCAAAAGCAATGGCTGAGAGGCTTGCCGCGATTGTGTGGTGGTAAAGAAGTGCTCATGCAAGCAGAAGCTTTGTTGGGTGATGTGAATGATTCCATTCACGATGCGATTGTTTTACTAAAGGACGTAAGTGACTGTATTTCTTTGCGTTTCCCAAATGTCGGATGGCATTTCGACTTGAGTGATTTAGTTTCATACAGTTACCACACGGGCGTCATCTTTGCTGCCTATGTGCCTGGTCACGGTAATGCCATTGCTCGTGGCGGACGATATAACAATATTGGTCAGGTGTTTGGTCGCTCTCGTCCAGCTACAGGCTTTAGTACCGACGTTAAAGCACTTGTTGCGTTAGCTGATGTGGTGGTTACCAAGCCAAAAACAGTTTTATCGCCAATTTGCTCAAATGAAGCGCTTTGGCAAAAAGTTAACTCCTTACGAAGTGAGGGGTATCGAGTAGTAGAAGGCTTGGATGATTTCTGTGCTGAAGATGCTGAATTTAAGTTGGATTTCGTCGATGGAGCTTGGCAATTAGTGCCAGTTCAAAGCTAGACTTTCTTTAAGAACAATCTAAATGAGACCTGATATTATGGGTAAAAATGTTGTTATTCTAGGCACCCAATGGGGTGACGAAGGTAAGGGTAAGGTTGTTGATCTACTCACTGAAGATGTGGCTGCGGTCGTGCGTTTTCAGGGTGGTCACAATGCGGGTCATACCCTGGTTATTGATGGTAAAAAAACGGTTTTGCATCTAATACCTTCTGGTATTTTGCGTGAAGGCGTTCAGTGTATCATTGGTAATGGTGTTGTTTTGTCTCCAGCTGCATTGAAAACAGAAGTGCTAGAGCTACTTGAGCAAGGTGTTCCGGCGGTTGAGCGCTTGAAAATTAGTGCGGCTTGTCCTTTGATTCTTCCTTATCACATTGCCATAGACCAAGCTCGTGAGCTTGCTAAAGGTGAGAAAAAAATCGGTACTACCGGTCGTGGTATTGGGCCTGCATACGAAGATAAAGTAGCTCGTCGTGCAATTCGTGTTGGCGATCTAATGGACGCTGAACGATTTGCGGCTAAGCTAAAAGAAGTGCTTGAATACTATAACTTCATTTTGGTTGAGTATCACAAAGTCGAGCCAATCTCATTTGATGAAGTGTACGCCGCAGGCCTAGAAATGGCTGAGTTTTTGCGACCAATGGTGGCTGATACCATTACTCTATTGCATGACTTACGTAAAGCGGGCGCAAACATCATGTTTGAAGGTGCGCAAGGTTCCTTGTTGGATGTAGATCATGGTACTTACCCCTATGTCACATCGTCTAACACGACTGCAGGTGGTGCGCCAACGGGCACTGGTTTTGGTCCCTTGTACCTTGATTATGTACTAGGTATTACCAAGGCATACACAACACGTGTTGGTTCAGGTCCTTTCCCGACAGAATTGTTTGACGAGGATGGTGAACGTTTAGGTCAACGTGGTCATGAATTTGGCGCAACAACAGGCCGTTCACGTCGTTGCGGTTGGTTTGATGCTGTGGCGGTTCGTCATGCGGTACAAATTAACTCGGTATCGGGTATTTGTTTGACAAAGCTAGATGTGCTTGATGGCTCATCTACTATTAAGGTTTGTACATCATACGCTAATGAAGATGGTACGCCTGTAGCGGGAGCTTTGGTAGACAGTGAGGGGTATGAGCAAGCTAAGCCAGTTTATGTTGAATTGCCAGGTTGGTCTGAGTCTACTGTGGGTGCTGAAAGCTTTGATGTGTTGCCTGCCAATGCGCAAAGTTACATTCGATTCATCGAAGAGCAGATCGGTGTGCCAGTAGACATTGTTTCTACCGGCCCTGATCGCAATGAAACAATCGTTATGCGCGACCCTTTTAAGCACTAAGTGCTTGTTTAGTTGTTGGAAAAGCCGCAAATTTGCGGCTTTTTTTGTTTATATTGGGCGTTAAGTTCACCATCTTAGCATTCTTTGTAAATAGAGTGAAAAGAGGGGCGGGAGAATTTCGCCCCTGCTGTAATATTTACAATTGAATGGTAGTGATGTTAGTTGCCTGCTAAACATGAATGAATATGAGGATATCTATATGGTTAAGTTGCTATTGGCTGATGATGATGCGCGTTTGTCGGACTTGATAAAAGAATATTTCGACGGTGAAGGCTATGAAGTAATTCATGCATGGAATGGGCGTGAAGCTTTAGAGCTTATGGCCGTCAGTTCACCAGATATTATTATTCTAGATGTGATGATGCCGGAGCTTGATGGTTTTGAGACCCTCAAACAAATTCGTAACAAAAGTGCGGTTCCTGTCATTATGCTTACAGCAAAAGGTGATGATATAGATAGAATTCTTGGGTTGGAAATGGGAGCAGACGATTACCTTTCCAAGCCCTTTAACCCACGTGAGTTGCTGGCACGAATCAAAGCGATATTGCGTAGAGCCAGCCAAGAGCGTGAAGATGATCCGACAGCGAATATCGAGCTTTCTGGTGTGTTGTTGCGCCGTAAAGATCGTACTGTCTATTTAGAGGGTGAGTTGGTCGAATTGACGACATCGGAATATACCTTGCTTGAATGCATGTTGATGGCACCAGGGCAAGTATTGACGAAACAGGAGCTTTCAGAGAAAGCGTTAGGTCGCAAGTTGACCATGTATGACCGCAGTTTAGATATGCACATCAGTAATCTTCGAAAGAAAATTGGCAATTTAGACAATGGTGATCCAAGAATTAAAACGGTTCGCGGTGTTGGTTACATATTCGTATCAGATGAACAGGATGCTTAACGGTTTATGAAAAATACTTTTCTGCGTGTTTTTCTGGTGGTGTTGCTCTCCAATATTGTAGTGGTAAGTATTGGTTTGGGTATGGTTCAGTTTATCCAGAAACGCAATCAGGTCTCAGCTGATGTGCTCGGTGATGTCGGTGTTCAGCTGGTTGCGGGTTATGAGAAGTTTGGCTTAACATCATTACAAGAAGAAACTAAAAAAGCAGAAAAGCGTTTATCTGGCACTATTTATTTGTATCAAGAAAATGGCAGCTCTCTCCTTAAGTCTTTACCGCGAAATTTTAGAGAGCAAAATGCCCCGAGTGTTGCCGGAAGGCCATCAGCGGATTTCTTACACAGTCAGTTTATTCAAGTGATTGGCGGAAATAACATTCAATATTTGCTGATTTTTAAACCTAATCCTGAGATTAACTCATTAGCGCCCGAGGTGGTGGTTGGTTTTTCTTTATTGGGTTTGCTTGTGTCAAGTGGCGTGCTGGCTTATTGGTTGCTGGGGCCCTTACTAAAATTGCAGCGTGTAGCGCGATCTTTTGGTCAAGGTGATATGGCTGCTCGCGTCGATAATAAACTTGCGCGACGAAGTGACGCAGTGGGTAAGTTGGCGCTCGAGTTCAATGAAATGGCGGTAAGGATCGAAACGCTCTTGTCATCCAAGGAGCGTTTGATGCGTGATGTGTCTCATGAGCTTAGAACCCCTCTAGCAAGGATAGAGGTGGCTTTGACAATTGCGGAGGACAAGCACGGTAGCGATGCACAGAAAGGATATTTGTGTCGGATTCGTACTGAGTTGCATGAGTTAGATGAATTGATTGGTCAGGTATTGACCTTGAGTCGGTTAGAGGCTGCGTCTCTTTTGAAAGAGGAGGTTGATTTGCAGTGTTGGTTGGACGAAATTGTTGCGGATGTGAGTTTTGAAAGCCAGCTTAAAGGGATTTCTGTATCAAAAATAGGCTCTTTACCTAAGACTATTTTGGGTGACCCACTGCAATTGCGTCATGCGATTGAAAATGTCTTGCGAAATGCCTGCTTTTACGCAGGGTGTGGAGGAGTGATTGAATTAGAAACACAGGAGAAGTCAGGTTACGCCCATATCTATGTTCGTGATAATGGCCCTGGTGTGTCTGACGATAAGCTAGAAAAAATATTCCATGCCTTTTATCGCTCTTCCGAAGCGCGAGAAGCCAACAGTGGTGGCTTTGGAGTAGGTTTAACCATTTCGCAGCGAATCATTCGTGCCCATAAAGGCAAAATTACCGCAAAAAACCGCGAGCAGGGTGGTTTAGAAGTATGTTTTCAGTTGCCATTAGTGTAATCAAGGGCAATTTTACGTGTTGTCCATAAAGGTCTTGTTATTGCTTTAATAGATGCGTAATATGCGCCTCGCAAGTTGGCTAGGCAGTCGCCGCCTCGTAAGAGGGGGAGGAAAGTCCGGGCTTCGCAGGGTAAAGTGCCAGGTAACGCCTGGGGGGCGTGAGCCTACGGAAAGTGCAGCAGAAAATACACCGCCTAAGCAGTTTACTGCCGGTAAGGTTGAAATGGTGCGGTAAGAGCGCACCGCGCGACTGGCAACAGTTCGTGGCAAGGTAAACCCCACTTGAAGCAAGACCAAATAGGAACTCTTTGGCGTGACCCGCGCTGAGTTCGGGTAGGTTGCTAGAGACGTGCAGTGATGTACGGATTAGATGAATGACTGTCCACGACAGAACCCGGCTTATCGGCCAACTTGCTTTTTTTATTCCCTATTTGTATTTGTATTTCTCTTTCATTGAGTGCAAGTCCTAGATGATATTCATAAGCCGCTATCGATGGTTTCGACAGCGGTTTTTTTGTGTCTTTTTTTTGAGTATACGGTCAATCTTTTTACTAATTTTTCTAAAAGTGTTAAATTGTGGGATAAAGTGCCGATAAGTGGGATGTGGTCGTGTTTAGAGGAATTCATCAAGTCAGCGTAGATGCAAAGGGGCGAATGTCGCTTCCGGCACGCTGTCGCGATGAGTTGGCTCAATACGATGAAGATGGAGTGGTAGTAACAATTGATCCTATTTCTCGATGTTTGCTGCTTTACCCCTTATGTGAGTGGGAGTTAATTCAGCAAAAGCTCGATAAATTACCTACTTTTCAGCCCCAGGCACGACGCCTTCAGCGATTGCTGGTAGGTCATGCAACGGATTTAGAAGTCGACAAAGCGGGACGTATTTTGTTACCCGCGCCCTTACGTGACTTTGCCCGCTTGGATAAAAAAGTGACCTTACTCGGTCAGGGTAAAAAACTAGAAATTTGGAGTCATGATGAGTGGGAAGCTCAGCGTGATGATTATTTATCCCAAGATGCGCTTGGGGACTTACAAACAGAAACCATGATGGATATTTCTTTATGACAAAAACGATGGCAGAGCATATAAGTGTCATGCTGAATGAATCCGTTGATATGCTGGTGACCGACAAAAATGGACTTTATGTTGATGGCACATTTGGTCGAGGCGGGCATACGCGTTTGGTTTTGGATCGACTTGAAAAAGGGCGCTTACTTGGATTTGACAAAGATCCTGTGGCCATTTCTTATGGTCGTGCTCTTGAGCAGGAAGATGGGCGATTTTCTATTGTGCAAGACAGTTTTGCGACCATGTCAGAGCACATTGCCAACGTATTTGGTGTTGATAAGGTCGATGGTGTCATGATGGATCTGGGTGTTTCCTCTCCCCAGATTGATGATGCTGAACGTGGTTTCAGTTTTATGAATGACGGGCCTTTAGATATGCGTATGAATCCTGACAAGGGACAAAGCGCGGCTGAATGGATCGCCACAGTCAGTGAAAAAGATATGGCTGACGTTATGTATCAATTTGGCGAAGAGCGGTTTTCTCGACGTATCGCAAGAGCAATTTGTGAGTACCGTGCTCACACTCCCATTTTGACTACCTTGCAGCTGTCCAAAATTGTTGCTGAAGCTAACCCCGCTTGGGAGAAAGGCAAAAACCCCGCGACTCGTGCTTTTCAGGGTATTCGCATACATATTAATAACGAACTGGGAGACTTGGAAGTCGGTCTTGAGGCTGCGGCACAAGCGCTTAAGGTTGGCGGTAGGCTAGCGGTGATCAGTTTTCATTCTTTAGAAGATCGAATGGTGAAGCGATTTATGAAACTTAAGGCGAAAGGGCCTGAGTTGCCACGACACTTGCCTATTCAAAATGCGCATTTAGACATCAAATTCAAAACAATTGGCAAAGCAATTAAGCCTTCTCAATCTGAGGTTAGCGACAACGTTCGCTCACGCAGTGCGGTTTTACGCGTGTTGGAGCGAGTAAGTGAGTAAAACGCCTGTCTCGCCGATTGTGTTTTTGATTGGCGTATTATCTCTGGTGTTGGTTTCTATCTCAGTGGTGGTTCAAGTTTATGATTTTAGGAAAGACTTTTCTTATCTTCAAACATTAAAAAAAGATGAGGTGGCGTACGAGGTGAAGTGGGGGCAACTGCTTCTTGAGCAAAGTGCGTTGACTCAACCAAGCCGCTTAGAGCAAGCAGCGATTAAAGACTTGAATATGCATGCTCCTACCCAAGATGAACTTATAATAGTGAAGCCATAACAATGGAAAATACTGTCCACACTCCCCGAAAATGGCGCTATGCATTCGTGTATGGTATCGCTCTATTATTATTTCTTGTGGCTGGTGGCCGCTTGTTTTATTTAACGGTCGTAGACAAGGCGTTTCTGCAGAATCAGGGCGAGATGCGTGCAGTAAGAACCGAGTCTATCCCTGCGACACGGGGAATGATTCTTGATCGACGTGGCGAGCCTCTAGCAGTCAGTACACCAACTTGGACAATTGTTGCAAACCCAAAAGCCTTATGGAAAATGCCACAGGATCCTTCGCAAGATCTTGGGCCAGAGCAAGAAATTAAACGTTTAGCAGAAGTGATGGGGGTGGGTCGTGCTTGGCTTCAAGAGCGCTTTGAAAGCAACAAAACCCGCTCTTTTATGTATTTAAGGCGTCAAATACCACCACACGAGGCCGACGCCATTATGGCAGCCAATGTGGTTGGAGTAACCAAAACCAAAGAATATAAGCGGTTTTACCCTGCTGCCGAAGTCGCGTCTCACGTTGTTGGTTTCACCAATATTGATGATAAGGGTCAAGAGGGAATAGAGCTTGCCTTTGACAAGGCTCTTGAAGGGCAACCTGGTAAACGTCGTTATGTTAAAGATTTAACGGGCAATATTATTCGCGGTGTGGGTGTTGATGAAGCGGAGCATCCTGGTGAAAACATCGAATTAAGTATTGATTTAAGGTTACAGTATTTAGCTTATCGTGAGCTTAAGGCTGCTGTGACCGAACATAGAGCTACGTCTGCATCTGCGGTGATTCTAGATGTGAAAACGGGTGAGATTTTAGCGATGGTGAATCAACCATCTTACAACCCTAATGACCGATCTAAGCTAGAATACGAAGAACTGCGAAATCGTGCGGTGATTGATTTGTTCGAACCTGGTTCCACGATGAAGCCATTTACTGTCGCCACCGCGCTCATGTCTGGGCAGTATACGACAGAAACCACAATTGATACCTCGCCTGGTTTTTTGCGCTTTGGGCGCTTTACAATTCGTGATGCAACGAATTACGGTGAAATGGATTTCGAGAAGCTCTTGATTAAATCCAGCAATGTTGGGGCGTCAAAAATTGCTCTGTCATTGCCGCAAGATGCGGTATGGAATATGGATTACGAGTTAGGCATTGGCTCAGCTGTGGGGATCGGTTTTCCCGGTGAAGCATCTGGTGTATTGCCTTCTCATCCCAAATGGCACCCTTCGGAAATTGCCACTTTATCTTATGGTTACGGCTTGTCCGTGTCGACTTTACAGCTTGCCCAGGCATATATGACCTTAGCGAATGGGGGCTATCGTGTTCCTGTTACTATTTTTAAACAAGATGTGGCTGCGGATGGCAAGCAAGTGATTCCTCATCAAGTTGCTCAAGATGTAGTGAAAATGATGGAGTCGGTGGTACAAAAAGGTTCCGGTAAAGCAGCGCAAATTCCTGGTTATCGAGTGGCTGGTAAAACGGGAACCGTACATAAAGTCGGGTCGAAAGGCTATGAATATGACCAATACATTGCTTTGTTTGCTGGCGTGGCGCCAGCGTCAAACCCAAGGCTGGCGATGGTTGTTATGGTGAATGACCCTAAAGGGCGTGAATACTACGGGGGAGAAGTGGCGGCTCCGGTTTTTTCCCGTGTTATGGAAAGTGCTTTAACCACGTTGAATATTTACCCCGATTTACCGGAAGGGTTAAGGGAAGTGCGTTTGGATGCTAAGAAAACGCCTTACCAAGTGGTGAAGGGGCCCTAAATGAGTCAACTTACCCGCACTCAGTTAAACGCGTTAGTAGCGAGCTTGCCAGGCAATAATAGTGTGAAGCGACATGTTAGCGCGATGAGTGCACACGCTACCATTGATGCGCCACAGGTTTACACGCATCTCGAAACAGACAGTCGTAAAGTTGATCCATATGGTATTTTCTTTGCTTTGCCTGGAGTGTCTTCTCACGGCTGGGATTACCTAGATGATGTGGTTGCTCTAGGGTGTCGTCTTGCCATTGTTCCTATGAACATTTCCGTCCAAAGAGATGATATAGAGCTGATTGCTGTACAAGACCCTGCGGCGCTTTTGGTGGCCTGTTTGCATAGATACTTTGGTCATATGCCGGCTCACATGGTAGCCGTTACTGGCACGAATGGTAAATCGTCAATTTGTTATTACATAGCCCAGTTGGCGAGTAATTTGGGCTGCAAAAGTGGCTTAGTGGGTACCTTTGGGGTGGGTCCTTTGTCCTCTTTAAAGGAGGCTACTCAAACGACACCTGATATTTTGTCGCTCCATCAAACGTTAATGAAGATGTCAGCGTCTGGCGTTGATTTCGTAGCTTTTGAAGCTTCTTCTCATGCGCTTGATCAAGGTCGCATAGAGGGTGTGCCATTTCAAACGGCTGTTTTTTCCAACTTATCCCGTGACCATCTTGATTACCACGGCGGTATGGAGAATTACGCTCATGCGAAGCGCCGTTTGTTTGCTTTTGACAGCGTTAAGCAATCGGTTATTTGTCTTGATGATGATTATGCGGATTTTATGGCGGCCGCTTGCTCTCAATCTGAGCGTTTGTATTACAGTGTATTCAATACCTCAGCGGATTTTTTCGTAAAAGACCTTTCTTTTGATGCCTCTGGGTGTCGTTTTATGCTCTGTCATCCAGGTGGTGGAACGCCTGTATGTTTGCCCTTGTTGGGTCAGTTTAATGTGCAAAATGCCTTGGCGGCTGTGGCGAGTTTGTGGCAGGACACAGTGGACAAACAGGCCTTGATCGATGGCTTATCCTTACTTCAAGGCGCGCCGGGTCGAATGGAGAAAGTTCAGCGTCCCAATGCACCCTTGGCGGTGATTGATTATGCTCATACCCCTGACGCTCTGGCGCTTGCTTTGCAAGCGTTAAAAGCTCATTCGAAAAACCGTGTGATTTGTGTTTTTGGTTGTGGTGGAGATAGAGACAGAGGTAAGCGACCAGAAATGATGGAGGCGGCGCTTAAATGGGCTGACCACGTTTGGTTGACGTCAGACAATCCACGTACGGAATCCATTGAGCAGATTTTTGCTGATACTTTAGCAGGCGTTAAGAAAGAAGCGGTTTATAGTTTTGAAGTCGATCGGCGTCGCGCTATTTCCCAAGCCATTTTGTCTGCATCGCCTGATGATATTGTGTTAATTGCTGGCAAAGGTCATGAAACATACCAAGATGTTCAAGGGGTTAAGCATTCTTTTGATGATAAAGAAGAGGCGCTAATTGCGATAGAGGCCTATGCTAATTAATTTGTTGTTGTCTGATATTGCGAATGCCTGTGATGGGCAGCTCGTTGGGCCAGATATTACTGTTTCTGAGGTGATTACTGACACGAGAGTTATTTTGCCGCAGGCATTGTTTGTCGCACTAAAAGGTGCGCGTTTTGATGGTCACGACTACGCTGTTAGTGCTGTTCAGCAAGGAGTGGTGGCTGTGTTGTGTGAGCGCGATTTGTCAGTGCCATCTTATATAAAGGTTGCTGATACGCAAGTAGCTTATGGTCGGCTCGCGCGATTAATGCGCGATGCGTTTTCAGGTCCTGTTGTTGCTATAACTGGCAGCAACGGTAAAACATCTGTAAAAGATTGGCTTGCACAGTCCCTTGATGACAGAAATGTGTTAAAAACACGCGCGAATTTGAATAATCAGATCGGTGTGCCTCAAACGATTCTGTCATTAAATGATCACCATGATGTCGCGGTAATAGAGGCGGGAACCAGCTTTACGGGTGAAATCGCCTTATTAGCTAATATTATCCATCCCGATATTGTTATTTTGACCAATGCCAGCGGCAGTCATTTTGAAGGTCTTGGTGGATTAGAAAACATTGCCATTGAGAAAGGGTGTTTGTTATCTGGCGCTACTGAAGAAGCGTTGTTGATACTAAATGCAGATGATGCCTACTTTGATTATTGGTGTGGTTTGGCGAGTGGTCGACAGATTTGGTCCTTCGGTTTTAGTGATCAAGCAACGCTTTATGCATCGGAGTTGAGTCTAGGAGCTGAGTCTAGTCAGGCTCTATTTCATTTTAAAGGTCAAAGTGTCGGAGTTACGGTGGCGGGTGCTGGAAAGCATCAAATAGCGAATGGGATGGCGGTTGTACTCGCTTTGGTTGGTTTAGGCATGGCATTTGAAATTGCCGTTGAGAAATTATCTCAGCCTGTGTTGGTTTCTGGTCGTCTAGAGCGTCGTGTTACAAAAAATGGCGCCTTGTTAATTGACGATTGTTACAATGCGAGTCCAACGTCTGTCCAGGCGGCCATCGATGTACTGGTGATGCAACCAGTAAAGCAGACTTGGTTTATTTTGGGGGCGTTGGGGGAACTGGGTTCTCAACGTGACGATATTCATCACCAGATAGGCGTTTATGCTCAAGAGCAAGGCGTTTCTCATTTGATATGTGTGGGGCATGTTGCTGGTATTGCTGGTAAGGCATTTGAGGCGAAAGGCGGTTGTGCTGTTTTTTGTGATACTCATGCTGACGCGGCCGAAAAAGTTCGTTATTTGGATAAACAAAACGCCATTTTGGTCAAGGGGTCACGCTCGGCTAAAATGGAAACTGTCATTGAAGCGCTAATACACTAGGATAACACCGTCAAATGTTACTTCTGCTAACGTCTTACTTAAGTGAGTACCACACATTTTTTACTGTTTTTAACTATTTGTCTCTAAGGGCAATTTTAGGTGTATTGACTGCGCTTGCGATTTCTTTGTTGATCGGAGGTAAAGTGATTGTCATGTTGCAGCGTATGCAAATTGGGCAAGCGGTTCGTGATGATGGCCCTCAAACACACTTAGCAAAAGCAGGCACGCCAACCATGGGTGGCGCCCTGATTATATTTTCGATTGCCGTAAGCACTCTTCTATGGGGGGATTTAAGTAATCAATATGTGTGGGTTGTACTTTTGGTGATGCTTTCATTTGGTCTAGTAGGCTGGGTGGACGACTATCGTAAAGTGGTTGAAAAGAATCCTAGAGGCTTGCCTGGGCGTTGGAAATATTTTTGGCAAAGCGTATTTGGTTTGATGGCTGCATTTTATTTGTATTACACCGCCAGTACGCCTGCAGAAACAGCGCTTATTGTTCCCCTGTTTAAAGATGTTGCGATTCCATTAGGACTGTTTTTTGTTGTCTTGACGTATTTTGTTATCGTTGGCACCAGTAACGCGGTGAATTTAACCGATGGTTTAGATGGGCTGGCTATTTTGCCAACTGTATTGGTGGGTGGTGCTTTAGGTGTATTTGCCTACCTGACAGGGAATATTCGATTCGCCGATTACTTATTGATCCCATATGTACATGGTACGGGTGAGTTGCTGGTTTTTTGTGCCGCTTTGGCTGGCGCTGGGTTAGGGTTCTTGTGGTTCAATACTTATCCAGCTCAAATCTTTATGGGTGATGTCGGTTCGTTAGCCTTGGGTGCGGCCCTAGGTGTAATTGCTGTGATCGTTCGCCAAGAGCTGGTCTTATTTATTATGGGTGGAGTTTTTGTTATGGAAACTGTGTCTGTAATCTTACAAGTAGCGTCCTACAAATTGACTAAACGACGAATTTTTCGAATGGCACCCATCCACCATCATTTTGAATTAAAAGGCTGGGCCGAGCCAAAAGTTATTGTTCGCTTTTGGATCATCACCGTGTGTCTTGTTTTAGTGGGTTTTGCCACATTAAAAGTACGTTAGGAGTAGCTTGATGTCGTTGATCGGGTCAGATCGGATAAGAGCCGTTGTCGGCTTGGGGGCGACGGGCCTTTCCTGTGTACGGTTTCTAGCCAGCAAAGGGCTGGACTTTTTTGTGGTGGATTCACGTGAGTGTCCACCAGGCTTAGAAGAAGCGAAGAAGTATTGCTCGGAATCAAAAATTTATACAGGTGACTTGGACATTCTTGAAACCTTAGGAGTGACTGAGTTGTTTGTCAGTCCCGGTATTGCTCTTAGTACTCCTGTTTTAGCTCGCTTGGCCGAACGTGGTGTGGTGATGCGGGGAGATATTGATTTATTTTGTGATTATGCAGACGCGCCTTTTGTTGCCATCACGGGGTCCAATGCCAAAAGTACGGTCACTACTTTGGTGGCTTTGTTACTGCAAGCTTGCGGCAAAAATGCCAAAGCAGGCGGCAACCTCGGGTTACCCGCCCTGGATTTATTGGCGGCTGGCACAGACTATTACGTGCTTGAGTTGTCCAGTTTTCAGCTAGAAACCACCCATGCTTTAAAAGCGGATTTGGCTTGTTTATTGAACGTGTCAGAAGACCATATGGATCGTTACAAAGATCTGTATGAATATCAAAGAGTAAAACAAAAAGTTTATCGCGGTTGCAAGGCCGCTGTTTGCAATAAGCAAGATATCCTCACCGCGCCCTTGTTGCCAGAAGGGGTGCCTGTTCGAGCTTTCACGACCAAAAGCCCAGATTTAAAAGAGTTTGGTATGCTTAAGGACAGCGACGGTGCTTGGTTGTGTCGTGGTGTCGAGCGGCTTTATCATACTTCCCAAATCAAGCTCCAAGGTTCTCATAATCACGCCAATGTGTTGGCATCATTGGCTATACTTGAACTGCTTGGTCAAGATTTAAAGCAATCCGCTATCGCGCAAGTGTTGGCAGAATTTTCTGGTCTTCCCCATCGTTGTGAAACAGTGCGAGTTTTTAATGGCACGACCTATATTAATGACTCTAAAGGTACCAACGTGGGGGCGACACTGGCTGCTCTCGAAGGGCTTGCTTCACCAAGCCAAAAAAATATCTTGCTTATTGCTGGTGGTGACGGAAAGGGAGCTGACTTTCGCCCTCTGTCTAAGCCTATTAATGACCATGTTCGAACCTTATATTTATTTGGTAAAGACGCCAAGCGCATTGCTGCGGTGGCTCCTTCAGCGACGCTCGTAAAGGAATTTGAGAGTTTGGACGAGATTCTTATTGATATTGCTAAAAGCGCTGCTCAAGGAGACATTGTGTTGTTTTCTCCTGCTTGCGCTAGTTTGGACATGTATCAAAACTATGAGAAGCGTGGCGAGCACTTTGCTGGTTTGGTTAAAGCATTATGACTTTTCTGCGATTTTTTGAGCGTGTCTCTTTTCGCGAGTTTACACAGGTTGATAAAACTTTTTTAGCGTCAATGATTTTAATATTGGCGCTGGGACTAGTGATGGTGGCCAGTGCGTCTGTTTCTGTTTCTGAAGATGTTCATGGCCACCCTTATTTCTTTATGGCTAGGCAGAGTTTTTACCTCTTATTGGGGGGAGGATTCGGCTGGATATTATTGTCTTTGCCTACTCAGCATTTACAGCGCTGGGGAGTGTGGATGATGCTTTTTTCACTGTTATTGTTAATTCTTGTGTTGGTTCCAGGAATAGGTAAAAGCGTTAATGGCAGTCGTCGTTGGATTAATTTAGTCGTCTTTAACTTACAAGCTTCTGAAGTCGCCAAAGTTTGCATGGTGGTGTATGTGTCTGGCTATTTGGTGCGAAGAGCGGATCGAGTCCGTCAGAGTTTTGTCGGCTTCATAATGCCCTTGTTTGTGTGTATTGCCTTCTTGCTTTTCTTATTATTAGAGCCAGATTTTGGTGCTTCCGTGGTGCTGTTAGGTACAGTGATGGTGTTGTTGTTCTTAGCCGGTGCTCCCTTGTATCAGTTCCTTTTGTTGTTAGCGGGCGCTGTGCTGATGTTGGGCTTGGTTGCTGTGTCTGCAAGTTATCGAATGAAGCGCCTGATGAACTTTGTTGATCCTTGGGCAGATCCTTTCAATGAAGGGTATCAGTTAAGTCAGGCTCTGATTGCTTACGGTCGAGGTGAGTGGTTTGGGTTGGGGTTGGGTAACAGTGTTCAAAAGTTATCTTATTTACCTGAAGCTCATACCGATTTTGTTTTTTCTATTTGGGTAGAGGAGACAGGTATGCTTGGTGGTTTGGTGTTAATTTTATTGTTCGCCGTCATGTTGTTTCGAGCATTTAAAATTGGCCATCGTGCCATGTCTTTGTCGCGTCCTTTTGCCGGTTATATGTGTTTTGGTTTTTCCATCCTCATTTTGGCTCAAGTTATCATTAATATAGGTGTTAATACTGGCTTTTTGCCAACTAAAGGACTGACATTGCCTTTAATTAGTTATGGCGGTAGCAGTCTAATTATTACTTTGGGTAGTTTGTTTGCTATCGCGAGAGTTGACATTGAAAACCGTCGAGGTGAGCAAGCGCTTGAGTCGAATGAAAACTCAGATTTTGAGCAAAACGAGAACATTAATGAAAGTGACTTTATAGAAAGTGACTATAAAGAGAGCACGGTATGAGTAAAGTCAAAAAAGTCATCATAATGGCTGGTGGTACCGGTGGTCATATTTACCCAGCCTTGGCTTGTGCAGAGCAATTTCGAGAGGAAGGGCTTGCTGTGCAGTGGCTGGGGTCAAAAGGTGGGATGGAAGAAGATTTGGTGCCTAAATTCGATATTCCTTTACACGCCTTGTCGATCAAAGGGGTGAGAGGGAAAGGGGTGTTGGGGTTACTAGCCGCTCCCTTTCGTATCGTTCGCGCAATAGGCCAAGCGGTTGCGGTACTGAAAAGAGAGCGCCCAGACGTAGTATTAGGAATGGGTGGTTTTGTTGCTGGTCCAGGAGGTGTGGCTGCGCGATTGCTGGGAATTCCACTGGTGATTCATGAGCAAAATGCAGTGGCTGGGACGACTAATTCCTTGTTGGCTAAAATCGCCAACGTGCAACTGCAGGCATTCGATGGTGTCTTAAAGCAAGGGTTAACGGTAGGTAATCCTGTTCGACGTGACATCTTGGTCCAACCAATACGTGCACCCAGAGAGAATGTAGCAAGACCATTAAGGCTCTTAGTAGTGGGTGGGAGTTTAGGGGCGAAAGCCATTAATGACTTGATTCCTGATGTGTTGGCACATTGGCCGCTGTCTGCACGTCTAGATGTGTGGCATCAAACAGGAAAGCGTCATTACGACTCGGTTGCGTCGCGCTATGACGATGCGAATGTTGAAGCCCGTGTTGAACCTTACATAGATAATATGGATCAGGCATATTATTGGGCCGATGTGGTTTTGTGTCGCGCCGGTGCAATGACAGTGAGTGAGCTGGCTATTGTTGGGGTGCCTTCTATTTTAGTGCCTTATCCCCATGCGATTGACGATCACCAAACACAAAATGCACGCTCCCTCGAAGCCGCTGGTGCGGCGCGCTTGTTGCCACAAACGCAATTATCTTGTGCAAGCATCACGTCATTGCTGACAGATTTTGTGGACAGCAATGATACTCTATTAAAAATGGGCGAGCATGCTCGCGGTATTGCTCGTCCTAATGCAACACAAGATGTTGTTGCTCATTGTTTAAGGTTGATAGCATCATGATCGATTACAAATCTCAATACGACATTCCCACCATGCGCCGTATTCAAAATATTCATTTTATCGGCATTGGTGGCGTGGGTATGTGTGGTATCGCTGAGGTGTTGCACAATCAAGGCTATCAGGTATCCGGCTCGGATTTGAAACCCTCTTCAACTACGGAGCGTCTGGAAGAGTTGGGGATTAAAATCTATTTAGGTCATCTTGAAGAAAATGTTTACGATGCCCACGTTATTGTTGTATCGACGGCCATTAATGAACAAAACCCCGAAATTATGTGGGGTAAAGACAACCGTATTCCGATCGTGCGACGTGCGGAAATGCTGGCGGAACTTATGCGTTATCGCCATGGCATTGCAGTAGCGGGTACTCATGGTAAGACCACGACGACAAGTTTGATGGCCTCCATTTTAGCCGCTACCGGCGAAGCGCCAACGTTTGTGATTGGTGGGAGACTTACCAGTGCAGGCGCTAATGCTCAGCTTGGTAACAGTGCATATTTGGTCGCTGAAGCCGACGAAAGTGATGCGTCGTTTTTGCACTTACAACCGCAAACCGTCATTGTGACCAACATTGATGAAGATCACATGGACACATATGGCGGTGATTTTGAGAAAGTAAAACACACTTTTGTGGAGTTCATACACAACTTACCTTTTTATGGTTTGGCGGTGCTGTGCGTGGATGATGCAAATGTTCGAGACATATTGCCGTCATTGAGTCGCCCTGTTTTAACTTACGGCATTGAGCAAGAAGCGGATTTTTATGCTACAGACATAGTGCAAACTGGTCGATATTGTGAGTTTTTAGCTCATCGACCTGAAGGCGAGCCGCTGAAAATTCGTCTGCCTATGCCTGGTATACACAACGTCTTGAATGCTCTGGCGACCATTGCTGTATCAACGGATTTGGGTGTGAGTGCTGTGGCGATTCAAGCAGGTTTAATGGGTTTTGAAGGGGTAGGGCGTCGTTTCCAAGAGCAGCCACCCCTTGCGTTGCCAGGCGGCGATGAGGTGATGTTTGTTGACGACTACGGCCACCATCCGAGCGAGGTGCTTGCGACGATTAAAGCCATTCGTGCTGGTTGGCCAGAAAAACGCTTAGTGATGGTATACCAACCTCATCGTTATACTCGAACCAGAGATTTGTACGAAGATTTTGTGCGTGTGCTGTCTCAAGTCGATGTGCTGCTTTTACTAGAGGTGTATGCTGCCGGTGAAGCGCCAATAAATGGCGCTGATAGTCGTTCCCTGTGTGGCAGTATTCGCCAGCGAGGTAATGTAGACCCAGTTCATATTGGCAGTGAATCGGAATTGCGCTCTATTTTGAACAACGTATTGCGAAAAGGCGATTTGTTGATAACGCAAGGGGCTGGCGATATTGGTCAGGTGTCTAAAACATTATCAGCGAGTGGAATTTGATATGGCCAACACATTAAAAGAAGCGGTTATTGTTGTGGTTTACGGTGGTCGCTCTGCTGAGCGTGAGGTGTCTTTGCAAAGTGGCCCTTTGGTTGCAAAGGGTTTAAGAGCAAAAGGTTATAAGGTGGTTGAACTAGACCTCTATGGTCCTGATGCCGCTTCTGATCCTATTGCTCAGTTACAGTCGATCAGTTTTGATCTTGCTTTTATTGCACTGCATGGTGGCGAAGGTGAGGATGGTCGTGTACAGGCCTTACTTGAAATGCTGGGCAAACCTTATACGGGTAGCTCGCCGTTATCCTGCGGATTGGCGATGGATAAAGTACTAACCAAGCGCTTTTGGCAAGGAATAGGTATTCCAACTCCAGCGTTCTTGTCTTTTGTTGGACGCGTGGACGCTGAACTTATTGAATCAACCATGTCGTACCCGGTGATCGTCAAACCGTCCCGTGAAGGTTCTACCATAGGCATTAATAAAGCGTCGAATCGGGAAGAGCTTGATCGTGCTTTGATAAGTGCTTTGGAATATGACTCAGATGTGCTGGTAGAAGAATTTGTTGATGGTGCTGAATACACTATTACGATTTTAGGTGACGTGGCCTATCCGCCGATAGGTTTGAAACCAGCTCCAGAGCATCAGCTTTATGACTACGACGCTAAATATCTCGCGGATGATACCCAATATTTGCTGCCGTGTGGTTTATCTGATGATGATGAAAACGAGTTGCAAAAGTTGTCCCTCGAAGCTTATCAATCTTTAGGGTGTTCAGGTTGGGGGCGTGTCGACGTTATGCGTGATCGAGCAGGGCGTTTTTGGGTGCTAGAAGTTAACACAGCGCCGGGTATGACGTCACACAGTTTGGTGCCAATGGCCGCGGAGTTCGTGGGGGTTGACTATGCGTCTTTGGTGGAAAAAATCGCCATAGATGCATTTACCAAGGGTACGTGTGATTAATCGATGAGACTCATTGCGCTATTTGGAGCTCTATTGTTAATAGTGGCGGCTTTTTTTCAAGGCGATGACTCATCTGAAGAGTGGTTTGCCATTGAGAAAGTCGAAATTCAAGGTGACTTGGAATACACCACGCACGCTGCTTTAGAGTCTGAGTACGTGGCTTTTCTCGGCCGTAGTTTACTTAGTGTGTCTTTGTCTGAAGTGTTGTCTTCCGTTTTGTCATCAGAGTGGGTGCAGAGTGCAGAGATTCGTAAAGTTTGGCCAAATACCTTGCAGATACTTGTTCATGAGCATACTCCCCTCGCATACTGGCGTAATGGGCAGCTGATATCCACTTCGGCGGATATTATTTCCCCTAGAAGGGTACCGGAATTGCCGCTTACTCATTTACATGGTCCTGAAGATGCTAGCGATATCGTACTTGAGCAGTTTGGTTTGGTGAGTCAAGTATTGTCTTCTTCTACTCTAAAAGTCTCTGTGCTAACGCTTGAACCGAGAGGGGCGTGGCGAATCACGTTTGCTAACGGTATTGAGGTTAAGCTTGGCCGTGATGATATTTTAGAGCGATTACAAAGGTTTATAGCCGTGTATGAAAGTGATTTATCGGGTAGAATGGGGCTTATTGATTCTGTTGATGCTCGTTATCCTCATGGGGTGGCGGTAAGTTGGAAAGAAAATAAATGATATTGGCCTAATTGTTGCTTTTTCATACAAGACGTAGGCCATATCAACATAATATGTAATGCCGGGAAGGTAAAATGATAGTCGGTTTGGATGTAGGCACATCAAAAGTTATCTGCTTGGTTGGTGAAGTTCTGGCTGATGGAAGTTTGGAAATTGTTGGCATAGGCTCTCATACCTCAAAGGGTATGAAGCGTGGTGTTGTTATTAACATCGAATCAACAGTTCAGTCCATTCAAAGAGCCGTTGAAGAGGCGGAGCTAATGGCAGGGTGCAACATTCACTCAGTGTATGTCAGTGTTGCCGGAAGCCATGTTCGCAGTTTAAATTCGCATGGCATTGTTGCGGTCAAAAATGGTGAAGTACGTGAAGAAGATATAGAGCGAGTCATCGATGCTGCTCAGGCTGTGCCTATCTCATCTGACCAGCGTGTATTGCACATTTTACCGCAGGAATATCACATAGACTCACAAGAAGGTATCAAGGATCCTCTTGGTATGTCTGGTGTGAGATTAGAAGCTAATGTTCATCTTATTTCAGGCGCGGTTAATGCCGTGATGAATGTTGAGAAATGTATCAAGCGTTGTGGTTTGGGTGTTGATGGGGTGATTTTATCCCAGCTTGCTTCTAGTCAGTCTTCTCTTGGAGAAGATGAAAAAGATTTAGGGGTGTGCCTAGTAGACATTGGTGCGGGAACATCGGATATCGCAGTTTGGATTGATGGTGCTTTGCATCACACGGCAGTTTTGCCTGTTGCGGGTGATCAGGTGACTAACGATATTTCTATGGCTTTACGAACACCGACCCAACATGCAGAAGAAATTAAAATTAAATACGCTTGTGCAATGTCATCAATGACATCCTCTGATCAAATGTTGCAGGTGCCCAGTGTCGGGGATAGGCAGCCTAGACCTATCACTCGTCAAGCTTTGACGGAAGTTGTTGAAGCTAGATACGAAGAAATTTATACCTTAATTTTAGATGAGTTAAGGCGCAGTGGTTACGCAGAGAGAATCCCTGCAGGTATTGTTGTTACTGGAGGGGCTTCGCTTATTGAAGGCGCTACAGAGCTGGCTGAAAAGGTATTTCAAATGCCAGTTAGACTATCTTTGCCAGATTGTGCTAAAGGAATGTCTGATATTGTCGATAACCCTATATATTCAACAGGCGTTGGTTTATTGGTTTATGGAAGTAAAGAAGCTGAGGTGACAACAGAAGTTTCCAAGCAAACAATGTCCAAGACACAAATTAAACGAGAAGCATCCATTCTGGCTCCTAAGGAAATCGGGTCATCCTTCAATGCAGCGAAGGCATGGCAGAATGTAAAACACTGGTTTCAGAGTTATTTTTAATCAGAATTGGTTGTAAATTTATTGAGGAGCGATGAGCCCATGAATGTCTTTGACTTAGCCGAAGATAATTTGTCAGACAATGCCGTCATAAAAGTGATTGGTGTTGGTGGCGGTGGCGGTAATGCAGTCCGCCACATGCTGGAGAACAGACTAGAAGGTGTGGAGTTTATTTGTGCCAATACTGATTCAAAAGCATTGATCGGTTTTGAAACAGGTGTTTCTTTGCAGTTAGGGTCGACTATAACAAAAGGTTTGGGCGCTGGCGCTAACCCTGAAGTCGGCCGAGATTCTGCGCTAGAAGACCAAGAAAAGATCACTCAGCTTTTGACTGGGGCTGATATGGTCTTTATTACCGCTGGAATGGGGGGTGGTACAGGTACAGGTGCCGCACCGGTTATTGCAAAGGTCGCACGAGAGCTGGGTATTTTAACGGTTGCTGTTGTGACCAAGCCTTTTCCGTTTGAAGGTCGTCGTCGTGCACGTGTTGCCGAAGATGGTGTTAAAGAATTGCGCGAAAACGTCGATTCATTAATTACAGTGCCGAACGAGCGCTTGCTCCCAGTATTAGGGAAAAACATCACTTTGCTGAAAGCCTTTGGTGAAGCAAACAATGTTTTGTTCAATGCGGTTCAAGGTATTACCGATTTGATTATGCGTCCGGGTTTGATCAACGTCGATTTTGCGGATGTAAGAACAGTCATGTCTGAAATGGGTATGGCAATGATGGGGACAGGATCTGCTTCTGGTGAAGACCGAGCAAGAGTGGCGGCTGAAGCGGCTATTCACAACCCATTGTTAGAAGACATCAATCTTAGAGGGGCTCGCGGTGTATTGGTGAACATCACCGCCAACGAAGAAGTTGGTTTGTCTGAGTTTACAGAGGTTGGTGGCATTATCGAAGAATATGCTTCTGAAGACGCAACTGTCGTTATTGGTTGTGCGATTGACCCAAGTGTTGGTGATGAGATGCGAGTCACTGTAGTTGCCACGGGTCTAGAAGGTCGATCTAGTATTGAAGTACAAGCGGCGGTAGGTTCGAGTGTTGTTTCTCAGCCAGCGGCCCCAAAAGTTGAGCAAAACGTTGAAACGAATACCGCTAAAATGACTGTTGCTCAACCTCAGCAGCCTTCGCCTAGTTCGAAAGTTGAAGTGGTAGAAAAGAGCTTGGAAGAGAAGAAAGAATCGGTAGATTCTTCATCGGCAACAAGCAGTGATAAGTTATCGTATTTGGACATTCCGGCCTTTTTGCGTCGTCAAGCTGACTAGTTTGAGTAAAAACGATGCAATATATAAGTGTCAGATTGTATAAAAAATGTCTTATTGATATTATTTAGTAATGAATAGTATCCAGTCATAAAAATGTAGGAATATAATGGTACGCCAACACACACTTAAGAACATTATTCGAGCAACTGGGGTGGGTCTACATTCAGGTGAAAAAGTGTATCTAACGCTTAAGCCTGCGCCCGTAAATACCGGTATCGTATTTGTTCGTACCGACTTGGATCCAGTTGTAGAGATTCATGGTGACGCACGAGCAGTTGGGTCAACAAATTTTGCGACGGCTTTATGTCAGGGTGATGTGAAGGTAAGTACCGTAGAGCATTTGTTGTCTGCGATGGCTGGTTTGGGTGTCGACAACGCTTATGTAGAAGTCAGTGCAAGCGAGATTCCATTGATGGATGGCAGCGCTAGCCCTTTTGTTTTTCTTTTGCAATCTGCCGGTCTTGAAGCGCAAAGCGCGCCTAAGAAGTTTATTCGAGTTAAAAAACCGATTCGAGTGGATGAGGGTGACAAATACGCAACGCTTGAGCCGCACTCAGGATTTCGGCTGTCATTCACGATTGATTTTGAACACCCAGCTATCGGAGAAGACGTTCAAAGTACCTCTTTCGATTTCTCAACCACAACGTTTGTAAAAGAGATTAGCCGAGCAAGAACGTTTGGGTTTATGAAGGATCTTGAATACTTCAAAAACAACAATCTTGCACGTGGTGCGAATATGGAAAATGCGATCGTTTTAGATGATTATCGCGTTTTAAATGATGAAGGATTGCGTTACCGAGATGAGCTAGTACGACACAAAGTGCTAGACGCTATTGGTGATTTGTACTTACTGGGTCATAGTTTGATAGGTGAGTATAAAGCTTATAAGTCAGGTCATGCTTTGAACAACAAACTTTTGCTAGCCTTGCTTGAGCATCAAGATGCTTGGGAGTATGTTGTATTCGAGGACGAAACTCAGACCAACCCAATTTCTTATGTTGAGCCTGCATTTGTAGGTGCTTAAGCAGCTGATTGTTTCTTGATCGTATTACAAAAAACCAGACTTTATGTCTGGTTTTTTTGTATCTAGGTCCTTGTTATTTCATGTTTTGTCACACATTACCATGATAGACTATCTTTCATTACTAATTGGCTACGTTGAATTCAAGATGTTAGGAACTGTAATTAAAAAAATTGTCGGCACAAAGAATGACCGAGAAGTTAAACGATTCAGAAAAGTCGTTACTCAGATTAATAAATTAGAAGACGCTTTCAAAGCCCTCTCAGATGATGATTTGACCGCAAAGACGGGCGAGTTCAGAGAGCGCTTTGCAAATGGCGAAACATTGAATGCGCTCTTGCCTGAGGCCTTCGCACTTGTTCGTGAAGGCAGTAGTCGTGTAATGAATATGCGCCACTTCGACGTTCAGCTCATCGGTGGAATGGTGCTAAATGAAGGTAGAATCGCCGAAATGCGTACCGGTGAAGGTAAAACGCTGGTGGCTACTTTAGCCGTATATCTGAATGCGTTATCTTCTAAAGGTGTCCACGTTGTTACAGTGAATGATTACTTGGCGAAACGTGATGCTAACTGGATGCGCCCGCTTTATGAGTTTTTGGACATGAGCGTTGGAGTGGTGTTCTCTGGTCAAGACCGAGAAGATAAAAAAGCCGCTTACCTGTGCGACATCACCTACGGTACTAATAATGAATTCGGTTTTGATTATCTCCGTGACAACATGGTCTTTCGCTTAGAAGATCGTGTGCAAAGAGACTTAAACTTCTCTGTGGTTGATGAGGTTGACTCTATATTGATTGATGAGGCAAGAACGCCTCTTATTATTTCTGGTGCAGTGGAAGACAGCTCTGAGCAATATAGAAAAATCAATCTTTTAGCGCCTTTGTTGGTAAAGCATATCGAGGCTGAGGAAGGCAAAGAAGGCCAATCAGGGCATTATGTCTTCGATGAATCACAGCGTAGCATCGAGTTGACAGAAGAAGGTCACTCCTTTGTAGAGAATTGGCTGGTTGAGCAAGAAATGCTCGTGGAAGGTGAAAGTCTTTACGCGGCAGGTAATTTGTCTTTGCTTCATCATGTTCATGCGTGTCTAAAGGCCCATGTGATATTCAAAAAGAACATTGATTACGTTATCCAAGGTGATCAGATTGTTATTGTCGATGAGCATACGGGCCGAACTATGGTCGGTCGTCGTTGGTCTGAAGGCATTCATCAAGCGGTTGAAGCAAAAGAAGGTGTGACCATTCAAGCCGAGAGCCAAACGCTCGCTTCAACCACTTTCCAGAATTATTTCCGCTTGTACGATAAATTGTCAGGAATGACGGGGACAGCGGATACGGAGGCGTTTGAATTTCAGCAGATTTATGGTTTGTCTGTGATCGTAATTCCAACAAATCGTCAGGTTCAACGTAAGGACTTTAACGATTTAATTTACATGACAACCGAAGATAAATTTGAGGCCATTGTACTCGATATAGAAGATATCGTGAAGCAGGGTCGCCCTGTGCTAGTAGGCACGGCATCTATTGAATATTCGGAACTATTGTCAAACTACCTAAACAAAAAGAACATTAAGCACAACGTGTTGAATGCAAAGCAGCATGAGCGAGAAGCAGAAATTGTTGCGGATGCGGGTCGTCCAGGGGCAGTAACTATTGCAACCAACATGGCTGGTCGTGGGACAGACATTGTGTTAGGTGGCAACTTACAAGTTGAAATTGCTCAGTTAGGCGATTCCGCCAGTGAGCAGCAAATTGAAGCATTAAAAGCAGATTGGGTTTCACGAAATGAGTCTGTTTTAGCGGCGGGCGGTTTACACATTATAGGTACTGAGCGCCATGAATCACGTCGTATTGATAACCAATTGCGTGGTCGTGCTGGTCGACAAGGTGATGTAGGTTCATCGCGTTTTTACTTGTCTCTTGAAGATAACCTAATGCGAATTTTCATGTCTGACCGCATTAAAAAAATGATGATGGCGTTGGGCATGGAAAAAGGCGAAGCCATCGAGCATAAAATGGTTTCCAATGCCATTGAGAAAGCGCAGCGCAAGGTTGAGGGACGCAACTTCGACATTCGTAAGCAGCTATTAGAATACGATGATGTTGCCAACGACCAGCGTCAAGTGATCTATCGTCAGCGTTTCGACATGATGGTGTCTGATGACTTGTCTGAAGCAATCTCCGCCATGCGTGAAGAAGTTGTAACAGGTTTGGTTGATGAGTTTATTCCGCCACAAAGTATTTTTGATATGTGGGATCTGGAAGGCTTGGAAGAAAAAGCTCGAAATGAATTTTCCTTGGAATTGCCTGTTTCTAAATGGGTTGAGGAAGACAAGAAACTCTTTGAAGAACCGCTGCGCCAGAAAATACTGGATGCCTTCGTGGACGATTACAAAGCGAAAGAAGCCATTGCTGGTGAGCAGCCATTTAGAGCATTCGAGAAACAGGTTCTTCTTCAAGTATTAGATACCCTATG
Source organism: Marinomonas vulgaris (assembly GCF_018145875.1). GTDB lineage: Bacteria > Pseudomonadota > Gammaproteobacteria > Pseudomonadales > Marinomonadaceae > Marinomonas > Marinomonas vulgaris. Next base: position 15,369 of record NZ_JAGSSV010000018.1, on the reverse strand, counting down.
GAAAGAGCATCTTCAAACGATGGACATGCTGAGACAAGGTATTCATTTACGCGGTTATGCGCAAAAGAACCCCAAACAAGAGTATAAGCGTGAGTCGTTTGAGCTGTTCCAGGGGTTATTGGAACAAATTAAATACGAAGTTATTCAGGTTATTTCACGTGTGAAAGTTCAATCTGCTGAAGAAGCTGAAAAAATTCAAGAAGCACGTAAAAAACTCGAAGAAAAAACCACCATGAGCATGGTTCACGATACAGCCAATACGCTATCAGGTGAGTCTGAAGAAGCTAACCTTGCTGATGAATATCCTAAGGTGGGTCGAAATGAGCCTTGCCCTTGTGGGTCTGGCAAAAAATACAAACAATGTCATGGTCGTCTTGTTTAAAGGAGATAGCTCAAATGGCGGTAGGATTGCATGATTTTCCCTTAATACCGGAAATCAAAGGAATTAGAATTGGCGTGGCGCAAGCTGGTATCAAAAAGCCGAACAAAAAAGACCTCGTTATCTTCGAAATTTGTGAAGGTGCTTCTGTAGCGGGTGTTTTTACGCAAAATGCATTTTGTGCTGCCCCAGTGCGCATTTGTCATCAGCACTTAGATCTAGCCGCTAGCCGATACTTGTTGATTAACACAGGTAACGCCAATGCTGGGACAGGTAAGCCAGGTTTAGAAGCGGCTTTTGAAACCTGTGACGCATTAGCGGGCCTAGTGGGTGTTAAAAGAGAAAGTATACTGCCATTTTCAACGGGTGTGATTGGTGAGCTTTTACCGGTCGATAAAATTGTTGCGGCCATTCCAGACGCTGTTGCAAACTTATCAGCCACCAATTGGCAGTCTGCCGGTATTGGTATTATGACCACAGACACCTTGCCTAAAGGGTCTGTTCGGACGTTTGAGTTCGATGGTCAAACTTACACCATTGGCGGTATTTCTAAAGGTGCCGGTATGATACGCCCTAATATGGCGACCATGTTGGGGTATATCTGTACTGATATCGCCATTGAAACGGCGTTATTACAAGACATCTTAAAAGATACAGTAAATAAGAGTTTTAATCGCATCACTATTGATAGCGATACTTCTACGAATGATTCTTGTATTGCTATCGCTACTGGTTGTGCTGGTAATGCGAAAATTGCCTCGCTTGAAGAGCCGTTAGCGCAAGCTTTTGTGGCTGCCTTCACCGAAGTGATGCAGGAATTAGCGCATGCGATCGTTCGTGATGGTGAAGGGGCAACAAAGTTTGTCACCGTAGAAGTGACCGGTACTCGTGAAAAAGACGATGCAACTAAGGTGGCGTTTGAAATCGCTCATTCCCCTTTGGTGAAGACAGCATTATTTGCCTCGGACCCTAACTGGGGGCGGATCTTGGCCGTAGTCGGACGCGCTGGTGCGGCTGGCTTGAACGTAGATGGTGTTCAGTTACACATAAACGGGGTTGAAATAGCGCGTAACGGTGGTCGCTCTCCAGATTATTTGGAAGAGCAGGGCAAGCAAGCCATGGCGCCGGAAGAAATTCACATAGTAGTGGATTTGGGTATGGGGCAATGTTCTGACGTGGTATGGACAACAGACTTTTCTCATGAGTACGTTACCATCAACGCTGAGTATCGTACCTGATGTTGGTTAAAGTGGCTGTTGGGATTATTCTTCGTGAAGGCCATGTGTTCCTTGCCTTTAGAAACGCAAATCAGCATCAGGGTGGTTTGTGGGAATTTCCTGGCGGAAAGTGTGAAGGCTCTGAAACCCCCGAGGTTGCCTTGGCGCGCGAGTTAAAAGAAGAGTGCGGCATAACTGTCAACTCGTCTTGTCACTTTAAATCTGTGTGTCACGATTATGGTGATAAGCAGGTTGAACTTTGTTTCTATAAAGTCAATGGCTTCTCGGGTGAAGTAATAGGGAAAGAGGGTCAAGAAACTCGCTGGGTACCTATCTCTGCGTTGTCTCAATACGATTTTCCTGAGGCAAACAAAGTGATTGTGTCGGCTTTGTTGTCCTCTTAATCAAGGTGTGCAATAGGTGTCTTGATTTTAAAAAAGAGCTTCTTATCAGAAGCTCTTTTTTTAGTTTAGGATTCTAGCTAATAAGTTCCGAACCGCTTTAGGTTCAAAAGGTTTGCTGCAAATTGCATCTACACCTTCCTGAGTGATGTTGGCAAGCTGACTGTCTTCGGCATTTGAGCTCACCATTAGAATGGGAATATGAGCTAAATTCGTGTCTAACCTGACCGCTTCGGTCAGTTCTCTCCCGTCCATTTCTGGCATGTTGTAATCGGTAACTATCAAGTCAAACTCTGTCTGATTGAGTATTTCAATCGCTTCTTTGCCGTTTTCAGTAAATTCTATGTTTTCTATGCCCATGGTGTTTAAGGTTTTGCTAATATGCTTGCGTGCAAGTAGGCTATCGTCTGTTATTAATACACGGAGCGTTTTAGGATCAAACAATTCTAGGTCGATCTCTTCTTCAACAATGAGGTCTAGCGTAGCGTGAATCGCGCGTGTGAGATCTTTTTGGTTAAAAGGCTTCGGCAATATAGCTAGCACGCCCGACTGTTTCAAATGCTCCAGATGGGCTTTGTTACGATCACTGGAAATAAGCATAAAACACTGATTTTCAGTGTCCTTGTTAGATCGAATTTTGTCAATTAAATCGTCTGCAGACCCATCGGGTAGGTACATAGATGAAATAACTAGATCGGGTGGGAATGAGGTAAGAAAAGACAGTGTTTCTTCAATGCTATTTGCGTACTCAATTTGTCTGATGCCAGCATCTTCAAGTGCGATGGTGATAATTTTTCTTTGGGTGTCTGACGGCTCGACCAAAAGAAGAGAGAGGTCGCCAAGTGCTGCGTAGGAATCCATATTTTAAGCCCGCTCATAGGAGTATGTTTTTTTAGGTCTTTTGCTAAGACTTTCTCGAAGGTTAGTGATCCAACATGGTGTCTTCCATTATACTAAATGGGTTCGTTTGTATTATCTAGTTTGTTTAAGAAGAGGGTGTTGAATGTCCACAGCGAGTGCGTGCCATATTCTAGTGAAAACAAAAGCGGAAGCAGAGACGCTAAAAGCCAAGTTGGATCAAGGGGCTGATTTTCATAAGCTAGCAAAACAATTTTCAACCTGTCCTTCAGGTAAGAAAGGCGGTGATCTTGGTGAATTCCGCAAAGGTGACATGGTAGCGGCTTTTGATAAGGCTGTTTTTACTGGACCACTTTATAAAATCCAAGGCCCGGTGAAAACCCAATTTGGTTTTCACCTGATCAAAGTGTTATACCGTTCTTAAACCTAATATAAAGGAAATATACATGAGTAACCCTATCGAACTAGATGTGAATTATTTTGCAGTACCCCAATTGCTAGAGTCAGACCTTGAATCTATCAAGGCTCAAGGCTTTCAGCGGGTAATTAATAATCGACCCGAGAATGAGGCAGAGGATCAGCCAAATGGCGAGTCATTGCGTTTGGCAGTAGAGGCGATGGGCATGGAATACGTTGCTAATCCAATCGATCTTTCTAAATTTTCCCAAGTACAAGTGGATACGCAGGCGGCGGCCATTGCTGAGACTAAAAAAACCGTGGCTTTTTGTCGTACCGGAACGCGTTCTACGGTTCTATGGGTGCTGTTGGAGAACGCTAAAGGGAAAAATTACGATGATTTGGTCACGTTTGCGGGCAGTAAAGGGTTCGATTTAGGGCGCTGTCAGCCAGCGATGCAGCCTCTAGCAAAGTAATATATCGATAAGTGGTCAGCCATTAGATTTTATTTTTGTTTAATCTAATGGCTTCCTATTAAGTTGTTTAGCATTTTAATTGTATTAGAAAATTATGGTTAGTCGTCCGTCATTAGAAACCGCCACTGCATCCGATCCAGATCGCTTTGTCGAGCCATTAGAGCTGGGTAAGAGAGTGAAAGAAATTCGTCTTGCTAAAGGTTGGACGCTTGAGGAAGTAGGCAAAAGAACAGGTATTGCACGCTCCACTTTATCAAAGATTGAGAACGATCAAGTTTCTCCCAGCTTTACTATTGTTCAGAAGCTTATAAATGGTTTAGAAATGGACCTACCACAGCTGTTTGTGGAGGCAAGTGAACGCTCTATTGCTGGAAGGCGAGATATAACTCGTAAAGGTAAGGGCGAACCTCATCCGACTGCTACCTATGAGCATGAACTGTTAAATTATTCAATAAGCCGCAAAAAAATGGTGCCTTTTAAGACAAAGGTACGTGCACGGTCTTTTGCTGAGTTTAAAGAGTGGGTCCGCCACGATGGTGAAGAGTTCCTGTTAGTGTTAGAAGGTAAAATTAATTTTTTCTCTGAGCTCTATGAGCCGATTGAATTAAAAGAAGGTGATAGCGTGTATTATGATGCCACCATGGGGCATGCTCTTGTGTCGTTATCAGTAGAAGACGCTGAAATTTTATGGGTAGTGGCCCGTTAACAAAGATTGAAAATATTACGCAGAAAAAGGTTGTAACTGATTATGAATGAGTGGGGTTTAACAAGTTGGAGAGAGAAAACGGCGTTACAGCAGCCGGTTTATCCTAGTGCGGAGCATCTTGCTCAAGTTGAAAGTACGTTGGGAAAAATGCCTCCTCTTGTGTTTGCAGGTGAAGCTCGCCAATTGAAAAAAGCGTTAGCGCAAGTCGCCAATGGCCAGTCCTTTTTGTTGCAGGGTGGTGACTGTGCCGAGAGTTTTGCTGAGTTTCATGCAAATAACATTCGTGACACTTTTAAAGTGATGCTGCAAATGGCGGTTGTGCTGACTTATGCGGGCAAATGCCCTGTAGTGAAAGTTGGGCGTATGGCGGGTCAGTTTGCTAAGCCTCGTTCATCTGGTATGGAATCGATTAACGGTGTTGAGTTGCCAAGTTATCGTGGCGACATAATTAATGGTATAGATTTCACTGAAAGCGCCCGTGTGCCGGATCCAGAGCGTTTGATTCAAGTGTATAACCAAAGTGCCGCTACAATGAACTTGCTGCGCGCTTTTGCTCAAGGTGGCTTTGCCGATCTTCATCAGGTTCACCAATGGAACTTAGATTTCCTAAATGCCAGCCCAGCAGGCAGCCGTTTTCAGGGTGTCGCAAGTAAAATTGACGATGCGCTGCAATTTATGGAGGCCTGTGGTGTTGGTTCAGGTATCGGTCAGCTTAAAGAGACAGATTTTTATACTTCCCATGAGGCTTTATTGTTACCTTATGAGCAAGCTCTGACTCGCAAAGATAGCTTAACGGGGGAGTGGTACGACTGTTCGGCACACATGTTGTGGATTGGCGATCGTACGCGCCAACTTGATGGTGCTCATGTTGAATTCTTACGCGGCGTACAAAATCCCATCGGAGTCAAAGCCGGTCCAACCATGGATCCTGAGGATTTGTTGAAACTTTGTGATGCCTTGAACCCAAACAATGAAGCAGGGCGACTCAACATTATCGTACGCATGGGAGCGGATAAAGTAGAAGAGGGTATGCCAAAGCTTATTCAAGCGATTCAGCGTGAAGGTAAGCAAGTGGTTTGGAGTAGTGATCCGATGCATGGCAATACCGTCAAGGCTTCTACCGGCTATAAAACCCGTCGTGTAGACGATGTGTTAAAAGAAGTGCAGCAGTTTTTCCAGGTGCATAAAGCTGAAGGTAGTTACGCTGGTGGTGTTCACTTTGAAATGACAGGACAGAATGTGACGGAGTGTGTGGGTGGCGCTTTTGAAGTAACCGAAGCGGATTTGGCCGACCGTTACCATACGCATTGTGATCCTCGCCTAAATGCGGATCAATCTTTAGAGTTAGCGTTCATGATTTCAGAGACGCTGAAAAAAGCGAGAGCATGATTTCGTTTTAGCTATATGTTTAGAAAAAAAGCTCAGTTATCACTAACTGAGCTTTTTTTGTAATCGTTGTTTTATATAGCGTCGATTGTATTAACTTTTACGTTTACGAAAAGTTGAAGTGGCAGATTTAGAGGTAACATCAATTTTTGCCATGATAAGTGCCATCTCTTCAGCTTCTGCTTGTTGTTGTGATTTTAAAGCTTCTTCGCGTTCTTTTTTCGACGCTCGTTCTGCTTCATTGAGCATTTTCTGAATGCTGGCTTTGCTTTTTGCTCGCGGTGCCGCTTTTTTCTTTTCTGGCGTTATCGCTGCTGGCGTGCCTAAACGATCTTCTCCGATCAATTCGCCGAAGAAAGATTTTGTCGTTGGGGCTGGCTCGATGGATTTTTTCGGCAATTCAACAGTTTTTTTTACCGCGGTCTTGCGTGTTTTTTTAGGTTGCTCTGCTGTTGATACGCCATTGGCGTCAAACAAGGCCTTTTTACCTAAATTTAAACTTGCTGTTTTTTCAGCGGTTTGTGCAATTTTATAACCGCGTAAACTTTCGCCGTTGTAGATAGAAATGTAATCAGTTTCTAGTTCATACAGCTCTTGTTTATCGCTGGTTTCGTAAAGTTCTTCAACGGTAAAGGCATCAACACCACTTTCTCTGATGTCGTTGTACAATGGGAAATCAAGACCTTCATTAGTGGCCTCCACGTATTGTTCAAAGCGTTGAAAGCCGCTGTTGAATGATGTGCCAATGTAGTGTTTACCGGTGATATTATTCGTGATTCTAAAAACGACCAAAATCGCTGCCTCTTACGTAATGCTTTTAATAGCGCATAACACCCAATCACCTAAGAATTGTCTTAAGTGAGCGGGATGCTATAAGGAATAGGGTTAGTGTTTTACGACGATGTTTAAGCCATCACGTACATGTAAATGCACGTTTTCAACACGCTTATCTTCTGCGATCAAGCGATTGAGTTGATTGACGGCAATATCGCTGTTTTCTTTCGGGTCAAGAACTCGTCCTTGCCATAGTGAATTATCAATGATAATAAGGCCGCCAGAACGAACGAGTGGTAGAACGGCTTCGTAATAATTTAAGTAATTACGTTTATCAGCATCAATGAAAACAAAATCAAACTCGCCTTCGAGCGTTTTGATTGTTTCTAAAGCAGGGCCAAAAATCGGTTGAATTTTGTGTCCATGCTCACTACGGTCAAAGAAAGTCTGAGCGAACTCGATGGCTCTAGGATTCGTTTCACAACAGATTAGCTGGCCTTTAATATGCATTCCTTCCGCAATGGAGAGGGCCGAATAGCCAGTAAACATACCAATTTCTAATGCACGTTTAGGTTGAGAGATTCTAGCCAACAGTTTTAATGTGCGACCAACGGTTTTGCCTGACAACTTGTTGGGGTAGCCCATATCTGAGTAAGTCTTTTCGACCAACTCTATCAGTAAATCCGGTTCTGCTTGAGTAGTGTCAATGCAGTAGTCGTCAAGTGTTGTAAAATCCATAGTGCCTTTGATTCATGGTGTCTGTGTGAACGGATGGTAATTTTACTCTGAGTACAGAGAATGTCTATGGTTTAGAGGGATAAAAAAAGCTTGATTTTCGTCGATGGCGGCTAGGCGCTGTTAGAAATGAAATTTAAATTAGATTCGCATGAATAATCGAATAATGATAGGTTATGCGCTGAATTTACATGTGCTCTTTGGTATGGAGCACCACTGACTCCGATAGGGGAATAAAATGCCTGTAATTACTTTGCCTGATGGCAGCCAACGTTCTTTTTCAAATCCTGTAACCGTGATGCAAGTGGCCGAAGATATTGGGCCAGGGCTTGCTAAAGCAACGGTTGCGGGTCGTATTAATGGTCAGCTTGTTGACGCCTGTGAACTTATTTCCGACGACGCAGACATCAGCATCGTTACTGGTAAAGATGCTGATGGGGTGGACATTATTCGCCACTCTTTTGCTCACTTAGTCGGTCATGCAGTCAAGCAGCTGTATCCTACTGCTAAAATGGCCATCGGCCCTGTGATCGACGAAGGTTTTTATTACGATATTGCCTATGAGCGACCATTCACGCCAGACGATTTGGTAGCCATTGAAAAACGCATGGGAGAATTGGTTAAGGCTGATTACGATGTGATCAAAAAGATGACACCCATCGCTGAAGCGCGCCAGCAATTTGTTGATCGTGGTGAAACCTACAAAGTTGCCTTGATCGATGACATGGATGCTTCTGTTGAAAATGTTGGTCTGTACCATCATGAAGAATACATGGATATGTGTCGTGGCCCACACGTTGCGAATACACGCGTATTGCGCCATTTTAAATTGATGAAACTTGCTGGCGCTTATTGGCGCGGTGATTCTAATAATGAGCAGCTTCAGCGTATTTATGGTACAGCGTGGAATGACAAGAAAGAATTGAAATCCTATTTGACACGCATTGAAGAGGCTGAAAAGCGTGATCATCGTAAGTTAGGTAAAAAACTCGATTTATTTCATGTTCAAGAAGAAGCGCCTGGCATGGTGTTTTGGCATCCTAAAGGCTGGCGTTTGTATCAGGTTGTTGAGCAGTACATGCGCCAAAAGCAACTTGATAACAATTACCAAGAAGTCAAAACACCCCAAATTGTCGATCGTGTTCTTTGGGAAAAATCAGGGCACTGGGGTAAGTATCATGAAAACATGTTTACTACTCATTCTGAAAACCGTGATTACGCGGTGAAGCCGATGAACTGTCCTTGTCATATTCAAGTGTATAATCAAGGGCTTAAAAGTTACCGCGACTTACCATTTCGCATGGCGGAGTTTGGTTCGTGTCATCGTAATGAGCCATCTGGTGCTCTGCATGGCATTATGCGTGTGCGTAACTTTGTTCAAGACGATGGTCATATTTTTGTCACTGAAGGTCAGATCCAAAAAGAAGTGTCTGAATTCATTGATTTATTGCACGAAGTTTATGCAGACTTTGGTTTTGACAGCATTATTTACCGTCTATCGACTCGACCTGAGCAGCGCGTTGGGTCTGACGATGTATGGGATAAAGCTGAGAAGGCTTTGTCTGAAGCCTTAGATTCAGCGGGTCTTGATTGGGAAGAGTTGCCTGGAGAAGGTGCGTTCTACGGTCCAAAAATAGAGTTTTCTTTGAAAGATGCCATTGGCCGAGTGTGGCAATGCGGTACCATCCAAGTTGACTTTTCTATGCCGACTAGATTGGGTGCTCAATATGTGTCAGAAGATGGTTCACGCCAAACGCCCGTCATGTTACACCGTGCCATAGTGGGATCGCTTGAGCGTTTCATCGGTATTCTAATAGAAGAAACAGAAGGTGCTTTTCCTGTCTGGCTTGCACCGGAACAAGTTGTTATCATGAACATTACAGATCGCCAAGCAGAGTATTGTGCTGATTTGGAAAAAAGATTGAATTCAAATGGCTTTAGAGCAAAACTTGACTTGAGAAACGAGAAGATCGGGTTTAAAATCCGCGAGCATACTCTTCAACGAGTACCGTACATGATCGTTGTTGGTGATAAAGAGGTTGAGCAAGAACAAGTTGCTGTTCGTACCCGTACCGGCGATGATCTTGGAGTGATGAGTATTTCCGATTTTGAAGGTTTGCTTCAAAAAGAAATTGCTCGCCGTAGCCGTAAACAAGAAGTGGAGATAGTACTATAAAAGGTAATATGAATCGTGGGCGTGCAGCTAGTAAGCAGCGTCCTCAAATCAACGAGAACATTCGAGCAACTGAAGTCCGACTAATCGCGGCTGATGGTGAACAAATTGGTGTTGTTTCGATTGAGGAAGCGCTAAAGGCGGCTCAAGAAGCAACCCTTGACCTAGTACAAATTGCTGATTCCGATCCGATTGTTTGTAAAATCATGGACTACGGCAAGCATATTTTCGAGGCCAAAAAAGCGAAAGCGGCCCAAAAGAAAAATGCGAAGCAAATTCAGGTAAAAGAAATGAAATTCCGTCCAGGGACGGAGGAAGGGGATTATCAGGTAAAACTCCGCAACCTGATACGTTTCCTTGAAGGCGGGGATAAGGCCAAAGTATCACTAAGATACCGCGGTCGTGAAATGGCCCATCAGGAGCTTGGTATGCAACTTATGAATCGAGTCGCTCAAGACTTAGAGGAATATGGTGCAGTAGAGCAAGCTGCGAAAATGGAAGGTCGTCAATTGACTATGGTGCTAGGCCCCAAAAAGAAGAAGTAATTTTTAAATAAATTACACTAACATTAACGAATGCGAGAGTGGTTTTATCATGTCCAAAATTAAGTCACACAGTGGCGCAGCTAAGCGCTTCAAACGTACCGCGAATGGTTTTAAGCATAAGCAGTCTCATACTAGTCACATTTTGACTAAGAAATCGACTAAGCGTAAGCGTCATCTTCGTTCTATGAACCAGATTGCGCAAAGCGATAAAGCGTTGATCGTACGCATGTTGCCGTACATCTAAGTCTCGATTTTTTTAGTTCATTAATTTATTAGTATAAGGTTTATATTATGCCTCGCGTAAAACGTGGTGTTCAGGCTCGTCGCCGTCACAAGAAGATTTTAAAGCAAGCTAAAGGTTACTACGGTGCACGTAGCCGTGTATTTCGTGTAGCTAAACAAGCTGTTATCAAAGCTGGTCAATACCAATACCGTGACCGTCGTCAGCGTAAACGTCAATTCCGCGCTTTGTGGATTGCTCGTATCAACGCGGCTGCACGTATCAATGGTCTATCTTACAGCCGTTTCATTGCTGGCTTGAAAAAAGCAGCAATCGAAATTGACCGTAAAGTATTGGCTGATCTAGCTGTGTACGAGAAAGAAGTTTTTGCTGCTATCGTTGAAAAAGCGAAAGCAAGCTTGGCTTAATTTCTGACGTAGCTTTAGAGTGTTAGAACTTGAGGATTATTTTCTAATGGTTCTAGCATTCAATGCAGTCTTTGATAGGGGAAGAGCCAATGGTTCTTCCCCTATTTTATTTTTTGGAGTGTGAAAATGGAGAACCTAAAACAGATTCTGGCTGATGCGCTTAACGCCGTCGCTGCATCTGAGAGTGAGGCCGCGCTGGATGATGTACGAGTACATTATTTGGGTAAGAAAGGCGCTCTAACCGCTTTGTTAAAACAGCTTGGAAATGTTTCGGCAGAAGATAGACCGAAATTTGGGCAGTTGGTAAACGAAGCCAAAGGTCAAGTTCAAGAGAAGATTACCGAACATAAGGCACAGTTAACAAAGGCTGCATTAAACGCCAAGCTGTCGTCTGAAACCATTGATATTTCATTGTCTGGTAAAGGGCAGGATATTGGTGGTTTGCATCCTGTGACTCGAACCATGGAGCGGATAGAAACTTTTTTCCGTGGCATTGGTTTTGATGTGGCAGCTGGGCCTGAAATCGAAGACGATTATCACAACTTCGAAGCGTTAAATATTCCAGCTCACCACCCCGCACGAGCGATGCAGGATACGTTTTATTTCAATCCAAATACCGTATTGAGAACGCATACTTCACCTGTCCAAGTTCGCACCATGGAAACCACACAGCCGCCTATTCGTATTATTTGTCCTGGTCGTGTGTATCGTTGTGACTCTGATCAGACGCACACACCAATGTTTCATCAGGTGGAAGGGTTGTTAATTGACGAGAATATCTCGTTTGCTGATTTAAAAGGTATTTTGCAGCAATTTCTTAATGTGTTTTTTGAAGATGACCTGAAAGTACGCTTTCGTCCTAGTTACTTCCCCTTCACAGAGCCTTCTATTGAAGTGGACATCATGCGCACAAACTCTAAGGGTGAAGAATCTTGGTTGGAAGTGTTAGGTTGCGGCATGGTTCATCCTAAAGTGCTTGAAATGTCAGGGATCGATTCAGAGAAATATACCGGTTTTGCCTTTGGTATGGGTGTCGAGCGCTTTGCTATGCTGCGTTATAAGGTCGATGATCTGCGTATGTTTTTTGAAAATGATTTGCGCTTCCTCAAGCAGTTCAAGTAATCAATTGACCTAGGATGAATATATGAAAATTAGTGAGAATTGGCTAAGAGAGTGGGTCAATCCAAGTATCAGTAGTGACGATTTGGTTGCTCAAATTACGTTGGCTGGCCTTGAAGTAGATGAAGTGTTACCGGTTGCTTCGGCTTTTAGCGGTGTGGTAGTAGGCGAAATTATTAGTGCCGAACAGCATCCTAATGCCGATAAGCTACGAGTGTGTCAGGTAACCGACGGACAAGAAATGTTTCAGGTAGTGTGTGGTGCGCCAAATGCGCGCGTTGGCATCAAGATTCCATTTGCTAAAATTGGTGCCGTGCTTGGTGCTGATTTTAAAATCAAAAAGGCCAAGCTGCGTCAAGTTGAGTCCTTTGGGATGTTGTGTTCTGCATCTGAGTTAGGTCTTAGCGACGACCATGACGGCATCATGGAGTTGCCTTTAAGTGCGCAAACGGGTGACGATTTCCGTACGTATTTAGATTTAGACGACAAAATTATTGATGTTGACCTTACTCCGAACCGTAGCGATTGCCTAAGTTTGGCGGGTTTGGCGCGTGAAGTAGGTGTGTTGAACAAAACAGATGTGACGCCAGTTGATGTGCAGCCAGCGTCGGTTACGATCGAAGATGTGTTTCCTGTTCGCATCGACGCAAAAGAGGCGTGTCCACGCTACCTAGGCCGTGTTATTCGTGGTGTAAATGTCACCGCTGAGACGCCTTTATGGATGGTTGAGAAACTGCGCCGTAGCGGTATTCGTTCTATTGACCCTATTGTGGACATTACCAACTTTGTTATGTTGGAGTTGGGTCAGCCCATGCATGCTTTTGATTTGACAAACTTGTCTGGTGCTGTGGTTGTTCGAATGGCGCAGCGAGATGAAAAAATCGTATTGCTTGATGGTCAAACTGTCGCTTTGCGTGAAGATACGCTGGTTATTGCAGATGAAAAAATGCCATTAGCCATCGCGGGCGTCATGGGTGGTGAAGGCTCTGGCGTTAGTGCAGAAACACAAGATATCTTTTTGGAAAGTGCTTTTTTTGCACCTCTTGCCCTAGCTGGAAAGGCCCGTTCTTATGGCTTGCATACCGATGCGTCCCATCGATACGAGCGTGGCGTTGATGCAACCTTGCAAGAAAAAGCGATGGAGCGAGCAACGGCGTTGATTGTGGCTATTGCCGGCGGTCAAGTTGGTCCTATTGCCAGCCAGCAAAGCGATGAAGATTTGCCGCAAGCGGCCGTGGTGACGTTGCGTCGTAAAAAGCTTGATCAATATTTGGCGTTGTCTATTGAGAGTGAGCTGGTGACGGACATTTTGACCCGTCTTGGCCTAGAAATGCTCGAAGTAAGTGATGATACCTGGGTAACAAAAGCGCCTTCTCATCGATTTGATATTGCTATAGAGGCCGATTTAATTGAAGAAGTGGCGCGAATTTACGGTTATGACAACTTGCCTTCTTCTATGCCTCAAGCCGCGGTGAATTTTACGCCGCTTTCTGAAGCGAAATCTCAGATTCAGGTGTTACGTTCTATTTTAGTTTCTCAGGGTTATCAAGAGGCGGTGACTTATAGCTTTATTGATCCAAACCTGAGCAAGCAATTTTTGCCGAATATTGAGCCTGTTCCATTGGCGAATCCTATATCGGCGGATATGGGTGTGATGCGTCCTAGTCTCGTGCCGGGTTTGGTGAAAGCGTATCTTTACAACCAAAATCGCCAGCAATCTCGTGTGAGGTTGTTTGAAACAGGGCGTCGCTTCATTGGTTCTGTTGATGCTTTGGCAGAATTGGATCAACAGCAGCAAATCGCTGGCTTGATTGCTGGAACTCGACACTCCGAAGCATGGTATCACAATAACGAGAAGGTCGATTTTTACGATCTAAAAGCGCACGTCGAAGCCTTGTTTGAGCTTAACGAGGGCGGTAAACCAACCTACGAGCGATCTGAGTGTGAGTATTTGCATCCTGGTCGTTCCGCTGATGTCTATGTGGGTGGTCAGTTTGTTGGTCTGATGGGAGAGCTTCATCCTCAGTTGTCTAAGGCGTTAGGGGCTAATCAGCCAATCTATGTCTTTGATATCGCTTTGGAGGCTGTGCTTAATGCTCGCTTACCTGAATACAAGTCTGTGTCGCGCTTTCCAGAAGTGCGTCGAGATTTGGCCTTGCTGGTTGATCGAGATGTGCCAGTTAGTGCGCTTGAATCCGTTATTACAGAGGCGGCTGGTGAAGCGTTCAGTAAGGTGCTCGTTTTCGATATTTATCAAGGCCAAGGTATTGATGAATCGAAAAAAAGTGTCGCCCTAGGCTTGACGTGGCAACATCCTTCACACACTCTTAGTGACGAAGAAGTAAACAATTCTGTTGAACATATAGTGGCGGCATTGTCTGAGCATTTAGGAGCCGTGGTAAGGGGGTAATGTTATGGGATCGTTGACGAAAGCGGACCTTGCTGAAAATTTAGTCGATACAGTGGGTCTAAGTAAGAAAGACGCGAAAGATCTTGTTGAAGGTTTTTTCGATGTGGTTCGTGGCACCTTGATTGAAAGGCAGCAAGTTAAGCTATCTGGCTTTGGTAATTTTGAAGTGCGTGAAAAGAGTCAGCGACCTGGCCGTAACCCTAAAACGGGAGAGGAAATTCCTATTACTGCTCGTACCGTTGTGACGTTTCGCCCTGGGCAAAAGCTTAAGTCGAAAGTAGAAGACTATATGCAAGAGTAAAAAACAGCATTAAAAAAGCCGCCTTGTTGACTAGACTGTGTGAAACAGCTTATCAGCAGGGCGGCTTTTTTGTTGTTTTTAAAAGATAGGCTGACCATTTATCCCGTTACCTTTTTTTAAAAAAAAGTGTACAAAAGTCTTCCCTTTTCAAATTGTTATAGTAATATACGCACCCGCTGACAGAGATAAGAACTTGTTTCTTTTGACGTTAGTTTCGGGGCGTAGCGCAGCCTGGTAGCGCACTAGCATGGGGTGCTAGTGGTCGCAGGTTCAAATCCTGCCGTCCCGACCATAATTTGAGAAATGCCGCTATAGCTCAGTTGGTAGAGCATCTGACTTGTAATCAGAGGGTCCCGAGTTCGACTCTTGGTGGCGGCACCAGATTTTGGTCGAAGTTCTCTTAGAGAGCAAAAAAATAGATTTTAGTTACGCCGCTATAGCTCAGTTGGTAGAGCATCTGACTTGTAATCAGAGGGTCCCGAGTTCGACTCTTGGTGGCGGCACCATTTCAACCTTGTTGAAATGTTATAACTAAACTGCGTCATGGTATGCCGCTATAGCTCAGTTGGTAGAGCATCTGACTTGTAATCAGAGGGTCCCGAGTTCGACTCTTGGTGGCGGCACCATTTCAACCTTGTTGAAATGTTATAACTAAACTGCGTCATGGTATGCCGCTATAGCTCAGTTGGTAGAGCATCTGACTTGTAATCAGAGGGTCCCGAGTTCGACTCTTGGTGGCGGCACCAATCATTGATAAGTATGTTTATCTGGGTGTGTAGCTCAGTTGGGAGAGCGTCGCCCTTACAAGGCGAATGTCGGGGGTTCGAACCCCTCCACACCCACCA
>NZ_JAGSSV010000017.1 GCF_018145875.1 Marinomonas vulgaris | reverse complement strand
AGTTGATGTGACATGGTCAGGCTCGAAGGTTAAAAATGAATTGTCTCATGCGCGGGACTTATTCGCATCTTCCTTAAGTGAAGAAACTTGTGAATACTCCCCTCACCTGTAAACAAAACTCCCCAAGAATTTAAGGCGGTGATCTTTATCAGGAAAGAAGTTTCATTTGACTGTAGTCATAAAGTAACAGTGTGTGTCGGTTTTGCTTTCGGTTGGCTCACCTACCTCATTTTTAATGAGACTTTGTTTTCTTAACCGTACTCTGCCAGGGCCGTTTCTAAAACAGGTCACCTTTCTAAGTACATATACGCCCTAAAGAAGAAATCTATACGTTAAAAACGTTAATGATAAATTAATTATCTTTATTATCATAAAAATCCGCAATAACCTCCCCATATTCGATCGACTAATTGAAGCAACACCATCACAAGCAGGTATTGAAAATGTAAACTTTCTACTTATTAAAATGTATCTTTGAAAAAGTAGAGTTTCTGTAATAACATTTATATATGCGTAGTCGTAGCTTTTTTTGAAACCTGAAAAGTTAGGGGTTTAGACAAAGGTGCGAGTTATTCGTATGCGTTCGACATAGTCACTTTTTAGGCGGGAAGAATTCAACAATAAGTGAGGTAGAAATGGGTCATAGTGATGCTCATCCAAGATTGCTCGTTAGAGAAGATGCCAATCAAGAATTACTACCATCTAGTACTTTAAATAACGTTCAAGACAACCCTGCTATCGCCTATTTATTGAGTCTCGGCTCAAAGCGCAGTAGGCAGACCATGCAATCATTTCTTAATATTGTCGCAAGAATGATTGGATTCGATGATTTAAAGTGCTGCATTTGGAGTTCGTTAAGGCGCCATCACGTTCTGGCCGTAATCGAAATGCTCGCCAACACCGAAAAAGCCCCAGCAACCATCAACACCTACCTATCAGCATTAAAAGGCGTCGCTCTTGAAGCCTGGACAATGAAGCAGATAGATACAGACAGCTTTCAGCATATAAAACAAATCCGCTCAGCAAGAGGCTCTCGCCTCACGAAAGGTCGAGCGCTTGAAAGGCATGAAATCCGGCGCCTTTTTGATACTTGTGCCGGCGACCAAAGCGCGATGGGGTTGCGAGATGCGGCGATTCTAGGCGTTCTTTTAGGTTGTGGTCTGCGCAGATCAGAAGTGGTGGCTCTTGATATTGACGATATGATCTACAAAGATAAGGCGCTAAAAGTGCTTGGAAAAGGCAACAAAGAAAGGCTGGCCTTTGTACCAAACGGCTCTTGGGAAAGGCTTGAGTGCTGGATTAAAGAAGTTAGAGGGGAGTATTCAGGTGCTTTATTCCCAAGAATAAGGCGTTTTGATGATGTCACAACATCAAGGCTGTCTGATCAAGCCATTTATCATATCCTTGAAATGCGTCGAATAGAGTCGGGAATAGAGAAATTTGCCCCCCACGATTTACGCCGAACATTTGCGTCAGCAATGCTAGATAACGGCGAAGACATAGTCACCGTTAAAGATGCAATGGGCCATTCGAGCATCAACACCACCCAGAAATACGATCGACGCGGTGATGAACGACTAAGAAGAGCAAGTGAACGTCTTGGTATCACTGATTAATTGATATAAATAAATTAGATAATTTATTTATAAAATTTACTTAATTGCTTTAGCAATTTTTTTAGCCTACGCAAAATTGATAAACTGTGTACATATCAGCAGAAAGGTATAATATAGTTTTTAATAAGAAACTCGTCGATAATCGTATCTTTTTTTTAGGTGTATCCCAGCGCTACTATTTTAAAGACACGGACTGCTTATTTGATAACCAAGTATTCGTTTCTAAGTTAGACCTCAACATAGAATAAGGTCAAATTTAGAAATCACACAAAACCATGCAACGTATTGCAACTCCATCGCAGCACCAACCAGAATAATGAAATATGCCAACGTAGCCACACTTCCCACCAGCACACCGACTTTTAATTACCCTTTTATACAGGGCAATTAAAAGGCTGATGGCGCAGCAAATTGAACGCAAACAAGCCACCAACCACACTGGATACACCAAAGTACAACATCCAACGTGTCAATAATTGCGCGACCTCCCAACTCGTTAACGCCATACAGCCTCCCGTTATTTTTCGCTCTATTACTCAAATGAACTGCCGCGAACAATTAATGCTGCATGAAATTGTACGCTCCTTTCATCATGTGGCCATCTTCTCCCATGGCTTTCCATTGAACAGAATACGTATCTGGTGTCAGTTTCGGCAGCATGACTTTAAAATGCGCCGTTGCCGCAGCTTTACGATCATATTTAATCGCCACTGGCTTATTATCCGACCCAATCACTTTCAAACTCACCACTTGCATCGGCTGTTTAAAATGCATTTCTACACGCTCAGCCTGAGCCATAAGCATGGCGCCATCTTCTGGGTATGTCATGGTCATCATGCCGAGTGCATATACATTTACAGCGGCTGTCATTACGAATACAGAAAGAGCTAATTTGATTTTGTTCATACTATGATCCTTTAAAGTTTAATGGCTTTGAGTTTAATATTTGTTTGCACTGGCACAAAGAGGAGTCCTCTTGTGCCAGCATGTTGTGCGACTCTGAAAAATCGCGTTTTACATCAATTGAAACAAACGCTCATTTCAATGAAGATTTTTTCCACATAAAGTACACCGCAGGTAAAACTAATAGTGTCAGCACAACAGCGCTTACCATACCGCCAACCATAGGTGCAGCGATTCGACTCATCACCTCCGATCCCGTTCCAGTACCATATAAAATTGGCAGCAAGCCGATAATGATGGATACCGCCGTCATCATCACAGGACGAACTCGCATACCAGCGCCGTGAAGCACCGCATGGTAAAGCGCGTCCGCGCGAGGTAAGACGCCCTTTTCAGCGCATTTACTTTGTGTCTCAGTCCAAGCTTGGTTTAAATACATCAGCATGATGACACCGATTTCTACGGCCACCCCAGCCAGCGCTATGAAGCCAACCCCCACGGCAACCGAGAAATTGAAGCCAGACAAATACATCAGCCAGATACTGCCCACCATCGCAAATGGCAAAGTCCCCATAATGATTGCCACCTCGAAGAAATTACGGAAGTTGATATACAAGAGGACAATAATAATGGCTAATGTTAACGGCACTACATAGGTCAGCTTTTCTTTTGCCCGTTGCATATACTCATATTGACCAGACCAATTTAGTGAATAGCCTGCTGGTAATTGCACTTGGTCTGCTACGATTTTTTGTGCATTTTCCACATAACGGCCAATATCGACACCTTCAATATCAACAAAGGTCCAACCGTTTAAACGCGCGTTTTCACTTTTTAATCCTGGCGGACCTTCTTCCACATACACATCAGCAATATCCCCCAACGCAATTCGTAAACCATTTGGAGTCACAATTGGCAAAAGAGCTAATTGCTCTGGTGAATCACGATACTCCTGTGGATAGCGAACATTAATAGGGTAACGCTCAAGCCCTTCAACCGTATTCGTGACATTCATGCCACCTACTGCCGAAGAGATAAGCTCTTGAACATCTTGAATGTTCAGCCCATAACGGGATGCCTTTTCACGATTAATATCTATATTGACGTAACGTCCGCCAGCCACACGCTCAGAATAAACCGATGCGGTGCCTTCAACGGGTTTCAAAATTTTCTCTAACTGCAAACCAATATCTTGAATCACTTTCAGATCAGGACCTGCCACCTTTATACCGACAGGGGTTTTGATGCCCGTTGCCAGCATGTCGATCCGCGTTTTGATTGGCATGACCCAAGCGTTAGTAATGCCAGGGATCTTGACCAGCTGATCCAGCTCTTGCTTGATCTTGTCGCTGGTCATGCCGTCTCGCCATTCAGAGTGAGGCTTGAGCTGAATAAAGGTTTCGATCATTGTTAAAGGCGCTGGGTCTGTCGCGGTTTCCGCTCGACCGACTTTCCCAAAGACCGTTTGCACTTCTGGCAAGGTCGCAATCAATTTATTCGTTTGCTGCAATACCTGACGTGCTTGTCCGATGGAGATCCCCGGATAGGCTGTCGGCATGTACATCAAATCACCTTCGTCTAGATTAGGAATAAACTCACTGCCCAACTTATTTAACGGCCACATACCAATGACAAATACAGCAATCGCCACCAAAATGGTGGTTTTCGGAAAACTCAACACGGCTTTTAACGCTGGCATATACACCGCGATCAAAGCCCGATTAACGGGGTTTTTGTGCTCAGGCAAGACCTTACCTCGCACAAAGTACCCCATCAAAACAGGTACCAGCGTGATAGCAAGTGCAGCCGACGCGGCCATGGCATAGGTTTTTGTGTAGGCCAATGGGCCAAACATCCGTCCTTCTTGGGACTCTAAAGTAAACACAGGCACAAAACTGACGGTGATAATCAGCAAACTAAAAAATAACGCCGGGCCGACTTCGGTGGCTGCGGCGGTCACAACCTGCCAACGGTTTTCCTTGGTCATCTCGACTTTTTCCATATGCTTATGGAGGTTTTCTATCATCACGATGGCGCCATCAATCATGGCACCAATGGCAATCGCAATACCGCCAAGCGACATGATATTGGCATTAATACCCTGAAAATGCATGACGATGAAGGCCGTAAAAATGCCGACTGGCAGACTGATGATAGCCACCAAAGAGGAACGCACATGAAAAAGAAACACCATACAGACCAACGCAACCACAAGGAATTCTTCCAGCAGTTTGGTCCATAAATTCTCCACGGCACGATCAATCAAACCAGAACGATCATAAACCGTCACCACCTCAACGCCTTTTGGTAAGCTGGATTTCAAGGTTTCCAGTTTCGCTTTTACGCCTTCGATGGTTTTCTGAGCGTTTTCACCAAAACGCATCACCACCACGCCGCCGACGGTTTCGCCTTCGCCATTGAGATCCGCTAACCCTCGACGCATTTGTGGGCCAATACCAACGTTTGCAACATCTTTGATCGTTAGCGGTGTACCACTTTCACTGACGCCAAGCGGAATCATTTCAATATCTTCGACGCTTTGTATATAACCAGACGCTCGAACCATGTATTCAGCTTCAGCCATTTCGATGACCGACGCGCCGACTTCCTGATTGCCGCGTTTAATGGCATTTTGAATATGACTCAATGGCATGTTTAACGCGCGCAATTTATCTGGATTCACACTGACCTGATATTGCTTCACCATGCCGCCAATGGGCGCCACTTCAGATACACCTGGCACTGTTTGTAATTCATACTTCAAGAACCAGTCTTGCAGTGAACGCAATTGACTCAAATCGTTTTGACCGGTTTTATCGACCAAAGCGTACAAATACACCCAGCCGACCCCCGTTGCATCTGGCCCCAATTGCGCCCTTGCGTTACTAGGCAAGGATGGCGCAACCTGACTTAAATACTCCAACACTCGGCTTCGCGCCCAGTATATATCGGTATCTTCATCAAAAATAACGTAGACATACGAATCCCCAAAAAACGAATAACCGCGCACTGTCTGAGCACCGGGCACAGACAACATCGCCGTGGTCAACGGGTACGTAACTTGATCTTCCACAACTTGTGGCGCTTGTCCTGGATAGCTGGTTTTAATGATAACTTGCACGTCAGATAAGTCAGGAATGGCATCAACAGGCGTATTCTTTAGCGAATACAAGCCAGTACCCACTAAAATAAAAGTGGCCAACAACACCATGAATCGGTTGTTAATGGACCAACGGATGATCGCTTCAATCATGATATCCCCCTACTCCGTGTCAGCGTCAAAATAGTCAGTGACCATGAACTGCACACTGCTTTCACGAGTAATTTCAAGCTGAATATTTTTGCCAATAGGTAATTCATCTAGCTCTAACCAATCGGCTAAGGCAAAGTCCATCGTCATTTTTGGCCATTTCCAATCCGCAATAGCATCATGGTTTACATTTACCATGCGCGTTGTCGCATCAATACGATTAATACGTGCGGCTACCCAAACATTATTGGCAGGTTCGGCTGCTGACATTTCATTACCAGTCATTGCCGTGCTATTCATTTCAGTGCTGCTGGCAGGCATTGTCGTCTGCTCATTGTCTATATTCATTCGTTTGAAATCCGAGCTTTTACTGGATTCAGAATCCAATAAGAACTGCGCCGACGTCACCACCTCATCACCCAGCACCAAGCCGTCTAAGATTTCCACGTAGTCATCACCGAACGCGCCGGCTTCGACGGCAATTGATTTATAACGCCCTTTACCCAATGCCAACACCACGCGGTTTTGCTCGCTACCGCGAATTAAAGCCTCTTTTGGAATCAAGCGTTTCTTTCCTGGCTCAGTAGTTTCAATACGAACATGGGCAAACATATCTGGCTTAAGAAGTTGCTCAGGGTTGTTTAGACGAATGCGAACACGCAAAGTGCGGTTTTTGGCATTTAGAGTCGGATAAATAAAATCCACGTTACTGGCAAAGGTTTTCCCCGGTAGAAAATCCATCACAGCCTCCACCGGTTGCCCCACAGCGACAAGATGCGCTTGGCGTTCAAATACTTCGGCATCCAACCACACCTCACTAAGATCTGCGATCGACATCAAGGTTGTACCTGGCTTAATGTAGAAACCATCTTGAATTCCAAGGTTATCAATCACACCACTTTGTGGCGCAAAAAAACGCACTGTTTGAGACACCTTGCGCTTTTCCTTTAACGCTTGAATAAAACTACTCGACACTTGCAGAGCTTTTAGTCTTTCTTCACCCGCGTTGATCATGCGCTGGTCTTTGCGGGCTAAAGCAAAGATAAATTCTTCCTGCGCATTCACCAAGGTTGGTGAATACAGGTCGAATAAAGGCTGACCTTTTTCAACTGAATCACCATTGGATTTAATAAAACTCTTTTCAACCCAGCCTTCGACACGAGGGTGAATATGAACAATCTTGTCTTCGTTGTAAGTCAAATAGCCCACAGTACGGATGTCTGGTTTCAGCACGCCTTCAAACACTTTTCCTGTTCGCACGCCAAGATTATTAACGACTTCAGGCGAGATACTCACAGTACCAGCGCCCTGATTATTGGAACCTTGGTCATCACCATAAAAAGGAATTAAATCCATTCCCATAGGAGATTGACCCGGCTTATCACGACGGTAATTTGGGTCCATTGGCGCCACCCAATATAAAGGAGCTTTTTCATCTTCCGTTACAGACGAACCCGTATTCATTTCCCCGTTCATGGTATTAAATGCTTGAAGACCAAAGTGATAACCTGCGGCCGAAAGAACACCACCTAGTACAAATACACCGATATACCTGATTGCTTTCATTTGAGTCTCACCTCTTCACCTTGTGCCATCACATAATTCAATTCTGCCAATCGCTTAAAACGCTCAATGCGAATATTCAACAATTCAATATGCGCATTCAGTGTCGCGATACGCGCCTGAACCACATCCGAAAAAGCACCATCATTACTGGTATAAGCATTCAACATGACTTGCGCGCTTTCTCTGTAACTGGGAAGCAATTTTGTTTGATAGAGACGGATTCGTTGATCCAACAGAGCAATATCAGATGTCAGAGTACGGTATTTCGCCATGAGCTCATTGAACACCAGCTGCTTTTCAGAAAGAAAAGACTCAACCTGTAAGGACGCGGCTTTCACCTGAGCATCCTGACGACTAGACGAAAAAATGGGCACACTAACACTCACCGCAATCGACGCCAGATCGGCTCGATCTTTGCCGCTTAGATCATCACCGCGATAACCGTAACCTAACGTAACACCCCATTCTGGTTTGTACTTTTGCTCGGCAATCGCTTTATCTATCTGCGCAGTATTGGATTGAGCATCGACAATGCGAACCAACGGATGCAGGCTCAGGCGAGCCGCCAATGCCAATGAATTCGATGAAAGCGACGAAAGGATATAAGACGGAGTTACCATAATGGGTTCACCCGTTGTTTTCAGAGTGATTTCTTGATCAACTATGCTCTGATCAGCCATTGTCGGAAGAATATATTGGGATAATTTTTTCAGTGCATTTTCTTTCGCTTGTCGAAGCTGCGTAAGACGATGATCTAACTTAATCAACTCCAGTTCAGAGCGTACTAAATCTTGCTGTTTGGCTCGCCCGTACGCCGAGCTATAACTGCTTTCCACTACCTCATGAAGTTGTTCGAACAAGGTTCTATTTTGCTTAACGAGTTTGATACTTTCTTCGAAGCTGTAGGCCGTTAGCCAAAGATTTGACACTTCCATCACCAGCATTGCGCGACGATTATCACGCATCAAGGGCATTTGATCACCTTGTGCGGCGTACTTTTCTCCTGTTAAACGTAAGGTATCGCCAGCTGGAAACATCTGCGACACCGACACATTAAATTGTGTCATTGCTTCTTGGTTAAAATCAAAGGTATCGGTTGGCATATTAAGTAAGCCAACGCTAACTTTCGGATCGGGCAAAGCCGTCATACCCTGACTCAGTGCACGAATAGCACCTTCCTTTTTATAACTGGAAACCAACCAATCGTCTTGAGATACGGCTTTTTCTACCGCTTGTTGCAGGCTGTATTCTTCTGCATCTGCAATAGGTGGCAGTAATGACAATAGGAAAATACAGACAATATGATACGTTTTACCGTTTAAGAGTGGACGGTAATAGACATTCTGGAAAACAGTACAGAATGCCAAAAAATTGTTTTTGGGCATTGGCTTGAATACTCATTATTAGATTCATAAAACCTCAGCGCGTAAAGAAGCGATGAGTAATAACGTGAATTTAAGAAATGACTATAGGAGGGGAATAAGGCGTATTTGGGTGGGTAGAAACGTAGAATTCAAACAACAGAGTCGTGTGAACAGAAGAAACATTGTCGGAATCAGAATGATAGCTGACCAGTAAACCTGAAAAGCTACTACAATGATTGTCTATGCATTTTTTATGGTTATGATCGGCCGCCATACCGGCGCACCCATTTGACATACACGAAGATTTTTCGCTAGAGGACATGTCATGATCAGATAAATTTGACTCGGAATGTGGTTCCGTTGCCATATCGTGCATATCCATTAATATCATGTTTGAAGCCGATGAAATCATGTTACTGGAGGTCATAGCCATTGAAAACAACGACAGCACAAAAAACAGAAGACACAGGTAACTGTATCCTCTTGAAGATGTACTTATGTTGTTTAAAAAGCTTTGTGGCATCAAAATCACCTTTATCTATCAATATAAGGTATTAAAATTTATTGTTAAATACAATGAATTTTTATGCCAAATCTCTGAAAGTACTTTCATCAATCTTAAAATATAAAAATAGTAGGGGCATTTTAGAAAAATGAGTGCCTATTAAAGCAAGTCATCAAACGCTTTTAGGCAGAGCCAAAAATGCCATGATAAGCGCGTCACGAAACGCGGAATCCTTATAATAGTGTTTTCCACGGTAGATATCGCAATAGGCAGTGGGATCGCCTTTCGCATGCAAAAGGGAGTGATGTTCAAGACGAGAAAGGGCTTTTACCCAAGCTAATTCTATTTGCTTTGGTGGTGTTGGTAAGGAAGTCAAAATACGCTCGGAAGCAGTGAATTCACTATTCATTGCCACCGCAAGCATATCGTCACTTGCTTCACCCATCCAGCTGGTACCATCTTTTTTTACATACAAAAAAGGTAAAAACGGCGCTAGGGCTGGGCAAACAGTATTGCGATAAATGGTTACTCCCCAGTAAGACTTTGCAATGTAAGCGAAGTGTTCAAAATCTCGGATACTATTGAAACCAGATTGCTCTACGGGAAGCACCTCCACTCTTGGCTTATTAGGATTCACAGTATCGTTCGACACATCTAAATACCAATTTCCGAGTATTAAAGCATTTTGAAAATAAAGGTCTCTTAACGATCCCCATGCTTTTGTTAACGAGGCGCCTTTTATCAGAGCATCGTGCAATAGCATCAGCCCCTCTGAGTCTGGTTTTTTTAATTGTATCTGCAACAAACCAAACACCGCATCACGGATTTCTTTACAACGGCCTAATGGGTAAGGTTTGGTACCAAAATATGGGTATTTCGGTAGCAAATCGATATCTGCCTGTAATCGTAAATGTGCCAATGTATCGATTACAGTATCAACTTGTTGAGGAGTCCATGTGATCTGAACAGGTGTAGTTCTATTTGATGACATAAAATTTTCTATTAAAAGCCCGATTCTCTAATAAAGACACCATACAAACGACGCAAGCCCTGAGCAAGAAAGCTTTGTGGCTCCACAGCTAAGTCCACGCGACCAAATTGCTGTCGTAACAAGGCCAGTTTCTCTTCAGATACATTCGATAAAAGAGCAAGTTGAACTTCATAGGTCGCGTCTTCAGGAATTAATGCTTCCTCTTGAGTCTGAGTGGCTATTGGCCCACCATAAGTCGAGCCTAGGGCTTGGTAAGGTAAGCGTTTGATAGCGGTAGGCAATACACTCACAACGGTTAATGTCGTTGGCAGCTTTTCCCCTTCGTTGCTAATAAAGCTTGCCTCCTGCCCCTCTTTTAACAAAGGTAAAACACTCCCACTGACGTACGCTTTCACCACCACACTTTGCTCATCGTATAGGGTTGCCAAAGGCGATTTCGCATTGACATAGTCGCCTTGCGATAAGGGCAGCCATTCACCAATATAGCCATCGTAAGGTGCTGTCACTACTAAACGTTCGCGGCGATTCAATAAAGATTGTAACCTCGACTGTTCCCGTGAAAGCTGCGTTTGCAGCGTCAATTGCGTCATTTTATCCATGGCGCCTGAGCTAGCACGCTGCCATTGAGTCTCTAGAGAGTTAAGCGTCGCTTGAGTGAGAGAGATCTCTTGCTCAATGTCAGGGGATTCCAATAAGGCCAATAATTGGCCTTGTGTCACTTTCTTATTCGCGTTCACTTCCCAAGCGATAACACGGCTCGATTCACTCGGGTATAAGGTCTGATAACGCTCAAAAGTCGCAACGGCAGGAGCGCTAATATGATTTTTCCATGGCACAACCAATGCGACAATAGCCAAGCATATTATGGATAAGCTAGTAACACTGACTCGATTTATCGACATTTTATCTCTCAAACTGAACCAAACCTTCACTTCTTTGGTGATAGGCAACAAAACAAACCAAATAATTTCAACTAAGAAAAGCACAATTCCCAGCAGCTTAAAGGCAAAGTAATACACTAAGGCGGCAATACCTAAAAACAAAAAGAACCGATAGACCCAAGTGCTCCACGCATAAGCGACCATGAGCAGACACTTCTTACGATTCAAGGGTTCAGGAGGCAAAAAATCGAAACCAAACAGTCGCTCACGTAAAAACCATTTTCCTACCAAAAATGAGCGCGGTTGAAGGTTTTCCATTCCCAGAAAATCCGATAAGGCATAGTATCCATCAAAGCGCATAAAAGGGCTTACATTGATCAACAACGATGAAATCCAACTGGTGGTGGCAATAAAAAACAACACACTTCTAAAGCCGCCATCTGGCACAACACTCCATAAAAAAGTGGCCATACAAGCGATATAAATTTCCACTTTAACGCCAGCCAGTACAATACGCAGCCTTTGAAACCGCGACCGTAGTCGCCAAGCGTCTGTAGTGTCCGTATACAAAATAGGCGTCATCAATAAAAAGGCCAATCCCATTGAACTGACTCGACAACCATAGCGCTTAGCAACAAAAGCATGACCCAATTCATGTGCTGTTTTCACAAAGACTAAAGCCACAATATAGTAACCAATCGAAGACAAACTGAATAAGTCTTGAAATGTGTGTGTGAAGGTATCCCACTGCCTTAACACCATGACCAATCCCACAGCACCGATCACCAGGGCTACCCTATCCAGTCGCCAACTAAAGAGCATTTTTATAATGGGATAGAAACGATTTAATAATAAATCTGGACGAATAAGAGGGATTTTAATAAAGAGGTAATTGTGCAGAAGCCACATCAAAGCATGCTTTTTTCTCTTGCTGGCTTCTTGCCCCAAACGGTTAACATCCTTGTCTGTTTGTACTTCTAACAGATGATTCAGCTCTAAAAATCGTAAAAAATATTCCAGTTCGGTTTGATCGACATCCACACCACGGCTTTGCACCCGAGACAGTAAGGCGTCTGGCTGGTCCTTGTGTCTCCACTCACGAAACAAATAAAAGGCACTGCGAGATAGGTAAAAAAATGTGTTGGTAACAGGATCAAACAGTTGCCAACGGGGCTCACCATCTTCGTCAGGGGAAGCCAATAGCAAAGATAAATTTTGACGTAACTTAGGCAGTAACGTTTCGTCGCCCAAAGAGGTCATATTTACAGTCCCAATCGCTGACGAACAAAAGTAATCGGACGGCGTAATAAATAGTAAGCCAAAGACACTTCTTCACCATAAAGCTTGGCGGTTCCACGTAGCCCAATTCGTGGTGGTGGAGTACCTTCTTCAATATCAGACACAATTCGATAAGCAACCACCTGATCAGGCGTGACACTGGCTTCAAAAGAAGAGTGATCCACACGAAATGACAGGGGATTTAACGGATCAATATCCAGATAAAAAGTTACCTTATTACCAGACGCCAAAGAAATGGCATCCGCCACGGGCAACATAATTTCCAATTGCACATTGGCAGGATCAGCAATCGACAATATTCGCTCACCCACAACAACAGGTCGACCTTTCCACTGCTCTGGGTCATCGAGTACAACCACACCGGATTTTTTAGCGACAATCTCGGTTTGAGACAATTTGACTTGTAGATAATCACGTTCGATGGTTTTTAACTCGACCTGCGATTCCAGTTCAGCCAATTCGGCTTTTCTTTTGCGATCGACATAACCCGCTTGCTCAGCGGTTCTTAATTCAGCCCTTGTTCTTTCCAACTCTCTTTGAGCAACATCGTATGAACCTTGAAACTCAGTTCTGTCCATTCTTACTAAGGGCTGATTAACCTGCACTTGCTCACCGGGCTTAATCAGCACATCACTTACAGCCCCAGCAATGGCGGATGTTACTAATACAGCGTCTTTAGGGATGATCTCAGCTGGCGCTAATACGGTTAATCGAACAGGTACAAATCCCAGCAATAAAATCAGTGATAATACGCCCCATTGCACTTTTCTCGACACCAAATGACTAAGCCATGCGCGAACACCAGAGCGCTTTGTAAACAGTTGCAAGGCATGAGCATAACTGGACGCCAAATGTTGTAACAACCCTATTTCTTTGTCGGTCCAAGGCTGAGCCTTAGACAATAAAATCACCCCAACACGTTGATTGGGTTTAGAAGGAATCAATAAAGGCAACCACAGCATAAAAGGCGGTGAGAACTCTTTAAGTTCTCGAGACAGCTCTGCTGGCCATTGAGTTGGGTCAATGGGATGCGCTTTTGTACTTAACGCCGTACCATCGATTGTCGACGACACTTTTTCAAGCCAAGCACTAAAAGGCGTGGCACGATCCACCAAAGAAATATCACTGATTGCTGATACCTTGAGGCGTGATAACTCATCGCCAACCAAATAAGCCGCTTGGTCGTATTCAACCAAGCTTCTTGTCATGTTTACCATAATAAAACCCAAGTCCGTTGCATTTTCACAACAACGGACTTGCTGCTCAATTTTGAGCAGCTGTGCAACAGCTTGTTCAGACATAGATTACGACACTAACAACTTCATCAAATCACTACCATAATCGTCAAACTGCTCGCTGGCTAGCGATAACTGCTGATCAAGAGGCATATAACCGTCCCCCTGTGGCGCTAACATCGCGAGCGGGTCTTCTATTTCATCGCTGCTTTCTACTGTGTCTTCAAGATCGACATCCAACTCCAAGACACGAATATTACCATCCGCATCAACGGCATTGATTTTTAGCGATAGAGCACCCTGACCTTCAGGCGGTGTCATGGTGATTTCACCAGTGGTCGCATTCACTTCTACCCAACTCGGCAATGCCGTGCCGTCAGCCAGAGTTGCACTGTATGAACCACCTGGTCTTGCGTCGGCGATAGTAATCTGCACCGTTTGAGCCTCGTAGGTGAAGCTCGCGACAGTAAGATCTGTCGTATTAACTGCAGTCTCTTGATCGGACACTTGTACCTGTCCATCAGTACCGACATTAACAGCAACTCGTGACTCAGCAATCACAACGCCATTCACTGGTACCGTGGGTACTACTGCGCTCGCTTCTAACCCAGTATTATCTGCAAAACCACTGGTTCCAGCAGAAGTGTCTAAAGTCCCTTGAGGAAGCGTGCCTGTGTTGTCTGCAAACTCAGTCACTGATGCTTCTTGATTGTTAGCAGGTGGTAAGGTCTCTGTTGGCGGCAAACTCACATTCCCAGAATCCACCACAGGAGCTGGGTCTAATGTCAGAGAAACCAGAGCTCTTACCTGAGCTCCTTGGGCATCAGTTGCGACTACAACAAGTATATTCTCTCCTTCAAAACCGCCTTGAGGAGTACCAGAAAGTGTTCGATTTGCCGGATTAAAAACCAACCCTGTTGGTAAGTTTTCAATGCTCCAAACAAGCGTATTGACTTCATTTGCGTCGACATCAGCAAACAGATCTGCCGGCAAAGTCACTGGAGTGAAAATCTGACCCGATGTGCCAGCCATGGCCGCCAACTCTTTGGTCACTGTTGGCGCATCGTTTGCACCTGTGATGGTCACCGTCACATCTTGAGTGGCCGTAGTGTTTTGATCATCGGTCACGGTAATGGTGAACACGGCGGTCACCACTTCGCCTTTCGCTAAGAAGTCGAGATCCGTTTCCGCGATGTCGTACGTCCAGTTCACCGTACCGTTGTTCGTGTTGCCACTGACGTTTTCGATGCTGAACGCCGCTTCAATGGCGGCCTGCTGAGTGCTGGTCAGCGTCAAGGCGGTGGTACCATCTTGCGCCTTGGCCGTGACAGACTGAGTCGCTTCGGTTGCCGTTGGGCGATCTGTTAGATCCACATCAGTAAAGGTCACACTGCCCGTATCTTTCAGGATGGTGCCTTCGGTTATTTCACCGGTAACGTCCACCACCTGGATATCAGGGGTGTCGTTGCTGCCGGTGATGGTAACGGTCACATCTTGTGTATCGGTCGCGCCTTCATCGTCGGTCACGGTAATGGTGAACACGGCAGTCACGACTTCGTCTTCACCCAAGAAGTCTAAGTCGGCTTCAGTGATGTTGTACGCCCAGTTCACCGTACCGTTGTTGGTATTGTCACTGACGTTTTCGATGCTAAACGCATTTTCAATCGCGGTTTGTTGTGCCGTGGTTAAAGTCAAGGCGATGGTACCGTCTTGCGCTTTGGCCGTCACAGACTGAGTGGCTTCGGTTGCCGTTGGGCGATCCGTTAGATCCACATCCGCAAAGGTCACACTGCCCGTATCGGTCAGGTTAGTGCCTTCGGTGATGCTTGCGACAACGTCAACCACCGTGATGGTCGGCGTATCGTTTACACCAGTGATGGTCACCGTCACATCTTGATTGGCCTTGGCGCCTTCGTCATCGGTCACAGTAATAGTGAACACGGCTGTAACGACTTCGCCTTCACCCAAGAAGTCTAAGTCGGCTTCAGTGATGTTGTACGTCCAGTTCACCGTACCGTTGTTCGTGTTGCCACTGACGTTTTCGATGCTGAACGCCGCTTCAATGGCGGCCTGCTGAGTGCTGGTCAGCGTCAAAGCGGTGGTACCGTCTTGCGCCTTGGCGGTCACAGACTTAGTCGCTTCGGTTGCCGTTGGGCGATCTGTTAGATCCACATCAGTAAAGGTCACACTGCCCGTATCAGTCAGAGTCTCAGTCGCGCCTTCGATTATTTCACCAACTACATCACCCGCCTTGATGGTCGGCGCATCGTTTGCACCAGTGATGGTCACTGTCACATCTTGATTGGCCTTGGCGCCTTCGTCATCGGTCACGGTAATAGTGAACACGGCCGTAACGACTTCGCCTTCACCCAAGAAGTCTAAGTCGGCTTCAGTGATGTCGTACGTCCAGTTCACCGTACCGTTGTTCGTGTTGCCACTGACGTTTTCGATGCTGAACGCCGCTTCAATGGCGGCCTGCTGAGTGCTGGTCAGCGTCAAGCCGGTAGTACCGTCTTGCGCTTTGGCCGTCACTGACTTAGTCGCTTCTGTGGCCGTTGGGAGATCCGTTAGGTCGACATCCGTAAACGTCACACTGCCCGTATCGGTTAACGTAGAGCCTTCGGTGATGCTTGCAGCGACATCCACCACTTGGATATCAGGGGTGTCATTGCTGCCGGTGATGGTGACGGTAACGTCTTGAGTGGCCGTGGCGTTTTGATCATCGATCACGGTAATGGTGAACACGGCTGTAACGACTTCGCCTTCACCCAAGAAGTCTAAGTCGGCTTCAGTGATGTCGTACGTCCAGTTCACCGTACCGTTGTTCGTGTTGCCACTGACGTTTTCGATGCTGAACGCATTTTCAATCGCGGTTTGTTGTGCCGTGGTTAGAGTCAAGGCGGTGGTACCGTCTTGCGCTTTGGCCGTCACAGACTGAGTGGCTTCGGTTGCCGTTGGGCGATCTGTTAGATCCACATCAGTAAAGGTCACGCTGCCCGTATCGGTCAAGGTGTTGCCTTCGGTTATCTCACCGGTAACGTCCACCACCTGGATATCAGGGGTGTCGTTGCTGCCGGTGATGGTAACGGTCACATCTTGTGTATCGGTCGCGCCTTCATCGTCGGTCACGGTAATGGTAAACACGGCCGTAACGACTTCGCCTTCACCCAAAAAGTCTAAGTTGGCTTCGGTGATGTTGTACGTCCAGTTCACCGTACCGTTGTTGGTATTGCCACTGACGTTTTCGATGCTGAACGCATTTTCAATCGCGGTTTGTTGTGCCGTGGTTAGAGTCAAGGCGATGGTACCGTCTTGCGCTTTGGCAGTTACGGATTTAGTCGCTTGTGTTGCAACGGGACGATCTGTTCGATCTAGATCAGTGAAGGTTACACTACCGTTATCGGTTAACGTGACACCTTCGTTGATCGCGGTAGTAACATCAACTACTTGAATAACTGGTGCATCGTTAGTACCAGTAATAGTGAAGCTGACCGTATCGGTCGCCGTTTCATTTTGGCTGTCTGTCACGGTGACGGCATAGCTAAAGGTGATGGTTTCATCTACAGCTAAGAAGTCTAAATCTGCATCATCAACACTGTACGACCAATCAACAGAACCCGGCGCGGACACACCAGTGCCAGTTACTGAAAAACCAGTGACCAGTTGACTTGCCAAAGCCGAATCCAGCGTGCCTGCTGACCAAGTAATATTATTGTCACTGCCGAAGGACACATCCACTACATCAGTATCATCAAGATCGGTAAAGCTTACTGTACCGCTGTCTTGTAATACCTGTTCAGATGCATCTGAAGATTCTGCAATACCAGCTGCTGCCGTTGCACTGACCGTTGGCGCATCATTACTACCGGTAATAGTAAAAGAAACGACTGTCGATGGTGGAAGCGGTAAATTGCTACCACTATCCGTACTGCCGTCTCCTGAAATAGGTGTTGGTGCATTTTCATCCCTATCAATGGCATCATACGGCTCACCATTTTTAGTCGTTTCGCCCGCTAAATCATCAATAAATAAGTATGGACTATTAGCTGTATCTTGTAAGTCAAATACTAGGTAACCAACTCTGTACGTACCTGCATCAGTGGCTGTGAATGACACCTGCTGCCATCCAGTACCACCGTAATTACCCGTTGTATAATTTGCCGTCCCTTCAACCGTGGCGCCAAGCAAACTTACCTCGCCTGTTAATCCGTCGATCTTTCCAACGCTATCAGAGTTGTCTAGATTGACAAACGTGGCAATTGAAGAATCGTTATACGGTGCATAATCTGTCGCAACATAGTTCCATGCCATTGAAAGGGTTTCACCGGCACCAAGTTCAACGTCCTTATAAGCATAGTTCGCCTGCGTAATACCATTATTATATGTATTCGATATATATGTTTTACTTTCATCGCTTAAAGAAAGCGCTGTTGCGGATATATCCCAACTAGAGCCACCTGCAGAGTTTATACTCAACATTGAACCTACATTAGGCGTAATCCCCCACTGTCCAACAGTTTGTTCGCCACTTACAACAACCGTATTGGTATCATTATTAACCGACCATCCATCCAGCCCTGACTCAAAACCTGTGCCGACAGTTGCGGAGTCTGTATTACTCGCATCAGAAGACTCTAAAGCGAAGTCACCGGAATTATCATCTGCGTAAACAGTATAACTAAAGGTAATACTTTCCCCTTCAGCTAAGAAATCTAGATCTACTCCAGACACATCGTAGAGCCAATCCACACTTCCTGGCGCCGATTGGCTCGTACCACTGACAGCAAATCCTTCTAACAATTGTGTGGCAAGGTCACTGTCAATCGCACCGCCACTCCAAACGATGTTGTTATCACTGTCGAAGGTCACGTCGATCAGATCAGTATCATCAATATCAGTAAAGCTCACCGTACCGCTGTCTTTTAATACCTGTTCAGATGCATCTTCACTTTCTGTGATACCAGCGGCTAACGTTGCGCTTACAGTTGGTGCATCATTGCTACCAATAATAGTGAACTTAACCGTATCTGTAGCTGTAGCATTTTGGCTATCTGTCACGGTGACGACATAGCTAAAAGTGATGGTTTCATCTACAGCTAAGAAGTCCAGAGCTACGTCATCAACACTGTAAAACCAATCAACAGTACCCGGTGCAGATTCATCTGTACCAGTTACTGAAAATCCAGCGACAAGTTTGCTTGCCAAAGCCGAATCCAGTGTTCCTGCTGACCACTCGATATTGCTGTCACTGACAAAACCCACATCAATCAGGTCGGATGCATCAACGTCAGCAAAACTCACAGAGCCGGAACTATTCAAGTCTTGTGCGATAGCATCTACAGACTCCGAAATATCGGATGCATCATCTACGGTTTGAGTTGGATTATCATTCGCACCATTAATGGTTATCACCAAGGTTG
This sequence comes from Marinomonas vulgaris, assembly GCF_018145875.1. GTDB lineage: Bacteria > Pseudomonadota > Gammaproteobacteria > Pseudomonadales > Marinomonadaceae > Marinomonas > Marinomonas vulgaris. Next base: position 45,920 of record NZ_JAGSSV010000017.1, on the reverse strand, counting down.
CCGTGTCAACTAAGCTACCGTTATCACTCAAGGTGTAGGTAAAACTATCCGTAATATTGGAACCAGCCTGCAGGCTTTGTACCGTCGTATTGCTGTTATCAACGATGTAAGTGTACGAACCATCTGCTTTTAACGTTAACGAGCCATAGTCGCCAGTTAATGCTTGCCCAACCGTTCCATTTGATCCACTGACACTAACAGCCGTAACCGTTTTACTATCCGACGCGTCGATATCGGTATCGTTGGTCAAAACATTGCCTGTAGCATTGCTACCAGCAATATTATTGCCAACCCCACCGGCTTCCAGCGCTGAGCTTGAATCACTGTTTGCTACAGGTGCCTCATTAATATCAATAACCGAAACAGTTGTTGCTTGACTTGAACTAAGGCTGCCGGAGTTGTAGTTGCCTGCACCATTATCCGTCGCCACGACATTGAAACTGTAGCTAGATTGAGTTTCGTAATCCGCAGAGGCTTTCAGCGTCACCTCACCTGTTGTGGCGTTGATGTTCAACAAACCCGCGTCTGTGCCGGTTAAGCTGTAGCGCAAGGTGTTGTTGGTCGCCGTACCATCGGCATCGGTGGCTGAAGCGGTATAAATGACCGTCGAGGTCGCAACGTTTTCATTCACACTGCCCGTCGCACCGGAGGTGATCATCGGCGTGTTGTCGTTTAAGTCGTTCACACTGATCGTGACCGCTTCACTGGAACTCAAACTACCGGAATTGTAGTTACCCGCCCCGTTATCCGTCGCTACGACATTAAAGCTATAGCTGTCTTTGGTTTCGTAATCCGCTGAGGCTTTCAGCGTCACCACACCTGTCGTGTCATCGATATCCAATAACGCCGCATCATCGCCCGTTAGGCTGTAACGCAGGGTATTGTTGGTCGCTGTACCATCGGCATCGGTGGCTGAAGCGGTATAAATGACCGTCGATGTCGCAGCGTTTTCATTGACGCTGCCTGTCGTACCAGAGGTAATAACCGGCGTGTTGTCGTTCACATCATTAATGGACAAGGTCACGGCTTTTTCTGTGCTGCGCATGCCGTCGGTGGCGATCACGGTGAAGCCGTATGAGGCTTTTGTTTCGTAGTCAGCAACGGCATTAAGTTTGACTTCGCCTGTACTCGGATCGATGGTAAATGCGCTATGGTCGCCGATAGCTTTCAATGAATAGGTCAACGTATTGTGGGCAGAAGTACTATCTGCATCAGTCGCATTTGCATCATAAACCACAGCAGTAGAGGCCGTATTTTCAGCAACGCTTGCTGTAGATGAAGAGCCAATGGTTGGTGCATTATCGTTAATATCTTGCACAGCAATCGTTACACCCACTGCACTGGAAGCTTGACCGATAATATCTGTTGCAACGATATTTAATGTATAGGAAGTGATTGTTTCATAGTCAATAGCCGCTGCCCCAGCACTGGTCAGAGTTAACACGCCATCGTTATCAATCGCAAAGTACCCTGCATCGTTACCCGATTGAATACTAAACTCGCTGATGCCATTGCTATCCGTGGCTTTTACTTGACCAATGATCGTGCCTGAAGCCATACCTTCATCAAGATTAACACTTTGCGAGCCTGTGACCACGGCAGCGGTATTGTCTATGGTTAGCGTGTCGCCTGGGGTGAAGCCCGCGCTAATAGCGTTGCCTGCGGTATCGGTGATCCCTGTATCTGAAGTACTGAGATCAAGACGTAAATCACCATCGCCCGTAATGCTGTTAACGGTGACTTGGTAGGTACTGCCAGAGCCGATTACAGAGCTAATATTGCCTGTAGCGCCAGCAGTCAAACTGAAATCACTGGCATCTACTCCCGTTACTGCTTCGTTAAAGCTCACTGTAAAAGTGGCGGTATCAGCGGTAGTCAGGGCGGCACCGTCGCGGTTGATCGCATTAACACTTGGACCGGTTGTGTCACGGATGATTTGCTGACCTATTTTACCACCACTGATGGGATTGCCTGCTGTGTCTGTGATACCCGTTCCAGTGCTATTAAGGTCAACGCCTAATGTGCCATCACTCGTTAAGCCCGTAACAGAAACCGTGTAAACCGAATCCGATACTTGAGTGACGTTACTAATCGTGCCACCCGTTGCCGTACCTGTTAAGGTAAAGTCCGAAGCATCGACGCCACTCACAGAGTCGCTGAATACCGCGGTAAAAGTTGCGGCACTGCCATTTATTGTCTGAGCACCTGCACGCACGATCGCCACGCCAGTCGATGCAGTCGTATCAATCACAAAAGATTCACTGTCGCCTGCAGATAATGCATTGCCTGAGGTATCGGTAATATTTGATGTGGCCAGTGTCAGCATATAAGTACCACCAGCCGCAGTGACACTTGATAAATCAATGGTATAAGTGCTTCCCGTACCGGTGACAGATAGCCCACTAATATCAACTGAAGTACCATCTTTTGTTAATGTGAAGTCGCTGATGTCGACATTGGCGACTTGCTCACTAAAGTTAATAGTGATCGTGCCGGCATTCGGTTGAGTCGGATCAGCCACATCCACAATTGCTACAGTCGGCTTCGTAGTGTCTACCGTCCCCGTAGTGAAATTATAGCTCGTGATGTCGGTAACGGCGGTGATCGCGTTGCCCGTGTCGTCTTTTAGCACCCCTGCCGTAAATTGCACCGCATATTGATTGGTCGCTATCAAGTTGCTAGTTGGATTGATGGTTAACACATTATCCGCAATGGATAGCTGGCTTGCATGGCTAGTGACATCAATGCTCACACTGTTTGCGCCATTGCCAGTAATGTCATACAAGGTAATGGTGCCAGAATCGCCTAGTTGCAAATCCTCATCAAGGGTGACTTTAATCGAATCCGCTACCGAAACGCCGGTCGCGTTGTCGATAGGAGCAATGGTTGAAATACTCGGGGCTTGATCGTCTGTTACCGTGATCGAGAAGACTTCTTCGTAAGTCGCATCGCCATCGCTTACCTGAACGCGAACGCTGTATGTTCCCGCCGAAACGTCGGCACGATCGGTAATGCGAAGATCCGCGCCGTTGATGTTGAACAAGCCGTTATTCGTATCGTCTGTACCAGCTACTAAGGAGTACGTTAAACTTTCGCCGGTATCTGCATCCGTTGCAGAGAAGCTACCGACCACAACATTGCTCGCGCCTTCAGAGTGCTTATAAGACGCATCCGATAAGGCCATATCAGTTGGCGTGTCGTTAATAGAAGTACTGATCACCGTGGTGGTATTGTTGGTGCCGTTCACCGTACCGTCGTTTACTGTGATGGTAAAAGTCGTTGTTTCCGTTGAGCCAACCGCCACACGGTTGTCTGCTGGATCAAACACCAACGCGCGCAGCGCAGCTTGTGCTGATGCTAATGTAGTAGACGATAACGTATAAGAACCGTTACCCGCATCGGTAAAGCCTGAGTCGGTCAAAGACGCCGAGGTAAACGCCCCTTTAGCCGCGGTATCCAGCGCAACTGTGACAGAAACATTGTCGTTATCCGCATCGGCTAAGGTAATCGCACCAAATGGTGACATAGTAGCCGCGTCATTCACTGCTTGGCTAGCCGCTGCACCAGATATAGTTGGTGCTTGGTTTGCTGGAGCAATGGTCGTCGCATCGACTTTAGTTACTGCGGATTGCAAATTAGGGTTGCCTTCATCGTCTTCCGCTACCACGTAAATATCGTACGAGGTGCTGGCCGTTAAGCCTGTGACATTGAAGGTATTAGAAAATGCACCACTAGAAACAGTGGCACTGCCGGATGTAATGACTGCAGCCCCACGTCCATTGTTATCGCCGTATGAAACACCCGCTTTGACTTGAGCAGCCGTTGGTGCTTGAGCGCCATCCGCCACTACTACATAGTATAAATTGCCTGCTTCATTAATATCTGTAGTTAAATCGAATGTGGTCGTAGATATGTTGCTCGTTGCTGGCGTTGTATCAAAAGTTGGAGCAGTAGAATCAACGCCCGCGCCTGTAGTAAAGCCTAAAGTTGTTTTATCGGTAATCCCCATAAAGGTCATACCATCTAAATCAAACAAAGCTCCCTTTTCGATTTGAATATAGTAAGAAGTACTGGGATCTAACTCTGCAGTCGGATTAATAGTAATTGTTGAAGTACCATATCCTGTGACACGACCATCATTGCCAACTATTGATTCTACCAAAGAGTCATCTGATGATTTATAAATGTTAACAGTGCCAGTGCCAGAACTCGCAATAGTTTCATCAAATGTTAGAACTAAGTTTGCTGTAGTTTCAACACCAGTGCCATTGTCCAAGGGAGTTGTAGCACTAATAACTGGAGGCTTATTATTTGTTCCTGCAACCGTTCCATCCTGACGATAATAAGAGGGGATACCAGTGCCATCCGCAACAATAACATCTTCATCACCATCATTATCAAAATCAGCGACTAGGAACGCTTCACTGTTCTGTAAAGGAAAAGAGGTATTCGGAGTTACTTTCGTAAAGCTTCCACTTCCATCATTGTCGAAAAAGGAATAAGCCGATCCATCATAAGCTAGAAAGTCCTGGTCGCCGTCAGAATCGTAATCAATAGCAACTGTATACAGCCAGCTACTATCACCAGTAACTGCGCCAGCTGATGCTAGTGGGTCTTGGCTGAGTGTGAAAGTAGCATCCCCATTATTTTGATAGTAAGAAGGTACCCCTGTGCCATCCGCAACAATAACATCTTCATCACCATCATTATCAAAATCAGCGACTAGGAACGCTTCACTGTTCTGTAAAGGAAAAGAGGTATTCGGAGTTACTTTCGTAAAGCTTCCACTTCCATCATTGTCGAAAAAGGAATAAGCCGATCCATCATAAGCTAGAAAGTCCTGGTCGCCGTCAGAATCGTAATCAATAGCAACTGTATACAGCCAGCTACTATCACCAGTAACTGCGCCAGCTAATGCTAAAGGCTCCTGGGTTAATGTGAATTGATTCCCTAGTACACCAGAATAGTTGCCACCTGATAAAGCTGAAGATTCAATGACATCCGTTTTTACTTCCAACTCCCAATCGCCACCCAGCACAGCCGAGCCGGTCAAGTCATCAGAAGCAGCAATATCCGCCCCTGTCACTTGAGCCAGTTGGTTAATGAAATCTAGACCAATATCACCTTGAGCGACGTTACAGCCGTAAAGCAGGATGTCGCCATTATCACTTAGAGCATTACCCCACGCTGCATAAATACCGCTGTTTTGAGTAATGGAAGATTCACTGAGGGTTTCTGCACCAAGGTAGACTTCACCGACGCCACCGTGTGACAGAATATGTAAAGCCTCTAGGTCGCTGTAGTTGGCTAAAATTTCGGTAATTTGCTCTACCGCTGAACGGGAGCCATCTAATAACCAGATGTCTGCGTTAGGGTTGGATTCTTTGGTCAATTCCACTAGACCAGGAACACGAGAATCCACAATGACCACTTGCGTTGCATCAGCAACGGATTGCTCTAACAAAGTGCCGGCACGGTTTAGGTCTTCAATGGCATCAAGCTGTGTTTGTGTTAATGCGCCTTCGTTTAACAAGGTGCCCGCGATGGTGTAGGTGTCGCCCGCCGTGAAGGTAGCGGTCGAGGCTTGGCTGACTGCATCATCTGCGGAGCCGGTAAAACTCAGCCCAAGTGTTTGGCCGATGGTGCCATTGACATCTGCTACCGTCACTTTAAAGACTTTACCATCGCTGCTGGAAACACTGCTCACACCCGTATTGGTAGCGTTACCTGTGACAGCAAAATCACTGCTCGCCACACCGGATACGGTTTCATTAAAGACGACGGTAAACACCACATCTGTGGCGGTTCCTGCTTTGACTTGATTCACCATGCCACGGCTGATGCTCGCCACAGTCGGTAAGGTGTTGTCGATGGTGTAGCTTTCATCCGTGCTTGGCTCACTACCAGAAAAACTGTTGCTCGCCGTATCAGTAATATTCTGACCGGATTTGAAGTTTAATCCCAGCGCACCATCGCCTGTAATCGAGGCCACAGTCACAGTATAAGATGAACCAGAACCCGTAATTCCAGTAATAGTGCCCGAGACATCCCCTGTAATCTCAAAGTCGTCAGCAGTGACGTTCGTTACTGCTTCATTAAAGGTCACATCAAAGGTGACGGTATCTGCAGTACTCAAAGCTGTATTGGTGGTAATAATCGCCGTGGCGGTTGGCGCGGTATTGTCGATGGTGTATTGCTCGGTTACGGCGCTGGCCGTGGTTGTCGTTAATGCGTTTGAAGCAGTATCTGTCAAAGTGGCGGCCGATTTAAGCTGCACACCCAAGGAACCATCACCACTGATATTGTTTACAGTAATTATGTAACCGTTTGCCGTACCAAATACGGAACTAATGCTGGCGCCCGATTTAGCCGTGCCGGTTAATTCAAAATCGTCCGCACTTAAGCCGGTGACATTTTCGCTGAACACCGCGACAAATTGTACTGAGTCTGCATTAGTACTGGCATCGGTGAGGCGGTTAATCGAGATCAACGTCGGAGCGACCGTATCAACGGTATAGACTTCATCGTCCGCAGGTTCTGCTGTCGCTAAGGCATTGCCTGCGAGATCGGTCACAGCGTGACCAGATTCAAGGTTTAAACCAAGCGTGCCAATGCCTGAAATTCCCGTTACATTCACGGTAATAGTATTCGTGCCTGAGCCAGTAATAGATCCAATCGTGCTAGCGACAGAGCCAGTGGTTGCTAAGGCAAAGTCAGCCGCGGTCACATTCACCGCTTCGTTAAAGGTCAAAGTGAAACTGGTGGTATCGCCGGTGATAACATCATCGCTGGTACGCTGAATCGCTAAGAAGGTCGGCGCTGCTGTATCTGTGACGCCTGTCGTGAAATTCAGTGTGGTGTTGTCACTAATGCCTTCAAAAGAGTTCCCCGCAGTGTCTTGAATCGCACCACTGTTTATTTGAATCGCATAGGCCGTAGCTTCTAATAAATCAGATGTTGGATTAATCGTTAGCGTATTACCAGAAAAAGTAAGTTGTCCACTATTGTAAGCGTCGTAAGTTTCTACGATCGCACCTGAGGAAACATTCACCAAAGTGATGTCGTCATAGCGACCATTAACGTCTTCACTAAACGTCAGAGTAATGTCGCCACTTGGAGCAACTGAAACAGCCCCATCAGCAGGGTTACTAGAAGACAAAGTCGGAGCGGTGTCATCGACAGTAATGGTTAATCCAGAGGATGCTACGCTGACATTACCAGCGGCATCTGTGGCTTTTGTCGTTAAGGTATGGCTACCTGCAGAAAGCGCTGAGATGGTGATACTCCAATTGCCTGAACCATCCGCCGTTGCTGAACCAAGTGATGTGGTTTCGTCGGTATCATAAAGAGCCACGGTCGCGCCAACTTCAGCGGTTCCTGTCACGGTTGGCGTTGTATCTTGGGTAATATTATCTGTGTTAGATGAGCCTGTATCTGAGCCATTCGACAAGTCCATGGTTGGAACTGATACCGTATTGTCTAGTGTGTAGTCGGTGTTATTAGTGCTAGTAGGCGTAGTCGCGGTCAGGGCGTTAGGAGTATTAGCGCTGTCGGTAATGTCTTGACCGCCAGCAAAGCTAAGAGTGACATTTCCATTGTAGGAAACAAGATCGCCGCCGGAAACAGTGACATCATAAGCGTTTCCACCTGCTGACGTCACATTGGTTACCGTACCAGTTGTACCGGATACCGCAAAGTCAGCACTGTCAATATTAGTAACGGCTTCGCTGAACGTCACTCGCCACACTAAACTGTCAGCATTGGTGATTTCATTACTCGGTGTTTGGCGATCTATACTGACTACAGTTGGCGCGATATTATCGACTATTTGCATCGTAAAGGTGGCCGCCGCAGAAGTACCGCCATCACCATCGTTTACAGTCACTGAGAAAGAACGATCACCTTCGGTAGAAGCACTATATTTTATATAGGCTAAGAAATCCCCTACGCTATTTGGTTTTGCGTCATTTGTATTGAAATCAATACGCAAATCAGCACCGTCCTGACCCGTTAAGCTATTATCAACTGCACCAATCGCGACGAAAGCAGAACCATCAGAATACCAAACAGTGTCGCCCTCAGAAGGCGTCCCATCAGCACTCGATTCAGTTGTACCAAACTTAAAAGTAATATCATCTAGGTCGCTTAAAAAAGAGCCATTGGTTGTACCTGAAGTCTGTTCAATCAACAGGAAGCCGCCATTAAAATCGCCACCGTCCACATCAACTACACCAGCAATGGCGCCTTGCACATCAATGTATTCAGAAACATTAACTGCTGTACTAGGAGCCCCATCGCTAAGGTTATTAATGACTGGGATATCATTGACTGCAGTGATATCAATATTAACAAGTGTGGTTGCCGAATCTGCCGTGCCGTCATTGGCTTTGATCGTTAGGGTCGCGGCGTTTTCACCACTTACGTTAGTGTCACCTGTGTATTGAATGTTGGTCGTGGTATCAAGGTAGGTATTAATCGCAGACGCAGATCCAGACAGTGTCAAAACACCGCTTCCCACATCCACAACAGTAACGCTACCACTGCCTGCTGCAGCTGCTAAAGTGCCTGAAGACGCTGTGAGTGTAACGGTTAAGTCATCGCCGTCAGTGTCAGCAACAGTCACTACAGAGAGATCGATATTGGAAGTCGCGTCTTCGGTTACCGTAATGTCTGTAGGTGTACCGGAGATGGTGGGAGCGTTATTTGCAGAGACGGAAGTGATATTGGTTACTACTAAGTCATCCATTAGAAGGTACATCCGATAACCATTATCTACGTCAGTTATCGTAAACGAGCTAATACCCTGGAAATTAGCAGCGTTTGCATGAGATGCAACATCAATAACTTTATTTGAATTGTTATATTCAACTTCAAATGATGCCGATCCTTTAGAAGACTCAAATATAAATGTTTCAGTGTTATCCCAGTTGTGAAGGGAAATACTTGAGAGATCAAAGGTTTTTCCCGAGTCAATAGTAAAAGTATATTTCGTTTCGGCATAATTTGGACCACCAGTAACTAATGATGTGCTACCATTAATAGGATCTAAACCCTGTGAATCCAAATGATCATCATCAATAATCGTATCTCGCTCTCCGACAATAGTAAATGTCGCATTCATTCCGACGGCTGTGACAGTCTGTGTGTTGAGCCCAGTGACACCAGATTCGAAGTCAAATGTTTCATCTGCAAACGTAAAACGATACTGATTCAAAACATTTTCAGATAACGAAAGTACTGTTTCAATTGAGCCACTGGTGTTCTCTAACTCCCAATCTCCCCCAAGTTCAGCCGAACCAGTCAGATCGTCTGAAGCCGCTACATCCGCTTGGGTGACTTGGGCTAGGGCGGTGATGAAGTCTTGCCCTTTACCGCTGGCCACCTCACAACCATAAAGCAGTAGGTCGCCCTCTTGGTTAAGTGCGGCACCAAGGGTTGTTAGGTCGTCAGTTCGGGTTGTTACGCTGGTGGAATCAAGGTTGAAGGCACCTAAATCCACTGCCCCTTCCGATCCGTGGGACAGGATATGAATGGCGTCGTAATCGCTGTTTGACTCGGCCCACAAGGCCATTTGAGCCAAGCCATCTTGCGAGGAATCCAATAAGACAATTTCTACACCCGCACCAATGCCGTCGATCAGGGTTTGGTAATCGTCGACATTATCTTCAATGAAAACTACTTCTTTTTTACCGTTGTTTTGGGCAGAGTCAACGCCACGCACTTCCGTCGGGGCAATCACTATGGTTGCGTCACTGTCTTGTTGGTTCACTTCCCCTTGAGTAACATCATACAACTGAGAATCGGTCAGCACGTCCATGGCGGTGGCTACAGCAGCACCATCCAATAACAAGCGTGGCTCTAATGCGGTAATAAGAGGTTTGCGAGCGGATTTCTTCATTTTGTTATTGGTTGTGTGCTTTTTCATAATGGCCACCTGTTTAGGGCTAATAATGGAATTCGTTTGCTGTTTTGCCCTTGTTCAATAAGAGCAAAAGTGCGTTTTACTGTGATGTAAATTCGGCGACGACACTCATACCGGGTAATACCTTAGCGGGTATACTGGAGATGGTCGCACGCAGCTGTAACGTTTGGCTGGTCGGGTCGACACTCGGTCCAATGTGACTCACCACCGCTCGCAGGCTTTGTTGCGTTTCTTCTACTCGCAAGCCAATAGCGCTATTGAGTTGCAACCAAGTCATCCAGTGGGCGGGTACAATGATGTCAGCTTCTAGTGAGGCACGGCTGACGATGTTCATCAACGCCTGTTGCTGTTGCACCACTTCAAAACGCTGAATATCAAGCTGTTCAACATAGCCATCAAAAGGTGCCTTGATGTCACATCGATCAACATTTAATTGCGCCATGCTTTGTTCCGCTTGCGCCTTTTGTAGCTCAGACTCTGCGATAACGACTTCTAGTGTGCCGATGGAATTTAACTGGCTAAGCTGGCGCGTACTGTCTAACTTTGCCGTTGCAACCGCGACTTCTGCGTTCACTTTTTGCAACTGGGCCGCAAACAATCGGCAGTCAAGTTGGATAAGCGTATCGCCTTGCTTAAATCCATCACCCATCTTTTTGGGTAATGCAATGACACGGGCGGCCAGTTCGCTAGATAAGGTGGCTTTGTTGGTTGCAACCAACAAGCCCCTCGCTTTCACCGTCTCTTGTGCCACAACAGGCAATGAGAAGAGACTCGCGAATAAACAAATCAACAAGGCTTTGGTTTTCACTTTTTCCGCCGTCATATTCTTTATCCTAATCGTCACCTTAGCCATCAAACCCTATTTTTCTGTGGTGTGAGCCGCTAACGCTGCCTGCATCTCGTCTTCAGACACATAGGCAATGTCGCCCTGTTCCCAGCGAGCAAACATGGTGTCAAAGGCATTGGACAATTGGTCTAAATTCATCCCACCGAAACCCTCTGGCAATGGATCTAACCCCATGGAAACCAGCACTTTACCGAAGTTATTCTGCAAATCTGCGTAGGCCACATCACGGCGTAATTCTGCCAACAAAGCGTTAAGATCTTCGCGGATAACGGCTAATTCGCCTGTTTGCTGTGCTGCACGGCTTGAATCAACTTGCCCTTTAATACGCTGAGCCACGTCGTAGTATTGATCCGCCAGCGCGTAAGTATCGTTGGCTTCGCTCAATTGCAAATTGGCAATATGGACTTGCGAAATGACCGACATGGACATGGCAAGCGCTTTTTGCTTACTGGCCGCCACTTTTAAATTGTTCAATTTATCAATGCTGCCATAGCGGAACACATTCATTAGGTTCCAGTTAATGCCAACCCCTGTTGATGTCCAGTCGTTGTAACGTAAGTAGTCGGAATCGTTATAATTAAGACCCGCGCTAAGGCTTAAGCTTGGGAACAAAGACAAGAAGGCAGAATGCACTTCTTCTTGGGTGATGCGTTCTTGATATTGGGCTTCTCTCAATTCTGGACGTAACACTAATGCGGTGCGCTCCATATCCGCCATTTTCAATGACAGAGTTGGCGTGGTGAAACTTGGGTTGTTAACGTCGGCGAGTTCAAATTCCGTTGCCGGGTTTAGGCCCATTAAAATCGCCAATTCAGATTTCGCTGGCACCAAGTCTTTACGGATATCTTGCAGAGTACGAAGGGTTTCTAACAAGGCACGTTGATAAGTTAAGGCTTCCATAGGCGACTGACTTCTCAGCTGTTCTATTTTTGCTGAATCAATCAGTGCACCGCGTGCTTTGGCAATCAGTGGATTAATCTTGGTTAACAGACGTTCTGCCGACACCGCACGGTAGTACGCGCGACGAGATTGCTCCATGATGCTGTGAACCACTTTGCGTTCACGCTCTTTCGAAATCAAAAAGCGATCAGCTTGCTGTTTGGCACGATAGTAAGACAATCCAAAATCCAACACGTCCCACGTTGCACCTATACTGGCACTGACCGTGGTTTTGTCGGAGGAAACGGAATAAGTAGGGTTACTGCCCAAACTAGAAGGTTCGTCACCAACGAAAGTCACCGAAGCCGAAGCGGCGTAGTTGTTTCGACGATTATAGCCTGCTTGAGCCGCAAGCTCTGGCAGCATATCGAATCGATCGACGGCCAGTTGTCCCTGAGATACTACTGCTTCAAAGGCTTTGAGTCGTGCATCTCGGTTGTATTTGATGGTTCGCGCAAAGGCTTCATTTAGGTCAATTGGACCTGTAATAGGCGCAAGATCCTTTTCCAGCATGGCTGTGTTTTCATTGACACTTGTCATTACATCGCCATCGGTTAAACGGTTTGGGGTAACAGAACAACCTGCGACCGTCGCCGCAACCAATACAGCGAGAAGTGTTTTACCAAAAGTAGGAAGGGCAGCCATGATATCTCCTTATGAAACAACGAAAAATTATAAAAATGAGAAGTGGTTGTGTCGCGTTTATTGGGCAATAGCCTAATCAAACGACAGCTCAACACGACGATTAGGGGCGTAAAGACGAATGAGGGCTTCTCTTGATAAATCATCTTGATCAACTTCCGCCACAATAAGGTCTTGCTCTCCATGGGCTTGAATAGTCAATTGCTCGGCAGGAACACCCGATAACAGTAAACGTTGACGAACGTACTCTGCTCGATTGTAAGACAAGGCACGGTTGTAGGATTCACTGCCAATAGGATCTGTGTAGCCATGAAGAGTCAGAGTGATTTCTGGGTTCGCCAACAAAAAGGTGACGACTTGCTGAATATCTGAAACAGTGGCGTGGACATTATCAAAGCCAAATTCAATTGGAGCGATCACAGGAGTGGCATCAGGAAGTGTGGAGGCAGCAATCTCCTCCGTGGTGACCACATTTGCAGATTGATCTATCGAGGCTTGTTCTGCTGAATCGACCACGTTTGATGGCGAATCGGAAGCTGTTAATGGTGGCTCAACAACCTGAGCACATCGGGTAAAATTATCGTCACAACTTAATGCCACATTGCTTGTATCAAACGTTGTACTTGCACAGCCCACCACGAAGACTGCACTAGCAAGCACTATGCTTGTTTTAAAAAACACTTTGTTTAGAAAAAAACGAAACACCGTATACCCCTCAAAATCTTGCTAAAACACACCTTACCTGTGTACTTTGCAAAAACTAACAACCACCAAACATCGAGAAAACTCAACGTCCTTGTTTGACCGATCGTGAGGTACAAGAACAAAACATGTCATTGAATGATTAAAGTGTGGAGGTTACAACAAATATGTATATAAAAAGGAATAAACTTGTATTTTTTGAGTAAAAAATTGTTTCAGATCACTAAAGTCTTTTTTTTTCTGTCGTTAATACACTGGTGAAATGACGACAAACTAGCAACACGGCTTGACCTGGTTAATGGGTTTAGGATTAACAGGATGATTTGAGTCGCAAGGGATTGATGCATTCAAGAGACCGTAAACAAGGCTGAATGAGCTTTTTTAAGAGCTAAAAGTAATGAAATGGGTGACATTTTTATTTTTTAGCCGAGTTAGAAGTACTGGCTACTGTTCAATTTTTTAATCGCAGTTTCCTTAGATTTCAGCTTAATGCCTGACATTGTTGCTGTTAAAAACACTATCCTGTACAAATGTCAGCTCGACAAGACCAGTAAAAAGCTGACTGACGTGTAATATTCATTAATAGAGGCAGTGTAATGGAAGACCACAACTCTCCTGCTTTGCGTTCTGGTATAGACCTCCGCGGCACCAAAAATGCCACTGAACCTGTACTTGAGCACATCAAACCAGGTAAAAAGCGCGCTCCGCTTTTCCGCTATATCCGCATCAACTTGCCCAGAGTCACTCGATTACTACTTGTCGCCTTAATCGCTGTGATCGGTGTGGCGTCGGCAATGGTGACTTTTTCAAACCATGAGATCTTTCCTTTTGCTACTCAAGCACTTTGGTGTATTACCGGAGGCTCTGCTGTGTTTGTCACCACTGGTTTCATGTCTAATGCTCGCATCTGGACATCGGGGTTGATCATTGCCTTATCTTCTTTGCTAGTTTATTTAGGCGGAATTTTTGGAAAGGCTCCTTACGTCTGGAATGGCGCAAGTATTGTTGATGCGGCTATTTGGAATCTGACACTGTTTGCCGCTGTTATCTACATCCTACTCTTTTGGGCACTGCGCTTTGGAATGATCGTCGCCGCCCCTGATAATCAAAATTTTACTGACTAGTAAGGGTTTCTCAATGGATCTCGGATTTCCTTGGTGGCTTCGCGTGGAGCACTTCCTCAACATTATTTTTATTTCTTTTCTTGTTAGATCAGGCCTAGAAATTTTATCAACCTATCCCAAACTGTATCGCTCGCAACACACTGTACCTGGCACTTCTTGGGCGCAATTCACGATACAAAAAGAGCCTAAACATAAGTACTACACGGTAGGTGGTGAATACAGCGACTACTCTCCTCGTGTATCTTTGCCTGGACGAGGTCTTCTTGGTCTTGGGCGATATTGGCATTTTATGGCCGTTACTGGTTTTGTGACCTGTTGGGTTATTTATTTTGTGTTATTGCTGGTTACTGGTCAGTGGCGACGCTATGTTCCTACTAGCTGGGATACGTTTGCTCAGGCGGGTCAAGATATGCTGTCTTACCTTGCCTTTACCATGCCTCATCCTGTTGAGGGAATGGTGTTTAACGCCCTACAACAGTTGTCATACGGTTTCATCATATTAGTTTTAACACCTTTGGTAATCCTTACTGGCGCGTTTCAATCTCCTGCTATAGCCAATCACTTTTCTCGAATAACACGGCTTTTAGGTGGCCGCCAAGTGATTCGTAGTACGCACTTTTTGTGCCTTGTGGGGTATCTGGCATTTTTTGCTATTCATGTCGTGTTGGTCTTCCTACACGGTTATCTACACGAAACCTCAAAAATGGTATTGGGAGATTCAAACAACCCTGTTCTGGGCGGCAGTATTTTTACTGTTGGTCTCACTCTTGTCGTGGCTCTGCATGTGATAGCCACACGATGGTCGCTATCTGATGGACGCGCAGTTGAAAGGCTACACAATGTCATTGTACGTCCATGGTCAAATCTGCTTTATAAACTGCCTGCACGCATGCAATACGATCGTTCCAATATCACTGGTAAAGACGTCGGCCTTGAGAATACAACACAAAACTTTCGTGGCAGCGGGCGACCTCCAGAAACCGATGAATACCTTGCTCTTATGGCTAACGGCTATGAGGACGACTATGTGCTTGAAATTGGAGGCTATGTAGAGCATCCGATGACACTTACGATTGCGGAGCTTCGTGAGTTGGCATCAGGTCATTCGCAAACAACACTCCATCATTGCGTCCAAGGGTTTTCCTCGATCGGACGCTGGCGCGGCATTACCGTATCTGACCTTCTTGATCTGGTGAATCCCTTGCCAGGTGCAACAGATGTCATATACACCAGTTTTCAGAATATGGGGCGTGATGACATCCTTTATGAAGGAGGCACCTACTATGAATCCACCCCCATGGTTGAAGCCAGAATGCCTCAAACACTCATCGCTTTCGAGCTAAATGACGAGGGTGAAATTCCAGCAAAAAATGGAGGTCCTGTACGTTTGCGTCTAGAAACCTCAACGGGGTTTCGTAGTTTAAAATGGCTCGAACGCATCGAGGTCGTTAACCGATACGATATTATTCTTGAAGGCCGCGGTGGCTACTTTGAAGATACTGATTTCTTCGACCGTAACCAATCCATCTGATTGTTCACGAAAAAGGAAAATAATTTCATGACGACAAAAAAGACACGGCCACGCTCTCAAGTCGAACTAGACGCCCACATGGCCAAAAAACAAAGGCCGGTGCGCAACACATTCGAGGGTATGTATCCATTACATGAAGACATTGAGCTATCAGATGAACAAGTTCAAATCGTAATAGATTACTTACAAGATGTTGATTTTCATTTGCCGGGCGCTTCTGCAGACGAATTTCTAGTTGTTCGCTGGGCCCGTTACACCGGCTTCCAATTTTTACAAGAAGACTTGGAAGCGTACGCTATCGGACTCAGATGTACCCACCCAGGAATGGAGGATCAGCACACCTTTATTCGTATGTCTTGGGGTCAGTTAATGGGGGATCCTGAAGCCATTTGTTTACCCGTAAACAAGCCAGTATTAGCAAGCGACATGATGACACTCGCACGCTACCGCGATACACGTACAGGGCCTTCAAAAACCGGCGTCAATGCCTATGGTGATAAATCGAAGGATACAGCGCACGGCGTCGACTTTGATTTAGCACTGTTGAACGGAGCACTCGACGATGTACTTAAGCATCATATTACAGGTATGGGACGCGATA
This sequence comes from Marinomonas vulgaris, assembly GCF_018145875.1. Taxonomy (GTDB): domain Bacteria; phylum Pseudomonadota; class Gammaproteobacteria; order Pseudomonadales; family Marinomonadaceae; genus Marinomonas; species Marinomonas vulgaris. The sequence continues at coordinate 29,612 of NZ_JAGSSV010000017.1, read as the reverse complement.
TAAATTCATGGTGGGACCCTGCCCTTAACTGGGGAGTCGCGATGGCTGGACGATACCCGCGACTAAAGTACTTAGAGTCAAAAGAACGCCTAACTGAAGACACCTTAGCTGCTTTAAATACTTTTGAAGAGCGGGCAGCTAAAGCTGAAACAGCCTTGCAAGAGCTAGGCTTAGCATCGCCTGCACAAATGGCTAAAGACACGCTCAAACAGGCTGAGAAAGCAGAGAATGGCAAGTTTTCCCGTCGCCACCGTATCCGTAACCCGCAATCACTTACCAAATGAACACTGAGGCTAAAGCAAATGGCATGACTAAAAGTGCATCGACGACTTACCCTGATTAGTCGTGTTTAAAACTAAAAAGCCGAACACAAAGTTCGGCTTTTTAGTTCAAGATATATGTTCAGGGGCCTCAGATACCATATTAGTTCTTTACTTATTCAGTTCAGTTCAGTTGGATTATGAAAAACACTTGTGTGTAGGGTTTTCATTTTTGAATGATAGAGAAAGAAAGTTAACATCAATTGCAATTGAGTACTTACTGAAAGCAAAGACTCATCACCCTGCCAATTATGATACAAATGGCTACATGACGAGTCTTTTATTTCTGTAAAATTCAGATGTTACCCAAGCAAATGTATTTCGTTTCGAGGTAATCATCTAGGCCATATTTCGAGCCTTCTCTGCCTTGGCCAGATTCTTTTATACCACCAAATGGGATCATTTCAGAACTGATTGCGGTTTCATTAACACCAACCATGCCATATTCAAGACGCTCACTCACTCTCCAACAACGCGACTGGTCATTCGTAAAAATATAAGCTGCCAGTCCGAACTCTGTGTCGTTGGCCATGGCAATGGCCTCATCATCAGACTCGAACTTAAAGACTGGGGCAACAGGCCCAAATACTTCTTCTTTCGAAAGTCGCATGGTTTGATCTAGGCCACAGATCACTGTCGGCTGATAAAAATATCCCTCGCCTTCTCGTGCCGCTCCGCCAATGTTAACCGTTGCCCCTTTACCAACCGCATCAGCGACCAAATCAGAGACATTTTCCACCGCGTCGTTTGTAATTAAAGGCCCCATGGTACTGCTTGCTTCCATCCCATTACCTAAAACAAAATGAGACACTTTTTCTGTTAATTTTGTCACGAATTCATCATAGACACTGGCATGAACCAACAATCTATTTGCACAAATACAGGTTTGACCTGCGTTCCTAAATTTTGCGGCAAAGGTACCCTCAACGGCTTTATCAATATCCGCATCACTAAAGACCAGTACGGGAGCATTGCCTCCTAATTCCATGGAAGTCCGTTTTACAGTTTGCGCTGATTGCGCCATTAATAATTTTCCAACTCGTGTAGAGCCTGTAAAGGTGACTTTTTTAACCAATTTATGACTGGTTAGTTGCTCCCCTATCGCGACAGCATCTGTTCCTGGTATGACACTAAACAACCCTTTAGGAATGCCTGCTCGCTGTGCAAGCTCAGCTAGGGCCAACGCAGATAGAGGTGTTTCAGCGGCTGGTTTTAAAACAATCGCACACCCCGCAGCTAATGCAGGTGCGACTTTACGAGTAATCATTGCCGTTGGAAAATTCCAAGGTGTAATGGCCGCCACCACACCAATAGGCTGTTTCATCACTAAGGAGCGGCGATTAAGCGTGGTGCTAGGAAGCAAGTCACCGTAGATACGCTTGGCTTCTTCTGCAAACCATTCAATATAAGAGGCTCCGTAAATCACTTCACCAAGTGCTTCACTCAGAATTTTACCTTGCTCTAGGCTCATTATGTGCGCTAAATCGTTTTGATGTTCGATAACAAGGTCATACCATTTTCGTAGATAAATCGACTTTTCCTTTGCCGTGATATTTGCCCATACTTCCAGTGCTTCATGAGCCGCAACAATGGCTTTTTGTGTTTCTGAAGCACCTAAATTGGCGACCTTCGCAATGCACTCTCCGTTCGCTGGGTTAATAACATCAAACTCTTCACCAGAATCTGCGGCGACCCACTCGCCATTAATAAAGCCCTGAAATTTAAATAGGGTGCTGTCGTTTAGTGCTGCATTAAACATTGATTAACTCCAATAAATGGGGTGAATCTGCTTCGCACTGTTCGTACGAAGCAGATATAAGTTAGTTTTGTTTGGCTAAATCATTTTCGGTGTACGTTACGCCCATTTTTTCGTCATTTAATCCCTTGGCCAGTGCCCAGCACATAAAGACCAATATGATAGAGAATGGAAAAGCCGCTATGATCGACGCCGTTTTAAGTGCATCGAGCCCACCAGCTAACAGTAAAACCGCTGACACAACACCAAGCCCAACACCCCATGCCAAACGCAACCATTTAGGCGGATGTGCACTGCCTTGAGAGATAATGGTACTAATAACCAGAGTGCCTGAATCTGCAGAAGTAACGAACCAAGTTACAATCAATATAGTTGACAGCAACGCCACTGGCCCCGTCAAAGACTCGACACCCAGGGCTTCGATCGTGCTGTACAAGGCTTGCGTAATGTCATCATTCACTACTTGAGTAAGATGACCACCTTGGAACAAATCAATATGAAGCGCCGTTCCACCAAATACAACAATCCAGATAAAGCCGCCTAAAGGGGGAATGATCAAGGCCGACAACATGAATTGACGAATGGTTCGGCCACGGGAGATGCGCGCGATAAACATACCGACTAATGGACCCCAAGACAGCCACCAGCCCCAGTAAAAAATTGTCCACCAACCTTGCCATTGCCCCTCTGGATTCAAATCTACCCAAAAGCCCATAGCAACAAATGACACCGCATAATCACCCACACTCGACACAGCAAGGTCTAAAAGAAACACCGTCGGCCCAGCCACAACGAAGAAGACAATAACTAAAACACTCAACCGAATGTTCCAAATACTCAACGTTTTAATGCCGCGTCCCACGCCCGATAGTGCAGACAGAGTGGCCACTAAGGTCACAACCGCTATTAAAATCAACTGTGATTGTGTCGAAATTGACATGCCAAACAAATAATTCAATCCAGCATTCATCTGTGATACGCCTAATCCCAGTGTGGTTGCCGTACCAAATAAGGTACTAAAGATGGCAAGCAAATCCACCGCATGGCCAATCGGGCCATTAATACGCTCACCCAACAATGGATACAGCCCCGACCTTACCGTCAGAGGTAAACCTCGGCGATAACTAAAATACGCAAGGCACAACCCAACCAAAATATACACAGACCAGCCATGAAGTCCCCAATGAAACATGGTGATTTTTATGGCCATTTGAGCAGCTTCCACTGTGTTAGGCTGAATGCCTTCCATGGTCATAAATGGGTTGCCTTGCATATGCATAATGGGTTCGCCAATGCTCCAGAACAGTAACCCAGTACCAATGGCACAACTAAACAGCATTGAAAACCAAGCCACAAAGCCGAATTCTGGGCTTTCGTCATCTCTACCCAAGCGAATTTTACCAAAGCGACTTAACGCCACCCAAATAGAAAACCCAAGTACACCACTCACAACCGCGATGTAATACCAACTAAGGTTGGTCGTAATCCAGCCATTAAATGCATTGAAAACCTTATTCGAAAAGGTCACATCAGTAACAGCGAACATAACAAAGGCAAACACCATCAAACTGGATGCAATACACATAAACTTATTTGTGCCCAACCACAAACCACTGGGCGACACTGTCTTGCTCGGTTTCATACAAACTCCTAAGCATTCCCTTCAAAATTGAAGATATTATTTTTATTTTAAGATAACGAGCTTAGCGCCCTTTCAGGACGGAAAAGGCTAGCTCATGTAAGTTACAGGGAGACGTTATATGGTATTAACGCATCACAAATGGATTCGACATAGGTTCACTGGATGTACTAATCCAAGTGGTGCGAACTCGAATATAATCTTGAATGGCTTGAATGCCGGCCTCACGACCGTAACCAGACTGGTTTATGCCGCCAAAAGGTGCCATAGGCGATACCGCTCTGTAGGTATTTACCCAACAAATACCCGATCTGATTTTTTGCGAGACACGCAAGGATTTTGATAAATTCTCAGTGAATAACCCAGAACCCAAACCAAACTCAGACGCGTTAGCCAGTGTGATAGCCTCTTCTTCCGTATCAAAAACGGCAATAGACATAACCGGTCCAAACAACTCAACATGCAAGGTTTCAATCTCAGTATTGGGGCATTCAACAATCGTAGGTGCAAAATAATAACCTGCACCGAGATCTGTGATTCGGTGACCTCCAGTTAATATTTTCGCCCCCTGCGAAATTGCTTTTTCTAACGCTCGCTCTATCCCTTCTATCTGAGCAAGAGTACAAAGCGGCCCAATATGAGAGCTAGGATCAAGTGGATCACCCACATGAATTTGCTTGGTACGCTCAACCAAATTAGCGACCAAACTTGGATACAAGTCACGCTGCACATAGACTCGTGAACCGGCCACACAAGACTGACCAGATGCGCCGAAATTACCCGCAATAATGCCATTGGTCGCACTTTCGAGATTAGCATCATTGAACGCTAGAATCGGAGACTTACCACCAAGCTCCAATGAAGTCACCGCGAAATTATTGGCCGTGTTGCGGACAACATGCTTAGCTGTTTCCGGGCCGCCAGTAAACGCAAGTCGATCAATATCATGATGAGACGTTAACGGAATTGAGCAGCCTGGGGCGTCGCCCGTAATGACAGACACAACCCCTTTTGGAAAGCCCGCTTCAGTAATCAATTTAGCAAACTCAAGAATGGCGATAGGCGCGATTTCCGAGGCTTTGATAATCACACTACAACCAGCAGCAAGAGCAGGCGCTAATTTAGTTGCCGTAAGAAACATTTGAGCATTCCAAGGCACAACCGCTGCCACGACCCCAATCGGCTCTGGCTTGGTAAACACATGCATATCAGGCTTATCGATGGGAAGAGTGTGTCCTTCTATCTTGTCTGCCAGACCCGCATAATAACGATAATAATTCGCCACATAATGCGCTTGAGACTGAGTCTCAGCAGCCAATTTACCACTGTCAGTGGTTTCTATCGCCCCTAATTCGGACGAATGACATTCCAATAAATCTGCCAGTTTATTAAGCAACTTTCCCCGTTGTGTGGCGGTGATGCCTGCCCACTCTGGTTCAGACAATACACGACGAGCGGCAGCAACAGCACGATCGACGTCTTGAGGTTCAGCGCAAGCAAAAGTTGCCCACGGCTCACCCGTTGCTGGGTTTATTGTCGTCATCACTTTACCAGTGGCGCCTTCAACCGATTCACCGTCAATAAAAAGTGCGTAGTGAGGTAACGTTAAATTAAGCATGTTGTCTCTCTAGGGTCTTAGTTAAATGCAGGCATCACTTCGTCAATAAAGCGGCGCAAAGACGTTTCTTTTTCGATTCTGGACATACTTGAATCGCTCCAGTAGGAAAACTCGTCATAGCCAAGATCCTCATAGTACTTGAGGCGATCTATAATTTGCTGCGAAGAGCCAATCATTAAATCTTTTCGAATGGCGTCACGCTTATAAAATGGGTGATTGTCTATTTCGTCTTGACTTAATGCTTCAATCAATCCTTGAGTAATAGGGCGCTCGTTCTTGAACCATGACCCAAAGTAACAATAAAATTCATGTAATTTGCGAGCCGCTTTTTCGAGTTCCTGTTCGTCGTTCGACACATAAGTATGCTGCAAAATCATAATTTTGGTGCGTTTTTCAAATTTCTCACACGCTTCTTTGTATTTACTAATAAGTGACTCAACCTCTTCAAGACCTTGCCAAAGCGGGGTCACTTGAACATTGCAGTCTTGGCTGATGGCAAATTCATGACTGTTGATATCGCGTGCCGCTACCCAAATTGGTGGACCATCTTCCGTAGAGGGTTTTGGTGATGATGTGGTTTTAGGAAAATTATAGTGCTTACTTTCCTGAGTATGATCCCCTTTCCACAAACCTTTAATGGCCGGTATCATTTCACGTAAGCATTCGCCTGCTTGCCAAGCATCAATGCCACCTGGAACCATTCGTTCATATTCAAACGAATAAGCACCGCGTGCGATCCCCAACTCCAAGCGACCTCCGGTGATAATGTCCGTCATAGCGGCCTCACCGGCTAACTTAATAGGATGCCAGAATGGCGCAACCACGGTACCTGTTCCCAAACGCACTTGTTTCGTCTGATGAGCAATATCAATAAGGTTTAAAAATGGATTCGGCGCAATAGTAAAATCCATGCCATGGTGCTCGCCCGTCCAAACGGTGACCATGCCACCCTCATCAGCCATCTTGCACAATGATATAAATTCATCATAAAGTTCCATTTGACGCTGGCTTTCGTTAACGCGCTCCATGTGAGCAAATAATGAAAATTTCATCGCACATCTCCTTCTACTTCATTACCAAAATACAATTTAAAAACACCGTTTTGTTTTTCTGTGACAAAACGCTTAACCATGGCAGTCAAATCGGAGGAGATAAATGGCAATGTGCTCAACGCATCCAGAGATACATATTCACAATCCGATGGGATAGAGCCCGATGAACAATCTACTCGGTAGAAAGCAACAAAGTTGTTGGTGGTGGCTTTCTCATAGACAGAAAACACCTGACTAATTTCAAAGTCGCCGCCCAGTGTCGTCAAATAACGAGCGAGGGAAGCACGAGAACCTTCATTTTGTGAGATATCAACAACAGGCAATGTGTAACCGGAGTCGGTTTTTTGCACCAGTAGGTTGCCAGCAGACTCAATTAACGCACCAACGCTAGCGCATTTGCCATGTGCCATGTCTTCTGCTTTGTGTTCCATACCCAAGCTAAAATAACCGCCTTTTGCATAGCCCAAACCAAGTTTGTCATTGCTTGAAAAGCTTTCTACTTTTCCGACCAACATTAAATGATCACCGGCAGGGATTTTATGAAACGCAGAACAGGAAAAATGCGCGACAGCACCCTCTATTAGTGGCGTTCCAAATTCATCTGCTGAGCACTCTACTTCGGAAAAACGGTCACCCTTGGAGCTGGCGAATGTGTTTGAAGCATGTTGCTGATCTTCAGCTAATACACTCACACTAAAATGATCGCATTGTTCAAACACATCAAAGCTCGATAGTTTGTTCGCTGGGCACACCATTAATAGCGGTGGATCCATGGATATCGAGGTAAAAGAGTTTGCGGTAAAACCCACTTTCTCACCTGTTTTACTCACGGCAGTCACTACTGTGACGCCCGTCATAAACGAGCCAAAAGCGTCACGTAATGCTCGTGGATCATATGTACTCATAAGAAACCTCTTCTATTGGGTCAAAGCAATGTTGCCCAAATGCTTTTATTATTGTGTTAATTTCTTTGTGGTGCGTTAACGTCAACATATGACGAGCATGCTCAACGATGTATCGACTGCCCTTTGGGCATAAGTCGGCCATGGCCTCAGACATTTTTGGCGTTGAATTAGCATCCCCACTTCCGGTCATAAACAGCGCGGGAATTGTCAGCGATGACAGAGCGTCATTGGATGGACCATCATTAAAACAAAACACTTCATAGGCTTGTTGGTAGCCTTTCAGTGATGCTTTGCTTAGCCACTCGCTACACAGTTTGGCGTTTTCTGTGTCGGCTGAAGACAATGGAAAATCAAACCAACGCTTTACCGGTGCGGTAACATCATCCGTTGAAAGACTCTCTTTTATCTGAGATACCCGCTTCAAGACGGCTTTTTTGGCCTCTTCAGATCGTCTAAAAATAGAGTTGAGAGCAACAACACCAACACAACTGTTTGAGTAACGTATCGCGAAATTCAATGCGATCATGGAGCCCATTGAATGACCAACCATGACCACTGGCGTTTCAACATCTGACGTAATCCATGAGGCAATGACATCCGTGTATTGGTCAATGTTTCGACATTCTGGGTACAGATCACTGTCACCATGCCCCGGCATATCCACAGCATAAACAGTAAACGTTTGTGCTAAATATTCTATTTGATGAATCCATGCGTCGAGTCTTAAACCCACACCATGGATCAGCACAAGAGAAGGTCCTGTGCCAACCTTGATATAAGCTAAGCCCTGCGACGATTTAAACCGCTGCGGGATTTTCGATATCATGTCCAAGCTCCTTCAACTCCTGGTAACGGTCGCCAATTCGATGATGAGGACGACCACCGGATGCTCCTCCTAACACGACAACGACTTCGTCGTCTGCAGGTGCATCGCAAATATTGAATTGTAGAGTTAAGTAGTGAGAGCGACGACCGCCATCGTTTTTGTCCATCATGGGTACAGAAATACAGGCATTAGCTGGACCGCGGGTGTTGGTGAACGAAAGGAAGGATTTAGCTTCAACCGCTTCGCGATAAAAGTTACCGAAGTGCAAGGTATGAATAAGCGCAGAAGCGTGTTCAATTTCACCTTTTAAACCAACAACGGCCGCTTTACCGAAAGCTTCAATGTTTTCTGCGCCTCCCGCTAATTCACAAATACGATCTGTTAACAATTTGCCCAATTGAGGGCCGTAGTCCAACACAACGGGTCTTAAATCTTCAACATAACGACCTGCCCAAGGGTTTTTTACTACTGCTGCCACCGCAAACATGCGTAAAGGTTTATCTGCTGCTTTAAAACCTTCAACTAGAGTTTCTTCCTCAAAGCACACTATTTTACGAATTTCTAAAGTCATAATTTTTCCCGATGGATATTGTAAGGTTCATTCTTGTAGTATGGTATACCATAATATGCAATCATAAACATACTATCTTATCCAGTTCAATCGATAATGTGCTAATATTTAAAAATACTGTTTTAACTAACAAGGAAAAGAAAAACGATGCAAAAGGTTGAACGCCCTAAAACGCTTAAAGAAAGTGCGCTTACATCATTACGTGATGCGATTACAAGCAATACGCTAAAGCCGGGGACACGCCTAGTTGAAAGAACTTTATGCGAAACAATGGGGGTAAGCAGAACAGTAGTGAGAGAATGTATTCGCCATCTAGAGAGCGAACGCCTGGTTCATGGAATACCAAATTCTGGTTTTGTTGTCGCCTCTATAAGCGATTCTGAAGCCCGTGAAATCTATGAAATCCGTGCCTTATTAGAAGGCGCAGCGGTAAAAGCATGCAGTAAAGTCATCACTTCTGAAGTCATTTCTCAGCTTTATGCGATCCATGATGATATCGCTCTGTATCTTGAAAAAGACGACATCAAAACCGCCCTCAAACTCACAACCAGTTTCTATGAACTGATCTTTAAAACGGGTGAGAAGCATGTGGCTTGGGTTCTTGTTGAGCAATTAAATTCTAGAATATCGCGCCTGCGCGCTTTCACGCTAAATTCAGAAGGTCGTAAAACCGCTGGCCCTAAAGATCTTTACGATCTTGTAAAAGCACTTGAAGAGCATAATCCAGAGAGAGCGGTTGAAATATGCGAACGACACCTACGTCAGGCGTATGAAATAGCAGTACAAATCGATAAAGGAACAAAATTATGAACAAAGAATTGTTTGAATTAGGCATTAAGCAGCGCAAATCCACGTTGGGCGATGAATATGTCGAGAAAAATCTGCAAAAAGCAGATGCATTTAATCTTCCGTTTCAAGAAGCCATGACAGAGTGGTGTTGGGGTTTTGGCTGGGGGGATGACACCATCGATGCCAAAACACGCTCCATGATGAATCTTTCTATGATTGCTGCACTGGGCAAAATGGAAGAATGGGAGTTGCATCTAAAAGGCGCCATTAACAACGGGGTCAGCGTGGAAGAAATACGTTCAATTATTCATGTTATCGCTATTTACTGTGGCGTTCCTCAAGGTGTCGAGTGCTTCCGTATTGCTCGTGCATTGCTGACAGAACAAGGCCTTTTGGCAGACAACAACTAACACTCATAAACACAAACAAGAGAATGACTATGAAAGGTTATTGGATTGCCCATGTCAAAGTCGACGACGCAGAAGCGTATCAAGCGTATTTAGCGTTAGCACCAGGGGCTTTGGCTCAACACGGCGCGCGCATGCTTTCTCGCGGAGAAGACTTTACCATGCTAGAAGGAAATCAACCTTCGCCAACCCGTGCTGTGGTGTTTGAATTTGATAGCTATGAAGCTGCTCTTGATTGCTACCATTCAGAGGCCTACCAAAGTGCTCGTGAGCATCGCTTGGCTTGTGCTGACGCAACTGTCTTGATTCTAAAAGGACTTCCTCAGAATTAACGTTTATTAAATTAACATCCCCAGAGTTAGACAAACGGCGGCTATTTGAATAGTCGCCGTTTGCATTTTCAGGCACCTCTTTCTCCAATCTTCCCCCAACATTTAACTTTTCTAATATTAATTCCTTTCTCGTTTTATAAAAATCAAATTGCATAAAAGTCAAAACTTGCTTGACCATATTATGGAATACCATAATATGGTCTGGCGAGTTTGTTTTTTAAACAGTCATTTTTTTGGCTAAATTCGAATGCAGAACGCCAAAATATAACTAAAAAATAGAACACATAAGGAACTTATAAAATGAACAAATTGATAAAAAAAGGGGCATTAACGCTTGCCCTAAGTATGGCTGTAGCCGGTGCCAACGCAAGTGACTCAATGAACTTCGTTAGCTGGGGCGGATCAACTCAAGACGCTCAACAACAAGCATGGGCTATGCCCTTTACGGCCAATACAGGCATCAAAGTCGTTCAGGACGGACCAACAGATTACGGTAAATTAAAAGCCATGGTTGAAAGCGGCAATGTGCAATGGGATCTTGTCGACGTAGAAGCCGATTTTGCCTATCGCGCAGCAAGTGAAGGCTTGCTTGAGCCACTGGACTTCAGTGTTATTGATAAAACAAACATCGATCCGCGCTTTGTCTCCGACTACGGTATAGGGTCGTTTTACTTCTCTTTTGTGCTTGCCTACAACAAAAATCGCTTATCGAGCGAGCCTACTTCGTGGTCACAACTTTTCGATATAGAGAATTACCCAGGTAAGCGTGCTTTGTATAAATGGCCAAGCCCGGGTGTTTTAGAAATGGCACTTATTGCTGATGGTGTCGCTGAAAAAGACCTATACCCTCTGGATCTTGATCGTGCCTTCAAAAAACTAGATACCATTAAAGATAATATTGTTTGGTGGGGCGGCGGCGCGCAATCACAGCAACTCCTCGCCTCTGGTGAAGCGAGCATGGGCATGTTTTGGAATGGGCGCGTGTTTTCTTTGCAAGAAGATGGCTTACCGGTTGGCGTAAGCTGGGACAATAATCTTGTTATGTCGGATTTTTTAGTCATCCCTAAAGGGGCTAAAAATAAAGACGCGGCAATGAAGTTCTTAGCTTATTCAACCAGTGCGCAAGGCCAAGCTGACTTTGCCACTCTAACAGCGTATTCACCAATTAATAATGAAAGTAGCGCCCTTATCGATGAAGGTCTAAACGCTTATTTACCGACCAGCTATTCTGAAGATCAAGTGTCTCTAAATTATCAGTACTGGGCGAAAAATGGACAGGCTATTAGTTCTCAATGGAACAGCTGGTTACTGAAGTAACCTCTACTTCTGGCTCTTTTTAACCCGTTTACCGCTGGGAACACCACGCTCCCAGCGGGCTTTAAGGTGACTGATATGTCTTTACTTCTTAGTAGTCGAAAATGGAAGGACTTGTCTCTTCTTTTTCCGATTTGTTTGTTCTTAGGTATTTTCTTTCTTATCCCTCTTGTTATTCTTCTGATAAAAAGCGTTACCGTGCCCTCGTTCGGCTTAGGAAATTTTTATGAATTACTGGCCACATCCACGTACATTAAGATTCTCGGTAACACTTTTTTAGTGGCCACATTGGTCACTGTGTTTGCTGTACTGCTTGGCTTTCCACTCGCTTGGTGTATCACCTTGTTTCCAAAAGGATGGGGACGTTTTTTACTCAATGTCGTCTTACTGTCAATGTGGACCAGTTTGCTGGCACGCACCTATTCATGGTTGGTTCTGCTGCAATCTTCTGGTGTCCTGAATAAAATACTAATGGGCATTGGTTTAATTGATCAACCTTTAGAGCTGGTTCATAACCTATCTGGCGTCATTATCGGAATGACCTACATTATGATTCCTTTCGTTGTGCTTCCTCTGCAGGCTTCCATGAGCACAATCGACCCCATGGTATTACAAGCGGCTTCTATTTGTGGTGCTTCAGCTCGTTCTGTTTTTTTTAAGATTTTCATTCCCTTGTGTAAGCCAGGTATTTTTTCGGGTGCTCTAATGGTGTTTGTTATGTCGCTGGGTTATTACGTCACACCTGCTCTTTTGGGCGGTGTGAGTAACATGATGCTTCCTGAATTTATCGTTCAGCAGATTCAGAATTTCTTGAACTGGGGAGTAGCAAGCGCCTCCGCTTCTATCCTAATTGCGGTGACCTTGGTGATATTTTATATCTATCTAAAAGTGCAATCAGACTCACCAACATCCTCGAACAAAGGCAGCTGATATGTTATTGACCCCTCAATCTATCGGGTGGAAATTAAAGTCCACTTTGTATTTTATAACCGGTGCTATTGCTTCGTTTTTAGCGCTCCCAATTTTTTTCATTGTCGCCTTGTCGTTTGGTTCGTCACAATGGCTGATCTTTCCACCACCTCATTGGACGACAAAATGGTACGAGCGTTTTTTTGACAACCCACAATGGATAGAAGCCGCATTAACCAGCTTACAAGTTGCGCTTATGACGTCGATTATCGCAACCGCTATTGCATTGCCCACATCGTTTGCGTTGGTGCGCGGTAAATTTGCTGGAAGAGATTATCTGTACAGCCTATTCACGCTCCCAATGATTGTGCCGGTTGTAATCATTGCCGTCGCTACCTACAGCATGTTTCTCAGCTTAGGTTTGACTGGAACCCTAGTTGCATTTGTAATTAGCCACGTTATCGTTGCCCTACCGTTCGCCATGATTTCAATCATCAACTCTCTAAAGTTGTTCGACAAGTCCATTGAGAACGCTGCCGTGATATGTGGTGCTAGTCGACTCGAAGCCATTTTCAAAGTCACGTTTCCAGTGATTAAACCCGGTATTTTTGCCGGTGCGTTATTTGCTTTTTTGGTTTCTTGGGACGAAGTGGTGATCAGTGTGATGATGGCAAGCCCTGAATTACAAACACTGCCTGTAAAAATGTGGTCGACTCTTAGGCAAGACCTCACTCCCGTCATTGCAGTTGCTTCTACCTTACTGATCTTTATATCTATCTTCATCATGCTTGTCGCCAACATTTTACGTAAGCGCAGCCTCTAGGCTGAACGTTAGGAGTTTTCTATGACTACACAACAAAGTTCTGCACCACTCGTAACGCTTAAGTTACTTAATAAAGAATATGGACGGTTTACAGCCGTCAATAAGATCAATTTAGAAATTCAACAAGGTGAGTTTTTAACTTTCCTAGGCTCAAGTGGTTCAGGTAAGAGTACAACGCTATCGATGATAGCTGGCTTCGAAACACCGACCTCAGGTGAAATCCTATTACACAATAAATCTCTTATTAATGTGCCATCACACAAACGTGGTATTGGCATGGTATTTCAGCACTACTCGCTTTTTCCACACATGAGCGTCAGAGACAACATAGGCTTCCCATTAGATATCCGTAAAACCCCAAAGGCTGAACGCAATAAAAAAGTCGACGACATTTTAAAACTTGTGCAATTGGAAGATTTTGCCGAGCGACCGCCGACGCTATTATCTGGTGGTCAAAAGCAACGTGTCGCCATTGCTCGAGCGTTAGTGTATGAACCTGAAATATTACTCATGGACGAACCACTTGGTGCTTTAGACAAAAAACTTCGTGAAGACTTGCAGGACGAATTGCGTCAAATCCATAAACGCTTGGGCATTACTATTATTTATGTAACACACGATCAAGACGAAGCGATGCGCCTTTCTGAACGTATCGCAATTTTTAAAGAAGGCGAGATTGTTGGACTAGGCTCAGGTCGGAACTTATATGATTCTCCACCAAATGCGTTTGTGGCGTCTTTCTTGGGCAACTCTAATTTTATCAAAGTCCGTGCCGTATCCACGTCTGAGGCTCAATTCGAACAACAAACGTTAAAGTTTCGCGAACAAACTACCCCGATAAAGACACAAGCTGACATTCTACTGATGGTTCGACCAGAAAACCTACACGTATTGTCGGAGCAACAAGCAGAACAAGAACCACTCACTGTCGAGATGAATCAAATAGCGGCAACTGTTGAAGAAACCGTATTTCTTGGAGAAAGCTACACCTGCTCTGTTGTAACAGAGTCTGGGCAACGCCTAATGAGTAAATACATTTCAAAAGACCATTGTGAAATTGCGGCAGGAACAGATATTGTTGTTCGTTGGAATGTCAATCACACTAATGTTTACGATCAATGGAAACAGAGTGACATAACAAAGGCTTAAAGAAACTAAGATGAAGAAGTCGTAACATAGATAACTTTTTGATTCGAAAAATCGCAATATCTCATCTATTTTACTGCCTTTAACCCTAAACAAGCTTATTTAACCTTGTTTAGGGTGTTTTAAACAGATTAACTCCTTGCTCTAGTCAGCTTTAATGAACCAGACTTTTCAACATCTTCCCTAATAATATTAAGCTCAGAAAGCTTGGCTTTCCGAGCTTAATGGCATTTATTGCTGCTCTATCATGAAGTGATCAAAGAATTCCGCTAATTCATGGTGCGCCGTTAACGGAAGGATAGTGGCAACGTGCTGGTCTGGTCGAACCACCACTACACAACCTTTCTCTGTATTTATGCTTCTAAAGCGATAAGGGTCATGTTCAGCAGACTTTTGAAAGACTTTTTCGTAGTCGTGTAATCCATATTTGCCTTTCGCTGGCCACAGGTAGTTAGGGAGATCATGCATCGATAGATCTTCTTGTTGAAAGATCGCATAGGTGTCAATTACCGAGTCGATATCGGCGCCGTCTGGCGTATATTTCACCACAGGTGAGGTGTTATCTTTTGCCAAATAATCAATCAACTTATACACCTCTGAAGAATTGTCTGTAGGGCTTTGCTCACCACCAAAGACAAATAAACGCCAGCGTCCATCGGCTTTGACCAAATGCCCAAGGTGCTGAATACGACCATCTGCGGTTCGTTGTGCTTGAACTGAGTGGAAGCGCTGACCTATTTTGAAGCCTGTCGCTAACCCCTGATTTTCCTGACCAGTACAAAGGTAAGACGGGTAATATTCAATAGAGGCACCTGAAACAAAACCGCTTTGACGCTTCATAAAGGCTTCGATTTTGGCGGTATCTACTCTCGCGTGATCTGTGCTTTCACCCGCTGCAGGTCGCGTTGCCACCAGTTTAGACAATTCACGATCAGCATCAATTAACTGTTGGGCAACCTTGCGACGCTCTGTTTCATAAGTATGAAGCAATTTAGGATCGCATTTGCCTTGCAATACAGACGCCAGCTTCCACCCAAGATTAAAGGTATCTGGCAAAGAGGTATTAAGCCCCCAACCCCCTTTTGGGCTGTGAGTATGACATGCATCCCCAGCAACAAACGCACGAGGAATAATTTCCTCTGTGGAACCAAGTGGACGATTGTCAAAGCGTTCCGCAATTCGTTGCCCAACTTCGTAAATAGACCACCAAGCGACCTCTTTAACATCAAGCTTGTAAGGGTGGAAAATTTGTTGAGCTTTGGCGACCAAATCCTTTTCCGTCAGTTTGACATCACTGGCGCGCTTGTCTTTATCAATATGATCCAGCTCCACATAGAAACGACAAAGATAACCACCTTCACGAGGTATCGTCATGACGGCTCCGTGATCTTTGGACTGTATGAAGCTTTTTACACGAATATCAGGGAAATCGGTGTTAAGTAATATATCCATAACACCCCATGCTTTGTTGGCGGAATCGCCTTGCATAGTAATGCCTAAATTTTTACGGACACGGCTGCGACCGCCATCACAGCCGACCGCATAACGTGCTTTCACCGTTTCAATTTTGTCGTTACCCGCCTCATCGATACGCTTGAAGGTGGCTGTTATCGGGTAAGCTGTAACATCTTGAGTTGCGTCTTCGTCAATAATTAAGTCTACGAGCTCACGACTGTAATGCGGTTCTAGATTGGTCACTGAATTGCGCATGCCATCAATGAGTAATTCATGCAATCGTGCTTGGTTTACAATACCATGCGTAAATTCAGACAACCCCGCTCTAGCGTCGGCAATTTTTTCAGTTCGTTTGATGTTATTAGGGTTCTCTGCGTCCGGCTCCCAGAAGGTATTTTGCTTCAGCTGATACGTCTCTTTCACCACCATTTCACTGCTGTTAAAGGCTTCCATGATCTCTATCGTACGACATGAAATACCATCGGCGCGGCCAAAAAGTAAGGGGCCTGGCGCCATATCCACGATACATGTTTTGATATCATCGAACTCTGATAGTTGTCTTGCCATTGTCAAACCAGCAGGGCCGGTACCGACAATTAAAACATCTACTTGGCTTGGCAAATCAACAATAGGAGGGGTGGGATAAGGCTTGCGAGCCTTGTCAGAAACCTGATAATTACCTGGTTTAAAACCATTCAAGTGATATTGCATTACGATGATCCTCTAATTTTTATAATCCAAAGCTACAACATAGAAATATAATTAACATGTTAAGTTAAATGCTGTCAAGAAATATGAAATAGCTCTGTTTGCCTATGTAGGAGGTAGAGGTATTATGCAGTAAAAAAAAGCCGTTAATGGTGTCTTTTGAAATGAAAGGCAGGAGAACCATACATCTCTGCCAAGAGAAGCAATTGTTGAAAATGTACTGTTAATTACCGCCCAAGGCCTCAGACTCCCCTACTTATATAGGGGAGTCTGAGGCCATTTTTTCTTAGGCATAAGCAAGCTAAACTTTAAATCTAGAGGCAATCGCTTCTATTTGCCCAGCAATATTCTTAACATCTTCGCTAGCTCCATGAGCATCGTTAGTTGTGGCCATTGTTTTATCGATAGCAGTTTGAATTTCTGCCATATTTTGTGAAATTTCTGTTGCTGCCACAGATTGTTGTGGCCACTAACGAGTTCTTTTTATTGCTTGATTGTCTTAACTTTTTACGTTTAGATACACTCAATTATCTAGTACTAAATTAACAAAAACAAATATTTTATTGTCATAGATTGAAATTGAAATACATTCATAGACCAAACTTCATACTGGATTAAAATCAGCATCTTTTTATGCTTATCTTATTGATAATTAAGGAGAGTTAATTGAGAAGCTTGGAATTTAAGAAGCAGCATGCAGGCATTATTTCTGCATTTGCTTTTATCGGTATGATTTTTCTTGGCTTTTCTTGGGTGCAATCAACACAACACGTTATCGCTAGCCAGCAGGAATTATTGCTCAGCGGCATCGCTCGCACGCAGTCTGCTATTTTGGAGAGGCAACTTTCAGCTGCTTTTACTTCGACACAAATACTTGCTTATGAGATCGAACAAAATAACGGAAAAACTGATTGGTTTGATGATTACGCAGATACTTTAGTGAACTCAATTGGTGATATTAAACACCTCCAACTTGCTCCAGATGGCATCATTACAGATGTCTACCCTGAAGATAATCAGCCTATTCTTGGTTTGGATATTCTCACCACTCCGAAGTACGTAAAAGAAGCGTCTTTGTCCGTAAAAACTCAAAAAATGTTTATCATCGGCCCAATTGATCTAGTTCAAGGTGGTGCCGCCGTAATCTGTAGAGTGCCAGTATTCCTTAACAGAGGAACTCAAAAAGAGACTTTTTGGGGCTTTGCCTCTGCGGTTATTTATTTGGATAGCTTGTTAAATGCAACACGATTAAGAACACTGGAAAGCGAAGGGTTTCAATTTTCTTTAACACGTCAGCACACCGCGAACCAAAAAACGATTAGTTTAGCCTCCTCGGCCCAGCCACTGAGCGATCTTTACGCGATCACTAATCTTATGTTGCCTGTTGGTAATTTGTCTTTGAGTATCAGCAGGCAATCTAGCTCATCATTTGGAACAAACAGAAGCGTCAGTTATTTGCTTACATTATGTATTTCTCTACTGCTCTCTTTTTCGTTGTACGCAATGCTAATTCAACCATTGAAGCTACAGAAGCAAGTCAAAGAGAAAACCTTAGCGCTACAAAACTTAGCCTATCAAGACTCATTAACAGGATTAAAAAATCGACGTTTTCTTCAGGATAATTTATCTAAATCTGTAAGCCTTGAGCTTAAACATAATCCCATTACAGCGTTTATTTTTCTTGATTTAGATAACTTTAAACGAATCAATGACACAGAGGGGCATAACGTTGGTGATCAAATTTTGACGATAATTGCCAACCGCCTTGATAAATTCAGCCAAAAATCGGATTTAGTAATTAGGTTGGGCGGGGATGAATTTGCCCTGTTATTGGCTAATACAGACACAAGGGAATACATCGCCCAACGCTCTGAACAGATACTGCAATATATTAGACGGCCAATTACTTTCAGATCAAAAGAGTACAGTATTAGCGCCTCCATTGGCATTGCGATGATTCCTGACCATGGACGAGACTTAATTACTTTAATGCAGAATGCCGATCTAGCCATGTATCAGGCTAAAAAAGAAGGAAAGAATCAATATGCCTTTTATAACGAAAACATTAAACTTACTACTCACAATTTAGTGAAAGGCGAGAAGGATCTAGCGGCTGCTCTTCAACGAGAAGAATTTGAAGTGTATTTTCAACCTCAATTTAATCTTAAAACGAATCAAGTTTTTGCCGCGGAAGCCCTTGTCCGCTGGAACCACCCAGAGAAAGGCTTAATTTTTCCTGATGAGTTTATCCCTATAGCAGAGAGAACAGGAAAAATAGTGGACTTAGGGTATTGGGTGTTAGAAAGTAGTATTGCTTACTTAGCACAACGCAAGCTAGACAACCGACCTGATATCACTATACATATCAATTTAGCTCCGGCCCAATTATCAGATTTTAGCCTTGTTACGCGTGTAAAGACTTTGTTGACTAAATATCAAGTGCCTGCTCACTTAGTTGGATTTGAAGTCACAGAAAGTACCATTTTAACGGATGTCCCACTCGCTCAAAAAATTCTACACACTTTAAAAAATATGGGAATCTGCTTCTCTATTGATGATTTTGGCACGGGGTATTCATCTTTATCCCAGTTAAAACAGCTCCCCGTCAATATGCTAAAAATTGATCGTAGCTTTATTATTGAGCTTGAAAGTAATGAAGATGATCAGAAAATTGTAGAGGCCATCATTGCTATGGCGCATAAGCTTAATATAAAGACACTTGCGGAAGGTATCGAGACTAGGAAGCAGTGGCAGTTGTTGGAAGAGTTCCAATGCGATTTTGGGCAAGGGTACTATGTCAGCAAGCCAATTACCGCAGAAGCCTTTAACCAAGGAAACCTTATCGTGCATAGTGAGTAACTGTGTTGCCATTCTTTTTGATTTCCACCGGGCAAAAGAATATTAGCTCAGGCATTACCGGGTTGTTGGTGGCATTTATGCCGCTGGCGACCATGATTTTGGCGCATTATTTTGTGTCAGGAGACAGTCTCAATCGCTTTAAAAGCTTCGGTTTTTTGTTAGGTATTACTGGCGTGGTGGTTGTGCTTTGGCCGTCATTAGTTGGCGCTCACAGTAACTTACTGAGTGGCTTATTGATTTTACTCGCCACTTTAAGCTATGCAATAAATGCCATTTTGGTAAGACTATTACCTTCTTATAACCCGGTTGTCACCGCAGCGGACATGACGATTGTTTCAAGCATTGCTGTCGTGCCATTGTGGCTGTGGCAAGATTTACCTTGGCAGCAAAGTTTTTCCGTTATCGCCACGGCAGGCCCTACGTTTCTTTCATACATCAATTACGTGATTCCTATCGTGGCGTATTTTACTGGTGCGCTTCTTTTAGGCGAAAGCATTGAATGGCACAGCCTGGCGGCGATGTTATTAATCATTTTAGGGATAGCGCTAACGCGCAAACGGGTTACTAGTTGACCGCCTGACTAGACTGGCATGTGTTAAAGCAGCTCCAACATTTATCATCCCTATGACAGTATGTGACTATGCCTGCCTTGCCTCTATTGTTTCGTCAGAGTAGTTTTGTCATTGCAACTCGGTAGTACGCCCTAAAATGCCGTAACATTTATTGATTGTTGAGAGACAGTATTTATGGATAACACAACTGCGTTTGATACCTTTAAAGTAGATGTAGAAAACACCACAGACATGTTAACGCAATGTCTTGCTCAGCAGCGTGAATCTTTTGTCTTGCAAGGTCAAGAAGGCTACGAGGAGCGAAAGCAGCATCTCCTTAACCTCAAGCTAATGCTCACCGAAAATCGTGAAGCTATCATTGAAGCGATAAATCAAGACTACGGTAATCGCTCATATCATGAGACCCTATTGGCTGAAGTCATTACCGTGATCAGTGATATCACAAGTACCATTAAGCATCTTAAAAAATGGATGCGAG
Source organism: Marinomonas vulgaris (assembly GCF_018145875.1). Taxonomy (GTDB): domain Bacteria; phylum Pseudomonadota; class Gammaproteobacteria; order Pseudomonadales; family Marinomonadaceae; genus Marinomonas; species Marinomonas vulgaris. The sequence continues at coordinate 9,133 of NZ_JAGSSV010000017.1, read as the reverse complement.
TTCAAAAGCGCAGTGTCGATCACAGCTTGTATTTTGGGGCTAAAAACCGAGTTATTCCTCAAGGTATTGGTGTTGTTGGCTTTATCATTCCTTGGAACTTTCCGCTTAACTTAAGCTTTTCTGGGTTATCTGCGGCATTTGCCGCAGGCAATAGAGCCATGGTGAAAATGTCGGAAAACTCAGTGGCTTTGTCTGAATTATTTAAAGCGTTGAGCCCAAAGTATTTTGACTCAAATAAACTGCAGTTTTTCACCGAAACGGGCGAAGTCGGCATTGCTTTTTCGGCCTTGCCATTCGATCACCTAATGTTCACAGGGTCAGGAGAGACAGGCAGAAAAGTGATGGCGGCTTGTGCCTCTAATTTAACACCAGTTACCTTGGAATTAGGCGGCAAGTCACCAGCGGTGATCGACCCTGAATTTCCGTTAGTAAAAGCGGTTGAAAGGATTATGTTTGTTAAGCAGTTTAATGCGGGGCAGATATGTACTACCGTCGATTATACCTTTGTACACCAAACACAATTAACGCCTTTTATCGCGGCTTGTAAGAAATGGGTTAAAAAGCATTGCCCAGATATCCATAATAACGATTACACCGCGATTATAGACAAAACAGCCTTTACGCGTTTGCTCGACACGGTTGACGATGCCCAGGCGAAAGGGGCGACGGTGATAAATTTAAGCGAGCAAGAGCCGGACACTAACACTCGGAAATTTCCATTAATGCTTATTTTAGACACGACAGATGAGATGATCATCAGTCAGCGAGAAACGTTTGGACCTATTTTAATGGTCAAAACCTACCAACAAGCCGAGGAAGTAATTCGCTACATTGTTAAGCGCGATCGTCCATTGGCTTTCTATCCGTTTAGCGATAATAAAGCTACGATAAAACACTATTTAGACAATGTGCTTTCGGGTGGGGTATCGGTAAATGATGCCTTATTTCATGTGGGCCAGCATGACCTTCCATTCGGTGGCATTGGAGGAAGTGGTATGGGGCATTATCACGGCTATGAGGGTTTTGTTACTTTTTCGAAAATGAGACCTGTTTTCTATCAAGCGAATATATCAAGCGTCAAATTGCTCATGCCGCCCTATGGGAAGCTAACCTCTCGAATAATGAATTTCTTGATAAAACTAAAATCCTAACGAGTCAATTACGTGATTATTATTGAAAAAAGAAACTGTTGGTATTATTTATCTTTATTGGGACAGTCTAAAAATACCCGGTTAACACAAGCTGCGCATTTGTCGGGCTCCACCTTCGCAATCATGGTGTTTATGGCGGCTGTGGAAGAGGTAAAGAGACGCCCCTGATCCAGAAAGTTTTTGAAGTCACTGCCTTCCAAATCATCGCATACGTGCCCCTTCAAAGAGCTGAAAAACACGTGTCCACCAGCAGCTTCTATCTTTTTAATCTCATCAAGCAACATATGCTGCCCGCTTGAATCAATGAAGTTAATGCCTTTTGCAATCAAGATGATTTTACGATGCTGCTGAGCAAGCAGTTGCTGCAACGCCTTTTGTAAGTGATCTGATGAACCAAAAAACACTGAACCATCAACACGAATCAGCTTTATTTCTGGGCATTCCGCAAGGTCATAACGCACAATATTGCGTATTTGTCGTTTTGCCCCTTCCTGTACTAATGGGGCAACACGGGTGATTTTTGGTCTTGAAGTCCGATAAAGATAACAACCAATAGAAATAAAGACTCCAGCATAAATAGCGTATTCAAGTTGTAAAAATAAGGTACACAGGAAAGTGCCTAAAAAAGTCAGTACTTCTGATTTTTCAGCACGAAGTGTCGTCAAAAAGCCTTTAATATTAAATAAATTCCATGTGATGACCATGATGCTTCCAGCCATCACAGGCACTGGAATATAGTGGGTAACCGACGGCAAAAACAGTAAGAATAACACGACAAAACACGCCGCAAAAACACTCGCCAAGGGCGTTTTGGCACCCGCATCGTAGTTCCCTCCAGAGCGAGTAAAAGAACCAGAGCTTGGATAACAGGAAAAGACACTGCCAATGATATTCGACATGCCCTGCCCCACAAACTCCTGATTGCCGTCAATCTGCTGCTTAGAACGCATAGCGATACTTCTAGCGATAGAAGCCGCCTCGATTAGACCCAATAATGCAACCGCAATAGCCCCAGAAAGCAATACAGACAAAACGTCAGCATCAACACTGGGCAAACGAAACACGGGAAGCGCACCGGATAACGCATCCAATACAATAACGCCTTGCTGCTCTGCCCCAAGGACAAAACACAACGCCGCCCCAAGTACCATGGCCCCTAATAAATAGGGCACCCGTTTGACATAACGCCTAAGCAGTACAGCGAATAACACAGTGGCCAAGCCAATACTAAGAGAGAACATATTGGTTTGTTCTATATTTACGACCACACCTAAAAAATAAGACGACAAACTGCCATCGCTCTGAACGTTAAGCCCTAATAGGTTTTTTAACTGGCTTGCTGCAATGATAATAGCCGCACCAGCGGTAAACCCTTGCACAACGGAATGAGAGATAAAATTCACCAGCACCCCCACTTTTAAGAAACCAAGTACCAGCTGAATTACCCCGACCATTAGGGTTAGTGTCAACATTAAGCTAATGTAGTCCACCGAAGTCATGGTCGTCGCTTTACTCACCACAGTAGCGGCGACTATCGACAAGGCCGCTAAAGTTGCTGAGACAATGGCTGTGTATAAACCAAATTCTGGTGGTAAAGTTGTTGGAAAATCCATACCCAAGATCATGCACAGCAAGGCTACCAAAAAGTAGAATTATTGGTCAGCGATATCCAAGCCAACACAGAAAAGCTTGCTAAAAATAAGTGAGAACTATTTCTTTAAATCTGCAGAGGTTGGTAAAAACTCCTTAAGATCAACCTCAATTTGACCAGCTTCTTTCATCGGTTAGCTTATATTTTTGCGCACCGACTATTTTAATAATTCGCATCAAAATTTGAATAAACACTAACTAACCCCTCGTTTTCACCTTTTTTCGATGTCCGAAGGGTTATATTTCGGCCCATGACGAGATTTTTTGATCAGGCTTTTATGCGTTTTGCTTTGGTGGGTGCGAGCGGCTTTGTTGTCGATGTGGCTTGTATGCTGCTGTTTTCGTTGTGGCTGCCTTTTGCTGTGGCAAGGTGCTTGGCGTTTTGGATAGCAGCCACATCAAACTGGTGGCTAAACAGAAACATCACCTTTGCCGCAGGCCGTAATAAAAGCCAATTCAAACAGGCTGCGGTTCGACAGTGGTTAAAATTTCTCGGCGGTTCTGTCGTTGCCTTTGTGCCTAATTGGGGGTGTTATGTGGTTTTGCTGTCTTTTCATGACAGTGTTACCCATCACACGCTTCATGTTTTGTGGCCGTATTTAGCAATGGCCCCCGGCGTAATCCTTGGCATGCTAATTAACTATGCCTTCTCCCGATTTTGGGTTTTTGTCCATGTCAAATCATAAAAGTTAACGCGCCTGGGGAAAACTCACTGTTGCCGTACAGCCAGCACCCTCATTGTCCACTAAACAAAAGTCGCAATGATATTTAGTGCAAATATCACGCACTATCATCAAGCCTAAACCGTAGCTTTCACCATCGGGCTTACCCTGCAATCCACAGCCAGTATCGATAATAGACAAACGATCGTCAGACACAGCGATGGTGATTTGTCCCGATTCGGTGCAAGCCATGGCATTTTTAAGAAGATTACCAACCAAGATGTGAAAAGTAGGAACAGGCAATTGCGTCATGATCTGTCCAACCTGCTCTATCTGAACCGTCACTGATTTATTCACCAGATACCCTAAATGGCCATCTCGAATGGCTTCAAGTTCGTTGTTTTCGATTGAGCGATACGCTATTGAAGATAAATCTTCTGCTCTTGTTAAAGACAACAAGGTGGTAATGTAATCTTCCATTTCCTGACAGGCTTTGTTCATCCGCTGTCGTTGTCTTTCAAGAAAATCTTTTGAATCCGATTTTCCCAGTAAGGTCGCCACGCCTTTCATCACCATTAATGGTGTTCGAAGTTCGTGGCTGGCGTGACGATTAAAAGCACGCTCTCGTTCAATCATGGTGTTAATTTGATTTTGATAAGCGTTTAAACGCTCCACCAGCTGGTGGACTTCAAAGGTGACGGCTCCTTCTGGTAAAGCGATCGCCGACAAGTCACTGGAACTTCGTTTACCAAGACTGTCTGACAACAAGGCCAATGGCGTGGTTAAGCGCTTGGAAATGCGCATCACCACCCACAAACTCACCGCTAACAGCAAAATAGACAAAAACAGCTGAGTGCTTTGGGTCTTAAACATTTGCACTTCGCTGACTTCGTAGATTTCATCGTAATGCAATAAATACAACTCTTGCGGCTGTCCGTTGAGCATCACTAGCGATCGCATCGAAAAAACCTCTCGATCCGTGTCCGAACTCTCATCCAGTTCATAGGGCTTATCGTCTGTCATGGCTGGATTCAAAATAACACCTGCAGGCAAACTTGCTTTACCAACATAGGCTTCGGAGAATGGTGGCACGGACAAATAGGTTAGGTTCGTCCCTTGCAGCTGTTCTATCGCAGTATTTCTGTCTTTTAACATGCGATTTTCAGCGTAAATGCTTTCAACATCTTCAATCATGGACTCAAACATGGAAAAGTGAAAAGCAATAATGGCAAAGGCCACAATCGAAAAATACGTGAACGTTAGCTGCTTTGCGGTTTTTATTCGTTTCATTCCTCACCTTCCTTAACCAGGTGATAACCCACTTTTGAAACGGTTCTTAAATAAGCGTGCTCAAAGGGCTTATCGATTAAACTTCTAAGCTGGTAAATATGGCTTCTTAACACCTTACTGTCTGGCTCTTCATCGCCCCACAGTGCATCGCCAATTTCATCTTTTGAGACCAGATCCGGCGCTTTTTGCATCAGGCATTTCAAAATGGTGTACTGGGAAGGGTTCAATGAATAACGACTGCCTTCGCGTTGCACAATGCGTGTTTTCATATCCAATTCAAGCCGACCGAAAGTAAGCGTTCGATTGGCGACATGGCCTTTTTTTCTTCTGACCAACGCCTGCAAACGAGAATCGAGAATGTCTAGATCGAAGGGCTTAACCAGATAATCATCGGCCAAATGTTCAAACCCAGCCAGAATATCGTCTTTTGTATCTCGTGCGGTGAGCATCAAAATCGGGGTATCAATTCCCGCATCGCGCAGCGATTTACAGACTGTCAGTCCGTCCATTTTAGGCAACATGATGTCTAGAATAATAGCGTCATAATGCCCCACTTTGGCCAATTCATAGCCCTGCAGCCCATTATTGGCATAATCCAACACATAATGTTTGATTTCAAAATAGTCGAAAATGACACCCGCGATGTCTTTATGGTCTTCCACTAACAGTAGTTTCATTGAATTCTCTGTAAAAAAGGCAGGCAATTTACCCAGCGTAAATTGGGTGATTTAAACCATTATATTGTTACACAACTGCATGAAAAAAAAGTGAATCATCTTTTTGCGACACTCACCCCTCTAGCATAGCCTCATCGACTGACATGTTAGGAAAATTCTGATGAATACAGTGTCTTATAAAGCTTATGAACACCTAGCTCACGCCACTAAGGCGCAACCCCTAGTAACCGTGGTCATCCCTTTTTTTAATGAAGCGGAAGTACTCACTACTTGCCACACAAGAGTCTGCGCAGCCTTGTCTAACCTGCAACAACATTGTGAAATCATTTATATCGATGATGGAAGCCAAGACAACAGCTGGTCGTTGGTCAGCGAGTTCACCCACAGGTTACATCAAGTACGCTGCCTTAGGCTGAGCCGTAATTTCGGTAAAGAAGCCGCCATGAGCGCTGGCATGAAAGCCGCCTCTGGTCGGTGTGTGATTTTGCTTGATGCTGATTTGCAAGACCCGCCGGAATACATTCCTGATATGGTCAAGGCGTGGCAAGCGGGCGCACAAGTCGTTGAGATGCAACGCCAAGAACGCCACGGAGAAGGCTGGCTAAAACGCACCACAGCCCATTGCTTTTATCGCTTTATGTCGCACGTTAGCGACCATCCAATCACCGAAAATGTCGGCGATTTTCGCTTGATGGATCAAAAAGTAGTGAGCGTGATTAACACCTTGCCAGAGCGTACTCGATTCATGAAGGGACTACTCGCGTGGCCGGGCTTTACTCGCACCGTCTTGTCTTTTGATCGTGATGCACGCCTGGCCGGCACCACAAAGTGGAATTATCCCAAGCTGATGCATTTGGCATTAGAGGGCATCACTTCTTTCAGCACCAAACCCTTACGCTGGGCAACCATGGCGGGGCTTGCAACCTCACTCATCGCCTTCGTAATGGCCATAGTTATTTTTACCAAGACCTTAGTATGGGGCGATGCGGTGGCAGGTTACCCGTCAACCATTTTGATTATCTTATTTCTTGGTGGAATCCAGCTTTTGTCCATTGGCGTGCTTGGTGAATACGTCGGCAGGCTGTTTATCGAGTCCAAACAACGTCCCTTGTATGTGCTTATGGAAGACGCCATGCAGAAACCCACCTTTCAGTCGATGGAAACCAAATAATGTTAAAACACGCTTTTTCTTTGCCTTCCAGTCGATTTTTATGGATGTTATTAGTCAGTTGCCTAGTGCTTCGTCTTGTCTCTTTGGCCCTCTACCCGCTCATGGACACCACCGAAGCAAGGTACGCTGAAATGGCCCGTATCATGTTCGAAACCGGCGACTGGGTCACGCCAATGTTTGATTACAATGTACCGTTCTGGGGCAAGCCACCCATTTTCACTTGGTTGAGCAGCATCGGATTTAACCTCTTTGGCATCAATGAATTTGCCGCCCGAGTGCCTCACCTCGTGGTTGGTATCGGCGTTATTGGTTTGGTCTACTTGTTCGCTAAAAATATTTTTGTCTCAACCAAAATAGGCTTATTCAGTGCGGTCTTATTAGCGTCTACTTTTTCGTTTATATTGCTCAGCGGCGCGGTAATGACAGACACGGCACTCACTTTTTCCATTACTTTGAGCATGGTGAGCTTTTGGCAAGCGTGGTCTGGTCGAGGCAAGTTATGGGGGTATCTATTCTTTGTTGGGCTCGCCTTGGGCATGTTATCTAAAGGCCCGCTTGCGGTGGTGTTAATCGGCATCAGTTTAACGCTTTGGCTACTACCGAACGGACGCTGGAAACGACTTTGGGAAGCATTGCCTTGGGGTTATGGCAGCGTACTTTTCTTATTGATATCAGTGCCTTGGTACGCCATGGCGGAGTACAAAACTCCCGGTTTTTTAGACTACTTTATCGTTGGTGAACACATAAAACGCTTTATCGTGAGTGGTTGGCAGGGAGATCTATATGGCACAGCACACGAAAGAACCCGCGGCACCATTTGGGTGTATGCGTTTATCTCTATGTTACCGTGGAGCCCTATTTTGCTGTGGCAATGGATTCGCTCAATAAAAGAAGGCAAAGATACCGAAGAAAGGTCCGATGGATTGGGCAGTTTTTTGGTGTTGTGGATGTTGGCGCCGCTGTTGCTGTTCAGCTTTTCGGGCAATATTCTCGCCAGCTACACCATGCCCTGCTTACCACCCGCTGCTTTGTTGTTGGCGCACCTGAATCAACAACGACCTTTACCGAGCTGGCTATACAAAATAGGATTTATTACGCCCATTCTGCTTATCGTGCTCGTTAGTGTCTTGCGTTTTGACATTGTCCACCCGAAGTCACAAAAAGCGATTTTGACTGTTTGGGCACAACAAGCAGCAGCCTCAGAAAGTGATTTATTTTTTCTACACAAACGCCCTTTCTCCGGCCAATATTACTCCGCTGGAAAAGCAAAGCAGCGACAAGGAGACTTGACCACATGGCTGCCTTCACAGCAACAGCCGTTCTTTATTGTTCAATCTAAAAACGCCTCGACGCACTACCCAGGTTGGACTTGTTCAAAAAGAGGCGAAACTAAAAAAGAGAGATTGCTGTTTTGTGCACAATGACAAAATACTAAAGTCGTGTTTAGAACAAAAAAGCCGAACGTAATGTTCGGCTTTTCGTTTAACAAGGAAGTATAGATTTCTTCACCTACTATAATAGGCAGCAGATACCATATTAATTCTTTACTTATTCAGTTCAGATGGATTATGAAGCCACTTTATCAAGGTTAAACTGCAACTTAAAATAATTAAGGTCGCCGGCAAACCACCTAAATTAGACAAAGATTTAATACCAGCAACACCCACGGTGCTGACCATGATCCAAGCCACTAGCCCAATGATTGTCCCCCACAGTACTTTAATCGGAAGCCCTGCACCCTCTTTTGAGTCTGCTTTGAAATCTTTCACACACAAATCACCGATGGCATCTGTGCTTGAATCGGCCGCCGTCACATAAGAGATAAAAGCAATGAATACCAACATTAATGATGTTAAGCCACTTAATGGTAACTCATTAAAAATATGGTACAGCAGCTGCTCAATACCACCATTATTAAGGACATCATACAAACCGCCAGTACTAGACTGATCCATGAAAATAGCGGATCCAGAGAACACAGAGATCCATAATAAAATAAACAAACTTGGATAAATAAGGTTCACTTGGATAAATTCTCGAACCGTGTAACCTTTGGCGATTTTACCCAAAAACATGGCTGTTATTGGAGCCCAGGCAAACCACACAGCCCAATAAAATACACTCCAGTATTGTGGCCAAAGATCACCAGAAGCCTGACCTGTAAATAAGCTCAAGCGGAAAAAGTTCTGTAGGAAAGCGCCTAACCCTTCAACGCCAATACCTAAAATGTACAACGTAGGCCCAAAGACCAAGGTGAAAACAAACAAGGCTATCAGTAACCAAAAGTTAATTTGAGACAGCCGTGCAATTCCTTTTATCAATCCGCGGGCAGCAGAGAAAACAAAAGTTATGACGATCAAGGCGATGAAGAAGCCCAAGGTTATCGCACTTTTCTCAAGCTCAACAAACTGACCAACGCCACCAAGCAGGGTCAATGCACCTGTTCCTAACGAAGAATTCATTTTTAACCTTCGAGCCTGACCATGTCACATCAACTCACTTTTGCCGACAGCGAATTCAACAACAAGCGTC
>NZ_JAGSSV010000016.1 GCF_018145875.1 Marinomonas vulgaris | reverse complement strand
GAACTTGGTCTTCGTTGCTCTGAAGCCTTGTCCGTGTCAGCGAGGGCGTATATTAAGGATCTACAGATTTAGTGCAACCCTTTTTTGAAGAAAAGTGGGATTAATTATAAATTAATGAAACCTTTATCGTTTTCTTTTAAAATCTGTTCATTAATCATTCAGAAAACAACAAAAACGCCTATTTATTACACAATAAGTAGGCGTTTTTGTTTTATCCGCGCAGCCACGCTCCGACTGCTTTCTCATTAAATAACACAATAGTAAGTAGGAAACTTAATTCGATGATGAACTCAGTGCAATTTCGCGGCGTCGCTTCCATTCATAGGCTACAGCCAACAAAATAGTGACAGAAATCATTACCAAGCCCAGCGCATTTACCGCAGGCGTTAAACCAGTACGCACTTTAGAAGCAATATATACCGTCAAGGTAGTATCGTAGCCTTTCACGAATAACGTGGTGTTGTAGTTCTCAAACGATTGCAGAAAAGCAATCGCCGCCGCTGAAATAATCGCCGGCTTCAAATACGGCAATAAAATACGGCGAAACGCCTGCCACTGAGTGGCTCCTAAGCTCAATGCGGCATTTTCCAACGTTCTGTCAAATCGTTGCAACCTTGCCAACACCATTAACATGACATACGCCGCAATGAAGGTGGTTTGCGCCACCACCGTTAGAAAAACACCACCACTAACTGACAGCCCTTTCCAAAAAATCAACGTTGAGATCCCGACGATAACGCCCGGCGTTAACAGAGGCGACATCATCAGTGAGTAAATGAAGGTTTTGCCCTTCCCTTGCACGGTAGATAAAAACAACGCACAGCAAATACCAATCGGTACGGCAACAACAAGCACGCCTGCTGCGACAACGATACTCGTCCACAATGCCGTCCACATGGCACCATCTTCCGCCAAGGCAGCGAACCACTTTAGCGTGGCCCCTTTCCAAGGCGATACGGTTGGAAATCGACTGTCATTAAAGGTCGCCAAGCCCATGATTATCAAAGGCGTAAACAAGTATAAGAAGAACACACCGATGTAAAAGCGCACACCCCAACGCATAATGGTTTCCGATTTCATTTTGCGATGTCCCCCAAGCCCACTTTAAAGACACGCATTACTAAAGCGATAAAGCCAATGCACATTAACAACAAGATGAAGGCATACGCCGCCCCTTGGTTCCAATCACCGCCCTCAAAGAACCAGTTATAAATGATTTGAGTAAACCAACGACTGCCCGGCGACCCTAACAACGCCGGCACCGCGTAGCTGCCCGCAGCCAGCATGAAGGTCATTACGCAACCTGTTGCAATGCCAGGTTTGGCATGAGGAATAATTACTCGCCAATGGGTGCGAATCCAGCCAGCGCCTAAATTACGAGCGGCTTTGATTTGATTGGTATCCAAGCTTTCGATGGCGTTATAAATGGGAAAAATCATAAATAAGATGTAGGCGTACACCATACCGATCAGAACACCACCGTCACCCGATAAAAACCGCACCGGACGATCAATAATACCCAACCCAAGCAATAAAGCGTTCAGTGGACCTTTATAAGCCAAAATGATGTACCACGAAAAGGTACGCAGTATTTCATTGATCCAAAAGGGAATGATCAGTAATAACAAACACAAAGCTGCTTTTTGCGGTGTCGCCACTTTTGCCAAATAGAAAGCGATGGGGTAACTGACTAACAAGGTAATCGTTGTGACTAGGACACTCGACCAGATGGTTTTAAAGAATATCTTTAAATGTATTTGGTTACTGAACAAGGTTTCGTAGTTGGTCAGCGAGTAAGTGTCTTTTGGGCCACCTATGTCGGCCGGTAACAAGTTGGGGCGAAAGGAATAATCGACCATCAGAAGCTGCGGCAGAATCACCATGCCCACCAGCCAAATTGCAATCATACCGACAATGCCAACCGCTAAGCCACTGCCGAAGCGTGCTTTAAGTTGACTAAACATGGTCGTATCCTGCTATGACAATGGCGTCTTCTTCTTTATAAGACAAACTCACTGCAGCGCCTTTTTTCAACGCTTCAAAGAACTGATGCGTTCCCAATTGAATCGACAAGGTTTGATCAGTCGAGGTGTTGGCGTTTAGAGTCAAATACGCACCCTCAAAGTTCACCTCTTCAATGATCGCCTGCAAGGTGTGCATGCCGTTTTCTGACTGTAAGCGGAAATGCTCTGGACGAATAAACACGGTCGCCTCATCACCCAGCTGCAATGCTCCTTGGGTTCGACCTTTTAATGCTCCCAATGGGCCACAATCCAAGGTGGTCATGGTATCATTTGTTTCTATGACCTTGCCCCGTACACCGTTGTTTTCACCCACGAAAGACGCCACAAACGCCGTATGGGGATCACGATATAAAGTAATAGGATCAGCCACTTGTTGGATTTTCCCCGCTGACATCACGGCAACTCGATCCGACATGGTCAAGGCTTCCCCTTGGTCATGGGTAATATAGATAAAAGTAATGCCAGTTTTGCGCTGAATCTCTTTTAACTCGGTGCGCATGTGCTGGCGCAGCTTAAGATCCAGCGCCGACAAAGGCTCATCTAATAACAAAACCTGCGGCTCGACCGCCAACGCCCGTGCAATAGCGATACGTTGCTTTTGTCCACCCGATAATTCCGATACCTTTTTGTCGCCACTGCCTTGCAATGCAACCAGCTCCAACAGTCGGTCAGAGGCTTTTTTTCGCTCACTTTTCGAAACACCGCGTACTTCGAGGCCAAATTCAATATTTTCAGCCACCGTCATTAAAGGAAACAGCGCGAGGTTTTGAAAAATCATCGAGGTAGGACGCTTATTCGCCGGCACATTGTGCATGCTTTGCCCACCAATTTTAATGTCACCTTCTGAGGGATCTAAAAAACCGCTGATCATGTTTAAAATCGTGGTTTTACCGCAACCAGAAGGACCTAAAAAACTGAAAAACTCGCCGGACTCTATTTTTAAATCGGTTTTTTGTATGGCCGTGAAGTCACCAAACTGCATGATGATATTATCTAGGTGAACACTACTGTCCATGCTTCTCTCGCTTGTTATTTTTTGATAAAAAATGTGATACAAAAAAGCCCCTGACGACAAACACTAGATAGTCGCGAGGGGCTTTTTTTCGTTACGCTGACAAGTAACGATCTTGATATTCGTTACGCAGCGCAACGTACCAAGGTTCTTGAATTGGCCACCACCACAGGTTCGCCAAATCTTGTTCGCTGTACGAATCTTGGAAGAACTGCTTGGTTTCGGCCGGCAATAAAGCATCGGCGCCTTTTGCGGTGGAATTGTAGCCGGTGGCTTTGACAAACATGGCACCAGACTCTGGCGTGTAATACCAGTTAATGAACTCGTACACTGAATCCACGTTGTTCGCATTCTTAGGAATAACAAAACCTTCCATCCACGCCAACGCCCCTTCTTTTGGTGCGCCGTAGGCAACAGGCTCGCCTTCGGACTTAAGTTTGAATGCGGTGCTGTCCCACGTTTGGCCAATCACAGCGCCATTGGTTCTGAACGCACCCTGCGCTTCGTTTTCAGTCGACCAGAATTGCGCAATGGCGCTCTTATGCTCGGCTGCGACTTTTAAGATCACTTCGAAATTCGCACGCATGGCTTTTTCATTTTTGTAGGAATCCAGCAATGGGAAAGGTAACTTGCCGGCTTTTTCTAACCACAAACCGATACCCACAAGCGCTGAATGACCACGAACCGTGACGCCACCCGCGTTTTCAGGCAACCAGAGATCGCCATAACTTAAATTTTTAGGGTCTACTTTGGCATAATCTGTGTGGTACGAAATCGCTTCTGTTCCCCAATCGGCTGGCGCAAAGTAACGCTTACCATTCACAATACCGCCCACATCGGAGCCTGCCAAGGCGCTGTCTAAACAACCATCCCAATTGATGCGTTTTACATCTAGGGGCTGCACCAACTCGTAATCCACATATCCAGGTACACGGTCAACCGTTGGCATGATGATGTCAAAGCCCGTGCCATCTGTGGCACGCAAGGAGTTCATCAGCTCGTCGTTGGTACCGTAAGGTGTGAAGGTAGCGTTAATGCCCGTTTTGGCTTTGAAGTCCGCCAGCATTTCATCGGTAATGTAACCAGCCCACGCGTAAATGCGCAGTTCTTTGTTGGCCGCAATGGCGCTATTAATTGAAAATGGGGTGGCGGCAACCGCCCCAGCGACTGAAGCGCCTTTCACAAATTGGCGACGAGAAATAGTCATTCTTGAGCTCCTTAAAGTGATACGAATAGTGGCAATGTCATTGGAAAGGCGTCAAACACCTACAGCACATATTTATTAAACGCGCGTTTAATATCCTTTTTCAATTTAATACAAAATAATGACAAAAAAGTGACCATGAAAGCTTTTTTTCCAAATAGTCAGGATTGGGGCTAATCTCGCCGCAAAAAGGCAAAAAAAGTCGTTTTTAGGCAATTTATATCGTCAAATTCCTGTAACCCAACAAAAAGCTAACGACTTTTCCTCCCACACGCTGTGGCATGTCATATTTCTGTCACAGAATCCCATTATGGTGGCCTTGCGGTTTTGTAAGCCTATGTAAAAGAACCGACCTTTTGTTAACATATGTAATAAGGCAGGCCTTTAGATTGAAAATTTCCCACGTTACTCGCACCACTACCGTCAGCTATTTAGTGATTGCCGCCATGCTCATCGGTCTTTTATTGTGGAGTCTAATGAAGTTCCGCAACGCGTTAGAGCAAAGCGACAACTACACCCTGGTGTGGGAGCAATCTTCGATTACCTTAAAGCAACAAATTGAGCGCTATTTATCATCCGGTGAAGCCTCGCTACTGATTCCCACCCAAGAGTTCATCGAACAAGACATACGCACCAATCTCAACACACTGCCCGACACCGTTAAGGCTCCTATCGACGAGCAACTTGCCCAAATAGCTGCGAGTCTTCAATCGGATATTCGCGCGGCGGGTAAGCTCTCTGGCAATCCTTATGCGCTGATTGAAAACAACGCCTTACAAATGCTGTTATCGCTGAACAATCTGACTGACAAAGTGCAAACCTTTGAGGATAAACACGGTAGAGCGAGCGCATCGCCCTATTTGGCCATTCAAGTAAAACTCTATGCTGGGTTGGCGCGCATCAATCGTGCAAAAGACGAATACTTAGCCGCCCACTCAGACAGTAACCAAGAACGACTCAACCAAGCCATCACTCAGTTTCAAGCTTACATTAGCGAACTGAACAACTTACCTCTCTTGGATGTAACTGAACAACAAGCCAACAATGCCGACGATGACTTGTCTGCACTCATGGGCTGGGCCAGCGACACCACGGACGACATCGTCGATCCCCTCGAAGATGTAAAAAATGAATTACATGGTTGGTCAATACGCTACTTAAAAGATGTGGAAACCAGCCTTGGAAATATCCAGCAAGCTCAAGCGGCGCAAGATAAGGTGCGTACCTTGATCAGCCAACTCGATACCCTCTTAAAAGCCGGTACGCAAGATATTCAAGCCAGTGCCAAAGTTACTCAGCAGCAGACCCTGATGGCTTTTTCGGTGTTTGTTATTTTGATGATTGCCACCACCTTTTGCGTGCATGTGTTTCAAAATCGCGTGGTGGTAAAAAGCGCTCGCGACTTGTACACAGCGGTCAAAAATTTGGTTGAACACCAAAACATCAACACACTCACCGTTGGCAAAAATAAAAACGAACTCTCCGATGTGGCTCATTATCTCAATCGTTATCTGGAGCAGATCGCTGTACAACGCCAGCAAAGAGACACCGAACTCAATAATATTTCGACTTCTTTGAATGACATGCTCAACGCATTTGGGCAAGTACACGAACTCAGTGTCGCCTCACGCCAAGGGCTAGACGATACACTAGACATGTCGAACCAAGTGGAAACCTTAGCGAACAAAGCCGAGGTGCGTGCTCAAGAAGTGGCTAGCTACGCCGCCGACACCAACACCGCCATGACGCACAGCGTCGATCAAGCGGCCTCTTTGGCGTTAGCAAACCAAACGACATTGGAACGCCTAACCAACAGTCAAAGCGCTTTGGTGAATTTGGAAGAGTCTGTGTCGAGCGCCTCATCTATTGTGAGTGGCATTAAAGACATTTCTGAGCAAACCAACTTATTAGCGCTGAATGCCGCGATCGAAGCGGCCCGTGCAGGGGAGCATGGTCGAGGATTCGCTGTAGTCGCCTCAGAAGTGCGAACACTGTCGAGCCGAACCCAGCATTCACTGGAAGAAATCACGCAAATTTTCTCTCGTCTCAATACCGCCACAAAACAACTTAAAAATAACTTGGATCTAATCGCCAGTGCGTCTACTGAGCAAATCAGCCTAACTCAGGCCCTGGGTCAGTCAGCGCAAGATATTTTAGAAAAGTCCAAACAATCGACCCATTTAGCGAAAAAAGCCTCCGGCTACGCCGCAGAGCAAAAACTGGGCATGACCAAACTCAATCAGTCGGTTGTCACGGTAAGAGAGCAAGCCAACGCCTCGGAAACCTTCATGGCGGAAGTCACCACCAGCATCCAACAGAAAATCCAAGACATCACCACCACCTTGGGTATTAAATAAGTGCGAATTTAGGTGGCAAAGTCTAGCTCAATTGGCAGAACCTAAGAGTCAGACACAAAAAATCCAGCCGTAGCTGGATTTTTTAACATCTATAAAAGACAAGCGTTTAGAACAAAACGCGCGCTTTTACCGTGCCTTCTACTTCGCGCACTTTTTCAAGCGCAAGCTCACCTTCCTCGGCGTCAACGTCCATCACCATGTAGCCTAATTTCTCCGTAGTACGAAGGTATTGACCCGTGATGTTGATGTTGTGCTCAGAGAAAATGGCGTTGATTTTAGACAACACACCAGGGCGGTTTTCATGGATGTGCAGAATACGATGATTGTCCGCTTGTGCTGGCAAGGCCACTTCTGGGAAGTTAACCGCCGCCGTTGTTGTACCCACGTCGGAATATTTAATCAGCTTATCCGCTACTTCCACACCGATGTTTTCTTGTGCTTCCATGGTGCTACCACCAATGTGAGGCGTTAGGATCACATTGTCTAAACCACGAAGCGGTGACACGAATTCTTCGTTGTTGCCTTTTGGCTCAACAGGGAACACATCCACCGCCGCACCAGCAAGGTCGCCTGCTTTGATCGCTTCAGCTACGGCGTCTAAGTCAGCAACCGTGCCACGAGAAGCGTTAATGAAGATAGAACCTTTCTTCATTTGCGACACTTCTTTCGCGCCTATCATCATTTTTGTTGATAAGGTTTCTGGCACATGCAGACTGATGATGTCGCTGGTAGACAATAGCTCTTTCAAGCTTTTGATTTGACGCGCATTACCCAGTGGCAACTTGGTAACGATGTCGTAAAAGCACACTTCCATGCCCAACGATTCTGCCAATACGCTTAGCTGGGTACCAATGCTACCGTAACCGATAATACCCAAACGCTTACCACGAGTTTCAAACGAACCCACTGCTGACTTGATCCAGCCGCCGCGATGACAAGCCGCGTTTTTCGCTGGAATTCCGCGAAGCAATAGAATCAATTGGCCCAATACGAGCTCAGCCACGCTGCGCGTGTTTGAGAATGGTGCATTAAATACAACCACGCCTTTCTCGCTGGCTGCATCCAAGTCCACTTGGTTTGTTCCGATACAGAAACAACCGATGGCAACCAAACGGTTCGCGTGCTCTAGCACTTTCGCCGTTAGCTGGGTACGAGAACGAATACCGATGAAGTGCGCTTCCGAGATTTTCTCGATCAGCTCGTCTTCCGCCAACGCGGTTTTGTGGTATTCGATGTTGCTGTAGCCTGCGTCATGCAATGCATCCAGTGCAGATTGATGAACGCCTTCTAACAACAAGATTTTGATTTTGTCTTTGTCTAGTGAGTTACTACTCATGGCTCGTTCGACTTCTCTATGGTGGTGGGGAAAAAAGTGGGCACATCTTAACACAGAATCCAGCGTATCCTAAGGTAGATACGGGAATGTCTTTCATTATAACAGGAACAAAACTCATGAATGGTGGTCAAGAAAAAGCCGCGTTTACCTCTTGGCAACACGGCTTGCTCGTTTAACCCATCACAGACTTTGTGAACTTTAATGCTAAGCGGTTGTTTTTCTTTGTAAATACACACCTGTCTCAACATGGTGAGTGTAAGGAAACTGGTCAAACATGGCGAAGCGAACCACATCGTGAGTACTAGATAGCGCTTCTAAATTGGCTTTTAGTGTTTCCGGATTACAGGAAACATAAAGAATAGCATCGATTTTTCGTACTAATTCGACCGTTGCGTCGTCTAATCCTGCCCGTGGCGGATCGACCAAAACCACAGAAGGGGACAATTCACTGACTCCCGCTTGCACCAAACTTTTTGGCAGCTCAGTATCACCATTTAACGCCGCCGATACGTCTTCACTGGCCATTTTGACCACTTGTACGTTGTGCATGCCGTTTATGGCGATATTTAACTGTGCCGAGTTCACCGACACCTTAGAAATTTCCGTTGCTACCACACGATCAAATTGACGCGCTAACGGAATGGAGAAGTTACCGTTGCCGCAATACATTTCCAACAAATCGCCCGACGCGTCTTTCGTTACGTCTAAAGCCCATTCCAGCATTTTTTCGCTGATGCCGGCGTTCGGTTGCGTGAAGCTGTTTTCAACTTGTTGGTAATGGAATTTTTGACCGTGAACGGTCAGTGTTTCCATGACGAAATCACGGGTTAGAATTTGCTTTTTCTTGCGGCTGCGGCCAATAAAATGACAAGCAGGAAAGGCTTTGTTTAACTGCTGAGCCGCGGCGTTCCATTCATCGTCGATCGGCTTATGGTACAACAAGCTGATCAGAGCTTCGCCCGTTGTGGTGGTCAAAAAATCCACTTGAAAGAGCTTATGGCGCAAAATAGGCGTATCACGCACCGCATCCAGTAATTGCGGCATTAAAGTATTGATCTGTGTGGATGCCGCGAGAAACTGGTCGGTACGAATCGGCGTTCTTGGATCGGCCGAATCAAACATAGCGTAAAACAAATCGTCACCGTCGTGCCAAATCCGAAACTCAGCGCGCATACGATAGTGAGTCGGCGCACTGGCGTACACTTCCATCTCAGGCAATGACAACGTCGCCATTAATTCGGCAAGGTCAGCCTGCTTATCATGCAGCTGCTTTTCATACATTTCTGGTTGGATTTGATCCGGTCTCATGACTTATTTCTCTTGGCGGCGATAGATTGGTGCGAGTATAGATAGCGCGCGGCATTATACGAGTTCCTGTAAGACAAATCTAATACTGCCCATACAAAACTCATTACTGCAGGTATTCGGGACCAAGCAATATCACCATGGACAAAGTAAGAGAAAACTCTCCGTGGTAATCGTCATCCGCGTCATGAGTAAATTGTGGTTTAACTTGCCCAATCAACCAGTTTTTGTATAGAAGTCGCTCGTATTGCACGTTGTATAAATAGCTGTCGGGCTCCAGCTCATGGGCACCGGATTGCAAAAAGCTCAGCTGATAAGCCAGACGGCTTTTATCGTTAAGGCGATGTTGCAACGACAGGTTTTCACGGCCGTAAAACAAGCCCTCATCGTCTAACCAAGCCACCGACAAGTCCGTACTGTAGTTCACCCTTGGCGTCAGTGTGTAACCCAACCCCAAGCGATAACGAGCGCCCACGCCTCTCGAATAATAGGCGAACATTTCTTGATTCTGCCACCAGCGCCACTGGCCTGTTTCACTTCCCTGCTTAAATCGAAAGCGCACAAAAGGGTCCAATGGGAAGTCCACTCGAACCCCTGCGTCCACGTCCAAACCCAAATCATCTTCAATGTAACGTACGGCCGCGGTAATGCTGGTCGCTAAAGCCGACTCCACCACACTTTCGCGTTGACTTGACTCGTTTTGAATACTTTCTGGTGCCAGGGTATCAGGTTCCGACTCAATCACTAAGCGCAGGCGATCTTGCGTATTAGGCAATTTTAGCTTGGCGCTGAAATCAAAAAAACTCGCACGATCCCCATCACCCAAAACAGAACCAAAACGGATGTCCACATGGCTTTCTTGCTCTTGATACGCCTCTGGAGTATTGGCTTCGCCGGATAAGAAAGAATCAATACCCGTCGACCAGTTACCGATGGTTTTCGACACCGTTTCGTGAGAGTTCAGCCACCATGAGGATTTTGCCGCCTCGTCGGGCGCCGCAAAAACAAGCGAAGAACCAAGGGCGGTAATGATGATCGCCGCCGTCAGTCCCTTGCCCATCATCATGTCTTAGTCAGCCTTCAGCATTTGTTGAATCATCAAAGAGGAGTTTTCCGCCGCCACCTTGAGGTATTCATCGAAGCTTTGAGGGGATTCTTTGCCTGCAATGTCGGACAAAGAACGCACTACAACAAACGGCGTCCCAAACTTGAAGCACACTTGCGCAACCGCGGCCGCTTCCATTTCAACCGCTACCAAGGCTGGGAAAGTGGTGCGCACCGACTCTACTCGCACAGGGTCGCACATGAAGCTGTCACCTGTACCGATCAAGCCAATTTTCGCCTGAACCTGAGTCACGGCTTGCACGGCGTCTTTGGCTTTTTGTATCAAGGCTTTGTCGGCTGAATAGGTGGCAGGCATGTTTGGCACTTGTCCCATCACATAACCAAATGCCGTGACGTCCACATCGTGGTGCAAGACTTCGTCCGAAATAACCACATCACCGACCTGTAAATCCGTATCATAGCCACCGGCTGAACCGATATTGATCACGTATTCTGGTTGGAATCTTGACAACAACAAGGTTGTCGATACGGCCGCATTGACTTTGCCAATGCCTGATTTCAACAGCACCACTTCTTTGCCTTCAAAGTGCCCTAGATAAAAATCACAGCCCGCCACAGACTCTTCACGCACATCTGTCATCCAAGCCTTGATAACGGCTACTTCTTCGTCCATGGCGCCAATCAGTCCAATTATGCTCATTCATTACTCCTAACATCGCTGTCTTGTTGCGTGACTCGGTGAGCAAATACGATGATTTGTTCACGGGTATACGGCAAGTTCATGTGGAAAAAAGTGACATTATCCGGCATTTTCGGCCACCTTTGTAGAGAAAAAAACCGTACCTTGGGGAAAGCCGCCTGTACACTTTCTAACAGCTCGTTGGCTTGCGGTTCAAGTAAGATCACTACAGCGTCTGGATAATGAGATAAGACCATAAAATAGTGGGATAAATCCGCCAGCCATTGCGTCACTCGTTTTTCTTCTTCCAGCGCAGTAAACCAAATCGCTTTGGTCACTCGGCTGCCTCCCACCATCACCCAAAGGCCCTCTTGCTCATAACTAGGCATAAAGGTAACGCCATCTAATAACAAGGCTTGTTGCAATACCTGGTGCAAATTGTCATCGAAAAAGCACCCTTGTAAAACAAACACATCGGGGTCAACAGACGCCATGTAAGTGCTGTTCAGCCAAACAATAGGCAATTGATCTCGCTGATACTTGAATTTCAGTTTTTGAGTGGTTTCTATTTGGGCTTCGGTATCTTGGTCGCAACCAATTAAAATGGCATCGTACTGCACAAAGCCATTGGGGCGAGTAAAGAAACGATGGCTGGATTCGTACACGTCAACCTGTAAACCAAACCTCGATAAAGCACTTTCAACCACGGCTGAATGAGGGTAATCATTCACTACCCAAGCAACCAACTGCGACTTACCAGACGTCTTTTGTTTATCCGCAGACCATTGTTCCTTTGAAGGTAAAAGCGCATCTAAAGACAGTAAGTTTGCAGGCTGCACTGTGGATATTTGACTTTTTTTCCAGCCAATGTTTATCTGTAAAGCATTGTTTTGCAATATCTTTTTCTGCCCACTCAAGCCGTCCAGCAAACTATCAACTATCCATAAAAACAAACGACGAAAACCAATATCCTTAGTTGCAGTTAGCTCCAGCTCAGTGCCTTCAAACCGCACTGCCAAGCGACGTTCCACCATATTGTTGGTCATCACTATCATCAAGAGCACCCGTATTAGGCCTTTTAAATGAGCGTTTACCGGCACCACTGTACGCCCGGTAGCAACGGAACAGTCTAAAAAGACACGGTTGGCCTCTATTCCCATCACCGCCATCACACCCGCACTCTCCTCTCGTAAAAGGTCGCCAATCGGCAAATAGGCTTCGTCGGCTGAATCGTCTCTGATGTTTTTCAAAATGGACAAAATCAGGCTTAGCCAACCTTTTATCGCCTCGCCTCCTATGCGCTCAGGCAACACAGAAAGGTACGCCAGCTCATCCAGCACCGCGTCCACATCGGCTTTTTTAAACGTCGCCGCGGATAAAGGCTGTAACTGCTCAAGCTGCCACTGCAGACTAACTTCTTGGGTAATGTCCTGACCTATTAAAAGTAGGCTGCGAAAGCGGCTATCATTGTGAAATGAATACACTTGCCATTGGTAGATTTTTCCTAGCTGCTTCAGGGTAAAGGTAAAACGCACTCCAACGTCACCCTTTAACGCCCCTTGAACGGCTTGGTGACAACTAATAGGCATGAAATCGAACAGGGTTCGTGCCTTGCTTGCATCAGGAAAAAGTCGCTGCGCTTCAGCGTTAATGAGCTCGATTTCGGCCACTTCACTGCAGAAAATAACAGCGCTGTTTACTGATTCAGCCAGTAACATGAAGCGGTCTTCCTTGGTTTTCATCGACCTTAATTGCCGACTGGTTTGTTGCTGTAGCGATTCGATTTCTGTGTACGATACTCGACCATCGTCTGTGTTTAATACGATGTTCTCCAATGGCTGGAAAATGAGGGTTCTAAAGAGACGCAATAACAGTAGATAAAAACACAACAAAATCACCCCTAACACAATAATCAGGGGCAAGGCGTTTATCAGTATATTTGATGAAAAAGGGTGTGGCTGAAGAATCTCTAATTGTAAGTTACCCTCAACAGGCGAGCGCAACGGTAAACTGGAACGAAGCAGATTTCCGGTTAAATCCTCGCCTACCTTACGCTCTTCCATCAAGGTATGATTGGATGGCTTATCATAAATTCGCACCGCACTGATGGGGGCACTTTGTAACAGTTCACTGGCAAAGGTGACATTGTCATCCAGGGAGATAAAACCGTATAAAAACCCCAAGTTTTTTTGCTCGGCCGAAATAAGCTTGGTTTTTAGGACCAACAGATGAGCATTGTCTTTCGTGATCACAGTCACCCAACGGTTAAACAAAGCGACTTTTAATACGGCATCGAAGTCCGCTGTGGTGAAAAGTCGTGCTCTTGGGTCCATAGAGCGACGTCCATCCACCCATTCGATATAGAAAAAATCGAGCCCACCAAAAAACAACACCTCGTGATGGCTAAACAAAACATCTAACTCTCGGCCCAAATCATAATTATTAAGGGATAAATCTTGACCAATAAAGGTCATTTCACCCTCAGCTCGAGACAAATAACGATTAAACGCTTGTTCGACCACCTGATGTTTTAATGCAATGTTCTTTTCTTCAGTACCTGCATTTTCGCTGTCAAGAAAATACAACACCACCAAACTCAACACCACAAAAGACACCAACATTAAGGCAAAAACCGTTTGCTGCAAACGCCGCTGTAAACTCATCGTCGCTATCGCCATAACGACACCGAATAGGTGTACGCGTGTTGCATCATGAAACGCAGCACATCTGGGTGTAAATTGGATGGCATTAGAGTGGCATTCGCTACATAAAGATTGGGCATATTGCGTCCTTCAAGGTCCAATTTAATCGCTTCGGCAATGGCGATCGAAGCATCGTCTTTCGTAAACAAGGCGCTCACCGCAATGTGCCTTTTGATTAGCGATCTGACACCTTGAGACGATACGCCCCACCCATTGGTTTGAACCCTTGAGCCGCTCTTGACCAGTGCCGCGCTCACGCCTTCCGAAATGGCGTGTGAACAGCTAAAAATGAAGTCTGGGGGGTTGTCTTCTAATATCTGTTGAGCCGTATTAAAAGCACTATTAGTCTCATTCGGCACCATATAAATGTCGTCAATCCGCCTATGATAAGCCATCATTTTATCGAGAAAAAAATCGCAGCGAGTGTGACTTAAATAGCCACTCGGCAACACAACAGCAGCTATTCGAGCATCAACTGGCAATTGTCGATGCAAAAAATCCGCTAACATGGTGGTGACTTTCTTTTGATCAAAACCAAGGTACATCAATGGAGGGTGATTTAACCAATGCGTTAAAGGCGATGCAAAGTCATACACGATTACTTTTGAAGAGCCTGAACGCAGAAATCGCTCTAAAAAGCGCCGCTGCACAAAGCCTAATTTTGTCATCACAATATAATCAGGTTGCGCCTTGACCAGCGTAACGTAAGGGGTCATGTCCATACTATATGGCGACGCATCAACATAAATATCCAAACGATAGTCGATATTGATTTCACGCATCCGCCGGCGAAAAGTGTTGAGCAGGGCTTTATTGTCTATGGACTCCACATCGCCGAACAACACCAGAGCGACTTGTACGGGACGCTTTTGCGTGATTCGTATTGGATTTGGCGGGGCGTGAACGATGGCAGAGAATTGTTCAGCTAACGGGCCTTGTCGTGGCATCAGCTTATAGAATGTTTGGCTGTCCATCAAATCCAGAGTCATGCCAGCCGAGTGCGTCACAGTGGAGGCAAAGATGCACACAATCCAGATGATAAAGGAATATCGATGTTTCATGGTTTAGCCTGACTTAACGTCTGTGAAGAAGGCTATTCTAACCAAATTCATCCACTTTAGTGACTAACCAGAATAAGAAAATGCCTGATCGGCAAATTTTAGACATAAAAAAAGCCGACATAAAGTCAGCTTTTTTAAATTTGGTGCGGAAGGAGAGACTCGAACTCTCACGCCGTGAAGCACTGGAACCTAAATCCAGCGTGTCTACCAATTCCACCACTCCCGCAAGGAATGGCGAGCATTATAGGCAATTGAATTTCTTGGTCAACTGTTTTTTTGTTTTTTTATTAAAAAATTCAAAAACAGCCTATTTGCCTATACTTACTCTTAAAGATCGCTCGCCACAAACAAGACGTTTCACACCATCAAGAGGTTTAAAAAACTCGTCCATCAGAATATTCGCCACGCTCGTAACGAACCGCCATTTCTTCCAAATCCATAGTATGAATGCGAGAGGCTTGTCCAGCACAGCCAAAGGCTTCGTAGCGATCAATACACACAGCTTTCATCGCACGGATACTTTCTGTTAAGTATTTACGCGGATCAAAGTTACCTTTGTGCTCCGCTAAGCTTCGACGAATCGCACCGGTCGCTGCTAAACGCAAATCTGTGTCTATGTTCACTTTACGCACACCGTAACGGATCGCTTTGACGATCTCTTCCACAGGAACGCCGTACGTTTCTGGGATTTCACCGCCATACTCGTTGATGATTTCTAACCAATCTTGCGGCACTGAAGAAGAACCGTGCAACACAATGTGCGTATTCGGCAACAATTCGACGATCTTAGCAATCCGCTCGATGTCCAAAATATCGCCTGTTGGTGGACGAGTAAACTTGTATGCGCCATGGCTAGTACCAATGGCTACCGCCAAGGCATCAATGCCTGTTGCATTAACAAAATCTACGGCTTCTTGTGGGTCGGTGAGCATTTGATCCATGGTCAAAATACCAGACGCACCAACACCATCTTCTTCGCCCGCTTCACCGGTTTCCAACGAGCCCAGCACACCCAACTCCCCTTCCACTGACACGCCACACGCGTGAGCGAATTCAACCGTACGACGAGTCACATCGACGTTGTAATCGTAAGTCGCTGGGGTTTTGCCATCAGACATCAAAGAGCCGTCCATCATGACAGAGGAGAAACCAAGTTGAATCGAACGCTGACAGATCGCAGGCGATGTGCCGTGGTCTTGGTGCATCACAACAGGAATGTGTGGATAGTCTTCAATCGCTGCGGCAATAAGGTGACGTAGGAAGTGTGAGCCAGCGTATTTACGAGCGCCAGCAGACGCCTGCATGATCACAGGTGAATTCACTTCATTAGCCGCTTCCATGATGGCTTTTACTTGCTCCATGTTGTTCACATTAAAAGCTGGCAAACCATAGCTGTGTTCCGCAGCATGATCGAGTAGTTGACGCATACTAATTAAAGGCATAAAAAGATTTCCTCTGACAATTTGTCTTGATTGTATTGATAACGGGTTGAGCTGTGGTGTTAAGCAACTCAGTATTTTTTTAATCAAGGTAGAGTTCACACCCCACCCTGTGGCTTACGCCTTATCGTTATTGTCACATTTGGCTTTCACCAAATAGGTCACTCTCTAGTTTGTGTTTGCCGACACACGTATGTGCCGACAAGGCAGGCTTTTCGCCTTTTAATACTTATAAATTGCTTTAGAACGATCTTTGCCATTCTTTGATACTAATTTTGCGCGCGTGATTCCAACATCGCAACCGCTGGAAGCACTTTTCCTTCAACAAATTCCAAAAAGGCGCCGCCGCCAGTGGAAATGTAGGACACTTGCTCGGCAATGTCGTATTTGTCTACTGCCGCTAAGGTATCACCACCGCCCGCAATAGAAAAACCGTCGCTGTTGGCAATGGCCATCGCCAAGGCCTTAGTACCGCCACCAAACTGATCGAATTCAAACACACCCACTGGGCCATTCCAAATAATGGTTTTAGACTCTTCCAACAAAGCCGCAAACGCCGCAGCGGCTTTTGGCCCAATGTCTAGAATCATGTCATCGGGGCCTACATCAGCGGCATTTTTCACCGTCGCTTCGGCGTCGGCCGCAAACGCTGTCGCCACAACCACATCTTCTGGTAGTGGAATACTGGTTTTGGCCATTAAGGCTTTGGCTTGAGGAATTAAATCTTCTTCGTACAAAGATTTGCCCACAGGAAAGCCCGCCGCGGCTAAGAAGGTGTTGGCGATACCGCCACCGACGATAAGCTGATCGACTTTGTCGGACAAGGATTCCAACACAGTCAATTTAGTCGATACTTTAGAACCACCGACAATCGCCGCCATAGGGCGCGCCGGCTTCGCTAAGGCTTTTTCTAATGCCTCTAACTCAGCGGACAACAAAGGGCCAGCACAGGCGATAGGAGCGAATTTCGCCACACCATGAGTCGATGCTTGAGCACGGTGCGCTGTACCGAAAGCGTCCATCACAAACACGTCACACAAGGCCGCCATTTTTTTCGCTAAACCTTCGTCGTCTTTCTTCTCACCCGCATTGAAACGCACGTTTTCTAATAACACCAACTGACCCGCTTCGACGTTTACGCCATCCAGCCATTCTTTGGCCAGTGGCACATCTTGACCCAGCAAGCCCGCCAAATGTGTCGCAACAGGCTGCAACGAATATTCTTCTTCGTATTGACCTTCTGTTGGACGTCCAAGGTGAGACATCACCATGACTTTAGCACCCGCCGCCAAGGCCAACTGAATAGTTGGCAAGGCAGCACGAATACGCGCATCGCTGCTTACCTTGCCATTTTTGACTGGCACGTTTAAGTCTTCACGAATCAATACGCGCTTATTCGTCAGATCTAGATCTTTCATATTCACTACTGTCATGTACGGTGTCCTCGTCGTTTACTGTTTCAATGGGTTTTGTCTGTTATTCATGTTTTATACAAAGCGATTATTCGGCCTGATCGATGACGGCAGCCCAGTGTTTGGCCACGTCCAGCATTCGATTGGCGTAACCCCATTCATTGTCGAACCAACACAACAGCTTCACCATGCAACCATCAATTACCTGGGTTTGGGTGCTGTCGATGATGACAGAACGTGGGTCGTGATTAAAATCGACGGACGCATGGGCTTCTTTGGTAAAGCCCATCAATCCGGCGTATTGGGTCTTAGAGGCCTGTTCTAGCTGGGCGTTAATTTGCTCAACGGTCACCGGACTTTCCGTACTTAATACTAGGTCAATCACAGAAACATTCAATGTCGGCACACGCACCGCATTACAACCCATCTTGCCGTCAAATTCGGGCATCATCCGCGTAATGCCTCTCGCCAGACCCGTATCAACAGGAATAATGGAACTCAAGGCAGCACGGGTCAATCGCAAGTCTTTGGTGTGATAACCGTCGATCACCGGCTGATCATTCATCGCCGAGTGGATGGTTTGCGTCATGCCATGAGCCACGCCGGCGAATTGTTTCACCACATCCAACACGGGAATCAAGCAATTCGTAGTACAAGACGCCGCCGAAACAATGTCATGGTTGGCATGGATGTCTTGATGATTGAAGCCATAAACGATGGTGGCATCCACATCGGCCGCCGCAGGTTGCGACAATAATAGCCTAGGTACACCCGCGTCCAAATAGGCTTGAGCGCCATCGCGTCCCGAAAAACTACCGGAACATTCCAGCACCAAATCCAATTCTAATGCCGACCAATCAAGCTCGTTCGGCGTCGCGCACGCAAAACATAAAATCGCATCGTCACCGATTAATAAAGCATTGTTGTCTACCGAAACCGGCTTAGGAAAGCGGCCATGAGTGGTGTCATAGCGCGTGAGATAACTGATTGTCTCGATGTCGGACAATTCATTGATCGCCACCACTTGAATGTGATCGCGGTAGCCATTTTCATACAAGGCTCGTAACACTGAGCGCCCGATCCGGCCATAACCATTTATAGCGACTCGCAACATATTCCCACTACTTCATCGCAAACAAGAAACGACGGATCTTGCCCTCATCGCTTCTTTTAATTAAAAAAGAGGAAGACAAAAAAGAGGCGTACAAACGCACGCCTCTTTTCTGATTAGTCAAAGCGATTAAGCCAGCAAGCTTTCTGCTGTTTCAACCACATTGTCCACGGTGAAGCCGAAATGCTTCATCAAATCACCACCTGGCGCAGACTCACCAAAGGTGGTCATACCAACGATGGCGCCTTCGAAGCCTACGTACTTGTACCAGAAATCCACATGCGCCGCTTCAATGGCAACACGCTTGGTCACAGCGCTTGGCAAAACAGACTCTTTGTATGCCGCATCTTGTGCGTCAAACACATTGGTCGACGGCATGGACACTACGCGTACTTTTTTGCCGTTCATGCTCAATACTTCGGCCGATGCCATGGCAAGAGCCACTTCTGAGCCCGTCGCGATCAAGATCAAATCTGGCGTGCCAGCGCAATCTTGCAGAATATAACCACCCTTCGCCACATCAGACAATTGCTCTGCGCTACGAATCTGAGCAGGCAGACCCTGGCGAGAAAACACCAATGACGTAGGGCCGTCACGACGTTCGATAGACGCTTTCCATGCCACCGCGGTTTCCGCCGCATCACATGGACGCCATACAGACATGTTTGGCGTCATACGTAGGTTAGCAAGCTGCTCAACCGGCTGGTGCGTAGGGCCATCTTCGCCCTGACCGATGGAATCGTGCGTGTAAACAAACACGTTCTGAATGCCCATCAACGCTGACATACGTACCGCATTACGGGCATATTCCATGAACATCATGAAGGTCGCACCGTAATTGATGAAACCGCCGTGCAAAGACACGCCGTTCATAATGCCGCTCATACCAAATTCACGCACACCGTAGTAAATGTAGTTACCCGCCGCGTCGTCTTGAATGCCTTTTGAGCCAGACCACAAGGTCAAATTAGAGCCCGCAAGGTCGGCTGAACCGCCGAGTAACTCAGGCAAGATAGCACCAAAGGCACCGATGGCGTTTTGTGACGCTTTACGACTGGCGATGTTCTCGCCTTTATCTTGGCATTCTTGAACGAAGGCTTGCGCTTTCGCTTCGAAGTCCGCAGGCAATTCGCCTTTCACAACACGACGTTCGAACTCGGCCGCCAATTCTGGGTAAGCCGCTTGGTAAGCAGAAAATTTTGCATCCCACTCCGCTTCACGAGCAGAGCCCGCTTCTTTGGCATCCCAACCTTGATACACATCAGCAGGAATTTCAAACGGCGCGTGTGGCCAGCCAAGGAATTCACGAGCCGCCGCGATTTCAGCGTCGCCCAATGGTGCGCCATGGCAATCGTGGCTGCCAGATTTGTTAGGGGAACCAAAACCAATGACGGTTTTGCAGCAAATCAATGTTGGCTTGCTGGTTTCGGCTTTCGCCGCTTCAATCGCCGCTTTAATGGCAACCGGATCGTGTCCGTCGACATTGGCAATTACGTGCCAGCCGTAGGATTCAAAACGCTTTGGTGTGTCGTCTGTAAACCAGCCTTCCACATGACCATCGATCGAAATGCCGTTGTCATCCCAAAATGCCACTAACTTGCCCAAGCCCAAGGTACCGGCTAATGAACAAGCTTCGTGGGAAATGCCTTCCATCAAACAACCATCGCCTAAAAAGCAGTAGGTGTTATGGTCAACCACATTGTGGCCTTCGCGGTTAAACTGCGCCGCCAAGGTTTTCTCGGCAATCGCCATGCCTACAGCATTGCTGATGCCTGCGCCCAATGGGCCAGTCGTCGTTTCTACGCCATCGGTGTAACCGTATTCTGGGTGACCCGGTGTTTTAGAATGCAATTGGCGGAATTGTTTCAGCTCTTCAATGGGCAACTTGTAACCAGACAAATGCAACAAAGAATAAATAAGCATGGAACCATGGCCGTTAGACAAAATAAAACGGTCACGATCTACCCATTTGGAATTGTTTGGGTTGTGCTTAAGAAAATCGTTCCACAGCACTTCAGCGATATCCGCCATGCCCATTGGCGCACCTGGGTGACCTGAATTGGCTTTTTGTACCGCATCCATACTCAATGCACGTATGGCGTTAGCAAGTTGTTTCCGAGACGACATGGTTATTCCACTCCTGATGGCTTAACGAACAATAGAAGCAACATTTTCTACGGGATAACCGCACCATGCAATGCTGGCAGCACAGTAACGCCCAAACATTGGGCAAAGAAAATGAAACAACAGTAATTTACGCACCATCCTAACAAAAAATCCTCACTTTGCCTCATTAAAATCCCGTGTCTGGGTTGATATTTGACCAACACTGGTTCATTATCCACCGCTTAAAGCGTCGATTTGTCTCGGCTTGCGGACGCTATATAAATTCAGCTAAACAGATTCAGATAAGACCTGTTTAGTATTTTTATGCCAAACAGGTTTTTTTATGCCTGTTTAGCGACTCACTCAGCTAAAGAGGAAATTTTTCTCATGTCCGAATATTCTTTATTTACTTCTGAATCCGTATCAGAAGGTCACCCTGATAAAATCGCCGACCAAGTATCCGATGCCATTTTGGATGCGATCTTAGCGGAAGACTCCGAAGCCCGCGTAGCTTGTGAAACACTGGTAAAAACCGGCATGGTTTTAGTCGCTGGCGAAGTGCGTACCAATGCGTGGGTTGATATCGAAGAAATCGCCCGTGGCGTGATTCGTGAAATCGGTTACAACAGCTCAGACATGGGCTTCGATTGGGAATCCTGTGCGGTCATGAACGCTATTGGCAAGCAGTCATCTGACATTGCCGTGGGCGTCGACGAAGCCAGCGAAAAAGAGCAAGGCGCCGGCGACCAAGGTTTGATGTTTGGTTTTGCTACCAACGAAACCGACGTATTAATGCCCGCCCCTATCACCTACGCACACCGTTTGGTTCAGCGCCAAGCCGAAGTACGTAAAAACGGCACGCTGGATTTCTTGCGCCCAGACGCGAAAAGCCAAGTGACCTTCCGCTACGATGAAAATGGTAAGCCTTGCGCTATCGACGCGGTAGTTTTGTCGACGCAACACAGCGCGGCAGTAAAACAAGCCGACCTTCGTGAAGCCGTGATGGAAGAAATCATCAAGCCGGTTCTACCAGCAGAATGGCTATCGAAAGACACCAAGTACTTTATCAACCCAACAGGCCAATTCATCATCGGCGGCCCTGTAGGCGATTGCGGTCTAACTGGCCGTAAAATCATCGTTGATACGTACGGCGGCATGGCTCGTCACGGTGGCGGTGCCTTCTCAGGTAAAGATCCGTCTAAAGTGGATCGCTCTGCGGCGTACGCGGGTCGTTATGTAGCGAAAAACATCGTTGCAGCCGGTTTAGCAGACAAGTGCGAAATTCAAATCTCTTACGCCATCGGTGTGGCCGAACCAACGTCCATCAGCATCAACACCTTTGGCACTGGCAAGGTCAGCGATGCGCTGATTTCTCAATTGGTGCGTGAGCACTTCGAATTGCGCCCAGCAGGTCTGATCAAGATGCTGGATCTTAAACGCCCAATTTACTTACCAACGGCGGCCTACGGTCACTTTGGTCGTGAAGGTGACAACTTCACATGGGAAAGAACCGACAAAGCCGACGCATTGCGTAAAGCCGCGGGTTTATAATTTCCTGATTTTCCGTTATAAAGCCTTCTTCTGCTCACGCGATTCAACCTAAGTTGAATCGCGGCCCGTAGATGAAGGCTTTTTTGTGCCTTCACATTACCTTTTTATCCTCTCTTTATTTGACGCTTTACAGGACAACGCATGCGGATTCCCAGAATTTATATCGATGCCGAACTCAATGAGAACACCACCCTTGCCTTGCCCGACGCGTCTTTTCAGCATCTGTGTAAAGTGCTGCGGTTAAAAAGCGATCATCCATTGCGGGTATTTAATGGCAAAGGTGGTCAGTTCAATGCGGTGTTGATTGAGGTGGAAAAACGCAGCGCCAGCATTCGTATTCACGATTATGAAGCGTTAGAAAACGAATCGCCCATTCGCGTCACCATTGGGCAAACCCTGTCTAGAGGCGAGCGCATGGACTACGCCATTCAAAAATCCGTCGAAGCTGGTGTGTACGCTATTCAACCTCTTTTTAGCGAGCGTTGCGAAGTCAAACTGCAAGACAGCCGCGCGGAAAAACGCCAGCAGCATTGGCAACAAGTGGCCATCAGTGCGGCAGAACAATGTGGTCGTGGATGGGTGCCCACCGTACACGCTCCCATTGAGTTGAACGACTGGGTCGAGAAATGTAACAATATGTTAAAGCTCACTTTGCATCATCATAGTGCAAAACCCATTCGTCTTTTCGAAAAACCTAATCATAATGACATCGCATTATTAATCGGCCCAGAAGGCGGATTAACGGAAAACGAAGTACAACATGCTGAAAAATCAGGCTTTAGCGCCATTACGCTAGGCCCTAGAGTACTGCGAACTGAAACCGCGCCTGTGGTTGCCCTCAGCGTAATCAATGCCTTATGGGGCGATATTTAAATACGCGTTCCCGCAGAATAAAACAGAATAGATACATAATCGGCACGTAAATGGCTTTATGATCAATACAGGCAAAATTAAGGAAAAGGTGATGACATGTTTTACCGAATAGCAATGACCTGCAGTGTTTGTATTGGAGCGACACTTTTATCCGCTCAAGTAAGTGCCATTACACTTGAGCAAGCAACTTACACCGCCATAGAAAACAGCCCAACCGTCAGGCAAGCCATTGCGACTTATCGTGAATCTCAGGAAGAAGCCGACATTGCACGTCGTTCTGGCTACTACCCTAGCGTGGACTTATCCGCAGGTATCGGTCACGAAACCACTTACGCCGATGAATCCTCTTCCAGCGACATCAGTCTGACTCGTCGAGAATTAACTCTGTCGTTGAACCAGCCTATTTTTGATGGCTTTTCCACCAAGAACGATGTGAAACGACTGAACAGCGAAGCCGAAGCAAATCGCTGGAGCGCCTTGATCGCGGTTGAAAACACCGCACTAGAAGTCGCTCAAGTGTATGCCAACATTTTACGTTATCGTGAACTGGTCGCTTTAGCAGAGCTCAATTTAGAAGCCCATGATCGAATTTATGGGCAAATTAAGCTTAAAAGCGACTCGGGCATTGGCCGCCTTTCGGATTTAAACCAGATCACCGCTCGCCTTGCTAAAGCCAATGCAAATTACGCCTCAGCGGTTAATAACCTGATTAACGCCGAAAGTAACTACAACAACATTGTTGGCGAAATGCCACCAGAAGAGTTAATTTACCCAGTACCTGACAACGACTTAATTCCAGAAGATCTTGAGTCGGCTATTAACGTATCGCTGCAAAAAAACCCTGCTATCGAGGGTGCTTACTGGGACATCGAAGCCACTAAGAGTTTAGAAAAAGTCACCGAATCAGAAAAATACCCCACCATTGATTTTGTCTTAGAGCGTACATGGGACAACAACATTGACGGTGACGAAGGCCCGAGTGAAGACTTGCTCGCCATGATTCGATTGAATTACAACCTGTACAGCGGCGGCACCTACAAACGCAGAAAAGAAGCCGTGGTGCAGCAAAGCGTGCAGGCAGAAGAAATTCGCCGTAAAACCATTCGCGATACCGAATTGACCGTTCGCTTGTCTTGGGCCGCGTATGAAGCGACGAATCGTCAAAAAGACTTTTTGAAAAAATACGTCATCGCCACGAAAGAATCCCAGCTGGCGTATGAAAAACAATTTCGTTTAGGTCGTCGTACCTTGCTGGATGTTTTGGACAGTGAAAACGAATTGTTCCAAGCCCGCCAAGATTATGTGAATGCGGATTACGATCAGTTGTTCTCTGAGTTTCGCTTATTTAACGCAAAAGGCGAGTTGATGCGCGCTTTTCGTATTTATCGCCCACAACTGCTTGACTTTGAAGACGAGTTCATTAAGCTGGAAATCCCTGAAACACCAGCGCCAACCGCGATTGAAGAACTAAAAGCAGCGGAAAGTACCATTACTGAAGAGATCATTGCGCCAGAACCAGCCAGTCCAACAGGCACAACCGACCTACAAGAAAGTGATTTGTTTCTAGACGCAGGACAAGATTCGGATTCTTGGTAGCAACGCTTTGTGGAATCGATAATTGCCATGCCGCATTATCGATTCCCTCTTCTTCTATCCCAAATTCTATTCCAAACCCCATCAAACAAACTATCTGCTTGTGGTGGGTGTTTTTTCTTCTCAGCGCCCCCATATTTCTATAGCATCAACCCACACCAACAAACTTTATAGGCCCTCTGGGCAGCAGCTTGTTTTAGGACTCTTTATGACTATTAAACTCGGCATCGTGATGGACCCTATTTCGTCCATTAATTACAAAAAAGACACCTCATTGGCCATGTTATGGGCAGCGGCTGAAAAAGGCTGGCAGCTGATTTACATGGAGCAAAAAGACCTCTTCCTAGACAAGGGCAAAGCATTCGCGATGACACGCCCACTGACGGTTCATCGTGATCCAGCACACTTTTACGACCTGGGCGACGAAACTAAAATGGCTCTTGGGGAATTGGATGTGATCTTGATGCGCAAAGATCCTCCGTTCGACAGCGAATTTGTCTACAGCACCATGATTTTAGAACAAGCCGAACGCGATGGTGCCATGGTCGTTAACGACCCTAAAAGCCTACGCGACTGCAACGAAAAGCTCTTCGCTACCCAATTTCCACAATGTTGCCCTGAAGTCTTGGTCACACGCCGTGCCGACCTGCTTAAAGCCTTCCACAAAGAACATGGCGATGTGATTTTCAAACCCCTAGACGGCATGGGCGGTACTTCTATTTTTCGCCTTAAACCCGATGATTCAAACGTCAGTGTGATCATTGAAACCCTGACCAACATGGGCGCAGAACAAATCATGGCGCAAAAGTTTATCCCTGAAATCAAACAAGGGGATAAGCGTATTTTGGTTGTCGATGGTGTGCCTGTGCCTTACGCCTTGGCGCGGATTCCGGCATCTGGCGAAACTCGCGGTAACTTGGCTGCCGGTGGTCGTGGTGAAGGTCGTCCTTTATCAGATCGCGATCGCTGGATCTGTGATCAGGTAATTCCTTCCCTAAAAGAAAAGAACTTAATGTTTGTCGGACTCGATGTGATTGGCGATTACCTAACTGAAATAAACGTCACCAGCCCAACATGCGTGCGTGAGCTTGACACTCAATTTGATCTGAACATCGCCATGCAATTAATCGAAGCCATCGAGAAGCGCCTTTAGTCTGATTTCATGCGAGTCATAGATAAATTCTCCATTACCTTGTTCATCGCCATTAGCGTTCATGCGCTCATGGTGATGATCATTGGTTTCGATTTTTCCTCACCTACTCCCAAACCAAAAACCTTAGAAATCACCCTGGTTCAGCACACGAGCAAGGCGCCTACCGAAGCAGACTTCATTGCTCAAGCCAATCAACAGGCCAGTGGCACCGAGCTGCGTAAGCAAAAGCTCACCACCACAGAAAACACCCGTTTCCTGTCGGATACCATTCAAGATATTTCGCCGCCAGTACAGCCCCAGCTGGCGTCAGCTGATCCCATTGATCAACCGCAGTTAATAGCAAACCGTGACCAAGAAGCGGTGTTTGAAGTCGTTAATGACATGGAAGACCAACCCAAAACCTTAGAAGAGCAGTTTCGCGGTGAAACGCAGATTCCTAGTCATATTTCCAACGACATCGCCACATTAGAAGCCTTGCTCGACCAACAACGCCAAGCCTATGCCAAACGCCCCAGAGTAAGGCGACTTACCTCGGTATCCGCCAAAGCCGCTGTAGACGCCCAATATCTGGACGACTGGCGACGCCGAATCGAACGCATTGGCAACATACATTACCCAGAAGAAGCCAAACGCAACCATCTCTACGGCGAATTGCGACTTGCAGTGATCTTGCTGCCGAACGGCTATGTGGATGACATTGAAGTGCTGCACTCTTCTGGCATTCGCGTATTAGACGATGCCGCCATGCGCATAGTACGCCTAGCCGAGCCGTTTCAAACCTTCCCCAGTGAGTTGAAAAAAGAAGTGGATAAACTAGAGATCATTCGTACTTGGCGCTTTGTATCCGGCAATCAGCTGCGTAGCCAATAACTTTTTTTCCACCAAAAAAAAGCCCTCACAGTGGAGGGCTTTCGATGTGTGCTTTTGCTAAATGCCAAGCATTGTCTATGAATAATCGAACTGACCATCGCCCATAGCAAGGCGTATTTTCTTCATGGCGTTCTTTTCAAGTTGTCGAATACGTTCTGCTGACACGCCGTATTCATCGGCCAATTCATGCAAAGTAGATTTCGCATCAGACAACCAACGTTGAACCAAGATATTACGGCTACGTTCATCAAGATCGGCCATGGCCAATTCCAATCTCTGATTAGAATCTTCTTCCCAATTGCCGTTTTCCAGCAAGGTCGCCGGATCTGCACGATGATCTTCCAGATACTGAGACGGTGCTTGGTAAGCGCTCTCATCATCGTCATCCGCTGAGGCGTCAAAGGCCATATCAGAAGAGCTCAAGCGTCCTTCCATTTGTCGAACGGTTTCCGGTGTCACGCCTAAATCACTGGCCACAGACTCTACTTCGGAATTACTAAACCAAGATAATGTCTTTTTCGCACTGCGCAAATTAAAAAACATTTTACGCTGTGCTTTAGTGGTCGCGACTTTCACGATACGCCAGTTTTTCAAGATAAATTCGTGTATTTCTGCCTTAATCCAATGCACCGCAAAAGACACAAGACGCACACCCACTTCCGGATTAAAACGTTTCACTGCCTTCATCAAGCCGACGTTGCCTTCTTGAATCAAATCGCCCTGGGCCAAACCGTAGCCAGAGTAACTTTTCGCGATGTGTACAACAAAACGCAAATGCGACATAACCAAGGTTCGTGCCGCTTCTAAATCTTCTTTGTAATAAAGACGCTCAGCGAGGGTCTTTTCTTCATCAGCGGTTAAAATTGGAATTCGGCTGACGGCTTGTATGTAAGACTCAAGGTTTTGACCTGGAATCATCATGTCCGTAGGTTGGAGAGCTTTACTCATCTCTGTGTCCACCTTTCTTAGGGTTTATTCTGTCTATGGCAAAATACTAGCAAGTAACATCTGCGGGTGTGTGACTTAAATAAGAATAAATCATGGCTATTATCTTTGTAGTGATCGTCGCCTGTGTCATCACTGCAGTTCAATGTTTGCGATATGGCGGCTCACTGCTATCCAGGCTCCTATCACACCAACAAACGCGCTAATAGTTAAACATAAAACAATCTCATCTGCATTAAAAGTCTGTAACTGCAACCCGCTTTGATAGAGCTCAATCAAGCGTTGTGCCGGACTGCTCACCCACCAGCTAAGCAAGAGAATACAAAGGCTAGCGAAAAAACCACCCAATACGCCGAACCAAAAACCCATGTATAAAAAAGGGCGTCGAATGTAAGCGTCAGTGGCGCCAACTAACTTCATCACCAGCACTTCATTGCGGCGACTTTCCACCGCCATACGAATGGTGTTTCCCACGATCAACAACACGGCCACCACCAGCAACACCGACAAAGCGTACACAAAACGCTGACCAAAACTCAGTATATTCGCAAGACGCTGTAACCATTGTGCATCCAATTCGGCGTAATCCACCTCTTTTTGCGACGCCAATTGATCGCGCAATGCCTGTAAGCTCGGCAAAGTCGACACATCCACATCCGCTTTGGGAATCACCCGCAACACAATAGGCAAGGGGTTTTCCGGTAAAGACGACATAATTTGTTCATAGCCGCTGGAGCGCTCAAAATACCGTAAGCCCTCTTCTTTTGAAATGTATTCTACCGAAGCGATATCGGCTTGAGCAGACAATCGATGAGACAAGGCCAACGCTTGGGTGTCTTCTAATTCGGGAAAAAGATACAGGGTAATTACCGATTGTTGCTCCCATTGGTCTGTGACCGAATGGACATTTTTCAGCAACACATACAGACCACCGGGCAAAGACAAGGCAATGGCAATCACCATCACCGTCATCACGCTGGCCAACGGATAGCTGAGCAGTCGCATAAAGCTTTCGGTGAGCGTAGCTTGATGTTGTCGCAAATACTTACCGGGCTGAAATGCCGAGCGCGTCGGCCAGTGGTGCTGAGTCGCTTTGATCGACTCCCGCGTGGCACCACGTTGGTTAGGCTTTTGTGTCATCAACCAAACCCTCCGCCACTGACCATTCGACCTTGGCTTAGCGTCAACACGCGATGACGCATGCGCGCCACCAAGGCTAAATCATGGCTGGCAACCAACACGGTTACCCCAACGCGATTAAATTCTTGAAAGAGGTTCATAATCTCAGCCGATAATTTAGGGTCTAGGTTCCCTGTCGGTTCATCGGCGAGCAGTAACTGGGGCTTGTTAACAACGGCTCTGGCGATGCCAACACGTTGTTGTTCGCCCCCGGACAAGGCCATCGGATTGTATTTTTCCTTATCCAATAACCCCACTTTGTCCAACGCCGCTCGAACGCGTTTGGCAATTTGTTGTGGATCCGCGCCACTCACTTGCAACGGCAACGCCACATTGTGAAACACACTTCGATCAAACAACAACTGATGGTTTTGAAACACCACGCCAACACGACGCCGGTGTTGCGGAATCGCCCGTCGGCTTAACGTACGAAGGTCGACGCCATCGACAATAATCTGCCCCGACGTTTGGCGTTCAATCATCATCATGAGTTTCATTAGGGTGCTTTTGCCCGCTCCCGAATGCCCAGTAAGAAACGCCATTTCACCCTGTTGCAAATGAAAACTCACCTGCGACAAGGCTTCTTGCCCGCTCTCGTACTTTTTACCCACTCGTTGAAATTCGATTTCCACGCTAGACCAGCATCCTTAAATTAGAAACTCACTCATGATCGAACAAGGCATCCACAAACTCTTGCGCTACAAAGGGACGCAAATCATCGGCTTGCTCGCCCACACCAATGTAGCGTATCGGCAATGCAAATTGCTTGGCGATGGCGAAAATAATCCCGCCTTTGGCGGTGCCATCCAACTTGGTTAGCGTAATGCCCGTCACACCCACCGCTTCTGAAAAGAGTTTCGCCTGACTGATGGCATTTTGCCCCGTGCCAGCGTCCAGCACCAGCATCACTTCGTGCGGCGCATGCACGTCCAGCTTTTTCATCACTCGGACGACTTTTGATAATTCATTCATCAAATTGGCTTTATTTTGCAAACGCCCTGCGGTGTCAGCAATAACAATGTCTACCCCTTTGGCTTTTGCCGATTCAATCGCGTCATAAATCACCGACGCTGAATCCGCCCCAGTGTGCTGCGCGACAACAGGCACATTGTTGCGTTCGCCCCACACTTGAAGTTGCTCAACTGCCGCGGCACGGAAAGTATCGCCCGCCGCCAACATAACACTTTTGCCTTCAGCCTGATATTTTTTCGCCAGTTTGCCAATGGTGGTGGTTTTACCCACACCATTCACGCCGACCATTAAAATAACAAAAGGTCCTTCTGAGCTGGTAGGGTTTAATACTTGCTGTGACTCACTCAAAATGCCTTCCATATCGGCTTTTAAATGACTGATCAGAGCGTCTGCGTTTTTCAATTCTTTGCGATTAAGTTTGTCGGTTAATCCCGCGATAAGCGCTTGAGTCGCATCGATGCCCACATCGGCGGTCAACAATTGCGTCTCTAGCTCTTCCAATAAATCGTCGTCGACCTTCTTGCTGGCGCCAATCACCGAGGACAAACCATTGCCTAGACCGCTGCGCGTGCGCGACAAGCCAGATTTAATACGCTGCGCCCAAGATAAGGTCGGCGCTTTGGGTTCTGTCTCAGCGGGTACGGTGACTGATTGAGTCTCTGGTTTTACCGGTTCGGCCTTGGTTTCATCCCGCTTTTCAACTTCAACCTTGTCATCAGTCTTGTCAGACGCGACCGTCGTGATGGTTTCGACTTCCACCGCGGCGGTTTCCGACGGCTTTTCTTCTTCGTCCTGTGTTTTAGACGCTTCTATATCCTTTTTCTTCGCGGCGGCAATATCTGCATTCATTTTGCTCACGAAGCGGCGACGGATAACAAACGCAATCAATGCTAAAACCGTGCCTATGGCGACCGGCACGTAGCGAGCGTATTCGCCTAAGTAAGGCGTAAAAAAAGCAATAATTTGATTAACAACTTCCATTCAATTGGTCTCTTTATTTTGACTGATGCAGCAAGCGCCGCTGAAATGCTATGATTAGCCACAGCGCGGCCTACATGGACTCATAAAAACGAGTATTTTATCATCATTCTAGCTCGCTAACAGGCTTAGTTTCGCAAACCTTTTCTCAACACTCACCGCTTCAAGGTTCATTATGGCTGACAGCAACAAACCTCTCTTTAGCCGCCCAGTATTAGCGGCGGTCATGTTGTTTTCTACGCTGGCGATTTGGCTGTTAAACCTCACCGCGCCAACCAGTTCCTTGCCGACACCCAAGGTCGAACGCTGGACAACCGATTCCGGCGTTCCAGTGGTTTGGCTCAATCAAGACGCGTGGCAAAACAGCGACAAACTCGAGCTTCGTTTTACCTTTCGCGCACCCAGCCAACCCAGCGCTTTAGTAGACACCACTCTGGCCATGCTGATGAGCGATGCGCTGCCTCTTAGCACCTCGTCAATCAATCAACGTTTTGCGCCCTTAGCCGCCAAAGCACACAGCCATTACGACCATGAAACGCAAACCATCGGTTTAACCCTGAGCAACGAAATGGCTTACTTGGAGCCTACTCTAGCCTTAGCGACTACCTGGCTGAACAACCCTGATTTTAAGCCACGCACTTTTGATAACTGGCAACGCCAACAAAATTCCCTCGTCAGCATGCAGCAAAATCTCGAGCAATTGCTATTTTTTGATGAAGCGCCAGACCCAAGCAACGCCCCTTTGTCTTTAGAACAAATCAATCGCTACTATCAAACCTTAAAGCACTCAGCATCGGCGATTTATGTGGTGGGTCATCTATCGGATGAGGCGAAGAGTGCCCTCGACGACACTTTAAACAAGCTGACCCGCGATTATCGCCTCGCAACAACAGACGCAGGCAACACCATCGAGCATGTCAGTGCCGTGATTCGTAAAGGCACTGGCACACTTTATCAAACTCACAGCGCCTTGGCGTTTACCCCAATCACATCGATACAAGATTGGATCAGCCTACAAATTTGGGGAGTGGATCTCATGTCTGCACTCAATAAGTCGCCCTCGGTGGAATTTGTCCAACTTGCACTGACGTTATCGCCTAAACGTCCCTGGGCGCAATTGCATATACAGCACAAACAAGCGTTCACTGACCCACTGCCACCAGAAGAAAACGGTGAGATCAACGCCAAAGTGATGCCCTTTATCGAAGCCAAACAGTTTGTGTTTGCTCATCAGGTGCCCTCGGCCAACGATGACACTCTTTTCCAGACGCATTTCTCTACCTTTAAAGACCATCTGGAGCAGCAAATTCTATCGCCTTCTTGGTGGGCTACCTTAGCAACACAGGTTACCCACGAAGATGGTCTACTGCCGCTTCAGCAGTTTACACAAGATTACAAAAATGCCATCGAAAGCTTCACGATTGAAGATTATCGAACCGCTTTACAGCAACGATTACTGTCCTCGTCTTATCAAGAGATTCAAATTTACCAATGAAAAAACAACCGCTAAACAACGCCTCAAATAAGAGCAAGGCGAAAGCCTCAAAATTGCGCATTATCGCGGGTGAATGGCGCTCGCGCCAATTACCCGTTCCAGACATAGAAGGGCTGCGCCCCACGCCCGATAGAGTGCGAGAAACGCTGTTCAACTGGGTGAATCCTTACCTGCCTGGTGCTGTGTGTGGGGATTTCTTTTGTGGTTCTGGTGCCTTGGGATTAGAAGCCCTATCACGCGGTGCAAAACACGTAACCTTTGTGGACAATTCCCGTGTGGTGACCCAGCAAATGAACGCCAACTTAGCCACATTAGACGCAATCAATGCCACCGTTGTAGCACAAAACGCCGCCGCCTACCTCGACTCTGCGACACCACAACCGCTGGACATGGTGTTTCTCGATCCTCCATTTCGCAAAGGTTGGCTGGGACAGATCATTCCCTTGTTGGAAAAAGGCTGGCTAGCAAAACGCGCCCATGTATACATCGAAATGGAAAAGGAAGCCGAGCTTCCGCTGCTACCTGATCACTGGTCATTACAAAAAGAAAAAACAGCAGGCCAATTGGTCTATCGTTTATTTGAAGTGAATCAAGACTAGAGAATAAAGGTTGCACCAGTGTGAGGGCTTGCGTCATCACCTCGCACTGGATCGCACCAAATAAGCACACAAAATTTTCATTACCTCAAATTCATCCCCAATAATATGGCTTTTTTGTCATGATTTACCTTTCTAGCACAGTACTTGCATAAAACAGGCATTACGTGCGAATTGATTGCACCTTGTTTCACCTCCCTTTATAGGACGGTCTTTATGCTGGCAAATCTAACGTTTAAAACAAAACTTTTCTCTCTCCTTGTGACCTCTATCATCGGTTTTATCGTGGTGACCTTTGTGGCAATGAGTGGCCTGTCTTCCCAACAAAGCGCCAACAATGAGCTGAAAAATCTCTCTAAAATTCAATCTTCTAACGATCAGCTGAGCATCAGCATGCTCGAAATTGCCGACAAACTCCGTTCCATCACTGTCGACAATTACCACGACTATGTAAAAAGTGCGTACCAACAGATCGAAATCAATTCTGAAGTGCTCACCAACAACATCGAGCGAGCCAGCGACCAAGACTTAAAAGGAGTACTAAAAGAAAATCTCGTCTCAATCAACGGTTACAGCCAAGCCCTAATGGCGCTGATCAACGAACGCTACATCATAGGTTTTGATTCTACTTCTGGGTTACGCGGCAACATTGACGCCATGGGGGCAGAGTTAAGCAACGATGTGCGTAAACTTAGCTTATTAAAACGTGAATTCACCAACGTTCGAAAAGCCGAAGCCAGCTATTTGTCAGACCCATCCGAGGTCAATTTAGAAGAATTTATGACCGGATTCAGCCGCTTTGAAACTCGTATCGATAACTTTGGTTTCCAAGACACTCACGGCGTTAAAGCCTACGCCTACCGCGATGCGCTCATCGCTTATGGTGAGGAATACATCAAG
This sequence comes from Marinomonas vulgaris, assembly GCF_018145875.1. Taxonomy (GTDB): domain Bacteria; phylum Pseudomonadota; class Gammaproteobacteria; order Pseudomonadales; family Marinomonadaceae; genus Marinomonas; species Marinomonas vulgaris. The sequence goes on along the minus strand of NZ_JAGSSV010000016.1, from coordinate 31,874 downwards.
CTTGGCGTTATTGAAAACACCTATAACACCGAGAAAATGCAATTTACCCTAAGTCAACTGGCCGCCAAACAACTGATGGAAGGTAAATTAATCGACGCTGAGGCACTGGCTGAACAGCGCTCAAATCAAGCCAACGTGACCTTACTGGCGGTGAGCATTGCCGTCATTTTAATCGCCGCTCTATTGATGCTGGCCATTGGCCGCAGTGTAAACGCCACCTTGCGCAACATCATCAGCGACCTAGACAAGGTGAAACAGGGTGATATGTCCTCACAAGCCATGGTGAACAGCAAACGCAACGACGAATTTGACCAACTGAGCCAATCGTTAAATGAAATGACCAGCGGTTTGGGAGACGTACTGAAAGACGTGGTATCCACCACCGACAACGTCAACAGCATGTCGACCGATTTGAACAACACCATAGGGCGCATTTCCAGCAGCAATCACTTGGTCAACGAACGCACCCATTCTCTTGCCACGGCCACCGATGATATTTCCAAACGCTTGACTGAGCTGTCCAACACCACCAACAGCATTCGCGAGCATTCCAGCGACACCTATCAATCGGCAAAATCCGGTGGCGACATCATCAAGATGGTCATCAGCAGCATCAACGACACCGTCGGTATCGTGCACACCACCAGCCAACAACTTGATGAACTGGGTCGCTTGTCGAAAAACATCGACAACGTCATCGCCATGATCAACGATCTTGCCAGCCAAACCAATTTATTGGCGCTGAACGCGGCGATCGAAGCTGCCCGTGCCGGTGAAGCAGGTCGCGGCTTTTCTGTCGTCGCCGACGAAGTGCGCGCACTGGCTGAAAAAACCGTCGACGCCACCTCAAAAATCACCGACATCGTCAACACCATCCAATCATCAACACAAACCGCCATCACTACCATGGAAAGCGGCCAAGACAATCTGAAAATCATCAGCGCCAGCGGCAGTAAAGCCGAAGACGCCATCCGCAACATCGAAAGTTTCGCCATGACAGGGTCGCAATCGACCGACACCATGGCCAGCGCCATTCAAGATGTGGCCAGTACCGCCATCCAAATGAGCACCGAAATGGAAGAAATCGCTAAGCAGTTGAATCTAGACACTCGTTCCATCGACATTTTGGCCGATAAAACCCAGCAAATTCACCACCTTTCTACCCAATTGGCGAGCAAGACCCAAGTGTTTACCCTGCGCGACTAAATCCGCGTCTGAAATCATCAAGCGCTTGATGACACTCAGGTCAACCGCTAGACTGTGTGGAAAAATTCATCGATGGATTTTTCCACTTTTTTTTGTGGAACGGGACGCTCTTCATTACGACTTTAATTTAGGATAAAACCAAACTCTATGCCGGACGTTATTCCAGCCGACTCTGTGGGTATTGTTACGCCGCAAGTGGCGTCATTTGATACCCCATTAGCGCTTTCCTGCGGACAAACCTTGGCATCGTATCAGCTTGTTTACGAAACCTACGGCACGCTTAACAAGCACGCCTCCAACGCAATTTTAATTTGTCATGCACTCAGCGGCGATCACCACGCAGCGGGCTATCACGCCATGACAGACAAAAAACCCGGTTGGTGGGATTCGGCCATTGGGCCTGGCAAAGCCATCGACACCAACCAGTATTTTGTTATTTCCCTAAACAATTTAGGCGGCTGCTGCGGGTCGACCGGCCCGACGACCATCAACCCAGAAACCGGCCAACGCTGGGAAGCCAGCTTTCCCATTGTGACCGTAGAAGACTGGGTGGAAAGCCAAGCGCGCTTGGCGGATTTGCTTGGTATCCAAACCTTTGCCGCGATCGTCGGCGGCAGTTTAGGCGGCATGCAGGTCTTAGAATGGAGCATTCGCTTTCCAACGCGCCTTAAAGCTGCGGTAATCATTGCTTCTGCACCTAAATTATCGACCCAAAACATCGCCTTTAACGAAGTGGCACGTCAGTCCATTCGTCGTGATCCAGACTTTTTCGATGGCCAATACTTGGATCATGACTCAGTGCCTACCAATGGACTGGGGTTGGCACGCATGCTCGGCCACATTACTTATTTATCCGACGACGCCATGGGTGCCAAGTTTGGCCGCCAAATGCGTCACGACGCTTATCAGTACAATTACGGCATTGAATTTGAAGTCGAAAGCTACCTACGCTACCAAGGCGAAGCTTTCACCAAACGCTTCGATGCCAACACTTATATGCTGATGACCAAAGCGTTGGATTATTTTGACCCCGCCGCGCGCACCGATGACGATCTCTCGGCGGCGCTGAGTAAGGCTCAATGCGAATTTTTACTGGTGTCTTTTACCACAGATTGGCGTTTTGCCCCTGAACGCAGCGAAGAAATCGTCGATGCCTTGGTCAAAGCGGGCAAACAGGTAAGCTATGCGAAAATCGAAGCCACCGAAGGTCACGATGCATTTCTGTTTCCCATTCCTCGCTACATGACGGTATTGAATACCTTTTTGACTCGCATTAGTAAGCAGCACATCCTGGAGAAAAACCATGCGCTCTGATTTAGAAATCATCGACGAATGGGTTAAACCCAATATTCGCGTGCTGGATTTGGCCTGTGGTCCCGGAGAATTGCTGCATCACCTGATTCAAAACAAACAGGTCAACGGCTACGGCTTAGAAATCGGCCATGACGATCTAAACACCTGTTTGGAAAAAGGCATTCCGGTTCTCGAACAAAACATCGACGAAGGCCTACAGAACTTTGATGACCAAAGCTTTGACCTCGTCTTGATGACCCACGCCTTGCAGCAATTTCGCCGTCCCGATTTATTGATCGACGAAATGCTGCGCATTGGCAAAGAATGCATTATTACCTTTCCTAACTTTGGTCATTGGCGCAGCCGTTTGCACTTGGCGTTAAAAGGCCGTATGCCGGTGTCAGACTTTTTGCCCTACAACTGGTACGACACGCCGAACATCCACTTCTTTACTTTTCAAGACTTTGAACGCCTGTGCCGTGAAAAAGACATCAAGGTATTACGCTGGGCGGCGGTCGATGGACAACTAAAAGACCATTGGTGGATTCGTTCCATGCCCAACTTGTTCAGCGAAACGGCCATTTTTCACATTAGCCGATAAGCCCTTACCACCGAGGACAACAGGATGCCACGCACCCTAGTACTAGCCAGCAACAACGCCGGTAAAATCAAAGAATTCAACGCATTACTCGCCGACATCGGCATCACGGTCAAACCTCAAGGCGAGTTTGATTTTGAAGAAGCGGAAGAAACGGGCTTAAGTTTTATCGAAAATGCCATCTTAAAAGCCCGCCATGCTTGTGCGCATACTGGCCTGCCTGCTCTTGCCGACGATTCGGGTATCGAAGTGGATTATCTAGACGGCGCACCGGGGATTTACTCGGCTCGCTTTGCTGGCGAGCACGGCAACAACGAAGCGAACAATGCCCTATTGTTGGAAAAACTCGACGGCGTACCAGAAGCAGAACGTACCGCGCGTTTTCATTGTGTCTTAGCGTATATGCGCCATCAAAACGACCCCACGCCGCAGGTGTTTCACGGCGTGTGGGAAGGCCGAATTCTAACGTCTGCACAAGGTCAAGAAGGCTTTGGTTACGACCCAATTTTTTTCGTGCCCGAACAAGGCTGCAGTGCCGCCAGCTTACCGAAAGACATTAAAAATCAAATCAGCCATCGCGCCCAAGCGCTGCAACAGCTGCTTACTTCGTTTGAGCAAACAGCCGGCGGCATCACTCTGTGAGCGCCTTGCTGCCACCGCTGAGTTTGTACATTCACCTGCCTTGGTGCGTACGAAAATGCCCTTATTGTGATTTCAACTCACATCAAGCGGATCGTTTTGAACAAAATGGCCAGCTTCCCGAAGAGGCTTACCTCGCCCAATTGTTAGCGGATTTAGACGCGGATTTGCCCTATGTGGCCGGTCGTCCGATTCAAACCGCTTTCATCGGCGGCGGCACACCCAGCCTAATGAGCGAAGATTTTTACTATCGCCTCATGGACGCTTTACGCGACAAGCTCACCTGGGTCGAAGGCGCTGAAATCACCATGGAAGCCAACCCTGGCACCTTTGAGCAAGAAAAATTCCGCCATTTTCGCCAAGCGGGCATCAATCGTTTGTCCATCGGTATCCAAAGTTTCCAGCCAAACCTGTTGAAAACTCTAGGAAGAATCCACAACCGCGACGAGGCCATCCACGCTGTGGATAAGTCTCGAGCCGCTGGATTCGACAATATTAACCTCGATTTGATGCACGGCCTGCCCGATCAAAGCCACGCCATGGCCATGGAAGACCTACAAATCGCCATCGATTTAAACCCAGAGCATTTGTCTTGGTACCAGTTGACCATAGAGCCAAATACGGAGTTTTATCGTCGTCCGCCGACCTTGCCCGAAGACAACACTCTGTGGAATATTCAAGACGCTGGCCAAGCACTTTTAACTGAGCACGGTTATGCACAATATGAAGTGTCAGCCAATGCGAAAATCGGTCGACGCGCCGCGCATAACCTTAATTATTGGCGCTTTGGCGATTACCTAGGTATTGGTGCTGGTGCCCACGGTAAAATCACCTTGGCAGATGGACAAATATTTCGTACACGAAAGACTCGCCACCCCAGTCATTATCTAAATAATTTGCCCGAAGCCTTAGTCATAAAAGACGCGATCGCAGAAGAAGACTTACCGCTGGAGTTTATGATGAATCGTTTACGCTTATTCGAAACCTTCGACTTGGCCGATTACCAACGCTTTGCCTACCAAGAAGTGCCCTCTGCGTTGATTAAAGCCTGTGAAATGGGTTTGAAACAGGGTTTGTTAGACGCCAATGAATGGCAACATAAACGGGTAAAAACCACCGAAAAAGGCAAATTATTCCTCAACGAATTGCTTGAGTTGTTCCTTCCCTAAACCGTCACTTTGCTTACTATAATTTGACATCTAACTATATTGATGTACCCTTTGCAGCCTGAGAATAAAAAAGCCATCAAACGATGGCTTTTTTATTCTCTTAATTAACACACAATACAGCGGACTTTACTCAATACGTCGTTTTGAATATTACATAACAACACCCTCATTTATTTATCCCCATGCCCTCACAGACTCACTCGCACCGATTCTTTATTCCATGCTGTATTTTGAATCATTCGATGTCGATTTTCTGTCACCAAGTATCGCTAGTGTTAACGTGGAACGGTAAACAGGGAAGAGTTTTGATAATAAAGCGATGGGGAAGGAACATAATAAGTCGTATTGAGAACATTATTGTCCGCCGCTTTGCCTTATGGTTTTAAAAAGTTTTCACTCATTCAGGAGAATCATTATGAGTAATAAAGTCCCCGACAAAGGTCGGGCGGAGTACAACACATCCTACAAAGTAGGCCAGGATAACATTCAGTTTCTTGGCCTAGACGTGTTAAATCCCGTTTTCAGCACCAGTGCGGTGATCATTTTTGCGTTTATCATTGGCAGTATTTTGTTCCCGACGGATGCCAGCGCGATCTTGTCCAGTGCGAAAAATTGGTCGATCAGCAATTTCGATTGGTTCTTTGTCATTTCAGGGAACATTTTTGTCCTCTTTTGCTTGGCTTTAATTTGTTTGCCTTACGGTAAAATTCGCCTTGGCGGCTCCGATGCCAAAGCTGAGCACTCGACCATCACTTGGTTTTCGATGTTGTTCGCAGCAGGCATGGGTATCGGCTTAATGTTCTGGAGTGTGGCTGAACCTGTGGCGTATTACACAGGTTGGTACGGTACGCCATTTGATGTGGTCGCCAACACCCCAGAAGCCAGAGACTTGGCAATGGGCGCGACCATGTTCCATTGGGGTCTGCACCCTTGGGCTATTTACGCGGTAGTGGGTTTGTCGTTGGCGTTTTTCGCTTACAACAAGGGCTTGCCATTAACGATTCGTTCGGCTTTTTACCCACTATTTGGTGAAAAAGTCTGGGGCGTCATTGGTCACGTTATCGACGTCGTCTCTGTGATCGCGACTATTTTTGGTTTGGCCACATCCCTTGGTTTTGGTGCTTTGCAAGCCACCAGCGGTCTGAACTTCTTGTTCGATATTCCGAATACGCTGACCACTCAAATCTTAGTCATTTGTGGCGTGACCGCTGTGGCGATTATTTCGGTGGCCCGTGGTTTAGAAGGCGGCGTGAAGCTGTTGTCTAACGTCAATATGATCATCGCCGCGGTACTTGCGGTCTTTATTGTGATCGTCGGTAATACCGGCGCTATTTTCTCTGCCATGGTGTCTTACTTGTTCAGCTATGTTGAAAACGTCATTCCACTGAGTAATTGGATTGGTCGTGAAGACGAAACCTTCTACCACGGTTGGACGGTATTCTACTGGGCATGGTGGATTTCTTGGTCACCTTTCGTCGGCATGTTTATCGCCCGCGTCTCTCGTGGTCGCTCTGTTCGTGAATTCGTCATTGCTGTACTTCTTGTACCTACCGTAGTTTCTTTGGTGTGGATGTCCATTTTCGGTGGCTCGGCCTTGGATCTGTCGGCAAACGGCATCGGCGCCTTGGCAAATGGCATTTCTGACTCGTCTTTGGCCATGTTCCAGATGTTTGAAAGCCTACCGATGACATCTGTTCTGTCATTCGTTGGTATCGTACTGGTATTGGTGTTCTTTGTGACCTCATCTGACTCTGGCTCTTTGGTTATCGACGGCATCACCGCCGGTGGTAAAACCGATGCGCCTATGATTCAACGTGTTTTCTGGGCGATCCTAGAAGGCGTGATTGCTATCGCCTTGCTGGTTGGCGGTGGTTCTGAAGCACTAGGAGCAATCCAAGCGGCGGCGATCACTATTGGCCTACCGTTTACCTTATTGATGTTGATCATGTGTGTCAGCTTGATCAAAGGCTTACAAAGCGACATGCACCTGTACAAATAACGATGTTATCGTCTTAGACGAAAAACATCAGGGTGACCACAACGCGAGCGACGTCTGTCCCTCGCGTTGTTTTTTTGGGGTAAATGGCCTATTATCAGTGCCCTCTTGGGGGAGTAATCTTCTTTGCAACACGCTGATCATTTATGCAAACGATCTGTGCAGCAAAGATTCTTTGTCAACATAATTGAGCCTCACGCTCGTGGCATAGAAGTCCTGATGTGATGAAAATCGCAGGATTGATGAGACTTAAGACAATAACTTGGCTCAGGTGGGCTCAGGTTTGTTGTCTTTTGTTTGACTGCCCACCTAGGATTACCTTTAAAATGGAAGCATTTTTCACCTCTGTCTCCACCGTTGCTTTAGCCGAAATGGGCGACAAAACTCAACTCTTAGCCTTGTTCCTTGCGACGCGTTTTGCCTCTAAATTGTCTATTGTAATGGGCATTTTGCTCGCCACCCTGCTTAATCACGCCTTGTCTGCATGGCTTGGGGTAGAAATCGCCCATTGGATCCCCGACAGCGCCCTCAGTTGGGTTGTGGGTTTGAGCTTTATTGCCGTCGGTTTGTGGTTATTGATTCCCGATAAAGACGACAGCGACGACAACAAAATGCTCAAATACGGCGCATTTGGTGCGACCTTTGTGCTGTTCTTTTTAGCAGAGATCGGCGACAAAACTCAAATCGCCACTGTCTTGTTGGGCGCTCACTATGGCGGCGTTTGGTTAGTCTTGTTAGGCTCTACTCTTGGCATGATGTTAGCCAATGTCCCCGTGGTCTTCGCTGGAAATTGGATCATGGACAGAATAAACGCAGACCGTACAAGGCAAGTCGCTTGCTTGCTGTTTCTTATTATTGGTGTGATTACAATCGCCGCGCCTTTTTTAAACTAAACTGTCTATAGACAAAGATAACCACCAACAGGGACCTACGATGGACGTTGAATTAACCGAAATACTCGAAGCCTTGTGCCAGCATGCGCCCTTTGACGACATGGCCGACGACCCACAACTCAACGACATGACGAAGGAAATCGAAATCCAATACATGCGTGCGGGAGAATGGGTCATCGCCCCCAGTTCGCTCAATAACGCGCTGTTTTTTATCCGCAGTGGCGCCATCGAAGTACTGAGCAAAGACGAAAAGCTCATTCGTCGCATGAACGAAGGGGAGCTATTCGGTTACTTTTCCTTGTTGCGTGGCGGCAAGTCGTCCCAGTCGATGCGCACCATCGAAGACAGCTTGTTGTATCGTATTCCAGCCCGTTGGTTTCTCAAATTTTACGAAGAAAACGACACCTTTTCTGACTTCTTCGAGCTGGCCCGCGAGGTGCGTTTGCGTGTTGCAATGGACTCACAAAGCTCCGACGTCTCGCTCATGACCTGCCCTGTGGTCAGCTTATTGCGCCGCCAGCCGATCAGTACCGATTTGTCTTCCGACATCCGCACGGCGGCACAAATCATGACCGAACACCGAGTATCCAGCCTGTTGATCACCGAAAACGACGAGCTAATCGGCATAATTACCGACCGAGATTTGCGCACCCGAGCCGTCGCTCAAGGGCTGAATTACGACACCCCTATTTCCACCATCATGACCCGCGATCCACTGGTGATGGACAGCGGCGATTACGCCTCGGAAGCGGTACTAAAAATGATGGGGCGCAATGTCCACCACATTCCCATTGTCAAAAACGGACGCCCGATTGGCGTGATCAGCACCGGCGATCTGATCCAAAAAGAAAGCCACGGCAGCGTCTATCTTATCAGTGATATTTACAAGCAAACCAGCATCGAAGGGCTAAAAAGCATCAGCCGCAAGATGACTCATACCTTCACGCAATTGGTGCTGGCCGACGCCAATACGCAAATGATCGGCAACGCCATGTCACACATAGGCACCGCTTTCGTTAAACGCCTTTTGCAACTCGCCGAGGAAAAATTCGGTCCGCCGCCTGTGCCCTACTGCTTTATCGCTTTGGGGTCGCAAGCACGAGAAGAACAAACCATCAAAACCGATCAAGATAACGCCCTAATTCTCAGCAATAAATACAACCCGGAGCAGCATGGTGACTACTTTAAAAACCTATCGGATTGGGTGTGTCAGCATCTAGATGCCTGCGGTTATGATTTGTGTACCGGCGATATTATGGCGTCCAACACCCGCTGGCGTCAGCCGTTGAACGTATGGAAAGACTATTTCAGCGAGTGGATTCAACAGCCCAAGGCCGAAGCCTTATTGCGACTGTCCATTTTCTTCGATTTACGCGGTATTTATGGGGATAAAACCCTCGCCAAACAGCTGAACCGCCATATCCGCCAAGAAGTCAAACAACACCCTGGTTTTTTAACCTTCATGGCCAGAAACGCCAACCAGCGCAAACCGCCACTGGGCTTTTTCCGTCAATTCGTACTGGATGGCGGTGGCAAACAGTCCCACACCTTTAACCTCAAAGAACGCGGCATCGCCCCCATTATCGACATTGTCCGCGTTCATGCCTTTGCCTGTGGCAGCGACAAACTGAATACCCTAGAACGCCTTGAAGACATTGAAGCCGCCGGCCTACTGCCAGACGGTCGCGCTAAAGATTTGGCGCTCGCACTGGAAATGATCGGCATGGTGCGCATTCGCAACCAAAAAGATCAAATCGAAGCCGGTGAAGAACCCAACAATCAGGTCAACCCAGAAAACTTGTCGTCGTTCGAAAAGCGCCATTTGCGGGACGCCTTTCACATCGTTGCTCGCCAACAGGAATTCATTAAATTCCGCTACGCAGGGAAACGCAGCTAATGGGCAAATCCTTAGTGAAAAAAACCCCCAAAGCGGACCGTCAAGACTGGCAAGCCATGTACGCTGAATGGGCAAAAGACGCCCCCGAAGGGCCGTTAAAACGCTTTTATGAAGCCGGTATGATCAGTGCGCAAATAGCACTCAAAGACGCGCCATTGCTGGCGTTGGATTTGGAAACCACGGGGTTAGATTCCAGCCAAGACGAAATCATCAGCTTGGGGCTGATTCCGCTCAACCACCGCACCATACGTTGCCAAGGGGCAAAATATTGGATGGCCAAACCCAAACGCGCCCTGAACGCCGAATCGGTCACCATTCACGAAATCACCCACGCTGAACTGGCCGAAGCACCTAGGCTGGAGGCGATTTTAGAGGAGATTTTGGCCGCACTCGCACAACACGTGATTGTGGTGCATTGCGTGTCCATTGAGCGACAATTTTTACTCGAAGCCGCGATGAAAATATATGGTTATCCGCTGTATTTTCCGGTTCTCGACACCATGGACATTGAACGCCAAGCGATTCACCAACCTTGGTGGAAGCGCTTCGGTAAGCAGCCATCGTTGCGCTTAGACGCCTGCCGCCAACGCTATAAACTGCCCCGCTACAAGGCCCATCATGCCCTGACAGACGCCTTATCATCGGCAGAATTGCTGCAAGCGCAAATGTCGTATCACATGGACCTTGACGCCGACATCGCCAGTTATTGGGTGTAATAGGCTACTTGATAAGCCGGTAAAGTGAGTATGTTACCCTCTAGCTCAGCGTGAAATCCGTGGCCTTCTAAGGCCGTCAGATTTCCTTCTAATGGTGCTTTCAGTGTCGCCTGTTGGCTGTCGTCGGTTAGGTTGACCACAACCACGATTTTTTCACCTTGATGCTCACGCACAAACGCCACTAATTGGTCGTTTTCTACCTCCAACAAGGTCAACGATCCATTGACTAAAACCGCCTGCTGCTGACGCCAGTAAATCAACCTTCGGGCCTTATGCAGCAAGGCTTTTGGATTGGCTTCTTGCTCCGCCACACTCAGCGGCAAATGCACCGGATCGACCGGCAACCAAGGCTCGACCGTTGAAAATCCACCTTGTGCGCCCTTATCCCACACCATAGGCGTTCGACAACCGTCTCGACCTTTAAACACCGGCCATAAAGGGATTCCGTACGGGTCTTGAATGCGCTCAAACGGCACGTCCGCCTCGGGCAAGCCAAGTTCCTCCCCTTGATACAAGCAGACGCTGCCACGCAACGACAAAATCAACGCCATGGCCGCCAACGCGTATTGCTCACCATTCGCCGCATCGCCACCCCAGCGGGTGCGAGCGCGCATCACATCATGGTTCGACAACGCCCAACACGGCCAGCCATCACCGACGATCTCGTTCATGTTCGCCAAGGTGGTACGAATGTACTCGGGGGAATGGGGCTTGTTGAGAAAATCGAAGGTGTAAGCCATGTGCAGCTTATCGCCGCCAGACGTGTATTCTGCCATGCGCTTGAGCGGGAAATCGTCGCCAATTTCCCCCACCGTGGTGGTGCCGGGGAATTCGTCCATCAAGGCGCGCACCTGCTGCAAAAACAGCAGGTTTTCAGGGCGACTCAAATCGTACACATGGCGCTGGTAGGTATAAGGATTATCGTGGGGCGCGCCCATGGTTTTAGGCTCTCCCGGCAACAAGGCGGGGTTGTCTTCCAGCCCGGCACTGTGAAAGTAAAAATTCACCGTGTCGAGGCGAAAACCATCGACGCCCAATTCCAACCAAAAGCGCATATTGTCTAAATGCACTTGGCGTACTTCGGGGTGATGGAAGTTAAAATCCGGCTGAGAATCCAAAAAGTTGTGCAGAAAATACTGCAAACGACGACTGTCCCACTTCCATGCGCTGCCGCCAAAAATCGACAACCAATTATTCGGTGGCGAGCCATCGGGTTTGGGGTCAGACCACACGTACCAGTCGGCTTTGGGGTTGGTTTTATCCTGTCGACTTTCTTCAAACCAAGGGTGCTGATCAGAAGAATGGCTGATCACCTGATCAATCATCACCTGCAAGCCAAGCTCGTGGGCACGCTCGATTAGAGCTTTAAAATCCGCCAATGTGCCGAACATGGGGTCTATGTCGCAATAATCCGACACATCATAGCCAAAGTCTTTCATTGGCGAGGTAAAGATCGGCGACAGCCAGATCGCGTTTACACCCAACGAGGCCACATAGTCTAGTTTGCTGGTAATGCCCGCCAGATCACCGATACCATCGCCGTTCGCATCCATAAAACTGCGTGGGTATATTTGGTAAATAATCCCACCTTTCCACCAATTCAAATCGGTCGTCATTTCGGCTCTCCGGGGCATGTATTTGTTAAGTCTCTAAAGGCGATGGATCAAAAGCGCGCCAGCTGTGCATTGGCTTCGTCCAAAGACGGCAACGATGGGTACGCACCCAATTTGGTCACTGAATCTGCACCGCATGCCGCGGCAAAACGAACAATTTCAACCAATTGCGCCGCTGGCAACTGTGCCAAAGACGCACGATCACCGCCTAGCTCTGCCAATTTATACAGCAAACCACCCACAAACGCATCGCCTGCGGCCGTGGTGTCTTTCACTTCTACTTTCGGTGTAACAACTTGGTGTTCGCCATGAGCGGCAGTGTAAAAGCGAATCGGGTTGCCGCCGTCGGTCAATACGAACAGGCTCACGCCCGCCGCTAGGCTTTCGTTGATCAGGGCAAAAGGATCGGCCGCCATTACGGCAAGCTCTTCCAAGCTGGCTTTAACTACGTCACCACTTTGCATCCAATCGATTACTCGCTGCGTGTCTACCTGACCATTGGGCCATAAGTTAGTACGCAAATTCACGTCGATGCTGACAATCCAGTTCGCCGCGCGCGCCATATTCACGCCCGCAATCGTCGCTTGGGTGATGTCCGCGTCGGTTAAGGTGTTAGAACAGGTGTGAAACACCCCTTGGCTGTCGGCGAACCAAGCGCCATCAAAATCGCTTTCACGGAACAAAATGTCCGCTGATGGGCTGCGATAAAACTCGAAGCTGCGCTCGCCAGTGTTGTCCAAACTGACAAACGCTAAAGCGGTTTTGGCCTCTTTTGTCATCAGCATGTTGGTGGTGTTTACCCCGTAGTCGTTTAACGAGGATTTCAAGAAATGACCAAAGGCGTCGTCGCCAACCTGCCCAACAAAGTGGCTATTGCCGCCCAAGCGCGCAACCGCTACCGCCACATTGGCCGGTGCGCCGCCAGGGAATTTTGTGAAGGATTCTAATTCCCCTGCTTGGGTCGCGCCGTTGGATAAAAAGTCGATTAGCGCTTCGCCAAACGCCATTACTTTAGTTGTCATGATGAGATTCTCTTTAAAATGCAGTTAGATTAAAAATTATGCAGGTCTATTGCTATTAAATCAATTTAATTTATTTAAAGCGCCACCAGCCTCAACCTTTGTGTGTGTATTGGTTCGCTGGTACCTTTCTTGTTAGACTCAAAAAAGATGACAGGCTACGGCCTAACAATAATTAAAACTCACCTTCACCGAGCAAAAGAATGACCCACGCTAAATCTATCTATGTTGTAGACGATGACGACGAAATTCGCACCCTGCTCAAAACCTATTTGGAAAAACACCAATTCACCGTGTTCACCGCGGAATCGGGCGAAGATTTTTTAGCGAGTTTCCGTGCCGAACAAGCCATCGACTTGGTGATTTTAGACATCATGTTGCCAGGCCAAGATGGCTTTTCTGTGTGTCGAGCCCTGCGTGCCCAATCGCAAGTACCGGTGATTATGCTGACCGCCAACTCCGATGAAATGGATCGCATCATTGGTTTGGAAATAGGCGCCGATGACTATCTTGCCAAGCCGTTTAACCCACGAGAATTGCTCGCGCGCATCAAGGCCATTTTGCGTCGTATGGAGCACACCGAAGTGGTCGAAAGCACCCCAGTGCCTCATCGTTTCTATCGCTTTGCGCAATTTACCCTAGATACGCTGTCACGCGAATTGCACGTGGAAGGCGAAAAAGAGTCCCTCTCGGGGGCAGATTACAACCTGCTCATGCTGTTTCTTAAACGCCCCGGCGACGTGCTCACCCGCGAACTCATTGCCGAAAACACCCGCGGCCGCGACAGCGCACCGTTAGACCGCTTTATCGACGTGCATGTGAGCCGTTTGCGCCAGCGTTTGCGTGAAGACGCTCGTCACCCACAACTGATCAAAACCGTGCGTGGTCAAGGCTATATTTTGACTGCCAATGTTGATGTGGTTGCCAGCGCCAATGCCGACTAACCCGCCTTCTTATCCGGCGTCGCGCTTCAAACGCTGGTCCCAATCGCTAACGGGGCAAATCTTGATCATTATGGCTCTGGGCGTGGCCAGCGCGCAGTTTATTAGCTCGACCATTTGGCTGCGTCAGCTCGAATCCGACACCGAGGAAAACGTCCGCGAAGTGTCGAAACACATGGCGTTTCGTATCGCTGCGACGGTCAGTTATTTCACCTCTTTGCCGACCAATTATCGCCACATTGTCATCGATCAGTTACAAGACATGGGCGGCACGCGGTTTTTTGTGACGCTCAACAAAGAAGAAATCCGCATCAACAATATTCCCGATTCGCCCCTTAAAGACATCGTTAAAAATCAGGTGCAATCGACGTTGGACAAACAACTCGGCATTCGTAACGCCAAGATCGCCTTTTCCGATCCAAGCGATTTGCACGTGATTAATAATCAAACTCGACTGGTGGATTTGCCCGAGCGCTGGGGACACCACAGCTTATTGGTCAAGCCACTCACGCCACCGATCATCGTCATTCAAATTCCCATTAACGACAAAGATTGGCTGTATTTGGCCAGCCTCATGCCCGACCCGTATTTCTTAGATGGCACCTCGGCGCTCAGCGGCGACCGCTTGTTTTCCATGGCCATGTCGGTGATTACCGTGCTCTTGCTGACCGTGCTGATACTGCGACGGGTAACGCGCCCACTGGCCACCTTGGCGCGCGCGGCAGAGCGTTTTGGTCAAGGAGATTGGCAACCCATCAAAGAAGTGGGTAGCGTCGAGGTGCGTAATACCGCCAAGGCGTTCAACGAAATGCAACGGCGCATTCAGCGCTATTTAAACGACCGAGAACGCCTGTTTGCGTCCATTTCTCATGATCTAAAAACGCCCATCACGCGGCTGCGATTGCGCGCCGAAATGCTTGACGAAGACGACACCCGCGACGCCATGATCCGCGATTTAGAAGATTTAGACATGTTGGTAAAAGGCGCGCTACAGAGCGTAAAAGAAACCGATATTCACGAAAATCGCGTCGAAGTGAACATTTCTCGTATGCTAAAAGACATGCAGTGCGCGGCTAACATACAAGGTACCAAACTGACCGTGGTGGGCGAATTAGCGCACCCGTTTATCGGCAAACCGCTGGCAATTAAACGTTGTTTGGGGAATCTGGTCGACAACGCCCTGTATTACGGAAATCGTGCCACCGTGTACATTGAAGACCATCAAGATGAGGTGTGCATTCGTATTTGTGATCAGGGGCCTGGTATTCCCATCGACAAAATCGACAAGGTATTTCAGCCTTACACGCGCCTCACGCCAGACCATTCCGGTCACCCCGGCGGCATGGGCTTAGGCCTGAGCATCGCCCGCAACATTGCCCGCGCCCACGGCGGCGAAGTCACCCTGAGCAATCATCTAGAGCAAGGTTTAGAAGCCAAACTCTGGCTGCCTCGTCATTAAGCTAACCTCTTTCGCCAATAGCGCCTTGCAAGACTTTGTTACAATAGGTTGCTCTACTTTACCCTCTTTTGTAACTTTCTTTGCTAATTTCTAATACTCGATTGCTCGCTTACCCTGATACATCAACAAGCTCGGTCGATACACAATAAACGCAATATCAAAACACGCTCTGTATTTGATTAGACGACATAACAATAACAAAGGTTACTATCATGAAAAAAATTGCTTTTGGTTTAACCACGGTTGCCCTATCTCTTGCCGCTGCGACAGCACAAGCTGGAGAAGTAGAAGTTTTACATTGGTGGACATCAGGTGGCGAAGCCGCTGCGATCAATGTGCTTAAAGAAGAAATGGTAGACGCTGGCCACACCTGGAAAGATTTCGCTGTTGCTGGTGGTGGCGGTGAATCCGCTATGACGGTTCTGAAATCCCGCGCCATTGCTGGCAACCCTCCTGCTGCTGCTCAAATCAAAGGCCCAACCATTCAAGAATGGGGCGAGTTAGGCTTCCTAACCAACCTTGACGATGTCGCTAAAAAAGGCGATTGGGATGTAATCCTTCCTGGCGTTGTCAGTGAAACAATGAAATACGATGGCCACTATGTTGCTGCTCCTGTCAACGTTCACCGCGTTAACTGGATGTGGGCCAACCCAGAAGTATTCCGCAAATCCGGCGCCTCTATCCCAACCACATGGGATCAGTTCATTACTGAAGCGAAAAAAATCAAAGCCGCGGGTTTCACTCCATTGGCTCACGGTGGTCAAGCATGGCAAGACGCCACCTTGTTTGAAGCCATTGCCTTGTCAAAAGGCTCTGCGTTCTACAACAGTGCTTTCATTAGCTTGTCTGACAAAACTTTGCGCAGCCAAGACATGATCGACGTTTTCTCTACGTTCAAGCAAATGCGTGAATTCGTTGACCCAGGTTTCTCTGGTCGCGACTGGAACATTGCTACCTCTATGGTGATCAATGGTGACGCTGCGATGCAAATCATGGGCGACTGGGCAAAAGGCGAATTTACCGCAGCGGGTAAAAAAGTCGGTATCGACTACGTGTGCTACCCAGCACCTGGCACCAGCGATGCATTCACCTTTAACATCGACTCTTTGGCCATGTTCAAAGTAGATGGCGATGAGAAACAAGCGGCACAAAAAGACTTGGCTCGTTTGATTCTAGAACCTAAGTTCCAAGAAACCTTCAACCTGAACAAGGGCTCTATTCCAACGCGTTTGAACATGTCTCGCGACAAATTTGATGCGTGTGCCCATTCTGCAATGGATTCCTTCCTAGCCAGCTCGACAACAGGCAAGCTTACACCAAGTATGGCGCACGGCATGGCCGTAAACTCTATGGTGCAAGGCGCAATCTTCGACGTGGTAACGAACTTCTTTAACGACGAATCCATGACGTCAAAAGAAGCGGTAGACAAGCTAGCACGTGCCGTAAAAGCCAGCATGTAAGATCGACTCGGCGGACACCGTTTGCCGTTCGTGCTTGAGGCTGGCTTTAGGGCCAGCCTCTTTCTAACCCTCCTTCTTCTATAGTGAAGCATCAATTATGAACACAAAAGCCGCTAATTCTGGGTCAGGACCGACTCAGTCAGGGCGTCCTGCGCGCCTCAGCTTGGCCGATTGGATGCCAAAAATCGTCATGGCGCCCACCGTCATCGTCACCCTCGTGTGTATTTACGGTTACATGATTTGGACCGCCATACTGTCGTTTACCGGTTCACGCATGTTGCCCTCGTACAAGTTCGTTGGGTTTGACCAATACGAGCGCTTGTTTAATAACGACCGATGGTTGGTCGCGCTAAGCAACCTTGGGGTGTTTGGTGGTTTGTTTATTCTTATTTGTTTGTTTCTCGGTGTGACCTTGGCGATCTTTTTAGATCAAAAAATTCGCGCGGAAGGGGCGATTCGTACCATTTACCTTTACCCAATGGCGATCTCTTTCATTGTGACGGGTACCGCTTGGAAGTGGTTGTTAAACCCCACCAACGGCTTCGAAAAAATGATGATTGATTTTGGTTTTGAAGATTTCAAATTCGATTGGCTGATTAACCCAGACATGGTGGTGTATTGCTTGGTGATCGCCGCCGTATGGCAAGCATCAGGCTTTGTGATGGCGTTATTTTTAGCGGGACTTCGCGGTGTGGATGGCGATTTAATCAAAGCCGCTCACCTCGATGGTGCCAGCACCTTCACCACGTACCGTCGTATTATTTTACCTTCGTTAAAACCGGTTTTCTTCAGTGCCTTGGTGATCTTGTCGCACATTGCCATCAAGAGCTTCGACTTGGTAGCGGCGCTCACCAATGGCGGTCCAGGTTATTCGTCGGATTTGCCCGCTAACTTTATGTACGCACACACCTTTACCCGTAGCCAAATTGGTCTCGGTTCCGCCTCAGCCATGGTGATGCTGGGCTGTGTGTTGGCGATCTTGATCCCTTATTTGTACTCAGAATTACGAGGTGAACGCCATGAGTAATCCATCTGTTGGCCGCAAAAAATCTGGCCTAGACAAACTATTGCGCGTCGCCTTGTACACTGTGTTGTTAATTGTGGCCGCGTTTTACTTAATGCCGTTCATCGTGATGCTGTTGACCTCATTCAAAGACGTGGAAGAAATTCGTACCGGCACCTTATTATCGCTGCCGTCTGTGCTGAACTTCGAGTCATGGAGCAAAGCTTGGTCGAGCGCCTGTACGGGCAGCAGCTGTGGCGGGATTTCACCTTATTTTATGAACTCCTTCCAGATCGTGTTGCCCGCGGTGGCGATTTCGACCTTGTTGGGCGCGATCAACGGCTACGTGATTTCCCTATGGAAATTCCGCGGCAGTGATTTGTTTTTCGCTGCGTTGTTGGTGGGCTGTTTCATTCCTTTCCAAGTGATCTTGCTGCCCATGGCGCGCACCTTGGGTTGGTTGGGCATTGCGAATACAACAACCGGTTTGGTGTTTGTTCACGTGGTGTATGGGGTGGCGTTTACCACCTTGTTCTTCCGTAACTTTTACCAGTCCATTCCGGGGGAATTGGTCAAAGCGGCTCGCCTTGACGGCGCCGGTTTCTTCACCATTTTCTACCGCATTATTCTACCGGTATCGACGCCCATTATTGTCGTCACCATCATTTGGCAGTTCACACAAATTTGGAACGATTTCCTCTTCGGCGTGGCGTTTTCGGGCTTTGACACCCAGCCTGTCACCGTTGCCTTGAACAACCTGGTCAACACCAGCTTTGGTGGCAAAGAATACAACGTTGATATGGCCGCGGCCATTATCGCAGCATTACCAACACTCGCCGTCTATGTGTTTGCTGGTAAATACTTTGTGCGTGGCTTAACCGCTGGCGCCGTGAAAGGCTGATTACAACCCTTATTTGGAGTACTAACATGGCGAATCTTGTCATTGAGAATGTAAAAAAACGCTACGGCAACACAGAGATTTTGAAAGGCATTAATATTTCCATCAAAGCAGGCGAATTCCTGATTTTGGTGGGCCCATCCGGTTGTGGTAAATCTACCCTGATGAATTCCATCGCAGGCCTAGAAGACGTGAGCGAAGGCCGCATCCTAATCGCCGATAAAGACGTGACCTACACCAGCCCAAAAGACCGAGACATTGCGATGGTGTTTCAGTCTTACGCTTTGTACCCAAACATGACGGTAGAGCAAAATATCTCGTTTGGTTTGGAAATGCGCAAAGTCCCGAAAGCCGACCGAGACGTTGAAGTTCAGCGCGTGGCCGACATGTTGCAAATCAGCCATTTATTGGATCGTAAACCGGCGCAACTGTCTGGTGGTCAGCGTCAACGTGTGGCCATGGGCCGTGCTTTAGCTCGTCGTCCACAGCTGTATTTGTTCGATGAGCCACTGTCTAACCTCGACGCCAAATTACGCGTAGAAATGCGTACTGAAATCAAAAAGCTGCACAAAAAACTGGGCACTACCATTGTGTACGTGACCCACGATCAGATCGAAGCCATGACGCTCGCCGATCGCATCGCGGTGATGAAAGACGGCGAAGTACAACAACTAGGCTCGCCACAGGAAATTTACGACAATCCAGCCAATTTGTTCGTGGCCGGTTTCATGGGCTCGCCTGCAATGAACTTTGTACCAACGAAAGTCGTCGAACAAAATGGCGTGCCCATGTTGGAACTGGCCACCAGCACGACCGTCGCTTTGCCGTTCCCAAAAGCCGAGTCACTAAAAAGTCACCTTGGCAAAACTGTACTGCTGGGTTTACGTCCTGAAATGATCACCGAACCACAGCCTCACAAAGAGGGTCAACCGTTCGTGACCACTACCGACATTGAAGTGGAAGTCACTGAGCCAATGGGCGCCGACACCATGATTTTGACCCGCATCAACGACGCCGAAATCAACTGTCGCTCGAACCCCATGTACTCCGCTGAGGCCGGTGCCATCATTAAAATGATGTTCGACACCTCCAAAGCCGTGGTGTTTGACCAAGAGTCTGGTCAACGTCTTGACCTGTAAAACAGGTCAGACAATAAAGTATTGATGTAAGGGTTTGGCTTTTTTAAGCACGCCTGCGCCGGAGACTTGCTCCCGACGCAGGCTTTTTTTTGTTTAAAACGCCAGCAGAAAAATATAGTGTTCAATGTCACTGTCATTTCATCGAGAACACACCATGGCCCAAGTAGAGCAAAACCTCAGAAAAAACCCGATAGATTACGCCTGTCGCCGCACGGCCTTAGGGTGGATGATCATGGCCACCACAGAAAAAGGCGTCTGCTGTGTACAATTTGGTGATGACGAAGCGAGCTTGGTGTCCCTACTGAATAACGAATTTCCAAATGCTCAACTAAGACCATCCAGCGCTCAAACATTCCCAGCTCTAGCAAATTGGATAGACGCTCTGGAACGTCATGTTTCCGCCAATGAACCCCGCCCTGACTTACCCCTCGACCTTCACGGCACCGACTTTCAAATGCAAGTTTGGCAGAGCTTATTAACGATACAAACGGGCGACACCCGCAGCTATGGCGAACTCGCCGCCCAAATCGATCGACCTAACGCCGTACGCGCGGTCGGCACAGCCTGCGGTAAGAATCGTATTGCGGTATTAATTCCCTGCCATCGGGTGTTACGAAGCGACGGCAATCTTGGCGGCTATCGCTGGGGATTGGAACGCAAACAAGCACTGCTTGATAAAGAAAGCGACGGATAAAACCAAGATATTGCACAAATGGTCAAAATTAACCCTCCGTCGCTCGAACTTGTCATCAATATGGGATACATTTTCATAACCTAACTCAATAAGTCACTCCATAGTGTCGTTGAGTTATGCCAATACTAAGCTCAGCTGACTAATATCATGTAAGGAACCAAACCATGAAGTTTACCAAGCGTATCACCATGCATCTTGCTATTGCAGGTGTTGCCTTGTCTGTCACCGCGTGTTCTATGATGGGCCCGCAACAGCCAGACTGGCAAGAAGACAAAGAATATCGCGTCACCATTTTGCACACCAATGACCATCACGGACGCTTCTGGCAAAACCGCAATGGCGAATACGGTATGGCCGCGCGCAAAACCCTGATCGACAACATTCGTGAAGAAGTCGCCCTGGACAACGGTAACTCCCTATTGCTCTCTGGTGGCGACATCAACACCGGTGTACCAGAGTCCGATTTGCAAGACGCTGAACCGGATTTCCGCGGCATGAAGATGCTCAAATACGATGCCATGGCGCTGGGCAATCATGAGTTTGACAACCCTTTGTCGGTGTTAAAAAAACAACAAGAATGGGCAGGGTTCCCTTTCCTATCCGCCAACATTCTGGATGAAAAAACCGGCAAGCCACTGTTTGATGCCTACAAAATTTTCCAAGCGGATGACTTAAAAGTCGCTGTCGTAGGCTTTACCACCGACGACACCATCAAGCTGGGTAACCCAGAATTCCTTGATGGCATTAAAATCGAATCGCCCATCGAAGTAGCGAAAACCTTGATTCCCAAGCTGCGTAAACAAGCGGATCTCGTCATCGCCGTCACGCACATGGGACATTATAAAAATGGCGAACACGGCGGCAATGCACCGGGCGATGTTGCCCTAGCACGGGCGGTTCCGGGTATTGATGTGGTCGTTGGTGGTCACTCACAAAACCCATTATTTGAACCAGACGAGCAGAACGGCACCTTAATTTTACAAGCCCACGAATGGGGCAAGTATGTGGGTCGCTTAGATTTCATCTATAAAAACGGCGACATTGTGGCGTCTGAATACCGACTCATTCCCGTCAACTTGAAGAAAAAGATCAAAGACGCGGAAGGCAATTCGGTACGTGTTTTCTTAGAAGATGAGATTGCTCAAGACCCAGCTATGTTGGAAATGCTCACCCCTTTCCAAGAGAAAGGTCAAACTGAGCTCAACGTGGAAATTGGCTTCTCCGATGTGGATTTTGTCGGTGAACGCAGTATTGTGCGCAGCGAAGAAACCAACCTAGGCAACTTGATTGCCATCGCCATGAAAGACAAGGTCAACGCAGACATTGGCATCATGAACTCAGGCGGTATTCGCGACAATCTAGAAAAAGGCGTCGTGACTTACAAGAGTGTGTTGAAAGTTCAACCGTTTGGCAACATGGTGTCTTACGTGGATTTCACCGCCGCTGAACTGACAGATTACCTTTCTGCTGCAGCAGCCAAACAAGCAGGCACCGGCGCTTTCGCTCAATTTGATGGCGTGTCTTTGACGTTAGTGGGCGACACCGCCACCAACATCATGGTCAACGGCGAAGCGCTGGATGCGAACCAAACCTACCGCATCGCACTGAACAATTACACCGCTTCTGGCGGTGACGGTTACCCTAAAATTGTCGATCACCCAAATTACGTCAACTCAGGTTACGTGGATGCGGATGTGATGGTGGAATACATTCAAAACCATTCGCCATTAAAAGCCGCTGACTTTGCACCAACGGGCGACGTTATTCGTTAATGCGCTCACATACGTGAACATGACAAATGCTTCGTCATAACAAAAACAGAGTAAGCCCTTCGCTTACTCTGTTTTTTTTGGCCATACTTTCTTCGTTTCATGTGGCTTTCTATCAATATGAGTCTCTTGATCCACTTTATTTCGCTAGATAATGAAAATATCGCTTCTTTAAATTAGATATATCTAATATTATAGTATCAATGTTACTCTATAACGCTTAGAGTATTTTTTAGTCGTTCAGATAAGGAAAGTTGTTATGAAAGCAAACGTCGGTGGCATAGACAAAGCATTGAGAATCATTGTTGGCGCGGCGCTGATCGCCTTGGCGTTCACTGGGGTCATCGGTGTATGGGGTTATATTGGTGTTGTGCCTTTGTTAACAGGCCTGTTTAATTTCTGTGGCTTGTATACCTTGCTAGGCATCAACTCCTGTAAATTGCCTCGCAAGTAGATACGAAAGGCGCATGATGCGCCTTTTTCATCTCTCTTTTAAGGCAATCGCTTATAAGTAAGCGTCCAAGTTAGAGGCGTGGGCAATTTTTCCGATTCAAGCTTGGCCGTGTAACGTAATTCGTTGTCTCCAAGGCGCTGCCACGTATTAGTGCGTTTACCTCGCTCCGACTCTACAATGACCACCACGGAGTTCGCACCTTGCTGATAGGTGCCAAGAATATCCACGCCCTCTTCATCGGTTTTGATCCAATCCCTTTGAGCAAGTACAGGTACGGCATCGACTTCTGCGTCGTCACATTGCCAGTGAAACGTGGTATTTTGCCAGCCCAAACGCCACTGATCACATATCTGCGTTTGTTTGCGCAGTACTGGCTTGGCCAAAGCGCGGATGAAAAAGTTCATTTCTTTCGCGACGGTTTGCACCGCGGCTTCTAAAGTGGCTTGGGTGTTTTCGGCGTTTTGTAATTGCCATTGACCCGCTAAGTTCAGCTCATTCGCCTGCACCGATGCCGATAAACTGACGCCCATCACAGCACTCGCCAGACTCACTTTTACTAATTGACTCACCTTGCTTCTCCTTATTGTTATTGTACAAAGAATAATCGCAGAGATGAGCCACCTTGTGAGGCGCAAAAACACCCACAATGACTGACATTTAACGCCAACTCTTAACAAAAAAATCCAGCCGAAGCTGGATTTTTATACCAACATAGATTGTTAGGCTTTTATTTATCGAACAAGGCGGCTCGTTGTGCTTCGATGATTTCAGCAATGCCCTTGCGCGCCACTTTTAACATGCCCATCATGTGTTCGTCGCTAAACGCTTCGCCCTCAGCGGTGCCTTGAATCTCAATGAAGCCGCCCTTGTCGTTCATAATGACGTTCATGTCCGTTTCGGCGTTAGAGTCTTCTGGGTAATCCAAATCCAATACCGGAACGCCTTTGTACACGCCCACGGAAATTGCGGCAATTTGCGACACAATAGGGTTCTGTTTGATTTTTTTGTTTTCAACCAACACTCGCATGGCATCCGCCAACGCCACGAAACCACCGGTGATCGATGCGGTGCGTGTGCCGCCGTCGGCTTGAATCACATCGCAGTCAATGGTGATGGTATTTTCGCCAAGCTTTTTCAAATCCACCGCGGCGCGCAAAGAACGACCAATCAAACGCTGAATTTCAACCGTGCGGCCACCCTGTTTGCCGCGCGCGGCCTCGCGGTCCATACGATTACCGGTGGAACGTGGCAACATGCCGTATTCGGCGGTAATCCAACCTTGTCCCTTGCCGCGCAAAAAGCGCGGCACACCTGGCACAACGGTGGCGGTACAGATGACCTTGGTATCGCCACATTCAATAAGAACGGAACCTTCCGCGTGCTTGGTAAAGTTGCGGGTAATTTTTAGGGGGCGTAATTGGTCTACTTCTCTTCCGCTTGGGCGCATACTGGCTCTCTCTGTTTGTTGCATCGTCATAAAGGCGCAATTATAACGAACTGGCATAAAATTGCGCCCCCAGCCTCAGGAAAGTCACGGGGAAACCCTCCACAAAGCAAACTGTCGAAGCCTGCTGGGTTAGGCTACAATGCGCCTTTAGTTTTTTAATTTGCCTTACTTTAGGGATTCAACATGACCGCAAGCATGACCGCCTTTTCACGCCAAGAAGCCGTATACGACTGGGGCAGCATCAGCTGGGAAGTGCGCTCCGTCAACCAGCGCTATCTAGAGCCTAGCTTCCGCTTACCAGAAAATTTTCGTGAATTGGAATTTGCTTTTCGCGACGTGCTGCGCAAACGACTCAATCGCGGCAAACTCGAATGCCAGCTGCGTTTTCAAGCAGTCGATAAGGCC
The DNA here is from genome assembly GCF_018145875.1 of Marinomonas vulgaris. Taxonomy (GTDB): domain Bacteria; phylum Pseudomonadota; class Gammaproteobacteria; order Pseudomonadales; family Marinomonadaceae; genus Marinomonas; species Marinomonas vulgaris. The sequence goes on along the minus strand of NZ_JAGSSV010000016.1, from coordinate 7,166 downwards.
GCCACCAGTCTAAAAATCAACTCGGACAACGCCCAGGCACTGGCCAGCGCCATCGATTCGCTCGGCACCTGGTTTAAAGACCTCGACCCAGCCAACCCTCTCGACATCTTGAAATGGCCGGGCATCTTGAGTGAAGAAGGCACCGACTTCGACATGATGAAAAAAGCCGTCGTCGCGCTGTTTAATCAGGCTGTTGAAGAGCTGATTCAAGTCCGACTACGCGAAGGCGCAGAGCTGAAAGACATCATCGAACAACGCCTCGACGCCATCGATGCCATCGTAGTAGAAGTGCAAGCCAACCTACCTAAAATCATCGCCGCGCAAAAACAAAACCTGCTCGACAAACTGGCCGCCGCCAAAGTCGAACTGGACCCAATGCGCGTGGAAGCAGAAATCGTCATGCTGGCACAGAAAGCCGACGTGGCCGAAGAACTAGACCGCTTAGCCACCCACACCAAAGAAGTACGCCGTCAGCTGCAACAAAAAGGCCCCATTGGCCGCCGCCTCGACTTCTTAATGCAAGAACTCAACCGCGAAGCCAACACCCTATCGTCGAAATCCATCGTCGTTGAAACCACACAAAGCGCCGTGGAACTGAAAGTTCTAATTGAACAAATGAGAGAACAGATCCAGAATATTGAATAATCACAAAAATAAAAGGTGGCACAATGCTGAATAGAAAGGATCTAACACACACACTAAGGCAGTTAATGCCAGAGGTTAGATTGGTCTATTTGTTTGGCTCGCAAGCAGATGGCAGTGCCGGCCCTTCAAGTGATGTCGATATTGCCGTGCTGCTCGAGAAAAAATTAGACTCAGTAGCACGTTTCGACCTAGAGCAAATCCTTGCCATCAAACTCGATAAGGATGTCGACTTGGTAGACTTATTAACCGCTTCAACGGTCTTACAAAACCAAGTCATCATGAATGGCGAGCTACTTTTCGGCAGCGAGAACGAACAAGCTAAGTTTGAAATGCAGATCATGTCCATGTATCAGCATCTAAACGAAGAACGGGCAGACATTTTGCAGGAGTACTTAAAATGAACGACTCAGTACTCAATAAGCTAGCAACGGTTGATCGCTGTTTGAAACGCATTCGAGACGTTTACGCTATAGCAAAAAAGAACTTCGATACAGATTACACCAGCCAAGATTCTATAATTCTGAATCTTCAGCGCGCCTGCGAATCCAGCATTGATGCGGCTAATATACTTAACAAGCAGCACCAAACAGGCATCCCCCAAAGCAGTCGCGACAGCTTTGAATTACTCAAAAAAGCCGGTTTTATTTCTGCGCCTCTCGCGTTAAGTCTTCAGAAAATGGTTGGCTTACGTAATATTGCAGTTCATGACTACCAAACACTTAACCTCGATATCGTGAAACACGTAGTAGAACATAGGCTGAGTGACTTTGAAGAGTTTGTTGAGGCCGTTAAAAAACAGCTTAGCCCGCGTTAACTTCGCCACTTGTTGCCACATAAAGTTCGGCATGGGCTATTTGGGCAAACGCAAAATCCGCTGCTGACGATCTGAATATGTTGGTGTGGTGGATGATCGTGTGGTTGGGTTCGTCGTTTCTATGTTTTTCAAAATAAGTCTCACTGATCTATTAAGCTCTTAGGAGTTTGCCCCCCATTAGTATTAAAGAGTTAAACGGACGCAGTAGGCAGATAAATGCCCCACTTTTGGTGGGTCGCATAGATTGAGTGTTGGTATGCGATGACATGCTCGTTAAATGGATGCGGACTATAAGTAACATCGTAAAAAGGTGCAGGATTCCATTGACCGTCATCAGCTTGCAAAAACGCCCAGTTTTTACTGTGGTCATCTTGGTTAGAAGACAGTAGGTTAAAAATAGCGCGACGAAAACTGACGAATTGCTGGTGAAAATCGCCCGCATGTCCAGCGTCAAAATATTCGTACTACTTCTTGTTGACGCTTCTTACTCAAAACCCTGTTTTGATAAATGTCATGTGTTAAGTCTTTTTATATCGAAAATTCAATTTTTTCCCCCAAGGCTAGCTCGTCGTCCTTATATAAAGTTAAGTCTAGTCTGAACTTCTGTTAATATCGCTCACCTAAAAAAAATAACGCTGGAGTAACTAATGAACATCAAAAAATGGCTAGTATTAAGTACGGCTTGTTTAAGCTTAGGGGCTGCCCCTGTTTTTGCACAAGAAACCCGTGAATTTTCGGTTTCTACTGTTTTATCGGACGCCTTTCCTTGGGGACAAGCAGCCAGTAAATGGGCTGAGTTGGTAGAAGAACGTTCAGAGGGTCGTATTACGCTAAAAGTTTACCCTAATGCCCAATTGGTATCAGGCGATCAAACCCGTGAATTTTCTGCGATGCGCAGTGGCTTAATTGATATGGCCGTTGGCTCAACCATTAACTGGTCTACTCAAGTACCAGAAGCTAACCTTTTCTCATTGCCTTTCTTAATGCCTGACAACGCGGCGGTGGATGCGATTACCCAAGGTAAAGCAGGCCAAATGGTTTTTGATGCCGTTGAAAAACGGGGTGTTGTTCCTTTGGCTTGGGGTGAAAATGGCTTTCGTGAGTTATCTAACTCGCGCGGTGTTTTAACTCAACCAGCGGATTTAAACGGCTTAAAAGTTCGTGTTGTTGGTTCGCCACTGTTTCTAGATACCTTTAATGCACTGGGTGCTAACCCTACCCAAATGAGCTGGACAGATGCGTTACCTGCCTTAACAACAGGCGCGGTTGATGGTCAAGAAAACCCTCTCTCGGTATTTGATGTAGCGCGTGCCGATCGTGCTAATCAGAAATACCTAACGCTTTGGCACTACATGAATGATCCACTTATTTTTGGTGCGAGTAAGCGTGTTTGGTCTAAATTATCAGCGGCAGATCAACAGCTGTTAAAACAAGCCGCCTATGATGCTGGTCAGTGGGAAATTGCTAAATCACGTGCCGATCTAGATGCCACACTGCAATCTATTCGTGACCGTGGTGTAGAAGTGACAGAGCTTACGCCTGAACAACACCAAGCTTTTGTTACTGCCACTCAAGGCGTCTACAAAAAATGGATACCAAAAATTGGTGAAGACTTAGTAGAAGCCGCACAAACAGCCATTAACAATCGCTAGTTCATAACGGCTGTTTAAGGATCAAAAACTCACTCAAGGTTAAATATAAATGCTTAACCTTGAGTATTTAACAACTGGCTTTACATCATGTCAAAAAATACTTTTTCACTTGAATCCTGGTTAGGAATCATTGCCTTAGGGTCTATTTGCATCATCAGTTTGGCTAACGTATTAGTACGTTATACAACCAATGCTTCTTTTGCTTTTACTGAAGAATTCTCAGTGTTTCTAATTGTCATATTGGCTTTTTCAGGCGCCGCAGTTGCCGCAAAAAGTAATGAACATATTCGCGTTACTCTACTAGAAAAATATTTGGGTCCAACCGGTCGTCGCATTGTCTATGTTATACAGTGGTTAGGCAGTCTTATCGTGCTTAGCTTAATTGTTTGGTATGGGGGCTTATTAACTTATGAAGAGTTTACGTGGGAATCCACGTCACCCGGTTTAGGTTACCCTACTTGGATCTACTTAATTTGGTTACCGCTACTTGCCGTTGCTATTATTTTTCGTAGTACTCAGAACCTAGTCAGCCGTTTAAAGCAGGATGATTATTCAGTAGAGGCACAGCAATGAGCCCTGATTTATGGATGTTAGTTGTTTTCGGGGCGTGTTTATTCCTAGGTATGCCCGTCGCTTTTGCATTAGGGTTAGGCGGCGCAGCAGGTATAGTCACCGGGTTATCTCCTGATATGTTGGCCACATTAGGAACGAATACGTATAACAGTGTGGCGAAATACCCACTGATTGCGATTCCGTTATTTATTTTAACAGGGCTTATATTTGAGCGGGCAGGTGTTGCCGCCAGTTTAGTTAATTTGGCGCAATCGTTGATTGGCCGTCGCTATGGTGGATTAACATTAGTGGCTGTTTTGGTCTGCTTAATCATGGGTGGCATGAGCGGCTCTGGGCCTGCCGATGCCGCCGCGGTTGCTATGGTGATGCTACCAAGTATGACCAAAGCAGGATACCCTCGCCCTTTTTCAGCGTCTTTGATTGCTGCGGCCTCTTCTACCGCGATCCTGATTCCACCTTCTATTGCGTTAATTTTGTACTCAGTGATGATTCCTGGTCTGGATTTACGAGCTTTATTTGCTGCGGGGTTATTTCCAGGGTTATTAGCTGGTGCCTCTTTATTAATACCAGCCTATTTTTTATCAAAAAGAAATGGTTGGGAAGCCCCTGATGCGGAACCGGATGCGGAACGCCTTTCCGTTAAAGAAAGCTTTATCAAAGCCATTCCGGCCTTATTAGCACCCATTATTATTTTGGGGGGATTACGTTCAGGATTATTTACCCCAACAGAAGCCGCCGTGGTTGCGGTAACCTATGGTTTATTCATTGGCGCATTTATTTATCGTTTGCTAACCCTGTCTAGCCTGTTATCACTGTTTAATGAAGCGGTGAAAATTTCGGGCATAGTATTGCTCATTATTTCTTTAGCGGGCATTTTTGCTTGGGCAGGCACAACGTTAGGGACATTTACACGTTTAGCGGATGTGATTCTTTCGATTTCAGATAACTCATTAACATTACTGCTTCTGGTTATGCTGCTTGTTTTGTTTGCCGGTATGTTACTGGATGCTATTTCGATTTACTTAATTTTAACCCCCATCTTAGTGCCTTTAATGACCCATTTCGAATGGAACCCCATTTGGTTTGGTATCTTATTAGCCATGAACATCGCCATTGGTCAGTTTACCCCACCTGTCGCCATTAATTTAATGGTCACCACGAAAGTGGCGAATATCCGCTTAGAGCAGACATTTGGTTGGGCGTTACTGTTTATGGTGACTATGTTCAGCGCTTTGTTGTTGGTTATGTTTTTCCCACAAATTGCATTGTGGTTGCCACAATACTTGGGGTATTCAATAACCTAAATAATCGGTTTCCTTTATCCATCAAAAATCGCTGTATTTTGCTTTTCAGCACTTTTCGCCTCTAAATAGGCTAATTTAACCTATTTAGAGGCTTTTGGTGAATCAACCTTGCTACACACTCTTCTTTAGGTAAAAAGTCACAAACATATAAGGTTAGCCAATCGTATGCGCCAGAAAGTGTGCGATACGTTAATGAGGCAGAGCTTTCTACTGACAAACTATCCGTCTCGTATAAAACAACTAAAAAACGACCAAGTCCTGCTCGATAAATTCTTTCAAAACTGCTATTTTCTAACCTTGACCGCAGCATGTAAATGGCACTGTGTTTTTATTACTCGCCACTAAAATATTTAGTAAAACCCACAGTTAAGTGGTAGACAATTTGTTGAGTAAATGGGTATTTTTGACCTTTTTGAGTCTAGACCGCTACCCAATCAGCATATTCAGGGGCATGTTTCTATCTGTAGTAAAGCCCTCGCCATTGTCCTTAATCAAAATATAGAAATGGTCAATATATGAATAGTAAAAAATCCATAACACGGTTATTTTATCTAAGAATAGTTGTTAAGAAAAAACTCTTTTTTCATTATTGTAAATAAGAATCAGCTTTTAAGCTGAACATACAAGAATTATTTATTGAGTAACAAGAATGATTTCCAAGATAATAAAGAAACTTAAAAAAAATACTCAACAGCGAAAAAAAATAATGCGAAATATGAGGGATATCCAGTCTCTTATCGATACGTCGATCAAAGTTGAGCAGTTGCAAGCATCAGCTTTGCATTCAACGTCTCCCTTAGTTTCTAATGCGCTTCATCTTAACAGTCAAGTTATCGTTAGTTTGACTACTTTCTCCACGAAAATTCACGAAGTACATCTAGCCATTGAATCTATCGGCGAGCAGTCAGTACAACCTAATAGAATTATATTATGGCTAGATGAAAATGAGTTTTCAGAAAAAAACCTACCAGAAATTTTACTTAAACAAAAAAATCGTGGTTTGGAAATAAATTTCTGTCCTAATTATAAGTCTTATAAAAAAATCATCCCAACGATACTGCTCTACCCTGATGCCTACATTATCACTATTGATGATGATTTTTTATATGCACCCGACACGATAGACATTTTGGTGCAAGAACAAAAAAAATCCCCTCAAAAAATAATTGGTCATCGCGCTCATAGAATTAAAATACTTGAAAACGGAAAACCTGATATCTATAAAAAATGGGGCTATGATATCCAAACAGATGAACCCTCTCATCAAATTATGCTAACAGGCTGCGGTGGTATCCTATATCCGCCGAATTCTTTGCATAAGGATACAGTAAACATAGAGCTATTCAGTAAACTTTGCCCAAATGCCGATGATTTGTGGCTTAAGGTCATGGCGATTAGAAACAATACTGAGTGCAAAAAAACAGGTTATAGCAGCGGTGGATTAGCTCTAAAAAACAACAGAAACATAGGACTCGCACAGCATAATATAAAAAATGGTGGTAACGACGTCCAGTTTGAAAAAGTTCTAGAACATTATGATATAATTTTTTCCTAACACTATATTTCAATAGGATTTTTATATGGTTATATTAGATAAAAAATCGTATTTTACATCAGGTGGAGCAAGAGATATTTATCTACATCCTGATGAAAAAGATAGATTTATAAAAATACAAAGAAACAATTCAAAAAAACAAAATTTAAATGAGAAGTTTTTTTTTGAAAGAAAATCAGAAAGTGAAATTATTCCAAAATATTATGGTTACATAGAGACTAATCTTGGTTATGGCATATCTGTAGAAATAGTAAGAGACGAAAATGGGGAAATATCATCTTCGTTGAAAGATCTCATAGAAAATAAAAAAATATCAAAATTTGAAGCTAAAAATTTAGTACACATCATTGAGAAAGAAAGTCTTAATAAAAACTTTCTTATCCATGATGGCGGTATCCAAAACATTTTAGTGAAAAAAATAAAAAATACTCTAAAACCTGTTTTAGTCGATGGGTTTGGCGCGAAAACAAATGGCCCAATCTATTATTTGAGAAGTAGATTTTCTTTTTTTGCGAAATTTAAAACACGAAAACAAATTTCTATAATGAGCGTCTTGCAAAACTTTCAACGGATCGTTTTGTGGATAACTTATCGCCCCCTTAGAGGCTGCTTTTTTACTCAGT
>NZ_JAGSSV010000015.1 GCF_018145875.1 Marinomonas vulgaris | reverse complement strand
AGTTGATGTGACATGGTCAGGCTCGAAGGTTAAAAATGAATTGTCTCATGCGCGGGACTTATTCGCATCTTCCTTAGTCAGTGCCGCTTTGTTTTCAGGCTTAAGGAGGTTAGCAACCGCGCCTTCTGACAAGGCATCAAATGCCGAGTTTGTTGGAGCAAAAACAGTGAAAGGACCAGGGCCTTGTAACGTCTCAACCAGACCAGCGGCTTTTACTGCAGCAACCAAGGTAGTGTGGTCTTTCGAATTCACGGCATTCTCAATGATGTTTTTGCTGGCATACATTGGTGCGCCGCCCACCATTGGATTCATATTTTCATCCGCTGTTTTCATTCCACCAGTAGAACAACCAGCAAGTGTTAAAATTGTTGCAGCAGAAACAAGGGTTAATAATTTCATTGTTTTATTCCTCAATTAATTTATCCATCACTATGTTGTCATGGTTAATGATAAATACGATGGGGTTTCACAAAAGTTTCAATTATTTAAAAAAAGATGAAAACTTTTTAAATCCCACTCGTTATGCTGGATTAAATGTCAATGAAACACCGTTCAAACAATGACGTAAACCGGTTGGTTTTGGACCATCTTCAAAAATATGACCAAGGTGACTACCACAACGACGACAATGCACTTCGGTGCGCGTCATAAAGAAGCCATTGTCTTCTTTTGTACCCACTGAATTTGGTAGGCTTTCGTAAAAACTTGGCCAGCCGGTGCCACTTTCGTATTTCGTTTCGCTGGGGTACAAAGGCAGGTCGCACCCCTTACAATGATAAGTGCCAACGCGCTTTTCACCTAATAACTCACTGGTTCCCGGCCGTTCCGTTTTCTCTTCACGCATTACCTGATATTCGAATTTAGTCAGCATATCTCGCCACTCTTGCTCGGTGCGAGTGACTTCAAAGTTTGACTCAGAACTGGCGGCTACTGCAGGCAGGTTCAATGCCTTTGCTGCGCCTAACACACAGGCGGTTCCCATTAAAAAATGTCGACGATTCATAGCGTTTCCTCTCGTTGAAGGCTTCTTATTAGAGTAGATACGAGATTGGGGTCAAAAGGTTTCATCCCACGTCTAAACTGATTGACATACGATCATGCTACATTTGCTTGTCTTTATCCTCCCTCGCTTTAGCAAGCAATAAGAAACGTTTGTGTATTTTTCGTGTTGCAAACCAAACGCCACCCACTACGACCGGCACAGACAAGCCAATTACCAGACTTTTATCGAAATTTACCCCCTTGTCGTACACAGCTTCGATTAAAAACTTCAGCAGACCAACGCTGTAATAACTGATCGCCGCGACCGACAAACCTTCTACTGTATGCTGCATAGCCAGTTGAATCTTCGAACGTCTGTCCATAGAAGTGAGTAACTGCTGGTTTTGCGATTGAATAGACATCTCGACTTGCGTGCGCATCATATCGGACACTCGATCAATGCGAGTCGACAAACTTTCTAAGTGTTTGTCGGCGGTGTTACAGGTTCTAACGGCAGGGGTTAAACGGCGCGTCATGAATTCGGTAATGGTCAAATGTCCTGATACTTCGTCTTCTTTGAGTTCGGCCAAACGTTTTACAATGAGGTCATGGTAGGCACGTGTTCCGCTAAATCGAAAGGCACTCTTTGCTCGTGCCGCTTCAACCCAAGCGGCCATATCGATGAGTTCACTCAGTAGCGCTTGTTCATCTGATGCTTCGCTTGGGTCAGCGAGACTGGCGGTCGTACGCGCTAATTTTTCATCATTTTGCACCAACTCAGCGTTGTACTTTCTGGCCATTGGCAAGGCTAGCATCGCCATTAATCGGTACGTTTCGATTTCAACCACTCGCTGAACCATACGCCCCAACTGGCTGTCACTCATGTTTTTGTTATAAATCAAAAAACGTCCGCAGCCATCACTATGAAGCTGAAAACTGGTCCAGACTTGTGCATCTCCATTTTGCGGTCGACTGCCGACCAGGCGCATGCCTTCAAAGTGACTTTTCACCAAGGCCAAGTCAGGCTCGGGCACAGTACGCGCATCTTCCACCGCCACATGAAACACAGCAATGGTTTTGCCCGGTAAACTGGAAAGCCACTCTAGAGGCAAACAGGCCAAAGCATTTTGCTCAAAAAGCCCCAATGAAGCATCAACATTTGTGTGAGTGACCATGTAAGAGGTGAATTCAAGATGATTGTCACGGCGAATTTTAAAGTGGCCAAAATCTATTTCAAAACACACACCATCTTGCCCTGGTGGCTCACAGTTAAAGTAACTATATAAGGAGCAAAAATGCTCAAATTCTGCCTGCTTTTGTTCCGGCCCTATGATCACCGCCAGACAGCTAACCCGAGCGGGGCTGGGTAATACTTGAAAAGGTCGGGAATGCAGCTCCGCGTACAAAGCATCGCGCAACGGATGCGTCTCTAATCCATATGAGTTGTTCACTGGTGGTCTCCATCTTTGCCGTCATTGAGTCAATGTAAAAATAAAAACATGCTTTTGCGCTCACTCGCAAGCAAAGATACACTCACCTGTGCTTACTCACTCGTCGACTCGGTTATCGTAGTCCAGAATAGAGACTTCAAAAAATGCTTACAAAATATGCCTTTGCCCGCGTGATATATTGCCTACTGGTGCTACTGGCTTTTAGCTTAACCGCGGTTGCCCATGGCAACGAATCTTTAATAGCCTTTGGCAAGGCTTGTTTGGCCAAAGAGGCACAATTGCAGCGAACGCAAGCTCGCATAACAGACCGCGCAGTGAGTAATGAGTTCAACCGGCGCGACACGTTTTCATCAGCGCCCGACACCGACTTGAAACAGAATCAGCGGGAAAAAGAAACGCTGCAGGCGACTCTTGAAGAATGCGCTGCGAACACACCCAACAGCGCTTTTTGTCATCAAGCACGCCAGCGTAACAACGAATTAACGTATCTGATCGATAAAGCCAAAACCGCGTCTATTAAGGAGCATGAGGAACAAGAAGACTCAACCAACGAGGAAAACATCAGGCGCAAATTTGATGAAAACTACGCACGCTTTATCGCTCAATGCCGCGACTCAGACGCCCACTATGCCCTTATTCAAAACCCGACCGCTTATCAAGCCGTTTGCTCAGAAGAAGGAAACAAGCAATCGATTACTTGTTCTTTCTTCTGAAACAGGAATCATCGCCTTTATGGTTGCTCAACCATGATCAAATCGTCCACTGAAAACCCTTGAACGCGTGCTTTTTCAAGCAACTCTGCTTTCACTGACTCCGAAATTGTCGGTGTTCTGGCCAGCAACCAGAAAAAGTCGCGATTTGGGCCGGAAATCATCGCATATTGATAATGTTCTTTGTCCAATTCAAAGATCACATAAGCCCCATAAAAAGGCCCAAAGAATGAAACTTTAAGATGACCCACGTCCGACGATGCTACGAAATACGCCCGACCTTGCGCCTCTTGCCATTTATTTTCTTCTTTCGAGTAGCCTTTGTTCAACACAGCCACGCCGCCATCTTCTTGCATAGAATAAGTGGCGGATACCTTAGACAGCCCATCTTCAAATGAATGATCTTGTCGTGCTATCTCATACCAAGTGCCCAAATAACGCTCTAGCTGAAATCCATCTACTGGGGTAATACCCTTGGGCGCACTGCTACAACCCGCCAACACGATTACCAGAACCAACATCAGATACTTCATATATACGCCTCCTTTTGTATAAACCGTGCGATTAACGATGCAAATAACGACTAGCTCTGTTTAAGGCTCACGCCAGCCACTTCCAGCACGGTTTTCGCGTCTGTGCGCTCCATGATTTTCACTAGCGCCGATTGAATCACTTCGTCTTCACGAACATCCGTTTGGCCGACAAAGCGTTGATCTTGAGGTGCGGCCCCCTCTTCTGCCGTAAAGGTCACGACCACCTCGGTAGCCAGGTCTACCGTTTCACCATAATAGGCAATGGACAATTGCGGATAACCTTTGAAGCCCATTTTTACTTTTTTAGCGATACGCTTTTTCGATTTGTCTAAGTTCATCGTGCTTGCCTTGTGTCGGTATAATGAAATCAATAAAACAGTGAGGGAATTAAACCACAAAGCGTAACTATTTAATCAGGCGCAGTGCATCTTTAAATTCCGCCGCACGACAATCCTTGATCAACTCAAACAAACACATTTCCAAACACGTGGTTTCCACACCAGCGCGAGCCAACTTGGCCACCGCTAGGTCTTTGTTTTCAACACGACGAGACGATACACAATCCGCCACCAGCTCTACTGAGTACCCCAACGCCTTCATATCCATAGCGGTTTGATACACGCAAATATGAGCTTCTATGCCCGTCATCAGCCAGTTCTCACGCTTAGCCTGTTTGACGGCTTTCACAAATGCCGGCTCGCCACAAGCACTAAAGGTGTATTTAGCAATGCGAGGAGACGACGTCAGCAGCTCGCGCAGTTCTGGTATCGTATCGCCCAATTTTTCTGGATTTTGTTCTAACCAGATAATAGGCAATTCCATTCGGTTTGCGGCTTTCACCAGGGTTACCAAATTCGCCACAACCTGTACGCTATCGTGAACAATACTGGCCAACTTTCCCTGTACATCAACGATAACCAGTCCGGTCGTTTCTTTGCTTAACATAGTCACCTCTAAGGTCGTGTTTAATGAACCATCAATATCACGCAAAACTCCCTGTCAGTAAAGTCGAGCGTTTTTGTTATTTCCATCTCGACATAGGACTTTTAGTCTGTTGGGCTGATATTACTTTATCGCCTAAACAATATTGCCTAAAAATAATAACGAGGGAGAAACACCATGCTCAGCACCGTGCAAATAAAAGTACGAGGTTATCATTTAGATCTGTTTCAGCACGTTAACAACGCGCGCTATTTGGAATTTTTAGAAGAGGGTCGCTGGGATTTTTTCGAGCAAATGTCCGAAAGCACAGAATGGATGGAAAACTACGTTTGGCCTGTGGTCAACATCAACATTAACTTTAAAGCCGAGGCTCGCTTCGGTGATGTGTTAGACGTACAAACCCGCTATGCTCAGCTGAGCCAACGCAGTATTACCATGAAACAATCCATCATTAACCAACAAACAGGCAAGCTAGTGGCTGATGCAGACGTCACCTATGTGTGTTTTTGCAAACAAGCAAAAAGTGCCATTGCCTTGCCAGACAATTTACGTCAATCGATTCAAAGCGCCATAGAGTCACAGGCATAAATTCATCAACACAAGACACAAAAAAGCGAGAGGAACCTTGGCCACTCTCGCTTTTTTATTCGTCGTTTTGGTTTTATCGCTTTATAAACTTATACCTTAAATTTATTCAACGACGCAGCCTGCTCCGTGGTGATTTCTACCATGGTACTGCAGAGATCCGACTGCTCTTTCGCCGCATCGGACACCGATTGACTAATATCACGAATATTCGTGGTATTGCGGTTAATCTCATTTGATGTGGCGCTCTGCTCTTCGGCTGCTGCGGCAATTTGTACCGTCATTTCATTAATTTCAATGATACTGGAGCGAATCGCCTCTAAGGATACTTTTGCTTGATCGGCAATTTGCTGAGTGCTATTAGCATTTTCACGACTTTCAAGAATGACTTTTTCAGCACTGCGTACACCCGATTGTAGCTGCTGAATCATCTTGTTGATCTGCTCTGTCGATTCTTGGGTTTTCGACGCCAAAGTACGAACTTCATCAGCGACCACAGCAAAGCCACGACCTTGCTCACCGGCTCGCGCTGCTTCAATCGCTGCATTTAAGGCCAATAGATTAGTTTGGTCTGCGATATCTGTAATCACAGTCAAAATCGATTCAATATTATCGCTGTATTCAACCAACTGATTGATGGTAGTCACTACATCACCCATTTGGTGAGTCAATTGCGCAATAGAGGTTGTGGTGCGATCGACAATAACCTCACCCTCTTTCGCCGCCACATCGGCTTGGCTCGCGCGATGCGCAGCAGTCTGAGCATTATCGGCCACATCGTGTGCCGTTGCCGACATTTCGTGCATGGCGGTAGCGAGCTGATCCAACTCACTGAGCTGAGTATGTAACTCGGCTGACGAACGATCAGACGAGGCGGCCGTTTTATCTGTATTCGTTCGCACATTGAGTGAGCGGCCTTTCACTTCACTGATCAGCTGCTGTAAGAAACCAATGAACTGATTGAATTCACCTGACACATCGCCGAACTCATCATTGCTGATGATTTCTAACCGCTTAGTCAAATCACCCTGACCGTTATTAATATCTTGCAACGACTGACGAAGCGCTAGTAGAGGCTGCAGTAAACGGGTAATCACAAAATACAACACTGCAGATACCAACAAGACCGCTATCAGAGTACCGAAGAAAGCAATCCACCCAAATTCACGAACGTTGGCAAACAACTTGTCTTCGTCCAGCACCACACCCACGTACCAGTCAGCACCATACAAATCGGTTAACGGAGTAAAAGAAACCAATACAGACGTACCATCTTTTAATTGGTTCTCCACCAGATCATTGCTCAAAGAAGACACGCTCTGCTGTAAAAAGCTAGACACTGGCTTGCCGTTTAGCGTCGTATCCGGATGACTGATCACTTTACCGGTCTTGTTCATTAAAAACGCGTAACCGGTATCATCGAAGGTCAGCGTATTAACGGCATCAGATACGGTTTTCAAACTTAAATCACCGCCAAAAGCCCCTTTAAACACACCTTTGTCGGTAAAATTAGCCACTACCGAAATCAAAATTTCACCCGTCGCTGCATCGCTATAAGGTTCCGTTAGCACAGCACGTTGATGTTGTTTCGCTAATGGATACCAAGGACGTTTTCGACCGTCCCAACCTGGTGGGTTCCAGCTAGGATCGTTAGTAATAGGTTTACCATCTGTGGCTAAACCACCAAAGAGGATAAGAAATTCTTCTTTATAAATAGGGGTATCAAAAGCGCTTTGAATACTGCTTTGACTAAAATCTGCATCGATTGTTTGAGACACTGTATTGATCAGCGCAACCTTACCGTTCAGCCAATTATTCAGCTGTAAAGCCAATGATTTACTGGTTTCTTGGGTGCTAGTAGTCGTTTTCTCATACAACGCATTTTTCAAATTGCTGTACTGCAACCAAGAATAGGCTGCGAACGCCAACGCTACCACAATGGAAGCAGACAGCACGACTTTATGGGATACCTTCATTTTTGAATACCTTTGTTGGATAACCATTTTGACAAAGTGAGAAAAGCGTCAAAATTTTGCTGAATTTATAACAGTTGCTTACAAATCGCTACCTTTTAATAACCATTTTTAACAATTGGTTGTTTTTGCGAATAAATATCAAAAAAACCCCGTGCTCTTTTCAGAACACGGGGTTGGGCGTTGGTAACACTAGGAGATTAAGCGAGATCGAAACGATCCAGCTCCATTACTTTCGTCCAAGCTTTTACGAAATCCGTCACAAAGCGATCTTGTGAATCGGAACAAGCATAGACTTCAGCAATTGCGCGAAGTTGCGAATTCGAACCGAAGACCAAATCGGCGCGGCTTGCCGTCCATTTGATCTTACCAGTGGAACGATCGCGACCTTGAAACTCGTCTTCCTCTTCTGAGGTAGCAAACCATTTAGTACCCATGTCTAACAAATTCACAAAGAAATCATTGGTCAAGGTTTCTGGCTGATCCGTGAACACACCGTGAGCCGATCCGTCTGTATTGGCATTAAGCACTCGCAAACCACCCACTAGCACGGTCATTTCTGGTGCAGATAGGGTCAACAATTGCGCCTTATCCAACAACATTTCTTCCGTGGTCACTGTGTAACGACCTTTTTGGTAATTTCTAAAACCATCGGCGATTGGCTCAAGCACCGCAAAAGACTCTACGTCAGTTTGCTCTTGCGTTGCATCAGTACGACCTGGTGTGAATGGCACCACCAAGGTTTGACCTGCCGCACTAGTCGCTTTCTCAATGCCTACACCGCCCGCTAGAACAATTAAATCGGCCATTGAAATCTGCGCAGCAGACTCACTGTTAAATTCTTTTTGGATCGCTTCCAATGAACTCAACACGCTCGCTAGCTGCTCCGGTTGGTTCACTTCCCAATCTTTTTGTGGTGCAAGACGTAAACGTGCACCGTTAGCACCGCCGCGCATGTCTGAACCGCGGTAAGTTGAAGCAGACGCCCATGCCGTTGACACAAGCTGTGCCACAGACAAACCAGACGTCGCTAATTTACCTTTTAATGTCTCAACATCTTGCTCTGAGACTTGTGGCTCAGTTGGTGCTGGAATCGGATCTTGCCAAATCAATTCTTCTTTTGGTACCAAAGGCCCCAAGTAACGAGACAATGGCCCCATGTCGCGATGCGTCAGTTTGAACCAAGCGCGAGCAAAGGCATCGGCTAACTGGTCTGGGTTCTCGTAAAAACGTTTCGAAATCGGCCCGTAAATTGGATCTTCACGTAATGCCATATCCGAAGTAAACATCATAGGGGCGTGACGTTTAGTCGCATCGTGAGCATCAGGCACACTATTAGAACCTGCGGTTCCTTTTGGTGTCCACTGCCAAGCGCCTGCTGGGCTCTTAGTCAATTCCCACTCGTAGTCAAACAAGTTTTCAAAGAAACCATTGTCCCATTTGATTGGATTTTTCGTCCAAGCACCTTCTAGACCACTACTAATCGTGTCGACACCATTACCAGTGCCTTGTGAATTGCTCCAACCAAATCCTTGCTCAGTAAGACCTGCTGCTTCAGGATCAGCGCCCACTTGTGCGGCATCGCCAGCACCATGAGCTTTACCAAAGGTGTGACCACCAGCAATCAATGCGACGGTTTCTTCATCGTTCATCGCCATTCGAGCAAAGGTGTCGCGAATATCGCGAGCCGATGCCAACGTATCAGGCTTACCATCTGGCCCTTCTGGATTTACATAAATCAAACCCATCTGAACCGCGGCTAATGGATTCTCTAAATCACGATCGCCAGAGTAACGGTCGTTTTTACCGCCACTTTCTTGCAGCCATTCCCCTTCAGAACCCCAGTAAATGTCGTCTTCTGGTTCCCATACATCCACACGGCCACCCGCAAACCCAAAGGTTTCAAAGCCCATAGACTCAAGGGCGCAGTTACCCGCTAAAATCATTAAATCTGCCCAAGAAATTTTGCTGCCATATTTCTGCTTGATGGGCCAAAGTAAACGACGTGCTTTGTCTAGGTTGACGTTGTCTGGCCAGCTGTTCAAAGGGGCAAAACGCTGAGTACCTGAAGTCGCGCCACCACGGCCATCGGCTGTACGGTATGTACCGGCACTGTGCCACGCCATACGAATGAAAAACGGTCCGTAATGACCATAATCCGCTGGCCACCATTCTTGAGAATCCGTCATCAAAGCAAACAGGTCTTGACGCAGTGCATCAAGATCTAAACTGTTAAATGCGGCTTGATAATCAAACTCTTCGCCCATTGGATTAGATTTAGCAGAGTGCTGATGTAAAATTTTCAAATCCAACTGGTTTGGCCACCAATCTTTATTAGAGGTACCACGACCGGCGGCTTGACTCGCGCCAGATGCGCCGTGGTTAAAAGGACATTTACTTTCATTAGACATATTACTTCTCCTGCTGTGAATGTTATGTGTGTTCGGTTTGTCTGTTTCAATAGATATAGTTATAAACTTAAACTTCTTCACCAACCAATAAATAAAAACTAACAAGACAATAGGCGAGTAAATCCATCCCTTTTACTATAGTCGTTTAGGACGGATAAAACGCGACGACATTTTCAAAAGCAAGCCGGAAGTAAAGCTCATAACTGCCTTTTTCGACATAACCTATATGAGGCGTACAAAGCACGTTGGGCAATGACAACAGGGGTTCGTTTTCTGGCGTGGCTGGCTCTATTTCGAATACGTCGACCGCCGCTTGTTTGCTTGGATTAGCCAGCATTTCTTGATAAAGCGCCCCGCTTTCGATGAGTTCTGCACGGCTGGTATTCACAATCAACACATCCGCCTTGGTCATGGCTAAATCTTGCGCTGTGACGCAGGCTTTAGTGGCTCCGTTGAGTCGCAAGTGTAAACTGATCACATCGGCCGTTTGAAAAAAATCCTCTTTGCTTGAGGCCGCAATAAACCCTTGCTCTTGCGCTAAAGCACGGGAAGCATCACTGCCCCAGACCAAAACATTCATGCCAAATGTCTTGGCGTACTGCGCTATGCGCTGACCAATTTTGCCAAAACCCCAAATGCCCAAGGTTGATCCGTGCAACACTCGCCCAAGCCCTAACGCCCCCGACTGCTGCCAATGCCCTTGGGCAAAGTGTGAAACATAAGCCGGTATGTGACGACTCGCTGCCATAATCAAGCCCCAGCACAACTCCGCTGGTGCCACGGGCGAACCGCTTCCTTCTAAAACCGTCACACCGTACTTTTGGCACAAGTTCACATCAATATGATTACTGACCTTTCCCGTTTGACTAATAAGCTTTAATTGCGGTAAACGCGCCAATAATGGCTCGGTTATGGGCGTTCTTTCACGAATCAGCACCAAGGCATCAAACTCTATTAGGCGCGCCACCAACAAGTCGATATCGGTTAGCGTATCGGTAAACACCGTTACTTCGTGATCTTGTAAGATAGAGAAACATGCCAAGTCTTTAACGCTGTTTTGATAATCGTCCAATACCGCTATTTTCATAGATACCTCTTATTGTTTTGACAAAAATGACCGCACAAAATACACCATGATTCTAGCCGAGAACCTAAAAAAAAGCCCCACACAAGGCGGGGCGAAGACAGAAAGGAAAACCTAGTGCATCACACTCGTTCAAATACCGTCGCGATGCCTTGCCCCATGCCGATGCACATGGTGGCCAAACCAAGGTTAGCGTCTTTATCACGCATCACATTAAGTAGGGTCGTAGAAATACGCGTACCTGAACAGCCAAGCGGATGACCCAGCGCAATCGCGCCACCGTTCAAGTTAACTTTCTCATCGACTAGATCTATCAATTTCAAGTCTTTTAGTACGGGAATAGATTGTGCGGCAAACGCCTCATTCAACTCGACAATGTCGATGTCATCCATGGCTAAGCCCGCGCGCTTGAGCGCTTTTTTCGTCGCCGGCACCGGCCCATAACCCATGATAGCTGGATCACAACCCGCCACCGCCATGCTGCGCACTTTGGCAATCGGTGTTAAACCAAGTTCTTCGGCTTTTTGTGCCGACATCATCAGCATGGCCGACGCACCATCCGACAACGCCGACGAAGTACCCGCGGTAACCGTGCCCACTTTTGGCATAAACACAGGTTTCAAACCTGCTAAAGATTCCATCGACGTCTCAGGGCGAATCACTTCGTCCACTTCTACTAAGATTTTATTGCCTTCGGCATCGTGGCCTTCAAGCGATACGATTTCATTATTGAAACGCCCTTGCAAGGTCGCTTCGTGTGCCAAACGATGAGAACGCACCGCAAACTCGTCTTGCGCTTCTCGGCTTACGCCATGCATTTTACCGAGCATTTCTGCTGTCACGCCCATCATCATCGAGGCTTTGGCCATGTGCTTTGACAAGGCAGGGTTCACATCCACCCCGTGCATCATGCCAACGTGCCCCATGTGCTCAACACCGCCCACAACAAACACATCGCCTTGGCCGGTCATAATGGCTTGCGCTGCAGTGTGAATCGCCGACATGGACGAACCACATAAACGGTTTACCGTTTGCGCTGCGGTAGTGATTGGCAAACCGGCCAACAAGGACACAGCACGCGCCATGTTGAAGCCCTGCTCTAGGGTTTGGTTAACACAACCCCAGATCAAATCCTCCACGTCGTTTGGATCAACATCAGGATTGCGTTTAAACAAGGCTTTTACCAGCCCTGCGGATAAATTTTCCGCTCGAACATTGCGAAAAACACCGTTTTTGGTTTTGCCCATCGGTGAGCGAACCGCGTCGATAATCACGACATCATTTGGATTCAGTTTCATGGAAATTCTCCTCTAGCCTCTGGGAAATTATGCGCCGTAGTAAGTGTCATTGTTGTTTGCCATCTCACGCATTTTTGCGGTTGGCTCGTACAACTTACCTAAGTGGCTGTATTTGTCTGCAAGGTCACAAAATGCCTGCAGTCCCATTTGGTCTAGGTAGTGCATGGCACCGCCAAGGTAAGGCGGGAAACCAATACCGTAGATCAAGCCCATGTCGGCTTCCGCCGGTGATGCCACTATGTTTTCCTCCACACAGCGCACGGTTTCAATGCACAGCGGGATCATCATGCGGGCAATGATGTCTTCTTCGCTCAATTCAGACGAAGACGTCACCACAGGCGCTAATAAAGCATTGATGTCTTCGTTGAAGATTTTCTTCGGCTTACCCTTACGATCGGGTTCGTAGGTGTAAAAGCCTTTGCCATTTTTCTGGCCAAAGCGTTCTAGCTCAAACAAACGATCCACCGCGTTAGTGCCTTCGTGTTTCATGCGATCTGGAAAACCTTCTGCCATGACTTGATCCGCATGGAAGGCGGTATCCACACCCACCACATCTAGCAAGTAAGCAGGGCCCATTGGCCAGCCAAATTTCTCCATGGTTTTGTCAACCACTTGGAAATCCGCGCCTTCTTGCATCATTAAAGAAAAGCCTGCGAAATACGGGAATAAAACACGATTTACCAAGAATCCTGGGCAATCGTTTACTACAACAGGGGTTTTTCCCATGGCTTGGGCGTACGCCACCGTTTTGGCAATGGCGGCATCGCTGGTTTTTTCACCGCGAATCACTTCCACTAATGGCATACGATGCACAGGGTTAAAGAAATGCATACCACAGAAGTTTTCAGGACGTGCTAGGCCTTTCGCCAATTCCGTGATCGAAATGGTCGAGGTATTAGATGTAAGAATGGCGTCATCAGCCAGCTTGGTTTCCACTTCGGCTAACACAGATTTTTTGATGTTGACGTTTTCCACGACCGCTTCAACCACCAGATCAACGTGCGCAAATTCACCGTAAGTCAACGCCGGAACAATGGCATTCATGGCTTTAAAGGCTTTTTCTGTGGTCAGGCGACCGCGCTCTACTTGACCGTTAAAGAGCTTATTCGCTTCTTTTAACCCAAGTTCTAGGGCTTCAGGGCGAATGTCTTTCATAATGATCGGCGTGCCTTTAGAAGCAGACTGATACGCTACACCGCCCCCCATAATACCGGCACCCAGTACCGCGGCTTGTTTAACTGGTGTCGCACTTTTAGCGTATTTACCAGCGGTTTTCTTAATTTGCTGATCGCTCAAGAAAAGATTTACTAAGGATTTCGCCACAGGGCCTTTGGCCAATTTCACAAAGCCTTTGATCTCTGTTTCAATGGCTTTGTCCATGTCTTGGCTGATGCCCTTTTCGAGGGTTTTGATCGCCGCCATCGGTGCAGGGTAATGTTTGCCTGCTTTGGCTCCGACCACACCGCGTACCGACTCAAAGATCATCATTTTTTCAATCGGAGAAAATACCATAGGCGCACGCAATTCATCACGGCGAGCATGGTAATCCAGCTTGCCGTCCATCACTTGTTGGATCAAATGACGGGCTGAGGCCTGTACTTTATTGGCCGGAACCACCGCATCGACGGCGCCGTCCTTTAACGCATCGGCACTGCGTTTTTGTGCGCCGCCACAGATCCATTCACAGGCATTGTCGGCGCCAATCAAACGCGGCAAACGCACTGTGCCACCCCAACCTGGGTAAATGCCCAATTGCGTTTCTGGTAACCCTATCTTGGCGGAATCCGCCATCACACG
This sequence comes from Marinomonas vulgaris, assembly GCF_018145875.1. Lineage (GTDB taxonomy): Bacteria > Pseudomonadota > Gammaproteobacteria > Pseudomonadales > Marinomonadaceae > Marinomonas > Marinomonas vulgaris. The sequence continues at coordinate 54,096 of NZ_JAGSSV010000015.1, read as the reverse complement.
GTAATCACAGGCCAATACCAATTCCATGCCGCCACCAAGAGCAATGCCGTTAATCGCAGCGACCGTTGGGCAAGATAAATGGGAGATATCGTTAAAAATACGATGGGCATGACGCAGTTTGTCAGTTAACTCTTCGTCCTCTAATTTGAACCAAGAAGTAAACTCATTAATGTCAGCACCGACAACAAACACATCTTTGGCGCTGGCAAAAATCACCCCTTGTAAATCATCAATGTGTTGTAACGCTTCCACGGCTTTAGCCAATTCATTCAGCGTTAAGCTGTTAAATTTATTGACCGATTCGCCGATCAGATCCAGAGTGACAGTGGCCACTCCGGCATCGTCGACTGCAACCTTAATGGCTTGTCCTTCGAATATCATGCTGATCTCCTATTATTGTTATTTTGTCTGTATGGCTTGTGTCTAAGTAACTTATGCCTAAGTAACTTATATCTAAGTAGCTTATAGCCATATAAAGAATGCTTAAAAAGACTAAAGGCTGCTTTCTAATTCAGGAACTGCGTCAAATAAATCCGCAACCAAGCCGTAGTCGGCTACTTGGAAAATCGGTGCTTCTTCGTCTTTGTTGATCGCGACAATGACTTTAGAGCCTTTCATTCCGGCAAGATGTTGAATAGCACCAGAAATGCCGACGGCTATGTACAAATCGGGTGCGACGGTTTTACCGGTTTGGCCGACTTGGAAATCATTAGGAACAAAGCCCGCATCAACCGCGGCACGAGAAGCACCAATCGCTGCGCCTAACTTGTCCGCTACGCCTTCTAACAAAGCAAAGTTCTCGCCATTGCCCATGCCGCGACCACCGGATACGATCACACTGGCTGAGGTTAGTTCAGGGCGATCCGATACCGCCAGCTGCTCTTTCACAAAGCGACTGCGATCCGACTCAATCACTTGGGTCACGGCTTCGCATTCAGCGCTTCCCCCTTCACTCGCAGCGGCGTCAAAACCGGTAATACGAACCGTAATGACTTTGACAGAATCGGTGCTTTTTACCGTCGCAATGGCATTGCCAGCGTAAATAGGTCGTACAAAGGTATCCGCTGACTCGACCTTGATCACATCAGAAAGCTGCGCCACGTTTAACAAGGCGGCAACACGAGGTAAGGTGTTTTTTCCCGTTGTGGTCGCTGGCGCTAGAATGTGACTGTAGCCACTGGCCACATCAACGATTAATTTAGACACATTTTCCGCCAATTGATGTTCGTAAACCGCATTGTCCGCCATCAACACTTTACTGACTCCGGCTATGTTGCACGCGGCATCAGCCACAGCTTGGCATTCAAAACCCACCACTAAAACATGCACATCGGCATCAATTTGTGTCGCTGCGGTTACCGTATTCAAGGTTGCTGGCTTCAATGATTTGTTATCATGTTCGGCTAAAATTAATATGCTCATGACACCACCTTCGCTTCGTTTTTCAATTTGTCGACCAACTCAGCTACTGAGCCTACTTTTACTCCACCCGCACGTTCAGCAGGAGGTGCAACCGCAATCACGCTGACATTAGAACCCACATCTATGCCTAAATCGGCCGGTGTAATTACTTCCAGCGGTTTTCGCTTGGCTTTCATAATATTAGGCAAGGACGCGAAACGAGGTTCGTTTAAACGCAAGTCCGTGGTGACGACGGCAGGTAAGGTAATGGATAGGGTTTGCAAGCCTCCGTCTATTTCACGAGTCACTTGGGCTTCTCCATTTTCGATAACAACGTCCGAAGCAAAGGTGGCTTGTGGGTAGTCTAATAATGCAGCGACCATTTGGCCGGTTTGATTGTTGTCTGAATCAATGGACTGCTTACCCATAATAATAAGATCGGCGGCTTCGTTTTGAGCGACTTTGGCAAGTAATTTTGCCACACCCAAAGAATCTAGGCCGTCTTCGGTGTCAACTTGAATGGCACGATCTGCGCCTAAAGCCAGCGCGGTACGCAGGGTTTCTTGGCAGCTCTTTGTGCCAACAGAAACCACTACCACTTCTGTCGCGATACCTTTCTCTTTTAAACGAATCGCTTCTTCCACGGCGATTTCGCAAAAAGGATTCATGGACATTTTTACATTGGTCAGATCGACCGCGGTGTTGTCAGATTTAACACGTACCTTGACGTTGTAATCAATGACGCGTTTTACGGATACTAATATTTTCATAAGTCCCTCGTTTTTTATTATTTTGCTGTCATCTATAGTAGTTTGAGTGGATTTTTCATCAATAACAAAAAAGCGCCAGTTAACTAACAAAAATATTCATTCGTTGGTTAAAAAGCGCTTTTTACTGCCGTGCTTGGGGTTATTTTTTACGCGACAAAAACGACGAGAAGGCGTAAATCGTCTCGCTTGAGCTAAGACGCTCTTTGAAAATACGCCCTTCTCGCAACAGTGCATTTTGTACGTCATCTTGGGTAGGTGATTTTAGTAACTTTTTGCTCAGAGCCACCGCCTCTACTGGCAAAGTGGCTATTTTTTGCGCATAACTGAGCGCCACTTGATAAGCTTCTCCCGTTTCGCAAAGGTGATTAATCAGCCCCATATTCTCGGCTTGCTCGGCGCCAATCACTTCGCAAAGTACCAAGGCTTCAAAGGCTTTTGGATGCCCAACCAGCCTAGGCAGTAAATAGCTGGAGGCCGCTTCTGGAACCAAACCCAATTGCACAAAAGGAAATTGCAAACGCGCCTCGCGAGAGGCCAACACCATGTCGCAGTGGAGCAATAAAGTAGCACCAACCCCAACCGCACGACCCTCAACACCAGCAATTAAGGGTTTTTTATAGGCGCTCAGCACCTTTAGAAACGACAGTATGATCGATAACTTGTCTGGTTTTTGGGCAATATGTACAAACTCATTGATGTCATTCCCTGATGAAAACTCTCCGCCTACACCATAAATCAGTGTGGCTTTGATTGTTTCGTCCGTGTCAGCGCGGATTAGGGCATCGGTTAACGCTTGGTACATGTCCAGCGTGATGGCGTTTTTCTTATCGGCTCGATTAAGAGACAAAATTTGCACACCGGATTCAACAGTTTCCGTAACAAAATCACTCATGGAATCACTCCTTAATGGATGTGCTCTTGCTTTAACGTTTGCCTAAGGGTGCAGTATTAAAGCAAGAGGCTAAACTTAGGCTTCCTCTTCTTCGCGCAAGGCTCGACGAAGTACCTTACCCACATTGGTTTTTGGCAATTCCATTCTGATTTCGAAATATTTTGGTACCTTATAAGCCGCAAGATTTTCCTTGCAATAGGCTTTTAGCGCCTTAGCATCAGGCTTTGGCGCACCGGCTCGTAGCACAACAAAGGCTTTTACCGCTTCGCCCGCTTTCTCATCTGGCACACCAATGGCGGCGGATTCCATAATAGAAGGATGAGACGAAAGGCAATCTTCCACTTCCGTTGGGTACACGTTAAAACCCGATACTATGATCATATCTTTGGCACGATCGACAATTTGTAAGTAACCGTCTGGGTGCTGCATAGCAATGTCACCGGTGATCAAAAAGCCATCGTCGGTCATCACGTCTTTGGTCGCAGCGTCACGATTCCAGTAGCCTTTCATCACCTGTGGACCACGCACGCACAACATACCAGACTCCCCTTGTGGCAAAGCATCACCATTAAGATCTTGAATTTTGATGTCGGTGTCGGACACTGGCAGCCCTATGGTGCCAATTCGCTCTTTACCAATAGGGTTAAACGACACCACTGGAGAGGTTTCGGTCAGGCCATAACCTTCCACCACTTGGCAACCGGTTACTTTTTTCCACTCATCGGCCGCCGCGTGAGTTAACGGCATACCGCCCGAACAGGTCAGTTTAAGACTAGAAAAGTCGAGGGTTTTAAACTCGGCGTTGTTGCACAAACCAACAAACAAGGTATTTAGGCCAACAAAACCGGTAAACGGCCATTTTTTTAGCTCTTTGACAAAGCCCGGCAGATCTCTTGGATTTGGGATTAACACGCTGTGCGCACCTCGCTCAAGCAAGGTCAGACCGTGAATCAAAAAGGCGTAGATGTGATACAGAGGCAAGGGCGCAATGTAGATTTCGGTGCGCTCTTCAATGGTAGATTTTAACCGCGAACCGAGCTGGGTCATGTTGGCAATCAGGTTGGCGTGGGTCAACATGGCGCCTTTCGCCACCCCTGTCGTGCCTCCAGTGTACTGCAACACGGCAATGTCTTCTGGTTTGCAAACCACTGGTGTAACGGTTTTTCCTTTGCCCTTCGCTAAAACATCATTCAGAGATAATGCGCTCGGCATGTGGTAAGCGGGTACCATTTTTTTCACGTATTTCACCACAGAGTTCACTAACAAGCGCTTTATCGGTGGATGAAAATCGGCAATCTCCGTGATAATGACTTGCTTAATGGTGGTTTTGGCGAGAATTTTTTCGACGTTGTGTGCCATGTTAGCAAACACCACTAAGGCTTTAACGCCAGCGTCGTTGAATTGGTGCTCTAATTCTTTTGGTGTGTAAAGTGGGTTGGTGTTCACCACAATCAAGCCCGCTTTAATCGCGCCAAACAGCACCACTGGGTATTGAATCACGTTAGGCAACTGTATAGCGATGCGATCGCCGGGAACCAAGTTTGTCTCATGCTGCAAATAAGCCGCGAACTGATCGGATTTTTCGTTTAACTCACCGTAGCTAATGGTATGGCCCACGCTGGTAAATGCAGGCAGATCGGCGAATTTTGCCTTGGCCAAGGCCAGTACGTCGGTTAACGACTGATAACCGTGAGGATTAAGGGAGCTAGGCAAATAGCTGCCTGGCGCTTGGTTTGTCTCTGCATTGTTATGAAGTGGCGTATCCGTTGTCATATAAAGCTCCCATTATTGTTGTTATGTGGAGAATAAAAGTACAAAAGCTCAGCGACATCTGTGGCCGCTGAGCTTTAAAGCTAAAAACGTGACGATCAGCCCTAGTTAGGGAAAATTTGCGTCAGTTTGGTCGCCAACATGATATCACCGTCGGCACGAATTTTACCTTGCATGAAGGCCGCCATGCCGTCGAGCTCACCGCTCATCACTTCTTTTAGCGTCGCCAAGTCCATACTTAAAGTCACCGTTGGGTCGTCGTGCTCGCCCTCGCCCATTATGCAAGAGCCATCAGCAATGCTTAAGTGATAACTGTCTGCGTCATCTAAGTCAAATTGAAAAATGGCTTCCATATCGTCGGCTTCGTCGGCATCGAAACGGTTTAACATGGCATCAAATACAGTTTTAGAATCGCTCATCGTCTTGTCCTCATTATTGTAATTATTGGTCGTCTATTTGTGTGTAGGCGACTGTATATTTATGTATGGTTGCGTAAGCCAGTGGCAGGCCACTGTTTAACTTTATGCCTAACCTTAAGCATTGAGAAAAACAAAGCTGTCTTCGTCCATCGCCAATAAATTATCAGCCCCTGACAACATGGCGTCGGCATGAGCACGAGTTCGTGGCAATATACGCTCGTAGTAAAAAGTCGCTGTTTGCAACTTGGCCGTATAAAACGCCACTTCGTCTGTGCCTTCGTCAAGCTTAGTTTGAGCCACCGCTGCCATACGAGCCCAGAAATAAGCCAATACAACATAGCCGGAAAACATCAAATAATCGACAGACGCCGCGCCCACTTCTTCTTTGTTGCGCATGGCTTTCATGCCAATTTTCAGGGTCACATCACCCCATTCGCTGTTTAGTTTATCCAGTGCGGTCATGTAAGGTTTTAGGCGTTTATTGCCTTTGTGCTCTTTGCAGAATTTATGGATGATTTTGGTAAAACGACGTAAGGTCGCACCCTGAGTCATCAGCACTTTACGGCCTAATAAATCCAACGCTTGGATGCCCGTAGTGCCTTCGTACAACATGGAAATACGGCAATCACGTACGTTTTGTTCCATGCCCCATTCTGCAATAAAGCCATGACCACCAAACACCTGCAACCCTTGGTTGGCGGATTCAAAGCCCGTTTCGGTTAAAAAGGCTTTGGCGATTGGCGTTAGCAAAGACATTAACTCGTCGGCTTCGGCTTTCTCGTCGGCGGTGCCTTTTTTGGTTGTGTCCACCAGCATAGAACAATAATGAATCAAGGCTCGACCGCCTTCTGCGAAGGCTTTTTGCGTCAGCAACATACGACGCACATCGGGGTGAACCATAATCGAATCGGCCGGTTTTTCTGGAGATTTCGCGCCAGATAACGCGCGCATTTGTAAACGGTCTTTGGCGTAAGCCACTGAGTTTTGCAACGCCCACTCAGCGTGCGCCAAACCCTGTAATGCGGTGCCGATACGCGCTGTGTTCATAAAAGTGAACATACAATTTAGGCCACGATTGGCTTCGCCGATCAAAAAGGCCTTCGCGCCATCAAAATTCATCACACAGGTAGCATTGCCATGAATGCCCATTTTGTGTTCGATGGAGCCACAAGACACTTGATTACGGTCGGCTATTTCGCCAGACGCGTCAACGTTGTGCTTAGGTACGATAAACAACGAAATACCTTTGGTACCCGCTGGCGCATCAGGCAAACGCGCCAACACGATGTGAACAATGTTGTCCGCCATATCGTGTTCACCCGCCGAAATAAAAATTTTCGTGCCAGTGATGGCGTAGCTGCCGTCGTCTTGCGGCTCGGCTTTGGTTTTCAACATCCCCAAATCGGTGCCGCAATGAGGCTCAGTCAAACACATGGTGCCGGTCCATTCGCCAGATACCAGCTTGGTCAGGTAAGTTTGTTTTTGCTCATCGGTGCCGTGCAGCTCAATGGTGTTCATCGCGCCATGACTCAAGCCTGGGTACATGCCCCAAGACCAGTTCGACGTGGCAATCATTTCGGTGACCATCATGCCAAGGGAATCTGGCAAACCTTGACCACCCATGTCTTCAGGATGTGACAAAGACGGCCAGCCGCCTTCGACATATTGTTGATACGCTTCTTTGAAACCGTCTGGCGTGGTGACCACACCGTCTTTGAATTGGCAACCTTGCTGGTCACCGACACGGTTTAGGGGAGAGAGAACACGCTCGGCAAATTTTGCGCCTTCTTCAAGAATCGCCGACACCATATCTGGTGTGGCTTCTTCGGCACCGGGCAACTTAGCGTAATGCCCTGGAAAATCGAGAACTTCTTCGGTAACAAATTTAATGTCGCGTAACGGTGCTTTGTATTCAGGCATGGCCTAGACCTCTTATTGTTTTTATTCCATCCGTTCCAATAGGAACCGCTTATGCCTGAAAGGTTCCTCTATCAGCGACTTTCGCTCAATAACAAAAGTTGCCAAAGTTAATGACAAAATACACCAAGGTGATTGTATTGATCATTAACCCTTAAAGAAAACCCAACAAAAAGAACAAAACAATAAAAAGCTCAATGTGAAAAAATCGCTTATTTTGAGGTTAAAAGATGATTGAAACAGTCAATTTGTGCTTTTTCTGGCCAATCCCCTTCAACTGAACCGATAATTTCCAATCGGCTGGTTTCTTGCCAATGTCGCTGACTGGTCGACACTTCACCCCGTGCAACATTGACAAAAATAGCCTGTTCATCGCCAATATCAAATACGCCTTTTATACGATACACATCCTCTAGATGCGCTATCGACTGGATAAACCCATCGACAGATTGTCGTGAAAACACCTCGCCCTTACTCCACAACCAACCTAACACCTTCATGCCATCTTGCTGTTTTTGATAATGCCAGCCATCGTTGCGCTCTTCCTCTGTCTGCGCCTTTACAGAGGAATGATCGTGGCTCTGATCATGAGAATGGTTTTGCAAATGGTGACGATGGTTTACATTAAAATGCTTTATGTGCTTGTGTGCCATGTATTCATACAGAGAGTTTTTACGCTTTGAATGCGCAATGTCTGCCAAGCCCAAATCCAAACAATTGATATTTAAGCTCATGGGATTCGACTGAAACACCGTAGGCGTAATATAAGGCGGCTCACGTAAACGCGTTTTCAATGCGACAAAATCGTCTGGGGTGTATTGATCAATATGACTCAACACCAGTGCATCAGCGGACTCTATTTGGTCTTTGTAAATATCATGGGTGGTATATCGCTCATCGCTGAGGGTTCTGGCGTCTAGCACACAAAACACACCCGATAACAAAAGCACATCGCGATATTCGTCGCCACGCAGTTTTTGAATGATTTGCTTGGGGTGACCAAGACCAGAAGGCTCAATAAAAATGCGGTCTGGATTGTGTTGACGTATCAACTGATTCAAACCTTTTTGAAACGCCGCCGACGTCGTACAACACACGCAACCACCAGGCACATCACTGATAGCCACGCCTAAATCCTCGTAAAAAGCACGATCCAAACCAATATCGCCAAACTCATTAACCAACACCGCCCAACGTTCATTAGGTGGCGCCTGCTCCAACAAATGACGAATCAAGGTGGTTTTACCCGCCCCTAAAAAGCCCGTCACTAAGGTCACCTTGATTCCCTGAAAACGCATAACTCACCTTCATGTACTGCATGGTAGGAAATGAAAACAATCACCAGAAAGACATGTGATAATGCATCACACTGACCGATACAAGCTCTCTTGAACACATCCTAATTAAAAAGTATAAGCAAAAATCACGCTTGTCGTCGCGTCTGTTTTTTCCTTTGTATCCAACACTTGACTATTGTGCGTCACGCTATACGCGGCTTTCATACTCAAGTCATCCCTTAATTTCACACTCACCGAAGTTTCCGCTTTTGACCGGGTATTTTTATCGGCCTGCAGAGCAGCCTCGGTACTCACGAGTTGATGAAAGGTCGCACTCGGACTAATAATATATTCGTATTGTAGCTCAATATGCGCGATAGCAGACTCATCTTCTTCACCTTCATCCGTTTTTGTGAAGGAATAACCAGGGCCGGCGCTGTAATCCAATGACGATTCCTCGTCTTCGTAAAGGCGACCAGAATAACCCACAGACACGGTATTTTGGTATTCGTAACCACTGAATCTATCTCCCGTATAGGAGCCATAAACAAATACCGAACTGTTATCGCCACTCAATTTATAATCACTCTGAGCAGACAAAAATATTTTTTGTGCCGTGGTGTTCGTCTCTGTTTCACCCTCATTACGGCCACGTTTATACAAGGCATCAAGCTGATATTTGCTTTTCCACTCTTTAAAATCTTGCTTAATAGTGGCTTTACCCTTGAGTGCAGAACTTTCTGTGTTACCCGTAATGGCAATGACACCCAGCTCCAACTCAGCACTTAGAGGCTCTAAAGCCGGTTTGGGCTTTTCCGCCAAGGCAATAGGCGCAGCACAAATCAGCGCCGTAACAAGAATGGGTTTAAACGTGTAGTGAACGGGGTTTGACGGTTTCATGAAGACGTTTTCCTTTATGTCATCGATTTTCATTTCATCGATTTGTGTTCAATCGATCGCGGACATGATGGAAAAAGGAAATAACAAGAGACAAGGCATGCAACGAAAACAACCTAACACTTACCTCTCTTCCTAACACCCATTAGGTTGAGAGATATTTTTGCATTGACGTCAAAAAAACACAGTCAAATTACCGTTAACTATATGAATAATAATGAATTAAATAATCAAGAAGACTGACACTTCGCCGACAAGGCCCTAGGTGTTCGCGCCTAACCCTCGCACTTTCACATTGTTGTTCACATCTTTACTCTGTCGAATCAATTCGTCCCCTGCGTGAGCGCGTTCCGATTTTGCCAATCTGTCGTAAAGCAGCACATTGACCGACGCCGCTAAGTTCATACAACCCACCGTCGGCACAAACACCACATGGTCAGCACTATCTACAATGCGTTGAGGAATGGTGCCGTCTTCTGGTCCGAACACATACAAGGCTTTTTCTGGGTGTTGGAACGCGGGCAAGGGTGTTGCGCCTTGGATTAAATCCACACACACCAGCTTGATATCAGCGTCGATCGTGTCAATCGCTTCGATAAAATCCGTCGCGCCTAATCCATCAAGATGAGTCAGTGGAATGCTGGTTCTTATGTTTTTCGTGTCGGTTGACAATTTAACCGCACGGTCGTAACGATGACCCGAATACCATACTTGCTCTACTTGATAGCAGCCAGCAGCTCGCATTACGGCTCCTACATTTGAGGCGCTTTTAGGGTTTATCAGCCCCACGATCACCTTGTCTTCTGTCATGATAGTTCTCGCATGTTTGGCTTAAAACTCGCCTTTTAGTGTCAAAATAGACGCGAAGCATAGCATCAATAACGCGATAAAAGCGCAACTCACAAGCATGATTGGCTTTTTGAATATTTTCCTCCCAAAATTGCCTGAGTTTTTTTATACTTGCCGCCAACTTCGCTAGCTGACCAAATGATCAGCTCTGTTTTTTAATCTCGATAGACTTACTCGACGCCCTTTACCCCTCTAGGAAATCGAGTTGCTTATCGTTACTCACAATATAGGCACACTATGCTCGAACGTTATTTCCAGCTCAATGCACATAACACCACGGTGCGCAATGAAGTGGTTGGTGGCATCACTACCTTCTTAACCATGGCGTACATTATTTTTGTCAACCCTTCCATTCTTGCCCAAGCCGGTATGGACGAAGGTGCGGTTTTCGTAGCTACCTGTTTGGCCGCCGCGATTGGTTGTTTGATCATGGGATTGTATGCCAATTATCCTATTGCGCTTGCACCAGGAATGGGATTGAACGCTTTTTTCACTTACGGTGTAGTGTTAGGTATGGGCTACAGCTGGGAACAAGCACTGGGTGCGGTCTTCCTATCGGGTATCTTATTTATTTTTATCAGTATTTTTCGCATTCGCGAATGGGTCATTAACGCCATACCTGCTTCGTTGAAACTCGGTATCGCCGCCGGTATTGGTTTATTTCTGGCGATGATCGCTCTGCAAAATTCTGGCATTATCGTAAAAAACCCTGCCACCATGGTGTCTTTAGGTGATTTGTCGTCTCCTTCCGCTATTTATGGTTTATTGGGCTTTTTTGTGATTTGTGCCCTAGCGTACTTGAATATCACAGGTTCAGTGATGATCGGCATTCTTTTTGTGACGCTTTTGTCCATCTTGTTTGGTCACAATAGCTTCAATGGCTTGGTCTCTATGCCACCGTCAATAGCACCTACCTTTATGGCCATGGACATTGAAGGAGCCTTCCAAATCAGCATGCTCAGCGTGATTTTTGCCTTTTTCTTTGTTGACTTGTTCGACACCTCTGGCACCTTAATCGGCGTGGGTCAACGCGGCGGCTTGCTCGACAAAGAAGGCAAACTACCACGTTTGAAAAAAGCCCTGTTGGCCGATTCAGGCGCCACGGTTGTCGGTGCAGCAATCGGTACTTCGTCCACCACCAGCTATATAGAAAGTGCTTCTGGTGTCGCCGCTGGCGGTCGAACTGGTCTGACTGCTGTTGTGGTTGCCTTGTTGTTTTTACTTAGCCTTTTCTTCGCACCATTAGCTGGTTCTATTCCTGCTTACGCCACTGCTGGTGCATTAATGTATGTCGCGGTGCTTATGACCAGTAGCTTGTCGCACGTGGATTGGGACGACATCAGTGAAGCGGCGCCAGTATTGATTGCCGCCTTTACTATGCCGCTAACTTACTCCATCGCCGATGGCATCGCTTTGTCGTTCATCAGTTATGCAGTTATTAAGTTGCTGTCAGGACAAGGCAATAAAGTCAGCTTAGCAGTGTATATTTTGGCGGCCTTATTTATCGCCAAATTCTTTATTTTCGTCTAACGAATATCACCAACTCTTAGCCAAAAGGCAGAAACAAGCCCTCTCTTGTTTCTGCTTTTAATTCTGCCTTTCCCTGTGTTTTTTACTTCGCAAAACATCGTCACTGCTATATTATTCGCTCTCTTTTTTCCTCCCAAATAACAATTTCATAAGCGACCCAAGCATGTCCAACAATGCGCTCTACACCGATTTATCTGGCTATTACGATCTAATGTGTGCCGATATCAATTATCAAGCGCAAAGCAACAGCGCCCATCGCTTTCATCAGCTGTTTGGCAATGGTGGAAAACGGCATTTAGACCTGGCTTGTGGAACTGGACCACACATCGCGTTTTTACAAAAAGAAGGCTATGTGTGCAGTGGTGTAGATATCAATCAACCCATGCTCGAACTCGCCAAACTACGCTGTCCCGATGGCCAGTTTACCCTTGGCAACATGTGTGAGCTGGAAGTATCCGAACCCTTTAATTTAATCACCTGTTTTTTGTATTCGATTCACTACAGCGGCGACCTGATACAACTAAAAAACTGCATCGCTAGTGTGTACAAGGCACTATCGGACGGTGGGGTATTTTGCTTTAACGCGGTAGACAAGCAACACATCGACAATCGTTTAACTGCGACACACAGTGTGGCCTATCAACAGAGCGTGTTTACCTTTGGTTCATCGTGGCACTATTCAGGCGAGGGAGAAAAGCAAACACTGAAGTTGAGCATCGAAAAAACCGACGAGTCGTCAACGCAACGCTGGACGGACGAACATCCTATGGTGGCCATTCGTTTTGATGAACTACAAGATTTGCTAGCGCCATATTTTGACGTGACGATGTTTGAGCATGAGCACGATAAAATTGCGCCATGGCAAGGTCAGTCTGGAAACGCGATTTTTGTCTGTGTGAAAAAGGCTGGCTTAAATTAGTTCGTAAGTGAGTTCGTAGCCTGGTTTAATTCATCGCTCGGTATTTCAAGATCAGGGCAATGATTTCGTGATCGCTTACGGTAGAAGATAACGACTCATTCATAGAACGTCGTTGTGGTAAACGGATATTAAACTTACTTTTAAGCAGGCTAACCACTTGTGAATCTGAGTTTGGATCAAATGGCTGACTGGCGAAAATACTAATGCGTTGCAGTAAAAACTCTTTTGCTGTGTTAATCATGAATGTCCTTTGGTTTATTGATGGTGTTTTTCTCTTTGGCACATAATGACAAAGCAAGAGAATCTAATATGAGCTGAAACGCTCGCTTTGTCTACTATTGCTTTTGCTTAACACCCTTAATTAGGACTTGGTCAATAGCGGTAAAGAAACCTCCACCAACAACCCGCCTAATCCGCTACGCGCCGCTCGAATCGTCCCCTGATGTTGGCGAATAGCATTTTCCGCGATGGCCAAGCCCAGGCCTGCGCCTCCCGAATGCCGGTCTCGAGCGGTCGACACTCGATAGAAGGGTCGAAAAATAGAGTCTAACTCTTCATCTGGCACACCATCACCATCGTCTTCCACACGTAGTAAAAGGGTATCTGCTTGCACTTCTAGTGACACTTTTATGCAACGCTCACCATAGTGGATGGCATTGCGCACCATGTTTTCTACTGCACTGGTGAGCAATTGTGGATGACAACTGATGCGGCGATTTGGTATAGCAGAGGTCTGTAGTTCTTTACCCATATGCTCCGCCTCGAACTGACTGTCAGCTAACAAGGCATCAAACAAACTCGACAACGGTTGTTCTTCTCGCTTGATGTGGCTGTCCACTTGTACTCGAGACAATTCCAGTAATTTACCAATCATCAATTCAAGACGCTGCGCTTCGGTATCTATGCGAGTCAAATCCGAACTTTCTCCCAATTTTCGCGTTGCCAAGGCTTGAGCCATACGTAAACGCGTCAAAGGGGAACGCAGTTCATGGGATATATCCGACAATAAACGCTGCTGTCGGCAAATCATGGTGTTCACGGCTTCCACCATGTGATTAAAGCTGGTGCCAGCTTGACGAAACTCCGACGTGCCTTTTTCTAATTCTGGATCAATTTCAAAGACCCCTTTTGCCACGCGTTGAGCGGCTTTTTCCAAACGCCGTGCTGGCTGACTCAACGCCCAAGCCAACCACAGCAAAAAGGGCGTGCTGATCAGCATGACCACCAGCAACAAGCGAAACGGATGATCGAATAATTGCAGCAAAAAATTAGGTGGCGCACTCCAACGTGTTGCGAGATACAACAAATAGTCACCACCCGCGACTGTTACTGGCAAAGGCCCAGCGATCAAGATTTTACCGTACAACTTTTGTTGTGGCTGTTGCGGGTTATCGATCATGGAGACAAAATTACGTAAAGATCTGTAGCTTTGGTCATTCCGTCTATCAGCCGACATAATGGTGCCATCAAGATCCGTTAGAAATACCCGGCGCTTGTCATCGTCGGTATTTCGGTAAGAACGCTCCTCTAAACTCTTCAAGATGGCTTTTACATCGCGTTCGTCCGCAAACACCTGTTGCATACGATCTCTGATTTCCAGCATGCGATCAAAATGAGTGGGCTCAATATCCCGCGTTTTTCTCGGGTCAAAATGAGGCAACGCCAAGACAGCCAAGGTCACCAAAAACATGGTAAACCAAAATATGGCAAAAATACGCCCGTACAAACTGGTGATATGAGGCAAACGCATCACTCGCCCTCCACCAATAAATAGCCTCGACCACGTAAGGTTTTGATACGCGGTTTACCATTCGGCCAATCAGGTAATTTTTTGCGCAAGTTAGACACATGCATGTCCACGGCACGATCAAAGGCGGCCAAACGTTTACCTAATACATCCAAACTCAGCACTTCTTTGGTTAACACCTTTCCAGGGTTCAACAAAAAATAATGCAACAAAGCAAATTCCGTACTGGTTAAATCCAGTAGGTCGCCATTGCAAAAGGCTTCCAATCGACCTGGATACAGCTTGATGTCTCGATATGCCACAAAGTCATTTTGTGTGGTGCTTTTAGTCGTTTGGGTACGGCGTAAAATGGCACGAATCCGCGCTAATAACTCTCGTTCACTAAAAGGTTTAGGCAAATAATCGTCTGCGCCTAATTCTAATCCTACTACTCGGTCAATCTCGTCCCCTTTGGCCGTCAACATAAGCACGGGGACTTCCCATTTTTCTCGCAGCTGTTTCAGCGTTTCAAAGCCATTCAACTTTGGCATCATCACATCCAACAATACCAAGTCGATACTGTCGTTCATCGCCGCCAAGCCAGCCACACCATCGTACGCGGTGGACACATCGCAGCTTTCAAAAGACAACACTTCTTTGAGCAAATCGCTCAATTCAACGTCATCATCAATGATTAAAATATGGGGCATACTATTTTCCTAGCCTGTTCATGGAGCCAATAAGGTTTGGGAGTATTTTACGTTCAAATATCTTTGTCTCGGTGCTCTTTACGATACTTTACCTTGCCAATACGCCGCTTTACTTAACAGACGTTATTCTACTCACATGCACTGAGACGCGATATTTATCTCACCCTGTGTTAACCAAGACGCCCTATTTTAGGCGCTTTATTTAAGATAAAAGGAAGACATTATGAAAATGGCAAAAAAACTGATTTTAGCTTCTGTTGTTCTACCACTTGTTATCAGTGCAGGCAGTGCCTACGCCGGTGGCAAAGATCGTCATGACGAATGCCGTCCTGGTTTCGACCGTAGCATGATGAAAGAACTGAATCTAACCGATGAGCAAAAAGAACAGCTTAAAACTTTGCGCAAAGCCAACCGTGACGACATGAAAGGCCAACACAAAGACAAGCCAAAGCAAGACGAAGGCATGCGCGAAGATCGCATGAAAAATATGAACGAATTGCTATTAGCCGATTCATTCGATCCTGCTAAAGCCACAGAAATAGCGAAGAAAAATGCGCAAAAGCAAATCGAGCGCCAAGTTGAAATGATGAGCAAACAACATGAAATGTTCAGCATCTTAACGCCTGCTCAGAAAGAGCAATTGATTGAACTGCAACAAGAACGCATGGAAGAGTGCGGCGATGACATGGGCCATCACAAAGGCAAAGACCGTAAATAAGCGTCGTAACACCCAAAGCTTATAATCAGACGTAAATCCGGTTCGAAACATGAACTCACTCAAAAGGCGACGGCAGAGTCGCCTTTTTTACATCTAAAAAAAACTCACTAGGCTAATGGCGTTTCCAGATTCTGGCGACCGCTCGATCATTACCCAATAACCCGACGATTTCACACACCATACCAGTGATACCAAACAAAGCGATCGGAATGACACCCGCTAACTCTCCTGTCATCATGGTCACCGTGAAAGAAATCGAGGCGATAACAAAACACAGCAAGCCCAATACGACTAAAATAGTTCGGTGCGACGCTTTGTAATCGTAATCTCCCTCGCTCGTTTCAAAGAGGTTCAATATCGGCGAGCACAGTTTTCTTAGAGTTTCTTTCATATAACGATTTTCCATTGTCTTATCTGTGTTGTTTATTGTTTGTTGTTCATGCAGAGCGATTTTTTAGCTTACCACATTCACATCCTGTGGTTTACAGGCAATAAAAAAGGCCAACTCAACGTTGACCTTTTTGCTTTATGACTTTTTCGCAATACAGCAACTTACCTTAACAAACCTTTGTTAACCAGTTGTGCTTGTCTTCTGCCTTGCCCCACTGAATATCATTCAGTGCTTGACGCAGTTTTTGCGCCATAGGGCCAGGCTCGCCTGATCCTACTTGATATTCTTTGTCATTGTGAATGAAAGTTCCAACAGACGTTAATACCGCAGCCGTACCAGAAAGTACCGCTTCCACACCAGGCTTCGCCGCACGCTCTAGAAGTTCACTCACGGTCAAATCACGCTCGCTCACTGTCATGCCTAGATCGGCCGCTAAAGTCAAAATGGAGGAGCGCGTCACACCATGTAAGAAGCTTGAATCTAGGGCTTTAGTAATGATCTCGTTGCCATCAATCAACAGGAAATTGGCCGCGCCGGTTTCTTGTACATCGCCATTTGGGCAGAACAAGATTTGATCGGCTTGCACTTCTTGCTTGGCTTTTGCAATGGGCCCTAATGCGCTGGCATAGTTACCACCACTTTTGATCATGCCCATGTGCGGCGCACAACGCATGCCCGTTTCATCTAACAAAAGACGTAACGCTTTCGCACCACCAGTGAAGTAGTCACCTACCGGAGACAACAACACATACAACATAGAGGTAACGGAAGGCGCTGCGGCTTTGCCGACCGCCGCTTCTGTACCAAAATGCGTTGGACGAATGTACATAGATCCTGGTGGCTCTGGCACATCGCTCGCGTATTGCCCCACAATGTCCAAAATCATTTTAGACACTTGTGCTTCATTTACTTCAGGCAAAGACAACAAACGGCTGCTCTGTGCCAAACGCTTAATATTTTGGTCCATTCGAAACACATGCACACTGCCGTCTGCATGACGAAAGGCTTTTAAGCCCTCAAAGCAAGTACTGGAGTAATGTAAGACGTGAGCACCCGGATGCAACTGAATACTGTCTGAGGTGACAACACTTGCCTCACTCCATTGATTATTATCGAATGTTGCTAATGCCATTTCAGGCATAAACACGCTACCAAAAGCCGCCATTATCGTTTCCTATAGTGTTAAATGATTACCAGCAACGTCAGTCATAAAACCGACCTGATCTGAGCTTAATCCTTGATGATTCTCTCAATCTTACGATAGTAAAACGGAAATCAACTTGAAGAAAGGAAATCCTATGCACTCGTCATAGAGAGTGCGTATTTTCAATATTTATGACTGGGCTAAGACGACTTTATTGCCACCGCCATGCTTAGCCAAATACATAGCATGGTCTGCCGCGTGAATAAGAGAAAGGGGTTGATCGCCGTCATCTGGGTAACGAGCGACCCCAATGCTAGATGCCACGTTCACCGTGATGTCATTCATACTAAAATCTTTCGCCAAATGATGACGAATTTTTTCCGCTACCATGGTGACATGATCCACATCGGTGGATTCATTTAGAATAACTAAGAATTCATCGCCACCCAATCGCCCTACTGTATCGGACTTGCGCACACAACCGCATAGCCGCTTGGCGATCTTTTTCAATAAAGCATCCCCAACAGCGTGGCCGTGGCTATCGTTAATGCCCTTAAAACCATCAATATCGATAAAAAGTACAGAAAATACGGTTTGCTTGATGTCCGCCAGCGTGATGGACGACTTTAGGCGATCAAGAAGCAAGCTGCGATTTGGCAGGTCAGTTAAGTCATCGTGGCAAGCGGCGTGCATTAAAAGTGCTTCCATATTTTTACGTTCGGTAATGTCATGGGCAACCGCAATGCGCACCTGATGTTCTTCAGACCACCTTGCCGACCACAACACATTCACCACTCGACCATCTTTATGAATCCATCGATTCTCAATTCCCGGCAGAACCTTTTCTGCAATAATGGTTTCTACCACACCTAACGTCTCTTGCTTATCTTGTGGATGAACCATATCGATCATACGCTTGCCGATGACTTCATGTGGGCAGTAACCAAACATGGTTTCAAAGGCGGCGCTGACAAACACAAAGTACCCAAAACGATCGACCACACAAACGGGATCAACCATTAGTTCCATCACATCAGCAAGGTGAAGAGTGAGTTTTTTATCCATAAAACGTATCCAAATAACAAATTCTCAGACGCAAACTCTTAAGTATTTATAGCCCGCTATAAGAGGGAAAAATCGGCGGTTCATTAGAAGATATGAAGCACGATTACGGTTAAAATCTGACTATAAAGTTAGTATTAGTATGATTAATGCCACTTAGCCAGATAAAAATCAATAAAAAAGAGGCATGGGCCTCTTTTTTACGATGAGAATACAATAGCTTGTCATTAATTTTCGCCTGAAATTCGACTGCCTACGGCAGACGTTTGGCCCTTGTATTTGGCATTATCACGTTTGTTGTAAGGTCGATCTGCCGCACCAGACATGGTTTCGAAGTTAATCGCCCCAATGGTCATGCCTGGGCTTAAAGCAATGGGCAATTTACCGCCGTTGAGAAATTCCAACACGATGCCGCCACTCCAACCTGGGTCAATACGGTGTGCCGTCACATGCACCATCAGACCTAATCGCGCTAACGAAGAGCGACCATCAAGCCAACCGACCAAATAATCTGGCACAGTGACCGATTCTTTGGTGACACCCAACACAAGCTCCCCCGGATGGATAAAAAACGGCTTACCGTCATCGACCAAAATTTCTTCGCTCATCACAGATTCAATCACTTTGCTTAAATCGGCTTTTGAACTGCTCAAATCAAGATAAGGCGCTGGGTGACCTTGAAACACACGAAATGAGTTTCCTAATCGCAAATCAACAGACACACCGCTAATAACACTGTTATCAGGGCGCGGTTCAATCACAATTTCACCCTCATCAAGGGCTTTGATAATATCTCGGTCACACAAACGCATTCGATTTCCTTAGTCGTCACTCATGCCAATGGTCGGCATGGCGAACGCTTTACTGTTAAGTGGATCTTGTTGAGCCGCAAGGGTAGCACCAAGCTTGCGGGCAATCGACTGATAAATGCCAGCCACCTCACTTTCTGGGGCATTTTCCACCACAGGTTTGCCAGCATCACTTTGTTCACGAATCGATAAACTTAATGGCAATTGCCCTAACACGGTCACATCGTATTCTGCGGCTAAGC
Organism: Marinomonas vulgaris; assembly: GCF_018145875.1. Lineage (GTDB taxonomy): Bacteria > Pseudomonadota > Gammaproteobacteria > Pseudomonadales > Marinomonadaceae > Marinomonas > Marinomonas vulgaris. The sequence continues at coordinate 34,653 of NZ_JAGSSV010000015.1, read as the reverse complement.
TCGCCCCACCGGCATCGCCAAAAATCGCCTCGTGGTGACCACAATTCGAACAAATATGAGTCGACATATTTTCCACTACGCCTAGCACGGGGATATTCACTTTATTAAACATCTCGATGCCTCGGCGGGCATCCAATAATGCAATATCTTGTGGCGTGGTCACGATAACCGATCCTGCCACGGGCACTTTTTGCGCCAGTGTGAGTTGGATATCGCCCGTACCCGGTGGCATGTCGATGAACAAATAATCCAAATCATCCCAATCGGTTTGCGTCAGAATTTGCATCATGGCGCCGGTCACCATGGGGCCACGCCAGGCGACAGGCGTGTCTTTGGTAGTCAAAAAAGCCATCGACATCACTTGCACGCCGTAAGCTTTTGGTGGAATAAAAAACTTGTCGTCGCGCACTTGAGGGCGAGTGCCTTCGGCAAATCCCAGCATCATGCCTTGGCTTGGGCCGTAAATATCTGCATCAAGAATGCCGACTCGCGCGCCTTCTTTGGCCATGGCCAACGCCAAATTTACGGTCGTTGTCGACTTGCCCACACCACCCTTACCGGATGCGATGGCGATGATATTCTTCACCCCTTTTAATCCATCGATGTTGCCTTGAGTCGCTTGGGCCTTAATGTCTAACTCAATGTCTAATGTGAGCGCACGATCACCGATAAGCGGCGTAATAACGTGTTCTAACCGTGCTTGCTCGGTTTGTGTTGGGTAACCAAGCGTCAAGGTGACATGAACACGGGTGTCGTCCTCAACGAGATGCCAAACCGCACCATACGGCCGTTCGGTATTTTCATCGATAAGATTTTCTAATGTCGACAGCAAAGCGGAAGATTGTTGGGCATCGGCAGACATGTTGTGCTCCTAAGCAGCGGCAAAATAAATGGGTTGTCGTAATAACCGTAGGTAACAGCAAAGGGTGGGGGCAAATTGCGGAAAAGCAAGTCTAACGCTTGCACACTATGGGTTGAGACTTATAATTACGCCTTTAACCACTATCCACTTGTTAGCCAGCGGAATGATTCGTCATTCCCCTCTAATTATTGATAGAATATCCGACCTTTTTTAATCCAGCAGGCTTATCAAAAATGGCACAATCGCAACGCAAAATTTTAGTCACCAGCGCCCTTCCTTACGCAAATGGTTCCATCCATTTAGGGCACATGCTGGAACACATCCAAACCGACATCTGGGTGCGTTTTCAAAAAATGCGCGGCCATCTTTGTACCGCTGTCTGTGCCGACGACGCACACGGCACTGCGATTATGATCAAAGCTGATCAGCAGGGCATTACCTCTGAGCAATTAATCGACGGCGTACGCCAAGAACACATGACCGATTTCAACGATTTCTTGATCGGTTACGACAACTATTATTCGACCCATTCCGAAGAAAACCGCGACTTTTCTAACAGCATTTACACTGCTTTGCGCGACAATGGCAAAATTTCTGTGCGCTCTATTGTGCAAGCCTACGATCCAGAAAAAGACATGTTCTTAGCCGATCGCTTCATCAAAGGCACCTGCCCTAAATGCAAAGCCGAAGATCAGTATGGCGACAACTGTGAAGTGTGCTCGGCCACCTACACGCCAATGGAAATGATCAACCCTCGCTCTGTTTACTCGGGCGCGACCCCCATCGAAAAAGAGTCTGAACATTACTTTTTCAAATTACCCGATTTTCAAGAGTTTCTGGCGAAATGGACTCGCAGCGGCACTTTGCAAGATCAGGTCGCCAACAAGTTAGCAGAATGGCTCGATTCTGGTTTAAAAGAGTGGGACATCAGCCGCGACGCACCTTATTTTGGTTTTGAAATCCCCGACGCGCCAGGCAAGTATTTTTATGTGTGGCTAGACGCACCAATTGGTTACATGGCGAGCTTTAAAAACTTGTGTGATCGTACTGAAGGGCTGGAGTTCGATGACTACTGGGCGAAAGACTCCGACGCCGAGCTGTACCACTTTATCGGTAAAGACATCATTAACTTCCACGCCTTATTCTGGCCTGCGATGCTGGATTGTGCAGGCTACCGCACACCAACCAAGGTGAACGCTCACGGTTATGTGACAGTTAACGGCACCAAGATGTCTAAATCGCGCGGTACTTTTATAAAAGCCCGTACCTACTTGAATCATTTAGACCCACAATACTTGCGCTACTACTTTGCCGCTAAATTGAACGCCAGCGTGGACGACATCGACTTAAACCTGCAAGACTTCATCCAGCGCGTCAACTCCGACGTCGTCGGCAAAGTGGTCAACATTGCCAGCCGCACTGCCAGCTTTATTGGTAAGAAGTTCGATGGCCAATTGGCCAGCACCGTCAGTGAAGCCGAGATGATCCAATCCTTCATCGACGCGGGCGACATGATTGCCGATCACTTTGAAAACCGCGAATACGGCAAAGCCGTCCGTGAAATCATGCGCCTTGCCGATGTTGCTAACGAATACATCGCTGTACAAACCCCTTGGGTATTGGCGAAAGACGAAGCCACTCTGCCAAAAGTACAAGAGGTTTGTACCGTCGCACTGAATCTGTTTAGCATTCTCGCGACCTACTTGAAACCCGTAATGCCGCACATGGTCGAAGACGCGGAAGCCTTTTTAGACAAAGAGCTAACGTGGGACAACCGCAATGACTTGTTGTTTGGTCGCACTGTCAATAAATTCAAACCCTTGATGGGACGCATCGAACAAGCACAAATCGATGCCATGATCGAAGAAGGTAAAAAAGAAGCCGAGGCGGAAGCCGCGGCGAAAGAAGCAGCACAGCCCAAAGCCTTCGAAACGGAATTGAGTAAAGAGCCGCTTGAAGCCGAAATCACTTTTGACGATTTTGCTAAAGTCGATTTGCGCATTGCACTTATTACAAAAGCCGAGCACGTTGAAAAAGCCAATAAGCTGCTTAAACTTACTTTAGACATTGGCGGCGAAACGCGCACCGTCTTCTCTGGCATTAAGTCTGCGTACAAACCCGAAGACCTTGAAGGCAAATACACTGTCATGGTGGCCAACTTAGCGCCACGTAAAATGAAGTTTGGTTTGTCAGAGGGCATGGTGCTAGCAGCAGGTCCAGGTGGGGAAGACATCTACCTACTTGAACCTCATGCGGGCGCCAAACCAGGCCAGCGCGTCATGTAACTTTGATCTGATTCAGGTCATTCTGCGTAAACAAGATGCCCACTCAAATAGTGGGCATCTACATGAAAAAGTTCTGATAAACTCATTTTATATAAGCATAACTTATTATATATATTCCAAATAAGACTAAACATCGAGCCGGTTTAGTCTTGTTAGTTATAACAAGATGGGTATAGTGACGCTCAAAGATGCTTTTACTCAAAAGCATTTAAAATCAACGAATCTACAGCATATTTTGGACTTGAGATGACTGAATATCTCCTGATATTGGTCAGCACGATTTTGGTTAACAACTTTGTGTTGGTGCAGTTTTTGGGGCTTTGCCCCTTCATGGGCGTGTCTGGGAAACTGGAAACATCAATCGGTATGGCGATGGCGACCACCTTCGTGCTTACCTTGTCGAGCCTGTGCAGCTATCTTACGTACACCTATGTGCTGCAGCCTTTTGGTCTTGAGTATCTGCAAACTATTTCTTTTATTTTGGTTATTGCCGTGGTGGTGCAGTTTACTGAAATGGTGGTTCACAAAACCAGCCCGCTGCTTTATCGCGTCTTGGGTATTTTCTTACCATTGATCACCACGAACTGCGCGGTATTAGGTGTGGCGCTGCAAAACATCAGTAAACAAAATGGCTTTGTCGAATCCATTCTGTATGGATTTGGCGCTGCGGTCGGTTTCTCCTTTGTGTTGATTCTATTTTCCGCCATGCGCGAACGCATCAACGTTGCTGACGTGCCCACGGTGTTTAAAGGATCGGCCATTGGCATGATCACTGCGGGCCTAATGGCACTGGCCTTTATGGGCTTTACCGCCCTTGTGCAGATTTAGGAGCTGAGATGTTAACCGTTCTTTTGGCCATTGGTGTGCTGGTGATTTTGTCGCTGATTTTTGGCGGCATTTTGGGCTACGCCAATGTGCGCTTCCACGTGGAAGGCGACCCTATTGTCGATCAGATCGACGCCCTATTACCACAAACTCAATGCGGTCAATGTGGTCATCCGGGCTGTAAGCCCTATGCACAAGCCATTGCTGATGGCGAAGCGATCAACCATTGCCCGCCCGGCGGACAGGCGACTATACAGGCCCTTGCGGATCTACTCGACGTGGAAGCCATCCCGTTAGACGGCGATCACGGCACAGAAACCGCCAAACGCGTAGCGGTCATCCGAGAAGATGAATGCATTGGTTGCACCAAGTGTATTCAAGCCTGTCCTGTCGACGCAATTTTGGGCGCAGCGAAACAAATGCACACCGTCATTGCAGACGAATGCACCGGCTGTGACTTGTGTGTTGAACCCTGCCCTGTGGATTGCATTGACATGATAGACGTAGGCGTCACCACCAAAACCTGGTCATGGGACAAACCTCAAGGTATTTCAGCAACATCGCTCAATATTATCGCCACCGATCGCCAAACGGAGGGTACTCACTCATGAACACAGCTCAAGTATTTTCGTTTCACGGTGGCATTCACCCAGAAGAAAACAAAACCCAATCTTTGCAATTGCCTTTGGGTCGACCAAGCTTGCCTTCTGAGTTAATACTGCCCCTTGGTCAGCACATCGGCCAAAGCTCTCGCCCCGTGGTCAATCAGGGCGATAAAGTACTAAAAGGGGACGTAATAGCCACCAGTAATGGCTTTTTGAGCAGTTATTTACACGCTCCAACGTCTGGCGCCATCACCGCTATTGAAGAGCGCCCCATCGCGCACCCTTCTGGCTTAAGTGACCTTTGCATTGTGTTGCACCCCGATGGAGAAGATCGCTGGACCGAGCTCAAGCCCTTAAACAACTGGCAGAGCATCGACAAAGCTGAAATATTGGCTTACTTGTCTAACATGGGCATCGTTGGCATGGGCGGCGCCGGTTTTCCAACGCAAGTAAAATTGCAAGGCGCTCAAAAAAGCACCCTTTCGCACTTTATTATCAACGCCGCTGAATGTGAGCCCTACATCACGGCTGACGATACCCTAATGCGTGAAAAGACCCATGAACTGATTTCAGGCATTGAGGTTTTTCAACACCTTATCCAAGCCGACAAGGTCATTATCGGCATTGAAGACAACAAACCGACAGCTATAACAGCGATTAATGCGGTAATTGCCGAACGAAACAGCAACATTCAAGTGGCTGTTGTACCGACAAAATACCCTTCCGGTGGCGAGAAGCAGTTAATTCAACTGCTCACGGGTCAAGAAGTGCCTAGCGGCAAACACCCCGCCGACATGGGTATTTTGTGTCAAAACGTCGGCACCTGTGTTGCCGTACACGATGCTATTTATCTCGGCAAGCCGCTGATTTCCCGTATCACCACCTTAACCGGTGAAGCGCTGACCTCGCCGCAAAATGTTGAAGTCTTACTGGGCACGCCGATCGAGCATTTACTGGCATACGCCGACGTCCAACACAGCCGCTTAAATCGATTGATTCTTGGTGGCCCCATGATGGGCTACACGCTTGATTCCGCCGCCGTTCCGATCGTAAAGACCACTAACTGCATATTGGCCGCCAGCAAAAAAGAATTTCCTGCACCGGCTCCGGAACAAGCCTGTATTCGCTGCGGAATGTGTGAACAGGCGTGTCCCGCCAGCTTATTACCACAACAACTCTTGTGGTTTAGCAAAAGCCAAGAACACGAAAAAGCCGAACATTACAACTTGTTTGACTGCATTGAATGCGGCGCTTGTTCTTATGTTTGCCCTAGCAGTATTCCCTTGGTGCAATATTATCGACACACAAAAAGCAGCATCCGCGACGCTCGCGAAGCTAACGTAAAATCAGATCTAGCAAAACAACGCTTTGAAGCGCGTAAAGCACGCCAAGAAGCGGAGGCAGCCGAAAAAGAAGCCAAACGACTGGCTCGACAAAAAGCCACAACAGCCAAATCCGCTGAACCGAAAAAAGCCGCTCCTGTCGCGGACTCCATAGCACCGACAAGCAAAACAGCCGCGCCTGCTTCGCCCGCCGTAGACGATACGAAGAAACTCAAAGTAGATGTGGCGATCGGTAAATCAAAACTGAAAAAGCTGCAAAAGCAACTTCTAGACGCTCAAGAGAATGAGCATTTAGAAGACATTTCAGCGTTGCAACTTCAAGTGACAGATCAAGAAAACCTCGTCGCCGAGTTGGAAAAGCAATTAGCGGCTGTGCTCGAAAGTGCACCTTCCGTGGCCAAAGTGCCCGTGGACGATGCGGCTAAAAAAGCTAAAATCGATGCCGCCATCGCCAAGGCGGCCGTGAAAAAAGTCGAAAAGGCGCTTAAAAAAGCCGAAGAAATGCAAGCACCCGAAGTGGACGCTATTCGACAGCAACTAAAAGATGCACAGCAACGAGCCGACGAATTAGAACAAGCCTTAAGTAGCTCAGGTTCCGTTACACCCAAAGCGACAAGCCCAGCTACACCCGCTAGTGCTGCCGAACTAGACTTAGCCGGCCAAGTCAAAAAAGAGAAAATTGCCGTGGCTCTGGCCAATGCTCAAATCAATAAATTAACGAAGCGCTTAGCCAATGCCCCAGAAGAAGCCGAGGCAATTCAAGCGGAAATAGACGCGGCTAAACAGCGACTGCAGACGGCGCAAGCTTTGTTAAACACTCTAGTTCAATCGCAAAACTCCACCCAAGAGAATCGCTAACATGGCTTTATTGAGAATCACCTCACCCCATACTCAACGCGCCGGTCACAGAACGTCTTGGGTAATGCAAATGGTTATTTTAGCGACCATTCCTGGCATTGTTGTACAAACTTGGCTGTTCGGCTGGGGCACATTGATAAATTTAATGGTGGCCTGTGTCGCCGCACTTGCGAGCGAAGCGGCTATTTTGGCGGTTCGTCGTCGAGCTGTGAGCTTCTTTCTTAAAGACTACAGCGCCTTATTAACCGCCGTATTGCTTGGTGTCGCCTTACCACCCGCTGTGCCTTGGTGGGTGACGGTTACTGCCGTGTCCTTTGCGATTATTTTCGCCAAGCAGCTTTATGGCGGCTTAGGAAATAACCCGTTCAACCCAGCCATGGTGGGTTACGCCATCGTGCTGGTGTCTTTTCCTGTGCCCATGAGCCAGTGGATAGGTGTTCACGAGCTGGTCGCTTCCGGCAACACGCTTTCTTTTATGCAAAGCCTGCAGGCCATATTCCACCAGCTTCCAGTTATCGACAGCTACACCATGGCCACCCCATTGGATGGCTTTAAACACAAGGATCTACTCGACAGCGAAACGGCTTTCGCCAGCTTGCCGGCCTTACAAGCCGCTAGTGTAAATAGCTGGCTTTGGGTCAACCTTGCCTACTTGATCGGCGGTTTGGGGCTCATCGCCTTACGCATCATCACTTGGCATACGCCTGTGGCGGTATTGGGCGCCTTGTTTGTGATGTCTGGCGTATTCCACCTAGTCGATATGGATCAAACTGCTACGCCTTGGTTTCACCTGACCACAGGCGCCGCCATGTTTGGCGCCTTTTTTATTGCCACTGACCCGGTCTCCTCTTGTACCAGCAACAAGGGGAAATTGATCTATGGCGCAGGCATTGGTGTGTTGATTTACATTATTCGTGCTTGGGGCGGTTACCCAGATGGCGTGGCCTTTGGCGTGCTGTTAATGAACTTCGCGGCTCCGTTAATTGATTACTACACACAACCAAGAGCCTACGGTCATAAAAAAGCCAAAAGTGGCTTAAAAGTAGGAGGAGATCACTGATGGAATTACTTGCCTCCATTCGTCGCAACAGTTTAGGCTTGGCTATTTTTGCGGTATTAACCGCAGGGCTTATCTCTATTACTCATCAATTGACCGATGGCACTATCAAAAACAACATTCTAGATGCCCAAATTGCCGCATTTAACGATATTTTGCCCGCTGAGCGTTACGATAACGACCTTACCAAAGACACCGCTTATTTGCCTGCTGATCCGTTGCTTGGCAGCGCCACCGGTATTAAGATTCACATTGCTCGTAAAGACAACAAAGTCACTGGGATTATCTTTGAGACCATCGCCCCTCGTGGTTACAACGGCAACCTTGATATGCTGGTTGCCATCGATAAAGACGGTATCGTCACCGGCAGTCGCGTCATCAGCCACAAAGAAACTCCTGGCCTTGGCGACAAGGTTGATCTAAAAAAATCAGATTGGATACTAAGCTTCGCCAATACCTCACTAGATAATCCGAGCCGCAAAGGCTGGGGTGTGAAAAAAGACGGTGGCGAATTCGACCAGTTTACTGGCGCGACCATTACACCAAGAGCCGTGGTTCGTGCGGTAAAAAACACGCTTATTTATTTTGAACAACACAAAGATACGCTGCTGGCGTATTAGGACATTTTGATGAAAACAAGCGACGAAATAACCGCCGACGATTCTACCCTTGAAAATACACAAGACAACGTAGAAAGCAATAAACCCAGCGCCAACTACGCAGAAATCATTTATAACGGTATCTGGAAAAATAACCCCGCCCTTGTACAATTACTCGGCTTGTGTCCTATGCTGGCGGTAACCAGCACGGTAGTGAATGCATTGGGACTTGGCTTGGCGACACTGGTGGTGTTAGTTGGTTCAAACATTGCTGTGTCGTTAATTCGTAACTACGTGGCCGACGCCGTGCGCTTGCCCGCCTTTGTGATGATTATCGCCTCTTTTACCACCTGTATCGAACTGATCATGCAGGCTTACACCTACGAGCTGTATCAAATTCTAGGGATATTTATTCCCTTGATCGTCACCAACTGTGCGATTTTAGGTCGTGCCGATGCCTTTGCCAGCCGTAATCCGGTGTTACCGTCGGCACTTGATGGTTTTATGATGGGCTTAGGCTTTATGGCCATTCTGGTAGCCCTTGGCGCCATGCGCGAACTCATTGGTCAAGGCACCCTATTTTCAGATATGCAGCTGCTGTTTGGCGATGCCGCAGTGCATTGGAAATGGACCGTCTTTGAGAGTTATCCGAATGTGTTATTTGCGGTTCTTCCACCTGGCGCTTTTATCGGATTGGGCTTACTCATCGCGGGGAAAAACTACCTCGACGAGCGCGAGAAAAAACGCCTTGCGGCCGAAAAAGCCAAAGAAGGTCCATCGACTTCAAAACGCGTTCGCGTCACCGGACAAGTAAGTTAACATAACGACCTCAACTGCAACTTAACAAGGCCGAGATTGTGAACAAACAAAAGCGCTATGAGATTTTTTCTCGCCTACGAGCAGAAAATCCAAACCCTGTGACCGAGCTGGAATACAGCTCGCCTTTTGAGTTATTGATCGCCGTCTTATTTTCCGCTCAAGCCACTGACGTTAGTGTCAATAAAGCGACCCGAAAACTCTTTCCCGTCGCTAACACCCCAGAAACCATGCTGGCACTGGGGGTCGATGGCTTGAAAAGCTACATCAAAACCATTGGCTTATTTAACGCCAAAGCAGAAAACGCCATCAAAACCTGTCGAATACTGGTCGAACAACACAACAGCATAGTGCCAGACACCCGTGAAGCACTGGAAGCCTTACCCGGTGTGGGGCGAAAAACCGCCAACGTGGTGCTAAACACCGCGTTTCGACAAGTCGCTATGGCAGTCGACACCCATATTTTCCGCTTTAGTAACCGAACCAAAGTAGCACCGGGTAAAAATGTGCTGGAAGTGGAAATGAAGCTGCTGAAATTTGTTCCCAAAGAATTTTTGCTCGACGCTCATCATTGGATGATTTTGCATGGCCGCTATATTTGCGTGGCACGCAAACCGAAATGCGACGCCTGCATAATTGAAGATCTTTGTGAATACCGTTCCAAAACCTCAACTTAGTTAATTAAATACTAATCTAAAATTAAATAACCTATGATTTATTAAACCTTTAGATCTCGGCATTCTCTCTTTATACCCTATGTATTTCATCTTGAGAGGATGCCATGAGCCACATTACTAAATCGCGTTTAACCCAAGCTCAACTCGATGCCCATTGGATGGCCTATTCAGGCAATCGTCAGTTTAAAAAAGACCCACGCATTATCACCTCGGCGGCTGGAAAATATTACACAGACCTAGATGGTAAAAAGATCTTTGATGGCTTATCTGGCTTGTGGACTTGTGGCTTAGGACACAGTGTGCCGGCGATTAATGAAGCCGTGGCGGAGCAAGTCAAGACCCTAGATTACTCTCCGGCTTTTCAGTATGGCCATGAAAAATCCTTTCTACTAGCGGAACAAATTACCGAATTCATGCCAGAAGGTTTGAATCGAATCTTTTTCACTGGCTCAGGCTCTGAATCTGTCGACACGGCGTTGAAAATCTCCCGCGCTTATTGGCGTAAAAAAGGCATGGGAACCAAAACCAAATTCATTGGCCGTGCCAAAGGCTATCATGGCTCGAGCGTGTCAGGTTTCAGTGTTGGCGGTATTCCGGCCAACCGAACCTTGTATGGCCAAGGATTGGAATCTTACCATTTACCTCACACACAGATGCCTGGTACTGAATTTACCAAAGGCATGGCAGAGCAAGGCAAAGAACGTGCTGACGATCTACTCAGCCTAATTATGATGCACGATGCCTCTAATATCGCCGCGGTCATTGTCGAGCCGATGTCCGGCTCTGCGGGCGTAATCGTTCCCCCCCAAGGTTACTTAAAACGCTTACGCGAAATCTGTGATCAGCATAATATTTTGTTAATTTTCGACGAAGTGATCACAGCCTTTGGTCGCATGGGGGCAAAAACCGGTGCCGAAGCGTTTGGCGTTACGCCCGACATTATGACCACCGCGAAACAGGTTACTAACGGCATCATTCCTATGGGTGCGGTGGCATTTAAGCAAGAAATTTATGACACCTTTATGGAACACGGTGGCCCTGAATACATGCTAGAAGTGCCCCATGGTTACACCTACTCGGCTCACCCTATTGCTTGTGCCGCGGGTTTGGCATCGCTTGGTGAGATCAAAAAACAAGGCTTGATCGAACGAGTGAACGGCATGAGCGCCGCATGGGAAAACAGCGTGCATCAATTAAAAGACACCAGCCCCATCGTCACCGATATTCGCAACTTTGGCTTTGCGGCGGGCATTACCATTGCCCCTGTCGACGGTGAACCGGCAAAACGCCCTTTCCAAATTGCCATGGCCATGTGGGAAAAAGGCTATTACGTTCGATACGGAGCCGATACTATTCAATTAGCGCCGCCGTTTACCACTGAGCAAGATGAGATTGATAGCTTAATCAATGCGCTGGGCGACACCATCAAACAACTAGGCTAGTCGTACATTGAATGCTTCTTAGCCACCTTTCATTAAGGCCTTGATCATCTACTTTCGTTTGATCGTCAAGGCTTTGATTTTTATCGCTTTCCCTCTTTTTCCAAGATCTGCTAGATCGCGAACAAACTTGCATTGTTATGCGTATGCTTGCAAAATCAAAGACCATTTTAGATCTTCATCAAGCAAAGGATAACAAGGTGCACAAGTCTCAACCTTCTTATGTTCGCTGTTTTTGGACAGGCTCAATGTATTTGACCAATGGGATGGTTATGCCCATTCATTGCACACACATTTCTACGCAGATGATTGAAGTGGAAGCACCGGCGGGTTTGCAAGGGTCGAAGATGGTTAAAATAGAATTAAATGCTATTCACGAAGGAAAAACCGCCACCATTAAAGCCTTGTGTGACCCTATTTTGGATGTGTTTAACGAACACAACAAGCATTACATTAAATTGAACTACCACACGATTTCTAACAAAGATGTGGCGTTTATTGATACTTTTACTAAGGCGCACGCCTAATGCCTCTGCTTTAAAAAACTTTCATCGATGAAATTAAGCGTGTCGAGGGAGGATTTATTCTTCGTCGCGGTCGTCTTTCTTAGCACCATCGTCGGCTTTTTTCACACGAATTTTCGAGCCATCTACGTCCATTCCATTCAAGGTTTTGATGGCTACCTTGGCCTCGCCTACCTTTGGCATTTCAACAAACGCAAAGCCTTTAGATTCGCCGGTTTCTTTATCCATGACCAAGTTGCAGGATTGCAAGGTGCCATGTACAGCAAACAAGCTTTTTAACTCTTCTTCTGTGGTATTGCGCGCTAAGTTTCTAACTAATAGTTTCATATTATTCTCTTTATCTATAAAAAAAGGCGTGGGAAATGCCCACGCCCTTGTGTGTTATGCGTCATTCTAACGATTTAAGACAGGGTTGTCTCAAACAAGGTCAGTAATTTTTCACTGTCTACTTCCATGCAAACCTGAGTCATAGGCACGTCATTCCAGTGAGGTTCAGGGAAACTCATGCCTTGTGGTGCGAAAATGGTTTGGCCAATGCCAATGCCTTCACAGGCGACTCGAACCGCGCCCAACTCAACGCCAAAAATGCTCGGATCCATAACATACGCAATAGTAGAGGCATCGTGAAAATAACAGCCATTCATGTCAAAACGGCTGCTATAGAAGTCGATGTAATACTGAGCGCAATCGAACAAGAAACCGCCTTCTTCTGGGTTTGCCTGTTTGATACGACTCAAAATATCGTTGTCCAGCAATACCTGATGGGTCACATCAAGCCCTATCATGGTGACTTGCCAAGGTGCGGTAAACACCTTATCCGCGGCATGCGGGTCGTTCATAATGTTGGCTTCAGCAACGGGTGAGACATTGCCGTATTCAATCGCGGTACCACCCATGAGCACCACTTCGTCCACAAGATCCGCCACCTCAGGGTCAAGCTCTAAAGCTTTTGCCAAGTTACCCAAAGGGCCAAGGGCGATGATGGTCACTTCACCAGGAAACGCTCGCACTGTGTCGACAATAAATTGCGCGGCGCTTTTATCGATGGCACTGCCAGCTGGAGCAGGTAGATTAATATTGCCAAAACCGTCTTTACCATGAACAAAGTCTGGATGTGGACGAGGCGCAATATGACTCGGCACTGCTACCCCTTTGGCCACTGGTACAGTGACTTGGGCAATTTCTGTCAGCTTAATAGCGTTTTGTGTCGCCAAATCCACAGAGACGTTACCAAAGGTCGTGGTTAACCCCAGCACTTCTAACTGCGGTGCTTGAAAAGCAAACAAAATCGCCATCGCATCGTCGATGCCTGGGTCTGTATCAATAATAATTTTACGAGCCATGCTGTTTTCCTTCTTTCATTCTGTGTGTTTGGCTGTGTTCTAAATTAGGTGTTTTTCGCCAGAAATTCGGTCACTTCATCTTGTGTTGGAATCGCCGAAGCCGCGCCTAAACGTGTAACGCAAATAGCCGATGCCGCGCAGGCACGGGTGATGGCATTTTTCATCTCTTCGCCCTTCATTAAAGACGACAAAATAAAACCAATAAAGGTATCGCCAGCGGCCGTGGTGTCTACGGCTTGCACCGAAAATGCGGCAGCAAATACGGTCTCTGACCCTTTAAAATAATACACACCGGCTTTGCCAAGGGTCATCAATACCGCCAATTCTGGGTACACTTTTGGGAAAGCGGCGATGGTGCTGTCTATGTCTGTGGTGCCGATCAGGTCCATCGCTTCGACCTCATTCACAATTAACAAATCCACCAACTCAAGCACCTGTTTGGTTAGCGCCGCGTCCATAGGAGCCGGATTAAACGCCACTTTTACGCCCTGCTGCTGGGCTTTTTTCATGGTGTATTCGATCAAGTTGGTTTCGTTTTGCAGCAAAATCCAGTCGCCCGGCTCTGCGGTCGACAACGCCTGATCGACCTGTTCTTGCGTCAACGCATGATTCGCACCTTGATACAAAATAATGCAGTTTTCGGCCTGTTTGTTCAGCTGAATGATCGCATGACCGGTCGGCACATCGAGCTGAGCCACCAAGGAAGTATCAACACCAAGGTCTTCTAGCTGACGCAAAACCGCCTGATCACTGTGATGCACGGCGCCAATGTGTTTCACCGTCGCACCGGCTTTAGCCAAGGCAACCGACTGATTTGCCCCTTTACCACCGAGCAAACATTGATAACTGTTTGATGCCATGGTTTCGCCTGGACGCACAAAATGATCCAGTTGGTAAAGGTGATCCAAATTGATCGACCCTAGGTTATAAATTGTCATGTTTACCTTCCTTCAAAATCGGCGCACTTAATCGGCGTATTGCTAGACTAGATAACGTGAATAATGCTGACCAAGTGTACAAAAATAAAAACGCCTCAATTCTGCAAGAATGAGGCGTTTTTTGAAAGCGTATTTTCGCTTAGAACAAGGTATTACTTGTCGTTATCTAGAAAACCACGGCCTTTTTGTGCAGCAATACGCATGCGAAGAGCGTTCAACTTGATAAAGCCCGCTGCGTCTTTTTGATCGTATGCACCAGCATCGTCTTCAAATGTCGCAATAGAGCTATCGAACAAGCTGTTTTCAGATTGACGACCCACAACAGTCACATTGCCTTTGTACAATTTAAGACGAACGGTACCATTTACGTATTTTTGAGACGTGTCGATCATGGCTTGCATCATACGACGCTCTTCTGACCACCAGAAACCGTTGTAAATGATTTTCGCGTAGCGTGGCATCATTTCATCTTTCAAATGCATAGCTTCACGGTCAAGGGTAATGGACTCAATCGCACGATGTGCTTTCATCATGATGGTGCCACCCGGTGTTTCGTAACAACCACGAGCTTTCATGCCCACAAAACGGTTTTCGACGATGTCCACACGGCCAACGCCATTCGCGCCACCAATTTTGTTCAGTGTTTCCAAAATAGTCGCAGGAGACATGGCTTCGCCATTAATAGACACTGGGTCGCCTTTCTCATAACCGATCTCTAGGTAAGTCGGTTCGTTTGGCGCGTCTTCTGGAGACACAGACCAACGCCACATGTCGTCTTCTGGCTCTGTCCAAGGATCTTCTAGCTGATCGCCTTCGAAGGAGATATGCAGCAAGTTAGCGTCCATGGAGTAAGGGGATTTTTTCTTCTTAGTAGAGAAATCCACTGGAATATTGTGTTCTTCACAGTACGCCATCAAGGTTTCACGAGACGTTAGATCCCATTCGCGCCAAGGGGCAATCACTTTTACACCAGGTTTAAGAGCGTAAGCGCCAAGCTCAAAACGTACTTGGTCGTTGCCTTTACCTGTTGCGCCGTGAGAAATGGCATCAGCGCCAGTTTCGTTGGCGATTTCGATCAAGCGTTTGGCGATCAAAGGACGAGCGATAGACGTACCTAGCAGGTATTCACCTTCGTAAATGGTATTCGCTCGGAACATTGGAAAAACGAAGTCACGGACGAATTCTTCGCGCAAATCTTCGATGTAGATTTCCTTAATACCCAACGCTTGAGCTTTCGCGCGAGCTGGTTCAACTTCTTCACCCTGACCCAAATCAGCGGTAAAGGTGACCACTTCACAGTTATACTCTTCTTGAAGCCACTTCACGATTACTGAAGTATCCAGGCCGCCAGAATAGGCAAGCACTACCTTCTTCACGTCAGACATTATTTCTATTCTCCTCAACGAGCTCGCGCTCCCATATATTCCGTAAAACGGCGGCGCAAATGATTTAAAAAAAGGGACTTAAGTGTAAGATCTCGATTCTTGCTTAGCAAGCAAAAAGCCCCTTTCACTACGATAATTGCGTGAAAGAGGCTCTTTTCATCCATCGATAAAGATCGACCGAGATAAGAATTAACTGGCGTCGTTTTTTTCCAAACGAATGGTCACTCGGCGGTTACGCTCTCGGCCTTGGGAAGTGCCATTGGTTGTCGATGGGTAACGCTCACCATGATAGCGAGAAATGATTTTATCCGCAGGCACGCCCTTGTCTAACAAGTACGCGGTGACCTTTTCAGCACGGACTTTGGACAACTCACGGTTATCTCGTCGAGAACCATAAGAGTCAGCATGACCATCAATATAAATGTATTCCACAGTCGGATCAGACGACACATACAGCGCCACCAAATCCAAACGCGCTCGAATACGCTCTGTCAAATCCACCCCATTGCTGGTAAACAGCGCTGCAGTTCGCGCAATTTGATCGTAATTCACTGGCAACAAGGTCGATAAACAACGACGAAACTCGTTATAAGCGGGGGCGAAGTTAATGTTCGACAAACCCACTTCCACGGTTTCACGGCTGTTTTCCCAAGCGGTTCCGGCTACAACAGGGTGACGACCTCTGTCCAAACTGGTCAACATGCGTTCAGCCACTTTACCGCCCACTTCCACAGTCAATCCATAACCTGGATACGGCAAAATTTCTAACGTTTCTGGGCGTATGCCAGGGGACCAGGTCGGCGCTTGAGAAATGATATAAACCTGACCCGGACCGAGTTTTTCGTTTTGAGGCTGCAAAATAAATTTCATTGGCTCGCCCGCTTCTTTAATAAAGTGGCCTTCGCCGTAATGAGGGACGGGGTGCGTTAGACTGCATGAAAAAATGTCTCCCGACAGCAGCCATTCTGAGTTGGCAATATCAGATTGGTAATGCGTGATAGCATGCGCCTGAATGAAGGGCACACAGCTCGTCAATAAAAAGGTGGTACGAATTAGAAGTTGTTGGGTAATTCCCATTTAGACATCTCGTTCAAGCATTATCAAATGTGTTATGATTTCGCCTTATTATACACCGTTACTCTTGATCTAACGGCAGAATTAAGGACCTTCTTTTGTCAAACCATGAAATCAAAGATAGATTCCGCGGCTTCCTACCCGTTGTTATCGACGTAGAAACCGCAGGCTTTAATCAAAAAACAGACGCATTGCTAGAAATGGCCGCCAGCATTCTTCGTGTTGACGAAAATGGCGACTTTTATATCTATGAAACCTTGGAGTTTTTAATTAAACCTTTTGAGGGTGCCAACCTCGAAAAAGCCGCTCTGGATTTTACCGGCATAGACCCTTTTGCCCCAGACAGACAAGACATGCCCGAGAGCGAAGCTTTAACGCAAATGTTTACTAAAGTGCGCAAAGAGCTAAAGTCCGTCGGTTGTAAACGCGCTATTTTGGTTGGCCACAACGCCGCTTTTGATCATGGTTTTCTTAACGCCGCGATTGAACGTGCGGACATTAAGCGAAATCCTTTCCACCCCTTTTCAAGCTTTGATACCGCCAGTTTGGCCGGTTTGGTATTTGGTCAGACGGTATTGGCTAAAGCCTGTGAAGCGGCGTCTATCCCTTTTAGTAACTCGGAAGCACATTCGGCAAAATACGATACGGAAAAAACCGCAGAATTATTTTGCGAAATGGTTAATCGCTGGAAACGCTTAGGTGGCTGGCCACTGATCGCCAATGAGGAAGAAAACAGCATGGCAGCGATTTTTAATTCTGGAAACTAATACTTTACTCTTTGCCGTGATAGGGTAAACATTCTCGAAAAGCGGTTTTACAAAGCGAGCGACTCAACTAAACGCTCGCCTCTTCCTTATCTAAACAGAAGGCACCTTATGCAAGGGAAGCGGATTTTATATTTGATTTTAGGGTGGTTTTCTCTTATCACCGGTATCATTGGCATCTTTCTTCCTTTACTGCCAACCACGCCCTTGGTGTTGTTGGCTGCTTGGTGTTTCTCAAAATCCTCAGAACGCTTCCACGCTTGGTTACTTGGCCATAAATTTTTCGGCCCTATAATCTTAGACTGGCAATCATCCGACGGCATCCCAAAAAAGTCACGTAACCGCGCCATTATTTTTATGTGGGCGGGTATGGGCATCTCGATTTTTTTAGTTCATCGTTTTTGGGCCACTGTTGGATTGATCACCATTGGCTTGTGCGTGAGCACCTATTTAATGCGCATGCCTTTACGCACTGAAAACCTAGAGTCATCAGAAACACAAGATTTGGTAAATTCCTTAGAAAAAACAGTAAAAGAAGAGCAAAAACGTTAACCTTTATTCATAAGCCCACTACTTAAAAGGCTCTTTATGATTACCCGCCGACACATCCGCCACTTTGTGTTTTACCCATTTTCCGCTCTAACCGGTTTAATCACAGTCACCTGGTTCGTGACGCCCTATGTTGCTGAGCATGTATTAACCTCGTATTTCAAAGAACAAAACCTGGCGTTGTCGATTAGCTCATTATCGGTGGATTTTTTCCCGCCTAGAATCGATCTAAAAAACGTCGTGATCAGCGACGAAACACAAGACACCTTTACCCTAGAACGCGCTTTGTTTAAGGTCGAAATGTGGCCTTTGTTCACCAAAACGGTACGCATCTCTGAAGCACAAATTACCGGTTTAACGTTAGACCTTAAACAAAAAGAAAATGACTGGATTGTCGCGGGCATTAATACAACCCAGTACCGCACAGACAACTCGGATACCGACAGTGGTTCAGACACACCAGATAGCAATGCAAGTGACGAAACGGTCGACGCCAGTGATCAGAACCAAAGTACACCTTGGTCGATTATCTTGCCCTCATTTTCGTTTACCGACAGCCAGGTAAATCTCGCTCGACAACCTGATTTGACCACAGACTCGATGGAAGACACCTTCACCTTATCTTCCTTGAAGTTAAATAATGTGTCGGGGAAAGGGCTTAACTGGAAAGGTAAAATCGCCCTTGCCACTGGGGTGAATGCTTCTATTTTGTCACTAAACAGCCAATTTAATTACACGCCAGAACAAACCAAAGCAGACATTCGTTTGGACAAGACTCGCCTGTTAATCGAGGACTTTCGTCATTTTATTCCCGCCCCTTTTCAGCAAAGCAAAGGTCAGCTCGATTTAGAAATAGGGCTGACACTGGCGTTACAGCAGGCAGACGACATCCTCTCGGTAGACACGCAAAATCTTAATATCAGTGCAAACGCCAGTGATCTTGAGCTTTTTACCAGTGATAACGCAGACAATCGCATTACCAGTAAATCCACCGCGGTGTCTTTAGTCGCACCAAGCTTTCAGTACAGCGACGAAGAACATCTCTCGGGTGAAGGCAAACTGTCGGTGCGATCAGAGCTAACATCCTTGCTTCAAAACGAGCAACGCCTGGGGTTTGACTCTTTGCAGCTTAATGCGCCGTTCAATGCCGAAAAGAGTGGCAAGCAAGCGTCGATGACCGGCACGGTTAACGTTCAATCTGACAAATTGGCTTTTTCACAAAACGATCAGACACTGGAATACAGTCAATTAAGTCTAAATTCACCCGTCAAGATTCAGCAAGATGATCAAGCACTCAGTGCAACGGGCCATTTAAATCTACAAATACAAGATCCTGCTTTTCAGCAAGCGGATCAAAATGCGCAACTGAAATCACTCTCACTCGATGCGCCTTTTAATATCAAGCAAGATGACCTGGGCATTGCCGCAACTGGCGCCCTCGACCTTACACTGCTGAACACGCTTTTCACTCAAGCGGATCAAAAAGCGCAATTTGAGTCCTTCACTCTTCGCTCACCTTTTGATGTCAAACAAAACGACACAGGAATAGACGCTATCGTAGATCTGACAGCCGACTTACAAAAAGCGCTATTTAGTCAAGGGAATCAACAGGTAGAGCTTGATCAGCTTCAGCTGGTAACACCTTTTACTTTTACACAGGGTGAAAATGCTCTCTCGGCATCTGGCTCGTTAGATATCAAAGCCATAAACGCAGATTTAGCACAAGCTGATCAGACGGTACGTTTCGAGAACGCCACGCTAACCACACCGTTCGATATATCACAAAATAACACTGGCCTGACCGCCACACTGGCTGAAACACAACTCAATCTAAACACCTTATCCCTTGCTATGACCGATTTGGCGTTGCAAAACCAGACACTGCAGCTTAGTTTGAATCAGGTAGCATTTTCAATGGACGACAAGCAAGACATAACACTGTCTCTTGCGACCACTTTGGAAAGCTCAGGGTTTGACGTTCAACAGGCCAACAACAAGGCCACCTTTGATCGTTTCGCCCTGACCAACACCCTTGATCTACAAAAAAAAGGCGATGCTCTGTTGCTGCAAAACAGCCAATTGGAGACCCGTATCGACGGGTTGCGGGCCTCCCAAGACGAACAACGCATCTTGCTGGACTCTGCGCTGCTCACTGCAGACGCATTCAATGTGGATATACAAGGCGAGCAAGCACCAGCAATAAATGGTGACAATGTGACGTTCTCCAGTGCCGCCCTCGATACTTTTTTGTCTCCCGAGCAGCGCGCCGCTTCTTGGAGCAGCGCAGACGTTTCTGGCGTTTCTTTCTCGCAACAAGGAGACCTGTTTGAGCTTGCTCTTGCACAGCTGAACATCGATAACTTAACGGTGTCAGAATTCCTCTCAGACACGACCCCATCGCCACTTCCGCCATTGAGCAAGATTACAAAAATCTCTGTCACAGACGTGAACGCCGATCAAGAAGGCGCGAAAATCAAACAAATCACCCTGGATTCTTTTGATATCAAAGCCTTCATCGGCGAACAGAAACAATTAGAAAACTTGGTGTTTGTCAGTGAGGAAACACCGACGTCTTCAGACAATACAAGTACGAACGTCAACACTGACGGCATCAGCACGGAAAAAACCGACGCGCCTGAACAAACAGCGGCCATCAAAGCACCCTACTACATTATCTTAGATGCGTACGACACCACCGGTGAGTCCAAAATATCAGTTCAAGACAAAAGCATCGCCCCTATGCTGCAGCGCTCCGTGGAAATTGACACCCTATCTTTACGCAACCTCAATACAAGAGACAAACAACAAGCAACGGTTTTGGCTTTCAAGGCTCGTAACGACAAATACGCTACCCTGAGCGGCGATGTCACCTTATGGCCTTTGGCAGACAGGCTCACTCTAAACAGTGAATTTGTGGTTCGTGAAGCTGAGTTACCACCCTTCTCCTCCTACATCGCAAGCGTATTGGGCTACCAAATCGATTCTGGGCAGTTGGATCTTGACCTAACGCTCAACGCCAAAGAAGGTGTTCTCGATGGCAAATCCAACATAGTGTTGCGGGAATTTGAGCTTGGCGGTCGCAAAGAAAGTAGTTCTGTTATTAAAGCAGGCGCTGTGCCGCTGAACATTGCGGTGGGTATTTTAAAAGACAGCGATAACAACATAGACTTAGACATTCCGTTTTCTGGCGACATAGACAACCCAGAATTCGGCTGGCGCGATTTTCTGTTTTTGCCGGTGCGCAAAGCTCTGTACACCGCATCAAGCAGCTACCTAATGCAAACTTTTATTCCTTATGCCAACGTCATTAGTATCGCGCAATTTGCCGGCGATCAGCTCTTGAAGATCCGCGTGGAACCCCTCATTTTCGAGCCTGAAGCCGATACACTAAGCGAAGCGCAAGATCCTTTTTTAACGCAATTAGCCGCGTTAATGAAGGATAAAAAAGACAGTCAGCTCAAAGCTTGCGGCATCACCAGCTACCGTGACCTAGGGTTTGAAACACCGCCAAGCGAGCTGGACAGCGAAACACAAGCACGTGGCAAAGCCTTAGCGCTACTGCGCGCCAACGAACTCAAAGATTACTTGGTCAAAGCAGACATACCTTCGTCGCGAGTCTTTGTTTGCTCCCCAGAAATCGACTTGAGCAAAAACAGCAAACCGCGCATTGAATTAAACTTTTAAGCAGGGCAACCAGAAAGAACGCAAAACCCTGATGAATATCAAGTCATGGAAGACGCAACTGGGCTAATCTAGTGGCAAATAACATAACGACAGGAGGCCATCATGCCAATCGAAGACCACAGCTTAGTACATGAATTTCCAGAATTTAAAGACGACATTCATACTCTTAAAATGGATGACGCACACTTCAAAAAACTTTACGAAGAATACAACCACCTAACCAAAGAAGTGGAAAAAATGGAACAAGAAATCATTCCATCTACCACACTAGAAGAAGAGCAATTGAAAAAACAACGCCTTCAACTAAAAGACACAATTCTAGGTTACATCAAAGCGACACAAGTAGCCGCTAGCAAAGCCTAATACGCCAGCAAGTTGATGACACCTGTGACACAACTGAACCTGTGACACAAAAAAGCCACTTACACTCGATCATACAAACGAGGTAAGTGGCTTTTTTATTGCTCTATTAAGGGTATGTGATCAGCTTGCCGTTAACTTTTAAGCTGTGTTTTATTACGTATAAAACTCATTCTTTCTTGGGAAGAACGTACCGTTTTGGCAATATACTTACGCTGCTTGAACGCTTTTGCTTGTGCGTTTCTTTGTGCGGATGTCACCAATTTTTTTACCAGAGATCTACCGATCGAATGATTCAAAAGCTGCCGCGCCAACCAAAATAGAGGCCGCTGACGCCACTTCAAATTCTGAAACAAGGGGTCTTCTAAACTGAGCAGTGGAAATGCGTGACCGGGATTCCCTTGACGCCCAGCTCGACCAAACAACTGCCAATCAATACGAGAAGAGTCGTGCGGCTCGTACATAATGACTTGCAGCCCACCCAATGCCAGCACCTCTTTTTCAACCGGAATATCCGTACCGCGCCCCGCCATGTTAGTAGACAAGGTAATTTTTCTCATTTCACCAGCCGTTGCGACAATGTCAGCCTCTTGCGCTAACCGTTTCGCATTTAGCACATTAAATTCAAAACCAGCTTGCTCTAGAATCACCTCAAGCTGTTCTGTATCTCGTATTCGGCGCGTCCCTAATAAGATCGGCAACCCTGATTCTTGGATACGATGAATAAGCGCAATTAATGCTTGGTTTTTATCTTCCTTTGATAAATGACACTGGAAGTCCGATACTTTGAGCTTCAGAGGCAAACGCGTGGGCATCTCCAATGTATGAACACGGTAGGTATGAAAAAGCTCTTGCTGAACATTCTGTAAAGTACCGCTGGCTCCCGTTAAATGGTGATAGGACTGAAAAAAGTTCTGAAAACTCATTTTTTCAAGCGTCTTACTAGGAGGGGTTAGTGGTACATCTACTCGAGCTTCCACGGCCTGATGTAAGCCATAGCTCCAAGAACGACCATGCATCATGCGCCCTGTTGATTCGTCTACTAAGATCACCTCTTCATCAACAATGACAAAATGCTCATCCAATTTGAAACGGTCTCTGGCTAAAATAGCTTGAGAAATAAGATCCTCTAAACGTCCTCTATGATGCCAAAGCATTGGAAACTTTTGCGTTCCCTCGGTGATTTTTTGCTGGCCTAACGGCGTGAATTGAATGTCCCAATCGTCCTGCTGCAATTTGTAGTCTCGATCAGCCTCTAGCGTATCAACAAACTCTTTTGCTATCAGTACTGCCTCGTGCAACAAACCATTTTCTTCTTGGGCTGAGATAATCAAGGGCGTGGTGGCGTCATCAATGAGAATGGAATCCGCTTCATCAATGATCACATAATATAAACCGCGCATTTGCAGCGAATGGCCGCCGGCCTGCCAGTTTGTGAGTGCCATGCGTGTTCGACTTGCTAACCCGCCGAGTTTAATCACATCATTCAAATAATCAGCAAGCAGCTGCTTCGCGGTTGCATAAACAATATGAGCTTGGTAACGCCTTGCTTTCTCTTCTGGATCCAGTTCTTGCTCAACAAAGCTGGCGACAACATTTGTCGCTTCATACAATGGCTGCAACTTTTCACGATCACGTTCTGCCAAATAATCATTGGCGGTGATGACATGACAGGGTTTTTGGCTCCAGCCAAAGATCACGGACACCACGCCGATGGTCAGTGTCTTGCCTTCGCCGGGAGCAAGCTGAACAAGATAACCATCGATCATGGCAAGGGCACAGCTTAATTGTATTGGATAAGGCGCCATACCAAGATGACGCTCGCTAAGCACAACAATGCACGCTAAAGCCTTGTGTAAGTCTTCCCGCTGAGTTGCAAGTCGGCCACGTCGAGCAAGGCTTTCAAAACGTTGCTGTTGAGCAGAAAAATCCGACTCACTTAACGCTCTGTATTGATCGACCAACCCAGTGATCTGTTTTCCTTCCTCTAAATAGCCTTGCACTCGTGCCGAATGATTACGTTTGTTGCGCCACAAATGCCATTTTGAGGCTAGAGCAGAGGGCGAATCTAAAGACAGCCGAGGTTCAAAAAATGCACTCATAAATTAAATTTGGTACCGGCGTTGTAGAACCTGCAAGACAGTTTGTCGAGCTTGCCAAAAAATAGATTTCCATTGTAAGTCAATCAATAACCAACCTGTCATGCCTTCCAAAGTACGAAGTTCTGGGCTCTCATCAAGGGACAAAGGTACGGTAATTTCAAAAAAGGGTTCTTGCGCCACCATGCTACCATTTTCATCTCGTTGCGCCATGATAGGCCCTCCGCCAGCCCAACCCAATGCTGGCGATGGCAATACTGTTTGACGAAATGGATTGAGCTGCAACTGCTGGATACTCAGTGTAGTATCAGTTTGGCCAGCAAGGCGTAATTCACTGTTTGAGCTAAGTTGAGAATCAAATAGGTTCGACGCTTGTTCTTGGGTCACTACGGCAGAAAATCGCAAACTTGATAAATCATACAAGGTGCCGACTTCATCTAACTGGTTAAAAAAAGTTCCTAATTTACTTTTGAGCTGAGCGGGCATCCATACACCGTCAAAAGGCGCCACAACGGCCAACTTTTCCAGACGACTATTAAGCTCATCTCGCTGCTCCTGCAATGCCAATTGCTGGCGCCTTAAGGCCACTTGACTGGCTTGATCATTATCGAGAGACTGACGTAAGCGCCAGTTAACTTCTGCCATCTGTTGAGTCACCAGCTCGTATTGATGATTCAAATCTGGATTATTAAAACGTGCCAGCACATCTCCCTTAGCGACAGCCCCCCCACTGACTAAGTTAGCATCCAGCAGGTAACCTCCCGATTGAGTAAACATCTGGCTACTATTCGTCGCTTGTACCACGCCAGGCGCCTTGATGTTGTAAGGGATAGGAATCAAAGAAATAGCCACCACCAAGGTAAAGAACACACTTGCACTAACAAACCAGGCTCGACGTCGATTTTTCCGCAACTGACCATTACTGGATAAAAAGCGTAATAACTTCCACAGCGGAATCACTACCCACATACCAAATGACACCACCAACATGGCGACACCAAGGCCAATCCATAAGTCCGCTGCATACAAGGTAATAATCAGCACAATCGCTAAACGATAAAATAAGCTTGCTACACCATAAAACGTATACCAAGATCTTTCATAGGCATTATCAGACGGAGACTCAGCTTTTTGTGTTCCTAAAAGCCAGCGATTTAAATAGTACAACCATTGTTCGCTGCCTTTCTTGTACAAGTTTGGCAAATCTGTCGCATCAGACAAAATGTAATAGGCATCAAATTTCAGCAATGGGTTGCCATTAAAGAGCAAACTCGACACCGAACCAATAATCATCAAGTTGTACGCCAGGCTATTGAGCACACCTGGTGCTGTTTGTGACCAAACCATGGCTGCCAAAGCCGCTATAAACAGCTCAAAGTACATGCCTGCGCCACCAACAATGGCACGTTGCCAACGATTGCGCAGAGACCATGTTTGAGTTGCGTCGACATAAGGGAGAGGCGTCAAAATGATAAACATCAGACCAATGGTATTAACTTGACCGCCAAAATGCCTAATGGCAATCGCGTGACCTATTTCATGGATAAACTTAAGACCAAACAAGCCCACATAAAGTAAAAAAAGATTATCCGGTGACAAGAAACCCTGCCCCTGTGTGCGGACAGCTCCCCAGTTCGACAAAACCGTCTCGACACCCAGTCCGATAACAATTAACCACACGATAAAAGCCGTCTTACTGAATAGCGGGTACAACAGCCTTGCGAAAGTAGATAGCATGGTGTCGGGGTTCCAAATTGGCACCCGTAGATACATGAATGCCATCAACTTGGTAAGATGTTCTTGGCGTGTTTGCTTATTTTTACGGTCTAATATCGCTTCATGATCGGACTCGGAGCGATAAAATAATAAGTTACTGTGATGGAGTTGAGATAAAACCTGAATCACTTCTTCTTGGCCTGGAGCCTCTTCAGGGTAAGCCTCAATAAACTCTTGCCACACTTGTTCAATGGATTTACTCACCGTAAGACGGCTCAAAAAACGGTATACGGTTTCAGGAACACGAAAAAACTTCCCAGAACACGCATCCTGTAACACATACCACACTAAGCCACGATACAGCTGTTTGTGTACCTTGGTCGTCGGGATCAAGGCGACTTTTAACTGAGCGACCTGATACCATCCTTCACTAAAGGTGCTAGACATGATGCTTTTCGTTACCTTTTCCAATTGTTACGAGAGGTTGATTTCGGCCTACCATGAACAAAATAATTCTTTTCACACCCTCACCACCACAATAACAGCCTTAACTGATTGTAAGACCTATGACCTAAAATCCAATAAGGTGCGGCTTCCCCCTTATCAATCTTAGCCACGCCCGTCATACCTGGACGCCACCAAGTTTGTGGCGCTTCAAGCAGCTTGGCCTTCACTTGAAAAGCCGCCCCTTTTTGACCACTATCCACAGCAATCGGAATAATTTTATCCACTTCAAAAGCCAATGGTGACAAAGGCTGGCTCACTAAAGCAAACTCACCACGATCACCCACTTCAACAAAATGGATATCCCGTTCATCGACCGATAAGGTCAAATAAATATCTTCGATTCGGGCCACCGTCATCAATGCATCGCCTTTTCGAATCGGTGCTCCTAATAAGTCTTTGCGCTCACCCTCAATGATGACACCCGAAAAAGGTGAACGAATACTGGTCTCATCCAGCATCCCCTGCACTCGAGCAATACGAGCATCAATTTGTGCACCACGGGCTTTGGCAATTTCAGTTTCAATAATGTCATTAGTCGCCCTGGCTTTATCTTCTTCTGATAGATAGCGTTGTCGCTCTGCGGACAACTCGGTTAATTGCAACAAAATATCCTGTTTTTCAAGTACTAACAAAGTTTGATCTTGCTCAACATTGTCTCCGACCGTAGCAAGTACTTCGTTCACAACACCATCTTGTGATGCATTGATTCTCTGGGTCCGGTCGGTTAAAAACTCCCCATTTGACTCAATTCGAAAACTTAAAGAGCCAAATACCAACCAAATAGCGATTGCTCCTAATAACACAGAAGCGACTTTTGTCCATAACCATTCAGGACCGATTAATACTTCCAAAGCGTTAGATGCTTTGTGTTTTAGTCGTTTCCAAAAACCATCCTGTTGGCGTTTAAGGTCATCAAATCGACTCGACAGAAGACTCAAAACAAAGGTTAATGAGTGCACCACACTCGACGGTATCTGCCCTTTCATCTTTACAATTAGCACACTGCCGATAGGCTTACCTTTGGTGTCAAAAATAACCAGTGTTGCTAAATCGTCGCAACCCAGTGCCCGGCGTAATTGTTCATGAGCTAAGACGATCATGCCATCGGTTGTGTTCGCATAAGAAAGGTGTAACACAGAATGCTGATCAACCGCTTCTTCCAATGCTGCTTCATACAGTTTTATTAGGTCAGCCTTTTCTTCAAAACGATCAAAATGACTAATACACTCTATCCGCACATATTCATTTCTTTGCCAGCCTATTGCGGACAAATCAATATCATTGCATTTCGCAACCAACTCATTGACTAAAGCATAAGCGGATAAGCCTAATGATTCAGCCGCGTATATTTCAGGCATCACCGACAACAGTGACAAAGAATCCGCTTCGCTTTTATCATCTTTAGCAGGCACATCACTGGCTATATCTGCCATTAGTTGAGCTCGAAGCACCACATCGCTCAGTCGAGCATTGTTTTCTTCAGCTATTTTTAATATCAGCACTCTGGGTTGTAATGTGGTTAACCTGAAACACAACCAATGGGGTTTGTCTTGTAGGGCGACTTTATCATGATGAGCAGAAAAGCCATTTTTTAACCCTCGCTCAACTAAGTCCGTTAACCACTCTGATTCAGGGAGCGAAAGTAAACTAACCTTTTGATTGAAAGAGTCTACAGAGGCAATCTGTTCTTGTTGAAGTACCAGTGATGCTGCCCCCGTCACTGTCAGGATATGTGCCCCTTCAGAAAGGCAGAGCACAGAAGAAATATTGACAAAATCAGCCCAGAAAACGTCTGGAGACGATTGGAAATTGCGCTTACGCAGCGCTCTAAGGCGATCGATAAACTCGATAATATTAACGGATGCCATCGTATTTATTGACCTTTACCAGAAACGCAAAAGCGCTTTTGTGTTATTAAATTGATTATCGCAATAATTAAAAAAGAACAGTGAGCAAACATTTTCGATTTAGCGTTGAAAACCAATGTTCCCATACAAACAACTTATCGGAAGATTTTATAGATAAATGCTAGTGACTGTCTAAATCGACAGACACTCTCACACCAGGTCGCATCGCACCATCAGGATTATTTAGCTTAATTTTCACCTCAACCAAACCACTTGCGGCGTCAGCTATGGGGGCAATGTAGTCAATATAGCCTTGTTGAATTGAAAGGTTTTCGACTTGCACGGGGATGGTGGAATCTAAGGCTAGATTCCGAGCAACGGCGTCACGAACATTGAGCTTTACGTACAATTTAGTCACATCGACTAAACCAATAATAGGCTCACCGACAGGCGCCCATTCACCCTGATGTTGAACCACCTGGGTAACTATGCCAGCAATGGGAGCACGTAGAATGCGATCTTTCACACGTTGTGCACTGATTTCATACTCAATGCGCTCACGCTCTTCACGTTCATTAAGCTGAGCAATTTGACCTTCTAGGTCAATGAGTTGCAATTTCAATCCATCTAGTTCATCTAGACTGATCGAACGGGATTCCTCATAAAGTAATCGAGCAACCGTATACTTTTGCTGCAAAATATCACGTCGCGCCACTAAACTCTGCTGCTCTTTAGTGTCATGCCAAATTAGTTTATTGCGTTTTTCTTCGAGCGACTGCATTGTGCTGTCTAGGGTAATGAGAGGGTCAGACGCCTTCACGACAGAGCCTGATTTCACATGAACATGGCGTATCACACCACTGTCTGCCATGGCTAATTTCAAGTTCATATCAGGATACAAAACACCAACCACAGGTTGAGCACCCACAAAAGACACGCTCAACCCCATTAACAAACCGGCAACACTTTTTTTTATTGCTATCATGCTGTGACTACTTTTCATCATCAATAGGACGTTTTCAATACTACGACTATTTTTGATATTAGTCTCGAACCTAACTTCTTTTTTCGGCTATTTGCGATAAGAAGCTTACTCTTAGGTTTTTCTCTCAACTAGAAAAACCTAAGAGAACAACACCATAGCGTCACATATCGAGTAATGAACCATCAGCTAGCGCTAAAGAAACTTTTGATAATTCATACTTAATCACACCATCAATATGGCGTTGACGCTCTAGATTAAGCGTATCTTCTCGTAGGTAAATGTCTTTAATATTACCGTAACCCAAGTTGAATTTACGCACTTCGGATAAATACAACTCTTCAAGAATATCAATATTTTCTTTTAAATTGCTCATCTCTTGATGGGTGGTTCGTACTTGGTATAAACGTGCACGTAAGTCATTTTTTAAACTGACTTCAACCGCTCTCAGGTCTTGCTTATGTTGTTCTTGTTTCAACATGGCCATGGATTTTTGTGCGGTTGCACGCTGATTTTGACCAATTGGCATTGAGAAGTTTAGCCCTATATTCCAAGTTGGATATTCTTGATCAAATGCGTCCCCCGCATTACTGCTTCTCGCTAGGTTGCTTGTGCTGTAACCCAGCTCTAAATCCAAGGTTGGTAAATCGCTGTCCTCTGCCACCCGAATTTCTTCATCCTGAATAGCAATATTTTGTTGTAGAATTTTTGCATTCGGCCAGATAGCGTAAACCCTTTGATAGTACTCTTCAAACGAACCAGATAACTCAAATGGCGCATGATTAGGGCCAGACTGGAGCACATATCGAACCATACCGAGGTTATCAGAATCATCGTTAACCAGGGTGGAAATTTGATAACTGACTTCATTCTGTACTTGTCGAGCACTGGCTAATGCAACCATACGCTTTAGCAATTCAGACTTAGCATCCACCAAAGCACTTTCAGGCTCTTTACCATTTTTGATACGTGTTTCAATATCAATTACCATTTTTTCAGCATTCTCAACCGCCAAATTACGTATCTCTAAAAAGCGCGTCGCTTTGTATAGCTGCCAATATAAAGACAGGGATTGGGACACTATTTTTAGTAACTGTTGTTGATATTGTGCTTCAACAATATCTACCTCAAGTTCAGCACGACGAATACGGGATTCTACCTCAACATTATTAAGGCCTTTTAATAATGGCTGAGTGAGTTGAAGCCTGACCGCACTGGTAAATTCAGAATCACGCTCTGGTGTATCAGAATAGGTATATGAATAAGGGATAATGTTGTTGTCTTTTTCCACTGTATCAAAGCTGATTGTGGCTTCACCACCCGTGGTGAGCAATTTACGCACGCCTGCACTGAATGAGGTATTGGTTTCATCCAAAATATTTAAATTAGCAGCTGTAGTAGATGACAGTTTCTCTTGCGCAGTCCGCTGAGTATGCGCATCACTGTAATTTAAACTGGAAAAGAACTCAGACTGATATGCGCCATTCTCGTAATTTACCTTTTCCGCACTAACCTGACGTTGAATGTCCGCATAGATAACTTGTGAGTTTTGCTTTAATACTTGCTGAACAATACTGTTAACGCTTAATACTCTTTCCCGTGGATCAGCGGGTTGCGCTGCATCAGCGTTAGAATTAGCCAGCACATCATCTAGTGCTTTCGACAGCGAGGGGTCGGCCTGATCTGAGCCATCAGACAAGGTAAATACACTGTCTTTCACACCCTCTTGTGGCGCAACAACTCTTTCTGCAGCAACAGATAAACTGACGAAAGAACAAGATGCAAGGAGTGCAGGTATGTATATCACTGAACTTTTTTTCATTATCATTTTCCTTAAACTCAGTGACTAAGAGAAGATCACTCCCCTCTAGTCACTATTATTTAGAGTATGTTTCAGCTTATAGAATAGATTCAAGAATCGATTCTTCGTCATTGTCATCTGTAGAATAGAAGAACAAATAATCGGCCGTCGTGTTGCCTAAAATATCAATTTGGCGGTTACCGTTTGTATTCACCAAGTCAGACATTAAGGTTTGTATTGGCGACATGCTTGGGCGACCTTGGTCAACATCCCCTCCAAAAGTAAGACCATTATTTGCACCAGCTGTTTGCGAACTACCACGCAAAATGGACGCTTCTAATTGTTGCTCAATTTGAGTTTTCGCTTCCGATGCACCGTTCGATTCAGAACGATTCCCTGCATTAGCCTCTGTACGGGATATATACACAAAATCGTCAACGCCATTTTGCTGATCTGCTAACGCAGCACGGTTTTCATCTTGTAATCGAGACAACAAGCTATTTTCAACGTCGTTTTGTTGTGAATTATTAGCGTTATTGAGGGACTCGAAGCCAATGAGACTTTGCTCCATTTGCCCTTCCGACAAGGTATCCTCAACCATGCTGCCATATTGAGCCGATGGATTTTGAGAAACGAACTGAGCATAAATCGCTTTTTCCGCATCGTTGTTACTTGTGATGTAAGAATCTTGACCACTAGTTATGCGTTGAGCATCACCGAATGTGCCTTTATTCACCAAAACATCGGCCTTCACCGTAATCAAATCATCAGACACATTCGCCACAGCGGTAATAAAGCCGTTATTCACAAGATCTAACGCATGACCTTTCGAGCTAACGTTAAAGGTAGACGCAGTAACATTTGTCTCAACCGAGTCATCCGCCACCGACAATAGCTTACCGGCCGCTAACAAAGTGGCTGTTTCATCAGCTTTAATCTGACTGAAAGCAATGTCTGTTTTCTTAGCCGTTAATGACACATTCGTGGCTTCGACATTGCCCAGCGTTAACGCATCAGCAATCATCTCAACATTGCCAGACGTGCTAATCGCTAGATCTTCACCGAGCAAAGTACCATTGCCAGCTTCCAAACGGATATCGCCAGAGCCATTTATAACAACCCCATCACTGAACGCGATATCACCTGCTGTGGTAGTAAAGGCAAAATTACCGTTGTTGCCTGTCACACCCGCATTGTCTGCCACACGATTGATACGGACATCATTCGCTTCCGTGATATACACACCGCCACCGCTTAACACCTCGATCACATCCACATCCGTGGTGAGGTTTGCCGTCGCCGTGCCTAGGTTAGCGCCTGATTGCAAGTTTAGATCCGTTGCCGTCACGTTAGCCGTACTGGTTGAACCACTCAAAATGCTACCCGCACTGGACACAAGACTGACACTCTTAGCGATAACGCGGTCGATCGTAATATCCGACGCAGCAGTCACATTTACCGCATTATCAGTTGCTGTGATAGACGCAAGGCGGACGCTGTCTGTTTCTGTCACAAACACACTGCCTGCACCAGCACTGGCCGTTAACGTCTCAACCGTGGTGGTCATAGCATTGGTCGCAGAACCGATTGACGTACCCGCTGTCATGGTCAAATTATCTGCCGTGATCATCGCGTTGTTGGCCATGGTCAAAGCACCTGACGTCACAAGCGCAACATCGTTCGAGCTGGTCACATTGCCGACGATAAGATCATCAGTATCTGTAACATACACACTGCCATTGGTGGCGCTGGCTACTAACGTACCCACCGTAGTGTTCAGAGTATTGGTCGCTGAACCAATCGCCTCTTGCGTCGTCATGGTCAAGGTATCCGCTGTGATCAAGCCGTTTGTACCCGCATCAACAATGCTTGCACCAGATACTAAGTTCACCGCGTTTGCCGTTACCGCTTGATCCAACACGAGATTCCCTGCGGTTGTCGTCAGGGTCACATCACCGCTGGTGCTGGTTACTTCACCTAGTGTCAGACCATCCGTTTCCGTCACAAACAAACTGCCTGAACCGGCACTGGCTGTTAACGTCTCAACCGTGGTGGTCATAGCACTGGTCGCAGATCCGATTGCTGCCCCTGCTGACAAGCTCAAGTTGTTCGCCGTGATCATGGCGTTATCGGCCATGGTCAACGCACCTGACGTCACAAGCGCAACATCGTTCGAGCTGGTCACATTGCCAACGATAAGATCATCAGTGTCTGTAACATACACACTGCCATTGGTGGCGCTGGCGATTAACGTACCCACCGTAGTGTTCAGAGTATTGGTCGCTGAACCAATCGCCCCTACCGCCGTCATGGTCAAGGTATCCGCTGTGATCAAGCCATTTGTACCCGCATCAACAATGCTTGCACCAGATACTAAGTTCACCGCGTTTGCCGTTACCGCTTGATCCAACACGAGATTCCCTGCGGTTGTCGTCAAGGTCACATCACCGTTGGTGCTGGTTACTTCACCTAGTGTCAGACCATCTGTTTCCGTCACAAACACACTGCCTGCACCGGCACTCGCTGTTAACGTCTCAACCGTAGTGGTCATAGCATTTGTCGCAGAACCGATTGCTGCCCCTGCTGACAAGCTCAAGTTGTTCGCCGTGATCATGGCATTATCGGCCATGGTCAAAGCACCTGACGCAGCCAATACAACATCTTCATTCGAGCTGGTCACATTACCAACGATAAGATCATCAGTGTCAGTGACATACACACTGCCATTGGTGGCACTAGCGATTAACGTATCCACCGTGGTGTTCAGAGTATTGGTCGCTGAACCAATCGCCCCTACCGCCGTCATGGTCAAGGTATCCGCTGTGATTAAGCCATTTGTACCTGCATCAACAATGCTTGCACCAGATACTAAGTTCACCGCGTTTGCCGTTACCGCTTGATCCAACACGAGATTCCCTGCGGTTGTCGTCAAGGTCACATCACCGTTGGTGCTGGTTACTTCACCTAGTGTCAGACCATCTGTTTCCGTCACAAACACACTGCCTGCACCGGCACTGGCTGTTAACGTCTCAACCGTAGTGGTCATAGCATTGGTCGCAGAACCGATTGCTGCCCCTGCTGACAAGCTCAAGTTGTTCGCCGTGATCATGGCGTTATCGGCCATGGTCAAAGCGCCTGACGTCACAAACGCAACATCGTTCGAGCTGGTCACATTGCCAACGATAAGATCATCAGTGTCTGTAACATACACACTGCCATTGGTGGCGCTGGCTACTAACGTACCCACCGTGGTGTTCAGAGTATTGGTCGCTGAACCAATCGCCCCTACCGCCGTCATAGTCAAGCCGTTGGCGGTGATTAAGCTGCTGTCATCAATATCCAAGATGTCTGTGCCGGCAATGAGATTCAAACTGCCTGTGCCCAGGTTAACGATCTCAGTCGTGATGTTGCCAGAGGTTGCTTCAAGACGTGCATCACTGTTGTTCGTGGTGATGGTCGCACCGTTGGACATGGTCACATTGTTTGCCGCCAACACATCGACAGTTTTGTCTGTGCCAGTGGTGTTCAGT
Source organism: Marinomonas vulgaris (assembly GCF_018145875.1). Classification (GTDB taxonomy): domain Bacteria; phylum Pseudomonadota; class Gammaproteobacteria; order Pseudomonadales; family Marinomonadaceae; genus Marinomonas; species Marinomonas vulgaris. The sequence continues at coordinate 184 of NZ_JAGSSV010000015.1, read as the reverse complement.
GTTGCGCTGAGCAACACGTCTTGTGCGGCGTTCAGGCTGATGTGGCCTGCGCTGCTGGTCACGTTGGCGTTCAAATTCAAATCAGAACTTGTACCATTAGCTTTCAGCAAGACATTGCCAGACGCCGCGATGCCGTTACCTGCATTCGTACCCGCATTAACCGTTAAGTCACCCGCCGTTACCG
>NZ_JAGSSV010000014.1 GCF_018145875.1 Marinomonas vulgaris | reverse complement strand
GAGTTGATGTGACATGGTCAGGCTCGAAGGTTAAAAATGAATTGTCTCATGCGCGGGACTTATTCGCATCTTCCTTAACAATGGACTTTAATTTACCTACCTTAGCGGTATTGTTGAGCTCGCTATATAATAATGAAGCTCGATGGACTTGGTCTGTTGTAGGTCGCGAACGTACAGATTGATATTCTAGAACATCGCCATTTTTATCTGTTATCGGTGTCACAAATGCCGAGACCCAATAATAACCAGATCCCTTACATTTATTCTTAACAAGCCCCATCCAACTCTTGCCAGATTTGATATATTCCCACATCTGTGCAAACGCTGCCTTTGGCATGTCATCACTTCGAATTACATTATGAGGCTTTAAGAGTAGCTCTTCCTCTGAATAACCTGATACTCTACAAAAACTATCATTACAATAAGTTATGTGACTATCCACATTTGTTGTTGAAATAAGGCTATCTTTAGTTGAAAATTCAACATTCTTGTCCATCATAAAAATCCATTCCATACTGCTAATATTTAGAGGCTTTTTATAGCTCCGTTAAATTGACAACAACATTAACAGTGAATGAATTCTAGTATATTGATTGACGTCACGGGTTGAACAAAAGATCAGTTTATATTAACAACCCCTATAATCAGGTTTTTATATAAACAACCCCTTATAAATGTGTATTTAATACATTGACTATTTATGCCGCTTTCAGAGTATGAGAAGGCGAAAAACCAAAGAAGCGTTTATATTCGCGGCTAAACTGGGAAAAACTGTTGTACCCCACCTGATAACTGGCTTCATTGGCGCTCATACCTTGCTTAAGTAGAGCTTGTGCTTTTTGCAATTTGCTCGATTTAATGTATTGCATGGGTGGCACATGCATTATTTGCTTAAAGGCGTTAAAAAAACGAGTTTTGCTCATGTTGGCGAGATCAGCTAGCTCTTGGACGTGAATGGCTCGATTCGTGTTGTCATGAATGTAGTTCACCACTTTTGAAATAGGTTGAATGTCGCCATATTGATTTAGCAGCATACGCAATGCACTGCCGTGCTCGCTGGTCAACATTCGGTAGTAGATTTCGTCAATCACTTGGTCGCCGAGTATTTTGGCGTCTAGCGGGTCTCGACTCAGTTCCAATAACTTAATAAACAACCCCACCAGAGACTCGCTGGCTTTTCCTATCATCAAAGAAGACGATTTTTCTGTGGCCACCTCTGAGGCGCCACCTTCTAAGCGCTCAATACGTAACACCATATCGGCAAGGCGTACTAGGTTGATGTCTAACGACGCCGACAACAAGGGGGTTTTATGATCCGCTCCAATCACCTCTGTACTCACCGGCATGGGTAAAAAGTTGATAAAGAAGTCGCCAGACTCGTAGGTAAATGAACGGTCGCCTACATAACACCGTTTTGACCCTTGCCCCATCAAACAAATAAGCGGCTCGTAAAAAGCATGTGTTTTGGACTGAGGTTGAGACGCTCGAAACACACCAACACCAGGAACCAAAGAAGGCGTGAACCCTTCCTCAAGGGCGTACTGTGTAAGTAAGGTAGTAAACACTCTGAGCGGTTCAGCCATAACAGAGCTCCTTAAAGTAAATATGAAAGATACATGGGATATTACTCCGACTAAAAACAAGAAACACCTTGTTTACACATTTCAAACCAAATCTGAACTATTAGGCATGATTAATGGCATTTTATGCCTGCAAATCGCCAGATAATCACACTATAGTGCATATATACAAAACAACCTTATCGCAGAGGAATTAAAATGAACAACTTCGATTACTACAACCCCACGCACATTGTCTTCGGTCAGGATCGTTTAAATGAGCTAGACAAACTCATTCCTACCGATGCCAAGGTGATGATTACCTTTGGTGGGCAAAGTGCGAAAAAATACGGCACAATAGACACAGTTAAAGCTGCACTAGGCAAACGAGACATCATTGAATTTGGTGGTATCGAGCCCAATCCTCAGTTCACCACGCTCGTAAAAGCTGTCGATGTTGTTAAAGCCAAGCAGGTCGACTTCTTGCTCGCTGTGGGTGGTGGCTCTGTTATGGATGGCACAAAATTCATCGCGTTAGCCGCGAAGCATGACTCAGAAAATTACCAAGAGCTTTTGTTTCATGGATTTGCGCCAGTACCTGCGACTCAGGCGCTTACTTTAGGTTGTGTGGCAACGCTACCAGCCACAGGGTCAGAAATGAACATGGGCGGTGTCATTACTTATAACGCGCAAAAATACCCATTCATGTCACCTTTGGTATTCCCTAAGTTTTCAGTGTTAGATCCAGATTTAACAAAAACTTTACCCAAAGAACAAATCGCCAACGGCGTTGCCGATGCTTTCGTACACGTTATTGAGCAATATCTTACCCAACCTGTGAACGCGAAAGTTCAAGATCGTATTGGTGAAGGCGTATTAAAAACCCTCATCGAAGATGGCCCTGTAACGCTTGCCGACAACGACAACATGGACGCGCGTAAAAACTTCATCTGGTCAGCCACAAACGCGCTTAACGGTATTATTGGTGCAGGCGTACCACAAGATTGGTCTACACACATGATTGGTCATGAAATGACAGCACAATTTGGTATCGCCCACGGTCGAACCTTAGCGATTATCTTGCCGAACGTGTTACGAGAGCGCAAAGAACACAAACGTGCAAAATTACTGCAATTTGCAGAACGCGTATGGGATATTAATGAAGGCACCGACGACCAGAAAATTGATCTGGCCATTGATAAAACAGAGGTCTTTTTTAACTCCTTAGACATAGTGACAAACCTGACTCATTACGGCATCGACGACGCTGGCATCGACAACGTGGTTAAGAGTATGGAAAAAATGGGCCTAACCGCTTTGTCTGAAACCGGCGACCTCACTCTAGACATAGTGCGTAAAATCTTGATAGCCACCAAATAGGCATCCGTCGCACCCTGTTGCGCCACAAGAAAGCGATCATTTAAAAAAACAAAGCGGCATACAGAACACCCTGTATGCCGCTTTTTTATTGTCTTGTTTTATACTATTTGGCCATTCATTAGGTGACCTTTATATTAATAACCTCTAATATTGAACTTTTTAATCGTATAAGTCACTAACACTGCGAAAACGACGCAACTCAATTATTGCGCACAAAGCTCATCACAAGGAATTTTGGAATGAATAAAAACAGTAAGCTGGTCATCATTGGTGGCGGTTTTGCAGGCGCCCGCGTTGCTCAAGATCTCGCTAACGCAGGCTTTACAAACGTCACCTTGATAGACAAAAAAGATTACTTTGAAGTCACTTATGCCACGCTTCGCACCCTAGCAGAACCAGAGCTGGGTCAACGCTCAAGAATGCCCTACTCACAGTTTATCAAGGGCACGTTTCTTCAAGGCTCCGTTGTGGCGCTAAAAGAAAATCACGCTGTATTAGACGATGGCAGTCTCTTTGAATTCGATCTGGCGGTGATTGCCAGCGGTTCATCTTATCCCTCTTTCCCCATCGCTAAGTCACAACAGGCGCTTTCTATCGCTGGTCGCGAGGAAGAAATCAGCGAAGCCAACCAGACACTCAAGGTTGCAAAGAACGTGCTTATTGTCGGTGGTGGCATAGTAGGCGTTGAATTAGCAGGTGAAATCGCCGATCACTTCCCTGAAAAAACCGTCTCCCTCGCCCATAACGGCAACCGTTTAGTACCTGAGCTAAAAGCCAAGGCCAGTCAAACGGCCGAGAAACAACTTAAAAAACTCGGCGTTACAGTGCATAACAACAAGCGCGTTACAGAAAGCGACTCCCTTTATCAGCAAGCGGACCTTGTTTATCAATGTGTTGGCGCTTTGCCAAACACCAAGATGCTGGAAAGCCATTATAGTCAAACCCTAGATAGCAAAGGAAGAATCAAGGTCAATACTCAATTTCGAGTAGAAGGCACGGAACATCTTTTTGCGTTGGGCGATTGCGCTAATGTGCCAGAAGGCAAACTAGGCTATCTGGCCGACCAACAAGCCAGTGCACTGGCGAAAAATATTATTGCGCTAGCGGCCAACAAGAGCATGAAGCCTTACAAGGCGAACCCGATGATGTCGCTGGTTCCTGTTGGTCGTCAACAAGGTTTCGTGCAACTTCCCTTTATGGTGACCACATTGAACCTAATGGTAAACATGAAACAGAACGACTTATTTATCTTAAAGTCGTACAAAAACCTCAGCGCGTCTTAATCACACATTCTTCGTCACGTGTTCTTAGGCGCACGTACTTAGTCACACAAGCTGCCAACAATAAAACGTAAGTAACGCGTTTTACTGTTGGCTTTTTAATATAGTCATAAATAATTAACAAAAACTATTGGGGCATATAATTTATCAATGACGTCTATTTTGTGATTAAATAGTGGCTATGTTTGACCGACGGCACAAAATAATAACCTTTTCCGTAGTTGTTATAACCAATGTGCATTAGATGAGAAGATAGCATTGAAAGCAGTCCCTTTACGCTGGTTAATCGTCACCCCTTTTGTTGTGCTTGCGCTGTTAGCGGGTGCGGCCATGTATTTCTTCTCGACCATTACCATGTCGAATATTGCCACCACAGTGGGCACTCAATACATCAAAGAAGTGGAAGGTCGAATTTACGACAGGGTAAACAACTTCCTCGAACCGCTGAATACCATCATCAACATAAACCAAGCACGGTTTTCTCAGCAGCCAGAAGTGTTAAACGATTTAACTCCTCTGGCTGTACGCTTTTACGAACAAGCGCGCCTGTATCCACAAATGACGTTCATTTCTGTCGCTACCGCCGATGGTCGCTACCTCGCCTCGTCTCAAGACCCCATCAACAGGGGCAAACACAATATGGCGGCCAACTACGCAAACGAACCATTAACGATGGAAGGCTTTTATTATGACCCATTGCGCGGCTTAGGCGAAAAGATCACCACAGACCCAACCTTCGGATACGACCCTAGAATACGACCTTTTTACACAGACGCACTGACAGAAAAAGACACAGCATGGAGTACGATCACACCTTACTATGGCTACCCAACTTTAGGAGTAGGTTTGTCAGTCCCTATTTATGACCAAAACGGCGAAGTACTTGCAGTGACGGCTACCAGCATGGCGCTAGTAGAGCTGGACAACTTCTTAAAATCACTAGAGCTTATTGACGATGCTTATGTGTTTATCGCTGAAGAAGACGGCGCTCTCATTGCGACTTCACAAACTGAAGCATTGTTTGAAAAAACACCCACAGCCACCACTCGAGCTCGGCTTGAATACAGTGATAATGAGGTTTTGCGTTCTGCCAGCCAAGATTTAACGACCAGTACACAAGAACTCACCGTCAACGACGACGACTACTTATACTACATTCACCCTATTGCCTTGCCTCACAATAAAACCTGGCTTATTGGCATTTTGATTCCAGCCGCTCACCACGAAAGCTTATTGGCCGCTTACACCAAAAGCACCATTTCGGTCACACTAGTGTTGTTTTTATGCATTGGTTTTATCGGTTCTCTCATCGCCCACTACATTGGTAAACCTATCCAGCAGCTAAACAGAGCCGCAAACCATGAGAAGCTAAGCAGCATACAAAACTTGCCTCAGCCACTGAGTTCTATCAGTGAAATTAACTCGTTAAGCCAAGGGCTGATTAGCATGGCAGACACGCTCTCTGACATTTTGCATCATCTCGAACAAAAAGTGATGGACAGAACCGAGCACCTGCAAGACGAAAATGACACGCTGTTAGAAACCACCCTAACCGATGAGCTAACCGGCCTACTGAACCGCCGAGGTTTAAACGCAGCCTTAAACAGCGCCATTGACGATTACCATAATAAAGCGCAAGACTTTGTCTTTGTTATTTGCGACATCGATCACTTTAAAGCCATTAACGACGAATACGGCCATACGACTGGTGACGAGGCTCTGGCGGCTGTTTCTCATTGTCTAAAGAGCACTCGCTTTGGTGCGGACATTGTGGCGCGGTATGGTGGCGATGAATTTGTATTGGTGTTTGTCAATGTTGACGCAAATGACGTGATCGAGAAAATTCAACGAGTAAGACAAGAATGCGAACGTGCTGCAACCATGGCACTGCCTGTTACCATGAGCTTTGGTTTGGTGAAAGCCAGCAGCATAGATACAGTCACCATGGAAAGCATTATTCAACACGCTGACATCAAACTGTATCAGTCTAAAAACAGTGGGCGAAACACCATCACTTGGTAACGCTCGACAGCCGGAACGTCTAATCAATAGCATCACAAAGCTGTCTGCATTGAATCAAAAGCGAACAGTTTCTTTAACTTATCTCGACCACTTTATTGTTATTGTTTTGATTGCTTTGTGTAACCTTTTGTACGCAAACGTAGACACACTAACCGCCCTTCATGTAATTTGCTGACAAGTATTAACACTCAATTTTTATATTCTCTTCAAGGACGACATTTGATGATTTTTATACACAAACGCACCTTGCTGTAAAAATTATTTTCTCTTTCATTTCTACTATTACTCTTCAATTTTTTTGGTGTGCCTTTCATGTCTAAATTACAATCAAACTCCAAAGTTTCAACTAACAATCCACTTGAGAAAAAGAAAAGTTTGGTCATATTAGAAGGTGTTTTTTCCCTGTTACAATCCTTAAAAGAAATACATCCTAATTTATCCGCTCCAATTGATAAAGCCATTTTATCTTGTCAGGGTCTTCTGGTTTCTGAAAACATCGGGGCAATTTATTCGCAGTTGGTCATCCTGTCGGATCATATTAGAAAAGGCATGAGATCAGACAAAGAAGACATTAAACAGGCTATTTCAACACTGTTGAGTAATTTTTCTTCCTTCGATCAACGAATTTTCAATAAGAAACAAGAACGCTCAATTCTTACCTTAAAGTCCAAATTACGCTCTGGTGAATTATCTATTCATGAATCATTAGATGAAATTTCGTCTATTTCTCAAGACATTTCCATTGCTGTTAGCTCGGCTATTCAAGCTACCTATGGCGGTAAGAGCCTTATACCTAGCGCTTATTCTGAAGGCGTTGAAAAAATAATGCACGCCGATATAGCGATTGCAACGAATAGGCTGAGTGTTGATTTAGACCGGTTAAGTACCATTTTAGTTAAAGAGAACCCCAAAAATGATGACATCAGAGCCATCAGAGAAGAGGTAGTTGGATTAAAGGTACACGAAGGGAAAACCAAGTTTTTTGAATCCATGGACATACTGTCGAGATTGTCGTGGTCTATGCACAGAATTAACGATAGAAGAACAGAAAAAGAGAAAGAATACCTCGGAAATCTAGCCAGTTACTTGAAATCCATGGCCAATAAAATAAGTGACAGCAGCACAACAAACGACAAATCATCACGATCATTGTCCAGTTTTGTCAAACGCTTTGATGGCTTTATCGAAGAGCTGGAACACACTGGCAACAACGAAGTCAATGTCGACACCATGCGTGATCAAATGCTGTATCAGGTAAAAATGATGCAGTCTTCGATGAACGATTTCATCAACAATCAAAACCGCGTTATTAGAGAGCAAAAAGACATTATTGAGTCCCAGCAAGCACAGATACTCAGTATGGAGAGTAACGTCGCAACCATGTCTAAAAATCTTGGCATTGCTCCTCAAGAAATGCTTAAGGACAACTTAACCGGAGTCGCCAACAAACGAGGTTACGATCTCCACTGTGAACAGTTACATGAAAAATGGAAAAACAAACAGAACACCGGCCCATTAAGTATGATTGTCATTAACGTTGATCATTTCGAAAAAATCAATGACATACATAATCGGGATGTGGGTGATCTCATTGTTACTTGGCTAAGTGATGTGATCAAAAACCTTGGGAGCAGCTACAAAGACCCGTTTTTTGCTCGTTATGAAGAAGATTTATTTGTCATTTGTACAGAAGGGCTGTCCCCTTTTGAAGCACTTTCTTTGATAAAACGCATTCAGACGTATGTTCAAAAAAACCCTTTTAATTCCAGCTATTATCAGGTGTCTCTAAGCTTAACAGTTTCTATTGGCTTAGCTTTTTTTATTGATGAATACGATGCGCCTCAAGGCGTTTTCTCTTTCGCTGTTAAAGCGCTTAACCAATCCAAAAGAAAAGGCCGTAATCAAGTGTGGATTAGCCGAGCGTCGCTCATATCCGAAAAAATTGGCCCTTTAACGGCTGGCAAAAAATAATTATTTCAGTCCAGAAAAAGTATTGAATCGTAACTATCGCAAATTCATTTCCAAAGCGAGAAAGCCATGAGCGAATTAATAGAAGAAGCCATTTCCTGTCCCTATTGCGGAGAGGTTATTGATGTCATTATTGAAACTTTAGACGATGACCAAGAATACATCGAAGACTGCCAAGTGTGCTGTCGCCCCATTGTCTTCAATATCGGGGTCGACTTTGATGGCTCACAAACCATATCGGTGCGTTCAGAGAACGAGACTTACTAAACAAACCCTAACAAGGCACTAAAACCCAAGCAACGATGGTATTGTCATAGCCATCTTGTCGTTTATATTCTCGGTAGCCGCTGGACGTTGCGGCACCAATTATGTAGGCGGTATTTTCTATTGTGGCGATCGTAGCAAACGTGCCGTGCCGGACTAATTCGGACTTATCAATATCTGGCCGAAAGAAGCTTCCCACCTGATGATAATCTGAAGAGCTGGCAATCACTTTCCCATCTAATGACGTAAACAGCGACTGGCTCCCCTCTTTTACCACGCCATTTTCCTTTGGCAGAATATCTTTCAAAATCGCGGTGAATTCTGTTGCCGAGTCAAACACGATACCAATACCTCCGACCACCTTATCAGGCATATCTGGATGTAATATTCCTGCATTATAGATGTAAGTGTAATGTCCATCACAACACTCGAAAGGCATAAACTCAGACACACTGTAACGATAAATATCTGTACATTCTAGCGCCTCTTTACCACCCGAATTTACTTCGATCGGTTGACCTAATTTGTCTGCATAATGGTCGTCTGAAAAGGCGACATAGTGTCGGTTTTTATCGTAAACATACAAAGTATGATAAACCGTATACAACGAATGAATCTTCCCAAGGATATGGCGAATCCTGTTGGTATTGACTTCTTTACCGGCTAATAATGTTTGCAGAGCACTATTAAGCGCCCACCAGCGACAATCGTTTGCCCGTTCGTATAAATTACGATCCATGATGTTTACGGCCAAACTGGCTTGTAGGCGTATGGCGTTTAGCTGACCCGATATAATGGTGGAAAACAAAGCGGAGATGGACGTCTCAAACACATTGTCTATGTCTCGACCTATTTGCTTAATCGCTTCTAATACCGGCACAAACTCTACCGCGTCTTCTCGTGCTGCGGTGATAATCCCGTTCAAAACAATCAATTCTAGATCATCGTTAATGGCGATGGATTTGCAGCGAATATCAAACAAGTCAGGGGATATTAAGCCGCCTAGATCTAACTGATCTTCCTTCTTGCTTGACACATCCTCGTCACGTTGATCCATGTTTGCCAAGGCCAACAATGATACCGTATGCCAGTTATCTGGTCCCGCATACCCTTGATAAGGCTGCCCCTTCATAACAACTTGAACCGAGTCTTTACGTTGAATAGACACGATATCTAACGGCTTATCCAGTTGTACTCTTCGTGGGCAATCTTTAGCTGTACTTTGTGGTGCGAAAATAATATCGCCCGCACCGTTTGCAAGCAAAAAAGGATTCTTTTCCTCGGTAAATAAAAGGTCGTTCGTTATGCCTTCAAGTTCATTTTTAAAACGAAAACATAAGACCAATACGCCAACTACCTTCTCTTCATAGAAAACCGCTTGCGCATATAAAAGATAAGATTGTTGGTCTGGAATTAACGCCGTGGGACCAAAATACTCAACATATTGATCTGGTATATCTAATGCTTGTTGAATAAAAGATTCTGAAAGTCTTCCGCGGCGCTCTGGCTGACTTAATTGAAACACGAGATTTTGATCCGCTGTCACCAATATAACATCACGATAAACAGAATAAATATCAGCGTAAGCTCGCATTTGTGTCGTCATAAACGTTAAATGCTTCTCTCTGTTACCTATATCACTCAAAAAATGAATTATATTCGAATCTGTAGCTAAAAAACCGATATCAGCGGTTCGCTCAAATAAGTTTCGAATAAGCACATCGATTGCCATTTGGCAGCGCAACACATCCTGCGCTATGATTTTTCGAGCATGTTCATTGGTTAAATTTTCAATCAAGCGTTTTTGCAATATATGAAACTGGCTTAATGTGCTGTCCATATCCTCTAATATAGTAGACGCGACTTCGAAGCTATTAATTTTGCCAACCAAGGCGATTTTTTCCCACCACGAACTTAACGACTGCAAGGTTTTATCGTACCGCTCTACTCCTTTAATGAAGCGTTTAATAGTTGTTTGATTTAAAGCTAAAAACGAGTCCACAATACAATCCCGATATAAACATTAGAGATTGCTGAAAAAGCAAGTTACTTGCCAGTAAACCCACACAAACAAATTCAAACACTTATGTATGATATAAATCAAAAAATAAAACATTTGTATCATATTATCTGAGTAAGCTAGATATTCTGCATAATGTCACCATAGGTTTTGACAATACTTCACGTATCGTTTTATCTTACGAAGACGAATATAAGGCGATGACTATGCACTATGTAAAATCCCTCTTCCCACATACCATCGCACGTTTTGCTTACTGTTTTTCTTTATTATGCGTGCTGTTTGCCTCATCTGCCTTTGCCAATGAAGCAGAAGATCTTTTGGCCGAGATGCAAGAAGCGGCACAAGCAGGCAACCTTGATAGCATTAAGGACGCTCTGCCCCAATTAATAACTCGTTCCGATGAGCTGACAGAAGTCGCTTACACTGATGCCAGTGCCAAAACCAGCTTGTTGCTGCGTAAAACGGCCCAACGAGAGGCCGCCCGCGTGGCGGTCAATTATCTAAGAAGCGAAGCAGCAACAAGATTACAAGAAGCCGTGCGTTATCGTTGGATGATGATCATCAGTTACGATCTGATGTATTTTTCAGAGTTCAGCTTAGCTAAATCCATGATTGAACAAGAACTTAATGACATTAAAACCTGGTCACCAAGCACCAAAGACAGCAAAACCACCCAAGCCAACTTGTATCATATTTACGGGCAACTCTTGGTACGACAACAGCGAGTAGCGCAGGCCTTACCTTACTTCTATCAGGCAGAAACTTGGTTTCGAAGCATAGATGAGCAGCACCCTTCCATTTTTGTCATTTATATATTGCTCGGAGAAGCGTTTCTTCACGCGCGGGAATACCAGCAAGCCGAGACGTTTTCTCGAAAAGCCCTCGCCATGATCCCCGACGGCCGTGTTGACGCCATTAGCTATTTAAACGCGATTTTGGCCTCTGCTCTTAATCGCCAACAGCGCTCTCAAGAAGCCATGAAGGTGATAGCCGATTATTTGGCGAACCCTGTTGACCCTAGACGTGACTATTTTCTGTATTTTTCGTTGGTTCACATTGACGTGTTGCGTGATCTCAAACAATTTGATCAAGCGCTTGCACTGGCAAGGAGCACCTTTGCCCTCGCACAAGAGGTCGGCAATGAAGACTACATAAAAGACGCCACTCGCCAGCTTGGCTATATGCAGTCTTATTTTGGTAATCTAACCGAAGCAGAAATCTTGCTGAAAGAAGCCATCGAATCGCCGTCGGGGATTCGTCAAGGCAATCCACCAGAAGCGTATTTAGACTATGTCGATGTCCTAATGAAACTTGGACAATATGACAGTGCGCTGGCGTATTACCGCCGTTACCATGATGCCTTTATTGAAGAGCATCAACGCATTAATCGAATCGCCATTGCCAACTTGGAGTTTCAACAACGCAATCAACGTTTAGAACAACAAAAAGCCCTAATATCGACTCAGCTGGCACTTGCCCAAGCCAATGAAAAACGTGCAAAGCTACAGGTTTCTTTTTTCGTATGGGCCATTTTTGCGCTTACTGTCATTGCAGCCACTATTCTTCTCATGTGGTTGCAGTTGCGCCGACGAAGCCAGCAATTGCAGACCATGGCTGTAGAAGATCAGCTGACACGATTTGGTAATCGGCATGCCTTTTTAAAAGCGTTTGATCGCCCTGATTACTATTATTTGCTCATTATCGACATCGATGGTTTAAAACCCTACAACGACAATTACGGCCATCAAAAAGGCGATGAGCTTATACAAACCTACAGCGAGCAATTAAGGCTCCGTTTTACATCAAGCTATGCGGCCTTGTTTCGTACTGGAGGTGATGAATTTGCCATATTGATCGATAATACCACTACCATCGACAGCATTAATGACTTTATGTTCGAAGCCGTGACAGGCACTCAAAAAGGGGGCTTCCACACTATGAACGCAAGCTATGGCATTGCCACAAGAGAAGAAGCACACAGTGATCGAGAATGGATTTCACTGGCAGACCAACGCATGTATGCCATGAAAAAAGCCAAATAAAGCGAACCTTACTTGGCGAAAGAGTCTCATCTAATCACGCTGAAAGTGAGTATCACAAGTCACCACATAGTGTTGAATCGATAGGAATAAATACCCACCCTATCTGTACAATATCTCCGGTAAAATCATCGCGACAGCGGGCACAAGCGTAATCAGCATAAGTCGCACTATGTCAGCGCACCAAAAAGGCGTCACCCCTTTGAAAATAGTGCCCGGCTTTACCCCTTTGAGCACCGCGCTCAACACAAAAACATTCATGCCAACAGGCGGTGTGATCAAGCTGATTTCAGTCACCACGACGACAATGATCCCGAACCACACCAGATCAAACCCAAGGCTTTGTACCAAAGGATAAAAAATTGGCACCGTCAGCAGCATCATAGACAGGCTCTCAAACACCATGCCTAACACAATGTAAATGCCCAATATGACGAAGATCACCCCTAATGGGCTGATATCCAATGACACAACAAATTCGTACAATGCGTCAGGGAAACCCGCACGGTTAATAAAGTCCGAAAAGATCAGCGCGCCAATCACCACAGCGAACAGCATGGCCGTCGTACGGGTGGTATCAATCAAGGACAGAAACAAAGAACGCACATTCAAAGTGCCTTTAAAAAGCGCGATTAAAAAAGCCCCACCTGCTCCGACACCGGCTGCTTCTGTTGGGGTAAAAATACCTGCGTAAATGCCGCCCATTACCAGGATAAACAAGGCTAAGACGCCCCACACACCATTCATTGAGGATAAGCGTTGCGACCAGGATAGTTTTTCGCCGCACGGGCCAGCTTCGGGCGTGCGCCAAACCACGTATTTCACCGCGAACAAATACAACAAAATGCCCAACATACCGGGGATAAAGCCGGCCGCAAACAATTCCCGAATACTGGTTTCGGTCAGCAGGCCGTACATCACCAAAATAACGCTCGGTGGAATCAAGATACCCAAGGTGCCGCCCGCGGCGATGGACGCCGTTGCCAACCCATCGGAATAGCCATACTTGCGCATTTCAGGCATAGCTACTTTGGCCATGGTGGCCGATGTCGCCAAAGAAGACCCACAAATCGCCGAAAAACCACCACATGCCACTACCGTTGCCATGGACAATCCCCCGCGACGATGACCCAAAAAGGCATTCGAAGCACGATAAAGCGCATTAGACAAACCAGAATTGGTCACCAAGTTGCCCATCAAAATAAACAAGGGGATCACCGACAAACTGTATTCCTGAGCGGTATCAATAATTCGATTCGACGCCAGTGACAAGACACCACTCCAGCGAAAACTCATCACATTGTCAAAACTCAAACCTTGTAAATAAGAGAAACCAAAAAAACCCACGATCCCCATCGCAAACGCAATGGGTATTCGTACCCCGATAATCAATATCAAAAGTATCGCAAAACCTATAAGAGCAACTGTCATACTAAAACCTACTGGTAAAACCTATTATTCTTTTTGTGATTTGATCGCGCGATACACGCCGTAAGTAATCATGGTGGCAGCGCAGAGGTAACTCATTACCGCAATAAACTGCACGATATAGCCAACAGGGAATTCTAAATACTCAGTGACCACGCCCCGTCGTAACGATCGACTGGCCAAATAAATCATTCGTTCGGCAACAAAATAAAACGCCGCTGAAATCAACAAAGCCGAAAACAAAGCCAATAACTTCACCAACAAGTGCCCATAAAGGCGATCCAATAAATCCACAATGACGTGTCCGCCGCGCCAAGTAATCACCGGCATCTGCGCGAATACCATAATGGCCAGCATCACCTCGGTAATTTCTACGGCCCCATTAATCGAATTAGAAAAGAAATAGCGCCCAGCGACATCCGCACAGGTAAGCAGCATCAGCGCCAAAAGCGTGGTGGCAGTCACACATTCAAGACCAAAGGCCAGCCACTTGGCTGGCCCCTTGTCTGGATAGTGCTCTGCAATAAATTGCGATAGCGCCATCGTTTAGTTTCCTGCGTTGTAGTGACGCGCTTCGTGGCGCAGTTCTTTCAATACCGCTACCGCGTCGATGTTCTTGTCCGCAACAGAATCTAACCAGGCTTGATCGCTGGCGGGCATCAAGGCATTAAACTGCTCCGATAAAGCACTGCCTTCTTGCACTTCATTGATTTCAACACCCGCGGCTATCGCGGCTTTGTAGCCATCTAAATCGCCCATGTCCCACGCTTTACCTGCCATGGCAGACAATTTTTCGCCAGACACCGCACGGATCGCCGCTTGGTCTTTCTCGCTCAAACTGTCCATAAATTCTGCATTGATGAACATAGAAAAACTGCCCATGTACATGCCAGCTGGGAAAATAGTAATGTACTTAGTGACTTCATTTAGGCGCAGGCTTTTTTGCTGAGCCATCGGCATGAAGATTCCGTCGATGACATTTTGCTGCAGCATTTCGTAAGCTTTCGTCGCAGGCGCACCGACTGGTGTGACTTCCATCGCTTCAGCTAAATAAGTTTGCACTCCGCCGCCAACGCGAATTTTTTTGCCTTTTAAATCGTCTAGGGAGTTAACAGGAAAGTTCGATTGAATGGTGCCTTGACCGTGGGAGAACAACCCCAGTACTTCTAGTTCTTCAAATTCGTTTTCAGCTTTGAAGTACTTATCGTACATGCGCCAAAGCGCCACAGACGTCGCTTCTGAATTTACCCCTAAGCCCGGCATTTCAATGATTTGTGGCAAGGTAAAACGCCCCGGCACATAACCATGAAAACTAAAGCTAGCGTCTGAGATACCATCTTCTACAATTTGAAACATGGTTTTAGGATGACCTAAACCGTATTCCAATTTCACCACCACACGACCTTCTGTCGCTTCTTCCACCCATTTTGCCCACGTTGGCCATACCACGGTGTTTTGGTTATCGGTTGGGGGCAACCAGGTTGCCACCCGTAAGACAGTTTGTGCATAACTGGATGCCGAAAAACTGACCGTCATAAACATCAGCAGTGCGATTACGGATTGTCTTAGATTCAACATAATAGAAACCTTTTTAGAATTATTGTTTTAATATCGACGTTCTCGTGTTGAAGCGTTAGGTATTGCCAGTCGTTAGAGCACGCTCCCCGCTCTAACGACCTTAATCAGGGAATTAGCCGACACTGAGCTTTTTCACCAGGGTTAAAATATCGTAGCTGGCCACCAATTCGTCTTTTTGATTGGTCACCTGTACATCCCAAACCACCACACCTTGAGGTTCGCCTTTTGGGCTCACCTTGCCTTGGTCGATTTTGCGCTTGCAAGTAAGGCGCGCGCGAATCGTGTCGCCAATAGGAACGGGCGTGATAAAACGCAAATTATCCAAACCGTAGTTCGCCAACACAGGGCCTTCACCCGGCGATACAAACAAACCCGCCGCCGCCGACAACACAAAGTAGCCATGGGCAATACGCTGCTCAAATTGCGTATCGCGGGCGGCAATGTCGTCAAAGTGCATGTAGAAATGATCACCCGATAAGCAGCCAAAGTTAACGATGTCGGCTTCAGTAACGGTGCGACGATGGGTCAATAAAGACTCGCCTACTTGGAGGTTTTCAAAATAACGTCTAAAAGGATGCACTTCGGTTTCGATGGTGTCGCCACCACGCACGTATTCTTTAACAACCGCACTCAACATGGTGGGTGAACCTTGCAAGGCCGCACGCTGTAAATAATGCGTCACGCCACGAATGCCGCCTAGTTCTTCACCACCGCCCGCACGACCTGGGCCGCCGTGTTTCAACATAGGCAAAGGCGAACCATGCCCAGTGGATTCTTTCGACGCTTCTTCGTTAAGAATGTGCACCCGTCCGTGCCATACCGCAAGGTTAGGCACCACATGGGCGGCCACTTCAGGGTCATTGGTGACTAAAGTCGACACCAAAGACCCTTTACCACGGGCTGCTAATGCAATGGCGTGATCGGTGTCCTTGTAGGCCATAAGTGTGCTAATCGGCCCAAAGGCTTCAATATCATGAGCGCCGCCTTCGGCGTCTGGGTCATTGCTCATTAATACCGTCGGCTGACAGAAAGCACCTTTTTCAACACCGTCACCCACTGGCTGACAGCCATCGCGGCCACCGCTGATTAAGGTGCTGGTCTTTAGCAATTGATCGAGTTGATTCAACACATCGTATTGCTGAACGTGCGTGGCCAATGGCCCCATGCGAACGCCTTCTACGTTAGGGTCACCCACGGTAACTTTTGCCAAGCGCGCGGTTAAGCGCTCCGCCACCGCTTCCATGTGATTTTCCGGCACCAACACACGGCGAATCGCGGTGCATTTTTGACCAGATTTCGCCGTCATTTCTCGGGCGACTTCTCTGACGAATAAATCGAATTCAACGCTATCAACGGCCACGTCTGGTGCCAAAATCGCACAGTTCAATGAATCTGCTTCGGCGTTAAACGGCACTGCATTAGTAATCAAATTTGGCGTGGTGCGCAGTTTCGCCGCAGTTGCCGCTGACCCTGTAAAGGTCACCATGTCTTGGCCATCAAGACGATCGAGTAAATCCCCGGTGCGACCAATCACCAGCTGTAAGCTGCCTTCTGGTAAACAACCAGACTGATGCATCAAACGCACGCAGGCTTCGGTTAAAAAAGACGTAGACGTCGCCGGTTTTACAATGCAAGGCAAGCCAGCGATGAAGTTGGCAGCGAATTTTTCGAGCATGCCCCAGATCGGGAAATTGAAGGCATTAATGTGTACCACCACGCCGTGACGAGGTACCAACACGTGCGAGCCGTAAAAACCGCCCTCTTTGCCCAATGGCATAGCATCACCTTCGTGGATCAAGTTACCCGATGGCAGCTCTCGTCGACCCATGCTGGCATAAGCAAACAAGGTACCCGCGCCGCCTTCAATATCGATCCAGCTGTCGGTACGAGTCGCCCCTGTCTGTGTCGATAATTGGTACAAGGCTTCTTTGTGTTCGAGCAGGTATTTGCCCAAATCTCTAAGACAAGAGGCGCGAGATTGAAAATCCATCGATAACAAAGATTGACGCCCTTTGGTTCGGGCAAAATCGATCGATTGACCAAAGTCGATGGCATCAGAATGGGTGTGAAAAAGGGTGTTCCCATTGATAGGGCTCAACAGGGCTTGGTCGGCTTGTTTACCAAACCACTGCCCAGCGATAAAACTCTGTACTATTGGCTGCTGACTCATGTTTCTCTCCGTCGACGTTGACCGTCCGTTCTTATTTTGTAAATTGCTCAGTAAGGTGTTCTGCGTTTATTAAACTTCGTCGAAATCCAACACAACACGCTTCGACATAGGGAAAGATTGGCAGGACAACACGTAACCCGCTTCCACTTCGTAATCTTCCAGACCTATGCTGATGTCCATGTCCACATCGCCTTCAATCACTTTACATTTACAGGTTGAGCACACGCCGGCCTTGCATGAGAAAGGCAAATCCGCCCCATGCTCGTTACCTGCATCTAATAGATTGGCGGTGTTTTGTTTCACTGAGAAGGTTTGCGAAATGCCGTCACGGACCACCGTAACTTCGGACACATCGGCGTGCTCTGCCGCAGCGGCGCGGGCTTCTTGCTTGCGTTCATTACCGGCGGCGGCGAACAACTCGAAATGAATCTTGTTGGTTGCCATGCCAGCGGCGGCCAAAGTGTCTCGCACGGTTTCCGTCATGGTTTGTGGGCCACAAATGAAGGCAGCATCTAGCTGTTTCGCATCGAGCCAGCGATCAAACAAGACTTGGCATTTTTGAGCGTCTATGTGGCCGTTGTATAAATCAATGTCTTGCTGCTCACGGCTAAAAACAAAAATTAGATTAAACCGTCCCATGTAGGTATTTTTGAGGTCGGTTAACTGTTCACGGAACATGGTGGACGAAGTCGCACGATTACCAAAAATCAAGGTGACGTGGCTTTTGGGTTCGGCTTCAAGAGTGGTTTTTGCGATGGACATAATGGGCGTAATGCCACTGCCGGCGGCCACCAGCAAATAGTTGCCTTCGCGCTCTGGGTCTAATTCAGTATAGAAATGCCCCATGGGTGGCATGACATCGAGAAGATCGCCCACCGCAAGATGCTGATTGGCGTAGGTGGAAAACAATCCGCCCTGTACCTGCTTCACGGCAACGCGCAATTCGCCGTCGTTCACGCCGCTGCAAATCGAATAAGAACGACGTACTTCTTCGCCATTCAGTTGCGTACGCAGGGTTAAATATTGCCCCTGCTTGAAACGATACGCCGCTTCTAAATGCTCGGGGATATCAAACACCATGGACACGGCATCACGGGTTTCGTGACGCAGTTCACGCACGGTTAAAGAATGAAACTGATTCATAAATTTCTCCACTGCCATTTATCGTTGATATTGGCAATTGTCTGCACTGGCCGCTTTAAAATAGACGGCTAAATACACTTAAAATAATCAAAT
The DNA here is from genome assembly GCF_018145875.1 of Marinomonas vulgaris. Lineage (GTDB taxonomy): Bacteria > Pseudomonadota > Gammaproteobacteria > Pseudomonadales > Marinomonadaceae > Marinomonas > Marinomonas vulgaris. The sequence goes on along the minus strand of NZ_JAGSSV010000014.1, from coordinate 49,878 downwards.
GGCTCTAGGCAATCCAAACAGCGGTACAAGGCTTTACACGCCGTTGAGCCAAATTCACTGACCAACTGCGTATGCTCGCTGCCACAAATAGGACACGTCACCTGCGGTGCGACTGACGTTAAACTGCGCTTGCTGGCACTGCCCACAGGGGGCGAAATGCCGTAAGCTTTAAGCTTTTCGCGGCCCGCTTGGGTGATCCAATCGGTTGTCCAAGCCGGGTCTAAGCGCTGAACGACCTCGGCTTGAACAAAACCCGCTTGCACCAAGGCTTCACGGATCGACAACTCAATCACTTCCGTCGCCGGACAGCCAGAATACGTGGGCGTAATCAACACACTTAAGTGACCATCGCGCCAGGTAATCTTGCGCACTATGCCCAAGTCCACCACGCTGACTACAGGCACTTCAGGGTCCATGACCTCAGCCAACACCTGCTCAGCCAGCGCCAAATCCGCTTCGGTTTTGGGCGTCGCCTGCTGATCGGTGGCGATGAGCTGACCTATTTCACCAGGACGCATTGGGATGCGCTCTTTGTAAATATTGCATTTCAGCCAACAAGAAACCCAGATGCTCAGAATGCACGCCATCACGGCTGGCTAGGTAGAAAGGCTGAGCCGCATCGGGTACCGTCAAGGTGGCGCGAGCAAACACGTCGTTCACCATGGCTTGCCATTTTGTCGCCACACTACTGATGTCGCCAATGGTGTGCGCTTCGCTCAAGGACTGCTCTTGCGTCGACAATTCAACAAATTCGTAACTGAAGCGCCACAAGGCGTCGATGGCTTTTACCATGCGCTGGTGGCTTTCTTCTGTGCCATCGCCAAGACGCTCAACCCATTCGGATGAACGACGAAGATGATAAGTCACCTCTTTTAATGACTTGGTCGCAATGGCCGCCACGCGCTCGTCTTTTGCTTTGCTCAACTGAGTCAGCATGGGGTATTGCCACGCATCAAAGAAAAACTGCTTCAACATGGTGACCGCGAAGTCGCCGTTGGGCTGCTCTACCATCAATAGGTTACGAAAATGGCGCTCATCGCGACGGTAGGCTAATGAATCAGCATCATGGCCATCACCAATACGCTCGGCGGCGTAATCCAGCCAGTTACGGGCTTGACCGACCAAATCCAAACCGACGTTCATCAGTGCCAATTCTTCTTCCAGGGCAGGCGCTTTGCCTGTCCATTCACACAAACGCTGCGCTTGAACCAAGGCGCTGTCACCCATGCGCAATAAAAATTCGGTTAACTCGTCGTACTTCTGCATTTCACACCTCACATATGGCCGACTTCGTCTGGTAACTCGTAAAAGCTCGCGTGGCGATACACCTTATCTTCGGAAGGATCAAACAGGGCTTCTTTCTCATCGCTGGCGGTCGCGGTGATGCTGGCTGACGGTGTCACCCAAATGCTCACGCCTTCGTTGCGACGGGTGTAAAGTTCGCGGGCGTTTTCAATTGCCATTTCAGCGTCAACAGCGTGAACGCTGCCGACGTGTTTGTGGTTTAACCCGTGTTTACTGCGGATAAATACTTCAAATAATGTCCATTGTGACATAACGAATACCTTTCTAAATTTATGCGACGGCTTGTTTTTGTTGTTTTTTATGGGCATGTGCCACAGCCGCTTCTCGAACCCATGCGCCAATTTCAATGGCATTGCGACGGGTTTCTAAGCGCTCTGTGTTACAAGGGCCGTGACCTTGAATGACACGATTAAATTCTTCCCATTGAATGTCGCCAAACTCATAATGGCCAGTTTCTTCATTCCACTTAAGGTCAGGGTCAGGCACGGTACAACCCAACACATTGAGCTGTGGAATAGTTTGATCGATGAAGCGCTGACGCAACTCATCGTTGGTATGACGCTTAATTTTCCACGCCATAGATTGCGCACTGTTTGGCGAATGCTCGTCACTCGGACCAAACATCATCAGAGCAGGCCACCACAGGCGGTTAATGGCGTCTTGCACCATTTCCTTTTGTGCTTCTGTGCCGTGGCGCATCATGTGCAGCAGAATTTCGTAACCTTGACGCTGGTGGAAACTTTCTTCTTTACACACTCGCACCATGGCGCGGGCATACGGGCCGTAAGAAGTACGCTGTAATGGCACCTGGTTAACGATGGCCGCGCCATCCACCAGCCAGCCTACTGCGCCCATGTCGGCCCAATTTAAGGTTGGGTAGTTAAAAATACTCGAGTATTTCGCACGACCAGAATGCAGTTTTTCGATCTCTTCATCGCGATCCGCCCCTAGGGTTTCCATCGCGCTGTAAAGGTACAAACCGTGCCCGGCTTCATCCTGAATTTTCGCCATTAGTTGCAATTTGCGTTTTAGCGTCGGTGCGCGTGTCACCCAATTGCCCTCTGGCAACATGCCAACGATTTCTGAGTGAGCATGCTGCGAAATCTGACGGATCAGCGTTTTGCGGTAGCTGTCTGGCATCCAGTTTTTGGCTTCGATTTTAATTTCAGCATCAATACGCTCTTGAAAAGCGCGTTCTTCAGGGCTCATTTCCTCTAGGGTTTTTAGTTTTTTACTTCCAGTTTCAACAAGTTGAGCATACATAATTAACAACCTCTAAAAGTGATAAAAACGTCTTTTCAGCAAGACCATAAAAACATAATGACACAGAATAAATTAATTTCAACTATATTTTGTATCATAATTAGATGTTATTTTTCTAAGCCCTTGAATACAAATCAATCAACGGCCTAGGGAATCCCCAAATAGCGTATTAGAATCTTAAATGTGTGGTAAAAAGCGCTTAACGTTGGTCAAAAACTCGTTTCGCTTTGCCCTCAGAGCGTGAAATAGAGCCAATGTCTCGGACATTTACCGCCACTGAGATACCGATGGAACTCTTAATGTGATGACACAGTTTTTTCACCAAGTTATGAACTTCTGAATCGACCAAAGCCTGATGCTCAGGACGCAGTTCAACGTGCACTTCCATGCCATCCATATTGCCTTTACGATACAAATGAATTTCATAGCTTTCAGAAAAGTGCGGTATTTTCAGCACTTCTTCTTCGATTTGCGTGGGAAAGACATTAACGCCACGAATGATCATCATGTCGTCACTGCGTCCGGTAATTTTATCAATGCGGCGCATGCGTCTGGCGGTGCCAGGCAAAAGGCGCGTCAGATCTCGTGTTCGATAACGGATCATCGGCAAGGCTTCTTTGCTCAGACTAGTGAACACCAACTCCCCCATTTCGCCATCAGGCAGAACTTCGCCTGTATTTGGGTCAATGATTTCTGGGTAAAAATGGTCTTCCCAGACAGTAGGGCCATCTTGGGTTTCAGCGCATTCCATCGCCACACCTGGCCCCATAATTTCAGACAAGCCATAAATATCCATGGCTCGCATGCCCATACGCTCTTCCACTTTTTTACGTAATTCGTCGGTCCATGGCTCGGCACCAAAAATCCCTAAGCGCAATTTTAATTTGTGCGGATCGACCCCTTGGCGCTCCATTTCATCGGCAATATTGAGCATGTACGATGGCGTCACCATGATGATGTCTGGCTGAAAATCGGTAATCAGGCGCACCTGTTTTTCGGTTTGTCCACCGGACATAGGAATGACCGTACAACCTAGTCGCTCTGCCCCGTAATGCGCACCCAATCCTCCCGTGAACAAGCCATAACCGTAGGCGTTATGCAGCTTATCGCCACGACGGCCACCGGCGGCACGAATAGAACGCGCAACGATATTAGCCCAGGTGTCTATGTCGTTTTGGGTGTAACCCACCACCGTTGGCTTGCCTGTTGTGCCGCTTGACGCATGAAGGCGAACCACCTGTTCAACGGGCGTGGCAAACATGCCGTACGGATAGTTATCGCGCAAATCGGTTTTGGTCGTGAAAGGCAATTTGGCTAGATCATCCAAAGAAGTGATGTCGTCCGGATGCAGTCCGAGCTGGTCGAATCGAGCCTTGTACATGGGCACATTGTGATAAGCGTGTTGTACCGTCCATTTAAGACGATCTAACTGATGAGCTCTTAACTCATCAATGCTGGCGGTTTCCATTGGATCTAATACGTCTGGATTAAACTGACTACGAATATCCACGATAAAGCTCTCTCTATTTTTATTTTTGTGAAATGTTTTGAACTGTATTTTTGCTTGCTATAGGCGCTCAATGACCATAGCAATGCCCTGTCCGACACCAATGCACATGGTACACAGAGCGTAGCGTTTTTGTTTAACTTCTAATTCATTTAACGCCGTAGTGACCAGTCGAGCGCCACTCATGCCCAGCGGATGACCCAGCGCAATAGCGCCGCCATTGGGGTTCACTCGTGCATCATCGTCGCTCAACCCCAACTGGCGCAATACCGCCAAGCCTTGGGAGGCAAAAGCTTCGTTTAATTCGATCACGTCCATATCGGCCAAGGTCAAGCCAACTTGTTCAAGTACTTTTTGCGCTGCTGGCGCGGGCCCGATGCCCATGATACGTGGCGCAACACCGGCGGTGGCCATACCAAGCACTCGACCACGAGCGGTTAAACCGTATTTTTGTGCCGCCGCATCGCTGGCTAACAAAAGCGCACACGCGCCGTCGTTCACACCTGATGCATTACCAGCGGTGACGCTGCCAAGGCCATCTTTACGAAACGGTGTGCCCAACTTTGACAAGGCATCTAGGGTGGTATTCGCACGAGGGTGCTCGTCTTGATCCACAATAATAGGATCGCCTTTGCGCTGAGCTATGGATACGGGTGTGATTTCTTTCGCCAAGCGCCCGTTTTGTTGTGCGATCGCGGTTTTCTGTTGACTACGCAATGCGAACAAGTCTTGATCGGCTCTGGAAATCGCAAAATCTTCAGCCACGTTTTCAGCCGTTTCCGGCATAGAGTGCACACCGTATTGGGACGACATAAGGCGATTCACAAAACGCCAACCTATTGTGGTGTCGTACATTTCGGCTTGACGGGAAAAGGCACTGGTTGCTTTCGCCGAAACAAAAGGCGCACGAGACATGGACTCTACGCCACCGGCGATCATTAAACTTGCTTCACCTGATTTTATTGTTCGAGCCGCCAAGCCAATGGCGTCCATTCCCGAACCACACAAGCGGTTGATCGTCGAACCCGGCACCGTCTCTGGCAAACCGGCCAATAATGACGACATGCGCGCTACGTTGCGGTTGTCTTCGCCCGCTTGGTTGGCGCAGCCGTATAGCACATCGTCTATTAAAGACCAATCGACACTGGGGTTACGGGCCATTAAGGCAGTCATAGGGATGGCGCCTAAATCGTCCGCTCGAACGGAAGACAAAGCACCGCCGTAACGACCAATAGGGGTACGAATCGCATCAATTATTAATGCATTCATCATGATTCTTCTCCTGTTTTTAAGGGCAAAATCTCGCCTTTTACCTGATAAGACTTTCCGTGAAAAATCGCGATCAACTGACCCTCTTGATTGTGAATTTCCACGTCGTAATTGCCCGTACGGCCACCACGACTTTTTTCTGTACAGCGGGCGATGAGTTCATCGCCGGCAAACGCCGGCGCGATGTAATCAATAGAGCAGCCTAACGCCACCGTAGGCTTGTTATAAGTATTACAAGCAAAGGCAAACGCAGAATCCGCCAAGGTAAACATATAACCACCGTGACAGGTGTTATGGCCTTGTAGCATGAAATCCTGCACCGTCATTTTGGCTTCAGAAAAACCCGCTTTGGTCGCCAATATTTGGATACCCAAATGCTGAGTCGCCACATCTCTTTGGTAAAGTGCCTTAGCGCAAGCAACGGCTAAGTCGTCTTTTTGTTGTGCATCACTCATGAAAACCTCTCCCTTCTGTGGCAAGCTTTTTGATCAATAAAGAAGCGCGATAACGGTCTTCGCCGTAGGCTTGTTGCAAATGATTTAACGTGGTTAATATGCTGGATACGCCCAAGCGATCGCCCCAAGCCAATGGCCCTATTGGGTAGTTCACGCCAAAAGTCATTGCCGTATCAATGTCAGACACACTGGCGACGCCATTCAATGCTGCATCAGCCGCTTCGTTTGCCAACATAGCAACGGTTCTCATCACCACCAGACCAGGGGAATCGGTCACTTCCGACACCTGAACGCCCATCAGTGCAAAACCATCTACGGCTTGCTGAAACACATGGTCAGACACGCCAAAAGCACGACTCAAGGCCAAGTGCGTGGTGGTGTCGTAATTCAGCGCCAAATCCACCAAGATCAGATTGTCAAGCTGCTCGGCTTGAGCGCGCTCGCAGGCCATTCGCCCATCGGTCAATACCAGGTTAGCGTCACCGATGCGCAAAACACCGACCTTGCTCTTCGTGGACGACACAGATAACGCTTGCCCTAAAGAAGCGCTTAAACGGTCAGTCAGAGGGGCGAGAACACCCAAGTCACCGGACACAACACAGTCAGATGCTAAGGAAGCCGGATCGATTTGCGAGTCTGACACGGGGCAATATTGCACCGCAGGTAGCGTTGCGTCTTCACCGTAAGAATAGAAACCTTGTCCGCTTTTGCGCCCCAACATGCCCGCTTCCACCAGCTCTTTTTGGATCAAGGAAGGTTGAAAGCGAAAATCGCCGTAATAGGCATCGAACACCGAACAGGTTACTGCGTAGTTCACGTCGTGGCCGATCAAATCGGTCAGTTCAAACGCTCCCATCCGAAAGCCACCGGCGCCTCGAATCAGTGCGTCTAACGTAGCGCAATCGGCCACACCTTCTTGTTTTAGACGCAAGCTCTCGGCATAAAAAGGACGAGCCACACGGTTAACAATAAAACCTGGCGTCGAAGCCGCGTAGACAGGCTTTTTGCCCCACTGATGAGCGGTGTGATAAACGGTCTCAGCTACGTGCCCCGCCGTCATTAAGCCAGACACCACTTCAACCAGCTTCATAATGGGCGCAGGATTAAAAAAGTGCATGCCAACAAAACGCTCTGGATGAGCCATGCCAGCGGCCAATCGAGTGATGGAAATCGACGAGGTATTACTCGCCAAAATGCAGTCTGCCGAACAGATGGTTTCCAGTGACGAAAACACCGCCTGTTTGACGTCGATGTTCTCCACAATGGCTTCAATCACCAAGCCTGCATCAGCAAAGTCATCCAAGGTGTTGGCAGGATGAAGATGTGCAAGGGTGCGATCAACTGCGTCAGCCGTCATTTTTTGACGCTCAACCAAACGGCTTAATTGCTTGGCAATCTTCTCGATCGCTTCTTGTGCTGCGCCCTCGCGGTTGTCATACAATGTCACTTGATGACCTGACTGGGCGGCGACTTGCGCAATCCCTGCCCCCATGGCACCTGCACCAATGACGCCAATATTGATGGAATTCGTTAAACTGGTCATGATTATTCCCCTATGAACTCAGGCGCGCGCTTCGCCATAAAGGCCGCGACCCCTTCTCGGTAATCTTTGGTTTGGCCGGCCAAACGCTGTAAATCTCGTTCTAATTCAAGGTGCTCATCCAACCCGTGATCAAACGATTGATTCAATGCGCGCTTTATGTAGGCAAGACCTTGGGTTGGCTGGGTGGCCAAAGAGCGCGCTAATTCCAGCGCTTTTTCTCTTAACTCATCGTCTTCTTCGACCCGGTTGATCAAACCCATTTCTAGGGCAGATTCGGCCGTTACCGCACCGCCTAGTAGCGCCATTTCTTTGGCTTTGGCCATGCCGACTAAACGAGGTAAAAACCAGGTACCACCCGAATCGGGTACCAAGCCAATTTTGCAGAAGGCTTGAATGAACTTAGCGGAGCGCGCCGCTAGAATCAGATCGCACGCAAGTGGGATATTCGCTCCTGCGCCTGCCGCCACACCGTTCACCGCACAGATAACCGGCATAGGAAGATCTTGAATCGCCTTAATCAGTGGGTTATAAAATTTATCAATAGACAAACCCAAATCAGGCGACTCTGCCGTTGGGTCTACATTGCGGTCGGACAAGTCTTGCCCCGCGCAAAACCCGCGGCCTTCTCCTGTTAACACCAAGACACGAACCTGTTTGTCTTTTTTGATGCGCTTAAACGCCTCACGCACTTCTAAATGCATGGCTTCATTAAAACTGTTTAATGATTGGGGACGGTTGAGGCTCAATAAGGCCACGCCCGACTCAACAGAATACACAATATGCTCGAAACTCATGAATGAATCCCTCCTAGGCTGGTTTAATAAATGTGTGTGTTTGAACGACTTAGCGACCTGAAAACACCGGCGGACGCTTTTCTAAAAACGCCTTGATGCCTTCGTTACGGTCTTCCGTGCCGGCCAATACCGTAAAGGCGTGTCGCTCAAAGCGCAGTCCGGTCGCAAGGTCAGTGTCCATGCCTTTCAAAATGGCTTCTTTGGCCAATCGAACAGCAAGGGGGCTTTTTTGCGCAATGGTGGTCGCGATGTCGGTCGCACGTTGGAGGGTTAATTCTGGTTGGGTAATCTCGCTGATCAGCCCCGCTTCTTTTGCTTGTTGAGCAGAAATCGCTTGTCCGGTTAGCACCATTTGCATGGCTAGTGATTTGCCGACGGCACGAACCAAACGTTGTGTGCCACCAGCGCCTGGCATGATACCTAAATTGATTTCTGGCTGACCAAATTGAGCGTCTTTGCCTGCGATCAAAATGTCGGCGTGCATGGCCAGTTCACAGCCACCGCCCAAACAGTAGCCATTAACCGCTGCAATGAGGGGTTTACTGAATTGAGTAATCGCGAGCCAGCTTTGTTGACGTGGGTCTTTGAGGATGCCGACTAAATCACGATCGGCCATTTCTTTGATGTCGGCACCAGCCGCAAAGGCTCTTTTCGAACCGGACAACACGACCGCTCGAATGCTGTCGTCTGTTTCTGCTAACCCTAGAACCGTGGCAAGCTCGCCAAGCAATTGAGTGTTGAGCGCATTTAAGGCGTCTGGTCGGTGTAATTGAATGTGTTGAACGCCCTTCACCGGCGGATACACATGCAGCAGCTCGTAGGTACTTTCTAACATTTGACTAGGTTCTCTTTGTTGTTTTTATAAACACTATTTTTTGTTGTGACACACAGTTTGTTGATCTGCGTCATGTAACCTGTGACAAAGATGCCTGACATAAAGATACAAAACAAGAACTTTTTATTAAATTTGTGTATCACTTTGCGTTAAAAAAAACGATTATTTAAAAAATATAATAAAAACAATAAGATAATTTTTTTTATAACCGGTAAATTGTTTAATAGCGTTAAATTAAAGCGGTTAGCGGGAGAAATTCTTCCTTTTAGACACGGAATAACGCTACCATGTCGCTAATACATGATGTTTTAAACTCTCACATAAACGTCATATTCCTAGTAGGATTACTGAAGAGAAACCACTATGCCTTGCTATAAAATCGAAGGTGTCACGCCCGTTGTTGACCCTAGCGCTTATGTACACCCAACGGCGGTGTTAATTGGTGATGTCATCATTCACGCCCGTTGCTATGTTGGCCCTGGTGCTTGTTTACGCGGCGATTTTGGTCGCATCACCATGGAAGAAGAGTCCAATATTCAAGACAACTGCGTGGTACACGGTTTTGCCGACAGCCATACAGTGATTCGTCGCCGTGGTCACATTGGTCATGGGGCTATTTTGCACGGTTGCGACATAGGTGAAGATGCCCTAGTTGGTATGAATGCCGTGGTGATGGACAATGCCGTGATTGGCGCTGAATCCATCGTCGCCGCCGCCGCGTTTGTAAAAAACAGATTTAGCTGCGACACTCGATCCCTGTTGATTGGCAGCCCAGCGAAAGTCGTACGAAAAGTCACCGACGACGAACTGGCGTGGAAGCAAGTGGGAACGGGTGAATACATTCAGCTCGCCAACCGCTGCTTAACCTCTTTGGTAGAATGCCCGCCATTAAACGCCATAGAAGCCGACCGCCCACAATTGCAGTCTGGTCAACACAAAACCAAATCTTAACCAGATCAGGGTTCATTTTTTCATTACTGGATACTCGGTTTTCATGCACGAATTACACACACTAGATGCGTTAATCCAACGCTTTCAGCAGCAAAAACCCATTCGAGCGTCTTCGCTTATTATCACCCTCTATGGCGACACCATTGAGCCTCACGGCGGTACAGTGTGGCTTGGTAGCCTTATTAACGCCTTAGAGCCCATTGGCATCAACGAGCGCCTTATGCGCACGTCAATTTTTAGGCTTTCTCAGGATGGCTGGATCGACAGTGACAAGGTTGGACGCAGAAGCTATTACAGCCTCACTCACCAAGGGCACAGAAAGTTCGAGCAGGCATTTCAACGCATTTACAACCCTAATCGACCGCCGTGGGACAATACCTGGACGCTGATTCTGGTACACCAACTCAGTCCTGAAGAAAAGAAAACACTCAGTGATGAGTTAAGGTGGCAAGGCTTCGCCGTGGTGTCTACTCATCTGATCGCCAGCCCCTGCGCCGATAAATTTGCTCTAAAGGACGTGTTACGTTTACATCAATTAGAAGATAAGGTCGTGGTGCTTGATGCGTCTTCTTCTAGCCAATTTTCGAATCAGCCCTTGCCGGCTCTGGTCGAAGACTGCTGGGGTTTAGAGGCATTGGCAGCGCAATATCAAGCATTCATCGCGCTCTTTCACCCTGTTTGGCAAGAAGTGGGTGAAAAAGAACGTCTTGACCCAAAATCGTGCTTTTTAACCCGTACCTTACTCATTCATGAATACCGTAAGCTTCAACTTCGTGACCCGCAATTGCCAGATGAGTTATTGCCACTGGATTGGGAAGGCCGTGCCGCACGACAACTGTGTCGGAACATCTATCGCAAGATTACCGCCGCAGCGGAAACCTGGATCGAGCACAACATGGAATCGGCCGTTGGCCCACTTCCCAACTCCAACGAGGCCTTTTCCCAGCGTTTCGGTGGCTTGCTGTAAACGCTTGTTGTCTTTTTTTGTTGGTAGCAATATAGAAGCGACACTCTATAATGCTGCCACATAAAGATGATGAGGTGAATTGTGAACAAGGTTGATGTGATTGTAATCGGGGCCGGTGCATCTGGCTTAATGTGTGCTGCTACTGCGGGTTATCGTGGCAAAAGCGTACTTGTTTTGGACCACGCCAACAAAGCGGGGAAAAAAATCCTCATGTCTGGCGGCGGGCGCTGTAATTTTACCAACATGGATACGGCTCCCAAGCATTTTTTATCAGACAACCCGCACTTTTGCATTTCGGCGCTACGCCGCTTCACCACGCAAGATTTTGTCGATCTGGTGGATCGACATGGACTGGATTACGTTGAAAAAGCCCCCGGCCAGCTGTTCTGCGAGCATTCTGCAAAAGATTTATTAGACATTTTATTAACCGAATTAGAATGGTCTGGTGCGCAGCTTTCCCTCAATACCACAGTCAAGAACATTGATTTCAAAGAAGATTTCACTGTGGTCAAAACCAATCAGGGTGACTTTCAATGTCGCTCTTTGGTGGTGGCCACAGGCGGCTTGTCGATTCCAACCATGGGCGCCAGCGGATTTGGTTACGAGATCGCCAAACAAGTCGGTCATCAAGTGTTACCGACTCGAGCCAGCTTGGTGCCGATAACGGTTCAGCCCGATCGAAAAAACCAGTTCGCGGCTTTATCCGGTATCGCCTGCGACATCAGCACAACCTCACAGGGCATGACTTTTCAGGAACCCATGCTGTTTACACATCGCGGCATCAGTGGCCCCGCTATTTTGCAAATCACTAACTTTTGGCAACCTGGCGACGACCTTCAGATCAACATCACCCCAACGCTTTCATTGGATGATCTGATTGCGGTTCGCCAAAACACACCAAAGAAAAGCTTCGAAAGTTTATTGTCTCAGCTATTGCCAAAACGCCTAGTAGAACTGATTAAAGAAGAATTCAACTGGCTAAACGAACGCAGTGCACAAACCTCCAATGAACAAATTTCAGACTTATTTGCCTACTTAACCCACTTCGATGTACAACCCAATGGCACCGAAGGCTACCGCACCGCAGAAGTGACCCTAGGCGGCATCAACACCAATGAAATATCATCAAAAACATTCGAATCTCAAAAGCAAAAAAACCTTTATTTCATTGGTGAAGTGCTAGACGTAACAGGCTGGTTGGGGGGGTACAATTTCAGCTGGGCCTGGTCTAGCGGGTACTGCGCTGGGCAGTATGTTTAATCTTTTCACTCTTTTTCATCAACTCGCTTGTTAAAAACAATACCCAGTGATCACTGGGTATCTTCCTCAGACTCTATATTTCATACAACTTCAGTAAAGCGTCAAATGTTGTCCACAGAAACCGTTAAGAAGGCTGTGGGAATCATAAAAAAACTCTTATTTTTCAATTAACTAAACAAAATCAAACTTTATTTCACAAATAATGAAAATATTAATTTTCAAGCCTATACACCTCTTGTTTGCAAAAAAAATTCAATTAAATTGATCTCAGTCTATACAAATAAACTGTTTATATATACAGTACTGTATAAATAAACAGCTCAAAGCATTAGGACTCGTTATGACGATGAAATTCACTTACCGCACTCGAAATATCATATTCTTAACCATTCTCGTGCTGGCGCTATATGCCCCAACAAAAGACGTCTTGCGCTATTTGAGCAGTCAAATGGCTTCTGAGAGTATTCATATTGTGGACGCTTCGTTTGGTAACACACTGCCTTGGCAAACATCTCGATCTTCGTATTTAACGGTTAATCAGAATGCTCAATCGAGCCTATCGACTGCGCAAGTGATTTATACCAAGCTGCAATTTACTAACCCTACTTCTGAGCCACAAAGTTATCGTAAGATATGGCTGAACTTTCTACATGAAAATGGCGATCAAGAGTACACAACCGATTATGTCCTTTATAACGTAGAAACGCGCCAGCGTTTAATTGGCAAATCTATAGAATTGGGCCCGAATAGCTCAACAACCGTTATGGCGGCGTATCGTTTTATCCCAAGCTACAAAAACACCACACCTATTACCATGAATGTCTCTTGGGAAAAATCCAATTCATTAAGAGAAAGTGCTTGCGACTATAATCTAGCAAATGGTGCTGAAAACACATTTCATCACCAGTGCGGGCAGTAAAATAATTACAACAATTGGTAAAGTTCACAAAAAATAAGTAAATACCATCCAATAAAGAGTCATTGATAATCGTTTTCATTTCTAATATTATAACTTCACAAATTCTATTGGAGCCACACAACATGAAACGTTTTCTAACCCCAATCGCCGTCTGCGTATCAAGTGTCATGCTTACTGCATGTGGTACAGCTGTTGTCAAAAATGAAACCTCTGCTGTTAACGCTGAATCGGTTGTTGTGCATTATGCCGATATGGCAGAAGCTATTTACTCTGACTCGTTAACCACTGCTCAAACCTTGCGTACGTCCATCGATGCCTTCCTTGCAGAGCCAACAGAAGCTAACTTACAAGCCGCTCGTACCGCGTGGATTGCTGCTCGTGTTCCTTATCAGCAAAGTGAAGTATACCGCTTTGGTAATGCCATTGTGGACGACTGGGAAGGTAAGGTTAACGCTTGGCCATTAGACGAAGGTTTGATCGATTACGTTTCTGTTGATAGCTATGGGTCAGAATCTGACATTAACCCGCTCTACTCTGCCAACGTTATTGCATCTAAAAATTTGATGATTGGCGGTAAGAAAGTTGATGCGACGAACATCACGCCTGAACTCATTGCTGAATCACTGCAAGAAGCCGATGGCATCGAAGCGAACGTGGCCAGTGGTTACCACGCAATCGAGTTCTTATTGTGGGGGCAAGATCTTAATGGTACTAACCCAGGCGCGGGTGAACGTCCAGCCAGTGATTTCGATCTAGAAAACTGCACCAACGGTCACTGTGATCGCCGTCGTGCTTACCTAAGCGCAGCGACAGATTTGCTGATTACTGATCTAGAAGAAATGGCAGACAACTGGAAACAAGGTGGTGCCGCTCGTGTTGCGTTACTAGAACAAACACCGGAGCAAGGTCTATCTACTATCCTAACGGGTATGGGCAGTTTGGCCTATGGTGAACTTGGTGGCGAAAGAACCAAGCTTGGCCTGATGCTTCATGATCCAGAAGAAGAGCACGATTGTTTCTCTGATAACACCCATTGGTCACATTACTACGATGCCAAAGGCATCAAAAATGCTTACCTTGGCGAATACGAACGAGTCGACGGCAGCTGGGTAAAAGGCGCATCTTTGTCTGCTTTGATTGCTCAAGACAACCTAGCACTTGATACCGAAATGAAGCAGAAGTTGAACGCAACAGAAATGGCAGCTCAAGCTATGGTTGATGCGGCAAAACAAGGTCAAACATTTGATGTTCTTATTGCCATGAACAACACCCAAGGCAATCAGTTGGTGCAAACCTTTGTTGATTCTTTAGTAGATGAAACTCGTGTAACAGAAGATGTCATCCATCACCTAGATCTTCAAGGCATCGCGCTCGAAGGCTCTGATAGCCTAGACAACCCAGGCGCTGTTTTTGAATAATCGCCTATTGTCTTTGTTATAACCCCATTGAAAAACAGTGCTAATATATTGCTACTAATAGCACTGTTTTTCTTTCAATTTTGAATGGTTTATATGTGTTTATGACCCACATACCCTTTTTATGGGTTCGTCCATTCGCTGGCATTTTGGTCGGCTTTTTTTGTTTTCAGCCACTTAGTTTTGCCAGCGACTATTCTAAGCCTGTGTCTAACATCACCCTAGAAGACAAACTAAACTTCAAGGTGGGTGAAGCCATTTTTCAAAAATTCTGGGTAGCCTCGCCTTCTTCGACCACCGCCAGTGATGGCTTAGGTCCTTTGTACAATGCCCGCTCTTGTCACAGCTGCCATATCAATAATGGTCGAGGTCACCCTCCAAACGCGGGTATAAGTGGCTCTAGCGTGCCCTCTTTTTTTGTTAGGTTTGGGCGAACCTATCCAGCTGATACGGACTTTACTAGCAGAATCTACCCACATCTTGGTGATCCGAAATATGGTCATCAATTGCAAGGGCAGAGCTCTGCAGGGATTCAGCCAGAAGGTGACTATCACCTTAGCTATACAGAAAAAGTTGAAGTGCTTGCCGATGGCTCCCAAGTCAATCTACGCACACCAAACCTGCATTGGGATCAACTTTATTATGGAGATCTTGATAAACGTACTGGTATCAGCATGCTGGTTGCACCATCATTGGTAGGCATGGGATTATTAGATGCAGTGACGGATGACACCATTGCTGCTAATGCAGATCCAAAAGATGCAAACAATGATGGTATCAGCGGACGAGTCAGCTGGGTGCGAACGGGGACTAATACCCCACCAGTGGTAGGGCGGTTTGGCTACAAAGCTTCCAGCCCCACCGTAAGCGCGCAAAATCAACAGGCATTTAACATTGATATGGGGCTTTCTACCCCGCTCATGCCCTATGCCTCTGGAGATTGCACTGGATACCAAGTCCATTGTTTGACCAGTCCAAATGGAAACAGCGCCCACTTAGACAACTTGGAAGTAGATAAAAAACAAATGCACTTGGTGGATTTATTTGTGTCTCTATCGGCACCACCAGCCATGCGTAACCTCAGTTCAAGCACATTTTTAGAAGGCAAAACGCTATTTGAAAACACCGGATGCGCTAGCTGCCATACCCCAAAAATGCAAACGGGAACAAATTCGCCGTTCTCCGAGTTAAACCAACGCACCTTTTATCCCTTTACCGATCTTTTACTTCACGATATGGGGCCTGGACTAGCCAGTGAATTCCCAAGCTTTTCGGCTTCTCCTAGTGAATGGAGAACCGCACCTCTATGGGGTATTGGCTTATCTGAATCCGTTTCAGGTCGTGTGGGATTTTTACACGACGGTCGTGCTAGAACCATAGAAGAAGCCATACTTTGGCATGGCGGAGAAGCCAAACAGAGTCAAATGGCGTACAAGAATTTAAAGAAAGAACACAGAGAAAAACTCATTTACTTTTTGGAGTCGCTTTAATGAATTATTTTCCTAAATTGTTAGCTTTGGCCATCAGCACCACGTCTTTTATGGTGTCTGCAGGTGAATGGCAAGGCCCTCTTGGTGGCATCACCAATCAAGTGATTAAACAGGGCTACAGCGTATTTTCAGATTCATCTCAGCAATTGCAGCAAGCGACGCAAGCATTTTGTGCCGCTCCTTCCGATCAAAGCTTGTTGCAAGCTCAAACAGCGTTTCAAACCAATGCGCTAGATTGGCAACAGGTACAATGGTTAAATTTTGGCCCTGTCACCTACTTTATGCGTTATTACGCATTTGAATACTGGCCAGACAAAAAAGGCGTTACTCAACGTCAACTTAGAGCTTTGGCACAGGGTGATCCTGCTGTGATGGATGCGCCAAAATTCTGGACATCGGCCAGTATTGCAGTACGTGGCTTAACCGCCGTCGAAAGCTTATTGTATCACCCAGACTTCACACCATCGGAATCAGCCACTCAATGTCAGTTGTTACAAAAAGTTACGGCACATCACTTTGATAGCGCCAACGCGGTTGCCAAGCAATGGCAAGAAGCCAAAGCGCAAGATTGGGTGTTCGATGAAGAAGGCAGTGGTTTTGATGCTGAGTCCGTTGCGTTAGAACAATTTTTACAACAGTGGATTGAACATATGTCCGCTGTAAAAGACGCTAAATTAGAAACGCCCATTGGCTACAACAGCCGTGAAAATTTAAAATTGGCCGAGTTTTATCGTAGTGATTTGTCGTTAAAAGCTATTCAACGAAATTTGCAGTCTTATCGTGAAATTTACCATGTAGGTTCACCTTCTTTATATGACATGGCTCTGCAAAAAAGCCCAGAACTGGCGCAACAACTTGAGGAACAGCTGACTAAAAACATTAAAATTGCTTTGCAGTTACCTGATGACTACTTCCAATCTGGTCGCACACAAGAAGAGCGCGTTGAACTTGCAATACCTTTAGTAAAATCCATTTCTAATAGTCAAACCTACTTAGCTAACTTGGTCACAACACTGGGTTTTCAAATTGGCTTTAACAGTCGTGACGGAGACTAATCATGCTATCTAGGCGATCATTTCTCGCCTTGAGCGGCGCAGTGCTCTCTGCGCCGTCATGGGCGGCTATTACACAACAAAATACTGGCGCGACACTGTATGCGTCGGCGTATTCTTTGAGTAAAACGGAACATTTTTTTGGCTTATTTGATAAAAAGGGCGACGTCATTTGGTCATCTCCCTTAACCGATAGAGCCCATGCTCCCGTGATTCACCCCAACCAAAGCATTGTAGGTATCGTGGCACGCCGCCCCGGCTTTTTTATCGACTTTTTTGATGTGTCAAACAATCAGCGTATTCAGCGAATTGAGCCCACTCAAGACCATCACTTTTACGGTCATGCGCTCTTTACCCATGATGGAAGCAAACTGATCACACAAGAAAATCATTACCCAAGTGGCCAAGGCAAGATATTCATTCGTGAATGGCCCAGCGGCAATATTGTTAACGTGTTTAAAAGCAACGGGGTTGGCCCTCATGAGTCGGTGTTTTTGAATGAGGATGTCTTGGTTATCGCCAATGGCGGCCTGCAAACTCACCCAGACAACGATCGAGAGATTCTCAATCTCGACACCATGCAGCCCAACGTGACTTATTTGTCACTTAAAGATGGACAGGTCATTCATCATACCGCTCACGAGCAAGACCTTCATCAGCTGAGTATTCGTCACCTAGATGTCAACTCAAACGGTGTAGTGGCTCTAGGGTTTCAGTATCAGGGCGAATTATGGGATCAAGTGCCTTTAGTAGGCTTGTCGCGTATTAACCAGCCTAAAATGGAATATTTACCCATTCCTGAGAACATTCGCGTGCGCTTCAAACAGTATTGCGGCAGCGTCTGTTTTGATCAATCCGGTGAAGTGCTGGCAATCAGCACACCAAGAGGCGGTTTTGTAGCCTACTGGCACGTCAACTCCAAAACCTTTTTGGGTGTGGAAAACTGCCGTGATGTCTGTGGATTAGTGGCAACGAATAACGCTCATGAGTTCTTACTCACCAGCGGCAACGGTAAGCAGCTCTTGAACAATCCAGTTCAAAATCAAACGGTTATGGTACAAAATCACGCCAATATGCACTGGGATAATCATTTACGATCTATAAAAGCATGAATTTATAGTTAAATGCCGACCATGGCGTAGTCAACCTCCATGTTTTTAGGTAATGTTGAACGGTGGGACAACATCTTGTTCTACCGTTTTTTTCATTTTATAAAAGTAACTCATAGTGCTAATTGACTCTATTAAGCAATTTTTCTTTCTTGACACTGAATCGTCAACTAAAGGTAAAAACAACCACTTTCAGCAAAGTGCGCTGCGAATTTTACTCGTTTTAACCCTAGGAATTTTTTCTCTATCGGAAGTTCATTCATTATTAACCTCTGCCGACTGGACACTTATTAGTATCAATACTGCTTACATTGCGCTCTTATGCGGCCTATTATTTTACAGTAATAAATACACAAAAATCAGCGCAGCGCTTTTTCTATCTAGCATTGTAACCGCGAACATCTTGTTGCTAATGTTGAGTGGCGAATTTTACGCTAAGATATATGCGCTTGTTTCATTATATTCGCTCCCCCTCATTACTCGTGTTTTGTTTAGTTTTAAAGCCTCGATTTTTGCCATTGCACTGAACTTCTGCCCCTTCTATTTGATCGCTTCCCAAAGCCTCAGCAACAGTCAAAATGGCGGCGTATCGGCCTTTTATTTCCAATTATTAACCTTTGTAACGCTAAATATAGGTTTGCCATTTGCCGTTTCTCGCATCATTAAGAACCTTGAAAACAATGCCACTCACATGAGTTTTTTATATCGTAAAATGAATGATAATTACGCCATGTACGAGGAGTTTTTTGAGAATACTGGCACGCCAACTCTGTTATGTGATAAGCGCGGTAAACTACTTAAGGCCAATCAATTGGCAAGACGTTTATTATCAGAGAATCCTAAGGCCGTTTTCGCAGGTACGCTCTTAATCGATTGGCTGTCTCCCATAAATTCGGGCAACAAAAAGTCACTCAATAAATTAGCCTGGAAGAATAACCTAGCCGAATGCACCCTTAAAACGAACAAAAACAAAACCGATGATAAAGGCATCGTTTATATCGAGGTCAAAAAAGCCCCTCTCACTCAATACGGTCATGTGGTTCTGCATCTTCAAAACACCACCCCGTTACGCGCTATACAGCAAGAGCTGGCTAACACTTTGCAAACCAATACCCGACTAACTCATTTTGACCTGCTTACACAGCTCCCAAATCACAGACACTTCTGTCAACAAGTGAATCAAAGGATAAATGACAAAGCTCAACACCTAACAGGTGCCATGTTCATTATTCGTATTAGTCAGTTTAAATTGCTTAATAAGCAATATGGCAGAGACAGCGCCAACAAGGTGATCTTAGATTTTTCCAATGCGCTGCAAGCCAAACTGTCTGATCAAGCGATTGTTGGGCGCTTACGTGGTGTGAAGTTCTCTTGCTTTATCCCCTTGGGTCAGGCGTATTTGCTTCCTCGACATTTGTCGACTCTGATTCATTCGGTATTACCCAGCCAAATTATGGTACATGGCAGTGCGTTAAATATGGATTACCAAGTCGGCATTGCATATTACGACTCAGATGGAAAATCGGCGGAAGAGCTATTAGAACACTGTGAATTAGCACTGGAATACTCTAACAGCTCAGGCCGCTTCTCTTATTACAATCAAGGGCTTGAAAGCAAATTACTTGAAGAACACTCTCTTGGTTTATCGTTAAATCAAGCTATTAAGAACAAAGAAATACGCGTCTGGTTGCAGCCTCAAGTGTCTGGGAATGGTCAAATTCGTTCTTTTGAAGCCCTTGCTCGCTGGCAAAATAATGGTCAGTTTGTACCGCC
This sequence comes from Marinomonas vulgaris, assembly GCF_018145875.1. Taxonomy (GTDB): domain Bacteria; phylum Pseudomonadota; class Gammaproteobacteria; order Pseudomonadales; family Marinomonadaceae; genus Marinomonas; species Marinomonas vulgaris. The sequence continues at coordinate 29,971 of NZ_JAGSSV010000014.1, read as the reverse complement.
TAACGTGTTCATTGATATTGCTGAAAAGCTGGGTATGCTGCCACTTCTGGCGGAAAATCTGATCCACGAGCTGATGAATACACTCATCCAATGGCATAAAGAGCAAATTCATACGCCAATTGCATTCAATTTAGCGGGCCAAGAATTAATGAACGATGGCTTCTTTGCGCTCTTAATGTCACTCATTTCCGACCATCCCTGGTTGAGCGAGATGCTCGAGCTGGAGATTACTGAAACCAGCCCTGTGATGACACACCCACTGATCCACAAACGCCTGAGAAGTTTATCGCAATATGGTTACTCCATTGCCATAGACGATTTTGGTACGGGGCAAGCGTCGCTTGGGCAGCTCATTGATATTCCTGTAGATGTTCTAAAAATTGACCGTCGATTTGTCGCCCCCTTGCCACACGATCAACGTCACATTGATATTGTAAAATCCACCATTAAATTAGCCGAATCTCTCAATATGAAGGTGATCGCCGAAGGCATTGAGACCAAGGAGCAAGCTACCCTTTTGACCTCTCTTGGATGTGAAATTTTGCAGGGCTACTATTTTGGTAAACCCTCTCCCCTTTCTGAATGGACTGACCAAAATCATGCGAAAGCGAAAGCACTTCGTATGGTGTATTAAGCAAGATCTCAGGCAAAAAAAAGCCCCTTCCGAGGAAGAGGCAAAGTAGCGGAAGACACAATAAATCTAACTCAATAGCCCTACCAAAAGGGTTACTTAAACATCTGCACGTGGGCAGCTTTCAGGGTGTTCTGCAACAAATTGGCAATGGTCATAGGGCCGACGCCACCAGGTACAGGAGTGATGGCACCCGCCACCTTTTCAACGTCAGCAAAGTCCACGTCACCGACCAACTTACGTACTCCGTCGATAAGTGTGACGTTAATGCCTACATCGATAACCGTCGCACCAGGTTTTACCCAGCTGGCTTTTACCAGCTCAGGCTTACCCACTGCGGCAACAAGAATGTCAGCTTGACGACATAAAGCTTCAATATCCCTGGTGCGCGAATGCACCATAGTCACAGTACAGTTGCTTTGAAGCAACAAAGCAGCCATGGGCTTACCAACGATGTCGGAACGACCGATAACCACCGCGTGTTTACCTGTCAAATCGCCCAGTGTTTGCGTTAGCATCATCATGCTGCCCTGTGGTGTACAAGGCACCAACTTAGGGTTGCCCAAGGCCAATGCCGCAACGTTAAGTGGATGAAATCCATCCACATCTTTGCATGGATCAATCGCGTTAACGATGTCTTCTTCGTTCAAATGAGCCGGTAGTGGAAGTTGCACTAAAATACCGTGAACTTCTGGGTTCCAGTTCAATTCATCGACTAGATCGTTCAATTCTGACTGAGTCACATCCGCGGCTAATCTGTGTTCGATAGAACGGATACCAACTTGATTCGCACGCTGAATCTTATTACGAACATAGACTTGACTAGCAGGATCATCCCCTACTAACACCACGGCTAAGCTTGGCGCTATGCCGTGCATTTTTTTGAAATCAGCCACTTCAAGAGCCACATTATCCAACAACTCAGCCGATATTTTTTTACCATCAATTAATTGAGCCACGACTTCTCTCCTTATCGAAAGACAACGGTTTTGTTGTCATCAAGGAAAACACGGTTCTCAATGTGTAATTTAACAGCACGAGCCAAAGCAACCGTTTCTGTATCACGGCCAGCGGCAACAAGCGCGTCAGGCGTAAAGGTATGGTTTACCACTTGGACAGATTGCTCAATGATTGGACCTTCGTCCAAATCAGATGTGATGTAGTGAGCCGTTGCACCGATCAATTTCACACCGCGTGTGTGTGCTTGGTGGTAAGGTTTAGCACCTTTGAAGCCTGGCAAGAATGAGTGGTGAATATTGATGGCGCGGCCCTTCAACTCAGTACACAAGTTGTCAGACAAAATTTGCATGTAACGCGCCAAAATAACCAATTCTGTACCTGTCTCTTCAACAATATCCAACAAGGCTTGTTCTTGTTCACGCTTGTTTTCTTTGTTAACTGGAAGGTAAATAAAGCGAATACCTTCGCGCTCAGCCATAGGACGCAAATCCAAATGGTTAGACACAATAGCCGTCACTTCCATGTTCAACTCGCCTTTACGTAAGCGGTATAACAAATCATCAAGACAATGATCAAACTTACTGACCATGATTAGCGCTTTGCAAGGCTCTGAAGCAGGAACAAGCTTCCAAGTCATGTTGAATTTTTCTGCAATCGCAGGGAACTCAAGGTTCAGATCCGCTAAGGTTTTGTCGCCCGTTTCGATATAGCCAACCGCACGCATGAAAAAATGATCGGTGTCAGGGTCATCAAACTGTGACAACTCGCTGATGTAGCAGCCGCGCTCTGATAAAAAAGAAGTCACAGCAGAAACAATGCCGCTGCTCGCTTTACAGGTAATGTTGAAGACAAAATCTTGCAATTCCACGTTTTTCTTAGTCATTATTTCCACCAATCCTGGATCTATATTGTCGTGATGCCTGCTTAAAATAAGCTGGTATCTTCGGTTTGTGTAAATAGGTTTACTACAACAGCTTAAAAGCTACATGTTCGGATAATTTGGGCCGCCGGTTCCTTCTGGCACAACCCAAGTAATGTTTTGCGATGGATCTTTGATGTCGCAGGTTTTACAGTGCAAACAGTTTTGCGCATTGATCTGTAGGCGTTTCTCATCTGCATCTCTGGTATCATCAATGTATTCATACACACCCGCCGGACAAAAGCGTGCTTCCGGTCCGTTAAAGAGGCGCCAGTTTTTTTCAACCGGTACAGCAGCGTCTTTTAGCGTTAAGTGACAAGGCTGATCTTCCTCGTGGTTTGTACTGGACAGGAACACAGAGGACAATTTATCAAAGCTGATTTTGCCATCGGCTTTCGGGTATGAAATCGGTTGGCATTTAGACGCTTCTTTTAGCTGAGCATGGTCTGGCGTGTTGTCTCGCAAGGTGAAAGGCAACTTACCTTTAAACCAGTTTTGATCGAGATAATTGAACGCACCACCCCAAAAAGTACCGAATTTGTGCATCGCAGGGCCAAAGTTACGGGTGCGGTGCAACTCGTCGTACACCCAAGAGTTTTTCAAGGCTTCTGTGTAGCTTGTTAGCTCTTTTCCGCCTTGATCGTCTTCAACTAACGCCGCAAAAACAGATTCCGCCGCCAACATGCCACTCTTCATTGCCGTATGAGAGCCTTTGATTTTGGCAAAATTCAACGTCCCCGCGTCACAACCGATCAACAAACCGCCTGGGAAGTACATTTTAGGCAAGGAGTTAAACCCGCCTTTCGTAATAGCGCGAGCGCCATAAGAAATGCGTGTGCCGCCTTCTAGAGTCTCTTTGAAAACAGGGTGATGTTTCATGCGCTGAAACTCGTCAAACGGCCCCAAGTAAGGGTTCGAATAACTCAAATCAACCACAAGACCAACCACTACTTGATTGTTTTCGCCGTGATACAAGAAAGACCCGCCGTTGGTGTCTTTGTCCAATGGCCAACCCGCACCATGAACAACCAAACCTGGCTGATGTTTCGCTGGATCAATCGTCCAAAGCTCTTTGATGCCGATGCCGTAATGCTGCACATCGGCGTCTTTGTTTAGGTCAAACTTTTCCATTAACTGTTTACCTAAATGACCGCGACAACCTTCGGAGAAAACAGTGTACTTGGCATGGAGTTCCATGCCTTCCATGTATCCGCCTTTTTGTTGACCATCTGCGCCAACCCCCATGTCACCTGTCGCTATGCCTTTAACGGAACCATCTTCGTTGAAAAGGATTTCAGCCGCGGCGAAACCTGGAAAAATTTCCACGCCCAACGCCTCCGCTTGTTCCGCCAACCAACGGCACATATTACCAAGACTGATAATGTAGTTGCCTTCGTTGTGCATGGTTTGCGGAACCAAACTATTGGGGATTTTTTTCGCTTTGTTAGCATCTTGAAATAAATAAATGTCGTCGCGGACAACCGGTGTGTTCAACGGCGCACCGCGCTCTTTCCAATTCGGAAACAACTCTTCCAAGGCACGTGGTTCAAATACCGCACCAGAGAAAATATGCGCGCCTACCTCAGAACCTTTTTCTACGACGCAAATGGTAACTTCTCGCTCCGCTTGTTGTGCTTGCTGCATTAATCGGCATGCCATTGATAAGCCAGCAGGCCCAGCTCCAACAATAACAACATCAAATTCCATAGACTCGCGCATTCTGTGTTTCCTTCTTATCTACCGTATTTCAATCTGCGTGGGTGTCATTAAAGCGCTTGTTCTAGTTGCGGTACCGCATCAAACAAGTCGTCAACCAAACCGTAATCTGCCACTTGGAAGATAGGCGCATCTGGGTCTTTGTTGATCGCAACGATCACTTTAGAGTCTTTCATACCGGCAAGATGCTGGATCGCCCCTGAAATACCCACCGCGATGTAAAGATCTGGTGCAACGATTTTACCTGTCTGACCGACCTGCATGTCGTTCGGTACAAAGCCCGCATCAACGGCCGCTCGAGAAGCACCCACAGCCGCGCCTAGCTTGCTCGCTACTTTTTCAAGCATGGAGAAGTTTTCGCTATTTTGCATACCACGACCACCGGAGATCACGATGCCCGCTGATGTCAATTCAACGCGATCAGACTTAGCGACGCTTTCGCCAGCGAACGTTGAAAGACCAAGATCGTGTGCTTCTGTGACAGCTCCGATGGAAGCGCTTCCATTTTGTTCAGCAAGAGAGAAGGCAGTGCCACGTACTGTGATCACTTTAATAGTGTCTTCAGATTGAACGGTTGCAATCGCGTTACCGGCATAAATAGTACGTTTAAACGTGTCGGCACTAACAACACCAATGATGTCAGAAAAAGCAGAAACATCTAACGAAGCCGCTACGCGAGGTAAAATGTTTTTACCGTTTGTGGTTGCAGGCGCCATGATGTGGCTGTATTCCGAAGACAAAGACACAACCAAAGCGGCGGTGTTTTCTGCCAACAAACCTTTGTAACAAGCGTTATCAGCAACACGTACACGAGATACGCCAGAGATTTTAGCCGCGGCTTCTGCTGCACCAGCACACTGATCGCCAGCGATTAAAACATCAATGTCACCGCCAATTTGGCTAGCCGCCGTAATGGTCGTTAGAGTAGCTTCTTTCAAGCCAGTGTTGTCGTGTTCTGCAAGGACTAAGATGCTCATTTAGATGACTCCTTTTTCTGTTTTTAACTTATCAAGCAAGGCGGCAACAGAGCCGACAATTTCACCACTTTGACGAGTGTTTGGTGATTCAACTTTCAATGTTTTGATTTTAGATGTGAGATCCACACCGTAATCAGCCGCTGGCTTGATCACCAATGGCTTACGTTTTGCTTTCATGATGTTTGGCAAAGACGCAAAACGAGGCTCGTTCAAGCGCAAATCACAAGTGACAACAGAAGGCAATGTCAGTGTGAGTGATTGCAAGCCGCTGTCAACTTCACGAGTCAAGTTCAAGGTGTTGTCTACAATGTCCACTTTAGAAGCGAACGTGCCTTGAGACCAACCCAAGATAGCAGACAGCATCTGGCCAGTTTGGCTATTGTCTGTGTCGATAGACTGTTTACCCAATAGAACCAAACCAATTTGCTCTTCTTCAACGACTTTAGCCGTCAATTTGGCAACGGTTAATGGCTCTAGACTTTCTTCAGATTCCACTAATAATCCACGGTCAGCGCCCATCGCCAATGCAGTACGCAACTGATCTTGTGCTTGAGCAGGGCCAATAGACATAGCAATAATTTCTGTCGCAATGCCGGCTTCTTTAAGGCGTACTGCTTCTTCCATAGCGATTTCACAGAAAGGGTTAATCGCCATTTTTACGTTGTTAAGATCAACGCTCGTGTTTTCCGCATTCACCCGAATAATGACGTTTGGGTCTGTAACTCGCTTAACCATCACTAGAATTTTCATTGTTGTTTACTCTCCATTTTCATTACGGCATTAATATTGTTTAAACACATGCTTACTATTTCTGGAAACCCATTAAGCGCAAAGCACTTAATGGCCTGGTTTTCCAACAGGCTTGAAGCTGCCTTGTACAATTCGATCTATGATCATGGCACAGGCTAAGATGGCCAGACCCGCTAACAAACCTTGGCCTTTTGCAGCAAACTGCAACGCCATTAACACATCCGTTCCTAATCCTTCTGCACCGATCAAGGAAGCGATAACCACCATAGAAAGACACATTAAAATAGTTTGGTTCACACCCGCTAGGATACTGGACATCGCTAATGGGATTTCCACATCAAGCAACAATTTACGACGTGAACAACCGAACGCCAACGCCCCTTCTACAATCGATGCAGGGACTTGTTGAATACCCAAAGAAGTAAGACGAACAACAGGTGGCATACCGAAAATCAAGGTCGCTAACACACCTGGCGGCTTACCGGTACCGAAGAAGGCAATGATAGGAATCAAGTACACAAAGGCTGGCATGGTCTGCATAAAGTCCAGTACCGGGCGAGCAAAGGAGTCCATGGTACGATTTTTCGCACACATGATACCCAACGGAATACCAAACAAGATACACAAGGTAGCTGAAGCACCAAGCAACGCGACCGTTGACATGCTTTTTTCCCAGTAGCCTAAGAAAGCCAGGTAAGAAAGCGCAGCGGCGGTAAAAATAGCCACTCGTACACCTGCTAAACGCCATGCCATGAACAAGATTACAATGGCAGTAACGGGCCAAGGCGTGTCTACCAGGATGACTTCTAACGCTTCGATAAAGATACGAACACCGTAGCTGATGCCATCAAAGAAACCGGCGCCACTCGTTGCAAGGCTATCAAAACCGCCATCTAACCAGCTTGCTGCACCATTAAAAATAGCTTTGTTGGCTGGAAACGTCATGATCCATTCAACCGGAGCGGCGGCGATGAATCGGTAGATAACAATTGGGAAGATAATCGCTAGCATCACGCCACCTAACAACATATTAGGGTAACTAAAGCCACTGTTTTCACTGTAATCTTTGCGCCAGCGGCAGTATTTCTTTTCATATAATGCATTGGCAGAGAACCCCTGCACCAACACGGTTAGTAATAACAAGAAAAAGCCGAAAATAACGTAACTTGTCGCACCCGACGCCTCTAAATTGGCTTCTTTGATGGCGTTTTCTGCTGCGGTTTTTAAATTGGTTGAATTGCGTAATAAAGCCGTTGCACTGGATGCGCCGGCTTCTAAAGCGACTTGAGCTTTTACGGCCATTTCTTGAGATTTGGCCATCAAGCGATCCGCTTGCGCAAGTTTGTCCGAACCTAGGTTACCGGATAAACCGATACCAAGCTGGACAAAAGAAAACAACAAGGCAATGGCACTTAGCCAGAAAAAGCTCCAGAGGTTGCGGGTCGCGGCCCACATTGGCCCTAATAAAGCCGCAAAAACATTAAACGAATAAGTAATGCCATTGACGGATTGAATGGCTTGAAATTGCTTGCTGTAATATTCACCACGGCGTTCAGCAAATCGCGTTACAGACTGCTGTTGGTCTTTTTGTAACGACAACACTTCTTCATTCGCATTCATCTTATTCATCTCCCTTAATGCCTTTAAGCAAGGTACCTTTATTCACAACGCCAATGTCTTTACCGTCACTGTCCGTAATAATAATGGGCAGTTCAGATGCAATGGACAAATCAATCAGGTTGTCTAAGCTGGTGTCGGAAGCAGCGCGTGTTGCGACTGATATGTCCATACTGGCAGGCAGTGTCTCTTCATTGATGTCTAGCATGATGGACGCAGCACTGATTAATTTTAGATTCGAGATACCCTGCACGAACTCAGTGACGTATTCGTCAATCGGGTTCATCACAATGTCTTCAGGTGTACCAATTTGGATAAGGCGGCCGTCTTTCATGATGGCAATACGGTCACCAATACGAATGGCTTCGTCTAAGTCGTGGGTAATAAATACGGTGGTTTTTTGCAGTGTTTTCGTCAGTGTCACGAACTGATTTTGCAGTTCTCGACGAATGAGTGGATCGAGCGCACTGAAAGGCTCATCCATCAGCAAAACTTCTGGATCGCTGGCTAAGGCACGCGCTAAGCCGACACGCTGCTGCATACCACCAGACAATTGATGAGGTAAGCGGTATTCAAATCCGCCTAAATTCACCAAAGATAAGGCGTGCTGTGAAATTTCCCAGCGTTTTAATTTTGGTACATTTTGCACTTCCAATGGGAAGGCAACATTATCGATAACGGTTCTGTGTGGCAACAACGCCATATGCTGGAACACCATGCCGATGTGCTTGGCGCGCATGCTGCGTAAATCTTTATCCGATAAGTCTGGCATGGACTGTTCAAGTACTTCTACCTTACCAGCCGTGGGTTCAATCAAGCGGTTCAAATGGCGAATGAGCGTTGATTTACCGCTGCCTGATAACCCCATAATACAAAATATCTCACCACGTGGTACGGTGAAAGACACGTCTGCAATCCCAACGACACAGCCAAAGCGCTCTAATACGGCCGCTTTGTCTAACCCTTCATTATTGATCGCTTCCATGGCCTGGTCAGCGTTCTCTCCAAATATTTTCCAAACATTATCTAAGCGTATGACATTTTTGGCCATGCTGAGCTCTCCTCTGGTTGATCTATCGATGCCGTTACAACCTAGCCTTTCAGATTTTGGGGACTGAAAGACCAGCTTGAAACGACGCCCTGTGTACGGAACTTTCTGGGGTTATTGGCCCAACCAAGATTCAACAATGTCGCTGTTGTTGGCGACCCATTCCTCAGCAACCGTCCCTGGGTCTTTCTTATCGACGACCATGGAGTAACTCAATGCACTCAAGATGTCCGCATTAACTTTGAAGTTCTTTAGTAATATCGCGGCCTCCGGGTGCTCTTTTTCCAATGATTTAGCATAATGCAAGTACAAGTACGCGGTTGGCCAAGCCGAGTCTGCATTGGATTTTTCCAACCAATCAGGGTCTTCTGATGGCTGCAGTACACTCCAGGTGTCGGCATTATGCTTAGGCTCTTCTAGGAAAACTAAGTCATGAACAGCAAACACATAGTGTGGGGTGTAACAGAAAAAGGCATAAGGACGACCAGCCGCCGCAGCCACATCAAGTGACGCCCAGTTTACTGGCGTGTCCATTTCCACTAAATCCAGTGTCTCATCGTAGCCATAACTTTTTGCTTTGATGATTTCCACTGATGTAGAAGCAGCGCCTGGCTGGCCTACCCAAATTTCGCCCTTGCCATCACCGTTGCTATCAAATAAAGCCGCTTTAGCAGGGTCCGTTAAGTCGTAAATGGATGTGATATTGTATTTTTCTGACGCAGCGCGAGTGATACAAACACCTTGCTTTGCTTCAATCCCATTTTGGTTTTGAACCACAGTGCCTCGATCGTTCACGTATTTATCATGCAAGTTCTGCTGGTTTGGCAACCAAACTTCAGGGTGAACTTGCATTGTTCCGCGATCCATCGCTTCAAAAATAACGGAGTTAGAACCACTTTGTAAGGCAACGTCTAAACCTAAGTTTTCTTCTAGTACAATTTTCAAAATACTGGAAGTCACTGTTGCAGAAGGCCAAGCGGGTGCGCCCAAAACGACGTCAGCCGCTTGAGTCATCACACTAGTTAGCCCCAATATCGCAGTAGCACTTATCTTCTTAACGGTATTCATATTGCTCTTCCTTTCTCTAGTTTTCGTTATTACGTTAGGCCTTAAGACCTAACGCATACATTTTCTGGATCAAAAATCGAGTCAGATACGACGATGGCAGAATAAGGTTTCCCTATGATTTCTACCGACATTTGCGAACCTTCAGCGGCATAGGCAGGATCGATAAAGCCCATAACGATGTTTTTGTTCACTCGATGACCGTAACCCGCAGAGGTAACAGTACCGATTACTTTTCCATCAATGCAGATGGAATCACCTGGATGAGCGGCTGCGATATCGCAATCAACCGTCATAGTGACGAATTTCTTACGAAATGGTTGACCTTGTTTTGCCAGTAGCGCTTCTTTACCTGGAAAGCTTGGCTTATCCATTTTCACGAAACGATCTAGAGAGCTTTCGAAAGGGTCGAATTCTGTGATCAAGTCAGCTTTCCAGTGACGGTAGCTCTTCTCAAGACGCATAGATTCTGTTGCCATCAGACCGAACGGCACTAACCCGAAGTCTTTACCCGCCTCGGTTAACAGCGAATGTGTTAAGTAAAGTTGCTCATTAGGAACATGCAATTCCCAACCTAGCTCACCACTGAAGCTCACTCGCATTGCCAAGACTTCGGCATGACCGATGAAAACAGGCTTAGATGTCAACCAAGGGAAGGCAGCATTTGACCAATCAGTACGTGGAGAAAGGCTTGCCAACAAATCACGAGACTTAGGTCCAGATACCACCAAGATAGTATGGGAATTTGTCATTGGTTTGATTTCCACACCGCCCTCTTTAGGTAGGCGCGTACGTAACCAATCCATGTCGTGGTATTCAGAGGCCGCAGCAGAACCGTACCAGAAGGTATCTTCAGACAATTTAGCCAAGGTTGCTTCACCCGCCACATTGCCTTTATCGGTCAAGAAATAACACAGGCCCACACGGCCTACTTTCTTAGGCACGTTAGAACACATGAGGCTGTCTAGCCATTCAGCAGCTTTTGGCCCTTTGATTTCGTAGCGGTTGAAACCACTTACTTCCATCATGCCAACACCTTCAGTCACAGCTTTTACTTCGGCCGCTACGACTTTTTCAGTGTCTGTGAAACGGAAGCTATGTTTGAAGTCGAAGTCAGCAGAAGGTTTGAAGAACAAGGCACGTTCCCAACCGTTTACCACACCAAATTCCGCATCTTGCTGTTTAAGCACTGGGTAAATTGGTGTTGTTTTCGCCAAACGACCAGCAGGACGGAACTCATGCGGCATATGGAAGCGGAATTCATTTTGGTAATCTTCAACGGCTTTACGAGCCGTAAATTCTGTATTGGCATGACGAGTAAAACGTGCTGGATCAAGTGCCCAGGTATCCCATTCAGACTCACCGTGAACCATGATTTCAGCCAAGATCTTACCGTGACCGCCACCTTCGCCTAAACCAGCACGAAGACCGATGATAGAGTAAAGGTTATCAAAACCTGGAGTTTTACCGACCAATGGATTGCCATCGGCAGAGTAAGTGATTGGCCCATTGATAATGCTACGGATGCCAGTTCTTTCAAGGCATGGCATACGTTTAAAGACTCGTTCCATGTTGTCTAAACAACGGTCTAGATCGTCTGGGCAAAGTGCGTTGACGAAGTTTGGATCGATACCATCCATCCCCCACGTTTTACAGCGCTGCTCGTAAATACCGACCAACAAACCATCTTTTTCTTGACGGCTGTAGAAATCGTCTAGTGGGTCACGCAATAAAGGTACGCGTTTGCCAAAGTCTGCAATCTCAGGGATAGCATCTGTTAAGAAGTACATGTGTTCCATTGAGATAACCGGGTATTTCACGCCAATCATGTCGCCGATTTCGTTAACTCGGTAACCACCAGCGTTTACCACTTTTTCACAAGTGATGTCGCCGTTCTTAGTTTGTACAACCCATTCGCCGTTTGGCTTTTGGTAAACGTTTTCAACTGGGTTATGACGGTAAATTTCTGCACCCGCTTTACGAGCGGCACGAGCCAAAGCTTGAGTCAATTGCGCAGGGTCGATGTCGCCATCAAGTGGATCCCAAAGACCGCCTAGTAATTCGTGTGTTTCGATAAGAGGGTGACGTTTCGCACACTCGGCCGCATCGATCAATTCGAAATCAACCCCCATGCCTTTTGCTAAAGAAATGAAGTGGTTGTAACCATCAAGGTGATCTTGAGTAGAGGCTAGACGAATACCACCTGAAGCATGGTGGTAATTGATTGGGTGTTCTAGATCTTCTGACAGCTCTTTATAAAGCTTAATACTGTGGCTTTTAAGACCAACCATGGTTTGTACAGCACCAAAGTTAGTCACCTGTGCGGCGGAATGCCAAGTTGTACCCGAAGTCAATTCATCACGTTCGATTAAAACAACATCTGTCCAACCTTCCTTTGTAAGATGATACAGAGTACTACAACCACCGATACCACCGCCGATCACAACGACTTTATAATGCGACTTCATTTCCATCTCCTGATTACTATCAACAATAATGTTGGCTATAAATTTTTGAACTGACGCTCGTTATTGCTTCATGAAAGCGCTTTCATAATACGATAAAAATAATGTGCTTATTACAGCCACTCCATGAGAATCGATAAAGCGATAACAAACACAGTTAACCAGTTCAACAATAACTCTTTACTTAGCAAGAAAATCTTAAGTAAAAATGGAAGCGCTTCCATCTAGTGTTTTAAAAAGTACACAATTAAATACATTTTCACAAGAACAAAATTCAATCGCCCTGAGATTTTTCTCATTACTCAAGAATGCTGTGTATTGACCAATAAACCATCAACATAACATCATATTTTGAGTGTTTAGCGCATTAAAAGATCAAAAACTGTCTTCTTACTCGATTTTATTGCCTTTATTTCTACTAAGCAATCACTGTGCCTATTTATGAAAAATGATGAAAACAATGAATAAAAAATCTTTCTTCGCTATTTTAACCTCATACTCTTCGGCTCTATCGACTGTCAATTCGTTCTAAACCAGAACTTAAATGGAAGCGCTTTCATGCCGTGCATGACTATTATTTCACTTAATTTTCGACTTATTACTATAAAAACCAAACACTTACATGTTTTGAGCTGCACTTGATGCCATACTCGCTTAATTCACTGTAGACGCTCATCACCAATCTTGCAAAAAACTCATAAGAAAATGTCAAAAAGATTACAGTAGATCTTGAAAGTGCGTTTTTCACACTGCTTTATATAACTCAGAACCATTCACAAAGCATTGTCGCGCACTAACAGTGCAAATTTTAATGACAAGCTCCATCAGCATGCACCGGAATACTTTAGGACACACGCTCACTCAGCAATAGCGTGTTAGAATGAACAGCAGGATTAAGATTGCCTCGCCACGCCGGCTATGTTTTTATGGCTATTAATTAGCGAATTAGAATGAATAGGTATGAAACTTGAACAGCATTAAAACAGGAAGTCCCACTATGGGAGATGTCGCGCAAGCCGCTGGCGTTGCGCCGGTCACCGTGTCTCGTTACCTTAACGATCCTTCCTTAGTCAGTGATCGCAGCAAACAAAAAATCGGCGATGCGATTAAAGCGTTAAATTACGTGCCTCATGCTGCAGCGCGAACCCTTGCTTCCAAACGGTCTCGAATGATTGGCTGCATCGTGCCTTCATTAGACAGCAGCTTGTTTGGTCGTGCATTAGAAGTCTTTCAGAACCATATTTCTACCGCAGGCTACAACCTTATCCTTGCTTCCAATAATTATGACCACGATAAAGAGCGCGAGCATATTCACCAAATGATTTCCCATGGTGTTGATGCTCTACTGCTGATTGGTAGCTCTAGAGACGAAAGCGTTTATCAGTTATTAAACGATAAGAAAATTCCTTACATTTTGACCTGGACGGTAGACGCAAAAGAAGACCACCCCTGCATCGGCTTTAGTAATCACGATGCAGCGGCCAGCATCACTGATTACCTCATGGACTTGGGTCACAAGAAGTTCGCCGTTATTTCCGGTGCGACTCAATACAACGACCGTGCTTCTAATCGTCTCGCTGGTGTACGCTCCGCCTTGGCAAAACGTGGCCTAAGCCTATCAGACGACTGCGTTATCGAGCGTCCGTTTGGTGTCGATTCAGGTCGCGACGCCTTTCGCTTGCTCATGTCTCGCAATGACAGACCAACGGCTATTATTTGTGGTTCAGAGCCTTTCGCTTATGGGGCGATTTTCGAAGCAAAAGCCCTAGGCATAGACATACCCGGGGACGTTTCTATTACAGGGTTTGACGACATGTGGCTCGCTTCAAACATCACCCCAGGATTAACCACGGTGCGAACCCCACAACAAGATATGGGCATGCTGGCAGCAAAATACTTGGTATCCAAACTCAATAAAGAAGATACCTTGCTGCCCAGCCCTTTAGGCATAGAAATCATTGTGCGAAAATCGTGCGCACCACCAAAAGAGTAAACGATTTTGGTGATCTATTCATACTTAGGAAGAGAAGAGAAAATATTATGAGTACTATTGGTTTTTTAGGTTTGGGCATCATGGGAAAAGCCATGGCGATCAATTTGGTCAACGCTGGATTCGACGTCACGGTTTGGAACAGAAACCCAGCCAAATGCGAGGATCTTGTTGCCATTGGCGCCAAGCTAGGAACATCACCAAAAAGCGTGGCTGAACGTTGTGACATTACCATTGCGATGGTGTCAGATCCTGCCGCCGCCCTAGACATATGCAACGGCCCAGAAGGCGTCGTCGCTGGCATCGGTGAAGGTCGTGGTTACATCGATATGTCCACAGTAGACGATGACACCTCCAGTTTAATTTCAAACGCCATCACGCAAGCCGGTGGTCGCTTTTTAGAAGCGCCGGTGTCCGGCACTAAAAAGCCCGCCGAGGATGGCACCCTGATTATCTTAGCGGCAGGCGATGAATCTTTATACCAAGATGCCCTGCCCGCGTTTGACGTGATGGGCAAAATGTCACCTTACCTTGGCGAAGTCGGTCAAGGCGCGAACATGAAGCTAGTCGTCAACATGATGATGGGCGGCATGCTTAGCATTTTCAGTGAAGGCATATCACTGGGACTAAAAGCTGGCTTAACGGGTGAGCAAATTCTCGACGTGGTGAATGCTGGCGCCATGGCCAACCCTATGTTTAAAGGCAAAGGGGCCATGTTCTTAGAAGAAAACTACACCACCAGCTTTCCGCTCAAACACATGCAAAAAGACATGCGTCTTGCGGTTGCATTAGGGGACAAGCTTGATCAGCCGATGCCGACAGCGGCCATTGCCAATGAAGCGTTTAAACAAGCCTTAAAAGCAGGCTTTGGCGATGAAGACATCGCTGCGGTGTACAAAACAGTAAAGTAATCGCTGTTTCATTAAAAGCATCGCAACCACAATCTGGTGCGATGCTTTTTCATATCGGCTTAAGCCAATTTAAAACGTTTTCCTAACCAATTTCCGCCAACACCACCCACTACCATCACCACTAGAAAAATCCAGCCAGACAGAGAGAAGTTTGCGATTGGTGTGAACAAGGCCCCTACATTACAACCATTAGCAAAACGAGTACCTAAGCCCATGGCCAAACCGGCCACAATCAGCATTCCCGCTTCACGGCCACTTAATCTCAAACGAGACATACCGCTGACAAATCGACCACCAAGCAGAAGTGACACAACGGAGCCAAGCATAATACCAATGTTCTGCACATTCACTGGATGCTCAAAAAATGGCATGGTGAAAAGGCCTACTGGACGATGCGTAAAATTCGCAATCGCCATTGGATCCACACCGAATGCAATAAGAATGCGACCAATCCATGCCCCAAACGGCGTAGATGCCCCCCAACCTGATCCTGTCACACCCATCAAGAGAGTAAACAAAATCACGATTACCGCGACCCCCATACCCATAGACCAACGTTTTACAAACAAAGCTTCATAGGTTTTGAAACTAAAGAAAGGGTGCGCCGCAAAATCATAGGGGGTATTTTCTAACTGTTCTTTTTCGGACGCGGCACCAATATAAGTGTCATTTACGCGACGACTACGCTCATAACGGTGTGCCAACCAACTAACGATACCGGCAAACAACACCGTCATTAAAATGGCGCCGAGGTAGCCATCCATTGGTGTGTTAGCAAATAGATCTGGGAGGTAAACGCCTTTACCTTCGTAAGTTGACGAGGAGATAACACTTTCACGAATCCAACTCTCTTGCGCTTGCATCGGGAAGCCAAGAAATACGCCCAAACCAAAACTCAATAACACCAAGGCTGGACGCATCAAACTGCTGGAAAAATACGTCAAAACGCCAGACGCACAACAGCTAGCGAACGACATACCAAAACCAAACATCAGACCGCCTAAAATCAAACCGGCGTTAATGGGGTTCACCCATAAATTCATGTCTAATGGGTTTTGATTGTACAAGAACGCCGTTGATGCGATTGCCGATGCGGTAAACATCAACATCAGAGCGCGCATTAAACGTGTTGACCCTGAACGAACCGCGCGGTTAACACTGCCAGCAAAACCCAACGCAGAACGTGTTAGTGCGTAGCCAAGCCCAAGACCAATCATCAACCGAAAGAAAATACCTGACTCCAACGCCAAGCTTCCGAATAAAACCACTAAAATGAGCAGTACAAAACCGCTTATGTATTCTTTAACATTCATGCATTACATCCAATAGAAAAGCGCTTTACAGCATTGAGCCTGAAAAGTCGGCAATTTTAGAGTATCGGACTGTGACTACAAGATATGCTTAATACCCTTTACGCATAAGCTAATGCTGATTTAGAGGCGACAAATACATACTCGCAAGTACACAACTTGCATCGGGCAAAATCTCACTCCCCTCACCTTTAAACATCAGCTGTTGACAGTTTCCATATAGCATAAAAATTGATTATGGTATTTCCCTTATCGGGAGCATTGCTTTCAGATCCAACGATGTTAACACCAGTTATTTACTGCAACTTGCTGACTTCCATTTAAGAGTCGTCGCTGAGGATGTGAAAAGAACAGAAGAGCTGGATGCTTTGAAATCGTTCAACGTTGAAATTTTTCAAGGTTATTATTTTGCCAAGCCCTTGAGCAGTTTGAAGCCTATAACGTTTAAAGAGTATTAAAGCGGTTCCTAATGCCTATGGTTAAAACAAGATCACTTTTAAAACAATAGACATAGGAACCATGGCTTGTACACCAGAATACGCTTTTTACCCGTGTATTAAGCAATACCACTACAAACAAACACAGCTAAAGTACTTTCGATAGAAATTTTTGCAGTCTAGGATTAGATGGCGCATCAAAGAAATTCTCAGGTGTGTCCGAGACAATAAGTTCACCGTCTTCCATAAACATCACCCTATCAGCAACCTCTTTAGCGAAGCCCATTTCGTGGGTAACAACCACCATTGTCATGCCCTCTTTTGCCAGATCTTTCATGACATCTAATACTTCCCCCACCATTTCAGGGTCCAGTGCTGAGGTTGGTTCGTCAAACAACATAATATTAGGCGTCATTGCCAATGCTCTTGCAATCGCAACACGTTGCTGCTGACCACCCGACAAGTGATTAGGGTAGTTAGTTTGCCTGTCGGCAAGCCCAACTTTATTGAGTAGGTTTTCAGCGTCTTTTTTTACTTCGCTGTGTGGACGATTGGCCACTTTCAGTGGCGCAAGCATGACGTTACCCAAGGCCGTTTTATGGGGAAACAGGTTAAACCCCTGAAACACCATACCCACGTCTTGGCGTAACTTGTTAATGTCAGTAGACCTGGCATACATA
This sequence comes from Marinomonas vulgaris, assembly GCF_018145875.1. Taxonomy (GTDB): domain Bacteria; phylum Pseudomonadota; class Gammaproteobacteria; order Pseudomonadales; family Marinomonadaceae; genus Marinomonas; species Marinomonas vulgaris. The sequence continues at coordinate 12,495 of NZ_JAGSSV010000014.1, read as the reverse complement.
TCAATGCCATCAATTTCAATCGCACCACTACTGATCGTTTCAAGTTGATTAAGGGTACGAAGAAAAGTCGACTTTCCAGAGCCAGAAGGCCCCACGATAACAATCACTTCGCCTTTGTCTACATTCACAGACACATCTTTCAGTGCGTGACAGCCATTGGGATAGATTTTATTTACTTTTTCGGCACGAATGATATTTTTCATTTTGAACTCTTTCATTAATCGCTTGCAGACAGTTTTTTCTCAAGAGCTTGAATAGCCCAAGACAAACCACTGGTCAGAATAAGGTATAACGCGGCAACGGTGAACCACACTTCAAAGGGTGCAAAGCTACCACTGACCACTTCACGCCCTGCTTTAGTAAGGTCTGTGATGGAGATAACAGACACCAACGAAGAGTCTTTGATCAAGTTGATAAACTGCCCTGCTAATGGCGGTAAAGTTTGTTTAAAAGCCTGCGGCAAAATGACGTACATCATCGCCTTAGGGTAATTCATGCCGAGGGAACGTGCGGCCTCCATTTGCCCTTTGGGAATGGATTGAATACCAGAGCGAACAATTTCGGCCACGTACGCAGAGGTAAATACCGAGAGGGAAATAACCCCAGCAGTAAAGCGCTCTAAATCCAGTACCGTACCAATGAAGAAGTAAACGATAAAGATTTGCACCAAGAGCGGCGTACCACGAATCAGCTCAATATAGACAATGGATAGCTTTTTTAAAGCAGGGTTACTTGAAATCCGCATCAAGCCAATGAAAAGACCTAGAACAAGGGCAAATACCAATGACCAGGCTGAGATTTTAACCGTTGTAATGACACCATGAAGAATCGGGCCCATACGCCACTCTTCGATAGAGGCAAGGGTATCACCTTCAAAAATAAGATCGCCTTCGTAAACATTAAGAGACGAGTAGTTACCAAGTTCAACAATAACATCGCCGCTGAGGTTTTCGAGCACTAGTTGATTGTTGGCCGCCAAGACGATTTCACCGTCTTCGGGGGCATTGATCGATGATTCGGCATTGGTGGCAATGTAAGGAACAACACGTTCCCAATTCCAATTATAATCAATACGCTTACCAGATGCGTAAATAAGCCAGCAGATTGACAGTAATACCAGAACAAAAATACCGTTCCAGAACAGAGATTTAAGATTTAATTGCATGATGTACCAAGGTTTTATTGAGAGCTAGCTTTGACACTAGTTGAGAATGGATAAGTTACAGATACATAATCAGAAAATCAGCGTCACATTGTGCAACGCTGATTTTGAGTATGTGAAATTAAACGGCTATCGTCAGATTTACTGAATTTGTTTAAGCCATTTATCATCATTGAACCACTTGTCATAAATGCGATCGTAAGTTCCATCGCCTTTAATTTGACGTAAATAGGAGTTTAAGAAATTCAGTGTGTCATGGTTACCTTGTGGCACCGCCCAGCCTAGAGGCTCATAGGTGAAGGGTTCAGCAAGATGCGCCAACTGTCCTTTATTTTCCGCATTGTAAATGGCGTTGTAAGGTAAGTCATAAATAAAGGCATCAACCTTACCATTTGCCACTTCAAGCACTGCTTCTGACTGTGTCTCATACAAGTTAATTTTAGCTTTAGGTAAGTAACGTTTAGTCGCTTGCTCACCTGTTGTGCCAAGCTTTGTCGCGACTGTGTATTCTTCGCTATTCAAATCACGGTAGCTGGTCACTTTACCTTTTAGTTCTGGCGACATCAGGATAGATTGACCAATGATGACATATGGATCAGCGAAGTTAACTTGTGTATTACGCTGAGGGGTAATCGTCATGCCACCCATAATGATGTGACATTTTCCGGTTAGAAGCGTTGGGATAATGCCATCCCAAGCGGTGTTTACCGGAACGAAGTCTACGTCCATAGCGCGGGCCATTTGCTTACCCAAATCGATATCAAAGCCTATGTACTGGCCATTCTTCGCCGTCATTTCAAAAGGCATGTAACCAGAATCAAAACACACCTTTAGTTCTCCAGTATTCTTAATATCGTCCAGAATTGGATCAGCAAAGGCGGGCGCCGTTGACGCTATGGAGATGGCGGCGATGGTCAATAATTTTTTCATGAATATACTCTTGTTGATGACTAATTAAGAAAATTAATGTGCAAAGCATATATTAAAAAGTACAAGCTATACAACAAGGAAAAATCTGCATAACACAGCTTAAAAAGTTGAACTCTTAGTTGGCTTAACTCTTGTGATGGGACATTTTTGTCCTCAGTATAGAGCTCAGCCTAATAAAACCGTATCCCCATAGTTGGCATTGTTTTTTCATTAGGGCATCTAATTATAAAAATTACAGGATAGATCCAAATGAACATTTCCGCCCTTTATTGGCTCCGCCATATCGGCATTGGTGGCCGGCTTTTCCTAGCTTTCGTGTTGATATCTTCGATTACTATAGTGGCGAGTGGATTAGCGACAAACACCTATCTCAAATTAAGTGACAGACTACTCTTGTTGAAGAGTCAGGATATTCCAGGCCTAGACGCCGCTGCACGCCTTAACGATAAAAGCCGACTCATAGTGGCAACAGCTCCCCTTCTGGTTACCAGTGATGCCGCTATTTCGAGAGAAAAAGCCATGAATGAACTCAGCGTTGCCATTGGTGAGATGGATATTCTGATGCGCAACCTCCCCGACTATAATCGCTACTTTTTGGAGCTTATTACGCAGATCGAAAACAGCTTAACCCTGTTAAATCAGAGTGTGGAACGCCGCGAAGTGATCAGACGCGAACTCAGAAAACAGTCCACCGTTATTTTCCCGCAATTTCAGCAAATTATTTTTCAGATGGATCAATTACCGCGTACTGCAGAGCTTGAGCAAGTCATAAGTCGGCTTTATTACTTTGCAGGTTTGATTGAGAAAGTCAGCAACGATGTCTCCTTTAACGAATTAGATTACACTTTTTTGCGTCTTGAAAAGTTGGGAGAAGACATTGCGCAATACCTTACCTTGTTGCCTCAAGTTCCCACACCAACACGAAACGCATTGCATAATGTATTGACCATGAGTTCTAGACAAGGGGATTTGTTCAAGCTAAAAAATGAAGAACTTGATTTACATTATCAACAAAGTTTTTTACTTGAAAACAGCCAAGGGCATATTCAACAGTTGGCTGCGCAAATCAATCAATACACCAATTACACTAACACCAGCATTCGTGCCTCTTTGGATAATGCCATCAAAACCATCAAGAGTAGCATCCTTAATACCCTGTTACTTTCCCTTGTCAGTTTAAGTGTTGCTTGCGCTATTTCTTGGTTTTATGTTCGTCGTAATGTGCTGCAGCGTATCAAAGAGTTACAACAAAACATGCGTGCTATTGCCAGCTCACAGCTTGATACCAACATACGCATTGTGGGTCACGATGAAGTCACCAGCATGGCAAGAGATCTGCAGTATTTTCAACAAACCGCCAAGGAAGTAGAACGCACAAATCAAGTTCTTGCCTCATAGATAGAAGAACGCATCGCAGCAGAAGCTCAGCTAAAAGCCGCCCAAAATGAACTCATACAAGCCGGTAAACTGGCCGCCTTAGGGCAGCTTGGCGTGGGCATTACTCACGAAATAAACCAGCCACTTACGGCCATTTCGAGCCATTTACACACGGCCGGCAGGCACATGGAAAAAGGTCACCTGGAAAACGCCCAAAACAGTCTGGATAAGGTGCGTTTGTTGGTCACTAAAATCTCCCGGATTACCAAGCATTTAAAAGCCTTTGCCCGGGTAGCAGGAACAGAACTCACCCCCGTGTGCTTAGATACAGTGATCAAAGAGGCCATCGAATTGATGTCGAACCAGATCATCGAACAGGGGTGCATCCTTTATTATCAAGCGAATCACCCTACCCTTTTCGTACTGGCTGAGCCGATTCGACTAGAACAGGTCATGGTGAACCTGATCAGTAACGCAATTGACGCTCTGTCGAGCGCTCCTACAAAACATTTAACGATTGAAGTACATCAGCAAAAAAACTTAGTAACAATCGACGTAACAGACACTGGAATCGGCATTGAGGAAAAAAACCTAGAACACATCTTTGATCCTTTTGTGACCCAAAAAGAGGTAGGACAAGGGCTAGGACTCGGCTTATCCATTAGCTACAACATTGTCCAAGACTTTGGTGGTCAAATAAAGGTGCTCTCAACACCAGATAAAGGCAGCCGCTTTACCTTAGAATTAAACAAGGCAGAAAAATAAATGGCGAACAAAATAAAAATAATCATTGTTGATGACGATCCAACCATTATCGAAGCGTTGACTGAAATGCTGGAATTGGAAGGCTTTCAAGTCGCTGGGTTCAGTCTCCCAGACAAGGCGTTATCCCAACTAAGCCCACACAGCAGAGCGGTGGTACTGAGTGACGTTAGGATGCCAAAAATGGACGGGCTCAGCCTATTGGCCAAGCTACAGGCACTAGACCATGAGCTTCCTGTTTTGCTGATGAGTGGCCATGGTGATATTCCCATGGCCATCGACGCCATGAAAGAAGGCGCCTATGATTTTCTGGAAAAGCCTCTACAACCAGAGCAGCTTATTAATAAATTACAACGCGCTGTCGAAAAAAGACGGCTGGTATTGGAAAACCGCAACCTAAAACACAATATTGCGCAACAATCTGAACTGACCTCCTCCATCATAGGTGAATCGGCTGCTATCAAGAATATTCGCCAGCATATAGCGTCATTGGCACAGACCAACGTAGACACCATTATTTACGGTGAAACAGGCTGCGGTAAAGACGTGGTTGCACGCGCATTGCATCAATTTAGTTTGCGCAACAAAGGTCGTTTTATCGCCATTAATTGCGGTGGCATCAGTGAAAGTCTCATTGAAAGTGAACTGTTTGGCCACGAAGCGGGGTCATTCACTGGCGCCAATAAACGACATATTGGCAAAATTGAAGCCGCCAACGGTGGGACACTCTTTTTAGATGAAATCGAGACCATGCCCCTTCCGGTACAAATAAAGCTGCTTCGTGTTTTACAAGAACGAACCATTGAACGTGTGGGAAGTACCACCCCTATACCTGTAGAGCTAACCGTCATCGCAGCAAGTAAAGACAATCTTGCCTTGCTCGGCGAACAGGGTACTTTTCGCAAAGACTTATTTTACCGCCTCAATGTCGCAAGTTTGACTATTCCCCCCCTTAGAGATCGACCTGACGATATTTTACCGCTGTTTCATCACTACGCACGCAAAGCCAGTGAACATTTTTCTCGAGAATTACCCAGTATTACCGCTTCCTATTTGGACTACCTGATTCAACACCCTTGGCCTGGTAATGTTCGAGAATTAAAAAACGCCGCAGACCGTTTTGTGCTGGGCATCAGTGAGACGTCTCTTGCTTCTATTAAGCAAGAAGAGGACATCAATGGCAGTTACGAAGAGCGTATGGATCAATTTGAACGTCATATTTTAGAGGAAGGCTTAAAGGCAACAAATGGTATTTTAAATGATGCGGCTGAATTGTTAGACATGTCGCGTAAAACCTTATATCGAAAAATGAAAAAGCATCATCTTGATAAGCAGCAATTCAAAGCAACGGATGAACAAGGACATTAATGTCCCATTTGTTGTTTTTCGATGAGACTAAAGCGACCCAAACCAGTATTTAACTTCAATAATTCTAACGTAAACCGTTGATTTAGTTAGTATTAATTTTTTGGCATTGGCTTTGCTATAAGAAACCAGTCCTTCAGACATACAGGGCAGACTCATCTCCGACAACGGAACCTCCCGACCGGTGATAACAATAAAAAATACATCATGAGGAAACAATAATGTCTATTAAATTACTGACAGGTTTAATGCTCTCAAGCTCGTTGCTAATGGGTGCAACCGCTGCCATCGCAAATGACTGCTCTCATAGGGGCGTATTAGATGACAAGTTCTGCGATGAAGATTACGATCTTGTGGCCGACCTTCCGAAAGACTCAAACGAATGGCGCGACCCAAGCACGCTGGTTTTTACCTACACGCCAGTAGAAGACCCTGCGGTGTATAAAGACGCCTTCAGTGATTTCCAAAAGTATCTGAGCGACGTTACAGGAAAAAGAGTGGTTTACTACACGGTTCACTCCAACGCGGCCGAAGTAGAAGCACTTCGTTCTGGCCGACTCCACATTGCCGGTTTCTCAACCGGTCCAACTGGTTATGCGGTTAATCTTGGTGGCTTGGTTCCCATCGCCGTAAAAGGCACAGAAGAATCTTTCCAAGGTTATAACCTGATCACTGTTGTCCGCAATGACAGCAAGATAACCAAAATGACTGACCTGAAAGGAAAAGTCGTTGCCCACACATCAGCCTCCTCTAACTCAGGCAACCTTGCGCCTCGATCACTTTTCCCTGCTTTAGGCATCACCCCAGATCAGGATTACGAAGTAAAGTATTCTGGCAAACATGACCAATCTGTTATGGGCGTATTGTCTGGTGACTACGATGCAGCACCTGTAGCATCCGACGTGTTTAAACGCATGGTCGACGCCGAACGAATCGACAAAGAAGACTTCCGCATTATCTATACCAGTCCACGATTTCCTACCTCCTCTTTTGGCTATGCCCATGACTTAAACCCTGAGCTGGTTGCTAAGATCAAAGAGGCTTTTTTCACTTTCCGCTTCCCAGCTGAAATGCAGAAAACATTTGGCGGCGCTGACCGTTTCTTTCCTGTGACTTACAAAGAAGATTGGCAAGTTATTCGTGACATTGCCCATTCGTCTGGCACGGCTTACACGAAAACAGGACTGAAACAATTGGCTGAGGCCGATGCTGCGAAAGCAGCCAAAGCGGCGGCTAAGCGAGCAAAAGAAGCTGCATCCAACAGCCAATAACGCGCCTAGTACAATTCGCCTAGTACAACACGCCTAAGCACTTTACCTTAACCCATACACCAACAACCTGAGCCATCAGGTTGTTGGATCTGTTCGCCTGTAGGAAACCACCATGCCTGTTACTCAAAACACCGCTGAACGCGCTAATTTTCTAGAAATTAGACATTTAAAAAAAGAATACACCGCTGGCAACCCTATTTTAAAAGGGATCGATATTAGCATCACCGAGCCGGGCATCGTCGCCATTATAGGCCCATCCGGAACCGGGAAAAGTACCCTACTGCGTTGTATCAATCGACTCATCGATCCGACGGCCGGAGAGATTATATTTGATGGTGCTGACTTATGTTCAGCCAAAGGTGCACAACTTCGCATGCTTCGTCGCCAAGTCGGTATGGTGTTTCAAGAATACAACCTTGTCGAGCGCCTCACGGTGATTGAAAACGTGTTAACTGGACGCCTTGGTTATATGTCTGCCTGGAAAGCCTGGCGCAGAAACTTCAGCCAAGATGATATCAATACGGCTTTCGACTTATTAGACGCAGTTGGTTTAACCGAGCACGCCAGCAAACGTGCCGACAGTTTATCCGGTGGCCAACGTCAGCGAGTGGGCATCGCTCGTGCCGTCATGCAAAACCCTCGCATTTTACTAGCAGACGAACCCACTTCTTCTCTTGACCCCAAAACAGCGGTGGAAATCATGGAGTTATTAGAGCGCTTCGCCGAGGAAAAAAATATTCCGGCTTTGGTTAACATCCACGATGTCAAACTCGCCAGCCGCTTTGCCAAACGTATGATAGGCATGAGTAATGGGGTTGTTGTCTACGACGGCCCACCAGAAGGTATTACAGATGAGCATTTAAAACAGATTTATGGAGGTGAATCATGGCTGGTATAAACCCAAACCAACACAGAGGAAACCCGTTTAAACACAATTGGCTTGCCAGTGCCATCTGGCTCATCGTCGTGTGTTATGTGGTTTACATGTTTAATGCGATGGACCTTAGCTGGGGGCGTATCAATGAAGGCCTAGGCCACGCCGGTAACTTGCTCGGTCGTATGGTACCGCCAAATTTTAGCCGCTGGTCATTATTGTTGAGTGGCTTAATCGAAAGTCTTGAAATAGCCATCATTGCCAGTATTTGCGGTATTTTTATTTCGTTATTTATGGGGTTATTTGCCGCCAGAAACATGATGCCAAACTGGATCAGTACGCCGGTGAGAACCTTAATTGCCCTGTGCCGTACTTTCCATCCTGTGATCATCGCTATTTTGTTTGTAAAAAGTGTCGGCTTTGGTGCGCTCGCTGGTATTTTAACGCTGATCGTCGCGTCTATCGGCTTCATTGCCAAACTGTTTGCCGAGGCTATTGAAGAGATATCCTTAAAACAAGTCGAAGCGATTCGTGCAACAGGAGCAGGTTTTACCAGCATTATTTTGTTTTCTGTGATGCCACAAGTATTTGCTCGCTTTATTGGTTTCTCAACGTATCAATTGGATTCAAACTTACGCAACTCTACCATGGTTGGGATTGTCGGTGCCGGCGGTTTAGGCGGAACACTCTTTTCAGCCTTTCAACGATTTGACTACGATTTTGTCGCCGCGATCCTTATCGTGATTATTGCTTTAATCATGTTTGGCGAATTCCTTTCCAATATTGTGCGCAGTATTTTTCGCTAGACTGACCTAGGAGTCTACTTTATGAACACTATTGATCATCACTGGGAACGCTTTACCCTTAAACAAAAACTGTCTCGCTATGCGGTCTATCTCGTGCTCGTTGTGGCTTTTTTTCAATCCATACAATCTGTAGAAGTCATTCCCGAGTTTTTACTCGATGCGCCAGAACAAATGGCGGACATGTTTTCAAGAATGTGGCCGATTGACTTCGCGTACTACCCTGTTGCCGTGCATGACGCCATGATAGAAACGCTAAACATTGCCACATTAGGCACCTTAATTACCTTAATATTTGCCATTCCTCTGGCTTTAATGAATGCTAGTAACATCATTAGTTCTGCTTGGAGTCATTGGATCGCACGCTTCTTTCTTGTGTCTTCGCGTTCGGTAAACTCGCTGGTTTGGGCGTTACTTTTTGTGTCTATCTTTGGACCTGGTGTTATCGCAGGGGTGTTGGCCATTGCTTTTCGATCCATCGGCTTCGTTGGTAAATTGCTGGGAGAAGCTATCGAGGAGGTCAACATGGGCTCCATTGAAGCGCTAAAAGCGACAGGCGCCTCTTGGATGTCGATTCTGATCAAAGGCTACTGGCCACAAATATTACCGGCCTTCTTTAGTATTGTTCTCTTTCGTTGGGACATTAATGTCCGTGAGTCGGCCGTATTAGGGTTAGTAGGTGCTGGTGGCATTGGGGTTGTCTTGGATGATTCTATGAATTTATTTCAATGGGATCGTGTTGCCATATCACTTCTTGCCATTTTCGCCATTGTCATCCTAGCTGAAATTGTTGTGGTGGCCATTCGCAAACGTTTAATTTAACAACACCATTCGAGTCTTCACTGGAGAAAACACTTGCACACCTCAAAAGCAGGTGTTTTCTTTTGACCACATTTCATCAATGTCTGCTGAGTTTTGCCCTTATGAACCACCTTTGATAGGGTTGATAACGATCGTATGCCCAATTAAACACAATGGTATAAACAAAAATAAAAATCAAAAAACCAGCTTCTAATGCAATGGCCGCTAACCAAGTGATGCCTAAATACCAAGCCATGAACGGTAAGGTGACAAACAACATGCCAAATTCGAAGCCAAAGGCGTGCAATATACGAGTCACTAAGCCCCTTTCAAGACGGTTGTAACCTATAACCTTGTCGAAGACTATGTTGTAGATGTAGTTCCAAAGCATTGCAAAAAGCGATAAACCAATACCCACTACTGTCATTTTCGCCGCATCAACGCCACCTATTATTACCATTAAGGGAATGGCCAGCATCAGCGCTAATACCTCAAAAAGAATGGCCTGAAAAACTCTTTCTACTGTTTTCATATTGGATTCACACCTGCATATTAGTGACTAGACGTGTATTTTCATCCATTATTAAGGTATTAAATAATCAGATAGTATCTGGAAAAACGATATGTTTAGTGTTGAACAGTTACAAGCCTTTGTTACCACGGTCGAGACAGGGTCTTTCTCAGCAGCAGCAAGGCAATTAGGCAAAGCCCAGTCGGTTGTGAGTCAACATATCATTAACTTGGAGATAGACTGTAACACCCCCTTATTTGAACGTACTGGCCGCTACCCTACTCTAACGGCAGAAGGTAAAACCTTGCTGCCGCAATCCATTGCCTTACTACAGCAACATCAACGCTTCACCAATTCTGCTTTAGGTTTGCATCAGCCTATACCTGATGACATTACGATCGCGCTTGACGAAGGTATTCCACTTAAAACCATTGCAAAAGCGATTACCAACCTTGAAACAAAGTACCCAAATTTATCCCTGGAGTTTTTGAGTGCATCAAGCCTAGACATCATCGATATGTTAAAAAACGAACGTGCCATCACGGGTATTATTTTCAGTGAATTAGACATCCCCAGTTACCTTGATTATGAGTGTCTTGGGGCAATTAAATTTGATTTGTACATTGCCAAGTCTCACCCATTAGCCAATCAGGTCTGTAAAAACATTGACAACCTACGCTTGCACCGTCAGCTTCTGCTGCGCTCTCGAACTACTCAGACAAGCAGCTTTCAATTTAAAATAAGCCCTGATATTTGGTATTCAGACAATTATTTTGTGTTACTCGAATTGGCTATCCAAGGTTATGGGTGGTGCTTGCTTCCCAGCCATGTCGCTTTTGATGAAGTAAACAAAGGCAGCTTAATAAAACTTCCTATTGAATTTAAAGAAATGGGGTGGATGGCCAATATTGACGTGCTTCAACATCAAAAACACAGCAGCCTTGAGGTCTTTAGAGACCTAAGAACATCACTACGTAATCTCTTATAATGGGTTAGCAAAACCAGCCTTAACAGGGTCTAAATCATGACACCAGAAATCTTTATAAAACGACAATGCAAAGCCAAGACAGTGCAACGAGCGTCTTTAATCCAGTCATTATGGAGCGGGTACGGAGAAGTCGCGCGCTATTCACTGACTGGTCTTAATGCGCCCTCTTTTGTCATTGCCAAACACTGCACATTTCCTTCGGACATTAAGCACCCTAGAGGCTGGCATTCAAACGTCGGCCATGCTCGAAAAGTCCGCTCATACGAAGTGGAACAAAATTGGTATCAACACTGGTCGTCCCGTTGCAACCCATTGGCGCGTATTCCTCACTGCTATGGGAGTTTTCACGATGAACACACAGGACAAAGGCTAACACTGCTTGAAGACTTAGACGCGGCTGGGTATTCCGATCGATATACAGGTTTTAATATTGACCAGATTCTTGCCTGCATTCAGTGGTTAGCTAACTTCCATGCTGGCTTTATTCACTTATCTCCTAATGCCAGTTGGCCACAAGGATTGTGGAAAAAAGGAACCTATTGGCATCTTGATACAAGACCAGATGAATGGGCCGCAATGGCCGAAGGCGAACTTAAAAAAAACGCGTCAAAATTAACCCATTTCCTTGATAATGCTCGTTACAAGACTCTTGTGCACGGTGATGCCAAAGTCGCTAATTTTTGTATTTCACCTCTTACCAACAAAGTAGCCGCCGTTGACTTTCAATATGTTGGCGGCGGCGTTGGCGTACAAGACCTGGTGTACTTTCTAGGTAGTGCTCTTTCAGAGAAAGAGCTGATTCAGCATAGTGACTATCTGCTATCTCATTATTTTGCAGAATTAAGTAGTGAGTTAATGGCACAAGGAGAGTCTCAAGCCTTAGCACATGCGGTTGTGGAAGAGTGGCAATGCTTGTTCACCATTGCATGGGCTGACTTCCATCGTTTTATTCTGGGCTGGTCGCCAACTCATCCTAAAAACACACTTTTCAGTCAGCAACTCACAGCACAGGCGCTTGAAAAATTAAAACATATGGCTTAATGCCTTTTCGACACACAGTCATTAATGAAATCTCGACAATAAAAATGGCTCTAAATTCTTGATATCATTTGCATGCATGTGTTTTTCAGCCTTTCATACAGAGGCTAGATCGCCAAGATCAATAATCATACAGCTCACTAGAGATTGGTCACCAAACTCGCTTTTAATACGTGTTATTGCTTCTTCTGACTTTTTTGGGTTTCGATTTAGCATAACCACCCTAGCCCCTTTAGACACCAGTAGGTAAGTCGCCTGAAAACCTGCATGAAAAATTGATAAAAAAATCAGGCGACGCTCATTTTTTAGCTAAAACACCCTAAAAAATGTACTCAATAACAGGTTTTTTTAGGGGGCAAATTTTCACTTTGGTCACAAGTTGGTCACATGGGGGTCACATTGAGTAAAATAGACTAGATAATGACTGACTATTGACTTTTAGAAAACAGGTTTTATTGTAACAGAAAGATTTGGATAACTCTGAAAGGCTTGGTATTACTGAGTTTCGAGGCTTTATGAATTGCTTGAAATACTGACAAAAAGTTGGTGGGTGTGGAGGGGTTCGAACCCCCGACATTCGCCTTGTAAGGGCGACGCTCTCCCAACTGAGCTA
>NZ_JAGSSV010000013.1 GCF_018145875.1 Marinomonas vulgaris | reverse complement strand
CTCCTTGAATAATAAGAAGCGATAAGGTTAGCGGTTTGAGGGCGTCATGGGCAGGTAGGGTTGGATTGGCGCTTACACAGAATCAATCAATAATCAAAAAAACTATGCTTTGAAAGTCCAACAAAAAGATAACTCAAAAGGTTATGGACCTTCACTACCTTTTGCTTTAGGTAAAAAATACCCTAATGCTTTTCGACAATTTAGCTGGATGTTTTTATTTCCATCTATATCAATTTGCTCGCATCCAATGACAGGTGAATTATGTCGCCATCACTTGCATGATTCCGTTCCTAGAAAAGCGTTAAAAAAAGCTGTGCATGCCGCAAATATTTTAGAGAAAAGAGTAAACTGCCATACATTCCGTCATTCCTTTGCAACTCACTTATTAATCGCAGGACGAGACATAAGAACCGTTCAAGAACTTCTAGGCCATAACGACGTATCAACCACCCAAATCTATACTCATGTTATTGGGGAACACTTTGCCGGTACTAGTAGCCCGATTGATCAGCTGTTGTAACATGGCCATTAATTAAGAACCAATGACCCTTGGAAAAAGAGTCAACAATGAACTCTGTTTTGGAGTTAAGAGTGAGGGAAAAAGCACCAAGGCAAAGTCGGTGAGCGAGATCAAACAGTAATATCGCGTAAATAGGGTTTTTGGTTGATCACGGTGAACACCCCGTCTTCCCCTTGAAGAGAAAAGGGGAAGAAACTAACCATCAGCAGTGCGTTTGAATGGAAACAAAAAACCGCTGAGGTCAGCGGTTTGTCTTTGTTCACAGCTCAAATGCTTATGAAAGCAACGCTTTTAATGCCGTGGTTAAGGCGGCCATTTCGGCGTCTGTGCCTATGGTGATGCGTAGGTAGTTGCCGATGCGTGGTTTGTTGCTACCAAAGAAACGTACCAAGATGCCCTGCTCTTTTAGCGCAAGGTAAATTTGTTCGGCGTTTTTCTCTGGGTGTGTCACAAAGACGAAGTTGGTCGCCGATGGCAATACCGTAAAACCAAGCGCTTCTAACTCTTTGACGGATTGCTCGCGTGTGGCGATGGTTTTGTCGCAGATTTCTTTTAAATAGCTTTCGTCTTCTACTGCGGCAGTAGCGCCGGCCAAAGCGATGCGGTCGATCGGGTAGGAGTTGAAGGAGTTTTTCAAACGCTCCAGCCCTTCGATCAAGTCTGGGTGTCCCAAAGCATAGCCAACACGAATCCCAGCTAAAGCGCGAGATTTTGACAGGGTTTGCACGACGAGAAGGTTCGGGTATTGATTCACCAACACAGAGGCACTTTGCGCGCCAAAGTCTACATAGGCTTCGTCCACCAGCACAACCACATCTGGGTTCGCACTTAGAATGGCTTCGATGTCGGCAAGCGGCAAGGCTTTACCCGTTGGCGCATTCGGGTTGGTCACGACCACGCCGGATACGTCCAGATTTTCATAATCCGTCGGTACGATATTGAAATCATCATCCAATGGAATCAAGTGAGGTTCGATGCTGTATAAGCCCGCATAGACTTTGTAAAAGCTGTAGGTGATATCTGCAAACGCTAATGGCTTGCCACCGGCAAAATACCCCATAAAGGCCAGCGCCAACACTTCGTCGGAGCCATTGCCAACAAACACCTGATCCGTGTTCAACGAGTAGCTTTTTGCCAACGCTGTTTTCAGCGTAACGCCATTCGGATCAGGATACAGTCGTAAACGCTCACTGACTTCTGAAGCCATGGCATCCAAGGCTTTCGAAGAAGGAGCATACGGGCTTTCGTTGGTGTTTAGCTTGATGTACTTTTTGTCTTGCGGTTGTTCGCCTGGCACATAAGGGTCAAGAGAAGCGATTTTATCTGTCCAAAAACGACTCATGGATGCTCCGTTGTACGTTAATAGTGGTACGTCATAATAGAGGGTGAAAACAAAATAAGGCCTCAAAAGAGGCCTTATAAATACATTAATTTGACAGTGACTGCCCGGCCTTGGATCAGTCCTGAGGCTTCATATGTGGGAACAACAAAACGTCACGAATAGATGGCGCATCGGTGAACAACATCACCAAACGGTCGATACCAATACCTTCACCCGCGGTTGGTGGCAAGCCGTATTCTAGGGCATTGATGTAGTCCGCATCGTAATGCATGGCTTCGTCGTCGCCTGCGTCTTTTTCTTCTACTTGACGCATAAAACGTTCCGCTTGGTCTTCTGGATCATTTAACTCCGAGAAACCGTTGGCAATTTCACGACCACCGACAAAGAATTCAAAGCGATCGGTGATGAAATCGTTGTCGTCGTTACGACGCGCAAGTGGAGACACTTCCGCTGGGTATTCGGTAATAAAGGTCGGTTGATCAAGTTTGTGTTCAGCCGTTTCTTCAAAAATTTCTGTCCACAACTTGCCCAAGCCCCAAATCGGTTTCACATCGATTTTTAGGTTCTTAGCCACCACAGTGGCTTTTTCGATGGTACTAACATCGTCTGCGGTCAACTCTGGGTTGTAATGCAGAATCGAATCCAACATGGTCATGCGAACAAACGGCGCGCCGAAGTCGTATTCTGACCCTTGGTAGGTCACGGTTGTTGTGCCCAATACTTTCTCAGCCACTTCACGCAACATGGCTTCAGTAAGGTCCATCAGATCTTTGTAGTCGGCGTAGGCTTGGTAGAATTCGATCATGGTGAATTCTGGGTTATGGCGAGTCGATGTGCCTTCGTTACGGAAGTTACGGTTGATCTCAAACACACGCTCAAAGCCACCCACAACCAAACGCTTCAAGTAAAGCTCTGGCGCGATGCGCAAGTACATGCTCATGTCCATCGCATTGTGGTGTGTGACGAAAGGACGCGCCGATGCACCACCAGGAATGGTTTGCAACATAGGCGTTTCCACTTCCATGAAGCGACGATCTTCTAAGAAGCGGCGAATCGTAGAAATGATTTTAGAACGCATTTGGAAGGTGGCACGAGACTCTTCGTTGACGATCAAATCCACGTAGCGCTGGCGGTAGCGCATTTCCATATCGGACAAGCCGTGATGCTTATCTGGCAAAGGACGCAGAGCTTTAGTCAGCAATTGCGCTTCTTGCATGTCGATGTACAAATCGCCTTTACCGGATTTGTGAACAGGGCCCGTCACGCCAATAATGTCGCCCAAATCCCATGTTTTTTGATCGGCTAGCAACTCTGGAGACAAGGCTTTACGATTTACATAAGCCTGAATTTGTCCTGTCATGTCTTGCAACAACATGAAGGCACCACGATTACGAATGATACGACCCGCAATGCTGACTTTATGGTCTTTTTCTTCTAAGTCGGCTTTCTCGTGCTCACCAAATTCGGCTTGTAAATCAGCCGCGTACGCGTCAGGGCGAAACGTGTTTGGGTAGGCATTGCGCTCAGCGCGAATGGCCGCCAATTTACCGCGACGTTCTGCGACTAGGCGGTTGTCATCGGATTGTGCTGTGGATTCTGTGTTGTTTTCGTTAGCCATGATTTTGCTATCTACTCTTTTCAATTTTCTAAATAAGGAAGGGCGCGTTACAGACCTTGCTTTAAGCTGGCAATAATAAACTGGTCTAAATTGCCATCAAGAACGGCGCCGGTGTTGGAGGTTTCTACGCCGGTGCGCAAATCTTTAATGCGCGACGCGTCCAACACGTAAGAACGAATCTGGCTACCCCAACCAATGTCAGACTTACTGTCTTCCACGGCTTGTGCAGCCTCGGTGCGTTTCAACATTTCGAATTCGTACAATTTGGCACGAAGTTGTTTCATGGCGAAATCACGGTTGGCGTGTTGTGAACGCTGATTCTGACACTGCACCACTATGCCCGTTGGCACGTGGGTAATACGAACCGCCGAGTCGGTGGTGTTTACGTGCTGACCACCCGCACCGGATGAACGGTAGGTATCGGTACGAATGTCCGCTGGGTTGATCTCGATGTCTACGTTGTCGTCAATTTCGGGCGACACAAACACAGAAGCAAACGAGGTATGGCGGCGGTTACCCGAGTCAAACGGCGATTTACGCACCAAACGGTGCACGCCCGTTTCCGTACGCAACCAGCCAAAGGCGTATTCGCCTTCAAAACGAATGGTCGCCGATTTAATCCCTGCGACGTCTCCGGCCGACACTTCCATCAGTTCGACTTTAAAGCCCTTGTCTTCGCCCCAACGCAAATACATGCGCAGTAGGATATTGGCCCAATCTTGTGCTTCGGTGCCGCCAGAGCCAGACTGAATGTCCAAGAAGGCGCTGTTTTCGTCCATCTCATGGGAGAACATACGACGGAATTCTAACTTGGCCAGTTGAGCGTCTAACTCTTCCAACTCCAACTGAACGGCTTCGATGGAGTCATCGTCGTCTTCTTCGACCGCAAGCTCTAACAACTCTTTGGCGTCGTTTACGCCAGATTCCATGTTGTCTAGCGTACCAACAATGGCTTCTAACGAAGATCGTTCGCGGCCTAATTTTTGTGCGTAATCTGGGTCGTTCCAAATAGCGGGATCTTCCAGTTCGCGGTTAACTTCCTCTAAGCGTTCTTTCTTTGACTCGTAGTCAAAGATACCCCCGTAGGGTTAAAGCACGGGCAGAAAGGTCTTTTATCTTAGAAAGTATCGGGTTTATTTCCATATTGGCGTCAATTTGCTATAAACAGTGAGGATAAAGTTGATTCGGAATTGTAACGAATTTACTCGCAGCATAAAATGCCATTCGCTACCCAATGATGGAAAAACAGACCATTTTTTGTGGGCCTTGCTATCAAATGGAGTCAATATGGATAAGCCAACCGTCACCGTCGCCATACTGGGACAAAATTACAAAATAAATTGCCCTAAAGGGCACGAAGCCGACTTAAAAGAAGCGGCTGAGTATTTAAACAATCAAATGCGCGAAATCAAGGCCAGTGGCAAAATTGTCGGTCTCGAAAAAATCGCTGTACTTGCGGCATTGAATATTACTCACGATATGCTGTCGAACCAAAAATACGCCCGTGCCAACGAGCAACAGCTGCGAGAGCTGACCTCACAGCTCGACTCTGCTTTGACTCATCAAACAAAGTTGGTCAATGAATAAACATTCATGGTGTATTCTTTGAACGACTTTTTTGATTGCAAGCAGACAACACGAATTTTCTTCATACAAGCAAGAAAACGCCCTGCGCTATTAAGTGATTTACGCCATAAATTATTCTATACTGTAGTCCGTTTCCTGGGTTGTTCGAAGCGGCTTAACGCCCTTGAGCCTATGAGTAATACCCCGGAAAGAACCTGCTGGTTTGGTGTGCATGTCCGTGCGTCGGAAAGCCTAAAAAGTCACAGTTCTTTCCACCTTGAACCACTGGGTTCAAGGCCAATAGCCGAAACGGCAACTTGGGAAACACCTTTATGACCTCTCATCTCGATCCTAGACAAACCCTTCGTCGTCAATTACGTCAAGCCAGAAGAAGCCTCACGGCGCAGCAACAAGAAGACGCGGCATCCGCTTTGTTAACCGATATTGCTCAGCGCCTTGTCACACTCAGCCAAGCGTCTAATGCCAATACTCAGCCAATTCAAAGAGTCGCTCTATACTTGTCGAACGACGGTGAGATTTCGCCGCACCTTCTTTGTGAACATTTTTGGCAACACGGCATTCAAACTTATTTGCCAGTGATTGACGGCAAACAGCTGACCTTTGCTCTGTATTCCAAAGACACCCTCTGGCAAGAAAACAAGTTTGGCATCAATGAGCCACTTACTAACGAGACTATTTCAGGTCATGAGCTAGACATGGTATTCCTGCCGCTAGTCGGCTTCGATACGAAAGGCGGCCGTCTTGGCATGGGGGGAGGATTTTACGATCGAACCTTCGCAAACAAACCCGCCGACGCTCGTCCTTTGCTAATCGGTCTTGCTCACGACTGCCAAGCGGTCAAAAGCTTACCCATTGAGGGTTGGGATGTGCCGCTTCAAGCGATCATTACCCCTCAACAGCTGATTAAAGTCGACTAAAAAGCGAAGCTGTAACCGGCGGAGACATACACTCCGCTGTTACCCTCGTCGTTCTCAGGCGCATAGGCCACATCAAAGTCCAAACGTCGATAAAAGGTCAATCCAGCGGTGTAATAGTTCAACTCATTGCCGACCATGTTTTTTCTGATCCCCACGCGCATTCCCGGTAACACCCAGTTATCACTAAAATACGACAAAGACACCACCGACCATTGGTATTCATCGCCTAACGGGTCTTTGATGGGGTTAACGTCGTAGGAACCACCAATCGAAAAGTGCTGATCCTTGCTTTTTATCGCCGCATCAAGGGTCATTTGCGCTTCCATGGTGTAGGTTTCATTGAGTGAAAAGGCGCCTTTACTGGACAATCGAAGCGCCGCTTCACAATTACTTTGATCCGCTGCCGTCATGCCCGAACAACTGCTGCTTAAGCCTTTGTAGTCAAATTCCGGTTCGTTGATATTGGCGATCGAAGCGCCTATTTGATAATTTCGTCCCGCCAAAAGTACACCTAAATCCAAGGAAACATTCGACACCGCCGAGTCTCGACTTAAGAAAAAATCCCCATAAGACACGCTAGAATCGTCGTCTTCGGTCAGTACTGTGACTTTTTGATCCAAGGCAAAGCGATGAAAGTTCAAGCGACCGCCCACGATCAGGGCATTGCTTGTGCTTCGCGATACCATTTCACTGTAGCCAACACTGACCCGATAATCCGATGCGCGCTTTAAATACAACGAAGTATCGGACTCAATATCGGCGTCGCTCACATCGACCGTATTCAAATCCGACGCCGTGGTCACGGCTTCTAAATCACTCACCCCCGTTAGGGTAAGCTCGTCAGAAATGATGTCTGCACGACCGACCAAAGACGCTCCAGCATCAATGCTAAACACGCCACGTCGGCGAGTTTTATAAATAATCGGCAAAAAAGGCGCTTGCATCGTGGTGGCAAATTTCACATAGGTGGTTTGGCTAATATCTGAAATAATCGCGTCAGACTGATCGAGAGAATCGTTGATATCCGATAATACACTGGCAATTTCAGACACAACGTAGGCATCAGCGGCTGCTGTGCCTGAACTGCTTTGAATACTTTGTGCTTGGGCTTTTATAGCATCCACATTTATGCGATCAACAAAGTCTTCATCAAAAATAGCCTCTAGCTCATCCAACTTATCGTTAATGTCTTCAATGCCGCCACCTTCAACACCAATCCCTAAAGGCCCAACAAAACCGACTCGAAAGCCTTGTAAATTGGCCATGAGATAAGACGACGCAGGGTTACCGCCAGCGGTAGACAACGCATGCCGATTACCATAGCCACCCAGCACTAGGCTGGAGCCCGTCGGCTGATAAATATAGGACGATGCCATAATGGAAGAACTCATTAACCCTAAGCTAATAATCGCCAAAGACTTTTTCATGCTTTACCCATGTCTATGTGTATCTACTAAATTTGCAAGACTAAAATCAGACCACAAAAAAAGCCGAGAACCTAGCAAGTTTTCGGCTTTTTTTATGACTTCGAGGAAATTAAAACGCGGTATCGTAACCAATAGAGAAGTAAGCGCTACGAGGCATTTCATCGCCGTCTTCGTCTTTTACTGTGTCCAGGGCAACAGCAAGATCAATATTAAGACGTTTTAAAATAGTCAGACCAAACGTACCGTAACTCAGCTCGGTGCCGGCCATGTTTTGACGCATACCCACGCGCAAACCCGGGATAAAGTGGGAATCACCGTAGTAAGAAAGAGACGTCGCAGCCCACTGGTACTCGTCGCCAACGGCGTCTTTCACCGCGTTCGCATCGTAAGACATGCCCACTGTGAATTGTTTGCCCTTAGTCGAAATCGCAAAGTCTACCGTGCTTTGCATTTCCATCACGTATTTGTCTGAAGCGGTAACATCATATCTATCAGATGCGCTGTTGGTGGTGATGTCCGCGCCATCAAATTCAGGTTCGTTGATATTGGCAACAGTCAAACCCACTTGATAGTTGTTCGCCACCCATACAACACCCAAATCCAAGCCAACGTTTGTGCTGCTCACCGCATCGTCAGAAATGGAATCGGAAATCGCATCACCTGCGTCTTGGCTATCATCGTCAAGACGAACAAGCGCACGACCCATAGAAATATCATGCAGGTTGGCTTTCACACCACCAATCAGCATGCCTTTTTCGTGTTCCCACATGGCTTGACTGTAACCAAAACCAATTTGTAGGTCTGTTGCGGTTTGGGCGTAATAAGAGGTATCTGTTGTTAAGGTCGTATTAGAACCCGCTCCCGTTGTTTGAACATCACCAGCTAATAAGCTCGCTTTGGCTACACCAGAAATACTGGCGTCTATCATGAAAGCGCCATTGGTTTTGGTTTTGTAAATCACCGGCATAAAAGGAATTTGCATGCTAGCAGTGGTTTTGATGTAAGCGTTATCACCAATATCATCTAGAATTTTATTAGCTTTAGCTACGTCACCTGATGCTGTTAAAGCTGTAGCATTATCAATAAGATCTTCAACTTCTTCTACTTGGTCACCCAAGTCACTCACGTCGCCCATCTCAACGCCGATACTCAACGGCCCTAAGATACCAAAGCGAAAGCTGTCGTCGTCTGCTTGGTTTACCATGATGAAAGGCGCGGCGGGGTTCGCAAACACCGTCGACAAGGCTCTCTGGTTAGGCGCATTACTGAGCGTAAAGCTTGACCCTGTTGGTTGGTTCACCGGCATGGCCGCGAATACAGCGGTACTTAACAGACCACTTGACAGTAAGATGAGCTTTTTCATGATTTTGTCCTTTAACCAGATAAGTGAATAAAAAGCACTAGATGCTATATCAATAATTGTATACACAATATTTACTAATTTCATACCTTATCTGGGCTAAATATTCATTTTTTATGCAATATCAAATCATCTTTATAAAGATCAAAAAAAAGCGGTAACCTAGAATACTCGGTTGCCGCTTTTACTGTCTTCAATTTGCTTTGTTTACAGAAGTCGAGACGCTGACCTCGCTACATCATGTTTAAAGACAATTGATGTCGGAGTTTTTCTAGGTCTTCTGGCGTGTCTACTCCGTGGGTCGGTAAACCATCGGCCATGGCAACTTGTACCTTGATGCCTTGATGTAAAAAGCGCAGTTGCTCGAGCTTTTCCCAGCGCTCTAGCGGCGACATAGGAAGGTCCGCATAACGCCCCAGTAAACTGGCGCGATACACATACAAGCCAATATGACGCAGCGCAGGCAAGCCCGTAGGCATTGGTCCTGTGTGCTCTAAGCTGGCAGCAAAGCCATCTCTGTCCCACGGCATAGGCGAACGGCTAAAATACAAGGCACGTTGCTGTTCGTCGCACACTACTTTTACTACGTTGGGATTAAAAAAGTCTTCTTGTAGATCAATCGGGCAGGCCACCGTGGCCATTTGCGCTTCTTTGTCCTTGTTGAGCGCCATCACGCTAGCGTGAATCAAGTCGACCGGCAAAAACGGCTCGTCCCCTTGCACATTAACGATGATCTCATCACCTTGCCAGCCCATCACCGCTGCGACTTCCGCCAAACGCTCGGTGCCATTTTCATGGTCGTCGCGGGTCATCACCACGGTCGCACCAAACGCTTGCGCGGCCGCTTGAATAGTAGAGTGATCGGTCGCCACAGTGACCGATTGAGCGCCGGCTTTTAACGCCAATTCGTACACCCATTGCAACACCGGCTTGCCTCCTAAATCGGCCATCAGCTTTTGTGGAAAGCGCTGAGACGCGTATCGAGCAGGAATGACGATGTGAAAATCCGGTAAGGCGGTGTTTGTGTTGTGTTCAGTCATTATTTTTCAAACTCCGGTTGTTGCGCTAATTCGTAGGCGTTTTCTAGTGGCATTCGAGTGGCTAAAATTAGGTCAGCCACTTCTCGCGCTACGCCCTCACCGGCGGCTTTCGTCAACACGATGGGACAATGGCGCTTTAGCAATACATGGGCGTCCGACGGACACAAAGCCACGCCCACCTTGGGCATCACTTGCAGGTCAATCACATCGTCACCCACGTACGCCGCCTGGCTTGGGTCGATACCCAAGCGCGCGACCAATTCTGCAAACGCCGCTGCCTTGTTATGGCAACCTGGGTAGAAGTGTTCGACTTTCAGGTCTTTCATGCGTTGGCGCAAGGGCGCGGAATCTTTCGCGGTAATCACCGCGACCTCAATGCCCCACTTTGGCAGCAACTTCATTGCCACGCCATCTTTGACGTTAAAGCGCTTTATGGTTTCGCCGTGCTCGGTATAAAGCAGACGACCATCGGTCAACACACCGTCGACATCGAACACCACCAGCTTGATGGCGTTGAGTTTATCGATCCATTCAGGCTGGTCAGTCAATATGGCATAGGCAGATAAAAAATCAGCGTCCATCGTTTAGACACTCGTGTCCAATTCTTCGAAGGTTTTCACCAAGTCGTCCAGCTGTTTCATTTGCTGAAGAAATGGCGCTAGTTTGCCCAAAGGTAGAGCACATGGGCCGTCGCATTTTGCGTTATCTGGGTCTGGGTGAGTTTCTAAGAACAGGCTCGACAAACCAAGCGACATGCCAGCACGCGCCAGCTCAGTCACTTGTGCACGACGACCATCGGCCGAGTCGGAGCGACCACCTGGGCGTTGCAAAGAGTGAGTCACATCAAACATCACGGGATAACCCATTTTTTTCATTTCGCCAAAACCTAGCATGTCGACTACTAGATTGTTGTAGCCCATCATGGTGCCGCGCTCACACAGCATCAGAGTGTTATTACCGGCTTCTTCACACTTGGTTAAAATGTGCTTCATTTCGTGAGGCGCTAAAAACTGCGCTTTTTTGATGTTGATCACAGCACCGGTTTTCGCCATCGCTACCACCAAATCGGTCTGACGAGAAAGAAACGCCGGCAATTGAATCACATCCGCCACTTCCGCCACTGGCGCGCACTGGTATTCTTCGTGCACATCGGTGATCACAGGCACACCAAAGGTGTCTTTGATTTCTTGCAGAATTTTTAAGCCTTCTTCCATGCCGGGGCCACGGTAAGAATTGATCGACGAGCGGTTTGCCTTGTCGAATGAACCTTTAAACACATAAGGAATACCCAGCGCTTGCGTGACTTTTACATGCTCTTCAGCCACACGCATGGCCAAATCTCGCGATTCTAAAACATTCACACCGCTGAATAAAACAAAAGGCAGGTGGTTAGCGACTTCTACATGATCGCCAATTTTAATAATTTTTGACATAACAACTTCCTAAATACGGTAATATCTGAATATAGTGGTAAGTGTGAGTGCAGCTTAACGGTCGTAAATTTCTAAAATGCCGGATACTTTTTTCGCGTCGTCCACAACCACCAGCAGGGTGATTTTGTCTCGCAACATTTGTTCTTCGGCCTGCACTATCATTACGTTTTCGTTGATGGTTTTCGGGTTCGCTGTCATCAGGTCTGCCATGGTTTTGTGTATCATGCCTTCGCTTTCTTTAAGCATGGCACGACGCAAATCCCCATCGGTAAAAATACCTAATAATTTATCACCGTCTTGAATCAGTACAACACCCATACGGCCGTGGGTCATCACAGAAATCGCGTCTTTGAGCGTGGTGTTCGAAGTACAGACTGGCAAGTCGTTTTGGTGCATCAAATCTTTCACGCGAGTTAATAGCTTGCGCCCTAGGCTGCCACCTGGGTGGAAACGGGCAAAGTCTTGCGGTTGAAAGTCTCGGCATTCCATTAGCGCCACAGCCAAAGCATCGCCCATGGCGGTGGTCATTGTGGTGGACGTAGTCGGTGCCAAATTGTTCGGGCAGGTTTCGCGGTCCACCGAGATGTCTAAAACACAATCACAGTGCTTCGCTAGGGTCGATTCCATATTACCTACCAAGGCAATGCTGGGGTTACCAAAGCCTTTTAACGACGGCAACAGGCGCATCAATTCTTCGGTTTCCCCCGAGTAGCTGATCAAAATCAGCGTGTCTTCCGCTTGAATCATTCCTAAATCGCCGTGAAAGGCTTCCCCCGGATGAAGAAAGAAACTGGGGGTGCCGGTAGAGGCCAGCGTCGCAGCGATTTTTTTGCCGATCAGACCCGATTTGCCCATACCACAAATAATGGTACGGCCTTTACTGGCAAGGATCATGCGCACGGCTTTGGGAAATTCTTCATTCACTCGACTAGCGAGGTTAGCCAAGGCTTGGGCTTGGGTCGATAAAGTGCGTTTTGCGCTGTCGATAAGGGTATCGTCGTGGATGCTCGAAATAGATGGATCGCTCATAAAGCCTCTTTGCTCTGTGTCGTAAATCTAACGTCGAGTGATTATACAGAGGTAAGCTTCTCCCACCTAACAAAGAGCGCGTTTTGATAACACAGTGTTGATAAAGCGCAGCCTTATCCACATACCACGACCATAAAAAAGCCCGCCTAAAGAGCAATACTTTAGGCGGGCTGGGTATTCAGTGTAACAAAAAACTAGCGTAGGCAGCTCAAGTACTGACCTTTCAAACTGTCTAGGAAGGTAAAGTAGGCATTCATGTCTACCTTAACAGCGCTACCCAGTGGGTCTAACACGCCACTTTTTACGTTTGTCCCTTCTATCAAGACTTTAACGATAGCAGGGCTGAATTGTGGCTCACTGAACACACACTGCACCTTGTTTTCTTCGATTTCGTGACGAATTTCAGCGACTTTTTTCGCACCCGGTTTGCGCTCAGGGCTAACCGTCACAGCACCGGCATTGTTAAGACCGTAATGGCTTTCAAAGTAACGGTAACCATCGTGGAAAACGATGTAAGGCACATCGCCCACTGCGCTAAGATCTTTACGAATTTCAGCGTCTTTGGCTTTTAGGCCCTGCTCAAATTTAGCGAAGTTACCTTGGTAATACGCGGCGTTGGCGGAGTCTAACCACATCATACGCTCAGTAACCGCTTTAGCGAGTACTACTGCGTTTTGAGGCAACAACCAAACATGAGGATCAATACCTGTGTGGTTGTGGCCCTCGTGGCCTTCTTCTTCATGCTCATCGTGGTCGTGACCTTTGTGATCGTCATGATCATGGCCTTCGTGCTCATCGTGCTCATCGTGCTCATCGTGGTCGTCGTGTGCATCGTGGTCATGGCCTTCGTGGTCATCATGATCGTCATGTGCATCGTGGTCATGATCGTCGTGTTCTTCATGCTTTTTAGAGCGATCTTGAAGCGTAACGCCTTTCAACGCCATCCATTCAATGGATGAGTCTTCTTTACCCGCATTTTCAAGTGGCTTTTCTAGGAAGTGTTCTAGCGACTCACCTACCCATACCACAGCGTCGGCATTGTGAATTTTTTTGATATCAGAAGGACGAAGTGCAAAATCGTGCGGAGATGCGGTGCTTGCAACGATTTGTTGGATGTCGGCGTGATCGCCAGCGATCGCGGCAACGATCATAGAAACCGGTTTAATACTGGTCGCAATAACCGGTTTTGCTAAGGCTAAAGGGGAAAGAGCAGTCACGCCCAACGCAAAGAAAAGCTTATTCATTATCTGATACCGTATGTTAGATGTTATAACGTAACAATACGCCAGAAAAAAAAGAGATTCAAGCGCTTTGACTCAAATCTCCTTTATGACTCTTTAAAAATCGGCCTTGATTTACTTTGGCTTAATTAAGCGTCAAATCGCCCTGTGTTATTGGTCTTACCATTAGCCCCGCGCGCTGGCCAATCGGCAATTGGGTATTGGGGAACACAAGGGCGTCGCCTGTTTTTTCAACAAGGTACTGGCTTTTAATCGACTCAGCCAACACAAACCCTTCGTCAAATTGGGTGAAGTTTTTAACGTCGTTCGCCAAGTTCAATCGATAACTGTCGTCGTCTTTTATTAGGCTATCCAATACTTTAAACAACGTCATGGTCGATGCCGACACTCGCGGGCAATAACCACGGGTCAATAAGGTCGTGAGGCTGGTGTTGATATCAGCAAAACGTGATAAATCGTTTTCACCGAATGCATGCACCTTGCCCAGCTCAATGGTAAAACTGTGAGCACCATGCACCTTATGACTGTAATAGGAAAAGGTCGTGGTCGCTTGATGGGAAAAGAGTACCGCATCAATACCACTCGCCGCTAAAAATTCCAATTGAGCACGGTGATACACTGCGTTTTCGACATACGGATAGACTGCAAATTTTTCGTACTCAGAACCGCGAATCGCGGTGTGCAAATCATAATGCAATTTAAGCCCTTCGGGCTTATCGGCAATGGGGGCAAAAAAGTCACTAATGGCTTGCTCTAAACGCTCGGCACGAGACGCTTCGTATCCTTCGTATTGTTGCCAAACGCCCACAAATAAACGATTGAGATTCACCTCACAAAATCGCTTAGCTTGATTCGCCGCGACTGGATTACCTATCAACACCAAAAGCCGCACTTTTAAAGTCAGTTTACCGGTCAATAGCTGGCTCACCAGTTGATTTACCAATTCAATGGGGCCGGTTTCGTTTCCGTGTACTCCAACAGACAACACCAGATTGACATCGCTGGGCGTATTAGGCTCAAGTCGCAAAATACCCGTGTCTTCCACAAAGGCGGTGCCCGTCAAGAAAGAAAATGAAAACGGCTCTATCGCCTCTTGATGAGCGAGGGTTAATGCTAAAAAGTCGTTATTTGGAATTGTCATGATTTCTCCGTCACCTCACCCGATAAAATACCTCAACATAATAGCGTTTTACTGATGAAATTGTTGTCGACATGCCTTGCTTATTCTTCGCTGTTAAGTAAAACAAAAGAACAGGTCGCTTTATGAATAGTTTATAATTACATACATAAAAATCGCTGCGGTGTTGTGTGTTTACTTGTTGTCTATTCCTGTGGGTAAAACGCTTTTCTTTCAACACAAATGCCGATACCCTTTCCTTTTAGAAGATTCATTTTCGGGTTGAGTATTTTATGCTAGCAAATGACGAAGTCATTATCTTAGTGGATGAGAACAATAAGATAATTGGCGATGTGCCACGACGTTTGATGAACTTTGGTAAAGATTACCACCGCGTCACTTACATTTTGGTGTTCAACAAGCAAGGAAACCTGATTGTTCAAAAGCGTACCGACAATAAGGCTTTCTGCCCCGGTTATTACGGTATCACCACTGGTGGTGTAGTCGAGAAAGACGAAACCTACATAGACTCGGCACACCGAGAGTTACAAGAAGAGCTTGGTTTCGATGCGCCTTTAGAAAGCCAAGGTGTGTTTGTTACCGAGGGCGAAGGGTTTCGTATTTGGGGAAAAATCTACACCTGCCACTATGACGAAGCCATTCACGGCAAGTTGGTATTGCAGCCCAAAGAAGTCGCCTCGGTTCATGAAATGCGTATCGAAGACATTCTCAACAACCCAGAGCAATTACTCTTCACACCCGATTCCGTGAGTGCGTTAGAGCATTATGCCAATAAACTCGTGACGCCACAGTTTGATGACCCGCTTTAGTCTTTGGCTCTGTGCTGTTTGTTTATCTTTGCCAGCGCTGGCAACAGAGCGCTGGCAAGAAGACACCTATATTCGTGACAGCTTCGTCAAGATTGCCTTAGAACGAGAATATAAGGAAACCCAATTCCCTAAGCTCATTCGCTGGAACAAACCCATTCGGTTGTTTTTTGAAAGCGACAGCGGCGATGCCCTTTTACAAAAAGAATTATTAAGTGTCCACGCCCAACACCTAGCCTACATCACAGGGTTATCCATTGATTTCACCCCAAACCCCAAAGACGCCAACATTTTTGTTATT
The DNA here is from genome assembly GCF_018145875.1 of Marinomonas vulgaris. Taxonomy (GTDB): domain Bacteria; phylum Pseudomonadota; class Gammaproteobacteria; order Pseudomonadales; family Marinomonadaceae; genus Marinomonas; species Marinomonas vulgaris. The sequence goes on along the minus strand of NZ_JAGSSV010000013.1, from coordinate 57,999 downwards.
TTTACCGATTACAAGAGCCTAGAAAACAAGGTAAGCCAATACATAGGCGACCCAGAAAATATTCGAGCCGCTTTAGATGAAGCCATTTGTTTGGGGAATTTTAGACGCAACGGACGCTATGAAATCACCAAGGGCACCATCATCATCCCGGTGGATTACGCGCGCAGCAAAAGTCGTTTTTTAGATTGCATCGTTGAAGAAATCACCCAATTGCTTGGACTACCAAACGACTCAGGGGAAGTGTTTCCTTCTGTTTTTAATGATGTGAGCGTCGATACCTATTTAAGTCCTTTGGATTATCTACTACTCAAAGCTTTGTATTCCCGACATTTAACCCCCGGCATGAATGTCGAACAAACCAAAGCCGCCTTTCCAAACGTATTAAAACAATTGCACGCTAACAAAGACATCGAACAAGCAGCACAACGAGTGCAAAGATACAGTTTAAAAACCTACCTAGGTGATTGATCAAACCGCTACCAGTAGCGAAAAACAAAGGCTGCTATAGATCAATATTATTGGCCTTTTCAACCTTTCTACCATAAATTTTACTTATTCACTCTGCCTTTCTACAGCAAGTTAGGTAAAATGCGCCCACTGAAATTCACACCGGAGAGTCTAATGTTTCCTGAGCTAAAAAATGATCGCTTCTTGCGCGCATTACTCAAACAACCTGTTGATACCACACCAGTATGGATGATGAGACAAGCCGGACGCTATTTACCAGAATATCGCGCGAGCCGTGCCACCGCAGGAGACTTTTTAAGCCTTTGCAAAAACGACGCCTTTGCTTGTGAGGTGACGCTTCAACCGTTAAAGCGCTATGAGCTGGATGCGGCGATTTTGTTTTCCGATATATTAACCATTCCCGATGCTATGGGCTTGGGCTTGTATTTTGAAACCGGCGAAGGTCCAAAATTCAAACACACAGTGCGTAACCAAGCTGACGTAGACGCGATTCCTGTCACCAGTGCCAATGACCTAGATTATGTCATGAAAGCCGTCACCACGATTCGTCATGCTCTCAACGGCGATGTGCCATTGATTGGTTTTTCTGGTAGCCCATGGACATTGGCTACCTACATGGTTGAAGGCGGCTCCAGCAAAGATTTCCGTCATATCAAGGCCATGATGTATCAGTCCCCAGAAACCCTGCATGCCTTGCTTGATAAGCTCGCCCAGTCTGTTACCGCCTATCTAAACGGACAGATCCTGGCCGGCGCTCAAGCCTTACAGATTTTCGACACCTGGGGCGGCGTACTAAGCGGTCCTATGTATCAGCAGTTCTCTTTGATGTATATGAAACAGATCTTAGACGGTTTGATTCGTGAACATGAAGGTCGCAAAATCCCGGTCATCATGTTCACCAAGAATGGCGGACAATGGCTTGAAAATATGGCGGCCACCGGCGCCGACGCTCTGGGCCTTGATTGGACAACCGATATTGCCGAAGCTCGCGCTCGCGTAGGCGACAGCGTTGCTTTGCAAGGCAACATTGACCCTTGCGTGCTTTATGCGGGCAAAGACGTGATCGAGCGCGAAGTGGAGAACGTGTTGTCAGGCTTTGGTCATGGCACAGGCCATGTGTTCAACCTCGGTCACGGCATTCATCAATTCGTTAACCCAGATCACCCGAAATACTTGATCGACGCGGTTCATGAATTGGGGCAAAAATACCACGATACCCAATACGACGACCTAGATGAATTGAATGGCTTGTAGCCTCTTTGCCAATAGAGTGGTATTTTTACCTTAAATAACGCTTTCTATATATGGAGAAGAAACATGAAATTGATTACGGCCATTGTTAAGCCTTTTAAACTAGACGAAGTGCGTGAAGCGCTTTCTGAAATTGGCATTAGCGGTATCACTGTCACGGAAGTGAAAGGTTTTGGTCGCCAGCGAGGCCATACCGAACTTTACCGCGGTGCTGAGTACGTGGTGGATTTTTTGCCTAAAGTGAAGCTAGAGTTGGCCGTTGAGACCGATCAGGTAGAACGCGCCATCGAAGCCATTCAGAGTAGTGCTAATACTGGTAAAATTGGTGACGGTAAAATCTTTGTTACCGCACTTGAGCAAATCATCCGTATCCGTACAGGTGAAACCGGTGCTGAAGCCATTTAATTTCTTTTGTTTTGCGCTTTAAATTCGCTCCAATAAAAAGAGGCCATATTAGGCCTCTTTTTTTATGTGCTTTTTGTACTTCTCAGTAAGCAGTTAACCTTTATCTGGCACCTTGATCGATAACGTGCCCAAGTAACGATTTTGACGCAATTCAATTTGTCTGAATATCGCAATGATCACGATACTGATCACCAAGTAGATGCCACCAGCGGCGAGGAAAATTTCCATCGGCGTATAGGTTCTGGCAATGATGGTTCTCGACATGCCCGTTAAATCTAAAATCGTGATGGTACTCGCTAACGCACTGCCCTTGAGCATCAAAATGATCTCGTTACCGTATGCTGGTAGCACAATACCAAAAGCGCGCGGTAACAGAATACGACGATACATTTGAAATTTAGACATGCCCACCACTTTACAGGCTTCTACTTCGCCTTGCGGAATGGCTTGAATCGCACCACGAAAAATCTCTGCTGTGTATGCAGAGGTATTCAGCGTAAAGGCAATAATGGCACACCAAAAAGGCTCTTTTAATATTGGCCAGAAGACACTTTCACGTACCGCATCAAACTGAGACGCGCCGTAATACACCAAAAAGATCTGCACCAACAAAGGCGTGCCACGAAAGAAAAAGATGTAGGCAAAGGGAATCGCTCGAATCCAACCCACTGGCGAAATTCGCGCCAAGGCGATTGGCAGCGCAAACGCTCCACCCAATACAATCGAGATAGCAACAAGCTGCAAACTGACCCAAGCGCCCTGCAATAGGCGTGGAAAATATTCAATAACTACCGAAAAATCCATACATTATCCCCTAGTTAAGCCACGGCTAGCTCGTTTTTCCATGTAGGAAACGAACGCCATTGAGATAATGGTTAACGCCAAATACATAAACGCCGCTACTAAATAAAACAAAAACGCTTCTTTGGTACTGCTCACCGCAATATTGGCTTTGCGCATAATGTCATCCAAGCCCACCACAGAAACCAAAGCGGTGTCTTTTAACAACACCAAAAATAAATTCCCCAACCCAGGCAAAGCAATTCGCCATACCTGCGGTAAAATGATGCGATAAAACTTACGCACCGGCCCCATGCCTAATGCAATGGCCGCTTCATGCTGACCTTTTGGAATGGATTGCAAAGCACCACGAAACACTTCCGTTGCGTAAGCGCCGAATGTCAAACCCAATGCGGTCACGCCCGCGGCGAAAGCGCCAACCTCAATGTATTCTTCATAGCCAAACAAACCGGCTATCGACATCAATACGCTAGTAGCACCAAAATAAATAATAAGGACGGTTAACAATTCTGGGATACCACGAATAATCGTCGTATAACCATGGGCAATCCATCGAAAAACCTTAACGGAAGACAATTTAGCGGAGGCGCCCAAAAGCCCTAAAATCAAACCGACAAACAGTGACGACAGCGCTAGCTCTAAAGTGACAACCGCACCTTGTAGCAGCTGATCACCGAATCCATGAAGATCAATCATAGTGTTTTCTCAGAGTAAGCTTAAAGTCAGTTTCTCGATGCCATGGCACCGAGAAACTTATAGAAATATCTACCGATAAACCCTCGCAAAGCGTGAAGGCTTATCGCAAGGCTTGCTTAGTAGATAGAGAACGGGAAGTACTTAGCATTGATTTTTTGGTAAGTACCGTTGGCTAGAATTTCAGCCAATGCTTTGTTCAGTTTATCTTCTAGTTTCTTATCGCCTTTACGGATCGCAATGGCAATGTTGTCTGTTTTCATGAAGGCGTCGCCTTTGAATTCAAACTTAGAACCGTCTTCAGAGGTTTTCAACCAGTTGTACGTCGGCAATTCATCAGACAATACGATGTCTAAACGACCAGACACTAGATCAAGATACACATTGTCTTGGTTGTCGTAGAATTTAAGGTCTGCTTTGCCTTCAAAGTTATCTTCTAGGTATTGTGCACCCAAGGTCGCACGTTGCGCACCAATGGTTTTTCCTTCCAAATCCATCAGATTGAACTCTTCACCAGTACGACCCATGAAGCGTAAGCCACCAGAGTAGTATTTATTGGTGAAATCGACGACTTTAAGACGATCTTCAGTGATCGACATAGACGCGATAATAGCATCGAATTTACGCACTTTTAGACCTGGAATCAGCCCATCCCAGTCTTGTGTGACAATTTCACAATCCGCTTGCATTTTGGCACACAAAGCACGAGCAATATCCACATCAAAACCCTGTGGGTTACCAGCGGAATCGATAAAATTGAACGGAGCCCAAGCGCCCTCGGTAGCGAAACGCACCTTGTCAGCCGCCTGAACAGTCACTGATGACAATGCCGCTGTTAGCAACAAAGCAGACCCTAGAACGATTTTTTTAAATTTCATTATTATCCCCTTGGTATATTTGTTTATTTCATTATTTTTGCGGTTATGTAAACCTTTGCACAACCTTGTTCACTTATAAAACATAAGTGTCACATCCTAGAATACACTGGATATGAAGGCTTTACAGCGATCTGATTTTGGCGCACCAAACACTTGATCCGGTGTGCCTTTTTCTTCCACCACCCCTTGATGAAGAAACACCACTTCGCTGGACACTTCACGGGCGAAGTTCATTTCGTGAGTCACAATCAACATGGTACGACCTTCGTCGGCTAGATTACGCATCACCCCCAACACCTCGCCCACTAATTCTGGGTCCAGCGCGGAGGTCGGCTCATCAAACAAAATCACCTGAGGGTCCATCGCCAAGGTGCGTGCGATGGCGACACGCTGCTGCTGACCACCCGACAATTGATTCGGATACATGTCTTTTTTCTCGGCAATGCCGACCTTGCGCAACAAATGCTCGGCGTATTCTGCCACTTCGTGCTTTGGTCGTTTCAATACGTGCAGCGGCCCTTCCATCACATTCTGCAGTATGGTCATGTGCGGCCACAAATTAAAGCTTTGAAACACAAAACCAATCTGTTGGCGCATTTGTGTTAACTGTTTCATGTTGTTGGCAACCAGATCTGTTTCACCTTGAATCAGATCTAACTTGTTACCATTGAAAATAATGTCACCTCGCGTTGGGTTTTCAAGTAGATTCACACAACGCAAAAACGTGCTTTTACCCGAGCCACTGGAACCCAGAATGGAAATGACATCGCCATCGTATGCTTTTAGAGAGATGCCTTTTAACACCTCGATATCACCAAACGTTTTGTGAATATCAATGAGCTCTAACGCCGGGACTTTCGACATGTTTTCCACCTTATTAATTTGAACAACTTTTTATTTTCTATTGCCTTAACGTAACCATACTAGTAATACAAAAATCACGCCAACCGCTCTGCAGTGCTGTATTTTAAATTACTTTTTCCACAGTCGCCTCTTTTTCTTGTCCGTTTGGACAGTCGACACGTTTTTTGTATGAATTTTGGTACGTTCTTCTCGTGGAGTAATACCAAAAAAACCTTTGTACGTGGTACTAAAATGAGGCGCAGATCCAAAACCGCATAAGGCGCCTATGTCAGTAATGGCTTTATCGGTCTGAACAATCAGCTGTTTGGCATGTTGTAGCCGTAATTCCAGATAATAGCGAGAAGGCACTATGTCTAAATTGCTTTTAAATAACCGTTCCAAATGACGTCGTGACACCCCCACATGGAAGGCGATGTCGTCTGAAGAGAGAGGTTCTTGAATATTGGCTTCCATTAACTGAACGGCCTCCACGAGTTTGGGTTGGCCGGTTCCAATTCTCGCTTGCAATGGAATACGCTGAGGATCTTCGTGAGTACGGATACGCTCGCAAACAAATTGTTCGGAAATAGCGCTGGCGAGAGTCATTCCGTGCTGCTTGCCAATAAGAAACAGCATCATATCCATGGCCGCTGTGCCGCCGCTGCAGGTGTATCTGTCTCGGTCCACTTCAAATAAATGGGTAGACACTATCGTCTCTAAAAATTCATCCCGTAAATTCGCTAAGCTGCGCCAATGAATCGTCGCTCGATAGCCATCTAATAAGCCGGCTCTTGCCAGTAAATAGCTTCCGGTACAGATACCGCCTAAGCCTATACTCTTTTTTGACTGATTTTGAATCCAAATTTCTAAAGTCTGACTTTCGTTTTTTAGTACAGTCGAAGCACCACAAACAAAAATCGCATCTAAATCCGCAGGAACCTCCTGAGTAAGGTGGTCTGATACTGTCTTAACCCCTGTATTTGAAGGGATTTCCTTTTTTTCATGACCAATTGTACAGAAAGAATATAGCTCTTTTCCTGCCACCCAGTTCGCCATGTGCAAGGTTTCAATCGCCGATGAAAATCCCAACATAGAATAATGCGGCAGGAGCAAAAAACCGTATTTAAGGGGTTTCTTGCTCGCCTGCATGATTTCTCTTGATGCGAATTCAGTCTTGTACAAAATATTATCCTGTGAACTATAGGCAAAAAAGGGGTTTGTTTCGTTTAAAATGGATAACAAAGGTTTTTTCTTACTTGAGCAAGCCTTTTTTAGCTTACTGAACCAGACAACACAACAATATGTCGCTATTAGAAAAGTACATCTCTATTAAACAAGTCGGTTTTTTATAATAATCGTACTCATGGTCCGTAGCGAATTTTTTCTAAACATGACATTTACCAAAAGCTTTATGATGAACACCACTCATTAAGGATGAGTTCTAATGACTGATCACAAAAAAAACGAGTTAATCGAACGTGTCGCGGTAGAAATAAACGAAAATTTCAATGCGGACGAAGCAAGCAACATCATTCAATTGGCGCATCTCTACTTCCAAGATTCTTTAACGGAAGATTTAGTCAATGAGTCTATTGAAAACCTATATGGCACCATCATTTGCCTATGGGATTTCATTCAGCAGCGCCCAGCCAATCAAGCCAAAGTACGTGTTTACAACCCAAACTACGAAGAACACAGCTGGCAATCAACGCACACCGTCATTGAAATTCTTACCGATGACATGCCCTTTTTAGTGTCTTCCTTTAACATGGCATTGGTTCGTTTAGGTTACACCATTCACCTGACTTCCCACCCTGTTGTGCCCGTTGAGCGTAACAAAAAGGGCGAATTACAAGGCATTAACCCAGCCTCTAGCGCCCATGAAGCCATGATGCGCTTCGAAATCGATCGCTTGTCTGATATTAACTTACTAGAGCAGATCAAAGAAGAATTGCTTAACAGTCTAGTGGACATCAAAAAAACCGTCAGTGATTGGCCTGCGATGAAAACCAAGCTGGGCGATATTATCAATGAGTCGGAAAAACTGCCTCATTTGAAAGGCAACGAGCAACACCAAGAAACCCTCGACTTCTTACGCTGGGTTGCTAACGATCATTTCACCTTTATTGGTTTTCGCGCCTACGACCTAACGGTAGAAGGTACTGAAACTCACCTGAAATTGGTCGAAGGTTCTGGTCTGGGCACTTTCCGTGACCTGAACAACAAAAAAGTGAAGCGCGACATTGTCTTACAAGATAACTTGGCAAAACTGGCCATCGACAACAGCAATATTCTTGTTTTAACCAAGTCCACAGCCGTGTCAACCATTCATCGTCCTGTTCACCTAGACTATCTGGGCATTAAACGCTGCGACAAAAACGGCAAAGTCATTGGCGAATGGCGTTTCTTTGGTTTGTACTCTTCCACCGCTTACATCGCGCGCTTACAAGACATTCCTTTATTACGTAAAAAACTCGACCTTATTGTCGAAAAAGCCAATGTGGACCCGAACAGTCACAAAGGTAAAAACCTCAAACACATTTTGAACAACTACCCACGCGATGAAATGTTACAAGCGCCAACAGAAGAGTTGTTCAGTACTATAGAAAGCATTTTGGCCATTCAAGAGCGTCGCCAATTACGCGTGTTCTTGCGCAAAGACATCTACGGTCGCTTCTTAAATGCCTTGGTGTACGTTCCTCGCGATCGTTACAACACCGAATTGCGCATTAAGATGCAAGACATCTTGATGACTGCCTGCAACGGTACCAGCGCGGAATTCAACGTGCAGTTCTCGCAACTGGTGTTGGCGCGCGTCAATTTCACTATCCAAATTGCTGATCCTAAACAAAGCCCGACCATAGTAGCCGAGGACATTCAGCGCAAAATGCAAGACGCGATGAATTCTTGGGAAGACAAGCTGTTGAACGCACTGCATAAAAGCCATGGGGAAGAAAATGGCAACGCCTTGTACCAAGATTACGCTCCTTATTTGCCAGCGGCTTACCGCGAAGATTTCTCCGCCAATGCCGCTGTATTAGACATAGAGCGCTTGAGCTTGCTCGCCGGTGAAGGGGATATTTCTACTCATATTTATCGTCAAGTAGGACAAACCAAAAACAATTACTTCTTCAAAGTGTACGGCGCTGGCACCACGCTTATTTTGTCGGACGTGTTGCCTATTTTGGAATGCATGGGCTTACGTGTACTTGAAGCACGACCTTACGAACTAGACCAAAATGGCGATGGCACAGCGAACACCTGGGTGGTGGAATTTGCCATCAGTGTGGATGCCGACATTAATTTAGAGAAGAATTCTCAACGCGAAGCCTTCCAAGACGCGTTCAGCCAAGTCTTTAGTCGTCGCGTCGAAAACGATCGCTTTAATGCCTTGGTATTAAGTGCTTCATTGACTTGGCGTCAAGTCACCATGCTGCGCGCGTTAACCAAATACCTAATGCAGCTACAGGTGCCGTTCTCTTTACAATACATGCAACAAACTCTAGAGAAAAACGCCGGTATTGCACGCCTATTAGTGCAATTATTTGAACAACGTTTTGATCCTGCTCAAGAAACCAAGCGCGAAGAAAAAATACAGAAAATTCTAGAAAAAATCGACGCCGAGCTAGACCAAGTCGCGAATCTAGACGAAGACCGTATCCTGAAACACTACTTGTCAGTGATTCAAGCCATGTTGCGAACCAACTTTTATCAAGCCAACGCAGAAGGCGAAGAAAAAGACTACGTGTCTTTCAAGCTTGATCCGTCTTTGATTCCTGCTGTGCCACTGCCAAGACCAAAATTCGAGATTTTCGTCTACGCACCTTGGGTCGAAGGGATTCACATGCGCGGTGGTAAAGTCGCGCGTGGCGGTTTGCGCTGGTCTGATCGTATGGAAGATTTCCGAACTGAAGTCCTTGGCCTAGTCAAAGCTCAAATGGTGAAAAACGCCGTTATCGTTCCTTCTGGCGCGAAAGGCGGTTTTGTAGCGAAACAGCTGAAAAAGAACGCGTCTCGCGAAGAAGTGCAAGCCGAAGTTATCCATTGTTACACCACCTTTATCAGTGGTTTGCTCGACATTACCGACAACTTGGTGCAAAACGAAGTCGTACCGCCATTGTCTGTGTTGCGCTACGACGAAGACGACCCGTACCTAGTGGTCGCTGCCGATAAAGGCACCGCGACCTTCTCCGATTTGGCCAACAGCATTTCGGCAAAATACGGCTTCTGGCTAAATGACGCCTTCGCGTCAGGTGGCTCAAACGGTTACGACCATAAGAAAATGGGCATCACCGCGCGTGGTGCGTGGGAATCGGTTAAACGCCAATTCAAAGAAATTGGCATCGATTGCCAAACCAGCGACTTCACCACAGTAGGCGTTGGCGACATGGCCGGTGACGTATTCGGTAACGGCATGTTGTTATCAAAACACACCCGTTTAATCGCGGCGTTTAACCACATGCACATCTTTATCGACCCAACGCCAGACGCGGCCAGCTCGTTTGTGGAACGTGAGCGCATGTTCAAACTGCCTCGCTCTTCTTGGGAAGATTACAACAAAGAATTGATCTCAAAAGGCGGCGGTATCTTTAATCGCTCTGCCAAGTCGATTCCGATCAATGCCGACATTCGTAAGGCGCTGGGCATCGAAGGCAACACCAAATCCATGGCACCAACGGATTTGATCAACGCCATACTTAAAGCCCCAGTGGATTTATTGTGGAACGGCGGTATTGGCACCTACGTTAAATCCGAAAGCGAATCTCACGCCGACGTAGGCGACAGCGCCAACAACTCTTTGCGTGTGAATGGCAAAGAACTGCGCTGTAAAATCGTTGGTGAAGGCGGTAACCTTGGTTTAACACAATTGGGTCGAATTGAATTCGCTCAAAAAGGCGGATTGATCAGCACCGATGCCATCGATAACTCCGCGGGCGTAGACAGCTCTGACCACGAAGTTAACATTAAGATTTTGTTGAACCGTGTGGTCGAAAACGGCGACCTTACCGAGAAACAACGTAACAGCTTGTTAGCTGAAATGACCAACGAAGTCGGCAGCTTGGTGTTGCATCACAACCTAGGTCAAAGCCATGTGTTGTCATTGGAAAATGCCCAAGCACCACTGCGTTTAACCGATCATTGGCGCTTGCTGCAATCCTTGGTACGCGAAGGTCGTTTGAATCGTGAAATCGAATACTTGCCAAGCGATGCACAAATCAAAAAACGCCTAAACAAAGGCCAAGGCTTAACACGCCCTGAAATCTCTGTGTTGTTGGCGTATTCTAAAATCAAATTGTCTGAACAGCTGGTTGAAGATGGTATTGGCAACGATGTGGATCTCACCACGCAAATCAACGCCTACTTCCCAACCCAGTTGACCAAGCATTTTGGTGACCAGATGGCGTCTCACCCCTTGATCCAAGAAATTATTGCGGGGCACGTGACCAACAACCTTGGTAACCGCATGGGATCGACTTTCACGACCTATATGCAAGAAGAAACTGGCGCTTCAGCGTTAAACGTTGTGCGTGCTTACATGGCCGCGGAAGATATCTTTGGTATTCCGGCTCTTTGGGATGCGATCAATAATTTGGACTTTACTGCGTCCAACACGGTGTTAAATGGTTTATTAACTCGCATTCAAGGCTTGCTAGAACGCGCTACTTTATGGCTGCTGCGAAATACCCGCGACACCTTGTCGATTCAGCGCCTAAAAGACACCTACAAACCAGGCATTGAAGTCATTCGCGCCAATATGCAAGCGATCCTAACGGATTCTAGCCAAACGCATTTGGCTGACATTGCGGCAGAGCTTACTGAGCAAAACATTCCAGCGGATGTGGCCGACACCTTGTCGTCCTTGCATTACCTGTTCTACGGATTAGACATCATTCGTGTGGCAACCAACACAGACACAGAAGTTTTAGATGTAGCGCAAACTTACTTTGCCTTAGAAATGGACCTAGAACTGCATTGGTTACGCCATAAAGTCGGCAGTCTAACCGCTGACGATATGTGGCAGCGTCGAGCAAAAGCAGGGCTAGGAGACGAAATCGACAACAGTTTACGCACCCTCACCCAAGAGGTCATTCAAGCCAGTGCCGATATCAAGAAACTGGAACAACGTTTGGCTCATTGGCGCGAATCCAATAACGACAATATCAAGCATTATCGTGGGACATTTAAGGAAATTAAAACCGAAAGTGAGCTCACTCTTGCCATGGTAACTGTTGCTATTCGTGAGTTGAGAAATCTGATATAAACCACAAGGTGGTCGTGACAGCGGCCACCTAATTTAAGAGGCCTTTTTTCAAGATGGATAAAAAAGTGACAACACAAGTAACGAGAGCAACCTTCGATGAAGTCATGGTTCCTAACTACGCGCCTTCCGCCATTATTCCAGTGCGTGGCGAAGGCTCTCGCATATGGGACAAAGAGGGCAAAGAGTACGTCGATTTTGCTGGCGGCATCGCTGTCACAGCCTTGGGTCATTGTCACCCAACGCTGGTCAATGTAATGCGCGAACAAGCAGGTCAACTGTGGCATCTATCTAATGTGATGACCAATGAGCCTGCGCTGCGACTTGCGAAAAAATTGACGGAAAAAACCTTTGCTGATCGAGTCTTTTTTGCTAACAGTGGCGCCGAAGCCAACGAAGCGGCTTTTAAGCTTGCTCGCCGTTATGCGTTTGATCATTTTGGTCCTGAAAAACACGAAATCATTGCCTTTAACAAATCCTTCCACGGTCGTACTTTGTTTACTGTATCGGTAGGCGGACAAGCGAAATACAAGGAAGGCTTTGAGCCCACACCAGGCGGCATTAAACATTGTGATTACAACGACATTGAGCAGCTAAAAGCCATCATCAGTGACAAAACTTGTGCAGTGGTGATGGAGCCGATTCAAGGGGAAGGCGGTATCATTCCTGGCGATCTTGAGTTTGCCAAACAAGTGCGTGCCTTGTGTGATCAATACAATGCGCTCTTAGTATGCGACGAAGTCCAGTCTGGCGTAGGCCGTACTGGTACTTTATTTGCTCACGAACAGCTCTGTATCAAGCCGGATATACTGACTACCGCCAAAGCATTAGGTAATGGCTTCCCTGTTGGCGCCATGCTGGCAACGGAAGAAGCGGCAAAAAGCTTGGCGGTTGGCACACACGGTAGCACCTATGGTGGTAATCCGATGGCTTGCGCCATTGCCGAAGCGGTACTCGACATCGTCGACACACCGGAAGTATTGGGCGGCGTAAAACATCGCCATGACCTATTTGTTGCCGGTTTAACCGCCATTAATGACAAGTACCATGTGTTTAAAGAAATTCGTGGTATGGGTCTTCTTATGGGGGCTGAAGTGGTCGATCACCTTGCTGGCAAAGCAGGCGAGATTGTTAAAGCGGGTGCTGAAGAAGGCGTGTTTGCGTTGGTCGCAGGCCCTAACGTGTTGCGCTTGGCGCCGTCCTTGATCATTACTGATCAAGACATCGCGGATGGCTTGGCTCGTCTTGAAAAAGCCGTTGCCGCCGTGGTCGCGAACAACCCTGTCGCGTAAATCGACAAAAAGTGTTTATAAAATCGAGCCACGGCTCGATTTTTTTATGTCTTTTTTTCAGATTCCTTAAACGGGCATTGATTGTGATTATCAGGTGACTGGTTTAAGCTGCTGTATCGCATTATTTTACCGTTCATCGCCTCCTTTAACCCATCGATAAAGAGAAACGACACTGTGTTTCAATCTTTCTTCCCAAAACCCAAATTATTCTTTCTCAGTTTTGCCTTATGGGCCATCGCTTGTGTATTGAGCTGGTACTTTCTTGTTCAAGACTTGGGGGCGACGTTAAGCCTCGGTTCTTGGTTCGGTGTTACCTTTCCAGAAGCATTAACGGAAAGCGCCGACGCGGCAGCGCAGGCTGCATTTCAAAGCGCACAAAGCACAGCGTTAGACGTTTGGCTCTATCAATACATGGCCTTGTGTTACCTATTATTTGTTGGCAGCTGGATCGTCTATGGTGGTCAAAAATGGGCAAAGTGGTCGGTACTAGGCTCCGCTCTTATTGTTTTTATCACTTGGTTTCAAGTGCAAGTGAGTGTGATGCTTAATGAGTGGTATGGCACCTTTTACGATCTTATTCAAAAAGCTCTTGCCGAGCCTAACAGCATCCCGCTGGCGGATTACTACGCGCAATTGTCCACCGTGGCAGTGATCATCATGGTAGCGATCACCGTCTCTGTGCTCAGTAACTTTTTTATCAGTCACTATGTGTTCCGCTGGCGCACCGCCATGACCAGCTATTACACCTCAAAATGGGATCAAGTTCGTCACATCGAAGGGGCGTCTCAGCGTATTCAAGAAGACACCATGCGCTTTGCCTCAATTGTGGAAGGCCTAGGGGTGAGTTTCTTGCGTTCTATTATGACCCTAATCGCCTTCTTGCCTATTTTATGGGGCCTGTCCGGTTACGTTAAAGAGCTGCCCTTAATTGGTGAAGTCCCTCAAGCACTCGTTTTCACCGCTATCATGTGGTCTATTTTTGGTACCTTATTATTGGCATTGGCTGGCATTAAGTTGCCCGGGCTAGAATTCAAAAACCAGCGAGTGGAAGCGGCCTATCGTAAAGAACTGGTCTATGGTGAAGATCACGCCGACCGCGCTAGCCCCATGACGTTAGAAGAGTTATTCAGCAATGTTCGTAAAAATTACTTCCGTTTGTACGCCAATTATCTCTACTTCAATGTGGTGCGTTATGGCTATTTGAATGTCGGTCAGTTTGTGCCGTTAATTGTTTTAGCCCCTTCTATTATTGCTGGTGCTTTTACGTTAGGCGTCATGCAGCGAGTGATGAACGCATTTAATCAGGTGGAAAACTCTTTCCAATATTTGATTAACTCTTGGACTACCTTGGTCGAGCTGCTTTCCATTTATAAACGTTTGAAGGCGTTTGAATCGGTGATCGACAATCAGCCCTTACCAGAAGAAGATCAAGCTGCCGTATAGCACTTCCATAAAAAAGCCCCGCCACCATTTTAAATATCATGGTTTGCAGGGCTTTTATTTATCTATTTTCTAGCAAGGCTTAGCATAAGCCCTACTCTCCTAATAACAACTTATCGTCGTCTAGCTCTTCGCCATCGTTGCGAGCTTGAGCAAAGAGTTGCAGCAGGTCTTTCACTTCGTACCCAGCACGCTGATCGCCGGATAAATCAAAAATGATTTTCCCTTCGTGAAGCATGATGGTTCGAGAGCCATGATCAAGAGCTTGTCGCATAGAGTGCGTTACCATCATCACAGTAAGTTGCTTTTCTTCAATGATCTGCGATGAAATATCCATAATCAATGCCGCCGTTTTTGGGTCAAGCGCCGCGGTGTGCTCATCCAACAACAAAATGCTGCTCGGCTGTAACGCCGACATCAGCAAGCTGACAGATTGTCTTTGCCCACCCGATAACAAGCCCATTTCAGCACTAAGGCGATCTTCAAGACCCAAGTTAAGACGACTTAACTGCTCTTTGAAGATTTTTCGTAGAGTATCATTCAAAGCAAAAGAAAGGCTGCCTCTTTTGCCACGCCCATACGCGAGCGCCATGTTTTCTTCTACTGTGAGATTGCCACAAGTCCCTGCCAGCGGGTCTTGAAACACGCGAGCAATGTCTTTTGTGCGTGCTGTTGCAGGAAGATTGGTGACATCTCGATCAGCAAACCAAATCTTGCCACGCGTCGAGTCGATGTCACCGGCAATGGTATTGAGTAAAGTCGATTTACCCGCACCATTAGAGCCAATCACGGTGACAAACTCGCCACTTGGGATGGTTAAATCCACGCCACGCAAAGCGAGTTTTTCCGTCGGTAAACCGTGATTAAAGGTGACGTGTAGATTGTCGCAACGGATCATGCTCTTTCTCCCTTCGCTTTCTTGGCTTTCCATTCACGGCGTAACTTAGGGAATACCAACGCCAACGCCACAAGCACAGCCGTGAGCAAGTTAAGATCAGACGCTTGGAAACCTAAGAAATCAGCGTTTAACGCCATAGAAACCGCCACTCGATAAAGAATAGACCCTACGATACAACTCATCACAATGACAAGAATCGAACGGGTTGCGAACAAGGATTCTCCAATGATCACCGCAGCCAGACCAACGACAATCGTCCCTATGCCCATGGTGGAGTCGGCAAAACCGTTCGTCTGAGCAAACAAGGCGCCCCCCAAGCCAACCAAACCATTCGACAAGGCCAAACCAACATACACTTTCTGGTTCACCACAATGCCGTTCGCTTGTGCCATGCGCTTATTCGAGCCTACTGCGCGCATTGCAAGACCGTATTGTGTATTTAAGAACCAAGCCACCAGCAAGCCACCAATGACGGCACAAACAGCCACAAAGATCACCTTCATGTACATGGCCGGAATACCAAGCGCCTCAAAAGGCGTCAGCATGGTCGGTTCCATAATCAGAGCGATATTGGGTTTGCCCATCACCCGAAGGTTAATGGTGTAGAGTGCCGTCATGGTCAAAATACTGGCCAACAGATGCAAGATATTAAAGCGCAAATTCAGCCATGCAGTGACAATACCCGAGAAAGCTGCAGCGAATGTCCCTAGCAAGGTTGCTAGATACGGATTGTAACCAAACACAATCAAGGTCGCCGTCATTGCTGCGCCTAAAGTAAAGCTACCGTCTACGGTTAAATCAGGGAAATCTAGAATTCGGAAGGTAAGATAGACCCCCATGGCCACCAAGCCATAGATGAAGCCTATCTCTAATGTTCCTAAAAAAGCATAAAGTGACAAAGTAAGTACCCTATTATTCGATTATTTTAGTCGCTCGCGCGAGTACGGCATCAGGCACCTCGATACCCATGCGTTTGGCCATTTTAGGATTCACAAACAAGTTGGTTCCTTTGGCCATTTTCACCGCAATGTCACCGGCTTTTTCACCATTTAGAATACGCACAACGATCTCACCCGTTTGGCGTCCAAGATCAAAGTAATCGTAACCGATTGCAGCAACAGCACCACGGGCAACCGTGTCTGTATCACCCGCAAAAACAGGGATTTGTGCGTCGATACCAACTTTCACAACAGACTCTACCGCACTGATAATGGTGTTATCGATTGGCGTGTAAATCGCATCCACTTTACCGACCAATTGCTTAGCGGCAATCATCACATCGGAGGTTCTCGGTGCTGGGGACTCAATGATTTTAATGCCCATTTCAGCCGCTACTTTTTTCACCTGCGCTAGCATAGAAACAGAATTCGCCTCGGCAGGATTATAAGGGATACCCACGGTTTTTAAGTTCGGTATAAAGTCTTTAATCAGTGACAAATGCTCTTCGATGTTCGCCATGTCAGACAAACCCGTCACATTACCGCCTGGTTTTTCTAAATTAGTTATTAAGCGAGCCGCAAGCGGATCGGTCACGGCAGAAAAAACAACGGGAATTGAGTCGCTTGCCGTCACCGCCGCTTGGGCGGAAGGCGTGGCAATAGCCACAATAATGTCCGGCTGATCACCGACCATCTTGCGAGCGATTTGTGAGGCAATGTCTGGTTTTCCTTGGGCACTTTCGTAGGTAAATTTCAGCTTATCGCCCGTGTAACCGTTTTCATTTAAGGTCTCTTTGATGCCATCACGAACCGCATCCAACGCAGGGTGCTCAACGATCGCCGTCGTCGCCACGTAAACAGGGTCGGCTTGCGCCACGCCACTGAGTATTGCACTGGCCACAATCGCACTTTTAAAAATAGAATTGAATTTCATAGTAAATCCTTTGTCGTGAATACGCATCAGAATGATGCACTGAATAAATTATTGCCTCAAAATATCACAGCTTAGCGATCAAAAACTAGATGAATCATCCAAGCCCTGCGAGATCGAGCCCCAAATGCCAACTGTTAAGCAAAATAAAGAGTTATATAGATAAAAAAAGCCCCTATTTTTTCAAATAGAGGCTTTATTCGTATTTCGTTAGGCGCTTATCCACAAAAGGTCATAAGCGTATGTTACTAGCCATCACACGTTGATGTTGATATTCTGACCCAAGTTATCGGTCGTCGTATGCGAACCACTGCTCGCGGCAGGGGTGACGTTTTTAGCCGCTTCAGCGAGAAGTTCTAAATTTTGTCGACCGACTTGCTCTTGAGCGTTTTTCGCCAAACTTGCGCTGTATACTTCGCTCGCGAAGTCCATTGCAGAACTACCTGCTCCATTGATGCTCGGCATAATTTTCCTCCCATCCGTTTACTCATTCATTTAGCAAAGTATAGCGCGCCACTGGTCACTTTACGAACACCTTTTTGTAACCAATCTAGCGGCCAAATTCGTTAAATCGCCTCGTTACTGACGAAATGCTCCCAATACTGACTTACTAAAGTTTGATTATCGAGCAAGCTCTCCCCTTGAATCAGCCGTCCTTGTTGCTGCAAGCTCAATCGATGAACAAAAGAGCGATATAAGGTATAAGTATCGATCATTTTCTCTGCCTGTTCTGGGTTAAGTAAGCCCACAGACGCCGCCGCTTCTAGCTGTCGAACGTTGTCAGAAAAGCGCATCAGTTCTGGGTATGTGTGCGACCAGGCCAACACCAAATACTGCACCATAAACTCGATGTCGATGATGCCCCCCACGCCCTGCTTCAAATCGAAGCCTTTTTCTTTGCCACCGGTGTCCAAATGCGCACGCATTTTTTCTCGCATCTTGATCACATCGGTTTTTAATTGCTGACGATCGCGCACCGAAGCAATGATGTCTTTGCGACACGCTTCAAACCTTGCCAACAAAGGTACATCGCCGGCCAATCCACGGGAACGGGTTAACGCTTGATGCTCCCAGACCCAGGCTTCTTTTTGCTGGTATTCTTTGAAAGCGTCCAGGCTCGACACCAATAAGCCTGAATTGCCAGATGGTCGCAATCGCATGTCCACTTCGTACAAGCGTCCTGCGGCGGTAAAGCTGGTGATCATGTGAATCAATCGCTGACCTAAGCGCGTGTAAAAAGTCAGATTATCGATGCTGCGATTGCCATCTGTGTAGCCGTTTGCCTGAGCATCGTGGATAAACACCAGATCCAAATCGGAATCGTACCCCAGCTCCCAGCCGCCGGATTTGCCATAGCCGATAATCGCTAACTGAGGCGTCAACGCGGCCTCGCCATGGCTCACAGGAAAGCCGTGCTTCTTGGTCAAATAGAACCAAGATTGCTGCAAGACTTTTTCCAACAGCACCTCGGCCAGCCAAGTTAAGTGATCGCTCACTTTCATCACAGGAAGAATGCCAGTGATGTCACAGGCGGCAATTCGCAAAATGATCGAACGACGAAAGCGGCGCATGGCGTCCATGTGGGCTTCTTCGTCTTCTTCGGGCAGTCGCAATAAAATCTGCGCCAATTCGTCGGCCAACATGGTTTTGTCTGGTGGCAAAAACAGCGTGTGGGCGTCTAGCAATTCATCAAGCAACGCCGGCGTACTGGAAATGGCCTCAGTAAACCACATGCTTTCTCGGCATAGGCGAATCAAATGCGTTAACGCGGTCTGATTTTCACACAGTAAAACCAAATAAGCGGTACGGCGTAATACGGCTTCTAGAATGGGAAACACCCGTTCTAGCACCAAATCTGGCTTCGCCTCGTCGACCAATTCGGCCATCAAGGCGGCCAAAAATATCGCTAAGCGCTCGTGCCCTATGGGTTGCATAAACACCACGGTTCGAGAGCCGAGTAATTGAGAAATTCGCTCGATAATAGCGTCTTGGTCTTGCCAAGGAATGGCGTCTATCGCGTCTAAAATGGCGTCTTTGTCATCCGCATGTTTGATCAATAAACGCCACGTTTCTTGGTTTTTCACTTCTTCGCTGCTTTCCTTACCATCGTCGATTAAGGCAATAAAAGCGTTGTGCACACTGCTGCGCACTTCCCATAAGCGTTTGTCTAACGCTTCCCAAGAAGCAAAACCGACCATTAAAGCAATGCGAGTGCGTGCGGTGTTATCGTCTGGTAACAGCTGGGTTTGTTCGTCGTTTACCGCCTGCAGCGCATGTTCTGTGCGGCGCAGCAGCAGGTAGGCTTCTCGTAGCGTGTCTACTTCGTCGACGGATAGATAATCTTGCTGAGCAAGGTAAGGCAGGACTTTAAGCAGGGCTTGGTTTTGCAAACCTTGGTCTCGACCGCCGTGTAGAATTTGCAACGCTTGGACAATGAATTCGACTTCTCGTATGCCGCCCTCGCCCAGCTTGATGTTGTGCTCAATGCCTTTACGGCGCACTTCTTTGGCGATCATTTGCTTTAGATCTCGCAGCGCACCAATGGCGCCAAAGTCTAAATATTTGCGGTACACAAAGGGTTTGCGCAGGGCTTCAAATTCGCGGATATCCAAGGCGCTGCCCGCCATAACACGGGCCTTTATCATGGCGTAACGCTCCCAATCTCGCCCTTGATCTTGATAGTAGTTTTCCAGCGAATCCATGTTTAACACCAAGGCGCCAGACTGACCAAACGGCCGCAAACGCATGTCAACACGAAACGCAAAACCGTCGGCGGTGACTTGATCCAGATGTTGAATCAGCTTTTGGCCGAGCTTGGTGAAATATTCTTGGTGCGACAGGCTTTTTTTACCCCCTTGGGTATCGCCATGCTCGCGAAAGGCAAAAATCAAATCGATGTCGGACGATAGGTTTAATTCCTTGCCGCCGAGTTTCCCCATGCCAATAACGATTAAAGATTGTGGCTGCCCTTCGCTGTCAAACGCCTGACCATATAGATTGCGGTAGTGCTGCTCGCTCCATTGCACACTGGCATTGACGCAAGCATCAGCCAAGCCGCTCAATCTGTGTGTCAGCTCGGTTAAGGACAATCGTTGCTGAATATCCAAGGCAATTAGGCGCACCATCCACCACTGTCGATATAAGCGTATGCGCTTCAAAAACGCCGCTTCGTCTAGGCTATTGTGCGCTTCTGTGTGGCTATCTTCAGGGGTGTTTTTGCTAGTAAAAAAACGATCTTCGTGATGAAACGACTCTTCGCCAGCCAGCAAGGCGGCCTTGCAAGGTCGTTCCGGCAGTGACGTCAGCGTCAGTACCTGATCCAACCAGTGAGGATAACGGGTGAATTGTTGGTGTAAATAATCACTCAGTATCCACAAAGGTTCTAATTTGACGACTTGTTCAGCCTGCAATAACGCCAAGCCATGCCGTTGTCGAGCTTGCTGAATTTGCTCCAGTGACAAGGAGCGGCTGTCGGTGTGTTCACAAAATATCGCGTAATTAGGATTCAGTTCCGGAGGTGTCAACAAGGGTGTCTTCCTTACAAATTTTTATTATTCAACCACAAGCCTACAGCCAACATAACAATACCCACTTGCTTCATGCCGGCCAGCTGAGACAATACATCTTCGTTTTCAGACGCAACAACAAGAGCGACCTCATCGTCCAGTGTCGCAAGTTTTGAAGCAATTTCTTCAGGTAAATAGCCTTTTAGTTTGGCCATAGAATGTCGTAATGGCTGGCTCAATACATCGTCTTGCATAAAGTGCATGGCTTCCCAATACACCAACCAGACTTCGTACCAGTACGCCGCTAAGAGCAGCGCCTCAGCTGAGGACTCGGGCTTATCAGGGAAGTCGATGTGTCCGTATTTTAGCCGCACGCCTTTTTGCGCTTTGGACACCACACTCACTTGTACCGGCACACGCTCGGCCAACTGCATGGCGAACTGGTACAAGCCCATTTCGTCGCCGCTTTTCAGCTCCAATTCGACCTCACAAATGCGGTCTTCTCCATAAGGTGAGGTCACGAGTCCGTGATCGCAAACCACCTCCATTTTGGCGTTGGCCGCTGATATATTCCACACTTGTCGTTCGAAATCGGTTCGATACACTTCGATCAAGTTCGCTTGCCAAGCCTTGTCTTGCAGAGCCTCTGGCAAAGGAACCTCGTTTAACAAGGATAAATCCAACTGATCGCTGGGAACCAGCCATTCCCACTCCCCTCTGGCATGCATACCAATACGGCTGCTACCGCGGGTTTTTACCGTTTGAATAAACTTGCCATTGACGGCACGGATACGCATGGCCACGCCGCCGTGCATTAGGTTGGCGTCTTCAGTGTCAAAGTAGGCATTCATCAAGGATAACGTAGGCTGGCGAGCGTGGTCGTCGGCCGTTGATTGGCCACATATGTTATCGAGAAACGCACCGGCAGACGCCAGGTACTCGGGTTGAATCATTAATTTAAGCTCTAGCTCAATCGCCATATTGTACAAACCTCTACAGCCTTTGCGCTTCCGTCACGACTCAGAAAAATCGCTCGAACCACAAAGGAAAAATAATGTGCGCGCAAGTGTACCAGATGCCTCTCGTACAGTAGTAATATTAGACAACACTGCCACGGAGCTAATGTATGCCTGCACTTCCTTCTCTTATCAGTATGATGTCACAACTGATCGCCTCGCCTTCTATTAGTTGTAGTCAAGCCCATTGGGATCAGTCAAATAAAGGGGTAATTGAATTACTGGAAAACTGGCTTAGTACACTGGGATTTCGATGCGAGATCATGCCCTTGCCAGATCAGCCGAACAAGTTCAATCTGATCGCGACACTGGGTACTGGCGACGGTGGTTTAGTATTATCGGGGCACACAGACACCGTGCCTTACGATGAAGGCCGCTGGCAATCCGATCCATTTAAGCTAAACGAAAGAGACCAAAAATTGTACGGCTTAGGCAGCTGTGACATGAAGGGATTTTTCGCCATTGTGCTCGATACGGTTCAGCAGATGGCCTTGTCGAATGTGCAACAGCCGCTGATCATTCTCGCCACCGCCGACGAAGAAAGCTCCATGTCGGGCGCTCGGGCTTTGGTTGACGCGGGTAAGCTCAAAGCGCGCTACGCCTTGATTGGCGAACCCACCTCGCTCACGCCGATTCATGCGCACAAAGGCATCATGATGGAGCGCATTCAAGTCACGGGGCAATCTGGCCATTCGTCCAACCCGGATTTGGGTAACAATGCCCTAGACGCCATGCACGATGTGATGAGCGAACTCATGCTGTTTCGTCAGCAGCTCAAAACACAGTATCGAGACGCCAGCTTTGTCATAGACTACCCCACCATGAACTTTGGCTGTATTCATGGCGGTGATAATCCAAACCGAATCTGCGGACGTTGTGAAATCGAATTTGACCTAAGAGCCTTACCAGGCATGAGCAATAAAGCACTGATGGGTGAAATCGCCCAGCGTTTGCCGAGCATTGAGGCCAAAACCGGCACAAAAATTCAACTAAACAGCCTGTTTCCCGATGTGCCATCTTTTTATACCTCCGTCGAATCGGATATCATTAAAGCTTGCGAAACATTAACCCAACGCCAAGCCAGTACGGTGGCGTTTGCAACGGAAGGGTCTTTTCTCAATCAGATGGGAATGGAGACCTTGATTTTAGGGCCAGGATCGATCGATCAAGCCCACCAGCCCAATGAATTTATGGCGCTGGACCAAATTCAACCAATGCAAACCGTCATTCGCGGCCTAATCGAACGGTTTTGTTTGCCATTAAACGATGTGAAAAAATGAGGAATAGCGTGCCAGAAGAATTTAACCATGTGGATTGGTTCCGCCATTCTTCCCCCTATATTAATGCCCATAGGGGAAAAACCTTTGTTATCTTGATCCCAGGCGAAGCCGTCGAATCGGCGCATTTTTCCAGCATTATTCACGATCTTGCCTTGTTGGATTCATTAGGTATTCGCCTAGTGTTGGTGCAAGGTGCCCGCCCACAGATCCAACGAATGCTGGCGAATCGACACCTTGTAAGCCGAGTCGAAGACGATTATCGCGTCACCCCGCAAGACCAACTATTAGACGTGATCCAAGCCTCAGCGGCAGTGCGAGTTCAGCTCGAAGCGCGATTGTCTATGGGGTTGTCTAATACGCCTATGGATGGCGCTCGCCTCAAGGTGTGCAGCGGCAATTACGTTATCGCACGTCCGTTGGGAGTCGTCGATGGAATTGATTACGGTCACACCGGCGAAGTACGACGCATCGACACAGAGGCTATTTTTCGTTTGCTTGAAGACGACAACATGGTGCTCTTACCTCATTTGGGTTTTTCCCCTACTGGCGAAGTGTTCAACTTAAAAAGCGAAGACGTTGCAACTCAAGCGGCCATTCAACTCAAAGCCGATAAGTTGGTGATTTACGCCGAAGAAGAAGGGGTTTTTAATTCTCAAGGCGAGCTGTATTCGGAACTTCTTACTAAAGACGCCGAAGCGATTTTGAAAGAAAAGTCCTTGTCGACCATTACCCATGCGGCATTAGACGCCTGCGTGCAAGCGGTGCGTCGCGGTGTTCCTCGGGCACACTTGATTTCTTACAATGAAAACGGCGGCTTACTGCAAGAACTCTTCACCCGTGAAGGCTCTGGCACCATGATAGACGAAGACAGCTACGAGAAGCTGCGCCCTGCCAACATTGACGATGTGGGCGGCATGATGGCACTGTTGTCACCGCTGGAAGAGAAAGGCATCTTGGTCAGACGCTCTCGGGAACTGTTAGAAAACGAAATTGATCGTTTTATTGTGATTGAACGCGACGGTGCCATTGTCGCCTGTGCCGCTCTGTACCCTTTTGAACAAGAAAACTCTGGGGAACTCGCCTGTCTGGCCGTAGCACCAGATTATCGCGGCTCCAACCGAGGTGAACGCTTGCTAAAAGGCATAGAACAATCGGCCAAAACACAGCATCTTTCTACCTTGTTTTTGTTGACCACACGCACCGCCCATTGGTTTATCGAGCGCGGCTTTAGCGAAACCACGTTAGCCAGTTTGCCGACACAAAAACAAGCTTTGTACAATTATCAACGAAACTCGAAAATCTTCTCTAAAGCACTTTAATAGCTAAGAAAAGAATCGACTAAGTTATTTACTCAGCAAAGATAAGCATGAAAAAGGCGACCCTTGGGTCGCCTTTTCTTTTTTAACGAATCATCTGGTTCAATTTACCGCTGAGTTATTCCACTATTTTGAAGGGAATAAACATAGGGTAACCCTGACGAATCACACGCATTGGCACAGATCTATCGTTTGGAATGGCCTTAGCCGTCGCGGTAAAGTCGGCAACACTTTCGATACGTTTGCCATTTAGCATGGTAATCACATCACCTTGCTGTAAGCCATTACGTGCTGCTGTGCCACCCAATACCTGTTCGATCACTACGCCGTTATCGATGTCGAAGTTTTTCGCCATATCGGCAGGTAATTCACCCACAATCATGCCAAGGCGATTTTGATCTTGCTGCGTTTGCGCAAGGGTCTGAGTATCGTTTGGTCGGCCTTCTAACGTCACCGCGATGGTTTGTTCTCTGCCATCTCGATAAACCTTGGCATTCACCTTATCGCCGGCTTTCATTTGCCCAACAATGTAAGGCAATTCACCGGAATGCGCGATTAAATCACCATTAAAAGACAAGATAATGTCGCCGGATTTAAGCCCCGCTTTTTCAGCAGGCGAATCAGGCAATACACGGCTGATCAAGGCACCGTTTGAACGATCTAGACCGAAAGATTCAGCCAGTTCGTTGCTGACGTCTTGAATCAGTACGCCCAACCAAGCTCTAGACACCTTGCCATCACTCTTGAGTTGATCTACCACAGACATGGCAACTTCGGAGGGGATCGCAAAAGAGACGCCCATAAATCCACCTGAGCGAGTGTAGATTTGTGAGTTAATACCCACAACTTCACCGTCTAGGTTAAACAAGGGACCACCCGAGTTACCCGGATTAATAGCCACATCCGTTTGTATGAATGGCACGTAATTATCAGACGGTAAATTACGCCCGGTAGCACTGACAATACCCGCCGTCACCGTGTAATCAAAACCAAACGGTGAGCCGATCGCGAGCACCCACTGACCCGGTTTCAGTTTGTCGGAATCGCCCATTTTTACAATAGGAAGGTTATCCGCATCAATTTTCAGCAAAGCCAAATCGGTTCTGGCATCGGTGCCCACTAGTTCGGCTAAGTATTCGCGTCGGTCACTTAATCGCACATGAATGATATCTGCGCCGTCAATCACATGATTATTAGTCAGCACATAACCGTCTTTAGATACAATAAAACCCGAGCCGAGAGAGCTGCGTTGGTTTTGCTGTTGAGGCGCTTGTTTGCCAAAAGGCTCTTGTCCGAAAAAGTGCTTAAAGAATTCGTTTAGCTCTTCGCTGTTTGGCCCTAATTGCTGACCGCCTTTGGACGCTTTTGTGGCCACCGCTTGTTCGGTGCTGATGTTCACAACCGCTGGGGAAGCTTCTTCGACTAACTCGGTAAAGTCAGGTAAAGACGCCGCATGAGTTAGCATGGAAGTCATCATAAATGTACTAACAACCACGACGCTAACGTGTTTAAGCAATCTGTTCATTGATTGGTCTCCTTAAGACATATCAAACTCATTACAGTGCCAGGTGAAGACAGGTGAAACTTAAGGCGTCACCACTAAGGGTATACGATTCTCAAGCGATTCAATTCTTAAAATTTTAGGGTAATAATCCAAATTATTCATTTCATGCTGGGACTTTCGTTTTGCCAATAATAAGCCACCAGCAAAGCCCACGACCGAAAACAACACGGCTATTTCTGAGCCACCACTCCATAGTGAAGGGAAAACAGCGCCCAATACCAACCCAAGCAAGGGAATCATGTACATCCACACAGAGGCTTGCAACAAGGTATCTTCAGGAATACCCACCACTACCCTTTGGCCTACTTCCACTGCCAAAGGGTCAATGGCTTTCATGCGCATTCGATTGGCAGAAGACACTTGTGCGATAGCATGATGACCACAACCATGGCGAGCACGACACGCCGTGCAGCTGCTGGTACGTATGGTTTCTACATCGGCAAAGCCATCCTCAACAGACAACACTTGTCCCGTTTCTTCAATCATGATCAACCCTTGGCACAATCGCCATCATCAATCTTTCGATGGTAGGCTCTGGTACTTCGCCGACCATGGTCAATAAATACAAGTGTTCGTTCACATTTATACTGCGCTCGCCCGCAATGGTGGCCCCCATGTCTAGAATAGACAGCTTTTTCGCTTTCATGGTCGGTTCAACAAACACCGACACGCTTGTCATACCGTCAGATAAAAGTAACATGCTCGTACCCTCATCCAAGGAGCGTGCTTCGGGCCAAACCAATGCAAAACCGTCTGGCAACCAATCGAACTGCCATAGATTTTTGACTCTTCTTGGCTGAGCATCTAAGACAGGCTCAGAATAACTGTCTTTTTTGGGGACAAAGTCTTCTTGTTTCAAGTCTGGGTCGAAATTAACCGAAGTAAATTGTATGCGCTCTAGCAACTGGCCATCGGTTTTCATCATGTCGTGCTTGAGTAAAAAGTGATTGTCTTTATCGAGCCAAAACTGATGTCCGTATCGATAATTATCTCTTGGCACTAGCCTCACCGACACAGCGTCACGCCCCGCAATTCGGCTGGTTTTTGGCTCAACAATCATGTCATAGCCTTTTAGTAAACGTTCGCTCTCAACATTTTTAAAACGATTAAACATCGGCGGCAATGGGGTTCGACGGTTCGTCAACAATGCATTGGGATAGACAGAAATCACGTTATCCTGAATGCGTAGCACCTCGACCTTGTCACCGTCCAAATCTTCCAAGCTTTCGTATTCCACTCCCGCCATTAGGTCATGTCTAATACGCATACTGTTCATATTTAAGGCTTCAGAATGGACAAATACGCCATCGTAGCTCAATGTCGAAAAGGATTGCGTCATGTTTCTCAATAGGTTCAGCGCTTCTGCCTCACTGGTGTCGGCTTTTACGACGTTAGCGCCTATACAACATAACAACAGGCAAAAAATGCGCAGTGGCAAGTTTACTTTCATAGATTACTCTTTAATTGGGTAGCTAACGACTCTGGCCATGGGGATCATGCCTTGCCCGACTGTCATTGCTGCTTGTTCAGCGTGTTGTCGAAGGTAATGCTGCAATCGCACATCATCAATTTGCAAAACATCTCTATCCAATTTATCAAGTGGTGCTAATGCGTTCTGTTGAGCCGGCAAACGTACTTCTGCAAGTAAGTGTGCCGAAGAACTGTTTGGCGCTAACAGCTGATTACTTCCCACCATAATAACGAAGGTCACACTGGCGGCTACCGCCATACCTGACAGCATCATGCGCCAATCTGTTCGCTTGGCATGAGTCGCGTTTGTTTCGATGTCAAACGTACTGTCTACTTTGACGGGAGCGGTAAAGTTCAGCACCTTGCTATCCATGTTATTGACATTTAAATCAGCATCGTCTTCGGCGTCGATTCCGGCTCGAACTCGTTCCATAAAGTGACCCTCAAGACCGACGGACATATCCGCTTCCTTGTGCATCACTTGCTGAATCAAATGAAAACCCTCTGCCTGAGTCGCCAGCTCGGCACTGTCCATTTGCAATAGTTGCTCTATGTCTTGCTCTGTGGCTTCACCGTCTAACATAGCGGAGAAACTTAGCAGGGAATTGGGAGCGCGGCGTTTTTCATCGTCTTGTTGATCTGTAAAGCGATCGTTTAACTCTGCCATGGCTATTCTCCTCCGTCCATTAAAGGACGTATGTGTTTTTCTACCGCCTCACGGCCGCGAAAAATACGTGAACGAACCGTCCCGACAGGACAGTCCATGATCAACGCGATGTCTTCGTAGCTTAACCCGTCAAATTCACGAAGTGTCAGCGCACTGCGCAACTCTTCGGGCAAATTTTGAATGGCATAATGAATCGCTTTTTCAAGACGTTCGCTATTTAATTTGGCTTCCGGCGTATCTATGTTAGCTAAGGCTTCGTACACGCTAAACACTTCTTCATTGTCCAATTCAACATCAGATTCTGGAGGGCGACGAGAGCGACTTACTAGGTAATTTTTTGCTGTATTGACTGCGATGCGATACAACCAAGTATAAAAAGCACTGTCACCTCGAAAACTGCCTATCGCGCGATACGCTTTGATAAAACTGTCTTGTGCCACGTCCAGTACTTCGCTTCTATCTTGAATATAACGCCCGATTAAGCCAATGACCTTGTATTGGTATTTGATAACGAGCAAATCAAATGCTCGTTTATCGCCCTGCTGTACTTTTTCAACTAACGCCTGATCAGAAGACGTGTCGTGCTGCATAAGCACCTCATATAAAAACCATATTTGAATGCGCCTCTGCTGATTACAGGAGAAGACAGCATCCATCTCGACGAGTTCCCATTTTATGCCGACAATCCCTCTTTGTAGAAGCAAAGCCCAGCGTTAAAAATAGAAAGTATGATGAATTTTCAAAAGGCGACTTCAGAAAGTATTCACTATTTACTGATAACAATAGTACCATTATTTTTTTAGTCATAATTAGATCAATAATATGAGCCGACACTACAAACACGATATCGTTATTATTGGCGCAGGGGCCGCCGGCCTTACGCTGGCGTTGGAACTGGCTGATCAGCATCGCGTGGCGATTTTGACCAAGGCGGATATTCGAGAAGGGTCCACCCTGTATGCTCAAGGTGGTGTGGCTGCTGTTTTATCTGATACCGACACCATAGACTCTCACATTAATGACACCATAGACGCTGGCGTCGAATTGGGCGACCCTGAAGCGATTCGCTTTACTGTTGAGCATTCAAAAGAGAGTATCGATTGGCTTATCGATCAAGGGGTTCCCTTCACTCGCTACGGCGAAGACGATGCCTACCACTTAACAAAAGAAGGCGGCCATAGCCATAGACGCATTATTCACAGTGCAGATGCTACCGGCTTAGCCATTTCTAAAACATTGATCAAAAACGCCACTAATCACCCAAACATTGAATTCTTTCCTGATCGTGTGGCGATCGATGTGATTACCACCAGCAAGCTGGGCATAGAAGGACCTAGCCGAGCGGTCGGTGTATACGCGTTAAATTTGGACGACGATGTGATCGAAGTCTTCCATGGCCGATTTATTTCATTGGCTTGTGGCGGCAGCAGTAAGGTTTACCTTTATACCAGCAACCCAGATACGGCATCAGGTGACGGTATTGCCATGGCGTGGCGCGCAGGCTGTCGTGTGGCCAATATGGAATTCAATCAGTTCCATCCAACGTGTTTATACGACGCCAAAGCCAAGACCTTTTTGATTTCTGAGGCTGTGCGTGGTGAAGGCGGCAAACTGTTATTGCCTGACGGTACTCGTTTCATGTCTCAGTTTGATAAACGCAAAGAACTGGCACCGCGAGACATTGTCGCCCGCGCCATTGACCATGAAATGAAGCGTCTTGGTATTCATCATGTGTTGTTAGACATTTCACACAAAGACCCCGAATTTATCAAAGAGCACTTTCCCACTATTTATAAACGCTGCTTAGAATACGGCCACGATATGACCAAAGGCCCGATTCCTGTGGTTCCTGCTGCACACTATACCTGCGGCGGTGTGCTAGTGAACAAGCACAGTGTAACCGATGTGGATAACTTGTACGCCATTGGTGAAACCGCCTATACCGGCTTGCATGGCGCCAATCGCTTAGCCAGCAATTCCTTACTGGAGTGCATTGTATTCGCTCGCTCAGCGGCCCGTCATATCACGAGTCACACAACGCCCAATGACGATATACAGATTCCAGATTGGGATGAAAGTCAGGTTAAAGACTCTGACGAAGACGTGGTTATTACCCATAACTGGCAAGAGCTGCGCCGCTTTATGTGGGATTATGTGGGCATAGTAAGAACCGATAAACGCTTGCTTCGTGCCAAACATCGAGTCGACCTGTTACTTTCTGAGATCGAAGAGTTTTACGCTAACTACAAGGTATCGAACGACCTGCTGGAATTGCGTAATTTGGCCATGGTGGCCGATTTGATTATTCGTTCTGCCATGTCGCGTAAAGAAAGTCGTGGTTTGCATTTTACTTTGGACTACCCAGATAAGCTGACCAGCAGCGCACCGACTATATTGGCTCCGCCGCTGACCGATTAATCAAGGTGTTAACCTTTATTTTCTTCACTGCGGTGCAACAGAATTTGTTGCGCCGCAAAAGAGCGGACGATTTGATAGTCTTCTGGCGAAAGACTGTCTCGATAAATCACTTGGAATTTTGGCCAAAGAAGATCTTGCCACCGCGAACCTCGATTGATCTTGGCAATCAGTTGCAGAGCGTTGAATCGAACAAAAATCAATGACTGACACTGCGAACCGCGGCACAAGATGGCGTTATCTTCATGTAGACTCAAAGTAACAGCCGGTTGACGCCACCCAATCACTCCAACAGCCAACCACACTATTGCCACAGCCAATAAAAGCAATGCCCACCAAATGGTAGGCATCCAAAAGAGTTTCAGCAGGGCCAAATAGCACAGAGTGACCATCAGCCACACTGCGGTGCTGATCGTCGAGCGTTTAAGCTCCGTAGCTTTCAGGCTGAACACGGTTCACAATAATAGTTACGATTCGCGCAAGATCAGGGTTCTCCGGTATTTCTTTTTGCATAAACCAAGGGAACATTTCCTGATCTTCACATTTAATCAGCTCGTGAAAACGCGCTTTGTCTTCATCATCCAATGTTAAATAGATTTCGTCTAAAAACGGCTCTAATAAGACATCTAACTCTAACATTCCACGACGACATTGCCATTTGAGGCGCTTAAAGCTCAATGAATCCGATGTTTCGCTCATGATTTTATCCTTCTGATAGATTTTTGACATTATAGTCATTTTCTTAGGGAAAACGAGGACAGCCCCCAGTGATTCTGTGACATTTATCAAATAAACCCCTTATTTGACAAAGAGATACCGGCACATCATCACTTTAAACGGATATTATATTGACTGTTTTTGCAGCATTTTCCTGAAAACAAAACAAAATAGTACAAGTATCGGCTATTTATGTATTAACGTGTCAATTATGACATAGTCTATATTACTTAAGACTTGATACGAGACTATCAAGAGTTAGGTACCACTATAAAAACAAAGACACTCCAAAACGGGGAAAACCTATGAAACGCCTTACTAAGAACACTCTAGCCTGTGCAGTATCTGTTGCTGCATCAATGACGGCCTTCTCTGCCTTTGCGGCAACTGAAATCACAGTGGCAACCGTAAACAACGGTCACATGATTGAAATGCAAAAACTAACACCTGCCTTCGAAAAAGCCAATCCAGACATTAAAGTCAAATGGGTAACCTTAGAAGAAAGCGTATTGCGTCAAAACGTCACACAAGACATTGCTAACAAAAGTGGTCTGTACGATGTAATGACCATCGGTATGTACGAAGCACCTATCTGGGGTCAACGCGGTTGGTTACAAGCGGTTGATACTAGTGGTAACTACGACGCACAAGATATCCTACCTTCCATTCGCGATGGCCTATCCTATGACGGCACCATGTATGCAGCGCCTTTCTATGGCGAAAGCTCTATGGTGATGTACCGTAAAGATCTTGTGAAAGCAGCCGGTATGGAAGTAAACGACCGTGATAGTTGGGAACATATTCGCGATGTTGCTGCTGCCGTAAACGACCCGAGCAAAGGCATTTACGGCATTTGTTTGCGTGGTAAAGCTGGCTGGGGTGATAACATGGCGTTAATGACGACCATGGCAAACTCCTTTGGTGCACGCTGGTTTGATGAAAACTGGAAGCCTCAGCTAGAATCGGCTGAATGGAGCAATGCGGTTAACTTCTACGTTGATTTGCTTACTAAATATGGCCCTCCAGGCTCAAGCAGTAACAGCTTCAACGAAAGTCTAGCGTTGTTTAACGAAGGCAAATGTGGCATGTGGATTGATGCTACCATCGCAGCGTCTTTCGTAACCGACCCTAAACAAAGTAAAGTAGCCGATCAAGTTGGCTTCGCTCAGTCTCCTATTTCTGTCACAGAAAAAGGCGCAAACTGGCTATGGGCTTGGTCTCTAGGCATTCCAGCGGCCACTAAAAACGCCGAAGCGGCGCAGAAGTTTGTTCGTTGGGCAACATCAAAAGAATACATTCAGCTTGTGGGTAATACAAATGGCTGGGCAGCCGTACCAACAGGTACTCGTACAAGCACTTACGCTAACCCTAAATTCCAAGAAGCCGCTGTATTTGCTGATGCTGAGCTAAAAGCCATCAATTCTGCAAATCCAAACGACAGCACACTTAAACCATCCCCTTATGTTGGTGTTCAGTTTGCTGCTATCCCTGAGTTCCAAGCGATTGGTACCACAACAGGTCAAATGATTTCTGGTTCACTAGCCGGTTCCATGACCGTTGAGCAAGCATTGAAATCAGCGAACACGTCAGCTGATCGTCAAATGCGTCGTGCTGGATACTACTAGGCTACTGGTCAAGTATGATTAGTGGTTCGCCACTAACATCATGACTGAACTAAGGAATAGGGCCTAAGCCCTATTCCTATTCTCTTCACCCGCCTTCAGGGTGAACATTTCTGCTTATAATAAGAGACATACAACATGAAGCGTTCAATCACTCGCTTATTAATGGCGCCGTCTGTCATCCTGCTTTTAGCTTGGATGATCATTCCATTGTCCATGACCATCTACTTTTCTACGATCCAATTTAGTTCGTATAATCCTGATCAAAATGGCTTTGTAGGCTGGCAAAACTTTGAGTTCTTTATCACCGACCCTGCCTTTATTCCGGCCGTGTCTAATACCTTGATACTGCTACTCTCTGTATTGTTCATTACCGTGGTCTTTGGCGTCATGCTGTCTGCGCTGATTGATAAGCCATTTTTTGGTCAAGGCATTGTTCGTGTCTTACTGATTTCTCCTTTCTTCATCATGCCGACGGTCAATGCCTTGATCTGGAAAAACATGATGATGAACCCGGTATACGGCATTTTTGCTTGGATTTCCCAATCTCTTGGACTTGAACCGATTGATTGGCTGTCCAGTTACCCGCTCATGTCCATCATCATTATGGTGAGCTGGCAGTGGCTTCCCTTTGCAATCTTGGTATTTGTCACGGCATTACAGTCACAAGACACCGAGCAAAAAGAAGCAGCTCAAATGGATGGCGCCACAGGCTGGCACATTTTCCGCTACCTAACCATTCCACACCTAGCGCGCCCAATCGCGGTGGTTGTGATGATTGAAACCATTTTCTTATTGGCTGTGTTTGCCGAGATTCTTGTTTCTACCGGCGGTGGCCCAGGTTACGACAGTACTAACCTTACTTACTTGATTTACAACCAAGCTCTTCTGCAGTTTGATGTTGCAGCGGCTTCTGCTGGTGGTTTGCTTGCCGTGGTGCTGGCGAATATCGTCGCTTTCTTCTTAATTCGTGCCGTTGGCAAGAACCTAACGGTATAAGGTGTATACGATGACTCTTAATCAACAACGCAAACTCAAAACCTTCATAACAGGGTTGTTCGCATGGACAATCGCCTTGGTGCTATTTTTCCCTATCTTTTGGATGTTTGTTACTTCGTTCAAAACAGAGCTGCAGGCGATTTCTATACCGCCAACACTTATTTTTGAACCGACGCTAGACAACTATTCGGAAGTACAGGAACGCAGTGACTATATTCACCACGCGTTCAACTCCATCGTGACCGCCTTTGGTTCAACCATTTTGGCGCTGATCATTGCTGTACCAGCAGCGTTTTCCATGGCATTTGCGCCAGGCAAACGCACCAAAGATGTCTTGTTGTGGATGCTCTCAACTAAAATGTTGCCTGCGGTAGGTGTACTGGTTCCTATTTACATCCTTTGTCGCGACTACGGTTTGCTGGATTCCAAAACCGCTTTGGTGATTATTTTCACCTTGATGAACTTACCTATCGTGGTATGGATGCTGTTTTCTTACTTTAAAGATTTACCAAAAGAAATCTTAGAAGCGGCTCGTATGGATGGCGCAACGCCTTGGGACGAAGTAGTAAAAGTGGTACTGCCTTTGTCTATGGGCGCTATTTCATCAACGGCTCTTTTGTCTATCGTACTTTGCTGGAACGAGTCCTTTTGGTCTCTCACTCTAACCGCTTCTGATGCGGCGCCATTGACCGCGATGATTGCCTCTTACTCAAGCCCTGAAGGCTTGTTCTGGGCGAAGCTGTCTGCTGCCTCTACTCTGGCTTGTGCTCCTATCGTTGTATTCGGTTGGTTCTGCCAAAAACAATTAGTCCAAGGCCTTACATTCGGCGCCGTAAAATAATTATTAGGAAACTCTTTTATGTCTTACTTAGCGATTACTGATCTACAAAAACATTACGACAACTACCACGCTCTTCGCGGTATTAACCTATCCATCATCGAGGGTGAGTTTGTCGTCTTCGTTGGCCCATCTGGTTGTGGTAAATCCACCTTATTGCGTACCATTGCAGGTCTTGAATCCAGCACTGGCGGCAGTATCGAACTAGACGGCCGTGACATTACAGAACTGGCTTCTTCAAAGCGTGATTTGGCGATGGTGTTCCAATCTTACGCCTTGTATCCGCACATGACAGTAGCCGATAACTTATCGTTTGCGCTTCGCTTAGCGAAAGTGTCGGATGCGGAAATTCAAGAAAAAGTACGCTCTGTTTCTGCTTCTTTGCAACTAGACGCATTACTGGATCGTAAACCAAAAGAATTGTCCGGTGGTCAACGTCAACGTGTGGCTATTGGCCGTGCGATCGTTCGCCAGCCAAAAGTTTTCTTGTTCGATGAGCCTTTGTCTAACCTAGACGCCGCCTTGCGTGTGCAAATGCGTCTAGAACTTGCTCGTCTGCACAAAAAACTGGGCACTACCATGATCTACGTAACCCATGACCAAGTGGAAGCCATGACATTGGCCGATCGCGTAGTGATTCTTAATGCTGGTCAAATTGAGCAAGTCGGCACACCACTTGAGCTGTACCGCAAACCAAATAGCCGTTTTGTTGCTGAGTTTATCGGCACACCAAAAATGAACCTGATTCCAGCGGATAAGATCACTCACAAAGAAGACGAACTCGTGTTCGATATGTTTGGTCACACTATTCACTTCCCTGCGAAACGCATTAAGGGCACTCAGCCAGACTCTGTGATCGTCGGTATTCGTCCTGAGCATTTGACCTTGGTACCAGAAGGTGGGGACCTGACTGGTCGCATCGAATTGGTTGAGCATCTAGGTTCCGAAGCCTACGCACACATTCAGCTACAAAATGACCAAACTATCATTGTGAAAGCTGGCGCCCGTCTTGAATTAAAAGACGGCCAAGAAGTCCATATCCATGTCGACGTAAACGAAATTATTTTATTTAACGATAACGACCAAGTCGTTTCCGTTATTCCAGAGGAAGCATAAGATGGCCAATTTCCTTCAGGCTTCTTTAAACGCTGAACAATTGAATGTTCAAGACTATCAAAAAGAAGCAATCAAACCCGGCATTTTACATCTTGGTGTGGGCGCGTTTCATCGCGCGCACCAAGCGGTTTATATTGATCGCTTGCTTGCCCATGATGACCAACAACACTGGGGCATTATTGGCGTCAACATTCGCCCACAAGACAGCCAAGCGTTCGAACGCTTTGTTCATCAAGATGGCGAATACGTGTTGAAAACCATGGCCGCTGATGGCGTGACGCAATACGAGCACATTCGCTCGCTGATCAAGCAAATCGACGGCGCAAAAGCGCCGGCAGATGTAGACGCCGCATTGGCAGACGCCAGCATCCAGCTAGTCACCTCGACGGTCACAGAAAGCGGTTATTACCTTGATGAAAATCGCGTTCTTATGCTCGACAATCCCGCGATCAAAGCGGACGTAGCGGGTGAGCGCAACACACTTTATGCGTTCTTGTACGCGGGCCTAAAGCAGCGTAGTGAAACATCCAACGCCAAA
This sequence comes from Marinomonas vulgaris, assembly GCF_018145875.1. Lineage (GTDB taxonomy): Bacteria > Pseudomonadota > Gammaproteobacteria > Pseudomonadales > Marinomonadaceae > Marinomonas > Marinomonas vulgaris. The sequence goes on along the minus strand of NZ_JAGSSV010000013.1, from coordinate 21,838 downwards.
ATCACGTTATTGTGCTGCGATAATTTACGCCACAATGGCGAGCTATTAAAAGCAGGTCTAATGCAGTTTATTGCGGCAAAACAAGACTCCGCATTAGCTCAATGGGTGACTGACAATGCGTCTTTCCCCTGCTCTATGGTAGACCGTATTACGCCAAAACCAAGTCAGCAGCACGTAGACGATGTGCACTCGCGCTTTGGTATCGACGACGCTATGACAGTAATGGGCGAAGATTTCATCCAATGGGTAGTAGAAGACCATTTTGCTGGTGAGAAACCGCCATTGGATCGTGTTGGCGTGCAGTTTGTCGCCGATGTGGTACCTTTTGAAGAAGCGAAAATCCGTATTCTTAACGCGGGTCATACTTGTGTGACTTACCAAGCAGCATTAAAAGGCTTGACCTATTTCGACGAAGCCATGCGCGACAGTGAACTCAAGCAATACTTCACCGACTTCATCACGCAAGATTCCATTCCTGCTATTGGGGATTCTGTGGTGGATTTACCGGCGTATTTCCAAATCATCGCTCAACGTTTTAGCAATGCAAACATTGGCGATACCGTTGAGCGCATTTGCACCGATGGTTACTTTAAGTTCCCCATCTTTGTGTTTCCAACACTCGAAGGTGCTTACAAAAAAGGCCGCACCCCAAGCAAAACCATTCAAGGGATTGCCAGTTGGTTTGCCTTCATGCATTTGTCTAGTCAAGGTAAAGTGAGCACGCCATACCACGAGCCAAATCGTGCTGCGCTTGCCCCTTTTACTCATGACGAAAAGGGCATTCAAGCCTTTGCGACAGACAGCTTCTTATGGGGCACAGTACCAGTAGATTTCCCTGATTTTGTCACAGAGTTAACTCAGGCTATTCAGACAACCATGGCAAAATATGCTTAAATAATGCTCAACCAACCCGAAGGCGTTTACTCTTTGCTTAACCGCTTTTGTCTACGTCTTTGGGTCTGTTTTCATTAATAATAAAAAAAGTAAGCAAGGTAGCCGCGTCCACTCTCGGCGTATCCGCTTAAGCGAGAAGATTATGCCTAATACCGCTAAACGTATTACCCCCGAATACGAAATCGTTCAGGACAACGAAACCATCCGTTACCTTGAGCACGGTCATCCAAGCGATCTTATTCGTTGGCACGCCCATGAAGATTACGAACTGCACTTCATTGTTGAAACCTCAGGCAAGGTGTTTGTCGGCGATTACATCGGTAATTATTCCCCAGGTCAGCTTATTTTGACCGGCCCGAGATTGCCTCACAACTGGATCTGCCAAGACGATAAGCAAATTGTTCATGTACGCGATATGGTGATTCGTTTTGACCATGAAGCTTTCGCCAACGGCATGAAAATCATCCCCGAATTAGCTGAAATTCTTCCTATGCTGACCAGAGCAAAATCTGGCATTGAATTTTTTGGCCTCGACCACGCTTATCTCAAAGAAATGTTCCAAAAGGTACGAGATTCTAGTGGATTATCACGACTGCTTTTGTCGCTACCTTTATTGCAAAAACTGGCACAAAGTCGTGATTACCGTTTATTATCAACGGTTCAAATTGACCTTAAATCGAACGAAACCTTACAACGAAAAATCAACACCGTTGTGGATTATGTGTCACAAAACTACAACCAAGACATTACTTTATCGAGCGTCGCCGGCTTGATTGGTATGTCCGATAGCCATTTTTCGCGTTTTTTCAAAAAAGCCACCGGCAACCGTTTTATTGAGTTTGTGAATCGCGTACGCATCAGTCGTGCCTGCAGCTTGCTAACGGAAACCGATCAGCAAATAGCTACTATATGCTTTCAGGTGGGCTTTAATAACGTGGCAAACTTTAATCGTCGTTTTCACGAGCTTAAAGGCGTCACACCAAGAGACTTCCGTACGCAAAGTAACATCCGCATCGAAGGCATGACCGCCACGTCTTAAGAGTTTATATTGTTAAAGGGTTAACTGAGACAAACGAAGATTTAACCCTTTTGTCGCTTGGTAAAGGCTTTGATACAGCGCGTACTTTTCTTGGTAGTAGTCTTGCGTGCTTTCCTCTGGATGATGTTCTTCCAAGATTTCCGGCATGGTGCAATGCTGCGCAATTAAAGCCTCAAGATCTTGTCCTTGACTTTGTTGCTCGCCCAATAAAGCCAAACGTGCCGCCCCTAAACCTGGCCCGACATCTCCACCATCTCGGTAAACTAAGATCTTATTCAATACGTTCGCAATAATTTGACGCCACAAAGCGGAACGAGCTCCGCCTCCGATCAAAGACAATGCCTCTACTGAACTGCCCGCACTGTGCAACGCATTTTGGCAATCCAATAACGAAAACGCCACGCCTTCTAATACTGCCAACGTCATGGCTTCTGTTGTCGTGTTGTTGGTCAATCCGACAAACTGGCCATTGGCAAAGGGGTCGTTATGAGGCGTACGCTCACCGCTTATGTAGGGTAAAAACAACACATTCGTTCGCAGCATGTCGCTGTCTTCTAGAGCATCCAATAATTCCGGTACGCTTTTATCGAGTAATTTGGCCAGCCAAGCCAAAGAATTGGCCGCACTCAGTGTTACGCCCATTTGATGCCAACGATGAGGCAGAGCATGACAGAAAGCATGAACCGTATTTTGTGGATTAGCTTTGTGTGATTCGCTCACGCTGAAGTACACACCAGAAGTACCAAGGGAAATAAAGCCTTGGCCTGGCGAAGTGATGCCCATTCCAACTGCTCCTGCGGCGTTATCTCCACCGCCGGCTACGATTGGCAACAAGGGCAAACCTAGCTCTTCAGCAACACTTGGGGATAAATGTCCAATTAAGTCACTGCCTTCATGTACTGTCGGCATATTACTCTGAGTTAGGCCTGTGGCCGCCAATAGAATATCGTCCCATTGGCGCGTTTCTGGGTTTAACCACAAGGTTCCCGCCGCATCGGAGCAGTCGGTGGTCATCAAACCAGTCAGACGATACATCAGGTAATCTTTTGGCAGTAAAACATAGGCTAGCTGCGCAAAAATATCGGGCTCATTGTCTTGCACCCAACGTATTTTCGGGGCGGTAAATCCCGGCATGGCAAGATTTCCTGAGCGCGTCATCAATTCAGGACATTCAGCCATAAGCGCATCGCATTGTGCTTGGCTACGACCGTCGTTCCACAAGATACAAGGTCTGAGCACTTCGCCCTGCTTATTCAACAAGGTGGCGCCATGCATTTGCCCTGATAATCCCACGGCTTTAAGCTTTCCCAAATCCAAACGATCTTGCAGCTGAGCAATCACCTCAACGCACGCTTGCCACCACGACAAAGGGTCTTGTTCAGACCAAGTAGGTTGCGGTGAAGATACCGTTAACGACGCCGATTCTTGCGCTAAAACAGTGCCTTTGTCGTCAATAACGACGCCTTTTATACCAGAAGTGCCAAGATCAAGACCTAAATACATTTGATTACTCATTTGATCAGATAATAGTGGTTATTTTTCGTATTTTATGTGTCATGCTATTACAAAGATTAACATTGACTTACATCATCAAAACATAAGATTGCAGAGTCAATTTCAAAGAGAACAATTCTCTTTGTTTGTATTACTAAACGGATTAATACACACATTATTAAGCAGTAAAAAGTGTTTGCCTGCTTAATATTACTCTGCTTTATCCTTTCTTGATAAGGGTAAAGATGCCATTGCTTTTATACCAATAGAATATTGATGAGATGTCTTTTTTAAATAATTTTTTTATCACTCAAATAGATCAAAGTGAGCTAGCCATCGGTGAATACAATTACCTAATGGTGATATTGTCTATTCTTCTCGCCAGCGGCGCGTCGTTTTTTGCCTTGCATTTTACCTCCCTAGCGCATCACATCGTCATCAAAAAATACCGCAACATTGCTTTTATGGCTGGTTCTTTGGTTATGGCAGGTGGCATCTGGAGCATGCATTTTGTCGGTATGCTGGCCTTCGACATGGGCCACGGTATTCATTACGACCCTGTACTCACTACGGTGTCTTTGATTCCTAGTGTGCTGGCGTCTTACATCACGCTAAAAAGGTTGACCAAAATCAATCTGACTTTATGGCAGTTACTCGCTAACGGCGTCTTGGTAGGCGGCGGTATAGGCACCATGCACTATATTGGTATGGAAGCGATGGAAATGAGTGTCGAACTAAAATACGACCCATTTTGGTTTAGTGCATCTATTATTATTGCCGTATTGCTGGCCTTTATCGCCCTATCAACTCATTATCATATAAGACGACTATTTCCTAAACTAGGCGCAATTTCAGCCAATTGCATCAGCGCCTTGATTATGGGCGGTGCCATTGCTGGCATGCACTATGCCGGCATGGCAGGTGCTCGGTTTATCACCACTGGCACCTCAAATCTGCATCACATGCACACCATGGACGCCAACTCCGGCAGTTCAATTTCATTTATCGTGACCATTGTCACCATCATCATGTTATTGCTGTTTTTTTTAGCCCTAAACATAGTATCGCAGCTGCGCTATCGTCAGCTTTTACTAGAAAAAACCACCAGCGAAGTGCGCTTGAAAACGACATTAGATACGGCAGTCGATGGCGTGGTAACAATTGATAGCTATGGCATCATTAAAGAGTTCAATAAAGCCGCTACAACCATTTTTGGCTGGCACGAAGACGAGGTACTGGATCAATCTTTTGATATTTTGTTTACCCAGCACTACATCGATGAGTTCAAACTCCTACTAGGACGCTTTAACCAAACAGGCGAGTCCAGCATCGCTGGCACAGAACGAGAAATATGTGCCATTCGTAAAAATGGCGATGTGTTTCCTATTCGATTAGGCATTGGTCGAGTGGACATTCCCGGTGGCGATACCTTGTTTGTTGGTTTCATCACTGACATTTCCACAAGAAAAGCTCTAGAGGATGCCATCAAAAAAAGTGAGAAACAATACAGTTCTTTGATTAAAAACATTCCAGGGGCGTCTTTTCGTTGCTTAATCAATGACAAATGGACAACCAAGTTCGTCAGTGATGCCATTCAAGAAGTCGCTGGCTGGTGCACCGAGGAGTTTTATAACCACACAGTGTCCTTGGCCAGCTTGATTCACCCCGATGACGACAAAGAAATCACACACATCATCGACGATGCCATCACGGAGCATAAAAACTACGCCATAGAATATCGCTTGAAACATAAAAATGGGCACTATGTTTGGGTATTTGAGAACGGTTCGATCATATATGACGAAGACGGCCAACCAGAATGGATTGATGGCGTTATTCTGGATATTTCTGCACGGGTCGAAATGGAAGAAGAATTGCGCGATGCAAAAAATAAAGCCGAAGCGTCAGCCGAAAGCAAAGCGTCTTTTTTAGCCAATATGAGCCACGAAATCCGCACCCCTATGAACGCCATTATTGGCTTTTCAGATATTTTGTTGGACTCGGATGTTTCTAGTGACAACAAAAAACACTTGTCCACCATCAGCAAATCGGCACGCTCTTTGTTGCATTTGTTAAATGACATTCTTGACAGTGCCAAATTAGACAAAAACAAACTCGAGCTGGACCAGCGTCCTTTTGTTCTTGCCAGCTTAGTAGATAACGTCGTCTCTACTTTGTGGTTACAAGCCCGCAGTAAGGGCTTGGAACTGAGTTTTTGTATTGATCCCACTTTAGCCAGTGTGTATCTAGGTGCTGAAGACCGCATTCGTCAGGTATTGATGAATATTCTCGGTAACGCCATTAAGTTTACCAAAACAGGCCGAGTGTCCTTAACCCTATCCTCTGAACCCAACAACATGGTTCGTTTTGTTATAGAGGATTCAGGCATAGGTATCCCCAAAGAACGTGTCGACACTATCTTCGACCCTTTCACCCAAGCGGATGCCTCCATGAGTCGCCGCTTTGGCGGCACAGGCTTAGGCACAAGTATCTCAAAGCAACTGGTCAATCTAATGGGGGGCGATATCCGGGTAACCAGCGAAATAGGCGTCGGCAGTCGCTTTACCTTTGACTTACCCCTAGTAGAAACCGCCTTAACGCCAGATGAACAAATACCACAAGCTCTAACCATTACCCCTAAGCGCGTATTAATTGCTGATGACATTGAACAGAATCTTACTCTATTAACCTTATTGTTAGAAAAACATCAGCATGAAGTATTTTTGGCCAAAGACGGCCATGATGTTATCAAGCAGTTCAAAACCATCGAGCCAGACATTATCTTGATGGACATCCAAATGCCTAATATGGACGGCCTAACCGCGACTCAAATCATTCGTACTTATGAGAAAGAGAAACGCTTACCTCATACCCCTATTATTGCTCTCACCGCCAATGTACTACTAGAAGACAAGCTCGACGCCGAGCAAGCGGGCATGGATGGCTTTGCCAACAAGCCGATTGAAATGCCCGTTCTGATTGCTGAAATGGCGCGAGTGCTGAATGAAACACCAACCACACTAGAGCAAAAAGACACTTACAACCCGCACGGTCATGCCAAATATCAGCAAATTCATCTGCAAAAAGGACTGACTTTGTGGAAGGATATGCCGACGTATCTCACGGAATTAGAACGTTTCCAACAGGCTAACAACAAGCTAGTGGACACCTTAACGAACTTAGCGACTAGAAATGCCTTTGACGACTTACGTGCTTTAGCACATGCAGTGAAAGGCACCTCTGGCAACTTGGCTTTGCTTTCCATCGCCAATGGCATGATGCAGGTAGAGCAAGCGGCTTTAGGAGAAAATGCCGAACAATGCAAAGAGCTCATCGAGGATATCAGTGCATTATTGGCACAATTCTCACTAGAGCGACAGCACCTGTCTGCCAGTCACCTCACAGCACCACCTAAGCAAACTGACTTACAAACTCATCTATCGAGAGACGACTTACTTGCTTTGGTTGATTCTTTGATAACCTCGGTCAATTTTGGCGAGCTAGATGATGACAACATCGAATTACTCATCCAACAAGCTCCACTATTTATTAAGCCTCAGGTCATTGAGGCCAGTGAGGCCATCTCAGACTTCGATTTTAATCACGCCGTTGTGCTTCTAACGGACTTAAAAATATTACTTTCACAGGAGGACAACGCTTGAGAATCGGTAGCAAACCCGCACCTCGTATTCTTCTCGTGGACGATGAACCATCCAACTTACGAGTACTACGACAAGTATTACAGGCCGCTCGTTATCGCTTGTCGTTTGCTCGCTCAGGGCAAGACGCTTTAAATCTGGTCGAAAAAGAAACCGTCGACTTGATATTGCTCGACATCATGATGCCCGAAATGACGGGGTTAGAAGTGTGCGAGCGCTTGAAGAAAAATCCGAAGACCGCGCACATTCCGGTTATTTTCGTCACCGCCCTTAAAGACAGCGTAGATGAAGAAAAAGGTTTCGAAATCGGCGCGGTGGATTACATCGCCAAACCCATTGTCCCTGCTATTGTTTTGGCCCGGGTCAAAAATCACCTGTCTTTGATTCGTGCCGACGAACTGCTCAATACTCATATAGATCTCATCGACAGATTAGGTCGAGCGGCGGAATACAAAGACAACGAAACCGGCATGCATGTACAGCGCATGAGTCGCTTCGCACGAGTCATCGCATCGGCTTATGGGTTCTGTGACGAATCCGCCGACGACCTGATGATGGCCGCTCCCATGCACGACATTGGTAAAATTGGCATTCCTGACAGCATCTTGCTTAAACCAGGCAAACTCACGGCTGACGAATATGAGGTAATGAAAACCCACGCCCAAATTGGCGCGGAAATTTTATCGAACCCCAGCTCTTATTTGATTGAACTGGCTCATTCAGTCGCCATTTCACATCATGAGAAATGGGATGGCAGCGGCTACCCGAATGGTCTCGCCGGAGAAGATATTCCCATCGAAGGGCGAATCGTTGCTCTTGTGGATGTGTTTGATGCCTTGACCAGCGAGCGACCTTATAAACGCGCTTGGTCAACCGAAGAAGCTATCGCTTTTATCAAGGAGCAAAGCGGGAAACATTTTGATCCCTCGCTGATTCCTTTGTTAGAACAAGAGCTGCCAAAGATACTCGAGATTCAGGCCCAGTTTGCTGAAACAAAAACGGAATAGTTATCGCGCCTCACCATTGAAAAAGTAAAATCTGTCATTACTGATACGCTATTCAAACACCGCTATCCAAAGTAGAGTTATTTTATGGACGCCCCTATGAACACGCTTCAACATATCATCGACGCCATCGGCCAACACAAAGACGTGCTGGCAAAACATGTAGACCTTGGAGTGATAAAGATCACCGGTGCTGACACGAAGAAATTTTTACAAGGTCAGGTGACCTGCGACATGAACAAACTGTCTGATGACAATGGCTTATATGGCGCAGTTTGCAGTGTGAAAGGTCGAATCATCGCTAACTTTTTTGTACTACAAGGTGACGACAGCGTCTTTTTGTTGATGACCAAAGATTTGGTCGAGAAAACGCTCATTCATTTGAAAAAGTACGCCGTGTTTTTTAAAACCCAATTGAGCGATGCCAGCGAAGACTTTCATATCTATTCCTACTTAACGCCCCAAGCGCCCTTCGATTCGACATCGTACGCAGACAAGATATCCGAGCTGTTGCCCATGTCTCATCAAGAAGGCATGATAAATCTAACAGTATGCAATACACCCTTTAAGATGGAGTGGCGTCTGGTCGAAGCCGCATACCCCGCTTTAACTGAGCAAAATGCTGAATTAACCAGCCTATCGCTTTTAACCGCGCGCCCTTTGATCACACTAGAACAAAGCGAGACAATTTTGCCCCAATGGCTAAACATGCAAAGCACCGGCGGCATCAGCTTCACTAAAGGCTGTTACACAGGGCAAGAAATTGTTGCTCGTATGCAATACCGTGGCAAATCAAAAAAACAACTGGCGTTAATAACGTGGGAAGGCGAACTCGATGTCAGCAAAGACTTGGTGGATGAAGAAGGCAAAAGCCTAGGCCAGATTCTAGCTTGCGGTACCGTACAAGACACAAACATCGCTCAGGTCATTGTTAGCACGGACCCAAGCGAGATAATTCAACCAAGCTTGGACGGAAAAACCGTTTACTTTTTACCTTTGTCTTATCCGTTAGCCATAAAGTAACGACAAAAAACAATAAGGGTCAGAAAGGCAACCCTATCTGACCCATTTGAATGCCGTTACCGGAATCTGTTTTACCCTGTTCACCTAAAGAGTGAAGGCCCCAATCGATCGGCATTTTTTTATACGCTTGCAGGTAATCATTGGCTTTTGAGAAATGCCCACACCCAAAGAACCCTCGATACGCCGACAAAGGCGAAGGGTGCACACTTTCGACCACACAGTGTTTAGTCTTATCTATCTGGCGACCCTTTTTCTGCGCGTACGCTCCCCACAACATAAACACCACACCCTGATGCTCGCGATTAATGACCTCGATGATCTTATCGGTGAATATTTCCCAGCCTTTGTTTTGATGAGAACCCGCTTTATGGGCTTCCACGGTCAACACACTGTTCAGCAATAAAACGCCCTGCTCCGCCCAAGACTGTAAATAGCCATGCTTGGCTGGCTCTATTGCCAAGTCGGTTTGCAGTTCTTTGTAAATGTTTACCAAGGATGGTGGCACCTTTACCCCAGGCAAAACCGAAAAAGACAAGCCATGTGCTTGCCCTTCGCCATGGTAAGGGTCTTGCCCTAAAATCACGACTTTCACTTGATCAAAAGAAGTCGCTTTAAGGGCGTTAAAATAATCGGACTCCGCTGGAAATATGGTTTTTGTGCGTGTCTCTGTTTGCAGAAATTGCGCTAGTGCCTTCATGTAGTCTTGTTCAAACTCATCGGCTAAATAAGCTTGCCAGTCACTTGGTATGGCGTTGATTATCATGCGTTACCTTTATTCAGTAAAAACGGATTTAACGATGGCGAATCTTTAAACGCCAAATAAGAAGCGAATGCCTTATTGTCTTGTGGTGTGATGGCGCTTTTCAACAACATCCACGCCATTTCTCGCATGCCATAGGCGATTTTGTAATGATCAATCGCGGCCAACAAGCCACCAGAAGAGAAATCAACGCCATAAGACGACAACAACAAGCGAGTTTGGCGTGGGTCTAAATTATGAGACTGGGCCACAAGCGCCAAATCAAACAAAGGATCACCAAAACCGGCATACTCATAATCAATGAGCCATAAATGCTCATTGTCCATGAGGACATTTTTAGGGTTTACGTCATTATGGCAAAGTACAGATGGTAATAGACGCTCTGGAAGTGTCATTTGTTGAAACATTGATACGAGATAGTCATATTCTTTCTTGAGACTTTCATTTTCGACAATCCCTTCTTCAATGCGCTGCAGGTAACCCTTAATCACGTCAAACACTGAGTAACTGTGCTGCCCCGCGGGCAAGGCGTGGAATCGAACCAAAGCCTGAGCAAGACGAATAATATCGCTATCCCCATGGCACACCGACCAATCTAGACTGGGCTGCATGACAAATTGACTGACAACGCAGCCCGTTTCGCTTTCTTGCCAGACCACGACTGGCGCGATGCCTTGCTCGGCGGCACAGTTCAACACCCTAAGCTCTTCCGCTCGATGAATATGAAACAGCTCGCTTTTCTCATAAGGAATACGAAGAACCCATTGCGGTGCGCCATTCCAGCTAAGCAAATACACATTATTTAGAAAACCATCATCCAATAATGTAGTTTCTATCGTACATTCCAGTGGCAATATTGCCGACATCTTAGCCAAACACTCAGATAATGTTGTCATTTTTCATCATTTTATTGCCAGAATTGTAAGTCGCTGTCAGAATGGACAATCAAACAATCCGAGTCAATAGCCAACTTTGAAGCAGATACATGAATAAACACGAAGACATTATTCGTAAAATACAAGACCGTCTAAGCACGCTTAGCAAATCCGAACGAAAAGTCGCGGAAGCCATCCTTGCTGACCCAAAAACGACAATTCACTCGAGTATCGCAAAACTGGCGGCACGAGCCGAAGTCAGTGAGCCTACGGTGAACCGTTTTTGCCGCAGTTTAATCGGCAGTGGTTTTCCTGATTTTAAAGTTTCTCTTGCTCAAAGCCTTGCTACCGGCACGCCTTATGTCAATTTAAACGTCGAGCCAGACGATGGCCCAGGCGCCATTACGGCGAAGATATTTGAAGCAGCGAAAAACAACCTGACCCGAGCACAGGATATTTTGCCTGAGTCTTTGATCAGTCGAGCGGTCGATGTGCTAGCACAAGCAAGACGCATTGAATTTTATGGATTAGGGGCCTCTGGTCCTGTAGCAAAAGACGCTCACCATAAATTCTTTCGCCTTAATATGCCCGTCGTCGCTTATACCGACATTCTCGTGCAGCGTATGGCCGCAGCAGGCACTCACCCAGGTGACGCTGTGGTGATTATTTCCTATACAGGGCGCACTTTACCACTCATAGAAACCGCCCGTGTTGCTCGAGAAGCGGGAGCTACTGTCATTGGCATTACTAACCCAGAGTCGCCATTAACAGAGCACTGTTCTATCGTTTTGCCAATTGAAGAGACGGAAGACACAGATATCTATACGCCGATGAGCTCTCGTATCGTGTACTTAACCTTAATCGATGCCTTAGCAACCGGCGTATTGTTAAAGCGTGGCCCAGAGTTTAATGCTCACCTCAAAAAGCTAAAGCAAAGCGTTCGAGATACTCGCGTGCCGAAAGTCGATAAAAAATAGCGCCCGTTAAGCCTACACACTGACACTTAGCGAAAGTCAAAAATCAAAAATCAAAAGGCTCATTTGTTGTGTGCCTTTTGCTTTTATTACCGCTCCGACAACACCCTGTAAAGAAATGTTATTTCATCAAATGTCCTTTCAACCCGTCTAATCGGACTATCCTGTAACTTTGTCAGAGATTTTTGAAAGATTATCCCTCCTACGCCCCTTAGAATCGGCGCAGGTCTTGAAATATGTAAAAATGCGATTCATTCTCTTTACAGTTTGTCATGCTTTTTCACCATGAGTATCAACGACCGTCACAATAAAAACTGTCTTAAATGCGCTTTACGAATGTGGTATCACGATGCAGTGAGCATCTTTTATTCAATCGGTTACACCCCATTTTAGCCATACTTAAAAATGAGGTCACACTGATAAATGATCTTTTCAATAGGTTGTTTCATTCGCAACCACTCCAATTAGGGGACAATAATAATGATAGAAAATAGCTACGCGATCAGCTTTACATTCCTAGCCTACTTAGTGGTGATGCTAGGAATTGGGCTGTACGCTTACAAACGAACATCTAGCTCAGAAGACTACTTTCTTGGTGGCCGCTCTTTAGGCCCTTGGCCTACCGCATTGTCTGCCGGCGCGTCTGATATGAGTGGCTGGCTACTGCTTGGCTTACCAGGTTATGCTTTTGCAGCAGGTATGGAATCCATTTGGATCGCTGGTGGTTTGCTGGTCGGTACTTGGCTAAACTGGCTAATTTGTGCCAAACGCCTAAGAACCTATAGCATCAAGGCAAACAACGCCTTGACTCTACCAGACTTCCTCTCAACTCGCTTCAATGACAAATCTAAGATGATTCAAACCATTTCGGCGTTGTTCATCTTGTTATTTTTCTTGTTTTACACAAGTTCTGGCTTAGTGGCTGGCGGCAAGTTATTCGAAACCGTATTTGGTCTGGATTACACTTACGCTGTTGTTATCGGCACCGTGTGTGTTGTTTCTTACACCCTATTCGGTGGCTTTCTTGCCGTCGCTTGGACAGATTTAGTACAAGGTTTAATGATGAGCGCGGCGCTGGTTATCGTCCCGCTTATTGCGATCGAAGGCGGTTGGTCGGACCTTTCCAACAGCTTGATGGCTAAGAACCCTGAATTACTCAACATCTGGACCAGTGTCAGCGGCGAACCACTTAGCGCCATTGCCATCATTTCTCTTGTTGCATGGGGTTTGGGTTACTTCGGTCAACCTCACATCCTTGCGCGTTTTAAAGCCGCTCGCTCAAACAAAGACATTGGCACTGCACGTCGTATTGCCGTGGTCTGGACGATGATATCCATGGCAGGCGCTTTGTTGATTGGTTTGGTTGGCATCAATTTTGTCGATGCAAACTTGGCGGGTAACCTAGCTGACTCTGAAAAAATCTTCATGATTTTGGTTAATGCCGTGTTCCACCCTGTTGTTGCCGGCATTCTATTGGCCGCTATTTTGGCTGCCATCATGAGTACTGCGGATTCTCAGTTACTGGTTTCTTCTTCAGCGCTAGCGGAAGACTTTTATAAGCAATTGTTTAACAAAGAGGCGACGCAAAAGCAAATCGTTAACGTGGGTCGTTTTGCGGTTGTCGCCATCTCGCTGGTTGCCTTGGTACTGGCTCTAAACCCTGAAAGCTCCGTACTTGGCCTTGTATCTTATGCATGGGCAGGTTTTGGTGCGGCCTTTGGCCCAGCCATTCTGTTGAGCTTATTCTGGCGCAAAATGAACCGCAACGGCGCATTAGCCGGTATCATCGTCGGTGGTGTCACCGTTGTGGTGTGGAAGCAATTGTCTGGCGGACTTTTTGATATTTATGAAATTGTTCCAGGTTTCATTTTAGCGACTTTGACTATTTTCATTGTGAGCTTAGCGAGCGGTGAGCCAGAAGAAGATGTAACCCAGTCTTTTGACGAATATGAAAAAGCATTGGATACAATGGAGTAATACATTGAACACCTACGACTTACCCTAGGTGTGGGTGAGTCTATGGTTAGATATTAAAAAGCCCGAACTGCGAAGGTTCGGGCTTTTTTATGAATAAAAAAAGGGCTTAATAAAGCCCAAAAACACCATATACCAGCAAAAATGCCAGTAGTCAGAGGAACGTTTTAATCATTGAATAAGCTACAGGCGCCCTGCTCAGCACCACTTACTAGAATACGCTGAGCACTGAACAATTCTCGTCCCATACCCTGATGAGAAGCGGTTAAATCGTGCCGAGCCGCCGCGCGATTGTGTAATTCTTCGTCTGAGATCAGTACCGATAAGGTACCCGCAACGGCATCTAAACGAATCATGTCACCATTTTGAATTTTAGCGATCAAGCCCCCAGCTAAAGCCTCAGGTGTCAAATGAATAGCAGCAGGCACTTTACCAGAAGCACCCGACATACGGCCGTCGGTCACTAAAGCCACTTTGTAACCTTGATCTTGTAGATTAACCAAATAAGGAGTCAATTTATGCAACTCGGGCATACCTAACGCTTTTGGCCCTTGGAATCGAACCACAGCTACGCAATCACGTTTTAACTCACCACTGGCAATGGCCTCGGCTAAATCGTTTTGACTATGAAATACCGCCGCCGGCGCTTCGATAATGCGGTTTTCTTCTTTTACCGCGGATACCTTAATGACAGAACGCCCTAGGTTACCGGTTAATAACGTCAAGCCGCCTTCTTTGCTAAATGGGTTTTCTATTGGCCTCACCACGTCTTCATCAAGGCTATTCGCTGGCCCATCTCGCCACACCAGTTGGTCGCCTTCTAAGAAAGGCTCTTTTGTATAATGGCTTAAGCCCTTACCGACGATGGTGTTCACCTCTTCGTGTAACAAGCCACCTTTAAGCAACTGCTTCACTAAAAAAGCCATGCCGCCTGCAGCATGAAAATGGTTAATATCAGCTTGGCCATTCGGATAAATGCGTGTCATCAAGGGCACGACTTTGGACAAGGCAGCAAAGTCGTCCCAAGTCACCACAATACCGGCTGCACGCGCATACGCCACAATGTGCATAGTATGGTTAGTCGAGCCACCGGTTGCCAACAAACCAACAATGGAGTTCACTATGCTGCGCTCATCAATCACCTCACAAAGAGGACGATAATCTCGTCCTAACGCCGTAATTTTAGTGGACAGCTGAGCCGCGTATTTGGTTAGCGCACCACGCAATGGATCATCGGGGTTCACAAAAGACGAGCCAGGTAATTGCAACCCCATCATTTCAACCAACAGCTGATTAGAGTTCGCTGTGCCATAAAACGTACAGGTCCCCGCACTGTGGTAAGACGCTGATTCAGCTTCTAATAATTCGTCTCGTGTTGCTTGCCCTTGAGCAAAACGCTGACGAACGGCTGATTTAGCTGTATTTGTAATACCTGAACGCATAGGGCCTGCAGGAATAAACAAAGCGGGTAGATGACCAAAGCGTAGCGCAGCAATTAACAAACCGGGAACGATTTTGTCACAAATGCCCAAGTAAATGGCAGCATCGAACATATTGTGAGACAAAGCGATCGCCGCACCTTGTGCAATGTTATCGCGACTGAATAAACTCAACTCCATACCATCTTGGCCTTGAGTCACCCCATCGCACATGGCAGGCACACCGCCGGCAAACTGGGTAACAGAACCCATTTCTTTCACCGCGGCACGAATTTGGTCAGGGTACTGTTCATAAGGCTGATGAGCCGACAACATGTCATTATAAGAAGAGACAATACCGATATTAGCCTCTTCCATTAAGGTGAGCTTTTGTTTTTCTTGTGGTTGGCATGCAGCAAAACCGTGCGCTAAATTGCCACACGATAACTTTCCACGATGCGGTCCTTGCTCTTGTGCTTTCTTCATGTCCTGTAAATATTGAGTACGCAATATTTTGCTTCGCTCAATAATGTCGTTCGTTACTTTAGCAACAATCGGGTTCATGCTTCACTCCATTATTCGTTCAATTATCTCAATGCCAACCTGAGATCTATATTTTATGTAATATTACTACATTTAAAGTTTATTTCATCTGTTAAACGTCACAAATTTCGAAAATAAATTAATTTTATGTAATAAATTTACGAAAAAGTTCATGAAATCCCTCTTTTCTCAGCCCAATGCTCTAACGTTTGTCATATATCTCTGTATAATATCTTCATAAGATCACAAGCTGATCAATATTTATTCAAATGCTAAGGAATTTATCACTAGTCCTTGCTTAAAAAATTACTTATGTAGTATTTTTACTTCAAAGAGCAACATTCAAATGCGGGGTTTTTCATTTAAGTACTCCGCTACTATCACACTATTTAGAGGTGAGTATGACGATTAAAGTAGCTATCAACGGTTATGGACGCATTGGACGTAACACATTAAGAGCGCTGTACGAATCAGGTAAGCGTGATCAAATCCAAATTGTTGCTATTAATGATCTTGGCAACTCTAAAACCAACGCGCATTTAACCAAATACGACACCGTTCACGGTCGCTTCAGCGAAGACGTGACGTTCGATGATGAAGCTTTGTACATCAATCAAGATAAAATTCGCACCTTTTCAGAGCGCAATCCTGCAGATCTTCCGTGGGCTGAGCTAAATGTGGATGTAGTATACGAATGCACAGGTTTCTTCACTACCAAAGAAAAAGCCAGCGCCCACATCACAGCCGGTGCCAAAAAAGTCATCATTTCAGCACCTGGTAAAGAAGTCGATGCCACTGTGGTTTATGGCGTTAACCAAGACATCTTAACCTCTGAAATGACAGTGATTTCTAACGCATCTTGCACAACCAACTGCCTCGCTCCATTTGCGAAGCCACTTAACGAAAAACTAGGCATTGAAAGCGGTTTGATGACAACCATTCACGCTTACACCAACGATCAACGCCTTTCAGACGTATACCATGAAGATCTATATCGCGCTCGTGCCGCCGCTATGAACATGATTCCAAGCAAAACGGGTGCCGCTGCCGCTGTTGGTTTGGTTATTCCTGAACTGTTAGGCAAATTTGATGGCCTATCTGTTCGCGTACCGACGATCAACGTTTCTCTAGTGGATCTGACTTTCCTAGCGCCACGAGAAACTACAGTAGACGAAATCAACAGCATTATCGAGGAGGCAATTAAAGCTGATCCGATCCTTGCGCAAGTATTACACGTCAACCATGAGCCTTTGGTTTCCACTGACTTTAACCATAACGCCTACACCTCTAACTTTGATGCGACGCAAACCCGCGTTCAGGGGAAATTGGTTAAGGTAATGGCTTGGTATGATAATGAATGGGGCTTCTCTAACCGAATGCTCGACAATACCATTGCATTAATGGCTGCTAAATAATCTAAATACACGAAGGCTGCAGACGCAGCCTTCGTCGTTTCTTATACTCTACTTCACGCTTTCTAATCTTTGGTAAATAACATGACTCGTAGAACTAAAATTGTTGCCACATTAGGCCCTGCTTCCAGCTCTCCAGAAATGATTGAAAAACTCATCCTAGCTGGAGCAAACGTCTTTCGACTGAATTTCTCTCATGGTCAACCTGAAGACCACATTGACCGAGCAAATGTTGTTCGCGAGATGGCGAAAAAGAACAATCGCCATGTGGCTATTTTAGGCGATTTGCAAGGGCCCAAAATACGCATCGCACGTTTCAAAAACACCAAAGTAGAACTAAAAGACGGCGCGACTTTTATCCTTGACGTGGGCTTCGATAAAAACAACGGTGACGAAGAACGCGTGGGGATCGACTACCCACAGCTAGCAAAGGACTCTGAACCTGGCAACATCTTATTGCTCGATGATGGTCGTGTTGTGCTAGAAGTATTAGAAGTAAAAGGTCAAGAAGTTATCACCAAGGTTATCGTCGGTGGTGCTTTGTCTAACAACAAAGGCATCAACCGCCAAGGGGGTGGATTGTCTGCAGCTGCATTGACAGATAAAGACCGAGAAGATATCAAAACGGCTGCTGCATTAAAAGCTGACTACCTAGCTGTCTCTTTCCCACGCAGCGCAGAAGACCTTCACGAAGCACGAGCACTGGCTGAAGCTGCCGGTCTTAAAGCAGGCATTGTTTCCAAAGTAGAACGTGCCGAAGCGGTTGCTGACAACGAAACATTAGATGCCATCATTCTAGCCTCCGATGCCGTTATGGTCGCCCGTGGGGACCTTGGTGTAGAAATTGGCGACGCCGAATTGATTGGCGTTCAAAAGCACATGATCAAACGCTGTCGTCAATTGAATCGCCCTGTGATCACAGCAACACAAATGATGGAAACCATGATCACCAGCGCCATGCCTACCCGTGCTGAAGTGTTCGACGTAGCCAATGCTGTGTTGGATGGTACCGATGCCGTGATGCTATCGGCAGAAACCGCCGCTGGCGCCTATCCTGAAGAAGTGATTAAAACCATGAATCGGGTGTGTTTGGGCGCTGAAAAGCAGCCAGCGATTAATCGCTCCAAGCATCGTATCGATGTAAAATTCACCAGCATCGACGAAACCATTGCCATGTCTACCATGTATGCGGCCAACCATCTTGAAGGCGTCAAAGCCATCATTAGCTTGACCGAATCGGGCACCACGCCATTATTAATGTCACGCATCAGTTCAGGTTTGCCTATTTATGCTTTATCGCCCAATCAAGCTACCTTAAACAAGGTAAATCTGTATCGCGGTGTCACTCCAGTCGCCTTCTCGTCGCAAGAATTCAATGTTGAGACCATCGTGACCGGCCTAATTGATCACGTTAAATCACTGGGTTTGATCAAAGACGGTGACATTGTCATTGTGACCAAAGGCGACCACCTTGTCAGTTTCGGCACAACTAACATGATGAAAGTAGTACAAGTTGGCGCTGTAAAGGAATAATCATCGGTGAAGAGCAAGACCTTGCAACAAAAAACCATTGTCACACCAGAGCGTAAAAACGTCGCTCTGGTGGCCCATGACAACATGAAGCCAGCATTGATTGAATGGGCTGAAGAACACAAAGCCAAGCTCATCAAACACAACCTAATGGCAACTGGCACAACCGGCAACCTGATGCAAAAGCAATTAAAGGTGCCTGTGCATTCTTTAATAAGTGGCCCACTGGGCGGTGATCAGCAGCTGGGTGGCTTGATCGCAGAAGGCAAAATCGATGTGTTGATTTTCTTCTGGGATCCCTTTGAACCCATGCCTCACGACCCAGACATAAAAGCCTTATTACGAGTAGCAGCGGTATGGAATATCCCTATTGCCTGCAGTGTTGCCTCGGCAAACTTTTTGGTGTCATCGCCTTTATTTGAAAGTGAATTCGAGCGACAAATACCGGATTACGACAAATACCTTCAAGAGCGACTTTAGTCGCTCTTTTCTTTTCTGCTTGATTTGCTTCCCAAGTGCCATCAAAGCACCACAACACTCGCTGTTTTTATCAAAATCGGCTATATTAGCCGCCAATTCTTATCACGTGTAGACGCCCAAGACCGGCGTTACATTGAACCAATGACCGATTTTATTCAGCGCTTAATGCCCCTCAGCACCACGTTGAATACCACAATAGGAGAGATATTTTGCAAGCAGAAGTTGCCCTAATAATGGGTTCCAAAAGTGATTGGGCTACGATGGAAGGCGCCGCAGAGATCATGGATACCCTTGGCGTTGCGTATCATGTTGAAGTAGTTTCCGCTCACCGCACTCCCGCAAAACTTGCAGAATTTGCTGAAAGCGCTGTCGATAGAGGCTTCAAAGTCATTATAGGTGGCGCCGGCGGCGCGGCACATTTACCGGGCATGGTAGCGGCTCATACCCGTTTACCCGTGCTAGGAGTACCAGTACAAAGCAAAGCACTGAATGGAATGGATAGCCTTTTGTCTATCGCTCAAATGCCAAAAGGCGTGGCTGTTGGAACATTAGCCATCGGCAGTGCTGGCGCATTCAATGCGGGTTTATTGGCTTGTCAGATTCTTGCTGTTACCAACCCAGAGCTTGCAGAAAAAATCGAAGCATTTCGCACGAATCAAACGGAAACGGTTCTCGCCAACCCAGACCCTAGAGAGGCTTAATCATGTCAGTTTTATGGGTATTAGGCGCGGGACAATTGGGCGCCATGCTAAAACAAGCAGCCACACCACTTGGCCTAGACGTACGCCCTGTCGACATTGAGTCCACAGAGACCTTAGCGCTTTCGCCTGACGATATCGTCACCGCCGAACGAGAAGAGTGGCCTGAAACAGTAGCAACCAAACAACTTGCTACGCACAGCAACTTCGTCAACCTCGCTACATTTCCACAACTTGCCGATCGCCTCACACAAAAACAGTGGCTGGATCGTCTTGAATTGGCAACCGCACCTTGGTTTCCAGTCGAAGCAAACTCAACAGCCGACCTTGCCTATGAAACCCTAGGCGACCGCGTACTAATGAAGCGTCGTCGTGGCGGCTACGATGGCAAAGGGCAATACTGGCTAAAACACGCTGAAGGTACAGACATACCCGAAGACTGGAAAGGCCTTGCAATCGCTGAACAGGCCATCAATTTTGATGAGGAAGTGTCACTGGTTGGCGTTCGTGGCAAAGATGGGCAAACACACTTTTACCCATTAACGCTGAACCTGCACATCAACGGCATTTTGTATGCTTCTATCTCGCCACTAGAGCGCCTGAAACCACTACAAAACAAAGCAGAATCCATGCTGACCAAGCTCATGGACGCTTTGGATTATGTGGGCGTCATGGCGATGGAATGCTTCCGAGTCGGTGACCACCTATTGATCAACGAGCTTGCACCACGCGTACATAACAGTGGACATTGGACACAAGCCGGCGCAAGTGTATGTCAATTTGAAAACCACGTCAGAGCCGTTACAGGGCTGCCACTTGTACCTGCGAATGTCAAAAATCAAAGCATGATGGTCAACTTAATCGGTGTCGACGTCGATTATCAGTGGTTAAACATCAAAGGCTTAGAACTTTACTGGTACAAAAAAGACGTTCGCCCTGGGCGAAAAGTAGGACACCTGAACTTCTGCTCCGGTGATCTATCCGTACTGCAAACCGCTCTCTCGACACTCGACTTACCAGAACCTTACCCAGAAGCATTAACTTGGCTAGCAAAAAACTTACCTAATTAATAATCTGTCATTGGTATATCACTAAACATCACGTTTACTGCGTGGTGTTTTTTTTCGTGTATCAAAAGGTGAGAATCAGAATCGTGCAACAAAACACGAAAAAGCATCAAAATAAACAGATCTACCGCTTGTTTCCTTCTAAAAACTCCTTATTCTAATTGGTCTGATCAAAACCAGTATTATTAAAATAACAATAACAGCTTCTCATGCGTAGACGCTGGTAAGGAATCTTAAATGAACCAAATTGAACTCGACAGTTTCGACTGGCGCCTACTTAAAGCGCTTCAAACCAATGCACGCCTTAGCAACGTCGCCTTATCAGAACAAGTGAACCTATCACCCTCTCAATGCTCAAGACGCCTGCAACGGCTAGAACAACACAACTTGATCGAAGCATATTTTACTCAACTCAATGCCAGTGAACTTGGCTACCAAGTAACCGCTTTCGTCAACATTGCCCTTGATAAAAGACAGCAAAACTCCGACAAAGACTTCAAACAAACGATAGAAGCCATTCCAGAAATACTTGAATGTTACTCTATTAGCGGCGAAGCTAACTACTGGCTCAAAGTCATCAGCTCCGACTTACCTTCACTTTCAATATTTTTAAATGAGTCTCTCGGTAACCTCCCTTACATACAAGACCTAACATCAACCATCGTCTTAAACCGAGTCAAATACTCTCCATATATCCCGTTACCTAACTGACGCATAAAGACATTCACTATCTCTATTAAAACCCTTAGCTACATGGATGTATTATGAGAAAACGCAGTCCAATGCACGCTTTTATCTGACATTTATTCGTGCCTGCCTCATTCCTCAAGGTCTTCACTGCCGAGCTTCTTGTAATGTCATTTACTTGCGCCTGTCTCGTCCCTCGACGCGTCAGCCTAAATGACAAACAAGAAGCGCTTTGTTACTCAGGCGGTAACGTCGACCTGTCAAAACAAACCAGATCAATTCGTCTCTTGTCTGTCAGTGACGTCGA
>NZ_JAGSSV010000012.1 GCF_018145875.1 Marinomonas vulgaris | reverse complement strand
CAGAAGTGAAAAGCGCCATCGCCGATGGTAGTGTGGGAGATCCCATGTGAGAGTAGGTCGTCGTCAAGCTTTAAACATTAAGAAGCCCCACATAGCCAATGCTGTGTGGGGTTTTTTTATGCCTGACATTTATCGATAACGATGCATTCAAAAAATGTCCTGTTCTGCCTTTTGCTTGCGCCTATCTCGTGCCTCGACGCGTCTGCGCATAGACAGAGCAGGATATTTTACTGAAGTATTTAGCTGTTTTAGCCTGATTGATGCGTCGACGTCACTGACAGACAAGAGACGAATTGATCTGGTTTGTTTTGACAGGTCGACGTTACCGCCTGAGTAACAAAGGGCTTCTTGTTTGTCATTTATGCTGACGCGTCGAGGCACGAGACAGGCGCAAGTAAATGACATTACAAGAAGCTCGGCAGTGGTTGTCTCATAAGACCTTGAGGAATGAGGCAGGCACAAGTAAATGACATTACAAGAAGCTCGGCAGTGGTTGTCTCATATGACCTTGAGGAATGAGGCAGGTGCTAGTCAATAGCAGTATAAGAGGCTTTGTTTAAATGACATAAAAAAGCCCCGAGTGTGCATGAGCATTCGAGGCTTTTGTTATTGAAATTTCGCTAGCTATTACGGCGCGCTGCGATTTCTTCGCGACGTACTCGTTGAGCCAGTTTATCCAAAATGCCATTAACATATTTATGGCTTTCGGTGGCGCCAAAGCCTTTGGCCAATTCGACGCTTTCATTGATGGCGACACGGTAAGGCACGTCTAAGCGCTGAGACAATTCAAATGAACCGATGCGCATAACCGCTAGTTCGATCGGATCTAGTTCGCTTAATGGACGATCGAGTAATTCCTCAAACAGACCATCCAGTTTTTTCGCACTAGCAGTCACACCTTGCAGCAATTCACGAAAATAAATTTTATCGCAACTTGCCATTTCTTGATCTTCATTCATTACAAACTGTGTTTCAATCTCGCTTACTGTAGATTGATTCATTTGCCATTGATAGACAGCTTGTAATGCCAAACGACGAGAAGCACTGCGCAGTTGCGAGCGTGAAGGTTTTTTTTCCTTACGCTTAGGTGCTGGGTTTTGGTCGTTTGTGGTTTCCAGTTCGCTCATTTTTTGCCTCAATTGTCCAGGCGACGCTACCATGTTGGATGGGCGTTTTGCCTGTTTGGAAGTCGCTTTGGCGGTTTTTATGTTCATCCCAGCCAAAGTTACAGGTATAGGGTAGATCTTGGCTGGCGATTATAGCAATTTTTATTCGCCGTTTCTCAACAAAGTAGGCTTTATCTTCCTTTGCAAAGCGTATTTTTCTTATTCTTCTCCAAACGACTCTTCAAAGTCATCGTCTAAGTAAGTGGGTAGATACACTAAGCGTACGTCTTGACCGACTTGGCGAACGGATTTGAGTGTCAGTTCGACGGCTTCGTCCATGCTGTCTAACGGCAAAGTAAACAAGGGGCGGGCGTTTGAGCCAAGCAGTTTAGGTGCCATGAAGACGACAATTTCGTCAATAAGACCTGCTTGTAAAAAGCTGCCTGCTAATTCGGCACCAGATTCCAGCAGCACTTCATTGATCCCAGCATCGGCTAACTGTTCCATGGCGTCTAATAGGTCTAAACGACCGTCTTGTCCACGTGGAACGAAGCGCACTGTTACGCCTTTTTTGTTGAGAGTCTCTAGGTGTTCAATTTCGACTTCTTCTTCAATCGAGAAAACACATGCTTGTTTGGTCGGATAAAGAATTTTGGCTTCCGGCAAAATAGACAGCGCCGTGTCCATCACAACACGCAGGGGTTGGCGGACATTTTTGGCGTCTGTGGTTTGGTCGTCATTGTCAATGCGCACCGTCATACTGGGGTTGTCGGCCAAGACGGAGCCAATACCTGTGACAATGGCGTCGCTTTGAGCGCGTAAGCGTTGCACGTCTAAGCGGGCGTCGGGACCAGTAATCCATTGGCTTTCACCGGATTCCATGGCCGTGCGGCCGTCAATACTCATGGCTAATTTGACTCTAACGTACGGTAAACCTTCGCGCATGCGTTTGATGAACCCAGGATTTAACGCTTCGCAATCGGCTTCTAAAATTGGGCCGACGACGTCGATGCCTGCCTGACGTATTTTCGTTAAGCCACGCCCTGATACTTCTGGGTTTGGGTCTTGCATGCCATAGACAACGCGTGCCACGCCTGCTTTTATAAGAGCATCTGCGCAGGGCGGTGTTTTCCCTTGGTGACTGCAAGGCTCAAGTGTGACGTAAGCGGTAGCGCCAATCACGTCGCTAGGATTGGCGGCGGCGAGGGCGTTGACTTCCGCATGGTCTTCGCCCGCTTTGACGTGAAAACCTTGCCCTATAATATGTTGATCTTTGACTAAGACACAGCCAACACGAGGATTAGGGTGTGTGGTGTAACGGCCTTTTTGTGCCAGTTGAATCGCCTTAGCCATCCAATATTCGTGATTGTACAGTGTCATGATTTGTCTTCTTTTTTAGATAAGGCTTTGATAGGCGACTCAATAACGGGCGTGGTATGGCTTTCAAGATGATCGATGGCTTCGCGAAATTCGCTGATGTCTTTAAAGCTTCGATAGACGGAAGCAAAGCGCACGTAAGCCACTTGATCCAGTCGTCGCAGTTCTTCCATCACGGCTTCGCCTGTCCAACGTGAGTGCAGTTCGCGTTCACCCGTAGCTTGCATTTTTTCTTTGATTCGCGTGATGGCGGTTTCAATGGCTTCGATGCTGACGGGGCGCTTTTCAATGGCTTTAATGATGCCGTTGCGCAGCTTCTCATCGTCAAACGCTTCGCGGCTACCATCGCTTTTGATCAGTTTGGGCATCTGCAGTTCAGCCACTTCAAAGGTTGTAAAGCGTTCTTGGCAATGGTTACAAGTGCGTCGACGACGGACTTGGGCGCCTTCCGAAACCAATCGTGAGTCCACAACTTTAGTATCTTGAGTTCCGCAAAAAGGGCATCGCATGGTGCTTCCAATATGGCTAGTTTGGTGTAAGAATGCCTTGGCTAAGGCGTTGTTTTCTACGCTAAATCATACCAATCCCGCCATAATATAGCTACCGAGCTTAAGTGAACGAAGAAGGACCTTTATGCCATTTGCTGAACTCTCAGGTTTAGTTGCCGCGCTGTGTTGGACAATTTCAAGCTTGATGGCACCCAGTTTGATTCAACGTTTTGGCACCATGCGGTTTAATACCGTCCGAATTGTAATTGCCAGCACAATTTTACTTCTCATTAGCCTGATTACTCAGCGGTTCAATGGGGCTCTATGGCAGCATACAGAAGGGGTAATTTTATCCGGTCTATTGGGTATTTTTATCGGTGATACCCTGTTGTTTACCGCGGTGCATCGGCTTGGTCCTCGTCGAACCGGTGTGCTGTTCGCGACTAATGCTCCCATGTCGATTTTACTGGGTTGGTTGTTTCTCAATGAACAATTAACTGCCGGTCAGCTGTTTGCTTGTGGGCTGGTGTTATCTGGTGTGATCGTGGCGATTTTGTTTGGTAAACGAGGCGATGCCCATGCTTGGGAGCAAACCAAAGGCAAATTAAGTTCAGGCATTTTGTTCGCCTTGGGCGCAGCGCTAGGACAAGCCAGTGGCGCTTTGTTGAGTAAACCGGCATTACTGGATGGTGCGGACCCGATTGCTGTGTCGGCGTTGCGTGTAGGGAGCGGCGCCATCGCGTTGCTTTTGGCTTATTGGTTGTTTTATCGACACAAACAGGCAGCCAATACGATTCCCTTTTGGCAATTAACACGACGCGACTTTGCTGGCATTGCGGCACTGGCGACCATTGGTATGGTGATTGGGATGAGTGTGCTGGTGTGGGGGGTGGGAAATGCGAATGTGGGCGTGGTAACCACCTTGTCTGCGGTTGTGCCTGTATTGATTTTGCCTGGCCTTTGGATCACTACCAAGCAGCGTCCTGCTTTGGGTGCTTGGGTGGGGGCCAGTTTAGTGGTGATTGGCGCGTCGCTGATCATTCTGCAGTAACGAGAATTGTGCTATTCTTACGGTACTTTTTAGGCACAGTATCTGTTCATTTTTATTATTCATAGGATAAGTTGATTCTTTATGGCTCAGTTTGTATACAGCATGAATCGCGTTGGAAAAGTTGTTCCACCTAAGCGCGAAATTCTTAAAGACATTTCCCTGTCGTTTTTTCCTGGCGCTAAAATCGGTGTTTTGGGTCTTAACGGTTCTGGTAAATCCACGTTACTTCGCATTATGGCGGGCGTTGATACCGAGCATAACGGCGAAGCGCGTCCTATGCCGGGCATCAAGATCGGTTATTTAGAACAAGAGCCACACCTTGATCCAGAAAAGAATGTGCGTGGCATAGTTGAAGAAGCTTTTACCGATGTGATTGATGCAATGGCACGTTTGGATCAAGTTTACGCAGAATACGCCGAACCCGATGCCGACTTTGATGCTCTAGCAAAAGAGCAAGGTCAGCTTGAAGCCTTGATCGAAGCGAAAGAAGGTCACAATTTAGAGCGCGCACTAGAAGTTGCCGCAGATGCACTTCGCCTTCCTCATTGGGACGCAAAAGTAGAGCATCTTTCCGGTGGTGAGCGTCGTCGTGTGGCGCTTTGTCGCCTGTTGCTGAACAAGCCCGACATGATCCTACTGGATGAGCCAACCAACCATTTGGATGCGGAATCCGTGGCTTGGCTAGAGCGCTTCTTGAAAGATTACCCAGGCACTGTTGTTGCGATTACCCATGATCGTTACTTCCTTGATAACGCCGCGGGCTGGATTTTGGAACTTGACCGTGGCCACGGTATTCCATACGAAGGCAACTATTCGTCTTGGTTGGAACAAAAAGACGCTCGACTACAAACCGAAGCCAAGCAGCAAGCGTCTCACCAAAAAGCCATTAAATCTGAACTTGAGTGGGTGCGCCAAAACGCCAAAGGTCGTCAGTCGAAATCCAAAGCCCGTTTGGCTCGATTCGAAGAAATGAACTCGCAAGAGTTCCAAGATCGTAATGAGACCAACGAATTGTACATTCCACCAGGACCGCGTCTTGGCTCAAAAGTGATCGAAATCGAAGGCGTGAGCAAAAGCTTCGAACATAAGATGCTACTAGAAGACTTCAACATGGTAGTGCCACAAGGTGCGATCGTGGGTGTTGTGGGTGGTAACGGCGCGGGTAAATCGACTTTGTTCAAAATGATCGCTGGTATCGAGCAGCCTGATACTGGTTCTGTCACCATTGGTGAAACGGTACAGCTGGCTTACGTTGACCAAATGCGTGAGCTAGACGGTGACAAAACCGTGTTCGAAGAAATCGCCGATGGTCAGGACATGATCACGGTGCACAATTACAAGGTGCCGTCTCGCGCCTATATTGGTCGTTTTAACTTCAAAGGATCTGATCAACAAAAATTGGTTAAGCATTTGTCCGGTGGTGAGCGTAACCGTTTGCACCTTGCCAAACTGCTTAAAGAGGGTGGTAACGTATTACTACTGGATGAGCCGACCAACGACCTTGACGTAGAAACCTTACGTGCATTAGAAGACGCTTTGCTTGCCTTCCCAGGCGCTGCGATTGTGATTTCCCATGACCGTTGGTTCCTTGATCGTATCGCTACGCACATTTTGGCCTACGAAGGCGATTCTAAAGCCGTGTTCTTCGAAGGTAACTACGCCGAATACGAAGCAGATTACAAGCAACGTACTGGCAACGAAGCGACACCGACTCGTATCAAATACAAACGTATTGACGCGTAAAATCTTAAACAGTGGGCGAGTTATCTCGCCCACTGTTTGGTCTTTTTTCATTGGGAACAATAGATATTTTGATGTGTATCAAAAGCTGACGATGAATTACTGATATTGTGCTAGTTTTAATAAGACATAAATAATTTGAATGTGTGCTACAGGCTGGTGTTTTGAGCGGACGCACCAAGACGTAGAGGGCACGATGCTAAAAACACTGAAAGGTCGGGTATATTTTTTGTCTGCCCTGATTGTTTTGCCCTGCTATTTTTTCATTTACTTAAACTTTGATTACAGCCGCATCATGGTAGAAAGTGAGCTTTTAAAGACAGCTCGTGTTGTTTCCAATCAAGCCGCTGAAAACCAAGATCTTTTAGTGTCTTCCACTCAGAAATTCTTGTCTTCATTATCTTCTTTACCACAAATACAAAATCCTGAGTCGCCATTATGTGCTGCTTTTGTCAGCGATATTACGCCCTTGTTTGAGCGTTATATCAACATAGGTGTGCCGAACGAACAGGGCATTTTAACCTGTAATGGTACTCAACTTATGTCCCCTGTCGATGTGCTGGATCGCGACTACATACAACTCGCCTTAGCGGAAAAACGCTTTACTAGCAGCGGTGTATTGGTGGATCGAGTGACAGGTCGTCCGACTATGAACTTTGCGTACCCAGTGCAGAGCAACAGCGACTCGGGCGTGATATTAGGGGCCACCGTTGCTGTTATTTCGTTAGATTGGTGGAAAACACTGTTAGGTAGTAGCCAGTTACCCGCGAACAGCATTGCTTATATTCTGGATGCCAATCAGCAGATAGCAGTGGCTTACCCAAAAAACATTCAGCTTGATCTTCCCAGTCGCTTCAATCAGATCATTAAAGGCGAAGATGGCATACACCGAGCGTTCGTTAAGAATGAAGTAAAAGATACGAATGGATCAGTGCTGTTGACCTTTGTTACGGGTGTTGCGGTCGATGAGACTTTATCGGCCGTTACTCACAGATACACTTGGATCGTTTTCACTTTTAGCATGATGGTGCTTGGGTTGCTTGTACTGCTGAGGTACTTCGTTCTAAATTCTATTTCTAAGCCTCTTAGATTGTTGTCGGAATTGTCATTGAAACTGGGGCGAAATGAACCGGTAGAGAGAGTTCAGCCTACTGGTGTGAAAGAAATGGACGAATTACAGTGCAGCTTTTTAGACATGGCTCAACGTAAAGCTGAAGCAGAAAAGGAAATAATACAGCAATCACAAACGGACAGTTTAACCGGCATTTCAAATCGAGATGCTTTAAATCGAAAATTATCTGATATTTTGATAGACCGACAAAATCACTGCAAAATCGGCGTTATCTTATTGGATTTGGATAATTTCAAAGAAATTAATGACACCAGAGGCCATGACGTAGGGGACGATGTTTTAAAAATGGTCGCCACTCGGTTGTTGGAATGTGCTTCTTCGGCACAATTGGTTAGCCGCTATGGGGGAGACGAATTCATCCTGTTTTTTGAAGAAGAAAGCGTCAACGAAGCGCAGATATTGGCCCTCAGCGACAAGATTCGTTCTAGGATTTTAGAACCCTACACAATACAAGACAGTGAAGTCATCACAAGCGCGAGCATCGGCGTTGCCATGTACCCCGACGATGGTAAAAACCTCAAAGAGCTTATGGTTGCCGCCGACCAAGCCATGTACCTCGCGAAACAAAGCGGGCGCAATACCGTGAGACGTTTCAGTTGGGATCTCAAAGAGGCCCTGATCACGAAAACAGAGTTGATTCGTGACCTTAGAAATGCGATCAATAACAAAGAGTTTTATCTAACGTATCAACCCATCATCGACAGGCAAGGCGCCGTAGTAAAGTTTGAAGCGCTGATCCGCTGGAATCATCCGCAAAAAGGCCTAATACCGCCCGATAAATTCATTCAATTCGCAGAAGAGTCTGGCCAGATTGTAGCAATCGGTGATTGGGTCATAGAAGAAGCTCAGCGCGCCCTCGTCGCCTTGAGAAAACGCTATGGCGATCACATCCAAATAGGAGTGAACGTCTCTCCGATACAGTTAGCGAAGCAAGATAGTGAAAACGGTCGTTTACTGTCTAGTTTATTGATGAATACAGACGACCGCGTTGGCAAAAGGGAAGGTCTGGTGGTGGAAATCACCGAACACTTGCTAATGAACTCAGATGAAAGCACTCGTGAGGTGCTGTTAGCCTTTCGTGAAAAAGGCATACAGATCGCCTTAGACGACTTCGGGACAGGGTATTCCTCGCTGGCCTACATCATGAACTACGATATCGACTTCTTAAAAATCGATATCAAATTCGTGCGAAAACTAGAACAAGACTTGGCTTCGCAAACGCTTTGTGAAGCCATCATTGTGATGGCGCACGCGCTAGGTGTGCAAGTGATTGCAGAAGGTGTGGAAACGCAACAACAAGCAGAACGGTTAATCCGCTATGGTTGTGACTATCTACAAGGATATTACTTCTCTAAACCCGTCCCGCTAGAACAAGCCCTGTTGTATCAGCAAGACAAGGTATTTTGTGTGCGCTGAGCGTCCTATAAAAGCTAAGCCAAAAGCAGGTAATTCTTTTGGCTTAGTGAATAGAAAACACAGTGAGCTATTTTACTTTAAAGTAATTGATATCGTGTTTAAGGGTTTCTGACAATTGCTGCAATGCCAAGGTTTCATCTGCATTGGTTTGCAAAGCCATGCTGGTCTCTTTTGACATGTCCGCCACTTTTTGTATTTCGTGATTGATCTCTGAAATAGTGATCACTTGCTGTGATGTGGCGGCGACGACTTCAAGCACCTTCGCAAGGGAATCTTTAGATTGTTGCTGAATGTCATTCAATAAAGAGCTGGCTTCATTGGTCAATGCTAGACCATTTTCAACCTGTGGAACGGTGGCTTCCATGACTTGTACAGAGGCTTTGGTTTCCTCTTGCACTTGCAGAATCATTTTTTCAATGTCCGCCGTTGCATCACCTGTGCGTTTGGCTAGGTGGCGTACTTCATCGGCAACGACAGCAAAGCCACGGCCTGTTTCACCCGCTCTAGCGGCCTCGATTGCTGCATTGAGTGCGAGCAAATTGGTCTGCTCTGAAATACCGCGAATCACGTTAACAATGTCGCCAATACTATGAGTGCGAGCTTCGAGTTGGTTTACTTGTTCCACAGTAGCTTTTACTGTGACGGACACTTTTTCAATCTCAGCCGCCACTTTTTGTACCGCAACTTGGCCTTTTTTCGATAACTCAGCGGTGATGTTGGAGTTACTTTCTGTCTCGCGTACGCGGTCAGATACCGCATTGATGCTGTCATTCATTTCCATCAGCTTGTTGACGGTCGAATTGGTGTAAGTCAGTTGGTTATCAGCAGCCACCAGTGATTGGTTAGTACCGGAAGCGACCGTCGCTGAGCGCTGTGACAGTTCAGACGATGAGGTGATGATGCTGTTTACAATGGTGACCATTTGTTTTTGCATGACTTCGACCGAAGACATGATGCTCTCTGGGTAGCGAGAAGAAACAGGGTTAGTCAAATCTCCCTTGGCTATTTTGGCGATCACATTGGCGGCCGCATAAGGTTCAGCTCCCACGGAGTTTTTAATACGACGACTGATCAAATACGCCACGCTCAGGCCAATCAGAATCGCGGCACTGGTTAGGGTAATCATCCAATTTTGAAAAGAGCCAGACACTTGGCGAGTATCTATGGTAGCGGTGCGATTGGCTTTTTCTTCAAGATTAATAAAAGCGTTGATGGCAGCTAACCATTCAGTGAAAGCGGGTTTTGCATCATCTAATAATACGGTATTGGCCGTGACCATATCGTTAGTCTTCTTTGCTTGAATGACTTGGGCGATAAGTGGCAAGGTCTTCTTTTCAATGCGCTGAATATCGTCGTAGATGGCTTTTTCTTGAGATGACATGGGCAGTTTGACCGGCGTAAGTTTCTTTGCCGACTCTTGGTAAAAACGATTCAACTCCACAATGTCTTCTAGAGCGCTGTTGAGCTCCTTCTCGTCTCTTGCTAAGACCACATCACGAACGGCGATGGCTCGATCGTGTACACTGCCACGGAAATTAATAGCATAGCGCTGCTTTACTGAATTCACATCGGTAATTTGCGTGATAGTGGTGTCGATGAAATTGACTTGATTAATAGCGATCACAGCAATAATGACTGTCATCATTAACGTGGTGCCAAAGCCAACAATTAGGCGAGAATTAATGGTCATAATAGGACCTCATCATAAGTGGTAAAAAGTCATGCACAAGCGCATTCAAAGTCTTAGCAAACTTGCGGCGGTATCCTTTTTGTTGTTGTTTTTCAGCGTGCTAATAAGAGCGCTGAGTATAACGCTCTAATCAATGAGGCGGTGTGTTTATTGAACGAACGTTACAAATTTATACATTAGTCGATGGCAAGGATGTGATGAATGGCCTTGGCAATAAGGTCTTTCTTCATGGTAGTGCGGGCAACAGGGCGCTCAAACCAGAAGCTCATCGGTTGATCAAAACCGATGCCGTGCATGTAGTTGTACAGCGCTTTGCGTAGGCCTTCGCCTAGCATGTCGTGGTCGGTGCCGGTAGGGTCGGTGAAATCCACATCGTTTTCGGCAAACAGTATGTCTGGACGTTCGGCCAAGGTGATGCCGTATTCTTCAGGATTAAGGCCGATGGGGCTGTGCACCGTGGCGGCGAATCGGTGCCAAAACGCCGATTGAAAACAGCCTTCCTGCATCATCTGGCGCACCATTTCGAGTGCATCGACAGATTCTTGCTCGGTCTGTGTTGGAAAGCCGTACATCAAATAGGCGTGCACCAAAACACCGGCTTCGCTGAAGCCTTTGGTCACGCGAGCTACCTGTTCGACGCTGACACCTTTTTTCATCAATTTAAGCAAACGGTCAGACGCCACTTCCAACCCGCCACTGACGGCGATACAGCCAGAATCGGCCAGTAACTGACAGCGCTCTGGTGTGAAGGTTTTTTCAAAACGAATGTTGCCCCACCAACTGATCACCACGCCACGTTCGATCAAACGATTCGCCAGCGCAAAAAGCGCTTTTGGCGGCGCGGCTTCGTCGACAAAATGGAAGCCGGTTTGTCCCGTTTCAGCGATTAATTCCTCGATACGATCCACTAAAATGTCCGCGCCGGCGGCGTCGTAGCGGTCGATGTAATCCAAACTCACATCGCAAAAGCTGCATTTACGCCAGTAGCAGCCGTGGGCAATGGTCAGCTTGTTCCAGCGACCATCGCTCCAAATACGATGCATGGGGTTGAGCATTTCGCACAAGGAAAGGTATTCCGTCAACGGCAAGCCATCGTAGATAGGCGCACCGACGTCAGTTTGTGGAATATCGTGCAACTCGGTGTTTTGGTTGAGATGAACGTAAGGTTCGCCCTGTTCGTCTTCAGCAAGAAAGTAAGTGCGGACTAATTCGTCGATTTCCCGTTGCCCGTCGAAGAATTCCAGCAGCGTCATGAAAGGGCGCTCGCCATCGTCGAGGCAGATAAAATCGACAAATTCAAAAATACGCGGGTCTTTTAGCGCACGCAGTTCGGTGTTAACAAAGCCGCCACCCATTACGATGGGCAGCTCAGGATTGATGGCCTTGCAGGTTTGCGCAATGCGTAACGCCCCCAACATATTGCCGGGAAACGGCACGGTTAAGGCGACAACGCTCGGTTGAGTTTCTTCTAAATATTGCTCGACCAACTGCTCGAGAATCTCCGAG
Source organism: Marinomonas vulgaris (assembly GCF_018145875.1). Taxonomy (GTDB): domain Bacteria; phylum Pseudomonadota; class Gammaproteobacteria; order Pseudomonadales; family Marinomonadaceae; genus Marinomonas; species Marinomonas vulgaris. The sequence continues at coordinate 67,343 of NZ_JAGSSV010000012.1, read as the reverse complement.
CTAAAGCTCGGCTCGCCCATTAATGTGTCGTATAGGTTATCAAAACTCGGGTTCGCTGCAGCCAATCGCTCACCATAACGGCTGACTTCAAAGTAAGGGTCGACTCCTTGGGTAATGACCGACGATAAATCGTTGATGAACAAGGTGGCCAGATACTTGGCTTGATCTTGCACGCCCAAGGTGCCAAACGCGGTTTTTAACACATCGCCAGACACGGCTTCCATCTGCTCAATAATGTCGAACGCGGGTCCTTCGGGCAAAAAGCGTCGCGAAATAATACGTAGCGCCAAACTGGGGTCTTTGCTCTGCAAAAAGCGAATCACCGGCTCCACGGCAAGGCGATAGCGGTCGAATTCTGCCAAAAAAGTATAAATCGCATCGGGCAATTCGTCGTCTTCGAACGACTCAAAATTGTCTTCTACATGTTGGCGAATGATGTCCAGCGCGGGGGCCGTCATCATTTCTAAAAACAGCTCGATAGCAGGGTCGCGCTGCACCGCATCGTAACCTCGAGAACGTAGAAACCCCGTTAAATACGCCGTGGCGGGATAGGGCGTATTTAGTTGTGTCATCGGAGGGGTCATTAGAAGAACAGTCATGGCGAGCCTTGGTGCTAAATGCGCTGAAATAAAACGATATTCTAGCAAATGGCAACCACAAAAGCCCTGCCTAGTTTTTCGCCCCAGAGCGTTTGCATCGCTCAGAGCAATACTTAACGTTCGCCCAATCGCGCTCCCATTTTTTGCGCCATACAAAAGGGCGCTGACAAACAGGGCAAATTTTCTCGGGTAAATGGGGTTTTTTATGAGCCACAAGCGCCTCCTTATCATGGAAAAACAGAGTGTATAGACCATAACACAGTCACTTTTCGTACTCATACCAGAATGTTTAGTCGGATCTGACTCCCTTTTTAGGACGCTTGCTGTAGTATGCGCCCACTTAGGGCTTATAGGCTAAAAAACCACAGCAGTTCAATGATAACTTCTCGTTACAATACAAACACAAGGACGGCGCAACATGGCCAATTTTAATACACACGTTACCGTTGCGGCGTTGATCAGCGCACCGTTAGCGGCCAGTGCCTTTACAGCGGGATTGGCCGACATGAATGAAGCCATGCTTTACGCTGTGGCAGGGACGTTTGGCGGGTTATTACCCGACATCGACGCGGACGAATCCATCGCCATTCGTATCGTCTTTCGATTATTTGGTGCCTTGGTGGCTGGCTTAGTTTTTGTCTTTTGGATGAACACATTACCGCTTTGGGAAGTGCTGGCGTCCGCGGTCGTCGGTTATTTGGTGGTGCGTTTCGTGGTTCGCTGGGTATTTGAACAGCTCACCGTACACCGCGGTGCCTTGCACAGCGTATTGGCGAATCTCGCTTTTACTGCGTGTGCCGTGCCTCTGGCGCATCATCTGTTTGGATTGGACGCGAAAACCGCGTGGGGCATTGGTGGTTTCATCTTTATCGGCGCCACCATACACCTCATATTAGATGAAATGTACAGCATCGAATTGTCCGGTATGCGGGTAAAACGCTCCTTCGGCACCGCGCTGAAACTCACCGACTGGAACGAACCATTGGCTTCTGTGGTATTGGTGCTTGGTTGCGTAGCTGGCTACTTATTTAGCCCGAATCCTGAAGTCTGGTTCTCTGCGATTACTAGGTTGCTGTAGCCATCAGTTGACGCTGTGAAAGACGCTTTTATGGGGCAAGAATCGGCGCTAAATAATTGGCACCGAGCTGCTGCATTTGTTGTTCAACCCAAAGCACTCGTTGACGTAGGTAAAAGGTTAATTGGTTTGGGCTTCGAGTGCGGGGGCTGGGCAGCATAACGGCCAAGCGTGCGGCTTGGTTAGCGCTGAGCCGACTGGCTGAACGACCAAAATAGTGTTGGCTCGCCGCTTCTATGCCATAAATCCCCTTGCCAAACTCCGCTATATTTAAGTACACCTCTAAAATACGTTTCTTGCCCCAAATGGCTTCAAGGCTAATGGCTAAACCGGCTTCTAACCCTTTACGAATAAGGCTTCGAGCTGGCCAAAGAAACACATTCTTTGCCGTTTTTTGCGTAATCGTACTGGCTCCGCGCAGCCCATCGCCATCGTCGTATTGATTCAATGCTTTAGTGATGGCCGCGAAATCGACACCAAAGTGATCGGGAAAACGCTGATCTTCAGACGACACAAACGCCAGCGGAATATAGGAAGGAAGCTCGTCAATATCGATCCATTCTTGCTGCACGGGATAATCGCTCTGCAACATAAAAGACGACGTCGACAGCGGCACAAACCTCAATGCAAATAAAAACACAACAAACAACAAAGCGGCACGCCAAAAGACAAACCATAACTTACTGAAAATGCCGCGTTTACGCTTTGCCATGTTTTATCTCTGATTGGGATTAGCGAGCATTGTACCGTTACTTTAAATGATCGTCATACACGCAGCTTATTAATGCGCCTCGTCCCAGTTGTCCCCAACACCCGCTTCGACTAACAAAGGTACGTCGATTTTGCTGCTGTTTTGCATGATGTCTGTGCTCTTCGCTTGGGCGGCGTCTAGGTCTTTTTCCGCTACTTCGAAGATCAGTTCATCGTGTACTTGTAGAATCATTTTCACGTCTAGGTCGATGCTATTAAACAGTCGTGCATACCGCTTTATATCACAGGCTTGCACAATAGTTCACTAACAGACTGTTTGCTGTTCATCCAGTTACTTGTTGTAGCGCATCGCCAATTCAATGACTCACGGATATGTGGATATACATCATACAAACTCGCACTGTTAAATATCGGCTCATGATGGCCACATCGGTTTCTGAATTTTCGTATGATGTAGCATGCGTCTTTTAAGGCTTTTCTGATTTCCTGCGGCGTCATTGATGTCGGTGCATTTGGAAAGGTTTTGGTGATATATGGCTTCCATATACGGCCATCATGTCGGCTTGTAAGCATATTCTCAAACCACACAAATTTGATTTCGGGAAGTAGCTTGCCGACTCCTTGATAGCCGTTGCGCAACGCCGTTAAAAGCGTTTGCTTATCTGAGTGGTTTAGCGAGTTCTGAAAAACTGTGTTGGTTGGCCAGTCACTGCCGTAACGTCCGCTAATGGCATCAGAAATAGCATTGCGAATGGCGACTTCGTAAATGTGTATTGGAAAGAAGAACCGACTGGAAAGCTCTGCATTCCATTCATATAGCTTTAAGGTAGTTAGAGTGCAGTTCTGACCAAGCGACGTTATCACCGCTTGGCGATATGTTGAGAACCGATTAACGGAAAGCGTTTGCTCTATAGCGGTATATGGCATCCTTGCCTCCTTAAGTTGTCTTGACGGATACGCTTCTTTTGGCTAGCATTATCAACGAGTGCTTCGGATATCCCTGCTTAGGCAGCCCACCGAAGACAGACGAAATAGAAAGCCATGCTCATGCATGGCTTTTTTTGTTCTAGGGTTTATCTAAGCCCGCTAATGCGCCTCGTCCCAGTTGTCCCCAACACCCGCTTCCACAAGCAAAGGCACGTCTATTTTGCTGCTGTTTTGCATGATGTCGACGATTTTCGCTTGGGCGGCGTCTAGGTCTTTTTCCGCTACTTCGAAGATCAGTTCATCGTGTACTTGTAGGATCATTTTCACGTCTAGGTCGGTGTCGGCGAGCCAGTCGTGCATTTTGATCATGGTATAATAATAATTTGACATTTATATCTAGAGTAATCGTTCCACCGTTGCACAAAATGAACTCGTGGTTCATAATTAATCTCAACACGGCCCCTTTCAGTGATGTTGCTTACAACTGATCTGCTTAGGGGTTTTTTATTGCCAACGCCATTCTGTGTAGTCTTCAATCATTCCCATTGCCTCCAAAGTTATACCTTGTTCTGTTAGGTCAGGAAACTCATTAAGTAAGCTTTTTAAGCGCTCCCACCATGTGGAATTAGGGTTGATCTTTGTTAGAAGGTGCTGAGTTATGCAAAGCTGTAGGAAGGGCCTTGCGAGAGCATGAGCACTCAAGCTATCAGTGAAATGGTTAATGTCCTTTAGGCCTTCTTGCTTTGGTTGCTCAATCATATTGCGATTCCATAGACGGCTATGATGTGCGCAGACGTTACGAAGATAGTTTAAGCAACGTAGCCATGATTCAAGCGTTTCTCCTTTCGTCACGCCGTATTTTTTTGCAATTAATGTTTGTTGCTCAGGCAGCATACCCTTGAAGAGTCGAGATAATGTTCCAAAATCCCATACTTCACAGGCAATCCAAATAGGAACGGGCAAACCGTACTTTTCTTTTGTATGCAGAATGAACTCTTCTTTAGAGCGAGATATCAGATTGGCGTGACTTTGTAGCCAAGCATGCTGTGGAATAACACCTGTTTTGGTGTCGACTTGCTTGCTAAATAAATCTTTGAAATGATCAGGCTCTAAATAGGCGAAAGGGCTATTTCTCCCAAGGGTATGAGATATATCCACCCGAAGAGCGACTTCAATACGCTCTAACGCATCTAAGACAATCATCCTTAGTTTTTTATCGAAAATATACAAATCGACAGCACTTTGGAAATTGGCCCCAGTAATAAACTGGTCAAATACTAATGTTGTTGCACGTTTTTGTTTTTTATTAGGCTTTTTTATTGCTGGGTTGTACAGGCAGCAAAGTTCAGATCTTTGTTTGAAAGGATGCCAATAGCCGCTGAGTCGGTAGTATCCAATTCTTTCCAAAAATGAGAGAGCTTTGTTTCTATCATTAATGATAAGCCCATTTTCAATGAGCTTATCAAGTTGTTGCTCGTAACTGAGCCATGGCTTGTTATACATACAGTTCCCTCTGGTATATCTATGCTTGTGACTTTAGAGGCGCTTAATGCGCCTCGTCCCAGTTATCCCCAACACCCGCTTCGACCAACAAAGGTACGTCGATTTTGCTGCTGTTTTGCATGATGTCGACGATTTTCGCTTGGGCGGCGTCTAGGTCTTTTTCCGCTACTTCAAAGATGAGTTCATCGTGTACCTGTAGGATCATTTTTACGTCTAGGTCGGTGTTGGCGAGCCAGTCGTGCATTTTGATCATGGCGCGTTTGATGATGTCGGCGGCGGAGCCTTGCATTGGTGCGTTGATCGCGGTGCGTTCGGCGGCTTGGCGCATCATGGCGTTTTTCGCTTTGATGTCGGGCAGGTACAAACGACGGCCATAAATGGTTTCTACAAAGCCTTTTTCTTTCGCGCCTTCACGGGTGTTTTCCATGTATTGCTGCACGCCGGGGTAGCGCTCGAAGTAGCGCTGGATGTATTTCGCGGCTTCTGGGCGGCTAATGCCAAGTTGTTTCGCTAGACCAAAAGCGGACATGCCGTAGATCAAGCCGAAGTTGATGGCTTTGGCGCGACGGCGTTGTTCGGTGGTGACTTCGTCTAATGTGACTTCAAACACTTCCGCTGCGGTGGCTTTGTGCACATCGGCGTCTTTGGTAAAAGCATCTAGCAGACCTTTGTCTTGTGACAAGTGCGCCATGATGCGCAGTTCTACTTGCGAGTAATCGGCTGCGACCAGCTTGTAGCCGGTTGGCGCGACGAAGGCTTGGCGAATCCGACGACCTTCTGCCGAGCGGATCGGGATGTTTTGTAAGTTTGGATCGGTCGACGATAAACGCCCCGTGGCGGTGATCGCTTGATGGTAAGACGTGTGAATACGGCCGGTTTTCTGGATCATTTCGGGCAGCTTGTCGGTGTAAGTGGATTTCAACTTAGACAAGGTGCGGTGTTCCATGATCAAGCGTGGCAATTCGTGGTTTTCAGCCAGTTCTTGCAAGATAGGCTCGGCAGTAGAGGGTTGGCCTTTTGGCGTTTTCTTAATCACCGGCAAACCTTGCTTTTCGAACAAGATCACTTGCAGTTGTTTTGGCGAACTCAAGTTGAAGCTTTCACCGGCTTCTTCGTGGGCTTTGATTTCTAGTTCTTGTAATTTACCGGCGATTTCTGCACTTTGAGCGTGCAACAATTCTGGATCGATCAAGGCGCCGGTTTGTTCCATTTTCGCCAATACCGGCACAAGAGGGCACTCGATGTCGTTAAAAACGCTGACTAAGCCCGGTATTTTCTCGACTTGTGGCCAGATGGCTTGGTGAAGGCGCAAGGTGATGTCGGCGTCTTCCGCCGCGTAAAACGCCGCTTGTTCTAGGTCGATTTCGTTGAAGGTTTTTTGTTTCTTACCTTTACCCGCGAGTTCTTCAAAACTGACACAGGTGTGATCGAGGAATTTTTTCGCCAGCGTGTCCATGTCATGGCGGGAGCTCACGGAGTTGTACACGTAAGATTCCAACATGGTGTCGTAGGCGATGCCGCGCAAGGTGATATCGTAATTGTTGAGCACGTTGGCGTCGTATTTAAGGTGCTGGCCGACTTTGGCTTTGCTGTCGTCTTCGAGCCAAGGCTTGAGCTGTTCAAGTACCCAAGCGCGGTCGAGCTGTTCCGGCGCACCTTCGTAATCGTGGGCGAACGGCACATACGCCGCCACGCCGGCTTCTACCGAGAAAGACACGCCAACCAATTCCGCCGCCATGTAATTCAAGCTGGTGGTTTCGGTATCAAAAGCAGTGAGTTTGGCGTTTTGAATGGTTTCTAACCAAACGGCGAAGGTCTCTTTGTCGAGGACAGTGGTGTAATTGGCTTCGATATTAGACGCAACGGGCGCGGCCGCTTGGCCATCGTTGTTCGCTACGGTATCACTGGCGTCTTCGACACTGGGGGCTTTGTCCAAATCACTCAGCCAGGTTTTGAATTCCATCTTGGCGAACCATTCCTTCAGCACCTCTTTGTCGGCTTCGCCGTTTTTTAGCTCAAGGGAATTAAACGGCAGTTCCACGTCGCATTTAATGGTCGCCAAGGTGTAAGACAATTCCGCCATGTCTTTGTTGTCGGCCATTTTCTTCGCCAAGGTTTTCGAGCCACGAAAGCCCAGCGCCGCGATGTCGTCGAGGCGGGTGTAAATTTCTTTGATGCTACCCAAGCCTTGTAACAGCGCCAAAGCGGTTTTTTCGCCCACGCCCGGCACGCCAGGAATATTGTCGACCTTGTCGCCCATTAGAGCCAAATAATCGATGATAAGCTCTGGCGGAATGCCGAACTTGTCTTTCACGCCTTGAATGTCCATGACGGTGTTGTTCATGGTATTGACGAGGGTGACCTTGTCGGTGACCAGCTGCGCCATGTCTTTGTCGCCCGTTGAAACGACGACCTCACGGCCGGTTTCGCCCACTTGCTTGGCGATGGTGCCGATCACGTCGTCGGCTTCCACGCCATCAATGATGACCAGCGGCAAGCCCATGGCTTCGACCATGCGGTGAATCGGCTCGATTTGCGGACGAAGATCGTCGGGCATGGGCGGGCGTTGTGCTTTGTATTCGCTGTAGATCTCATCGCGGAAGGTTTTGCCCTTGGCGTCGAAAATGATCACCATGGGAGAATCTGGGTAGGTTTTTATCAGGCTGCGGATCATGCTGATCACACCACGGGTCGCGTTTGTCGGATGCCCCGTGCTGGTGCTCATTGGGGGAATCGCGTGAAACGCTCGATATAAGTAAGACGAGCCGTCTACCAAGATCATGGGAGTTTGTGTTGTTGAATCCGTAGCCAAAATAGAACCTCTTTATGAATCGGCGATTATTGGCTTCTATTCTAAGCATTATCGAGGCGTTTTTCAGTCTTAATTCGGTAATGATTTCCTGCATTATGGCTTGGTAGACGTAAAATTAAGACGGTTCGAATTGACCTTTTGTCGCTTATTGTGGAGCATAGGCGCTTTATTATTCGCGTTATTTTTTGATCATAAATTAGGTAGCACAACTTGGCAGTTTACACATCCCTTTCAGACTCTGACATGCGGGCCTTAGTGGCCGATTATTATTTAGGTGAACTGGTCTCGTTCCAAGGTATTTCGGGTGGTGTGGAAAACACCAACTACTTTTTAACCACGACGACAGGCAAGTACGTGGTGACCTTGTTTGAAGAGTTTGAGCTGGAAGAAGTGCCGTACTTTTTGGATGTGGTCGCGCATTTAAAACACAAGGGGTTCAATGTGCCGGCGGCGCTGATTGATATTCACGGCGAGCGTTTGCGCGAAGTAAATGGTCGCCCCGCGATCATTGTGGATTGTTTCCCCGGTGGCGAGCTTAAAAGCACCGATGTAACTTCTTGCCGATTAATGGGTGAGGCGCTGGCGAAGTTGCACATAGCCGGTGAAGATTTCCCCGAGCATCGCGACAGTCACCGCGGCGTTGCTTGGTGGCACAAAACCAGCCAAGCGATCAAAGACGAATTGGAACCGGCCCAGGCTGCGTTGCTGCAGTCGCAAATTGCTGAATTTGATGCCTTTATTGCCGAACACGACGACTTGCCAAAAACCACTATTCATGGGGATTTGTTCTACAACAACACCCTGTTTGAGGGCAATAAACTGTCGGCGATCATCGACTTTTATAACGCTTGTCATTCGTGGGCCATGTACGACTTGGCCATTGTGGTAAACGATTGGTGCTCGGACATGAGTAGCGGCGAGTTGGATCAAGCGAAATACCGTGCGCTGCTAAAAGCCTATTTACACGAACGAGACGCGACGCCAGAAGAAGTTGAAGCTTGGCCTTACATGTTGCGCATTGCTGCGTTGCGTTTCTGGTTATCGCGCTTGGAAGCCTGGCATGGCGCCAAGCACGACCCTGAGCGGTTGGCCCAGCAGCACGATCCGCTAGAGTTTCAGCGTATTTTAGAAGCCCGTGTGCGATTCGCGCCGAGTTTGGTGCCATCTTTGTAAAGAGGTCGTTTTTAATGAGCGGTATGATGCGTTTTGTATTGTGTTTGGGGATGGCGGTTTTCTTTGCTGGATCGGCCATGGCACACCCTCATGTGTGGGTGGATTCACAATATCGCGTGACCGTCAATCAAGCCGATGTGACGCATTTGGAAGCCACGTGGGGCTTGGATCTTTTTACCTCGACCAGCCTGATCGCTGAATACGATGTGAACGGCGACGGGGAATTTACTGGGCAAGAAAAGCTCGACATGGTCGAGATACTGCAAAGCTTCGATCAGTACGGTTTCTTCATGAAAATGAAGCAAGATGGGGCGGATTTAACGCCCAGCGAAGTGCGCATTTTAGATGTGCGCATTCGTGATCAAATGCTGTGGATTCGTTTAGGGGTGGAATTGCCTGCCGCGGTGAATCTTGAAACGTCGACATTAAGCATGGCGTTTGGCGACGATGAGTTGTATTTTGCTATGGAGCCATTAGAAGAAGGCTTGGTGCGATTGTCTGGCGCCTTGTCTGAAACTTGCACGCCAATGGAACGGGAAGCCACTGAGACATCTGTGGTGTTTTGGGTCGATCTAACCTGTCGATCTTAAGTTATTAGTCGTTAAACAGTCAGGATGAAAAGCAGATGTTGATGTTAGAGCATTTCCAATGGTTACCTTTTTTGGCGGCGATTACCGTGCTGACCATGAGCCCAGGTGTGGATACGATTTTGGTGATGCGCAATGCGGCATCGTCGGGTGGTTGGCGATTGGGCTTTTTAACCAGTTTAGGCATTTGCATGGGGTTATTTGCCCATGCCACGGTATCGGCATTGGGTTTGTCGGTGATCTTGTTGGGTTCAGCGGGTCTGTTTACGGCGTTTAAATTGGTGGGAGCCGCGTATTTGGTGTATCTAGGGGTGCAAGCCATTCGCAGTGCGATGAAGCCCGTTGGTATGACGTTCAAAGACGCAAGTTCAACGAAAAGCCTCACCGCTTGGGGCGGCTTTCGTCAGGGGATTTTGTCGAATGTACTCAACCCCAAACCGATTATTTTTTACATGGCGTTTTTGCCACAGTTTATCGACCCAAGCCATTCGGCTTTGGCTCAATCTCTTTTTATGGCCACACTTCACTTTATCATAGCGATGACATGGCAAACTTTTCTGGCGCTGATGGTTCACAAAGCGCGAGTATGGCTGGCGCGACCAAAAGTCGCGCTGGTAATGGACAGCGTAACCGGCGTATTGCTGGTGGGCTTTGGTGTGAAACTCGCATTGAGTCAACGCTGATCGCGTGATGATGTGCTTTTCTGGTAATGTGTTAAATGAGCTTATTGATTTCAACGTGGATTAAATTCTTCTTCCTGTTTGCGCCGTTTTTTGTGCTGTCGATGTTTTTGGCACTGACGCGCGGAGAGTCTTCGGCGTCTCGTCGGCAAGTGGCGAACAAGGCGATTATTGCCTCTGTGGCTATTTCGATTGTGTTGCTCTTTTTTGGTGGCAGTTTGTTTGCTGTGTTGGGCATTACGCTGGACTCTTTCAAAATAGGCTCTGGGGTGCTGTTGTTTTTGTCGGCCTTGAGTTTAGTGCGCGATGGTACGCGCAACCATGCGGTGGGCATGCCGAGCGAAGAGCGCGACGATGTGTCGGTTGTACCCTTGGCGGTGCCGACGATTATTGGCCCGGCGACGATTGGTACGATTTTAGTCTACGGTGCTGAGCTGCAAGGCTGGGATTTAATCATCGGTTTGATGGGATTATTGCTTGCCCTTGGTACCCTGACGATTATTTTGTACTCGGGCTCTTTGATCGAAAAAATGCTCGGACGCACCGGCCTGAATGTTCTGTCAAAAATAACTGGTTTGATCCTCGCCGCTATGGCCGCGCAAATCTTTATGAGTGGCGTGATGGGTTTTTTACAGCCGGTGGCGATTCCTCTTTAATTGCTATCTAAAATATCGATCAAATAATGATAAACAGCGACGCCGCGTCGGCATGACTTCTCCTTAGGTTTTAATTGTTATACCATAACAAAACTCTACCTATTGTCGGTCAAGTTTGTATGTTTAAGCGCGTCGTGTTTTTGGCTTTATCGCTGTTGTGCCTTAGTTCTCCTCTTTATGCTGCGAGCGGTCTCACGGCGTATCAAGATTTTATCCAGTGGGTGATTGCTCAACAGGCAACCTTTCATCGTGAATTGGTGACGCTGGTTCGCTCTATCAGTAAAGGTGGCAGCCCCGCGTTGTTATGGGGGTTAATCTCCACCAGTTTCTTTTATGGTGTGTTTCATGCAGCGGGGCCGGGGCATGGCAAAGCGGTGATTTCTGCCTATATGCTGGCCAGCAAAGCGCCGTTGCGTCGTGGTATCAGCCTAGCGTTTTTGTGCGCGGGCGTGCAGGCTGTGATGGCCGTGGTGATCATTGTGGTGCTGAGTCAAGTGTTTTCTTTGGCGGGCAAAGCAATGAAGATCAGTCAGTTTTTTGAAGTGGCGAGTTTCGCCGCAGTTGGTTTGATTGGTGTGTGGATGCTGGTGCGTTTGTCGCGAGGCAAATCCAGCTGTGGGCACGACCATTCGCAAGACCATGTGCACGATCACGCCAGTCACTCTCATATCAAGCACGGGCATGCAGAACATGCTCACTCAGAACAGGCGCACACAGGTTCGTGTTGCGATCATGCTCACCACAACGAGCAGACTCAAGAAGCCAATGCGGCGCGTCGCGGTTTATGGGCCATGGTGGCCGCGGTGGGGATTCGTCCTTGTACTGGGGCGATTCTCGTTTTGTTGTTTTCGTTAAGTGCCAATATTTTCGTTTGGGGCTTAGTGGCGACATTTGCCATGGCGCTGGGCACGGCCATCACGGTGGCGGCTTTGGCGGCAGTCAGCGTGTTTGTGCGCGACACGGGGTTTGCCATGAGCAACGAGCACCAAGTATGGCGTCAACGAGTAACCCGTTTATTTGGTTTTGTAGCCGCTTTGGCTTTGGTCATCATCAGTGTGTCGATGATTTGGAGTTACCTAGGTAACGCAGGAAGGGCTTTTTAATGATTCACGATAATTCACAATCACATCACAATCACAACCAGTGCATTAAAACCGCCTTGGCCACAGCCGAGACGCTGTGTACGGAGCAGGGGCAGCGCTTGACCAAGGTGCGTCGTCGCGCACTGGAACTGATTTGGGAAAGCCATCGCCCGCTTGGTGCTTATCAGTTATTGGCAAAATTGGCCGAGGAAGGCTTCAATTCTGCGCCACCGACTGTGTATCGAGCGTTGGATTTCCTGTTGAATGCGGGCTTGATTCACAAGGTGGAATCGATGAATGCGTACTTAGGTTGTGCTCATGCCGACAAGGCACACAAAGGATACTTTCTGATTTGTGATCAATGCCACAATGTGATGGAGTTCGACTACCAAGACATTCACGCCTCGCTGATTGAAAAAGCCGCGCAGCAAGGGTTTGAGCTGCGCTCTGAGACTATCGAATTGATTGGTTTGTGTGCAAGCTGCCAGAGTGCGGCTGCGTCAGCAGGAGCGTCAGCATGAGTCAGCAATTGGTTGCATTCGATAAAATCGGTATTACTTTTAATGGGCGTGTATTGCTGAACAGCATCGACATGAGCATCAGTGAAGGGGAGATCGTTACCCTGATTGGTCCTAACGGCAGTGGTAAAAGTACCTTGATTCGCACCTTGCTCGGACTACAAACGGCGACATCTGGCGAAGTGATTCGTCACAAGAGTTTACGCATTGGTTATATGCCGCAAAAGTTACACATAGACCCCACCTTGCCTCTAACAGTGAAGCACTTTTTGGCCTTGGTACGAGGCGTCGATAAGGCGAAAATCGTTCCCACGTTGGAGAAAGTTGGCATTGGGCATTTGCTCAGTTCGCAAGTGCACGTGTTATCGGGCGGGGAAACACAACGCGTTTTACTAGCACGAGCTTTGCTGAACAACCCCAACTTATTGGTACTGGACGAACCGGTGCAAGGGGTAGATGTGAACGGTCAGGTGGAGCTGTATAACTTGATCGAAGGTATTCGCAATGAGTTAGGCTGCGGTGTTTTGATGGTGTCCCACGATTTGCACTTGGTGATGGCGAAAACTGACACCGTGGTGTGCATCAACCAGCACGTGTGTTGTTCTGGCAGTCCACAGCACGTGACTGGTCATCCGGCGTATCAAGCCTTGTTTGGTGTGCCCGGTGCGGATGAATCCATTGCGATTTACGCTCACCAGCACGACCATGTTCACGACGAGCACGGTGATGTGTTGTCTGAGAGCGAGGATGCAAACCACAAGGGTGCGACATCCGCTCACGCCAATTGTCATCACTCTTAACCATTTCTTAAAAGCAGCAATACGACAAGACCGATATTTCGTTTGGAGTTGGTAAAACCATGTTAGATCTTTTGTTTAGAGCCTTAATCGGCGGATTAGGGGTAGCGTCCGTCGCTGGGCCGTTAGGGGCGTTTGTGGTGTGGCGACGCATGGCCTATTTTGGCGATACGCTGGCGCATTCAGCGTTATTGGGTGTGGCGCTGGGGTTCTTGTTCGACATTAATTTGAATTTGGCCATCATTGTATTGTGTGTGGGCTTGGCACTGGTACTGGTGACGCTACAGAAAAAACATATTATTGCCACAGACACTTTATTGGGGATTTTGGCGCATTCGGCCTTGTCTCTGGGTTTGGTGGCGGTGAGTTTTCTCGATAATATTCGCATCGATTTGATGGCGTATTTGTTTGGTGATTTGCTGGCGATCAGCCAAACCGATGTGTACTGGATTTACGGCGGTGGCTTGGCGGTGATTTCTTTACTGGTGATATTTTGGAAGCCGTTGCTGGCGGTCACAGTTAACGAAGAGCTGGCCAAAGTGGAAGGTTATCCCGTCGAGGCGATTCGTTTGTTACTGATGTTGCTGGTGGCTTTAGTGATTGCCGTGGCGATGAAGATCGTCGGCGTTTTGTTGATTACTTCCTTGATGATTATCCCCGCCGCGACGGCGCGTAAACTCTCGAATACACCGGTGCAAATGGCGTCCATTGCCAGTGTGCTTGGCTGTTTGTCGGTGTGTGGTGGCTTGTGGGCGTCTTATCATTGGGATACGCCGACGGGCCCAAGTGTTGTGGTGTGTGCCGCTTTTTTGTTTTTGCTGGCTTACAGTTTGCCGTTCAAACGATTGGGTTAGTTTTCGTAACAAAAGTGGATATCTCTTCGTCTAATGTGTTTAGATCAAGTCAAAGTCAACGCCATGGTGTGTTTATCCTTGGCTTAACCATAAAGAAGAGGTGTATGAATGCCGGGTTTTTCCAGTATACGAGGTCGTCTTAGCGCGAGCTATTTGGTGTTGATCGCCTTGTTGGTTGTGGTAGTGATGTTATCGGTGAGTCGCTTTCAATTGATGTCGGGCAGCATTCGCAGCATCGTTGACGAAAACGCCGCCTTGGTAGAATTAACCGGTGAGCTTAACGTAGACGCCGAAAGTCTCGCCAGCCGCTTATTGTTGCTGTTTGTTTTGGAAGAGCGCGACGCCCGCGTCGCCATTTACAAAGAGATAGACGCGCGCAATAAAAACTTAGACGACAACTTAGAAATCATGTCTGCGTTGGTCAAATCCGACCACGAAATCCGCATTATTGAAGACCTTAAAGCTCAGCGAAAAGTTTACCAAGCAGCGCTACAGTCTACGGTAGAAGCGCTGGAATTTGGCGAACTCGACGACGCAAAGCAATTGATGGCTGGGTCCACTCGCGACGAGCTACAAACCTTTCTTACGCAAACCAAAGCGCTGGGTGAATATGAGCGCAACATCATGCAAGCCAGTCAGCAAGAGGTGTTATCAGAATCCGATTGGGCTATTTGGCTGATTGTTGGTGTTGGTATTTTGGCTATTTTAATTGGCATGGTGATGTCTATATTGATTACTCGTAGCATCGTTCGGCCATTAGATTACGTGGTGACCTTGCTGGATAAATTTGCCCATGGTGATTTATCGCAATCCATTACTACGGAACAAACCGGTGAGATTGGTCGCTTGCTCGACAGCGTAAAACGCATGCAAATCAGCTTGGCTGGCGTGATTAAAAAAATCGACAAAAGTGCTAAAACCGTGGTCAGTGCGTCGGACGAGATTCGCACCAGTGTGGCCGATGTGAACCAAGGGTCAAATACTCAAGCCGTGATGGCGAGCGACATTCAAGGTTCGGTCAGTGAGTTATCCAATGCGGCGCGAGTGATGGCCGATCATGTCAGTATTTCGCGTAATTTGGCGGAAGCCGCTCACGACTTGGCCAAACATGGCAAGCAAGTGATTACCTCAGCGGCGACGGACATTACCGACGTGGCGGCGTATATTGAAGAAACTTCCCATGCGGTGGCGGAATTAAACGAAAGTGCCAGCACGGTGACCGAGTTTGTGAACAGTATTCGTAACGTGGCAGAGCAAACGAATCTGTTGGCACTGAACGCGTCGATCGAAGCCGCCCGTGCCGGTGAAAGTGGTCGAGGCTTTGCCGTGGTGGCCGATGAGGTACGCAATTTAGCGACCAATACTGCCGAGGTAACCGCGTCGATCGATAAGGTCATTACTACAATCAGCAGTTTGTCGTTGCAGATCTCCAATGAAATGGCGAAAGGCCAAGAGAAAATGCGTCACGGTGTGGCGCAAATTGAAGATGTGGTGACGCCTTTGCGTCAATTGGAACTGGATTCAGCGAAATCCTTAAGCAGTCTGGATGATTTGTCTGGCTTAGCGCAGCAGCAAGCCCGTGAAGCCAATGACATTGCCGAACACGTGACTCGTATTGTGGAAGTCACGGTAAGCAATGAGCAAACTTCTAAGCGGTTGAGTACACTGACCGACGCCTTGTCTGGTGCGGCGGCTCAAACGCAAGAAGCCACGTCGACCTTTACTCTGCCAACGCGTTAGAGGCTTGTCTTTTCAATAGCAAATGGTCCAACGAGAACATCCCCGCACCGCGGTACATGAGCAACAAGGCAATGACCAACCATGTTCCGTGAGTCGGGTACGCATCTGGATACACTAAAAACTGAATCACCAGCGTCATCCCCGCCAAACCAAACGCTGCAAAGCGCGTGAAAAACCCCGTTAGAATCAAAATAGGCAAGAGGTGCTCGGCAATCGTCGCCAATAGTGCCGCGAGACTGGCGGAAATCAACGGCAAATTGTATTCGTATTCGAATAAAAACAAGGTGGATTCTTTCAGTTGCGGCCAGCCTAATTGTGCTTCCATGCTAATGAGATCAAGAGAGAAGCCTTCTATTTTGGTTTGACCAGATTTCCAAAACACCGCCGCGATGGAGAATCGCGCGATAAACAGAATCAAGGATTCTGGTATTTTCTTAAACATGATTTCTGATAGTCGCAGCATGGAAGTAACCATGTGATTTCCTCTTATTGGTCGCGTTATGGTGGGTGTATTTAGTCTCGATGGCGCCTAGCTGATGTGTGTCAGCAATTGCCATTCAATGATTTTGGCTAGGCTAGAGCCAAGATCAAAGGTGTCATCGTCAGGAATGGCATCGCCCAATGTTTTGCCTTCCATCAGGTTTTTTATAAATTCAGATTCAGCCGGGCTGATCACGCGCAATTCGGCATACAAGTCAGATTTTGCCAGTAATAGATGCTCGTTTGCATCGATGGTCAGCGTCGCTATGATGTTGTGTTGTTGGTTTTTATGAGCGAGATACAAAGAGCCAATAGCAAAAGTCGTCACGACAATGTGTGCGTTTGGCGGTAACGACAAGCGTAGGGCGCTAGGGTCTTCTACTTGACTAAAGGCGGCGGAAACCTGCTCGTGATCGAGCGTTGGGTATTCAGCGGTGTGCGTGAGCGCCAATAATT
Organism: Marinomonas vulgaris; assembly: GCF_018145875.1. Lineage (GTDB taxonomy): Bacteria > Pseudomonadota > Gammaproteobacteria > Pseudomonadales > Marinomonadaceae > Marinomonas > Marinomonas vulgaris. Next base: position 50,693 of record NZ_JAGSSV010000012.1, on the reverse strand, counting down.
GATGCTCTAGCGCGGCTATGTCGGCCAAAAAAGGCACGCTGTCCGCCGGAGTAAAGCCACGAATAAAGGCGTCAAATTCTTGTCCGTAATCGCTAATGACCGGCGAGCTGGGAAGGTTGTTTTGCACAAACTCACGAGCCATGGCGCGGAAGAATTCATCGCCGACCAGTTGTTGCGTCACAGGAAAAATATCGGCTAAAGCATCGATCAGAGAGACAAACACATTGTTACGATACACATTGAAACGCGTGTGCTTTTCGTCGTTGCTTTGGCCTTTGATCCGCGAATACACCTGATCATTTTGATGCAGTAAACTAGCTGCAAACGCTTTATGCATGGGGTTGTCCTCGCTTGATGCGGCTGCGCACCTGATCGGCCTGTTGCGCTTCGGCGAATAACTGCTCGAAAGAGGGAAGGTTGCCATCTCTTTCAATCAATGTGGGACGATCGCCCATGCGAGTAAGAGCGTGCTCGTATAATGCCCAAACTTGATCGCACACGGCTTGGTCGTGGCTGTCTATTTTGAGCGGCACATTTGGATTTTGGTCGAGTGTGTGACCCGCCAAATGGATTTGTCCAACGTCGTGGGTAGGGAAAGCATCTAGATAGTCGTATGGATTGGCCTGACGGTTAAAGCAAGACACTTCTACATTGTTGATATCGAGCAATAAACCACAGCCACTGCGCTTTACCATGGCGGTTATAAAATCGATTTCGCTAAAATCGCTGTGGGTAAATTCAAAATAGGTGGACGGGTTTTCAATCAGCACTGGGCGTTGAAGCGCGTTTTGCAATTGATCGATATGATCACACACTCGCTGCAGAGAGATTTTGTCGTAGGCGACAGGTAATAAGTCATTGAAAAAGCCTTGATCGTGTGTTGACCAAGCAAGATGCTCAGAAAACACCGCAGGCTGTAGATCGTTAACCAGTTGCACCACGCGTGCTAGGTGTGATTTGTCCAGAGGCAATGCGCCGCCGATGGATAAGCCAACCCCATGAACGGTCATGTCATAGTGTTCACGGATCTTGTGCAGATAATGTTTCGCGGGGCCGCCTTGACTCAGGTAGTTTTCGGCGTGAATCTCGAAGAAGCCCAGGGCGGGCAGAGCATTTAAAATGTCGTGATAATAAGCCGGTTTTAAACTCACACCGGATGCGGATAAAAAGCCAGAAGACGCCGTGGCGTCTTGGCTTTTTTGAACAGAAAAAGGCAGGTTCATTGGGTCGCTTAGAAGGCTTTTAGTTGGCCGTGGCCCGTCGCCGATGTTTCAGAGGCGGTATCCACGCAAGTGCCTGCTGGCACTAGTTTCCACGCGTTGGATTGGTAATCGGTTTTTGAGGTGCCCGCGCATGACGTTCCTGGGCCCGCTGCGCAGTCGTTTTGCCCTGCCAAGGCAACGCCGTAACATTTTTCTTTGCTGGCCGCTTCTGCTGGCGCTGTTACAGCAACAGCAGAAAGAGCGATGGCCGTACCTAGAGCAAGAGATAGAGTTGCTTTTGTGTTTTTCATAATCAGAGCCTCACGTTTTTAATAAAGGGAAAATCAATTCATAGTTGTGTTACGAATTCTTTGACGTTACGGCCAAAGAGTTTATTACACAACAAACTCAATTTTTTTCTTCGTGCTGATCTTTAGGCTTAGTATAAGCTTTGGATAGATCTCTTAAACTGCCCATTTGTTTACCAAATAAACGACAAGGAGGACACATTGTCGTGTGCAATGTCAGCGCCATTTTTTCTTTGGCACTCAAGGGGCGATCTAATTTTTCCGAGAGCATTTGGGCTGCTTGCTTACAATTCATCATGATTTATGACTTCTCCTTTCCAAACCAATTGTCCTCTAAGCACTCCCGCAAACGTAAACGGGCGCGATATAAGGTGACATTGAGGCTGGTGACCGATACGTCTTCGTTATGACAAATCTCGGGAGTTTCCATTTCGAGAAATTCTCGCATCATAAACAGTCGACCGTATTTGGCCGGTAGAGCCTCTAGGCAGGCGTCGAATATTCGCCAAAAATGTTCGTTTTCCACACCGTGATCTGGCTGATCCCATTTTTTGGGACGTTCGTCCTTTTGCCAGTGACCATTTTCTTCGAATAAGTGTTCAATAAGAGCCTCACCACTAAGGTTTGGCCCATCTTCTAATTGACTGGCGACCACATGACGCTTTTCCTTGCGCAATAAGTCTATGACCTTATTCTTTAGGATGGAAAACACCCAGGTTTTAAACGCCGACTGTCTGGCAAAACGATCAATGTGTTGATACGCCGACAGCATGGCTTCTTGCACCGCGTCTTCTGCTAACTGAATATCCCGCACCTGTAATCGTGCAAACTTCAGCATTTGCACACGTAATTCTTCGATAAAAGCCCCATCTTGAAAGATGTTGCTGGCTGCTGAAGAATCCATTTCAACAGAGAGGGTCGCATTTGTCATTGAAGCCTCAAAGCGTTAGCTGTAATAGGACGACCTTGCATGACGATTTCTTACAAGGTCTCTGCATTATTTTTAAATTATTTTATGAAGGCTCGTTAGCTTCAGCGATGTACTCGTCTTTTAGTTTGACGTAGTTAAGCCCAGCGTATTGAAAATACTCGATTTCTTTTGCGTTCAAAGGACGAACCTGTTTGACGGGAGAGCCTAGGTACATAAAGCCTGACTCAAGACGCTTGCCCGGTGGCACTAAGGAACCAGCGCCGATGATGACTTCGTCTTCGACCACGGCACCGTCGAGAATCGTGGTGCCCATGCCAACCAAAACACGGTTGCCGATAGCGCAGCCATGCAACATGGCCATGTGACCCACGGTGACATCGTCGCCAATGGTTAGCGGGTGGCCTTCGGGTTTGTAGGTGCTGGCGTGGGTAATGTGTAGACAGGAGTTATCTTGAATGCTGGTGCGAGCGCCGATTGTAATGCGGTGCATGTCGCCCCGAATAGCGACTAATGGCCACACGGAGCTGTCTTCGCCGATGGTGACATCGCCTATCAGTACGGCGCTGTCATCTACCCAAACACGATTGCCCAACTGTGGCGTTTTGCCACGAAACGCTTTCATCACCATAAATTCTCTCCTAACAGATGATTTTTCTCATAAAATGAAGAAACTATTAACACAATAGCGATAAGCGCATTGAAAAACGACAAAGACCACCTATCTTATTAGGCACAGTGAAGCGAAATTCGCGTCTTATTTTGCCTTGTTAAGGCGACAGAGTAAGAAGGCAAACTGCCACATCAAACGCCTTAACCTTACCTCGAAGGATATCACGATATGTCACAGTCTGTATGGGATGCGACCAGTTTACCGGACTTTACCGGAGTGGACGTTGCCAACATCGAAACGGATTTAACCGCTCTTTTGAAACGCAACCAAGAAGCCATTGAGGCCTGCGTGTCAGAAAACACTCACCTAACTTGGGAAAGCTTGGTATTACCATTAGATCAACTGCATGACGATTTGAACAACTTCTGGTCGCCGATCGGGCATTTAAACTCCGTCAAAAATACGCCCGAACTGCGCGCGGCGTACAATGCTTGCTTGCCAAAGTTGACTCAGTTCTACACAGATTTAGGCCAGAACAAAGCCTTGTATCAGGCGTACAAAAGCTTATCAGAAAGCGACGCGGCAACAGCGCTAAGCGTGGCGCAAACAGAAGCTTTGAGCCAAACCATCCGCGATTTTGAATTGTCTGGTGTGGGCTTAGAAGGCGAAGCCAAAACCCGCTACGGCGAAATCAGCCAGCGTTTGTCTGAATTGGGCAGCCAGTTCGGTGAGAATGTGTTGGATGCCACACAAGCATGGAGCAAGCTAATTACCGACGAAAGCGAGCTATCTGGTTTGCCAGAATCTGCCTTGGCGCAAGCCCAGCAAATGGCCAAAGCCAAAGATCAAGAAGGCTGGTTGTTTACGCTGGATTTACCGTCTTACATTCCGGTGATGAGCTACGCGGATAACGCCGAGTTGCGCGAAGAAATGTACCGTGCTTACGCCACACGAGCTTCGGATCAGAGTGGCGACATCAAGTTCGATAACGCGCCCTTGATCGACGAAATCTTGTCGTTGCGTCACGAAATGGCGCAGATTTTAGGATTCGACAACTACGCAGAATTGTCCGTGGCGACCAAGATGGCGGAAAACGGCCAGCAAGTAATCGACTTTTTAGAGACGTTGGGTAAACAATCTAAAAGCGCAGCGGAAGACGATTTGGCACAGCTCAAAGCCTTCGCCAAAGAAGAAAATGGCGTCGATACCCTAAACTCTTGGGACATGACCTATTACGCGGAAAAACTGCGTCAGCACAAATACAGCATTTCTCAAGAAGAGTTGCGTCCGTATTTTCCAATGAACAAGGTATTGTCGGGCTTGTTTTATGTGGCGCAAACTCTGTTTGGCGTGGACATTCGCGAAGAAAAAGACTTCGATACCTACAACAAAGATTTGCAGCTTTTCACCATCAGCAAGGACGGTGAAGATGTGTCGCGTTTTTACCTCGATCCATACGCTCGCGAAGCCAAACGCGGCGGGGCCTGGATGGATTCGTGTCGTACACGTCGTCGTTTAAGCGATAAGCGTTTGCAGCTGCCGATTGCGTATTTGGTGTGTAACTTTACGCCACCGATCGGCGACAAACCGGCTTTGCTCACACACGACGAAGTCACCACCTTGTTCCACGAATTTGGTCATGGTTTGCATCATATGCTGACCCAAGTAGATGTGTCGTCCGTATCGGGTATTAATGGTGTGGCGTGGGACGCAGTAGAGTTGCCGAGCCAATTTATGGAAAACTGGTGTTATGAGCCAGAAGCGCTGGCGCACATTGCGGGTCATTATGAAACAGGTGAGCCGTTACCGCAGGATTTACTCGATAAAATGCTGGCGGCGAAGAACTTCCAATCGGGCATGCAAATGATGCGACAGCTGGAGTTTTCCTTGTTTGATTTCCGTTTACACCGTGAATACCAAGCGGGTATGTCGGTGCAATCCGTTATCGACGATGTGCGCAGTAAAGTGGCGGTAACGACGCCGCCTGAGTTTAACCGCTTCCAAACCAGTTTTTCGCACATCTTTGCGGGGGGTTACGCGGCGGGTTATTACAGCTACAAATGGGCTGAAGTCTTGTCGGCCGATGCGTTTTCGAAATTTGAAGAAGACGGCATTTTTAACACTGAAACAGGCGCACACTTCCGTGATACTATATTAGCAAATGGTGGTTCACGCCCAGCGGCGGAATTATTCGCTGCATTTCGTGGACGCGAACCAAGCACAGACGCATTACTTAGACACAGCGGTATTGCGGCGTAAGTCGTCAGAGGTGACAAGGTTATGACAGTAAAACGCTTTATTGCGGGTGCCGTTTGCCCCCGCTGCAGTGAAATGGACAAGATTCGTGCTTGGCGCGATGACGAAGAAGAAAAGCAGTTTCGTGAGTGCATTGCATGTGGTTTCACCGATGTGCAGTCGACCGTAGTGCAAGCCCAGCCGACGGAAATTCCTACTCGGGTAAACGCGCCACACAGCAGCGCGCCGGACGCCGAAGAAGTAGTGATTAACTTTATTCCTAATCCGGGTATGACCAAGCACTGAGTGTCTAAGGTGTTGTTACTGTCTTAAAAACGGTCATACAAAAAACGGATTCCCTTCACAGAGAATCCGTTTTTTTGTGTCTACAATTCGTTCCTGCCTACGATTAGTCGTTGTCGGCGTAACCGCTGCCGATGGCGCTGAAAGGCATGTCTAGGTTGAGCTCTGGTACTTGTAGGCCAATCCAGGTAGGAAAGGTATTGCTGTTCGGGCCAGGAAACACTGTGTATTCATCCGCCCAAGGGTAGCGCTTTACTGCATCGCGGATGCGTGGGATCAGTTCGTCGGCTTTGGGGCCAATGATTGACAGTACTTTTTCAGGCTTGGCGCCGAACCAGTAGCGATCGGGTGTGGTTGTGGTGTATTCAGACAGCGCCGGTAAGCCGCGACGTACTCGCCAGCCAGTGACTTCGTACACAGTGTATTCTGCGGCGTTGGCTTCTTTGATCGCAACCCAAGTGTGCACCGCAAACCAACCGCGCCAACTAAAGGCGTCCGCGGCGTAGAACTCGATCACCGCGGCTTTTTCTTCACTGGGCGATGGGGCAATACCAGCCGGTTCGCGGCTCGCTGTGCGCCAATTGTCATTGGTGGAGCAAGCGCTAAGCAAGAGCGCCATAAACACAACACCGAGGTATTTGGTCATTCGTGTTTCCCTTATATAAAAACTAATTAAATAATATGAGTGGAACACAAGGGAAGATCAAGCAGGCTATTGAGCATTAACTAAGGATAAAAGTAAGGAAACGGCCTCGATGGAGGCTGTTCTGAGAGAGTTTTATAGCGTTAAAGAAAAGCGATTAGTCTTCCATTTGCGCTTTATCGACAATTTGGCTGTCGCCGATGTCTTTCGGCAAAATCAGATTCAAGGTAATCGCGACGATACCGCACAAGCTGATGCCTTGCAGGCTGAATTCGCCAATGCCAAACGCCATGCCACCGATGCCAAATACCAAGGTCACGCCGACAATGATTAGGTTACGCGACTTGTGCAAGTCCACTTGGTTTTTGATCAGGGTGTTTAAGCCCACCGCCGCGATGGAACCAAACAGCAAAATCATAATGCCGCCCATTACAGGTAGCGGAATGGTTTGCAGTGCCGCGCCGAGTTTACCCATCCATGCCAACACAATGGCGGCAATGGCGGCCCAGGTCATGATCACAGGATTAAAGGCTTTGGTCAGCATGACAGCGCCAGTTACTTCACTGTAGGTGGTGTTTGGTGGCGCGCCGACCATAGCCGCAGCCATGGTGGCAATGCCGTCGCCCGCAATGGTACGGTGTAACCCCGGTTTTTTCAGGTAGTTTTTCCCAGTCACGTTGGAGATCGACAAAATATCACCCACGTGTTCTACGGCAGGCGCGATGGCGACGGGCAACATAAACAGAATCGCGTTGATATTAAATTCTGGTGCGGTGAAGTTTGGCACAGCAAACCAATCGGCGTTGTGAATCGCGTCGAAGCTGACAATGCCACAAAACAAACTCAACACGTAGCCCACGACAATGCCGCCGAACACGGGCAAGAGTTTCAACATGCCTTTAGCAAACACACTGATCAACACGGTCGTCAGCAAAGACGCTAAGGCGATCCAGATCGCTATATCGCCATCGACTAGCTGCAAAGAACCATCACCACTTTTGCCTAGCGCCATGTTGACAGCAACGGGTGCTAACCCCAAGCCAATCACCATGATGATAGGACCGATAACCACTGGCGGTAGCAGTTTATGAATAAACCCTGCCCCCTTGATGCGGATAAATCCGCCCAGTATTACATAGACTAAACCGGCGACCATTAAGCCGCCCATGGTAGCGGGAATGCCCCAGGTTTGTACTCCATACATAATGGGCGCAATAAAGGCGAAGGATGAAGCGAGGAAAATCGGCACACTGCGTCGAGTGGTCAATTGAAACAACAGGGTTCCGATTCCGGCACCAAACAGCGCTACGTTAGGGTCAAGTCCGGTTAATAAAGGAACAAGTACAAGCGCGCCAAATGCAACAAACAGCATCTGAACGCCTAATACGGCATTTTTCATGGTGGGATTCCTTGTGGTATTTGCATCGTTTTATTGAGTGGTCGCGATTTTATAGACAACAACAGGCGAGCGCCAGAAAGTCATGCTTTTTAAACTCACTAGACTGTCAGTTTGCTGAGTGTTTTCCAAACGAATGTCTTAAATGTTTACTCTATCTGAACACTTACTGGTGGCGCAATTCGCTAACATAGGCAATAACTTTTAGCAGATAGAGTGTTTATTATGTCTAGTTATCATCCAGTTTCTTCAATGCTTTCGCCGGCTAATCGTTTGCAGCGTTTGGCCAGTCGTTCGCTCTTTACGGTGGGTGTCTTGTTTAGCATGACGGCGTGTGCAAGCTCATTGCACACAGATGCTTCGTCACGTGCCCAATCTTCGGCCGCCCAGCCTAAAGAAGGGGAAGTGTTCGACTTTGCTTGGCTGAAGGGGCATGCGCGTCAATTGGCGGCGCAGCCTTATCAAAGTCATCAGGGGGAGTTGCCTGATAGCTTAAAGCGCTTAGATTGGGACGATTACCAACAATTGCACTTCAAAAAAGACGCTGCTGTATGGCGTGATGAGCCGTCTGAGTTTCGGGCGGAATGGTTTCATTTGGGATTGGGCTTCGATACGCCAATACACATGAACGAGTTGGAAAACGGTGAATCGACGCCGATTCCGTATTCCCCCGCTGCTTTTGATTACGGCAAGTCCCAAGTGGACGGCGAAGCGCTGCCGAAAGACTTAGGCTTTGCCGGTTTTAGAATGCAATTTTCGACAGACTGGCAGCGAGACGTGGTGGCGTTTTTGGGTGCGAGCTATTTCCGCGCGGTAGGCAGCGAAATGCAATACGGCTTGTCGGCACGTGGTTTGGCGGTGGACACGGCCATGCCACATCCAGAAGAGTTCCCGGTGTTTACTGACTTCTGGTTAGAAAAGCCGGAACCTGGCTCCGATAAAGTGACTGTGTATGCCTTGATGGATTCCCCAAGTGTGTCGGGCGCGTACCGCTTTGATATGTCGCCGGGCGAGCCCTACACCATGAAGGTGGATTCTGCGATTTACCCTCGTGAATCGATTGAACGCCTAGGGGTAGCGCCCATGACCAGCATGTTTATGATTGGCGAAAACGATCGTCGTACTAATTATGATTGGCGCGCCGAGATTCATGACTCCGATGGATTAGCGATGCAAACGGGTAAGGGGGAATGGATCTGGCGGCCGCTGGGCAACCCTGAGCAGTTGCGTTTTAATGCCTACAGCGATGAAAACCCGAAAGGCTTTGGTTTGATGCAGCGTGATCGTAATTTCGACCATTATCAAGACGACGGTGTGTTTTATGAAAAACGTCCTAGTTTATGGATAGAGCCACTGGGTGATTGGGGTAAGGGGTCCGTGCAGCTAGTGGAAATTCCCACACTGGATGAAACCTTCGACAATATAGTGGCGTTTTGGAACCCAGCCGAACCGGTCGAAGCAGGTCAAGAGCTGCTATACAGCTACAAGATGTATTGGGGCAGTCAACCGCCGGTGCAGTCGAACCGTGCTCGTGTGGTAGACACCTTTACCGGTATTGGTGGCGTGATTGGTAAAAAGCGTGACTATTACAGTAAGCGTTTTGTGATTGACTTTGCTGGTGGCTCTTTGGCCATGTTAGGACAAGATGCCAAGGTAAACGCCGTGATTACCACGTCGGATGGGCGAACTGAGATCGAGTCTGCGCGCCCTTTGCACTCTATCGATGGTTATCGCGCTATGTTTGATTTGGTACCGCCCAGCGAAGAGGGCACACCAAAGCCGATTAACATGCGTGTGTACTTAGAAGCCAATGGTCAGCCGTTAACCGAAACATGGCAGTACCAATGGACACCGCCGCCGGTAGAAGACCGCGAATTACACAATGCTGGTCATTTAAAATAAGTCGACTAGTCGATATTCAAGGAATCGGGCGGGCAATAGCGCATCGGCGTTAGAGCTCGCCCTTGTGCCGTGTAGGCTAAAAACCGACTTCGCAGCACTGGTGGCAGTTGTGCAGCCGTGAGCGCAACGAAATGGTGTTTTGTATAAAAATCTTCAAGGTGTGTAAAAGCAAAACAATAACAAGGGCGCTCACTGAGCGCCTTTTTTATACAGCCGAGTAAATGACCGCCTAGACCTTGATTTCTCTGGCTTGGCTCAGTCACCATGGCCGTGAGCAACTGGTCATCGCCGAGTTGTTTTAATCTAACAGCACACAAAATAGCGCCCTTGTGTTTGATCACCCAGATAGGGTCGGCTTTATTGGGTTTTCCACTCGGATAGTGCGCTTGGTAGAATTTTTTGACCAGAGGAAACCAAAGAGAAGGAACTCGCTCGGCATTAGGGTAGGATATTGGCATGTTTTAATCAGTGTGGTGATGTTGGTGGCTTTGTCACGCGATGATAGCACGCTGGCTTTTATTCAAAAGGCGAATTATGCAACCTAGAATTAGTATGCAAACTAAAATGGCGCAATGGCACAAGCGGGTATGGGTGTTTCCTATGCTGATGACGCTCAGTGCGGCGAGCCAGGCCGCTTTCGTATATGAGGCCGATGAGCCTTTTTCACGTTATATCGAGCGGGCAGAGCGGCATTTGATAGCGCATAAGGTGTGGATCAATGAAGAGGATAAGGCAAGGGAACTGGCGGCGGTGATGCCGTTTGAACTTTTGCCAGACGCAGAGCAATGCGCGCAGACACCTAGCGTCGGTGTTTTGCTGTCCCATGGTTTATCAGATTCACCATTTTCTATGCGCGATACTGCTTACGCGCTGCAACAAGCCTGTTATCAGGTGCGCGTTGTTTTATTGCCCGGCCATGGAACGCGAGCGGAAGACTTGCTTGATGTGACGCGAGATGATTGGCGTGACACATTTCGCCATGGGGCCAATAAGTTCAGTCAAGAAGTGGATACCTTGTACGTAGGGGGCTTCTCAACGGGAGGCGCTTTGGCAACAGAATACGCTTGGCAACACGAAGACAGTGTGGCAGGCGCGGTACTGTTTGCGCCTGCGTTTAAGGTCAACAGCGGCATCGATTGGTTGTCCCCTTGGCTGGCGCTGGTAAAAGACTGGCTGGATAAAGAACCCAGCGACGATTTTGCCAAGTATGCATCTATTCCTGTACCAGCCATCGCAGAGATTTATCACTTGGCAAAAGAAGTGAGAACCGAGGTGACGGACAACCCCAAGCATGTGCCGGTGTTTATTGCCTTATCGGATGAAGATCAAACCGTGGATTCCTCGGTTTCCCAAGAGGTTTTCGATACCGGCATGATCAGCGAAAACAGCCAGATGGTGATCTACAGCCAAAGCCAAGAAAATATCAAAACAGCGCGCTTGAGCGTGCATAATAGCCACTGGCCTGATGAGCAAATTCTTGGTTTGTCGCATATGGCGATTCACGGCCATCCGAATAATCCTTATTATGGCGCGACGGGCGAATATCGCATTTGTGGTTGGTATTTGTCGGATGCGACTCAATATCAGGCGTGTCGCACGGATACGAATAATTGGTTTGGTGAGCGTTCCATTGCGCTGACAGAAAAAAGCCCGCATGCGGCGCGCGTATCGTGGAATCCGCATTTTGATGAGCTCATGCAAGAAGTGACTATTTTTTTACAAACGAACATAAATAAGTGATGGCCGATAGGGCCATTGGAGAATCTGGATGCAAGCTGTTCTAGCCCTGCTTAGTGACAATGAATTCCACTCAGGTGAAGCCTTGGGGGCGGCCTTGGGGGTGACCCGTGCCGCGATATGGAAGAAACTAAAAAAATTGGAAAGTATTGGCGTTACAGTGCATTCGGTAAAAGGTCGAGGTTATCGCTTGCCGTCGCCGATTGAGCTGTTATCACAAGCGAGACTGCGTGAACTGGGTGTGCCGGAATCGGTAGCGTTAGGATTATCGTTCGAGACGGAATCCACCAACGACGATGCGAAAAAGTACATTGCGCAGGGCGCGCCTTTGCCTGTATTGATGTCAGTAGAGCGACAAACCCATGGCAAAGGGCGTCGCGGTCGTCAGTGGGAGTCTGGTGTGGCGAAAAACCTCACATTGTCGTTTGCGTGGCGATTCGATAATGGCCCTAGTGTGACCGAAGGCTTGAGTTTGGCTGTCGGCGTGGCGGTGGCTCGAGTGTTAAAAAAGATCGGTGTGCCAAACCCCGGGTTAAAATGGCCGAATGATGTGCAAATCGATGGGCAAAAAATTTGCGGTATTTTGTTGGAAATGGTCGCGGATCAAGACGTGTGTCATGTGATTATCGGTATCGGCTTAAATGTGGAAATGGACGCCAGTTTCATGACCCAAGTGGATCAGCCGTGGACGGATTTGGTGTCGCGTTTGGCGGATCGTCCGAGTCGCAATGAAATTTTAGCTGAACTCACTAAAGAGCTAATAGAGGTGTGCCGCTTGTTTGAAGAGGGCAATGGTATGAAACATTTTCAGCATCATTGGCAAGCCTATGATGTGTTGTTTAATCAGTTGGTTACCGTGAGTACGGTTTCGCAACAGCGCCAAGGTATTGCGCGCGGTATCGATGGCAAAGGCGCGCTGATGTTAGAAGAGAATGGTGAACTAGTAGCGTTGCACGGAGGGGAAATCAGTGTGCGACGTGGCTAGTGTGTCCGATGCAGTGAAAGTATTAGTAGTGGATGCGGGAAACACCAGCGTCAAATTTACTGCTTTTGAGGGCAATGAGGTGTTGTGGGTGCAGCGTGATGATTGTCTGCCTGCATTGGATGAGTTTGTGCCCAGTGTGATTTATTTCGCCAGTGTGCGCTCGCAAGAACAGAGCGCCTTGTTGCATGCCGATCTTGCCGCGCACTTTCCAGCGAGCCGTTGGTGTCATGTCCAAAGTGAAAAAACCGCTTGTGGGGTCAAAAATGCCTATCATGAACCAAGCCGCTTAGGTGTTGACCGTTGGCTCGGCGTGGTGGCGGCCCATCATGTGATTAAAGGTAAGGTGGTGATTGTAGATGCTGGCACCGCGATTAAGGTGGATGTGGTGAACCAAATTGGTGAGCATTTGGGAGGGTACATTACTCCGGGCTTAGCATTGATGGAGACGACCTTGTTAGCGAACACCGCCAAAATTCGTTACGACGCTGGGGAAGTGATCTCAGGGCAGGGTTTGCCTGATTCCACAGCGCGCGCGGTGACGGAAGGGTGTTACGAAATGGCATTGGGGTTCTTAGAGCGTTTATATCATCGTTATACGGATTATACTTGGGTCGTGACGGGCGGTGACGCTCGAGCATTATTGGCTTCTTTGGGTGTGCCCTTGGTTTACGAGCCGCATTTGGTCGCATACGGAGCGACATTGGTGGGAAGTGAGAAATTGCGAGGCAATCCATGAAATGGTTCTTTTTGTTTATTGTGCTGCTGAACGCAGGATTTTTAAGCTGGCACAGCTTTGTCCAAGATAAGCCTAAACAAAAGGTAGAGTCTGTATATGGTCCTCCTGTCAGTGAGAAGATTCACCTGTTGTCAGAGCCTTCTGCGGTGTCAGACGAAGACTACAGTGCGGGTATGGTGGTGAAGAACAACATCGAGACGGCCTTGAGCCAAGCATTAGCCAATGCGGATCGTTTGGCTGATGATGCGTCCGATGTATTCTGTCCGCGCTTAGAAACGGAACGACAAGATGATAAAAGGCAAATCACTCAAGCACTAAACGCACTGGGCTGGCCTTATCAAGAGCGAGAAATAACAGGTAAACGCCCTAAATTTTGGCTGTATATTGCTGCGCCTGATACACCAGCGCTTGCTGAGCGTATTGTCAAAGAGCTGGCGGCAAAGTCTATTGATAGTTTTGTAATTAACCGTGCTGAAATGAAAAACCGCATTTCTTTGGGTTTATATTCATCGAAGGCTCGGGCTGAAGCGTCGCGACAGAAAATCCAAAATGCTTCTGGTTATGCTGTTGATGTGTATGAACATCTTCGAAATGTACCTATTCAGCAAATCGATGTGAGCGAGGCGATTGATGAAAGAGACTGGGAGCAGTTTACCTCGCGCTTTGATCTGACTAAGACAATGATAAAAGTAGAAAAAAATCCTTGCTAGCGCTTGCAATTGGCAAAGCGATTCATATAATGGCTCCCACCTTTTGGGGTGTTGCGTTGTAGCGCTGAGTTCGTGGAGGGGTTCCCGAGTGGCCAAAGGGAGCAGATTGTAAATCTGCCACGAAAGTTTCGGTGGTTCGAATCCACCTCCCTCCACCATTTGCGGGTATGGTATAGTGGCTATTACCTCAGCCTTCCAAGCTGAAGAGGCGGGTTCGATTCCCGCTACCCGCTCCAATGCTCACGTAGCTCAGTTGGTAGAGCACACCCTTGGTAAGGGTGAGGTCGGCAGTTCAAATCTGCTCGTGAGCTCCAGCATTTCAATGCAAAAGATAGGTGGTGTTACCGCCTTTTTTATTGTCTGTTTTTTGGGCAGATACCCTTGCTTAGTAAAGCTTGTTTAGGTATCATCCTCCGCCCATACGAATGTAGGCCAATAGTTCAATTGGTAGAGCACCGGTTTCCAAAACCGGCTGTTGGGGGTTCGAGTCCCTCTTGGCCTGCCATCTTTCGTATCCTATTTCTTTGTTAGGGATCACCTGAAGTATGAGTTCGAGTACTGAAGCTCAAGCATCTCGCGGAGATGTGTTTAAGTGGGCGATTGTTGTTCTGCTAGTTGCGGTAGGCGTGATTGGCAATAACTATTATTCTGCTGAGTCACTATTGTATCGCTTGATAGCTATTTTAGTGTTGGCCGGTGTTGCTGGTTATATTGCGCTACAAACCGTGAAAGGAAAGTCTTTTTTTACTTTAGCAAAAGAAGCCAAGACTGAAATTCGCAGAGTTGTATGGCCGACCAGACAAGAGACTGTGCAAACTACTTTAATAGTGTTGGCGGTTGTTATTTTTATGTCTCTCGTGCTGTGGGGGGTGGATTCGCTCCTTGGTTGGATCGTTTCCTCGGTAATAAGTTAGGAGTTGCTCGTGACCAAACGATGGTATGTAGTACAAGCGTACTCAGGGTACGAAAAGCACGTAATGCGTTCGCTTATTGAGCGGGTGCAGGTTATGGGGCAAGAAGAGAATTTTGGTGACATCTTGGTTCCAACCGAAGAAGTGGTTGAAATTCGAGATGGCAAAAAGCGCAAGAGTGAAAGAAAGTTCTATCCAGGTTATGTATTAGTTCAGATGGATATGAATGATGGCTCTTGGCATTTGGTTAAAGGTACATCTCGCGTACTTGGTTTTATTGGTGGAACGGCAGACAAGCCTTCTCCAATTACAAGTCGTGAAGCGGATGCCATTCTTCAGCGAGTTAGTGACGGTGTTGATAAGCCTCGTCCTAAGACCTTGTTTGAAGTGGGTGAGGTGGTTCGTGTTAACGAAGGGCCATTTGCTGACTTTAACGGTGTGGTTGAAGAAGTGGATTACGATAAAAGCCGAATCAAGGTGGCGGTGCTTATATTTGGGCGCTCTACACCAGTTGATTTGGAATTTAGTCAGGTTGAAAAAGCCTGATTTTGTTGAACGGGTAGCCTTAGGGCTGTGACCCAATTGGAGTTAGAAAATGGCTAAGAAAGTCCAAGCTTACATCAAGCTACAAGTTAAAGCGGGTCAAGCGAACCCAAGTCCACCAGTTGGTCCAGCACTTGGTCAACACGGTGTGAACATTATGGAATTCTGTAAAGCGTTCAATGCCAAAACACAAGGCGTTGAGCCAGGTCTTCCAACACCTGTTATTATTACTGTTTACAGTGACCGTAGTTTCACATTCGAAACGAAGTCTACTCCTGCAGCCGTATTGCTTAAAAAAGCAGCTGGCTTGAAGAGTGGTTCTCCACGTCCAAACACTCAGAAAGTTGGTACGGTTACTCGTGCTCAACTAGAAGAGATCGTTGTTGCTAAGCAGGCTGATTTGACTGCTTCTAACATGGACGCAGCAGTTCGTACAATTGCTGGTAGCGCACGCGCTATGGGTCTAGAAGTTGAGGGTGTGAACTAATGGCTAAATTAACAAAACGCGCTCGCTTGATCGCAGAAAAAGTAGAAGCGACAAAAATGTACTCTGTAGAAGAGGCTGTTGCACTTTTGTCTGAAATTTCTACTGTTAAATTCAAAGAGTCTATCGACGTATCTGTAAACCTAGGCGTTGACCCACGTAAATCTGATCAGGTTGTTCGTGGTTCTACTGTATTGCCTCACGGTGCAGGTAAAGACGTTCGCGTTGCTGTGTTCGCACAAGGTGCAAATGCAGAAGCGGCTAAAGAAGCTGGCGCTGATGTTGTTGGTTTCGAAGACTTGGCTGAAAAAGTTAAAGCTGGCGAACTTGATTTCGACGTGGTTATTGCTTCTCCAGATGCAATGCGAATCGTTGGTCAATTGGGTCAAATCTTAGGCCCACGTGGTCTAATGCCTAACCCAAAAGTTGGCACAGTAACGCCTGATGTTGCAACTGCGGTTAAAAACGCAAAAGCAGGTCAAGCACGTTACCGTACAGACAAAAACGGTATCATCCATGCAGCAGTCGGTTCTATCGAATTCGCAGCGGATGCTATCCGAGGTAACCTAGAAGCGCTATTGGCTGACTTGCGTCGTGCTAAACCTGCTTCATCTAAAGGTATTTACCTGAAAAAAGTGACTTTGTCCTCTACAATGGGACCTGGTCTACAAATTGATCTAGGTGCTCTTACTTCCACGAAGTAAGCATTTAGATTATGCGCTTTGGGGTCTGCCTTCATGTATTTGTTGAGCAGGCCGTCAAAGACCGCAGGAACCTTTTGGGGTTTAATAACAACGTTGAAAAATGTTTGTCCTGCGCAGATGGTGTGGCCCGATTCAGATAAACTGGATCTAACTCACCAGCAAGTACTTCGAGTAATCGGAGAGTTGGTAAAAAATAGGGGAATTTATTCCCTGCTAATCCAGGAGAAAACCAGTGGCATTAGGTCTAGAAGACAAAAAAGCCATTGTCGCCGAAGTTAGCGAAGTTGCTAAAACTGCATTGTCTGCAGTAGTTGCTGATTCTCGCGGTGTTACCGTGGGCAATATGACAGCACTACGTAAAGAAGCGCGTGAAGCAGGTGTTTATGTACGTGTAGTACGTAACACATTGGCTCGCCGTGCAGTAGAAGGCACTGACTTCGAATGTCTAGCTGAGAGCTTTGTTGGTCCTACGTTGATCGCTTTCTCTAACGAGCACCCAGGTGCGGCCGCTCGTTTGTTAAAAGCGTTTGCTAAAGGCAACAAAGAATTTGAAGTGAAGGCGTTGGCGTTCAACGGTGAGTTGATCCCAGCTGGCGACATTGATCGTTTGGCAACACTGCCTACATACGACGAAGCTATTGCGAAACTGATGAGTGTTATTCAGGGCGCAACAAGCAAGTTTGTACGTACTCTTGCAGCGGTTCGCGATCAAAAAGAGCAAGAAGCGGCGTAATACGAGTTATCGTATCGTTTCTTGATAAATATTTTGTTTTATTGCCTTCGGGTAATTTTAAAGAATGCTAGGAATCTGAGTCATGGCTCTAACTAAAGAAGATATCATCAATGCAGTAGCAGAAATGTCTGTGATGGACGTTGTTGAACTAATTTCAGCAATGGAAGAAAAATTCGGCGTATCTGCAGCAGCTGCTGTTGCTGCGGGTCCTGCTGCTGATGCAGGCTCTGCTGCTGAAGAACAAACGGAATTTGACGTTATTCTTACTGGCGCAGGCGAGAAGAAAGTTAACGTAATCAAAGCAGTACGTGCAGCGACTGGTCTTGGCTTGAAAGAAGCTAAAGCAATCGTTGACGGCGCTCCAATGGCTGTTAAAGAAGGCGTGTCTAAAGACGACGCAGCCGCTCTTAAAGCAGCGCTTGAAGAAGCTGGTGCCTCTGTCGAAGTCAAGTAATGATACTTGTATTTCCAGATTTCGACCAATAGTCGAAATGGCTGGTGACATTATTGTCACCGGCCTTTTTGGGTTTCTAAAACTCAAATAAAACTTAAAGAATTTTCACGTGGGAGATAATGCTCCCATATATGGTAAGGCCTGATTTGGGCCTTTTGCGTCAATGTGCACAAGCTGGGGAATGCTGATGGCTTACTCATATACTGAGAAAAAACGTATCCGTAAGGATTTCGGTAAACTGCCGCCCGTTTTGGATGTGCCATACTTGCTGGCAATTCAGCTTGAATCCTACCGTAATTTTCTGCAAGAAGGCAAAAGCCTAGCAGAGCGTGGGGAATTAGGTCTGCATGGGGCCTTTAAATCTGTCTTTCCAATGGTCAGCTTTTCCGGCAATGCGGCGCTTGAATACGTCGATTACCGTTTAGGCAAGCCAGTCTTTGATGTTAAAGAGTGTCAGTTGCGTGGTGTTACTTACGCGGCGCCTCTTCGCGTTCGAGTTCGACTCATCATTTATGATAAAGAGTCCTCTAACAAAGCAATTAAAGACATACGCGAGCAAGAAGTCTACATGGGTGAAATTCCACTCATGACAGACAATGGTACGTTTGTAATTAATGGTACTGAGCGTGTTATTGTTTCTCAATTACACCGTTCACCTGGTGTGTTCTTCGACCACGACCGTGGTAAGACGCACTCTTCAGGCAAATTATTGCACTCTGCTCGTATTATTCCTTATCGCGGTTCTTGGTTGGACTTCGAGTTTGATCCAAAAGATTGTGTCTTCGTTCGTATTGACCGTCGTCGTAAGCTGCCGGCAACTATTTTGTTGCGCGCTTTGGGTTATGGTACTGAACAAATTCTGGATGCTTTCTTTGAAACAACACGCTTCTACTTGAAACGTGATGGATTTGAAATGGATTTGGTGGCGAATCGTCTACGTGGCGAGACGGCACTGTTTAACATTGCTGATGCCAATGGCGAGCTGATTGTAGAAGAAGGCCGTCGTATTACGGCTAAGCATATTCGCGTAATGGAAAAGGCCGGTCTTGAGCGCCTATCTGTTCCGCTTGAGTACATGCTTGGCAAGGTAACAGCAAAGAACTTGGTTCACCCTTCAACCGGCGAATTGATTTCTGAAGCGAACACTGAATTGTCTGTTGATTTGTTGGAAGCGCTAGTAGCTTCTGGTATCTCAGAAGTAGAAACGCTGTACACGAATGATTTGGACAATGGTCCATTTATTTCTGACACGCTTCGCATCGACCCAACCAGTAATCAGTTGGAAGCATTGGTTGAAATCTACCGCATGATGCGCCCTGGCGAGCCGCCAACTAAAGAATCAGCCGAAGGCTTGTTCCAAGGTTTGTTCTTCTCAGAAGATCGCTATGATTTGTCTGGCGTTGGTCGAATGAAATTCAACCGCCGTTTAGGTCGTGATGAAGATACGGGTCCAGGCATTCTAGACAACGACGACATTGTTGCTGTATTGAAAACCCTGCTAGATATCCGTAACGGTAACGGCATGGTGGATGATATCGATCACCTAGGTAACCGTCGTGTTCGTTCTGTTGGCGAAATGGCCGAGAACCAATTCCGTGTTGGTCTAGTTCGTGTTGAGCGAGCGGTTAAAGAGCGTCTGTCTATGGCGGAAGCTGATGGTCTGATGCCTCAAGATCTTCTTAATGCGAAGCCAGTAGCGGCGGCGATTAAAGAGTTCTTTGGTTCTAGCCAATTGTCTCAGTTCATGGACCAAAACAATCCTTTGTCTGAAGTGACGCACAAACGTCGCGTTTCAGCGTTAGGGCCTGGTGGTTTGACTCGTGAACGTGCTGGCTTTGAGGTGCGTGACGTACACGCGACTCACTACGGTCGTGTTTGTCCGATCGAAACACCAGAAGGACCAAACATCGGTCTGATCAACTCTCTGTCTACTTATGCGCGTACTAACAGCTACGGCTTCTTAGAAACGCCATACCGTAAGATTGTTGATGGCAAGATGACGGATGATACCGTTTATATCTCTGCGATTGATGAAGCGAAATACGTTATTGCCCAAGCGTCAGCGAACGTTGATAGCGAAGGCCGTTTGGTTGATGAGTTGGTTCAAGTGCGTCATATGCACGAAACCACTTTGATTCCAAAAGAAAAAGTAAATCTAATGGACGTTTCTCCACGTCAGGTTGTGTCTGTGGCGGCGTCTTTGATTCCGTTCCTAGAACACGATGATGCTAACCGAGCCTTGATGGGATCGAACATGCAACGTCAAGCCGTACCGACACTTAAGGCAGATAAGCCAGTTGTGGGTACAGGTATGGAGAAGAACGTCGCGAAGGACTCTGGTGTTTGTATCGTCGCGTCTCGCGGTGGTGTGATTGAGTCTGTTGATGCGAGCCGTATCGTTGTTCGTGTGAACTCAGAAGAAACAATCGCCGGTGAAGCGGGTGTAGATATCTACAATCTGACGAAATACGTGCGCTCTAACCAAAACACCTGTATCAACCAGCGTACTTTGGTAATGAAGGGTGAGAAGGTAGCTTCTGGTGACATTATGGCCGATGGCCCTTCTGTTGATATGGGTGATTTGGCGCTAGGTCAAAACATGCGTATTGCCTTCATGCCTTGGAACGGTTTCAACTTCGAGGACTCGATCCTAGTATCTGAGCGCGTTGTTGAGGAAGATCGTTTCACGTCTATCCACATTCAAGAATTAACCTGTGTGGCGCGTGATACTAAGCTTGGGCCAGAAGAGATTACCGCTGACATCCCTAACGTGGGTGAAGGTGCGCTGTCTAAACTGGATCAATCTGGCATCGTGTACATTGGTGCAGAAGTTGAGCCGGGCGATATTTTGGTCGGTAAGGTGACACCAAAAGGTGAAACACAACTTACCCCTGAAGAGAAGCTATTGCGAGCTATCTTCGGTGAGAAAGCGTCTGACGTGAAAGACACGTCACAGCGCGTAAAAACTGGCACACGCGGTACCGTTATCGATGTGCAAGTATTTACACGCGACGGCATCGAAAAAGATGACCGTGCTAAGTTCATCGAGAAATCGCAGCTTGACCAAGTTCGTAAAGACTTGAACGAAGAGTTCCGTATTGTTGAGAAAGCAACGTTTGAACGTTTAGCTGAAGCCCTAGTGGGTCAGCAAGCAGAAGGCGGTCCTAGCTTGGCTCGCAATGCGATTATTACGGAAGAATACTTGGCGAACCTAGATCACCCAGAGTGGTTTAAGATTCGTGTTGCTAATGAAGAAGCCAGTGAACAGCTTGAAAAAGCGCAAGCGGCTTTGATTGAGCGCCGTAAAGAGCTTGACGCTAAATTCGAAGATAAGAAACGCAAACTACAAACAGGTGACGATCTTGCACCTGGCGTTCTGAAAATCGTAAAAGTGTATGTTGCAATTAAGCGTCGTATCCAACCGGGCGATAAAATGGCCGGTCGTCATGGTAACAAGGGTGTAATTTCTAAAATTATGCCAGTGGAAGACATGCCGTACGATGAAAACGGTGATCCAGTTGATATCGTGTTGAACCCACTTGGTGTTCCATCGCGAATGAACGTAGGTCAGGTTTTGGAGACTCACTTAGGTGCAGCATCTAAAGGCTTGGGCCGTAAGATCAACGAAATGTTAGCCGTAGAGCGTGAGAAAGCTGAGGCCGTTGCAGAACTGCGTAGCTTCCTTGACGAAATCTACAATGGCTACGAAGGCGACTTGAAATGTGCCCGCACTGAAGACCTAGACAGCTTTACAGACGAAGAAATTTTGACTTTGGCAGGCAACCTTAAAGGTGGTGTTCCAATGGCGTCTGGTGCTTTCGACGGTGCGAAAGAAGCTGAAATCAAGCGTATGCTTCGATTGGCTGGCATTAATGAGAGTGGCCAAGTTAAGTTATTTAATGGTCGTACTGGTGATGCTTTCGAGCGCCCTGTAACAGTTGGTTACATGTACATGCTTAAGTTGAACCACTTGGTTGACGACAAAATGCACGCACGTTCTACCGGTTCTTACAGTTTGGTTACTCAGCAGCCACTGGGTGGTAAAGCACAGTTTGGTGGTCAGCGTTTCGGTGAGATGGAGGTATGGGCACTAGAAGCATACGGTGCCGCTTACACGCTACAAGAAATGTTGACTGTTAAGTCCGATGATGTGAATGGCCGTACGAAGATGTATAAAAACATCGTCGATGGTGATCACAGAATGGAGCCTGGCATGCCTGAGTCCTTCAACGTATTGGTCAAAGAGATTCGTTCTCTTGGTATCGATATCGAGTTGGAAACCGAATAAGCACGAATCACATTTGACCTGCTGGGGAGCAAGACTCCCCGGCCTTATGAGTGGGGCGAATACTACATGAAAGACTTATTAGGTCTTCTAAAATCACAAGGACAATCTGACGAGTTTGATGCGATCCGCATTGGCTTGGCGTCACCAGATATGATTCGTTCATGGTCTTACGGTGAAGTTAAGAAGCCGGAAACCATCAACTATCGTACGTTCAAACCAGAACGTGACGGTTTGTTTTGTGCAAAAATCTTTGGTCCTATCAAGGACTACGAATGTTTGTGTGGTAAATACAAGCGTTTAAAACACCGTGGTGTTATTTGTGAGAAGTGTGGCGTTGAAGTGGCTCTGTCTAAAGTGCGTCGTGAACGCATGGGTCACATCGAGCTTGCTTCGCCAGTTGCTCACATTTGGTTCCTAAAATCGCTTCCATCACGTATCGGTCTTATCATGGATATGACCTTGCGTGACATTGAGCGTGTTTTGTACTTTGAATCTTTCATCGTGATTGATCCAGGTATGACAACGCTTGATAAAGGCCAGTTGTTGAACGACGAGCAATATTTCGAAGCGCTAGAAGAGTTCGGTGACGAATTCGATGCCCGCATGGGTGCTGAAGCGGTTCAAATGTTGTTGCGCGACCTAGACATGCCTGCTGAAATTGAGAGCATGCGTGAAGAGCTAAACAGCACGAATTCTGAAACTCGTATTAAGAAGTTGTCTAAGCGTCTTAAGCTGGTAGAAGCTTTCTATCATTCTGGAAATAACCCAGAATGGATGGTGTTGGACGTATTGCCTGTTCTTCCGCCAGATCTTCGTCCATTGGTACCACTGGAAGGTGGCCGTTTTGCGACGTCTGATTTGAACGACCTTTACCGTCGTGTGATTAACCGTAACAACCGTCTAAAACGTCTACTTGAGCTTTCTGCTCCAGACATCATCGTGCGTAACGAAAAGCGTATGTTGCAAGAGTCTGTTGATGCATTGCTTGATAATGGTCGCCGTGGCCGCGCGATTACCGGTTCTAACAAACGTCCTCTAAAATCTTTGGCTGATATGATCAAAGGTAAGCAGGGTCGTTTCCGTCAGAACTTGCTAGGTAAGCGTGTTGACTATTCTGGTCGTTCGGTAATCACTGTAGGCCCATCACTGCGTCTACATCAGTGTGGTCTACCTAAGAAAATGGCACTTGAGCTGTTCAAGCCATTCATTTTCTCTAAGCTTGAACTTCGTGGCATGGCAACGACGATCAAAGCAGCGAAGAAGATGGTTGAGCGCGAAACACCTGAAGTGTGGGATATCCTTGATGAGGTTATCCGCGAACATCCAGTGATGTTGAACCGTGCGCCAACACTTCACCGTTTGGGTATCCAAGCGTTTGAACCTATGTTGATCGAAGGTAAAGCGATTCAGTTGCACCCATTAGTTTGTGCAGCTTACAACGCCGACTTCGATGGTGACCAAATGGCGGTTCACGTTCCGTTGACTATTGAAGCGCAGCTTGAAGCCCGTGCTTTGATGATGTCTACGAACAACATCCTTTCACCAGCAAACGGCGAGCCGATCATCGTACCTTCTCAGGACGTTGTATTGGGTCTGTACTACATGACTCGTGAGAAAATCAATGCCAAAGGTGAAGGCATGGCGTTTTCTGACATCAAAGAAGTACACCGTGCGTATGGTGCGAAACAAGTTGAATTGCATGCGAAAGTAAAAGTTCGTATTAGCCAAGTGGATACTACGCTTGATGGTGACAAAGTGCCGTCGACGTTCGTTGCTGACACAACAGTTGGTCGTGCACTATTGTTTGATATCGTTCCTGATGGTCTTCCCTTCTCTGTGGTTAACCAAACCATGAAGAAAAAGGCGATCTCTAACCTAATCAACGAGTGTTACCGTAAAGTTGGCTTGAAAGAGAGCTGTGTCTTTGCAGACCAATTGATGTACACAGGTTTTGCTTACGCAACATCGTCAGGTTCTTCTGTTGGTGTGGATGATTTTGTTATTCCACCAGAAAAAGTTGACATCATTGCGAAAGCCGAAGCAGAAGTAAAAGAAATCGAATATCAATATGCGGATGGTCTTGTTACACAAGGCGAGAAGTACAACAAAGTAATCGATTTATGGTCTCGTACTAACGAAACCGTTACTGAAGCCATGATGAAAAACTTGGCAAAAGAGACCACTGTCAATAAAGCGGGTGAAACGGTTGAACAACAATCTTTTAACTCAGTTTATATGATGGCCGACTCTGGTGCCCGTGGTAGTGTGGCTCAGATGCGTCAGCTTGGCGGTATGCGTGGTTTGATGGCGAAACCAGATGGTTCCATCATCGAAACACCGATCACTGCGAACTTCCGTGAAGGTTTGTCTGTACTGCAGTACTTTACCTCTACTCACGGTGCGCGTAAGGGTCTTGCTGATACGGCATTGAAAACAGCGAACTCCGGTTACTTAACCCGTCGTCTTGTTGACGTAGCGCAGGATTTGGTTGTTACCGAGGTAGATTGTGGCTCGACAAACGGTATTTCCGTGGCGGCTATGATTGAAGGGGGTGACGTTGTTGTGCCTCTAGGTCATCGCGTACTAGGGCGTGTTGTTGCTCAAGACGTATTGGATGCGAAAGGCAACCTTGTTTTATCTTCTGGTACTTTGATCGATGAGCATGATGTTCGTACTATCGAGGCTGCGGGTGTGGATG
This sequence comes from Marinomonas vulgaris, assembly GCF_018145875.1. Lineage (GTDB taxonomy): Bacteria > Pseudomonadota > Gammaproteobacteria > Pseudomonadales > Marinomonadaceae > Marinomonas > Marinomonas vulgaris. Next base: position 26,180 of record NZ_JAGSSV010000012.1, on the reverse strand, counting down.
AGATGATCATTCGCTCTGTTATCACTTGTGATACGCGTCATGGTGTTTGTGCGAAATGTTATGGCCGTGATCTGGCTCGTGGTCACCAGGTGAACATTGGTGAAGCGATCGGTGTTGTGGCAGCACAATCCATCGGTGAACCTGGTACACAGTTGACGATGCGTACTTTCCACATCGGTGGTGCGGCGTCTCGAGCGTCTGCAGTCGACAGTGTTCAAGTGAAGAGTGCTGGTACGGTTCGTTTCAACAAAATGAAGAGTATTGAGCGTCATACTGGTCACCTAGTCGTTGCGTCTCGTTCTTCAGAGTTGGCTATTGCCGATGAGGCAGGTCGTGAGAAAGAGCGTTATAAGCTTCCTTACGGTGCCGTGTTGAGTGTTCGTGAAGGTGATCAAGTAACAGCAGGTCAAATCGTTGCTAACTGGGATCCGCATACACACCCAATTGTATCTGAGATGGAAGGCCGTCTAGAGTTTAGCGGTATGGAAGAAAACGTCACTATCCGTCGTCAATCTGACGAAATGACCGGTTTAACCACCATTGAGGTTATGGAAGTGCGTGATCGTCCAGCGGCAGGTAAAGACTTGCGCCCGATGATTGCAGTGGTAGACACAGAAGGTAATCCTGTGTTGATTCCTGGTACGGATTCTCCAGTGCAATACATGCTGCCAGAAAAAGCGTTGTTGAGCCTTGATCATGGTGCAACGGTTAAATCTGGTGAAGTGTTGGCTCGTATTCCACAAGAATCTCAAGGTAACAAAGATATTACCGGTGGTTTGCCACGAGTGGCAGATTTGTTCGAAGCGCGCCGTCCAAAAGATCCTGCTGTAATGGCAGAGACAAGTGGTGTGGTGAGCTTTGGTAAAGAAACTAAAGGTAAGATTCGTTTGGTGATCACGCCACAAAACGGTGATGACCCAGTGGAGACTTTGATTCCGAAATGGCGTCAAATCAACATATTTGATGGTGAAGAAGTAGCAAAAGGTGAGATTATTGCCGACGGTCCTTTGAGCCCTCATGATATCTTGCGTCTTCAAGGTGTAGAGGCATTAGCTGACTACATTACGAATGAAGTGCAAGAAGTTTACCGCTTACAGGGCGTTGTGATTAACGATAAGCACATTGAAGTTATCGTTAACCAAATGTTACGTAAAGTGGAAGTGGGTGAGTCTGGTGATACAGATCTTATTCAAGGTGACCAAGTTGAGTACACTCAATTATTGGACGCAAACGAGAAAGCGGAAGCAGAGAGTAAATTCCCAGCTAAGTTTGAACGTGTGCTTCTAGGTATCACCAAAGCTTCTTTGGCAACGGAGTCCTTTATATCAGCCGCTTCTTTCCAAGAGACAACTCGAGTCTTAACCGAAGGTGCAGTAACTGGTAAGAAAGATCACTTACGTGGCCTTAAAGAAAACGTTGTAGTAGGTCGCTTGATACCAGCAGGTACAGGTTTGGCATACCACAATGAGCGCAAGCGTAAGAAAGAGCTTGCGTTGGCAGCGAAGGAAGGAAGTTCGACAGTAAGTGCATCCGATGTGGAAGAAGCATTGAGTGCAGCACTGAAAGACTAGTTATTTGCTGTTAAATCGCAGGGGAGGTGATTTTTTAGTCGCCTCCCTATTGACTGTTTTATAGGCGCAAATTACACTTGCGCCTCCTTAATTTTGGCGATTTCCGCCATAAGAATTGGATTTGTGGAGCTTGTCTAATGGCAACCGTTAACCAGTTGGTTCGTAAACCACGTAAACGTAAAGTGGCAAAGAGTGACGTTCCTGCGTTACAAGCTTGTCCGCAACGCCGCGGTGTCTGCACTCGCGTATATACTACTACTCCTAAAAAGCCTAACTCGGCTTTGCGTAAAGTATGTCGTGTTCGCTTGACTAACGGCTTTGAAGTAACTTCCTACATCGGTGGTGAAGGTCACAACCTGCAAGAACACAGTGTAGTGCTGATTCGCGGCGGTCGTGTAAAAGACCTTCCTGGTGTTCGTTACCACACAGTACGTGGTAGCTTGGATACTTCAGGCGTACAAAATCGTAAGCAAGGCCGTTCTAAATACGGTACTAAACGTCCTAAGTAAGCTAAAGCTGCTTAATTTATCGTTTAGACATAATTTTTTAATACAGTAAGGCCGAGCAATATTTCATTGTCTCGGGCGAACCTGAAGAGGATATTGCAATGCCTAGAAGACGCGTTGTCGCCAAGCGTGAAGTCCTTCCGGATCCTAAACACGGAAGCCAGCTTCTTGCTAAGTTCATTAACCACGTAATGGTTAGTGGCAAGAAATCTGTTGCAGAAAGCATTGTTTACAATGCTCTAAATACTGTTGCAACACGTGCTAAAACTGAAGAGCCAATGGCGATCTTCGAAAAAGCACTAGAATCCATCCAGCCAATGGTTGAGGTTAAGTCTCGCCGTGTTGGTGGTGCGACTTATCAAGTCCCTGTTGAAGTACGTCCAGCACGTCGCGCAGCTTTGTCTATGCGTTGGTTGGTTGATGCTTCACGTAAGCGTGGTGAAAAATCCATGGCTTTGCGTCTTGCAGGTGAAATCCTAGATGCTGCTGAAAATAAAGGTTCTGCTGTTAAGAAACGTGAAGACGTTCATCGCATGGCAGAAGCTAACAAAGCATTCTCTCACTACCGTTTCTAATCATCCCCAGAAGGATACACAGTGGCACGTAAAACACCTATCAACCGCTACCGAAACATTGGTATTTGTGCGCACGTTGATGCAGGTAAAACGACGACAACTGAACGCGTTCTTTTCTATACAGGTCTGTCCCACAAGATTGGTGAGGTGCACGATGGTGCAGCCACTATGGATTGGATGGAGCAAGAGCAAGAGCGCGGTATCACGATAACTTCAGCAGCAACAACCTGCTTCTGGAGTGGAATGAATAAGCAGTTCGATGAGCATCGTGTCAATATTATAGACACACCTGGGCACGTAGACTTTACGATTGAAGTAGAGCGTTCTTTGCGTGTTCTGGATGGTGCTGTTGTTGTGTTGTGTGGTTCTTCGGGTGTGCAGCCTCAAACTGAGACAGTCTGGCGTCAAGCTAATAAATATGAAGTCCCGCGTATGGTGTTCGTCAATAAGATGGACCGTACCGGAGCCGATTATTTTTCAGTTGTTCGTCAGCTGGCAACTCGTCTAGGTGCAAATGCTGTCCCTATTCAGATCAACGTCGGCGCTGAAGAAGATTTCAAAGGCGTTATCGACTTGGTGTTGATGAAGACCATAATGTGGAATGAAGAAGATCATGGTATGACATTCTCTCTTGAGGATATACCTGCTGATTTGCTTGATGAAGCATTAGAGTGGCGTGAAAAGATGGTTGAGGCCGCCGCAGAAGCGAACGATGAGTTGATGGAGAAATACCTTGAAGAAGGTGAGCTTTCCATTGATGAGATTAAGAGTGGTCTACGAATTCGTACATTAGCCAACGAAATTGTGTTGGTAACTTGCGGTTCCGCCTTTAAAAATAAAGGTGTTCAGGCTGTTCTGGATGCTGTTGTTGAATATTTGCCTTCTCCGCTTGAAGTAAAAGCGATAGAAGGGACGCTAGAGGATGGAGAAACACCTGTTGCTCGAGTCGCTGATGATGAGGCTCCGTTCTCTGCATTGGCGTTTAAGATTGCAACCGATCCTTTTGTGGGCACATTGACATTTATGCGCGTGTATTCAGGTATGTTGCGTTCCGGTGATGCCGTTTACAATTCTGTTAAGCAGAAGCGTGAGCGTATTGGGCGCATGGTGCAGATGCATGCTAATAATCGTGAAGAGATCAAAGAAGTGTTGGCAGGCGATATTGCTGCTGCCGTGGGGATGAAGTTTGTCACCACAGGAGATACTCTTTGTGACATGAATGATGTTGTTGTGCTTGAGCGTATGGAGTTTCCAGAGCCTGTTATTTCTGTGGCCGTTGAGCCCAAGTCTCAAGCAGACCAAGATAAAATGGGTGTTGCGTTAGGTAAGCTAGCGCAAGAAGATCCTTCTTTTCGTGTGGAGACGCATGAGGAGACAGGTCAAACAATTATTTCCGGTATGGGTGAGCTGCACCTTGATATTCTTGTCGACCGTATGCGTCGTGAGTTTAAGGTAGAGGCGAACATTGGTAAGCCTCAGGTTTCCTATCGGGAGAAAATTCGCAAAGAAGTGGTGGTTAATCACAAATTTGTGCGTCAATCCGGTGGTCGTGGTCAATACGGTCACGTCGTAATGAAGTTGATTCCAACCGATAAGGATGGGCTTGAGTTTGTTAACGAGATTGTTGGTGGTGCTATTCCTAAAGAATACATCCCTGCAGTAGAAAAGGGTGTTTCGGAGCAAATGAAGAATGGCGTTATCGCTGGCTACCCTTTATTGGGTGTTAAGGTGGTGTTATTCGATGGTTCATACCATGATGTTGACTCCAATGAAATGGCCTTTAAAATTGCAGCTTCTCAGGGATTAAGAAAAGGAGCGGCAGATGCTGATCCTTGTGTTCTTGAACCTGTAATGAAAGTGGAAGTTGTGACTCCTGAAGAATACATGGGCGATGTGATGGGTGACCTGAATCGTCGTCGTGGTCTTGTTCAGGGGATGGACGATTCCCCGTCAGGGAAAATTATTCGAGCAGAAGTGCCTTTAGGGGAGATGTTTGGGTATGCAACTGACGTGCGTAGCTTGTCGCAAGGGCGTGCGAGTTATGCAATGGAGTTTGAGAAATACGCTGAAGCACCGGCTAGTGTGGCAGACGCGATCATCAAAAATGAAGATTAATCATCATACTTACTAATTCTTAAGGTGTATGTATCATGGCAAAGAGTAAATTTGAACGTAATAAACCGCACGTTAACGTTGGCACTATCGGTCACGTTGACCATGGTAAAACAACTCTAACTGCAGCATTGACTCGTGTATGTGCAGAAGTATTCGGCGGAACAGCTGTTGCTTTTGATGGTATCGATAATGCGCCAGAAGAGCGTGAGCGTGGTATCACTATCTCTACTTCACACGTAGAGTATGATTCTCCAATTCGTCACTACGCACACGTAGACTGCCCAGGACACGCCGATTATGTTAAAAACATGATCACTGGTGCTGCTCAAATGGACGGCGCTATCCTTGTTTGTGGCGCGACTGACGGCCCTATGCCTCAGACTCGTGAGCACATCCTTCTTTCTCGCCAAGTAGGTGTTCCATACATCGTAGTTTTCCTTAACAAGTCTGACTTGTTGGCTGAAGACTGTGGTGGTGCGGATTCTGAAGAATACGCAGAAATGCTAGAATTGGTTGAGATGGAACTACGTGACCTTCTTTCCGAATATGACTTCCCAGGTGATGATACTCCAATCATCCCAGGTTCTGCTTTGATGGCATTGAACGGCGAAGACGACAACGAAATGGGTACTACTGCCGTTAAGAAATTGGTTGAGACTCTAGACGAGTACATTCCTGAGCCAGAGCGTGCTATCGATGGTGCTTTCATCATGCCTATCGAGGACGTATTCTCTATCCAAGGTCGTGGTACTGTTGTTACTGGTCGTGTTGAGCGTGGTATCATCAAAATTCAAGAAGAAGTTGAAATCGTTGGTATCGTTGATACTACGAAAACAACTTGTACTGGTGTTGAGATGTTCCGTAAGCTTCTAGACGAAGGTCGTGCTGGTGAGAACTGTGGTATTCTTCTACGTGGTACTAAGCGTGAAGACGTTCAGCGTGGTCAAGTATTGGCTAAGCCTGGTTCAATCACTCCTCACACTGAGTTTGAAGCAGAAGTATACGTGTTGGGTAAAGATGAAGGTGGTCGTCACACTCCATTCTTCAAAGGCTACCGTCCACAGTTCTACTTCCGTACAACTGACGTAACTGGTGCTTGTTCTCTTCCAGAAGGCGTAGAAATGGTTATGCCTGGTGATAACATCCAAATGACTGTTGAACTGATTCACCCAATCGCGATGGACGAAGGTCTACGTTTCGCGATCCGTGAAGGCGGTCGTACAGTTGGTGCTGGTGTTGTAGCTAAAATCCTTAAGTAATAAATAGAAATATTTATTTGCTTTGATTTAAAAAAAGCCACTCGCTAATCGAGTGGCTTTTTTATTATGCGGTTTATTTTGTTTGTTCATAAATTGGTTACTTGACAACCAGTTTGTGAATGGCTAAGATTCGCCGTCCTTAAAAAAGGATAGTGGCTTAATAAATATACAGTTAAGTCATTAAAACATTGTATTTGGAGTTGGAAATGCAAAGCCAAAAAATCCGTATTCGTCTGAAAGCATTTGATCATCGTCTGATTGATGCTTCAACACAAGAAATTGTGGACACAGCGAAACGTACAGGTGCGCAAGTACGTGGACCGATTCCACTTCCTACTCGCAAAGAGCGTTATACAGTATTGATTTCTCCACACGTAAACAAAGATGCGCGTGATCAGTATGAAATCCGTACACACAAACGTGTTCTAGACATCGTTGAGCCGACAGAAAAAACTGTTGATGCATTGATGAAGCTAGATCTTGCGGCAGGCGTGGAAGTACAAATTTCTTTAGGTTAATAGCTTAAAGTTTGGGGTGCGAGAACCGGCTGGATATCAGTCGGCTTATGCACATTAGTGGAATGATCTGGAATGGTCAGCCGTAGCGGGTGATAGCCCCATACACAACTGGCAAATGAGGTAAAAAATGACTATTCAATTAGTCGGACGCAAAGCCGGAATGACACGCATCTTCAATGAAGATGGTGTATCCGTGCCAGTAACCGTCATCGAGGTTGAACCGAACCGCGTTACTCAGGTGAAAACAGCAGAAACTGATGGCTACCAAGCTATTCAAGTTACTGTAGGTTCTCGCCGTTCGAGCCGCGTTAACAAAGCTGCTGCAGGTCATTACGCAAAAGCAAACGTTGAAGCAGGTCGTGGTTTGTGGGAGTTCCGCCTGGCGGGTGACGAAAAAGAAATCAATGTTGGTGATGAGCTGACTGTTGCTGATTTCGAATCTATCCAAATGGTTGATGTAACTGGTCAATCAAAGGGTAAAGGGTTTCAAGGTGCCATTAAGCGTCATAATTTCAGTATGCAAGACGCTACACATGGTAACTCATTGTCTCACCGTGCACCTGGTTCCATCGGCCAATGTCAAACACCTGGTCGTGTTTGGAAAGGCAAGAAGATGGCTGGCCATATGGGTGCTGCACAAGTTACTACACAATCACTAGAAGTGGTTCGTGTAGACACAGAACGTAACCTTATCCTTGTGAAAGGTGCCGTACCTGGTGCAGTAAATGGTGATGTTATTCTTCAATCAGCTGTTAAAGCTCGCTAAGAGGGGTAGACAATGAACTTGAATCTAACAGGCGCAGAAGGAACAGTAGAAGTTTCTGATGTAGCCTTTGCTCGTGAATACAACGAAGCACTAGTTCACCAAGTAGTGACATCTTACTTGGCTGGCGCTCGTCAAGGCTCACGCGCTCAAAAAACTCGCTCTGAAGTAGCAGGTGGTGGACGCAAACCTTGGAAACAAAAAGGTTCTGGTCGTGCACGCGCAGGTACTATCCGTAGCCCTCTATGGCGCTCTGGTGGTGTTACTTTCGCTGCGAAACCACAGGATCACTCTCAGAAAGTGAACAAGAAGATGTACCGTGCAGCAATGCGCACCATCTGGTCTGAACTTGTACGTAAAGACCGTCTTGTTGTGGTTGAAGAACTTAAATTGGAAGCTCCAAAAACTAAGCTCTTCATTGCAAAAATGGCTGAATTGAATCTTGAGAACGCTTTGATTATCTCTAATGACTTGGATGATAATTTGTTCCTAGCGGCTCGCAATATTCCTAACGTAGATGTACGTGATGCAGCGTCTATCGACCCTGTTAGCTTGATTGCTTACGACAAAGTGTTGGTGACAGTTGGTGCCCTGAAACAAGTTGAGGAGGCACTAGCATGATCGGCGAACGTATTTATAAAGTTCTGTTGGGTCCACATATTTCCGAAAAAGCAACGATCGTAGCCGAAGGTAATGGTCAGTACGTTTTTCGTGTTACAGGTGATGCAACAAAACCTGAAATCAAACAAGCTATCGAAGCACTGTTTGAAGTCAAAGTTGAGTCTGTCCGTACGTTGAACCAAAAAGGTAAAACAAAGCGCACAGTACGTGGCCTAGGTAAGCGTAACGACGTTAAGAAAGCGTATGTACGTTTGGCTGAAGGTCAAGACATTGATTTCATGGTCGCTGAATAAGGGGAGATAGGTCAATGGCTGTTGTTAAAAGTAAGCCAACGTCTGCAGGCCGTCGTCACGTTGTTAAAGTTACTAACAACGATTTGCACAAGGGCGCACCATATGCACCTTTGCTTGATAAGAAAAGCAAATCGGGTGGACGTAACAATAACGGACGCATCACTACGCGTCACGTAGGTGGTGGTCATAAGCAGCATTATCGTATGGTTGATTTTCGTCGTAATAAAGACGGAATTCCTGCGGTAGTTGAGCGTTTGGAATATGATCCAAACCGTTCTGCAAACATTGCATTAATTATGTATGCTGATGGTGAGCGTCGTTACATTATCGCTTCCAAAGGTATGGTAGCTGGCAATGTTGTTTTTAGTGGTGCAGATGCGCCTATCAAAGCGGGTAATACTTTGCCTCTGCAAAATATCCCAGTTGGTAGTACCGTACACTGTGTCGAGCTTAAGCCAGGTAAGGGTGCACAAGTTGCCCGTTCCGCTGGTGCTTCTGCTCAGCTAGTTGCTCGTGAAGGTCGTTACGTTACTCTTCGCCTACGTTCAGGTGAAATGCGTAAAGTCTTGACTGAATGTCGCGCTACTTTAGGTGAAGTATCAAACTCTGAGCATAGCTTACGAGTTCTTGGTAAAGCTGGTGCTACGCGTTGGCGTGGTGTTCGTCCTACCGTTCGCGGTTCGGCGATGAACCCAGTTGATCACCCACATGGTGGTGGTGAAGGTCGTAGCAAAGGTGGTCGTCACCCAGTTACACCATGGGGTGTGCCTACTAAAGGTTACAAAACGCGCAGCAACAAGCGTACTGATAAACTTATTGTACGTCGCCGTACTAAGTAATAAGAGGAAACGACTGTGCCACGTTCACTAAAAAAAGGTCCTTTTATCGACCTTCATTTGTTGAAAAAGGTAGAGGCTGCGGTAGAGAAAAAAGATCGTCGTCCAATTAAGACTTGGTCGCGCCGTTCTACTATCTTCCCTGATTTTGTAGGGTTGACTATCGCTGTCCATAATGGTCGCCAGCATGTTCCAGTTCTAGTAACTGAAGATATGGTCGGTCATAAATTGGGTGAGTTCGCTCCGACCCGTACATATCGTGGTCATGCTGCGGACAAGAAAGCCAAACGGTAATAAGGGGTATTAACATGAGTGAAGTAAGCGCTTCATTGAAGGGTGCTCGCCTCTCAGCGCAGAAGGCCCGTTTGGTTGTAGATCAAATCCGCGGCAAATCTGTTAGCGAAGCACTGAACATTTTAACGTTCAGTCCTAAAAAGGCGGCAGTAATTGTCAAGAAAGTACTAGAGTCTGCTATTGCTAACGCTGAGCATAACGAAGGTGCTGATGTAGATGACTTGCGTGTGTCTACGGCTTACGTTGATGAGGCTATGACTCTGAAACGTATTATGCCACGTGCCAAAGGCCGTGCTGACCGTATTCTAAAACGCGGTTGCCATATCACAGTTAAAGTCGCTGACTAATTAGGAGAAACCCAATGGGTCAGAAGGTTCATCCAACTGGTATACGCCTAGGGATAGTTAAAGATCATACTTCTACTTGGTATGCGAATAATCAAAACTACTCTAAGCTGTTATTAAACGATCTTCAGGTTCGTAAGTACTTGGAGAAAAAATTGGTTCAGGCATCTGTTTCTCGTATCGAGATTCAGCGTCCTGCTCAGACAGCCCGTATTACAATTCACACAGCCCGTCCAGGTATTGTGATTGGTAAGAAAGGTGAAGATGTTGAGAAACTACGCAATGCTGTATCAGAAATGATGGGCGTGCCAGTTCATATTAACATCGAAGAAATTCGTAAGCCTGAAATGGATGCGAAATTGGTTGCGCAAAATATTGCTAGCCAACTTGAGCGTCGTGTTATGTTCCGTCGTGCTATGAAGCGCGCAGTACAAAACGCTATGCGTGCAGGCGCGAAAGGTATCAAGGTTCAGGTTAGTGGTCGTTTGGGCGGTGCTGAAATTGCACGTGCTGAGTGGTACCGTGAAGGTCGTGTACCTCTACACACTCTACGCGCTGACATTGACTACTCTACTTATGAAGCAGCTACTACTTACGGCATCATTGGCGTTAAAGTGTGGGTCTTCAAAGGTGAGATCTTGGGCGGTATTGAACAAGTGCGTGCTGATAAAGGCGCACAAAAGAAGAAGTCTAAGTAGGGGGTAAGTCATGTTACAACCGAAACGTACTAAGTTCCGCAAGATGCAAAAAGGCCGTAACCGCGGCCTAGCACTTCGCGGGAACCAAGTCAGCTTTGGTGAATTCGGATTGAAGTCCACAGAACGTGGTCGTCTTACTGCTCGTCAAATTGAAGCGGCGCGTCGTGCAATGACTCGTCACATCAAACGTGGTGGTAAAATTTGGATTCGTGTTTTCCCTGATAAGCCGATTACTCAGAAGCCTCTAGAAGTGCGTCAGGGTAAAGGTAAGGGTAGCGTAGAATACTGGGTTGCTCAGATTCAACCTGGAAAAATGCTTTATGAAGTTGAGGGCGTTTCAGAACAGTTAGCTCGCGAAGCATTCGCGTTGGCTGCTGCTAAGCTTCCTCTGTCCACAACTTTCGTAACGCGTACGGTGATGTAGATGAAAGCAAAAGAACTGCAAGAAAAGTCTGTAGCTGAGCTACAAGCGACCTTGATTGAACTACTACGTGAGCAATTTACTCTGCGCATGCAGAAGGCCACTGGTCAGTTAGCGCAAACTCATTTGCTCTCGCAAGTTCGCCGCAATATCGCACGTGTTAAAACCGTGCTAAATGATAAGGCAGGTAACTAAGATGGCAGAAACAAAAGCGCGTACAGCTACTGGTAAAGTAGTTAGCGACAAGATGGATAAAACCATTACAGTGCTAGTTGAGCGTACAGAAAAACACCCTTTATACGGTAAGTTCGTACGACGTTCGACTAAACTACACGCTCATGATGAAAACAACGAATGTCAGATCGGTGATACCGTTAAGGTTGTGGAAACACGTCCTTACTCTAAGTCTAAGACTTGGAATCTTGTACAAGTTGTTGAGAAAGCAGCAGCTGTATAAGCTGCTCCTTCCTTCGTGAGACTTGTTATCTAATTTGATTGGAGAGCAGTAATGATTCAAACAGAATCGATGCTTGATGTTGCAGATAACAGCGGCGCAAAGCGTGTTCAGTGTATTAAAGTACTGGGTGGCTCACATCGTCGTTATGCTGCTATCGGTGACATTATTAAGGTCACAGTGAAAGAAGCGATCCCACGTGGTCGTGTTAAAAAAGGGCAGGTTCTTAACGCAGTTGTCGTTAGAACTAAGAAAGGTGTTCGTCGTTCCGATGGTTCAGTTATCCGTTTTGATGTAAACTCAGCGGTTCTATTGAATGCTTCAGGACAGCCTATTGGTACTCGTATCTTTGGCCCTGTAACACGTGAATTGCGTACAGAGCAGTTCATGAAAATTGTTTCTCTTGCACCAGAAGTGCTGTAAGAGAGAGAGGGGACATTATGCGCAAAATCAAACGTGACGACGAAGTAATCGTGATTGCTGGGAAAGACAAAGGCAAACGCGGTAAAGTTGTTAAGGTAGTAGACGAAAACCGAGTTCTAGTTTCTGGCATTAACACTGTTAAGAAGCACGAGAAACCAAACCCTATGAAGGGTTCAACTGGTGGTATCGTTGAACAAGAAGCACCTATCCAGGTTTCTAATGTAGCCATTTTTAACAATGCTACGGGTAAAGCGGATCGCGTCGGCTTTAAATTGAATGAAGATGGTACAAAAGTACGTATTTTCAAATCAAATAGTGAAGCGATCGACGCCTAAGAGCGAGAATTATAGCCATGGCGAGACTTAAGCAAGTTTATAAAGACAAAGTTGTAGCGGCTCTTACTGAAGAGTTCAGTTACAAAAATGTGATGGAAGTGCCTAAAATCACTAAAATCACACTAAATATGGGTGTTGGTGAAGCAATCGCAGACAAGAAACTTCTTGAGCATGCGGTTAATGATCTTCAAGCACTTAGCGGCCAGAAAGTTGTAGTAACTAAGGCACGCAAATCAGTAGCAGGCTTTAAAATCCGTGACGGTTACCCGATCGGTTGTAAAGTGACTCTACGTGGTGAGCGTATGTGGGACTTCTTCGACCGTTTGGTTGATGTAGCTATCCCACGTATCCGTGACTTCCGTGGACTTAACCCTAAGTCTTTCGATGGTCGTGGTAACTACAGTATGGGTGTTAAAGAGCAGATCATCTTCCCTGAGATCGATTACGACAAAGTAGATCGTGTACGTGGTATGGATATTACTATCACAACGACTGCTCGTACCGACGAAGAAGGTCGTGCTTTGCTAGCCGCCTTTAGTTTCCCTTTCAAGAAATAAGAGGTAGGAATCATGGCTAAAATATCAATGATTCAGCGCGAAGCAAAACGCACTAAATTAGTAGCTAAGTTCGCTGAAAAGCGTGCTGCTCTAAAGGCGATCATTAGCGACGTTAATGCATCGGACGATGAAAAGTGGGAAGCGACGCTTAAATTGCAAGCGCTTCCTCGCGATTCATCTTCTTCACGCCAGCGTAATCGTTGTCAAATTACAGGTCGTCCGCACGGTGTATACCGTCGCTTCGGTCTGTCTCGTATCAAGTTGCGTGAAGCAGCGATGCGTGGTGACGTACCAGGCTTGAAGAAAGCTAGTTGGTAAGCAAGTAGAGCGCGATCATAATACATTGCAGTGAGTGGGGTGTCTAAATACTGGACATTCTGCTCGCTGCTGTGTACTATGCGCGAGCTCTATTTGCTGCACAATGGTTTTTAAATTAGGAGCTCTTAAATGAGTATGCAAGATACCCTTGCGGATATGTTTACACGTATTCGTAATGCACAGATGGCTGCAAAGACTTCTGTGAGCATGCCTTCATCAAAAATGAAGTCATCAATTGCTGCTGTTCTACGTGAAGAAGGTTACGTTGGTGACTTTTCTGTAGACGAAGCAGTGAAACCTACACTTACTATCGAATTAAAATATTACGAAGGTAAGCCGGTTATTGAACAAATTAAACGCGCATCTCGCCCAAGCTTGCGTCAATACAAAGGCTCTGCCTCTCTACCTAAAGTAGAAGCCGGTCTTGGTGTTGCAATCATCTCAACCTCTAAAGGTGTGATGACAGACCGTGCAGCTCGCGCTGCTGGTATTGGTGGCGAAGTAATCTGCACTGTATTCTAGGAGTTAGTATGTCTCGAGTTGCTAATAGTCCCGTGACGCTTCCTAGTGGTGTAGATTTGACTCTTAATGGCCAAAATGTTGTTGTAAAAGGCGGCAAAGGTTCTTTGGAGTTTAATGTTCACACAAGCGTTGTTGTGTCTAAAGAAGAAAATGTAATCACTTTCGCTGCGCGCGATGGTGCAAAACAAAGCCGTGCCTTAGCTGGTACTACTCGTGCTTTGGTTAACAACATGGTTGTTGGTGTTAGTCAGGGTTTTGAGAAAAGATTGTTTCTTCAAGGTGTTGGTTACCGTGCTGCGCTTAAAGGCAATGTACTTAACCTGTCTCTGGGTTTTTCTCATCCAGTTGACTACGAACTTCCTGAAGGCATCACAGCTGAATGTGCTTCACAAACAGAAGTCGTGATCCGAGGCATTTGTAAACAAGCCGTTGGTCAGGTCGCTGCAGAAGTTCGCGGTTTCCGTCCACCAGAGCCATACAAAGGCAAAGGTGTTCGCTATTCTGACGAAGTTATTCGTCGTAAAGAAGCTAAGAAGAAGTAGGTAGGCATTCATGAACACTAAAAAACAATCTCGGATTCGTCGTGCACGTCGTGCTCGTTTGCATATTCGTGACTTAGGTGCGAATCGTCTTACTGTACATCGCACACCACGCCATATGTATGCTCAAGTGATTTCTCCTTGTGGTAGTAAAGTGCTAGCAAGCGCTTCTACTCTTGAAGAAGCTCTACGTGCTACAGCGACTGGTAATAAAGCAGCGGCTCAACAAGTCGGTACTTTGATTGCTACTCGCGCGAAAGAAGCAGGTGTCACTTCGGTCGCTTTTGACCGTTCTGGCTTCAAATATCATGGTCGCGTTCAAGTACTTGCTGACGCGGCACGTGAAGCCGGTCTAGAGTTTTAAGGGGTAGCAAATGGCAGTTAATGATCAACAAACTAGCGACCTCCAAGAGAAGCTAGTTCAAGTAAACCGCGTTGCTAAAGTTGTGAAGGGTGGTCGTATCTTCTCTTTCACCGCTTTGACAGTTGTTGGTGATGGTAATGGTAAAGTTGGCTTTGGTCGCGGTAAAGCGCGTGAAGTTCCTCAAGCCATTCAAAAAGCAATGGAACAGGCTCGTCGTAACATGGTTTCTGTAAAACTTGACGGAGATACTCTTCAGTATCCTGTTAAAGCAAACCACGGCGCGTCTAAGGTATACATGCAGCCTGCGTCACAAGGTACTGGTATTATTGCCGGTGGTGCAATGCGTGCGGTTCTTGAAATCGCTGGCGTTCACAACGTTTTGGCTAAATGTTACGGATCTACAAACCCAGTAAACGTGGTTCGCGCTACGATCAAAGGTTTGCAGGATATGAAAGCACCTGAACAAATCGCGGCTAAACGCGGTAAGTCAGTCGATCAAATTTTGGGGTAATGTGTTATGGCGAATAATACCATCACAGTTCAACTAACCCGCAGCCCGATCGGTCGTCTTCCAAAGCACCGTGAAACTGTTAAAGGCTTGGGTTTACGTAAAGTTGGCCAAACTCGTCAGTTGGAAGATACTCCTGCTGTTCGCGGTATGGTTAATAAAGTTTATTACATGGTTAAAGTGGTAGGAGAATAACATGTTCTTAAATACACTTCGTCCTGGCGAAGGTAGCAAACATGCTCCTAAACGTGTTGGTCGCGGCATTGGTAGCGGCTTGGGCAAAACAGGTGGACGTGGCCATAAAGGTCTTAAGTCTCGCTCTGGTGGCTCAGTGAAACCTGGTTTTGAAGGTGGTCAAATGCCTTTGCAGCGTCGTCTGCCAAAATTTGGTTTTACTTCACGTCAGGCAAAGTATGTTGCTGAGGTTCGTTTAAACGAGCTTGCTGCTGTAAATGCTGAAGTTGTAGATTTGGCTGCTCTTAAAAGCGCCGACATTCTTGGTCATCAAATTAAGACAGCACGTGTTATTTTGTCAGGTTCTATCGACAAAGCTATCACAGTTCGTGGTCTTAAAGTGACTAAAGGTGCTCGTGCCGCTATTGAAGCAGCTGGCGGAAAAGTCGAGGAATAAATGGCAAAGCGTGGCTCACTACCCGCTGGTATGCAAAACGGATTAAGCGAGCTTTGGTCTCGAATTCGTTTTGTGTTTCTGGCAATTATTGTATACCGAATCGGTGCGCATATTCCTGTTCCTGGAATTAATCCAGACAGATTGTCTGCGTTGTTTGATCAAAATGAAGGCACAATTCTGAGTTTATTCAATGTATTCTCAGGGGGCGCACTCGAACGCATGAGTATTTTTGCGCTTGGGATTTTGCCCTACATTTCTGCCTCTATTATTATGCAGTTATTGACCGTTGTGAGTCCGCAGCTAGAGCAGCTTAAGAAAGAAGGTGAAGCGGGTCGTCGTAAGATTACTCAGTACACCCGTTACGGTACCGTATTACTTGCTCTTGTTCAGTCTGCCAGTATGGCAGTTGGCTTGGCAAGCCAAGGGATTTCGTTCAGTAGTGGTATAGAGTTCTATGCTGTCGCTGTTGTTACTCTTGTTGCTGGTACTGTCTTCTTAATGTGGTTGGGTGAGCAAGTTACTGAAAAAGGTATTGGTAATGGTATTTCCATTCTTATCTTTGCTGGTATCGTTGCTGGTCTTCCTTCTGCTTTAGGTCGTTCATTCGAATCGGCACGTCAAGGTGATATCAATATTTTAGCTTTGTTGTTGATTGGTGTGTTGGCCATCGCGACTATCGCGTTCGTTGTATTCATCGAGCGTGGTCAACGTCGTATTACGGTTAATTACGCTAAGCGTCAGCAGGGTAAAAAAGTATTTGCCGCGCAAAAGAGTCATTTGCCTCTTAAAGTGAACATGGCGGGTGTTATTCCGCCCATTTTTGCTTCAAGTATCCTTTTGTTCCCCGCTTCTATCGGCCAATGGTTTGGTCAAGGAGAAGGAATGGAATGGCTGCAAAATATCTCTTTGGCTCTAGCTCCGGGGCAACCGCTCTATGTGCTGTTGTTTGCGATAGCAATTGTATTCTTTTGCTTCTTCTATACAGCGCTAGTGTTCAACCCTAAAGATGTGGCAGATAATCTGAAAAAATCCGGTGCTTTCTTGCCGGGTATTCGTCCAGGCGATCATACAGCTCGGTATATTGATGGTGTAATGACGCGTTTGACCTTGTTTGGTGCTTTATACATCACGCTTGTGTCACTGATGCCTCAATTCTTTGTTGTTGCGTGGAATGTTCCATTCTACTTTGGCGGTACTTCTATGTTAATCGTAGTGGTAGTTGTCATGGACTTTATGTCGCAGGTTCAAAGTCATCTGATGAGTCAGCAATACGAGTCATTAATGAAGAAGTCAAATCTGACTGGTTATGGTCCAAATGGCCTAATGCGCTAAAGCGCTATGCATAGGTTGGAGTTGAACATGAAAGTACGTGCATCTGTAAAGAAAATCTGTCGTAACTGCAAAATCGTTCGTCGTAACGGTTCAGTTCGAGTGATTTGCGTTGAGCCTCGTCACAAACAGCGTCAAGGTTAATAGCGAGTTAGCTCGACGATAGGAAAGGGTGGTTGATTTATGGCCTAAAGATAGGCATAATCAGCCGCCCTCATGAAAGTAAAATGATGAATTAACATTTAATCATCAATAACAACGGAGTAAAGTGAATGGCTCGTATAGCCGGTGTCAATATTCCTGACAATAAACATGCGGTCATTTCTCTGACTTACATCTTCGGAATCGGTCGCACTCGTTCACGCGCTATTTGCGCTGCTACAGGTGTTGCAGAAACCGCGAAAATCGGTTCATTAAGTGATGTTATCCTTGATGAACTTCGTGGCGAAGTTGCTAAGTATACTGTAGAGGGTGACTTACGTCGTGAAGTCAGTATGTCTATCAAACGTTTGATGGACTTGGGTTGCAACCGCGGGATTCGTCATCGCCGCAGCCTACCAGTTCGTGGTCAACGTACCAAAACGAACGCCCGTACACGAAAAGGTCCTCGTAAGCCTATTCGTAAGTAATTTGAACGCGTTTCGCTCTAGCCACTAAGTTCGCTAGAGCTGAGCATTAAATAGGAAAGTGCAATATGGCTAAGCCAGCTACGCGCAACACTAAGAAGAAAGTCAAAAAGACGGTCGTCGATGGTGTTGCTCATGTACATGCTTCATTTAATAACACGATCGTGACTATCACTGACCGTCAAGGCAATGCATTGTCTTGGGCTACTGCCGGTGGTTCTGGTTTTCGTGGGTCCCGTAAAAGTACGCCTTTCGCAGCTCAGGTAGCAGCGGAGCGTGCCGGTACTGTCGCACAAGAATTTGGCCTTAAAAACGTTGATGTAATGATTAAGGGCCCTGGTCCTGGTCGTGAGTCTGCAGTTCGCGCATTGAACTCTTTAGGTTTACGTATTAACAACATCACAGATGTGACGCCAATCCCGCACAACGGTTGCCGTCCACCTAAGAAACGTCGCGTTTAATTGAGGAGACAGATACATGGCTCGTTATATAGGTCCAACTTGTAAGTTGTCTCGTCGTGAAGGTACCGACTTGCAATTGAAGAGCGGTTCACGCGCTCTTGAGTCGAAATGTAAAGCAGAGACAGTACCAGGTGTGCATGGCGCACGTCGCGGTCGTCTTTCTGATTACGGCTTACAGTTACGTGAAAAACAAAAAGTACGTCGTATGTACGGTGTGCTAGAAAAGCAATTCCGTAATTACTACAAATCTGCTGCTCGTATCAAAGGTGCAACTGGTGAAAACCTTCTGCAACTTTTAGAATCACGTTTAGACAACGTTGTATATCGCGCAGGTTTTGGTTCTACTCGTGCGGAAGCTCGTCAGCTAGTAGGCCATAAAGGCATTCTAGTAAATGGCGCTACGGTTAACATCCCGTCTTACCAAGTGAAAGCTGGTGACGTTGTGTCAATTCGTGAAAAAGCTAAGAAGCAATTGCGTGTACAAAGCGCACTAGAGCTATCTAAAGGTCGTGCACCGATCCATTGGATCGAAGTTGATGCAACTAAACTGGAAGCAACTTACAAAGCTGTTCCAGAACGTGCCGATTTATCAGCTGAAATTAATGAGAACCTAATTGTCGAACTTTACTCTAAGTAAGTCGGTAATTAGGATTAAGAAATAGGTGGATCTATGCAGCGTTCAGTGAGCGAATTGTTAACCCCACGCAACATTGAAGTGCAGGAATTGGGCAATACTCGCGCTAAAGTTACACTGCAACCGCTTGAACGTGGTTTTGGTCATACTTTAGGCAACGCATTGCGTCGTATTCTTCTCTCTTCAATGCCAGGTTGTGCGATTGTTGAAGTTGAAATCGACGGTGTATTACACGAATACAGCGCAATCGAAGGGGTTAAGGAAGATGTAATTGAAATTCTTCTTAACCTGAAAGGAGTTGCGATCGCTCTACACGGGCAAGATGAAGCAACTCTTACTTTAAGTAAAAAAGGTCCTGGTATCGTAACGGCTGGTGATATTCAGTTGGTTGCTGATGCAGAGATCGCTAACCCTGATCATGTAATTGCGCACTTGGATGATACTGCAGAGTTAACTATGCAGATCAAAGTCGCTCGTGGTCGTGGTTATGAGCCTGCTGATGCTCGTGTTGCTGGCGACGATGAGACTCGTCCAATCGGTCGCTTGCAACTGGATGCCTCATTCAGCCCTGTTCGCCGTGTTGCTTACAGTGTCGATAATGCTCGTGTAGAGCAACGTACTGATCTAGATAAGTTAGTCTTAGACATCGAATCTAACGGTACAATCGACCCTGAAGAAGCAATTCGTCGTGCAGCGACTATTCTACAACAACAAATTGCTGTGTTCGTCGCCCTTGAAAGCGAAAGCGAAGCACCTGTTGTAGAAGAAGAGGATGAGATTGATCCAATTTTGCTACGCCCGGTTGATGATCTTGAATTGACCGTTCGCAGTGCTAACTGTTTAAAAGCAGAGAACATTTATTACATCGGTGATTTGATTCAACGCACTGAGGTTGAGCTTCTAAAGACGCCTAACCTAGGTAAGAAGTCGTTAACTGAAATCAAAGATGTTTTAGCACAGCGTGGTTTGTCTTTGGGAATGCGTTTAGAAAATTGGCCACCGGCTAGTTTGAAAGACGATAGCAAAGTTCTAGCTCGCTAGGTCATTGTTCCCTGACCACCGTAGTTTGGTAAGGAATGTAAAATGCGTCATCGTAAGAGTGGACGTCACTTAAACCGTACTAGCTCACACCGTAAAGCTATGTTTAAAAACATGGCAGCTTCTTTGTTTGAGCATGAAGTCATTAAGACTACATTGCCTAAAGCAAAAGAATTGCGTCGTGTTGCTGAGCCTTTGATCACATTGGCGAAAGTTGATTCCGTTGCGAATCGTCGTCTAGCCTTTGCTCGTACTCGTAGCAAAGATGCAGTAGGTAAATTGTTCTCTGAACTTGGTCCTCGTTACCAAGCTCGTCCTGGCGGTTATGTTCGCATTCTTAAATGTGGCTTCCGTTCTGGTGACAATGCGCCTATGGCTTATGTTGAATTGGTCGATCGTCCAGTTACAGAAGCCGCTGAGTAATATCAGTTTGTAATAAAAAAGCCGAGCTATTAGCTCGGCTTTTTTTGTGCTTTAGAAAAGTAATCTACATCTTAGCTCAACATAGGTTTCAAGAAGCGTGCTGTATGAGATGTTGCTACCTCACTTACCGCCTCTGGCGTGCCTTCCGCGATAATATAGCCACCACCACTGCCGCCTTCTGGTCCTAGATCAATAATCCAATCAGCGGTCTTGATGACATCTAGGTTGTGTTCAATCACCACTACGGTATTACCGTGGTCTCTTAACCTATGTAGAACCTTTAAAAGCTGTTCAATGTCGGCAAAATGCAATCCTGTTGTTGGTTCATCTAGAATATAGAGTGTTGTTCCTGTGTCACGTTTAGACAACTCTTTGGCTAATTTCACACGTTGCGCTTCTCCACCAGACAAGGTGGTCGCCGCTTGCCCTAGACGGATATACCCAAGGCCAACATCTATCAGTGTCTGAAGTTTTCTAGCGACAGATGGCACAGCGTCAAAAAATTCTCTGGCATCTTCAATGGTCATTTCTAAACATTCATGGATGTTTTTACCCTTGTATGAAATTTCTAGGGTTTCGCGGTTATATCGTTTGCCCTTACAGGTATCGCACGGCACATAGACATCTGGTAAAAAGTGCATTTCCACTTTGATTACACCATCACCTTGGCAAGCTTCACAGCGTCCACCTTTTACGTTAAAACTGAATCGACCTGGTTTGTAACCACGAGAACGAGACTCTTGTGTGGCGGCAAACAGTTCACGCATCGGTGTGAAAATTCCTGTGTAGGTTGCAGGGTTTGAACGCGGCGTTCTTCCGATTGGGCTTTGATCTATGTCGACGCATTTATCGAATAAATCTAAACCTTCAATTTTTTCATGGGGTGCCGCTTTGAGTGTGGTTGCACCGTTTAGCGCCGTCGCCGCTAGTGGGTAGAGTGTCCCGTTGATCAATGTGGATTTACCCGAGCCAGACACGCCTGTTATACAGGTCATTACGCCGACCGGTATGTTCAAGTTGACCGTATTTAAGTTGTTGCCTGTTGCGCCGATTAAACGCAAGAATTGCTGATCTTTTGCGGGATGTCGAATACTCGGAACTTCTATTTTACGTTTGCCTGTTAAATACTGACCGGTGACTGACTCTGCGCAATTCATAATGTCTTCAGGCGTGCCGCTAGCGATTACTTTACCCCCATGAATACCGGCTCCTGGGCCGATGTCGACGACAAAGTCAGCTACACGAATGGCATCTTCATCATGTTCCACGACAATAACTGTGTTTCCAAGGTCGCGAAGTCGTGTCAATGTCGCGATCAGGCGCTCGTTGTCTCTCTGATGAAGCCCGATTGAGGGCTCATCAAGAATGTACATGACACCCACCAAGCCGGCACCAATTTGACTTGCTAAGCGTATACGTTGAGCTTCGCCACCAGAAAGAGAATCGGCTTTTCGGTCTAGAGTTAAGTAATCTAATCCTACGTTCACCAAAAAAGTGAGACGATCGCGGATTTCTTTGAGTATTTTTGATGCAATCTCACCGCGAGCGCCGGGCAAATCTAAGGCTTCAAAATAGCGCAGACATTCAGCAATAGGGTAGGTGACGACCTCTGGTAAGGTTTGTTCGTTAATAAAGACATTACGGGCAGATCGGTTTAGACGTGAGCCATGACAGTCGGGACAAGGTTGCACGCTGATGTATTGAGATAAGTCATCACGTACGCTGTCGGATTCCGTCTCGTGGTAGCGTCTTTGTAAATTCGGAATAACGCCCTCAAAAGGATGAGAGCGGGTCATTTTGTCGCCACGTTCGTTGATATACACGAAATCTATGTCGTCTTTTCCTGAGCCGTGCAAAATTCGTTTTTTAAATTGAGTCGGTATGTCTTGGTATTTCAGTTCGATGTCAAAGTCATAATGTTTGGCCAGTGCATTGAGTTGCTGAAAGTAGAAGATACTTCGACGCCCCCAGCCGCGTATTGCGCCTTCGGCTAGGGTCAGGGTCTCATCCTGAATGATACGCTCAGGGTCGAACATTTGATGGGTGCCTAGGCCATCACATGTCTGACAAGCGCCGTTCGGATTATTGAACGAGAAAAGGCGTGGTTCCAACTCTGTGAGGCTGTAACCACAGACGGGGCAAGCGAATTTGCTAGAAAAAATATACTCTTCTTTGTCATCGTCCATGTTGATCACTTTGGCGATGCCATCGGATAAACCAAGACAGGTTTCGAAGGATTCCGCTAATCTAAGTTGCAAATCTGAGCGTACTTTAAAACGGTCGATTACCACTTCGATGGTATGTTTTTTGTTTTTCTCAAGTGCTGGTGCATCGTCCAGATCGACGACAATGCCATCTATTCTGGCGCGAATAAAGCCTTTTGAAAGCAAGTCGCTGATAACGTGTAGCTGTTCGCCTTTTCGGTCTTTGACGATCGGAGCGAGCAGCATCATTTTAGTTTCTTCTGGCAGCGATATAACTTTATCAACCATCTGTGATATGGTTTGCGCTTCCAACGGCTCGCCATGATCTGGGCAGCGAGGCTGTCCTGCACGGGCAAAGAGTAAACGTAAATAATCGTATATTTCGGTGATGGTTCCGACGGTAGATCTTGGGTTATGCGAGGTGGATTTTTGCTCTATGGAAATAGCAGGTGATAAACCCTCAATGTGATCAATGTCGGGTTTTTCCATCATGGAAAGAAATTGTCTTGCGTAGGTCGAAAGCGATTCTACATAACGACGCTGGCCTTCAGCGTATAACGTATCGAAGGCGAGAGAGGATTTCCCAGAGCCTGATAAACCAGTAATGACGACCAGCTTGTCTCTTGGAATGTCTAGGTCCACATTTTTTAAATTGTGAGTGCGGGCCCCGCGTATGGTAATGGTATCCATGAGTCTCCCATGTGAAGTCGGTCAACAGACAGAAATCTGCTAGTAAATGAAATAACTGTCTATTTTTACAGTAGTTGAAATGGAGCTTCAACGGTATTTTTTGTAAAATGGCTATCTTTTTCCTAATCCTTTAAGTCAAGTGGTTGTAACTTCCTTATGGATCTACTCGAACGACGTTCTGTGCTTGCCTTGGCGCTTGTTTACTTGTTCAGGATGCTAGGCCTGTTTCTTATTATGCCTGTTATCAGTGTGGCAGCCGATGGGCTGACTGGTGCAGATGCTGCCTTGATTGGTACTGCGATTGGTATTTATGGACTGACGCAAGCCACTTTGCAAATTCCAATGGGCATGTGGTCTGACAAAATTGGCCGTAAACGAGTCATTGTGATTGGTCTCTTGATGTTTGCCGTAGGCAGCTTAATTTGTGCCAATGCGGACGACATTAATACGCTGATAGTTGGGCGAGCAGTGCAGGGCGCTGGTGCGATTGCCAGCACTTTAATGGCTCTACTTAGTGATGTTACTCGTGAGCAGAATCGTGGTAAAGCCATGGCGATGGTTGGAGTGAGCATAGGGGCATCTTTTATGCTGTCCTTGGTACTTGGCCCTTGGATATTCGGCTTGGTTGGTTTTTCTGGGCTATTTTACTTATCGTTTATTTTGGCCTTTCTCGGTATTGCGCTTGTGGTCTTTGCCGTGCCTAACAGCGTTCAACATGCTTTTCGACGAGACACCACGCCAAGCTTGCAAGCTTTGGGGGCTGTGCTAAAAAATGCCCGCTTATGGTTTTTGAATATCAGTGTACTTTTGTTGCATGCCAGTCTTACTGCGTTGTTTGTGACGGTACCGAATATGTTGATTCAATCCTATGGATTATCACTGGATGAGCATAGCTGGCTGTACCTGCTCATCATGGGTTTTGCCTTTGTAGGTATGCTACCATTGGTGATTGTTGCAGAGTCAAAAGGCAAGATGAAAGGCGTGTTAACCATTGTGCTTGTCTTGTTAGGTGTAAGCGCAATCTTGCTGCATTGGGCGCCTCATTTATGGGTATTTGGTGTGCTTTTGTGGCTTTATTTTGTCGGCTTTAATTCACTGGAAGCTTTACTGCCATCTTTGGTGAGTAAACTGGCTCCAGTTGGGTATCGAGGCACGGCAATGGGGGTGTTCTCAACACACCAATTTATGGGGTCATTTATCGGCGGTGTTGGTGGTGGCTGGTTATTGCAGTACGAGCCAAACGGCGGTGTCTTATTCTGGGTAGTAGGTGTCGCCTTTCTGGCTTGGTCTTTGGTGTGTGCGGCGCAACCTGCCCCACGTCAATTAACCAGTCTTGCGTTTAGCCTGCCTGATATGACCAAAGAATCATTATCCAAGTTGTCGGATCAACTTGCTGACGTCCAAGGAGTGGAAGGTATGCAGATATTTCAAGATGAGCAAACGGCTTATCTGAAAGTAGATAAAAAATTATTAGATAAAGACGCTTTGTTGCGTATAGCCCCACAAGTGCGTCTTTGAAAAACGCAATTATCGAATTTTAGTTGGAGAACAACGTCATGGCACGTGGAATAAATAAAGTAATTTTAATTGGTAACGCTGGCAACGATGCCGAAGTGCGTTTTATGCCATCGGGTGCAGCGGTTGCTAACGTAAGCTTGGCAACAACAGAAAGCTGGCGCGATAAGCAAAGCGGTCAAATGCAAGAGCGCACCGAATGGCACCGAGTGGCCTTTATGGACCGCGGCAATTATCGTCTAGGACAAATTGCGGGCGATTTTATTAAAAAAGGTTCGAAGGTCTATATCGAAGGTTCTTTGCGTACGCGTGAGTGGGAAAAAGACGGTATTAAGCGTTATACGACCGAAATCATCGCCAACGAAATGCAATTGCTTGATGGTCGCGACAATAACAACGGTGGCGGCCAACAGGGCGGTTACGATTCCATGCAAGGCGGTTACGGCAATGCACCACAGCAGTCTGCGCCTCAACAAGGTGGATACGGTCAAGCTCCTCAGCAAGCACCTCAAGGTTTTAATCAGCCGCAAGGTTATGGCAATGCACCACAGCAAGCCGCACCTCAGCAAGCGCCTGCACAACCGCAATCTTTTGGTAGTTGGGGAGGCAATGCGCCACAGCAGACGGCGCCAGCACCGCAACAGCGAGCGCCTCAGCAAGCCGCTCCTCAGCAGCAAGCACCAGAGTCTAAGCCTCAACCGGCGCCAAACTTTGATGACTTTGATGACGACATTCCGTTCTGATCAAAGACAAAATCTAAGATGTAAAAAAATATCCTTGAAAGCCCCGTATATCGGGGCTTTTTTGTTTTTGTTAAAAAAAATTTGTCAAATAACAATTCACAAACTACCATTGAGATCATAGACAAAAAATAATGTAAAAAAAGGTTAGGCTATGCGTATCGAGATGGTCAAGTTCAAAAGCGGTGAGAGGTATCCTTTTCTACTACAAGAAGATGGTACGCCTGACTTTTGGGTGACGCATTTCGTGACCCAGAAGCTCCGAAAAAACTCGGCTGCTCGGACTATAGATGGATATTTGACGAACATCAGGCACTTGAAAAAATGGGAACAGATCAATGATAGGGATTTGCTTGAAGAGATCTATGAAGGAAAAGTCCCTAATCGGGAAGATATTAAACGTATCCTAGAACACTGTTACCTAAGGTCGACGTCGCTTGAAATTGATAAGGCTAGTAAAGTTGTTGATATGTCTAAATACAGCTCATCAACAGTTGAAGACCTTCCCACAATAAGTAGAGGACAGTACAGTACGTTACTAGAATTGGCCACATTACAGATTATCTGCATTTCATCGGGCAAGAAAGAGTCAAGCATAAGCCAACAGCCACAATGTTATTTGATCAGTTGGATAAAATGTCTAAGTTGCTTAAGAGTGGCTTACCAAAATTTAGAGCTAGAAAGTTGAAGTTTGATCGTTCAACGATACCCGACGACGCATTTGAAGACTTTGTATCGGTAGCCGATCCTTATTCCAAATATAATCCGTTTAAAAATAAAGCAGTTCGCTTTCGAAATTATCTGATAGTACAAATTCTCAATGAAACAGGTTTTCGCGTAGGTGAAGTCGTTGGATTACAGATAGGTGATATAGGCCAAGACATTGATAAGCCTACATTGACAGTGGAGCGTCGACATGACAATGAGCATGATCCACGAAAACGTGAGCCGACAGCAAAAACAAAAGGACGCTCAAATCTGTAGTGGTCAACTAATTCCGGACAGTAAATTAGGTTGCTCTTCTGCTTTGGCAGGTGGCAACCCGTTATTAAATT
>NZ_JAGSSV010000011.1 GCF_018145875.1 Marinomonas vulgaris | reverse complement strand
TAAACAGATGAGCGAGTTACTAACGGGCCGTTATCTGTACAAACACCAGAACATCTTAATCACTGGCCCGACAGGGGCGGGGAAAACGTATCTTGGTTGTGCACTGGCGACCAGCGCCTGTGATCAACAACACGCTGTCAGGTACTATCGGTTAACCCGCCTTCTCGACGACCTGAGTGCAGGTCGATTGGATGGTACCTATCAAAAACAACTTCAGTCACTGGCTAAGAAAACCTTATTGATCCTCGATGACTGGGGTATGGAAAAACTGAGCCAAGAGCATGCAGGACACCTATTAGAAGTGCTTGAAGATCGTTATCAAAATAGCAGCACCATCGTCATCAGCCAACTTCCTGTGAAGGAGTGGTACAACATGATTGGCAACGCCACAGTGGCAGACGCCTTAATGGATAGATTGGTACACAATAGTCATCGGATAGAACTGGGAGGTGAATCAATGAGAAAACTGGCGCAATCCGGCCACTTAGAGTAAAAATAAGACGAGAGAAAAAAGGCAAGATCAGGTGGCCGGATTAAACCGAAATGGGCGATCGCAATCACCGGAATACGCAACCAACCCGGCTTACTCTTGATCTTGTAGGTCGGGCTTTAGCCCGAAGGCCACAAAACCCGCAACCCAAACCATCAAGACACGTGCGCTAATCCTCACGTTTCTTTTTAATAGCCATATCACCACACAAATAATATCTTCCGCTATCGGCCTAAAGGCACGACCTACAAGACC
The DNA here is from genome assembly GCF_018145875.1 of Marinomonas vulgaris. Taxonomy (GTDB): domain Bacteria; phylum Pseudomonadota; class Gammaproteobacteria; order Pseudomonadales; family Marinomonadaceae; genus Marinomonas; species Marinomonas vulgaris. Next base: position 87,628 of record NZ_JAGSSV010000011.1, on the reverse strand, counting down.
CTACCCAACATACCCATTGGGGTTATTGGACTGCCAATGCCAAGCATCTCGGCACATGTCTTCAAGGGATAAGCTGACTTGCCACTGTAAAACGTCTCGGGCTTTTTCAGCATTGGCGTAGAATTCAGCAATGTCACCTGCCCGTCGTGGCATGATGTCATAGGGAATCGCTTGTCCAGAGGCGACTTCGAAAGCATGAACCACGTCGAGTACGCTGTATCCCACGCCGGCACCTAAGTTGTAGGCGTCGATGCTTTTGCTGGTTTGGCTAGCGAGTTTTTCCAGGGCTTTGATGTGCCCTAATGCTAGATCCACCACGTGAATGTAATCACGCACACCTGTGCCGTCTGGAGTTGGGTAGTCGCCACCAAAGACGCTCAGTTTTGCCCGTTTGCCCACCGCCACTTGAGTAATAAAAGGCATCAGGTTATTGGGAATCCCGTTGGGGTCTTCGCCAATCAGTCCACTTGGGTGTGCGCCAACGGGGTTGAAATAACGCAATAAAGATACATTCCAGCGTTTATCTGAGGCGTAAGCGTCCTGCAAAAACTGCTCTATCATGACCTTGGTACGGCCATAAGGGCTGGTGGAACTCAAAGGGAAGTGCTCAACGTAGGGAATCGGATTGTTTTCCCCATACACGGTGGCAGACGAGCTAAACACCAGATCAAAAACGCCGTGACTTGCCATAACATCCAGCAAGTTTAACGTGCCAGTCAGGTTGTTATGGTAATAAGCCAAAGGCATCTGTGTGGATTCCCCTACGGCTTTTAGACCCGCAAAGTGAATCACCGCTTGAATGTCGTGAGCATCAAATACTTGGCTTAAAGCGGATTTTTCTAACAAGTCGACCTGATAAAAAATCACCTGCTTTTCAGTAATACGCTCAATGCGTTTTAGCACTTCTGCATTGGAATTACAGAGGTTATCCACCACAACCACCTGATAACCTTGGTTCAATAACTCAACACAGGTATGGCTGCCGATGAAGCCGGTACCGCCGGTGACTAAAATAAACATTCCGAACTCCATATTAAAATTGATCTTGCAGATTAGATAAGCCGAGGGGGCTTGCTGTGAACTGACGTTAGCCTATTCATCGACACCTATCATCACCAAAACCATATGTAAGAATTAAAGGCCTTTCCGCCCTAACACGACAAAGACTGTCCTGATCAAGGTCTCGATCTCTAACCATATACTCCAGTGTTTGATATAGTAAAGATCGTACATGAGTTTCTGGCGGGCATCTTCTGTGTTGGCACCATAAGGGTATAAGACCTGCGCCCAACCTGAGATACCAGGGCGGACGAGATGACGTTCATGATAGTAAGGAATTTCTTTTTCGTAACCTTCAACTAAGATATTCCATTCCGTACGAGGACCAAATAAGTGCATATCGCCAACAAAGACATTCCAGAGTTGAGGAAGTTCATCGATACGAGTACGACGCATTATATTGCCAAATGGAAATATCCTTGGGTCTTCTTCTTGAGTATAGGGGTTAAACGTTGAGTTCTCGTGCATACTACGGAATTTAATCGCTTGAAAGTCTTTTCCATTCAAACCAACACGGGATTGTTTAAAAAAAGTAGCACCGGGTGATTCTTGTCTTATTTTGCGAACTGCGTAAAGCATGACGGGCCATGTCAATAAAGCCAAACTGACACACACAAAAATATCCACAACTCGTTTTGTTAAATAATTAATTCTGTTGTAAGAATGAATCCTTTCGAGATAACTCAGTTCTGTGGATTCGTAAGGTATGTAACACTTGCGTAGGAAGTTTTCCATGAAATGGTGCAAAGCTAGAAGTTGAACACCCTTAAGATCTAAATGGGTCAGTTGCTTAATAAGTTGAGGTTTAGCAGACTTATCCAGGTTCATAACAAGAAAATCCGGGGAAAGCGATGCAACCTTGTCGCGTAAAATAGCCTCGTCATATTCCATAACGGTATGCAATTGAACGTTATGTCGTTTCAATTGGGCCAATTCAAATTGATTAAACTGATAGCCATTTCCTAGTACTAGTATTTCAGTACTACCTTTTGAATCTGATCGACTTTTTTGATTAATAAAGACCTTAATAAATAATATCGCAAACGGTGTAAGTGCAACCCAAATCAATATGACAGATCGAGCGAAATCAAACATGGTCAGATTGAAATAAGCGATAACCATCAATACTAAAACACTTAAGGCCCATGTCTTGAATACAATTTCAATCTTCTTTGCTATCGACCTTTCTACATAGCGGCTGTAACCACCCAAAAGCTGAGTAGAGAGGAGGAATAAAATACCAGAAAATATGCCAAGCCAAGTATAAGCGTCTTTCCATACTTGGTCACTAAATAGAAACAGCACACACAGTAAAGTAAGCAATGGAGCACACAAATCAACAACACAATACATCCAAATTACGCGGGCTGACTGATATCGAGGAACGTCTTTTTTCATCACAGGAACCTACTTTAAGTCCATTAAATTAAACGGAAATACTGTAAAAATATTAGAGCTACTCTCGTGGTTATTATATCAATCCTAACGTTTTAATAGAAAAAAGTAATAACCGTACTTAAAAATCTAAATGATAATACATAAAGTCAAAACTATTACATAGATATTATGTGGAATCATCTGGCAAATCTGTAAAGCAAGCGTTTAATAAACATAGGAGATAAACGCAATACAGATCTGGCTACCAAAGCAGACACTAACTCATAAAAAGTCAAAAAACCAATGTGGCGTTGGAACCTTATCAGTTCAATTTCACGTTTTAAAAACTTAAAACCACGCCGTCTCATCATTTCAGAACCTGATCGCATTTTCACTAAAGTGATAGGTAAGTTAGCTAGTTTATAACCTCTTACAATAAGAAGAGACCACAATGCATAATCCTGAGCGTTTCTAAACAATGGATAACCGCCAACAGTTTCTACTACGCTCTTTCGAAAAATAGCTGCAGGGTGACTCAAAGGCGAGCGCTTTTTTGCAAACACTACTATATCCTCATGGATCAAAGGAAGTACTCGCGTTGATAGAACGGCATTGGTGTCATCAAACTCCTCAATGACACCGCTCGATGCAGATACTTCTGGATTGTCCAGCATAAACTTTACCTGTGTATCAAAGCGATGTGGTATTGCAATATCGTCTGCATCCATGCGTGCGACCAAATTATACTGACAATACTTCAACCCTTCATTTAAGGCACAAGCAAGACCTACATTTTCTTTTAAACTAACTAAAGTAAGAATATTATTCCCTAATCGAGAAAACCAAGAATTAATTACTTCATTCAACTCTTGGTTTAAAGGGCCGTCTTGCACCAAAACGATTTGACTAGGTTTCAACAGCTGATCATCCCATATGCTTATCAAAGCCCTATCTAGGAAAGGTGCTTTATCGTTAGCATATACAGAAATTAAAACGCAGAAATCCATTAAAAAACATCCATTGAATAAAGTCTTCTTTCACCTGAAAACACAGAATCAAAAAAGACTGTTTTTCCATCTTGAGAAAATCTAGGGTGTAGATCACATCGGCTTTCACCTTGAAACTGAAACCCATGAAAGAACTCACCTATCTCTTTAACTTCACCAGTTTTCCAATTACACAATATTAAATGCTGCATTCTAGCTTTGTCCGGATAAGTATCCGTTATAAACCAATCACCATTGACATGAGGGTGTCCATCACCATACTTAGCGAGTTTTTCATGTTCAAATGCTTTAAACTCAATATTATTAACATCAAGAAGCCAATAACCATCAACTTCTTCTGGCCCTCTCATATAACCAAGAACGGTATTATCATCAGCCCAAAAACAATGACTAACCATTCCAAAATCACTCAGTAAAGTTAACTCACCAGTCTCAGCATCCGCTAGGAATAGCCTATCGAAACGACGTTTACCAATTAGGTAACGGTGCATAAAAATAAAGCGTTTTCCATTAGGTGAAATCATGACATGATTCGCTTTATGAACAGCTTCCGAGAATATAGGTGAAGACTGAACCTCACACATCTCAGCAAGTGAAACTAACAGAGTTGAATCACCTGTTTTGTAATCTACTCGCCAAATACCATCATTATCTAAAGAATTCATTTCTTCATTAGACATTTTAGGCAAGTTTCTATAGCCGTAGTCTGGCCTCAAAGTCATTAAACGTCGATAATTTATTGATAAAAAATAATCTGTACCGAACGAATCCTGAACAGGGAGTTCAAATTCTCTCTCTTGTTCTAAATTTCGTGTACTGATCACTTTTGCAACATAACGATTATCTGTAGAATTAAAATCATTATAAATAAAAAGCTCATCGTTTAACCAATGCAAGCGAGTTCCTTGTTGCCAATTATAAGCGCATGCGGGTATAGACATTTTTTTTGCAAATACATTTTTTTCAAACAAAACAATATTTACTGAAGAATTAACATTTGGTAAGCCGCTAGTTGCTGAGCTTTCGGTGTTATGACAAAGCACAAGGCCATTTTTATTGCTTGGTGACTTATCATAATAGCCAAAAAAGGACTCAGACTCAGAAGAGATAACGGCAAGGTCAAATTTAGACTCGTGAGCAAATGGTTTCTTATTTCGAATAAAAACAAAGTGTGCGTAAGCACTTTTTACAATTTTTTTTATAAAAGGTGCTTTTGCTAATATACGAGCAATAGATCTTTCTACAGGGTTGAATGAACTCATTATTTTTCCAAAATTTTCAAATAATAATCTTGATAATGTCCTGACATAACTTCAGCAGAGAAAACTGTATTGGCAACTCTTTTTGCGTCCTCTTTTGAAGTAGAGTCGAAGTTTCTCGTAGCATTTTCAAACTCACTTACCAACGCTTTCATACCATTTTTCAATTCAAATGTACGACATGCGCCATCACACTCTTCATAGATTTCTTTGTGAGGTAAAATATCGGACAAAAGGACAGGCAAACCAGACGCCAGCGCTTCCAATACAGTATTAGGTAAACCTTCAGACAAAGAAGCCGACACAAAATAATCTGCGGACGCTAAGTAATCCGAAACATTATCCACATTCCCAACAAAAAATACGCCCTTACCAGCTAAAGATTCGAGTTTCTCTCGCTCAAAACCATCGCCAACAACAACCAAACTACCCAGCGAGCCACTCTCAAGCTTCCATTGATTAAACGACTGTATAAGCATTTGCACATTTTTTCTTGGTATTAGGCTACCAACGGTGATAAAGACTGGCCCTTCATAGTCATAAGATACAGCATTAGCTTGGATTTCTTTATTAAAAGACACTCCATTTTGAATTGCATAACTAGCTATTCCAATCTCAGTTAACATAGCTTTTATTGACTTAGAACAAGCAATAACATGCTTACAGCTTTTTTGAACAGCGGCATGCTTACGAGCCATCAACAACCCGCGGGCTTTTCCAAATTTACTAGGATAATCATCAAAAGGGTAATTTCGAGAAGTCAGCATCCAAGGTTGGTGAGGTTTAATAGTAGCAATTAAAGAATCAGAACGAATCCCTTGTGTATAAATCAAATCGGGCTGAGTATCATTAATCAGCTTCCTAAGCTCTGATTTGGCAAAAAACAAACCACCCAAACGAGAAAGGTTCAAGGAATACATTTCAATATTCAACGATTCATAATCCTGCCACTTAGAATCTTTAACTTCAGGAGAAAGGGTTATTAAAACTGGCACAAAAACAGAACGATCAATATTTTTAATTATATTAAAAAGCTGATTAATAGGCCCACTTCTTTTAAGGGTACTAACAATATATAATATTTTTCTCAAGTTAAATCCCCAACTGCATTCTAGTTGCATGAAAACTATAAACAAATAAACCGAAGACAACAGACATAAGTAATCCAAAATAAAATCTAGCATGAATACTTATTATGTTTGGCCGATGAAACAAAACAAAAGTGTAGAGTATTGGCAATAAAGCACTGGCATAATAAAGATATCGTGAACTCAATAGCAAAACTGGCAAAGTAAACATAACAAAAAAAACGATTAACATATAAACCTTGAAAATAAAAAAATACCCATCATTATTAAATGCTTGCCTGTACCTACCTATATAATAAAAAACAACTAATGAAAAATATAAAATGATAACTTTAAAATAAACAAGATTATTGTTATAATCTTTACTTGAAAAACTTTCAATCTTTTGAAAGAAACCACCCATTACACCTAAATTAGCCAAAAAAAACTGAGAAAATATCGGAACAAATGGCAGTATCAATATCAAAAAAAACACATATCTCACATTAATATTTGTATTTCGTACAACAAAAAATATGCCCGCGACAACTATTGTTGAAAAGTGCGAAAATATGGCTAAAAACAAAGCAAAGTAACCTGAAAAGCGATAATTCTTAATAAAAAGACCCGCTGCTAATAAAATTAAAGAAAGCGCTAACCCTTGCCTAACTACATTTGTAAATAAAAAAACAAATGTAGATGTCAAAACAAAAAATGACAAACTCATTAGAAACATTTTGTTAGACTGAAATATCAATCGCAATCCGATAAAAGATAGAAGATAGAAAAACAACGTTTGGATTATAAAGAACGTCTCGAATGACAAACCGGCGAGGTTACCAAGGTATTGAGTGAAAGAAAAAAATACATTCCCGTGATAAGCATTGAATATGTTATTAAAGTTTTTCTGCTCTTTATACATCCACAGATAATTTCTAGAATCTGCGGGAGCAAGTGGATCACGCAACAATAAAAGCAATACACTCGATATAAATATAAAAAATACACCAACAATCGAGTATCTACTTAAACCCTTTGTAAGCCCTAAGAATGCAAGCATTGCTGAAACCAAAACAAAAGGGTAAACATAAATTGCCAATAAATCAGTCATTTGAATTGATTCCATTTCAAAAAATCACAGCACCACTTAGCTTTTAACTAATTCCTATTTACCAAAGACCTTGTATCAAATCCGGCAATATCTTCTTTTATCTTGATTACCATATGAAACCCATAACTAAAGTAGTGTTCAGCGTAAAGCATTGAATATTCCAAGATAGATTCTATGCTTGCTTCGATATGTATGCAACCTTGTTTACTTTCTTCATTCCAAATAAAGCGAAGGTTAGAAATAAGGTTAGCAAGGCTTTCAAAAAGCCTTAACCGGATAACAACTTAATATAAAATTTGCACCTTTAACCACCAGACCTGGTGCCTAAAGATATTTACTCTTGTTGTACCAAGCAGAGAGCAGGTAGATCCGATAGAGCAATCGGCCAGCAGTAGCTGCTCCCCAACCGGCCCCGTTCATGCGGTTTTTCATTCTATTGACCATTTTCATCAGGCCTGCTTGTTTCCATAAAGCGCACCGCTCAATCTCTTTAGTGATACCTTCCCAGTTTTGCAGAACAATACTTCGAGAATCGTAAGAAAAGCCCAGTTTACCCAAAGCATCAGACAGAATTTTTTTCGCATCTGAAAAGTTCAATCCGTTCATAGCGAACCGCGCTGTAACAAGTTTAGCTTTTCGACAAAATCAACTAATGAGCTACAATGAAAGCCTTGAGTAAACTTTGTTATGTCTCTTTTATCAAATTTTAAAAAGCTACTCGAACTGAAAAGCTTTAAAACTTGATCCTCGTTATCGACTAAATAACCTGTTTTACCATCTAATATAGCTTCTTTAGCGCCCGCAGCATTTCTCGCTAAGGCCGGACAACCACAAGCCTGAGCTTCAATATAAACCAATCCTAGTGACTCTTCATAATTTGATAGTAACCAAAACAAATTAGCGTTAGAGTAAATTTTCACCAAATCTTTTCTAGGCAATGAGCCCAAAAACAAAATTCGCTCATCTAGTTTAAGTGCTTTAACTTTATTTTTAATTTCCTGTAAATCATTACCATCACCCGCAATTAACCAAAAAAGATTTTTCTCACTTTTAGATACTAAGCGTTCAAAAATTGAAATCTTTTCAAGATAACCTTTCCCTAAAACAACACGACTTGCAGTAACCATTAAAAAAGCGTCTTCCGGTAAACCTAAGCTTTTTCTGTATGATGGATCTGGCTGTGGATAAAAAACATCATGACTAATGAAATTATGTAACACTTCAATTTTTTGTGACAAGTGATAAAGTTTTGTGTAGTTTAAAAACTTAGATTTCATAAAATCACTAACAGCGATTATTTTGACAACATTATTCAGCACACGTTTATAAACAGTTTTAAAAAAAGTCAGTTTACGATAATAGCTTGGCTTTAAAAAAATAGTTTCTGGCTCACTACCATGCAACAAAATGATTGATTTAGACAAACAAGTTTTATTAAAAAATAGCCCAGCAGTGTAAGCCGCACCCACATCATTCAAAACAATTAAATCGTACTCTTCAAAATCCAAAGCACTACGATAAGATAGAAACCATAACTTGTTAAGTTTCTTGACTTGGTGAACTATAAAATCATCAGCATATGAAGCGTTCTCACGCAAAGAAGTTAATACGGTTACATCATGCCCAGCTTTGGTTAAACACATGGCATATTCATCAGCAACAACACCCGCTCCACCAATAGCAGGTGGAAATTCATGGGAAAAAATTAATATTTTCATATAATATCTGATCTTATTTTTTCAAGCTTCTTTTTATGATACTCTGATGTGCTATTAAGGTACTCATTTTCAAAACTTATAATTTTCGAAGAAATTTTAAACGGCTTTATTTTTAACCCTATATTATGACATAATATTAATGCATGCATTCTTCCAGAAACAACACATCTACAATCTCTGGCAACCGCTAAAAAATCATACATATTATTAGATTTAGTAATTCTTAGTCTTGCTCCATACTCAACTTTTGAAGCATTATAAACATCCAATGAAAAATCATAATCAGCCTGTGTTGTCGCAGTAACAATAATTGTATTTAATGGGCTTTCGAGTAACATGTTATCAATTATCTTCAACCACTCTAATTTATACTCATTATAACTAAGGCATGGATTATTAGCTTCTTTTCGATACCTTTTATATACCATATAATCGACAGGACACACTAAATCTTCATACGTATCAATATCGTTTTGAATAATCTTTTTTTCTGAAAAATAATATGCGATATCCGGAGAATATTTTGCAGAGCCTCCAAATATTTTTCTGAAATTTTCAATACTTTTTGCATCTCTAAGATAAATATCATCAACAAAGCGGAAAGCAAGTTTATATAAAAAGGCATTAGCTAAACTAAACTTTTCTCCTACACCAACAGACACAAGCTTAATTTTAGTCCCATATAACTTCAAAAAGACAACATACAAAAGCATGGATAAAGAAAAACTACTATTAGATAAAATAAGTTGACCGCCACCAATTATAGCAACATGATACTTTTCTCTTGCTATAAAGTTAGCATTCTTAATATTTTTAGTGAAAAAGTATGTAAATTTTATAAAATCAGGTATTTTTTTCTTCCAACTAATTATAGATTTATTTTTTTTCGTTTTTGAAGGTCCAGCTCGGAATGAAAAATCCGCTTTAGTAATCACAACGGAATCATCTACCCCAAAAAAATCCGCCATAGCTTCTGATATTGCTTGATCTCCGATGTTATCTGAGTACATTTCGTTAACAATAATTATTCTTTTTTGCACTATACAACCTATTTTTTAACCAAACTATTTAGAAATATTTTACAAATAGCCCACATATAACGAATACTGTAAAAATCAAAGCTTCTTTTTTTGCTATGTGCTAATTTCCGACAATCCATTTTATAATTATTTAGTATTTTAACCACTTCTTTATTTCTAAATGTATTTGTAATATTTGAAGTATGACGTCGATAATATGCATATGACTTAGTTGTATATTTTATATCCCCATATTTAAGAGATTTAATATAATATAACCACTCACCATAATGTAAATATCCTTCATCCCAACCACCAACAGAATCAAAAACACTTTTTCTATGTAACATACCACAACTACTAATAAAATTATCAATAGACAATTCAAATAAACACTTTTTAGTTTTATTTTCCTGTTTCTTGTCATTGCGGGAAAAACCTTTCTCATCACCAAAAGCATCAATAAGTATACTATTACAATGTATACTGACTGTATTACTTTCAAATTCTGAAAGCATCAGTTCCACATGCTTTTCAGGCAATAGATCATCATGACCAAGTAGTATGAAAAACTCACTATTTGTACTACTAACACCTTTATTTACACTTTTCACTATACCTAAATTTTCATCGTTGAATAAAAGCTTAACCTTGCCTTTATAGTTTAGTAATAGCTCCCTAGTAGCATCTGTAGAAAAATCATCAACCACAATAACTTCTATATTTTGGTACGATTGTTCTAGGCATGAGTTAATCGTTTTCTCAATATATTTGAGTCCATTATAGGTTGGAATCACAATACTTACTTTGCCAGTCATTCAATTAACCTTAAATTTAAATAAAAATATCATAGCTATAGCATGTACAGCTGAGTTTATTGTGTATGCATAAACAGCACCTATCAAGCCAAACATACTAATTAAGTATGTAGATAAAACACATAAATTCAGTGAAAAAATAATTTCTGTTGCAACAGTATATTTCACCATACCTTTAGCGACCAAAACATAGCCAAATAGCCAACCAAAAACTTTTAAGCAATTCCCAACCATTTGCCAAAAGAACAACCCTCTCATTTCACTAAACTCTGCCGTATATAGCAGAGTAATAATAAAATCTCGAAATAAATACATACCGGTTGAGATCACAATAACTATAGGTATTATGATTTTAATTGCTGAATTCAGCTCCTTTTTCATTAAATCCTTACATTTAAGGCGAGATAATGTTGGCAACAAGTAAGTTGATAAAGAAGTTGTGATCAGAGTAAGAGAAAATTGTGATAACGACCACATAGCCTGCCAATTGCCAGCAGATGTAGATGAAAGATTATCAATTAAATAGCTTCTGATGTAAAAAATTGAAGCATTGGATGCCATTATTGAACAAAAAGTTATTATTGCAAAACCCAACAATCCTTTATATTGCTGCAAGTCTGTTTTTTGTGCGAAATATTCAAATTTAAACCAGACTTGTTTGTAAATCCATATTAGTGCAATAAAAAACACCAAGGACTGGTTAGTAACATAGGAAAGTAAAGCTCCATCCAAGCCAAATCTATAGCTAAAAATAGAAACCAAAGACAATGAAATCAAACTTGAAACTATATTGAGAACTATATATTCTTTTATCTTTTTCTTGCCATTTATTATGGCCATAAGAAATGAATTAAAAACGAAAAAAGGTAAACTAACAGAAAAAACTTTAAATATATAAGAGTAATCACTACTCCCTAAGAAATAAAATGAAAGCTTTTCTGAAAAGAAAAAATAAACAAAAAAGTTAATGAGACTTAGTGAAACTATTGTCTTAAATGCTGCAGACCATATCTTATGTTTAGCTTTGTCATCCTCATTGTATTCAGCAGTATACTTTGTTGTAGCTGTCTTTAGAAAATCACCTGCAGCTAGCATCGTTATATTTATAACACTTTGTAATTGCCCAATAAGCGCCACTCCTGTAGGCCCACCATATACAGCAATAATTTTAGTTATAATGAACCCAGAGAAAATCCTTATCAGTGTGGATATTCCAGTCAACATAGATGTTTTCAATAAGTTCATATTTTTCCTATTACTCTTGCTGGCACTCCTCCAGCAATTACATTATCTGGTAAAGAGCGCGATACAACAGAGCCATTAGCAATTGTTGAATTACTCCCTATATCGACACCTTTTAAGATAGTCACATTATTACCTACAAAAACATTATCACCAATTGTAATACCAGACTTTAAAACGACTCCGCCATTAAACCTACCTTTGGGGTCTAAGCAATGAAAATCCGAATCTAAAATCTGAAGATTTATACCAAACAAACAACACTTTCCAATTTTTATAGTGCAACCGTCAGAAATAATACAGGCATTATTATTGAAATATGTATTTTCACCTATTAAAATTTTACTATTCACCGCTCTAACCTCTAAGTAAGAATAACTAGAATAGAATAATGGTGATTTCTCCACACCAAACTGTACATTTCTTTCAATACTTAATTTTCCAATTCCTTTTGTCAGGACTGGTTGTATATAAACTAAATCAATTCGTTTTTCAGAAATGAATTTATAAAAAAATATCCTCATTTTTTTATAAATTAGAAGTAGCAATTTCATAATTAGTGTTTTAAAATTGCAAACCTATTAATTATATTTATAACCTTTCTAAACATAGACTCATTTAGTGTGGGCCCTATAGGCAAAGAAATCACTTTCTGATGTATTTCTTCTGTAATATTGTAAGTTATATTATTCCACAACCCATAGGCCTCTTGCTTGTGTGGCGGTATTGGGTAATGGATCAAGGTTTGAATGTCCGCTTCCAATAAATGCATTTGCAGTGCTTCACGCTTTTCGGTACGTATCACGAATAAATGCCAAACGTGGCTCTCGAGTCCTAATGGTGCCTCACCTACCGATAAAGGTAGAGTCAAACCAACATGGTTAATACCATCCATGTAAGCCTGCGCAACGTGGCGACGCTGGGCGATCTCTGTGTCTAAATGGCGTAACTTCACCCGTAACATGGCGGCTTGCACTTCATCTAAGCGGCTGTTAACACCTTGGTAAAGGTTTTCGTATTTTTTATGGCTGCCGTAGTTACCCAGTGCTCGTATCGTCTGAGCTAGCTCATCGTCACTGGTCGTCACGGCTCCTGCGTCACCTAATGCACCTAGGTTTTTACCTGGATAAAAACTAAAACCACTTGCATCACCCCAGTTACCCGCTTTTATACCATTAATACTGGCACCATGAGCCTGTGCGGAATCTTCTAACACCAATAAACCATGACGTTTAGCAATGTCCATAATAGCGGGCATATCGGCCATTTGCCCGTATAAATGCACAGGCAAAATAGCCTTGGTCTTTGCCGTGATAGCGGCTTCTGCATTTTTAGGGCACAAGTTATACGTTGCCAAATCAGGTTCGACTAATACCGGCACGAGACGGTTTTCCGTAATCGATAAAATACTGGCAATGTAGGTATTCGCTGGTACAATCACCTCATCACCTTCTTTTAACTTACCTAACTCTTTCCAGGCCCGCAGCGTTAGGGTCAGCGCATCCAAACCGTTTGCCACGCCAATCGCGTGTTTCGTACCACAATACTCTGCAAACTCTTGCTCAAAGGCTTTTACTTCTGTGCCTTGGATGTACCAACCTGAATCAATCACACGGGTACATGCCTCAATCATCTCATCGCGATACTGAGCATTAATGGCTTTTAAATCTAAAAATGGGATCATACTTTTTTATGTGCCATATTTAATTGCTTATTTTCATTCAACCATTGTTGAACATCGTTTTCGTCATATCCACGATGAAATCGTTTTCTCCAAGGATAAGCCTTTATCTTAGGGTTATCTGCGCACCTCAAAATATTTGCATTGCAAATAACCTTACCTGGGTTGCCTGAAAATAACATCCCTTCTGGAATATCAGTTTTAACGACTGAAGAAGCAGCAACAACAGTATCTTTTTGTATAGTAACACCAGGAAGGACAAGGACTTTAGCAGCTAAAACTGCAAAATCACCAATTGTCACACCTTGCAAGTTTTCACTTGGTGGAGTGGGATCATTAGTTAAAAGCACTTCAGGAAATAGCCAAACATAACTACCTATATTTGAAAACTTGCCAACATGAACATCGGCATGCATTTTAGTGTAGTTGCCTATACAGCAATCACCTTGGATATCGCCTCGCGAGCCTAATTGTACAAAATTTCCAATTAAACTATTTTCGCGAACAGTGACGTGATGACCAGTTGAAAACCCTTCTCCAATGATTGACCCAATATAAATTACAGAATGACTACGTATAATACTTCCTTTACCAATAGTGAGTTGTTTTACATTAGCCAAAGGAGTTGTTAAACCTAATTCACTATAAGATCCAACAACACAGTTATCTGCTAACTCAACATCGTCATGTATTATACAAAAAGCGCCAATAGTAACATTATGTCCAATTTTTGCATTTGAAGAGATGATTGCTGTTTGGTGTATCATAGTTATGCTGTACTACCTGCATCTACTGTTAAAGTTGTTCCAGTTACACCAGCCGCATTAGAAGAAAGCAAGTACAACGCTGCAGCCGCTGCATCGTCTACACTCGCTAACCGGCCAATACAACTTCTTCTTTTTATTTTATCTAGCTTCTCACCCTTAAGGTCACCAGTCATATTTGTTTCCATATAACCTGGAGCCAAAGTATTAACAGTTATATTAGCTTTACCGAGTTCTCGTGCCAGCGACTTGGTAAAACCACCTAAAGCCGATTTAGTGGCCCCGTATACACTCAAGCCATTAAAACCTGTAGACCCAATGATTGAACCTACATTTATTATTCTTCCAGTTCGGTTTAACAACATTGCACGAGAAACATATTTAGTAAATAAAATAGGCGCTTCTATATTAACTTTAATGATTTGGGAAATGTCACTCTCGTGCATTGTAGCTAAAACACCATCATTTCCTATTGCAGCATTATTGATTAATCCATACGGACGTCCATGTTCACTAGTAATTTTTTTTACAAGTTTAGAAATATTAATAGTATCCAAAAAATCGTATTTATAAAAACAAAAATCAACTGGATAGCCCTCAACTAGGTTTTTAATCTCATCCGTTGGCGTTCTACTTACAGCAATTACCTTATAATCACTTATTAGTAGTTGGTGACACAAAACTAATCCTAACCCTTTACCTGCACCTGTAACTATAACTATTTTTTTCATACTAAAACCTTATTAACTTACCCGTTGAATTAATTGCAATCGAATCAACAAACTTCAACAATACAGGAACCTCATACGTTTCTAACTCATTCTTACACTGACTTATGATTGTCTTTTTCACTTCTTTTTTATCTAAGCTTTTTCCAGCTGCTGTCAAAACAATTTCTGCACAAACAATAGAACCAATCATTGAATTAGATTTACCAAATACTCTGGAATAACTAACGATATCATTTTCATTTATCACAACTTCAATCTTTTCAGGCATTACCTTATTACCACCGACATTGATAGCTCCACTACTTCTACCTAAAAAAACCACTCTATCTTGAATGCTTTCTACTAAATCCCCGGTATTAACATAGCCTTGCTCATCAACTTCTAAATTACCTTCCAAAAGCTGAGTATTAGAACGTAAACTTTTAATCCATAGTTCTTTATCAATTATTTTAATACTAATATCTAAACCATTATTTTCAGTAAGATAACCTACAGGAAAACCAGATCGTTTATCTTTAACCGCAAAACCAACACCTGCTTCAGTAGATGCATAGATATGAGTTATAGTTGCTCCTTTATATTGATAAGCCAGTGCATCAAGTATACTTTGAGTACTTATTTCCCCACCTAGAGTAATCTTGGTTAATTGTAACTGTGAACTATTTTCCGACATCAATACCTTTTGCCAAAAAGAGGGCGTAGCAGATATTGCGTTCACCTCATTTATGCTAAAAACGTTTACCATATCGTGAATTGAGTGGTCGTTTTCACTAATAGTTAGTGTTGAACCAGCCACTACAACTTGCAAATAAACTTGCAAACCTGCAAATCTGTTTAAGTCGTAGCATAGACCCCAATTGTAATCAGCCCCACGCTTTATATTTTTTTGAGCCGTACTGATTAGCCTATCTAATGTGTAAGATACTAGTTTTGGCGACCCAGTAGTTCCGGAGGTAGCCATAAGCCACCCATTAGCGATGTTATAACTTTTAAGAGAGGTAATAGATTTAATGTCTATTTTATTATTTTTACTTATCGTGACTATAAATTCGATTCCAGCTTTTTCATAAAAATTATTAACGACCGAACTGTCTAAATCATTCGCCTGTAAAAAAACACTGCTAGCCAAATAGTCTACAGCTGGCAAATATAAAGCTAACGAAAATCGGTCTTGAGAAATCAATGCACAATTTTTACCTTTCAAACAACTATATTCTTCAATAAAATCTGAAGTAAATTTATATAGCTGCATGTAAGTCACATTCTTTCCATCAGTCTTTAAAAAAAACCTATCTGAAGGTATTAACTTTATATAATCTAAAAGCTTACTAGGCATTTGCTCGCTCATAAATTGCAACAAACTCACCAAAGGTTTTTGGGTATACTGGCTCATCCATAATCTGGAAAGGGTCAATATCTAGCTCCTCCTCAAGCAATGCAACTAAAATTGCAAAACCTAATGAATCTAGTTCAGTCTCAAGTAAAACTTGATCATCTTTGATATCTGTATACGTTTTTTCTTTATCTGTCTGCATTAATGCTTCATTAAATTTTTCTAAAATTATTGTTCTCATAACTCACTCCTATTGTTTTAAAAACTCTTCATAATCACGTATATAATCGGCTTCATCGTAGTGTTCGCTCGCAAGTACAAGAAGCACGCAATCGTCGGTGAAGTCGTGTATTTCTCGCCACACCATGTCTTCGATCAAAATACCCTTGGTTGCAGAATCCAACCAGACACTTTCTCGCTGTTGTCCATTATCCAACACCATGCGACACGCCCCTGTGACACACACCGCCACTTGCTTTAATTGCTTGTGTGCATGAAAGCCCCGTGATACCCCTTTTTGCGTGCCAAAAATGTAATACACACGCTTAATGTCAAACGGAATGGACTGATGGCTTTCCAAAGCAACCAAAGAACCACGGCCATCGCCCAACGGCGGAAAATCAATCAGGGTGATCAAGCTCATAACACTTCCTTAACAATATCCAACAAATACTGACCATAGCTATTTTTTTGCAAGGGCTTAGCCAGACGTTTCAATTCCTCAACAGTTAGCCACCCTTGATAAAAAGCAATCTCTTCCAAACAAGCAATTTTATAGCCTTGACGCTTTTCTATGGTTTCCACAAATTGCGCTGCTTCTAACAAGCTTTCATGGGTACCGGTATCGAGCCAAGCAAATCCACGCCCAAGCATTTCGACGTTGAGCTGGTTTCGTTGTAAAAACTGCTCATTAAGGCAAGTGATTTCCAGCTCTCCTCGTTTAGAAGGCTTGATCTGTTTGGCCAGTTCCACGACGGAGTTATCATAAAAATACAAGCCTGTTACCGCGAAGTTCGACTTAGGCTTAGCAGGCTTCTCTTCAATCGAAATGGCTTTTTTATGCTCATCAAACGCCACCACACCAAAGCGCTCTGGGTCTTTTACCTGATAACCAAATACCGTGGCGCCACGGCCCTGCTTCGCATTGTCTACCGCGTGTTTCAGCTTAGGCGTAAAACCTTGCCCATAAAAAATATTGTCGCCCAGCACCAAGCACACATCATCGTCGCCAATAAAATCTTCACCTAGAATAAAGGCTTGAGCCAATCCATCTGGACTGGGTTGCACCACATAGCTTAATTCGATACCAAACTGAGACCCATCGCCTAACAACCGCTGAAAGCTGGCCTGATCTTCCGGAGTCGTAATAATCAGCACTTCACGGATACCTGCCAGCATCAATACCGACAAGGGATAATAAATCATCGGCTTGTCGTACACCGGCAACAGCTGCTTAGACACCCCGATCGTAATAGGGTACAAACGCGTGCCCGAACCACCGGCTAAAATAATGCCCTTCATGATTGAACGCCCTTTTCCAATGACCCTAAACGCTCCATCGAATAAGACCCATCTAGTACACGACGCCACCAGGTCTCATTCGACAAATACCATTGCACGGTTTTACGTAGCCCTGTTTCAAAGGTTTCTTCTGGCTTCCACCCTAGTGCACGCTCGATCTTGCTAGCATCAATGGCATAGCGCACATCGTGGCCGGGGCGATCGGTTACATAGGTAATCAAATCTTGGTAATGCGCCAAACCCGCGGGTTTATTCGGTACGAACTCTTCCAATAAAGCGCAAATCGTTTTAACCACGTCAATATTGGCTTTTTCATTGTGGCCACCAATATTGTAGGTTTCTCCCACCTCGCCTTCGGTAACCACTTTATACAAGGCACGCGCGTGGTCTTCCACATACAACCAATCCCGTATTTGCAAACCATCGCCATATACAGGCAAGGCTTTACCCGACAAAGCGTTTAAAATCACCAGGGGAATCAACTTTTCAGGGAAATGGTAAGGTCCGTAATTATTTGAGCAGTTGGTCACCATTGTTGGGAAACCGTAGGTTCTGCGCCATGCTCGCACCAAGTGGTCGGAGCTGGCCTTACTGGCTGAATAGGGTGAGCTGGGGGCGTAAGCGGTGTCTTCGGTGAATAAATCCTCAGGCCCTTCTAAATCGCCATACACCTCATCGGTGGAAATATGATGAAAGCGGAAGGCTTGTTTGTGTTCGGTATCTAATGCGTCCCAGTAAGCACGGGCAACTTCTAACAGGGTATAAGTGCCGACAATATTGGTTTCAATAAACGCCGCTGGCCCATCAATAGAGCGATCTACATGGCTCTCAGCCGCCAAATGCATCACCGCATCTGGCTGATGCTCAACAAACACGCGTGCCAGCTCGGCTTTGTCACAAATATCCACCTGCTCAAACTCATAGCGGCCTGAACTGGCAACATCGGATAAACTTTCCAAATTGCCTGCATAAGTCAACTTATCTAGATTCACCACACTGTCTTGGGTGTGTTCAATAATGTGTCGAATCACCGCCGAGCCAATAAATCCAGCGCCGCCTGTAACCAGAATTTTCATTTAATCATTCCCAAACAAATCACGTGTATACACTTTATCAATCACATCACCCAAGTTATCTGTCATACGATTGGCAATAATCACATCAGACGATACCTTGAACTCGTTTAGGTCAGTTATCACCTTCGAATTAAAAAACTCACTTTCATGAAGTTCAGGCTCATAAATCACGACTTCAATGCCTTTGGCTTTAATACGCTTCATGATACCTTGAATAGCGGACGCACGAAAATTATCACTGCCGGTTTTCATAACCAATCGGTAAATGCCCACTACTTTAGGATGGCGTTTGAGGACTGAGTCGGCAATAAAGTCTTTGCGGGTTGAGTTCGAATCTACTATGGCTCTGATCAAGTTATTTGGCACATCTTGATAGTTAGCTAATAGTTGCTTGGTGTCTTTTGGCAAACAGTAGCCACCGTAACCAAAGCTTGGGTTGTTGTAGTGGTTGCCAATACGCGGATCAAGGGATACGCCATCGACGATTTGTTTGGTGTCTAAGCCGTGAGATTCGCAGTAGGTGTCTAGCTCGTTAAAATAGGCGACTCGAAGGGCCAAATAGGTATTGGAAAACAGCTTCACCGCTTCGGCTTCTGTGCTGTCGGTAAATAAAACATCGATGTCTTCTTTGATTGCGCCCTGCTTTAGCAAACCAGCAAAAGTTTCAGCACGCTCGCTGCGCTCCCCCACGATAATACGCGATGGGTAGAGATTGTCATGAAGGGCTTTGCCTTCCCGTAAAAATTCAGGCGAAAAGAAAATATTCGACGTGTTGAATTTCTCATTTACACTTTTGGTGTAACCCACAGGCACGGTAGATTTAATCACCATGACAGCGTTAGGGTTAATCGCCAATACATCTTGGATGACACTTTCAACCGACTTAGTATTAAAGTAATTCGTCTCAGGGTCGTAATCTGTGGGTGTGGCTATGATCACAAACTCAGCACCTTGATAAGCGGCTTGCTTGTCGAGTGTGGCGGTGAAATGAAGCGTTTTGTTGGCCAAAAAATCTTCGATTTCCACATCCGCAATAGGAGACTGCTTATTATTAAGCATGGCCACCTTTTCAGAGACAATGTCTACCGCGATTACGTCATTGTGTTGCGCCAGCAACATGGCATTAGATAGGCCAACGTAACCGGTTCCGGCAATGGCGATTTTGTATTTTTTCATTGCGTTTACCATAATATATAAAGTCATTTACCGGATGACGGCGTCTTAGCGTTCATCAAAGGTTTATCATTCAACGCCGGATTACATCTTCGTTCCTCGATTTATCCGGCCTACGTGTTGCTTTTCAGTTCTGTTTGAAAGGCTTTGTACCACTCGACAAATTTAACCATGCCTTCTTGTATCGTTGTTGCAGGTTTGTAGCCCACGGCGGCTTCTAGTTGCGCTGTGTCCGCGTAGGTTTTCGGTACATCCCCCGGTTGCATATCCATGTAGATTTTCTCAGCAGGTTTACCACAGGCGCTTTCAATGGACTCGATAAACTCTGCCAGTTGAATGGGTTGGTTATTGCCAATGTTGTAAATCGAGTATGGCGCTGTCGTCTTTTGGCTTTGTTGCGCTTGCGGCAGCACATCTTGAATGCGAATGACGCCTTCGACAATATCGTCGATGTAGGTAAAGTCACGCATCATTTCTCCATGGTTAAACACTTTTATCGGTTTGTCGTTCAAAATGGCTTCCGTAAACAGCCAAGGCGCCATATCAGGGCGTCCGCCTGGGCCATACACGGTGAAGAAACGTAATCCTGTCGTCGGGATGTTATACAAATGAGAATAGGAATGCGCCATCAGCTCATTGGCTTTTTTGGTCGCAGCATACAGAGAGACGGGGTGATCTACCGTATCAGATTCACTGAATGGAATTTTCACGTTCATACCATAGACAGAACTCGAAGACGCATACACTAGGTGCTCGACTTTGTTTTGACGACAGCCTTCTAAAATCGTCATCATGCCAACGAGGTTGCTGTCCACATAATCAAACGGCGCTTCGATTGAATAGCGCACACCCGCTTGCGCAGCCAAATGAATCACACGTTGAAACTGTTCGTCTGCAAATAACTGGGCAATGCCTTCACGGTCTGCAAGATCCATTTTCACAAAGCGAAAATTCACGTAAGGCAAAAGCTTATCTAAACGGTGCTGTTTCAGTTTAGGAGTATAATAGGTATTTAAATTGTCTAGACCGACCACATCATGACCTGCATCTAATAGACGTTTACAAGTATGCATACCTATGAAGCCTGCGGCTCCTGTTACCAAAAACTTCATTTAATTGTTTCCATATTCTTTGAAATCTTGTTTATTGCCAATTCGTCGTTTATTGCCGGATTACATCTTCGTTCCTCGATTCATCCGGCCTACGGGTCTCGTAGGTCGTGTTTGCCATGGCACATCTTTTGTCGGCCTAAAGGCGCGACCTACAAGTAACACTTTATGTTTTTACTTCTTTGCGCAGTTGTTCTATTTCTTGTTCTAGAACTTCGTATTCGGCGATTTTCCGCTGCAAGAAGTTTTGTGTCAGGGTCACTTTAGCTTCTAGCCCTTTCGGTGTCAGCAGGTATAAGTAACCCGCCTTATTCACGCTGTTTTTAAAGTTTTCTGCTTTGATTAAGCCTTTTTCAATCAAGGCTTTTAAACAAAAATTCGCCCTGCCTAAACTGATGCCTAAACGCTTAGCCAGTTCGCGTTGGCTGATGTCTGGGTCTTGCTGCAGCTCTTTCAAAATTTTGTAACGGTATTCATCGGTTAACATTAAAACGCCTTGGCGAAGTGCGCTATTGCCGTGCAAAAAGAGCACAAAAAGAAATGGAAAGTGAGGGTGAAGAGAAGTACAAGCTTTCCATGCGTTTTGATCCTTTGTCTGTGCCGACCGTTCAACTGATGAACGATAGTAATAGTATGGAGTAATTATGTAAACAGTGTGGAAAGATTTTTTTGTAAAGACCACCTCCCTCCCAACCTCCTTCAAAAAAACAAGGAGGAATTCGACGTTTGTGTTTTTTGTTGGTTGTGTTGTATGGTTATTTTTCAATCTATTTACAGAGGGATTTTGTATGTTGTTGATCAAACATCATGGTGCTGTACAAGGGGTGACGGGATCATGTCACGAGTTGTTTGTAGATTCTGACCAGTCGGTTTTGGTGGATTGCGGTTTGTTTCAAGGGGCCGAAACGTCGGGATCAGGAGCCGATGCCAATCAGCTGAGTATCGAATTTGATTTATCCGCGGTGCAGGCGTTGGTGATTACCCATGTGCACATTGACCATGTGGGGCGTTTGCCTTATTTGCTCGCCGCGGGCTTTACTGGGCCTATTTATTGCTCCCAACCCAGCGCTGAGTTGTTGCCGCTTGTTATCGAAGATGCGCTTAAGGTGGGAGTGACGCGCAACGCCAGTATCATAGAAGCCTGCTTAGAACGCCTCGCATCTCAACTGGTGCCACTCGATTATAAAGTCTGGGCTGATATTCCCCTTCATTCAAACACATCGAATCACACCAAAACCCAAGTGCGCCTGAGCCGAGCGGGGCACATATTAGGCTCGGCCTATGTGACCTTTCGGGTAATGAACGACGCCATGAATGCACAAGGCAAACGCTACCACGATGTGGTGTTTTCAGGGGATTTAGGTGCCCCCTACTCACCGTTACTGCCTTCGCCACAGTCGCCCTATCGAGCAGATCAGTTGGTAATAGAAAGCACCTATGGCGATCGCAACCACGAAAATCGCGCCAACAGACGTAAACGCTTACAAAGCAGCATCGAGCACGCTCTACAGGATTCTGGCACTGTCTTGATTCCGGCGTTTAGTATTGGCCGTACCCAAGAGTTATTGTACGAGCTGGAACACATTATTCATCAGAACAGAACCAAAGCCGTGAGTCAGACCCGTTCTGGAAAGTCGCTAAATTGGGAAGACATGGACATTATTATCGATTCCCCCTTGGCCAGCCGCTTTACCCAGGTGTATCGCTCGTTATCTCAGTATTGGGACAAGGAAGCCAAGCGTCGAGTGAATGCTGGGCGTCATCCCCTGAGCTTTGAACAAGTGACCACCATAGACAGCCACCAAGACCACTTGCAAACCGTGGAATACCTCGCCCGCCAAACGCGCCCTGCTATTGTCATTGCTGCCTCAGGCATGTGTGCCGGTGGGCGTATGGTGAATTACTTAAAAGCATTACTCGGTGATGAACGAAACGACGTTCTGTTTGTAGGCTATCAGGCAGCGGGCACACCCGGACGGGATATTCTACTCTACCACGACAAAACCGACGGTTATGTCCTGTTTGATGGCATCAAATATCCTATAAAAGCGCAAGTACAGCAAATCAGCGGCTATTCTGCCCATGCAGGGCAACGGGATTTATTAAACTTTATTAAGCGTATGCGGATACGGCCAGGCAAGGTGCACCTGGTGCATGGCGACGACAACGCCAAAAAGACGTTAAAAGAATTAATTGAAATCGAACACCCGGCGTGTGAGGTGGTTATACCCTCGTAGGGTATCCTAAACGAAGCAGCTCTTTCTTAACAAAATATCGACTTTTTAGGAAAGTATCGGCGGTCAGGTACACTTCGTCCCTAGCCTACACTGGCCTACGGGGCTAACCATAGGCCAGAGTGGATTTATTTAGTGTCGCTTTTGTAGCTGTAGTTGTAGTAGCCGTAACCACCGTAGTAACTGCTGGCTTTTTTCTCGACGGCGTTGAGGATAAAGCCTTTGATTTCTATACCCGCTTGGTCGAATCGATTGTAGGCGATTTCAATTTCTTTCACGGTGTTTTGGTCGAAACGCCCTACCATAAGGCTGGTGCCACACAAACTACCGACGATACCCGCGTCTGTTACCGCCAAGATAGGTGGGGTATCTATGATCACCAGATCATAGTTCTCAGATGCCCACTCCAACAACGTTTTTAAGCGTGAGTTCATCAAGAGCTCTGATGGATTCGGAGGCAAGTGTCCACGAGTGACTATGTTCAGGTTGGCGATGGCCGTAGCTTTAATGCAGTCTTCTTGAGCGATCTGACCACTAAGCAGGTCCGATAAGCCATTGTTGGCGTCTAAATTAAAGTGTTTTTGAATGTAACCTTTACGCATATCAGCATCGATCAACAACACTTTTTGCCCTGTTTTCGCTGCAACAGCAGCAAAGTTAGCCGACACAAACGATTTACCCACACTAGGCGATGGACCCGATATCATAAGAATGTTGTTTTTGGCTTCCAACATGGCAAAGTGTAAATTAGTTCGTAGGCCTCGCAAAGACTCTATGGCCAAATCGGCTGGATTGGCTTCGGCTAGCAGAAACTGGCTTAAGTCTGGCTGTTCTGTCGCACCTTTATTGTCTGAGTTTGCCGCCGTGCGGTGGCGGCGTTTTTTCAGTCGTTTGCTTTTCTCTTGTATTTTTTCACTTAATGCTAGTTGCTGAGCCGATTTAGGCACACTGGCGTAAACAGACAAGCCAACTTCTTCTATTTGCTCTGGCGATTGAATCCCTTTGTGTAAGGCGGTACGCAATAAGACCAAGCCAACGGCCAACATGCCACCTAGCAGGGTCGCGATGACCACAATGAGCGGTTTTTTCGGCTCAATGGCACCTGCGTACACTTGCGCCTCATCCAGTATTCGCACGTTACCTACCGTACTGGCTTTGACCACTCTCAGCTCTTGTACTTTATTTAACAGCTTGATGTAGATTTGCTGATTTACATCCACATCGCGCTTGATACGCAAGGCTTCACGCTGCACTAAGGGCACACCTTGCAACTGTTCGTCGAGCTTCGCCTTTTCTTTTAATAGCAGGTCGCGATTTCTAAGCAGTGATTGGTAGGACACATGATCTTTTTTGAAGCGCTGACTCAGCTCAGCCTCTTTAAAAGCCAAATCATTGAGTTTGTTGTCAATGGTGACCATGGCTTGCAGCATAGTTTGCGCTTCAAAACCTAGGTCTATGGAGCCGTTTTGTTGCTGAAAGCTGTTAAACCTATCTTCTGCTGCAATCAGTTCGTTTTTGACATTAGGAAGGTTGGCATCTAGAAATTCCAGGCTCTTCTCAGCCTCAGCAGAGCTGCGCTCAACATTTTGCACAAAGTAATTTTGACTGATGTCGTTGATGATGGCTTTAATTTCCTCTTTGTCACTGCCGGTGAAGGTCATTTCTAAAATACCCGTACCCTTACCTTTTTCGGCAATCTCCAAACCACCCTGCAAAGACTGAATCACCCCAAAACGTGACCGTTTGGTTAATCGGTATTCTTGTCCTGCGTCGCCTGTCAATTGACTCAGAAACAACTCATAGCCGTTATTTTTAGCCACTTGACCTACCGTGCCAGATAAGATGGGGCGTTCTTCCATATCATACAGCGTGAACTCACCTTGCTCTGGTGACGTTAACACAACCGTAAAGGCGGTTTGCGTTTCCCATTCTGGTGTCTGAAAACGCTCGACTTGCGCCTTTGCTTGATTATTGGTCAGCCTAGCAATACCCTCACCCACATAAGGTAGATACACAGGTTGAACACGTGTGGTTAAGTTAAGGTTATCAACCGTCATCCCTAGAATCATTCGTGACTTGATGATTTCTATTTCCGTTGAGGAGGAAGGCTCATTGGAAAACATTTCTCCTGTTTCCCCCCCTAGCAATGCGGACGCGCCAGCGGCTCCCTTCTCTACCTGCATCAACACATCGGCTTTGTAAATAGGCGTGGCCAGTAGAGCGTAAGCCACCCCTATCACGGCGAACAAGGAGGTGATGGCAATGATTAACCAACGTGCGTCGATTAGCGCACCAAATAATTGCCCTAGATCAATTTCATCGTTTTCTGGGCTTAATGGCGTATTGCCTTGCTTCACTGTCATAACTCTTTTAAACCTTTTTAAGTCGAACTAGGGGGTGTCTATTTGATCTTTGCTTAACTTTTTTGCTTAACTTTTTACTTACCACTAGAGTTTTTTGCTCCAAGCGTGGGCAGCGCGCTCTATTAATGCGTAGGCGTGGTCAAAGGCTTCTTGGCTTTGCTGATAAGGGTCTGGAATGTCTTGTTTGCCAATCCACTCACCAAATAGCATGGTTTTGCCTCTGGCATGGGGGGCAATACGAGTAACCGCTTCAAGGTGACCTTTTTCCATCACTAACAAGAGGTCATATTGCTGACAAAGCCCAACAGTTAACTGTTGAGCTTTGTGGTGAGATAAATCGATTCCATGCTGCTGAGCAGTCGCCATTGCCACAGAATCCGCAGTGTGACCAACCAAGCCACTTTTCTCAGCGGCAATACCGGCCGACGCTATCTGTTTATTGGGTAATAACTGTCTCAATAAGGCGGCGCCTGTTGGCGACCGGCAAATATTCCCTACACACACTACTAACACCTTTTCAAACACGGCCTATCCTTTTTAAATCTTGTCTACTGTTATTCGCCACTAGGCTCAGTTTGCCAATGCATTATAACGGGTGATGGTTGGCAACAATAAGCTGATAAGACGATTCCAGCGCACAATAGGCGATGCAGTAACATAAACAATGTCATAGGCTTGCAGGTCAAATTCGGTACCCATTACTAATGCAGAGGCATCTCTAACGTTTAATTGATACACATCCGCTATTTGTTGCTTGTCTTTATCACCTCGCGTCCCACGGAACACAAACACACCTGTGGCATCGGCGGTTAATTCGTTAATACCGCCCACATTACTAAGGGCTTCTGTCAGGCTCATACCTGCACGATCAATTTTAAGCAACTGAGGGTCGTTCACCTCCCCTAGCACGAAGACTTTTTGTCCATCATTTCGCGGCACATGAACAATGTCTCCGGGTCTTAACAGTCTATTTTGTGTTAAGTCACCGTGTTGCATTAGAGCGAACAAGGACACGGTTTCTTCTTTGCCATTGCGAGTCAAAGACACATTACGCCAATCCGCCGAACTGCCTAAACCGCCAGCTGCGTTGACTGCATCTAACAATGTCATCGGGATGTTGGAAAGGGATTGCTGTCCAGGGCTGCTGACTTCTCCGGTAATATAAGCACGCTTAGATCGAAACGCCGCCACATTGACATCTACTTGCGGGCTTTCTATAAAGCGCGACAGTCGTTCGGACACTTCGACCCGAATCTCTTCCACCGTTTTGTTTAGAACGTTCACACGACCAATATAGGGGTAGAATATAGCGCCGTCTGCATGTACCCAATTACCACCCTCAGCAGAACTGCGATACGCCCCAGCAGGTATGGTTAATTCAGGATGATCCCATACGGTAATGTTTAGAATATCTCCCACTCCAATGCGGTATTCATACTGAACGATTTCAACATCTAACTCAGGGTTTGAAGCAGGTGCAGGCTTTAGCGTTCGCAATTCCGCAATTTTTTGAGGAGTCAGTGAATAAACATTCACGAGATCAGAAATGTCGACAGGCTCATTACTTTCTAAGTATTCACTATCTTCCACTGAAAAATGCGAACCCTGATAAGCACAGCCTGTCAGCAAAATGGTGGGCATTATGACGGATAAAACAAACTTCTTCATATGCATGGTGTGTTGTTACAACTTACCTAAAATTAATTTTGGCAGCAGTGTAGTATATTTCAACAATTTACTGTAGTTAATTTTGGATCACTAATGATAAAAAATAGCCTGTTTTTGTAAAAAAAATCATCTAATACATTGATAAATATACATAAAATTTCAACTATTTTCTTGCACAATCCAACCTTACTTCGGAACCCTCACCACAAATTTTGTACAATACGCTTACATTTGTTCATTAGTTACCCTAAAATCAATTTTGAAGAGAATTCTTCAAACATCGATGTTTTAAAAACAAGGAATCATTATGAAACTTACTACTTTAGCTACTATCGTAGCTCTTGGCCTAGCTAGCCAAGCATACGGCGAAGCGGCAGGCAGCGCAGCGTCAGGCGCCTCTACCGGTGCTTCAACTGGTGCTGCCGCCTCTACAGGTGCAGCTTCTACAGGCGCTGCGGCGTCAACCGGTGCAGCGGCTTCTACAGGCGCCGCAGCAGCTTCTACTGGTGCAGCGGCAGCAAGTGGCGCCGCAGCAGCATCTACTGCCGCAGCGACTGCTGCAACTGTCGGTTCTGTTGCAGCAGCAACAGCGGCAACCACGCTTGCGGTTGCTACCGCAGCCAGTGTTGCTGTCGCCGCTAGCGATAACACAGCGCCGTCATCTACAAACTAAGCATTACTGCTTGTTTTGCTGTAAACCAACTGAAATCGCTTAACACTCGTTAAGCGATTTTCTTTTCCTACTGCTTGGTCAAGATTATGACACCTGTTTATTTTTTGACGTTGAAATCACACCTTTGCATTTTATTGCATCGTTTCCGCCTTGCTACTTTAGCGCTGGTCAGCGTATTTGTATTGTCTGGCTGCGCCAATAATTCAAATAATGCCATCAATAGATTTAACAATGTATTAGAGCTCAGTCGTGGTCAGGCCATTTCAACGGAACATTTACAAAACCTGCCTTTTGCCAGCGCCCTTGTAAACATCAATGACAGCAATCCCGTTTTAATGGTGCTGCTATTTATTGACCCCATTCCAAACAGCGATGTACCTAGATTGACCTGGATAGCCCAAGACAAGGCCACCATAGTCACAGAAAACGGACGCATCGTTAAAACAACAGGATTTCCATCTACCAATATTGAAGGCTTGATTGAAGCTTCGCCTTCACAAAGAATGGTTCCCGCTTTACCCTCTCCTAGAGACGCTTGGCAAGCCATGTATGACTGGTCCCCAGGCTATCGCTTCGGTTTTACGGCCATTGTAGACAGTGTCGCCTTAGGTGAAGAAATCGTGGAATCTGTTTTATGGAATCAACCCGCACAGAAGATTCAAGAACACGTTAAATTCGATGCGTTAAACAGCCATGTTATTAATGATTTTTGGGTCGTCGCCCAAACCGATGCGCTTCAGGCTTACGTGGTGAAAAGCACCCAGTATATTGGCCCCAAAATGACGAAAATCGATATGCTGATGATTAAACCTTTTATCACCGAGATAAAAACACAGGGAATTCAGTGATGACTCAGACTGTTAGCTTTTTCCACAGAGTGTCTCAATACCTTTTTTTATTTTTTTGCTTCGTTTCAACCGGCTATGCGAGCAATACTCAGCAGGCTGCTTTGACACTAATGCAAACCAATACAAGCAAGCTCTACCCTGAAGGCGTGCGCTTGTCCCAAGCATTACAAGATACCCATGCTCAGCTTGATTATAACGTCTACCCGTTAGCATCGGGCTTAATTAACCCCAATAGACAGGCTGAAGTAGATGCCGCTGAGCATGCCATTATTGCTCAGCTACAAGCGCTACAAAGAGACGATGCAACTCATCTAGCCAATCAGTTAGCGTTATTGGATTTTGCCTTTTTCGAACCGATCAACACGGACATAGACAAGGTGCGTGTTGGCGATAAACAAGACCCTCTTTTAATTGCCGACTATTCTCTTTATTTGCCGCCTCGGCCCAACCACATTGCTCTTATCGATACCACACAAAACAAGACCACCCGCTTACCTTTTCAGCCAAACCAAGATATAAAAGGGTATTTGAACCACTTACCCAATGGTGAATTCCACCCTTCGGTGTGGGTTGTCCAAGCGGATCGTCAGGTGTTCCACGTAAACAACATTCAATGGCAACATCAGCGCGCTTTCCTTACCCCTGGTGCCACTTTATTTATTAGTCTGCCTGATTTACCAGCGGAACATCGTGATCTTAATCGCCACATTGCACACTTACTTGCCTTACGTTTGGAGCCATAATGTTTTCTTATTCCCTTTTCAAACGATTGCATAAATACCGCTGTGATCATTATCGTACTTTGGGATTGTTGATGTGTGCAGGGATGGTGTCTCCTGCACAAGCTCAGTCTCTGAATGTTCTTGAAGAAAGTGCTCCTCTCGATCAAACACCTTTGTTAATTAAAGACACGCCGTTTCAAACCCCTGCTTTAACACCAACACAATCTGACCTAGGTGGTGTCGGCTTGTTGCAGATGCCAACAGGTCGTATGACAGAAGAAGGAATGGTGAGCATTGGCTATAACCATAACAGTGAGTATCAGTTCTATACTTTGTCGCTACAAGTAACACCATGGTTCGAAACGACACTACGCTACACCCAGGTGGAAGACCTTTTATACAGTAATAAAGAAGAGTTCAGTGGTGATACCAAACTGGCAGACAAAGGTATTGATGCAAAATTTCGTTTATGGACAGAAAACCAATGGCGCCCAGAGGTATCGGTGGGGTTAAGAGACCTTGGCGGTACGGGTTTGTTCGATGGCGAGTTTGTCGCGGCAACAAAACGTTTTTCAACTGACCACTACGGTGCCTTTGATTTTACTTTGGGCATGGGTTGGGGGTATTTCGGAACACGCGACAACATCAGCAACCCAACCTGCACTGTGGCAGATCGTTATTGTGATCGCATTAGCTCTACCACGGACAATGGTGGCTCCATCGATTACCAACGTTGGTTTACCGGTCCCGCCGCCTTGTTTGGCGGTATTGAATATCAAACTCCTTTCGCCCCCTTAAGCTTTAAACTCGAATACGACGGTAACGATTACAGTCGAGACAAGCCAGTACTGGATGCTGGTATTGACATGACACCTCGCACACCATGGAACATAGGGGCCATTTACGCACTTAACGAAAACTTCAGTTTGCGCGTGGGTTACGAACGAGGAACCACCACCACGCTAGGTCTTACTTTCGCGAGTAATTTCGACACCATTAAAACACCCTGGATCGACACCCCCATACCCGCCCTAGGAGATCAGCAAGCCACTGATTTAAACGCTGTGGACTGGGGCAATGTGACCGCAGAGCTGTCCGACGTGGCGGGCTATCGTACTCATCAGGTGTACCAAGACGATGACCAAGGCGAATCTGTCACCCTTGTTGCCGAACAAGGTAAATATCGCGACCGTGAGCTTGCTGCTGAGCGTGCCGCGGCTGTATTGGCCAACCATCTGCCTAGTTCAGTCACTCAATATCAAGTAATTGAGACGCAAAAAAACATTCCCGTTAAATACACAGAAATCTCAGCTCAAGGCTACCGAGACATCGCCACTGTTCAATACTTTAATCCAAACATTAAAGACGCCTTACTTGAGCTCCCTAATGACGATCCTTACGACATACTGGATAACGAGCCAATTTATGACCAATTTAAGCCTTTTAACTACAATATCAGCCCCGATTTAACACAATCCATCGGCAACCCTGAAAGTTTTTATCTATACAGCATCACCCTTGAAGGCGACGCTTCTTATTGGCTTAGCTCCAATCTTGAACTGTCCAGCTCAGTTTCACTTAACCTCTTAGACAACTTAGATCAATTAAACAGCTCTCTACTCGAAGATGGCACGAATAACTATCGAGTCAGAACATTAATCCGTGCTTACATTCACGATAACGACGCGTACATGGATAATTTACAACTGACGTGGTTCGGGAACTATGGAAAGAACTGGTATCAACAGATATACGGTGGTTACCTAGAAACCATGTTTGCCGGTGTTGGTTCTGAAATTCTATATCGTCGCCCCCATTCTAACTGGGCTGTCGGCCTAGATGTGAATGCCATATCTCAGCGGGATCCAAGCAGTGTATTCGGTCTATTTGGCAGCGATGATGCCTATGGCTCCGACACGAAAGTGCTTTCTCAAGGAACAACTGGCCACCTTTCGCTGTATTACCAAACTGATTTTTCTTTTATGGAAGACTTCCTGATTCAACTTGATGTAGGGCAATTCCTCGCCTCGGATGTTGGTGCACGACTCGACGTCTCGAAGCAGTATAAAAGCGGTGTCATTATCGGCGCCTATGCCAGTAAAACAGACATGTCTGCGGAAGAATTTGGTGAAGGCAGTTTTACTAAGGGCTTTTACATGTCCATTCCGTTCGACACCATTTCCCTCAGACCAAACAACAGCCGAGCGGACATCAGCTGGCAGCCTATTACCCGAGATGGTGGCCAGAAGCTAGACAAGCGTAATGAACTCTTTGAAATCACCGACATGGTCTCGCCTTGGTACCAAAGACCGAACCAGAACTAGCCAAACGAAAGACCGACCTTGTAGGTCGTGCCTTTAGGCCGATTACCGAAGATCTTATGCTTGTTGTGATGCTTCTATTGAAAAACAAACATGAGGTTTAGCGTTAATGTCTTGTTTTATCGATGTTGCAGGTTTTGTGGCATTCGGGCTAAAGCCCGACCTACAAGTACTGAGCCCACTCTCACCCCACGGCAATAATATTGTTGTCTATTTTGGGTTTGACCCATTTTTTCAGTGCAATGATGAAGAGGATGAGCCACAGGCCGGCGAGGCCAATGGTGATGCTGGCGCTTACTGGGTGTTCCGTAAAGGTTAGCAACTGAAAGCTGAACACGGCGGTAACGTACGCCACGGAGGTGCTCCAGGCGACGACAACACTTGTCCAGAGTAATCCGCCCTCTTTCATCAAGGCGCCTATGGTCGCGGCACAAGGGGTGTATAACAGCACGAAAACCAAGTACGAAAACGCACCTTTCCAACCATCGAACAAGGCGATCATGTTGCTGTGCCCTGGTGTCATGGCTTGGCTTTTTGCCTCACTGACGCTGGTTAAGCCCAATGGGTCGGTCAAGGTGGTCACCACGCCGGCCAAGTTGGAACCCAATAGCGTCACTACGCTCACTAGGTTACTCAAAGGCGATTCGTAGTCTGCTGCCGTGCCACCAAGGTCGCCGCTCTCTTTGCTGTTCAAACTGCTATAAAGGGTGTCCATGGTGCCGACTACGGCTTCTTTGGCTAGAATGCCGGTGAAAATGCCCACCGCAGCGGGCCAGTTTTCTTCGCCCATGCCAATCGGGGAAAACATCGGCGTGATCACTTGTCCGATCTGTGCCAAGGCCGAAGGCGCAGACGATGCTTCGCTGTCGTCACTCGTTTGCCAAGGCGGCACGGCGTTTAATATCGTCAGTACCGCCGACACCAACACAATGGTTTTGCCGGCTCGCAGAATAAAGCCTCGCACCTTATGCCAGCTCGACAAGCCAACATTGCTCCAACGAGGACGATGGTAATGGGGCATTTCCATTAACACGCTGACCCGCACATTGCGAAACAGCTGCTTGCGAAAAATCCACGCGGTGCCCACCGCCATGACGATGCCCAACAGATACAACCCAAACACCAACACGCCGCCGTTCTCCCGAAAAAACACCGACACAAACATCACGTACACCGCCAAGCGCGCCCCACAGGACATAAAAGGCGCCATCGCCATGGTGAGCATGCGTTGCCTAACATTAGTGAGACTGCGGGTCGCCATAATAGAAGGGACATTACAACCAAAGCCCAGCAACAAGGGAATAAACGCCTGACCCGGCAAACCAATCGACGACATAATACGATCAACAATAAACGCCGCCCGCGCCATGTAACCACTGTCTTCTAAGATACTCAAACACAGGTACAAAAAACCGATCACAGGGATGAAACTCGCCACCAGCTGTACACCGCCGCCTAAGCCATTCGCTAATAACACTATCACCCAATGAGGCACACCGATTTGCGCCATCCAATAACTTGGAAAGGTGACAAACCAATAGCCAGCAAAACTATCGATCGGGTCGATAAACAAGGTGCCCACACCAATCGCCACGGCAAACATGGCGTACATGGCCAACAAGAAAATAGGAATCCCGAACCAAGGGTGCAGAACAATTTGGTCTATCTTATCGGTGATGTTTTTGGCTTGCACTCGACCTGTACCCGACTGAACATTGTGCAGCCAAGTCGATACCTCGGGCACTTTTGTGGGCGCTGATGCGGTGTTTTTTAGCAAGCTGTCTAACGCCGTAGGCAGCGCATAAAATAAAGCCAATAACTTGGCTTGCAGGTCTGCCATGGACAATTCGTAGCCATCGATAACGGGCACGCCGATGTTTTTCGACAAGCGCTCCACATCTGGCATCACGTTTAATTTGCGCGCCAAATCCGTCATGGTCAGCACAATGACCATAGGTCGACCCAGTGCCACCAGCTCTTGAGTAAGCTTCAAATTTCGCTTTAAGTTCGTCGCGTCTACCACGTTGACAATCACGTCGTAATCGCTTTCGGTCAAAAAGCGTCGCGCGACCACTTCGTCCATGCCACCGGTTTGGTTGTTTAAACTGTAAATGCCTGGCAGGTCTGTCATGTCGACACGTTCGCCAGCGCTGACAAATACGCCGGTTTTGCAATCAACGGTGACGCCCGCCCAATTACCGACTTTTTGGCGAGTACCAGCCAATTTATTAAATAAGGTGGTCTTTCCTGTGTTCGGATTACCGACCAAGGTGGTGTGAAAGGTCATGAGTACGACGGTCTCTTGTATGGGAAAGAATACTTAAGCTTCAGGCTATGAAAGCTTCAAACTATGAAAAACTTCAAACTGTGAAAAAAAGACGCTAAAAACACCCAGCAGGGCTTAATCACAAAGATGCACATGGTGGGCATCGCTCGCATGGATCGCCACCAAGGTGGCACCGACTTTGACTTGCAAAGACTGGCCAAAAGGGGCTTTTGTCATCAGTTGTATGGTTTCGCCAGGGTCAAACCCCAGCGCCAATAATTGCTGCTGCATGTCCTTTTGAGGGTGAGAAACGTCGCGAATAACCGCCACATGGCCTTTAAGTAACTCGGATAACACCATATACGCCTCCACCAGAAAAGGGACAAGAACACACGAGAACAATTATCAGTACAAACAGTGTGCGTATTATGACCCATATCCCTGCTTTCTCACCACATCGAATACGCAACAATTCAGTAAAAACACCAAAACCCAATCAAAAGGTGTTTAAGGTGGTTTTTAAATAAAGTGTTTAAGAAGGTGTTTAAAGAAGGTCTTATTAATATTCCAAAAAGTTCTAATTGAAACATTTGTAATAACAAAAAGTTTACTTTAATCTTCTCGGCATCCTAGTTATTTGTTACCACCGCTTTGTATTGAGGTCGTTATGAAAGTCACATCCCGCTCCATTAAATCTGTTCTTGGCACTGTATTATTAAGCGGTGCGGTTCATGCCTCCGCGGCTGATCAAACCATTTTAAACACTTCTTACGACATTGCTCGTGAGTTGTTTGCCACCTACAACCCAACGTTCGAAAAACATTGGTTGGAGACCACAGGCAAAACCATCGAGATCAAGCAGTCTCACGCAGGCTCGTCTAAACAAGCCAACGCCATCATGAACGGTTTGTCAGCCGATGTGGTGACCTTCAATCAGGTGACCGATGTGCAAGTGTTGCACGACAAAGCTAAGATGATCCCAGCGGATTGGAAAAAAGCCTTCCCGAACGACAGCTCACCTTACTACTCCACCACCGCGTTTTTGGTGCGCAAAGGCAATCCAAAGAACATTCAAAGCTGGGGCGATCTTGTTCGTGACGATGTGGCCCTTGTGTTCCCGAACCCAAAAACCTCTGGCAACGGTCGCTACACCTATCTAGCCGCGCAAGGTTACGCACAGAAAACGTTCGGCAAAGACCAAGAAACCGCGGTGAATGACTTCTTGAAAACCTTCTTGAAAAACGTTGCTGTGTTTGACACCGGCGGCCGTGGCGCCACAACAACCTTCGTAGAGCGTGGCATTGGCGATGTGTTGATCACTTTTGAATCAGAGGTGAATAACATCCGTAACCAATACGGCGCGGACGAATACCAAGTCGTGGTGCCAAAAACCTCTATTTTGGCGGAATTTCCTGTGGCCGTGGTTGAAAAAAACGCCAAGCGTAACGACTCCGAAGCCGTGTCCCACGAATACTTAAATTACTTATACAGCGAAGCGTCTCAGCGTTTGCTCGCCGGATTTAACTATCGTGTTCATAACGACGTGGTAAAAGCCGAGTTTGCTGAGCAGTTCCCAGAAGTGACCTTGTTGACCGTCGAAGAAATCGCCGGTGGCTGGCCAAAAGCCACCCAAGAGATCTTTAAAAATGGCGGCAAGCTTGATCAATTACAACGTCGTTAAGCGCTAAAACGCACAATAAAGCCGAGCACCCTGTGTTCGGCTTTTTCTGTACTCAGCAGCACATTGTTGGCAATACAGTACTTAATGCAAAGCAAGACTTATAAGCAAAACACACAAGCAAAATACATAGGCAACCCCCATGGCAACACACTTAAGCGCCGCCCCTATTCGTCCTCGTCACAAACGTGTCTTACCCGGACTCAGTTTGAGCTTGGGTACCTCCTTGCTGTTTATCAGCTTGATTCTTCTATTGCCGATGACGGGCTTGATTATGCAGTCGGTGGATATGGGTTGGGCGCGTTACTGGGAAGTGATCAGCGATGAGCGTGTGGTCGCCAGTTATAAGGTTACCTTGTGGGCGGCCTTGATCGCGTCTGTGTTTAATGGCTTTTTTGGCTTGTTATTGGCTTGGGTCTTGGTGCGCTATGACTTTTGGGGGCGACGTATTCTCGATGCCTTGGTGGATTTGCCCTTTGCCTTACCCACCGCGGTGGCGGGCATTACCTTGGCCACCCTATATGCGCAAAACGGCTGGTATGGCGACATTCTGAGTAGCCTAGGTCTCAAGATCGCCTACACGCCTTGGGGCATAGTGCTGGCCATGGCGTTTACCAGCATTCCCTTTGTGGTACGCACTGTACAACCGGTGTTGGAAGAACTCTCCCCCGAGGAAGAAGAAGCCGGCATGACCTTGGGTGCGTCGGACTGGTCGGTGTTTCGTCGCGTTATTTTCCCCGCCTTATGGCCCGCTTTGATGACGGGCATTGCTCTGTCCTTTACTCGCAGCTTGGGGGAATTTGGTGCGGTGATTTTTATCGCCGGCAACATGCCTTATGTGAGTGAAATCACCTCTTTGATGATTTTCGTCAGCTTGCAAGAGTTTGACTTTCCTGCCGCCAGCGCCATTGCGTCTGTGGTGTTGATGGCGTCGCTGATTCTCTTGTTCGCGATTAATATTTGGCAGGCGCGTTATTTGCGTCGTCTTCATGGTCGCAACTAGGACTATTTACAGGGAACCCTTATGTCTTCTAAAAAACAGGCTTCCAGCCAACTCAGAGTCGGCGACAACCCGCTAGTGAAGTGGCTGTTGGTTGGCTTAACCTTATTCTTGACCGCAATTTTATTGGTCGTGCCCTTAATCGCGATTTTCCAGCAGGCCTTTGTGGAAGGCGCGGCGCATTATTTCAATAGCTTGCTGGAAGCCGATACCCTGCACGCCATTGGTTTAACCCTCTTGGTGGCGGCGCTCACCGTGCCGGTGAATTTGGTGTTTGGCGTGATGCTGGCGTGGTCGGTCACCCGCTTTGAGTTCCCCGGTCGCAAGCTATTAATGACGCTTATGGACATCCCCTTTGCCGTATCCCCCGTGGTGGCGGGCTTGTTGTATTTGCTGCTGTACGGCAACAACGGTTGGATCGGTGCTTGGCTGTACGAACAAGACATTCAACTGATGTTTGCTTGGCCGGGCATTGTGATGGTCACCGTGTTTGTGACCTGCCCCTTTGTCGCCCGCGAATTGATCCCTTTAATGCAACAACAAGGCCGCGAAGACGAAGAAGCCGCGGTGATTCTGGGCGCCTCTGGCTGGCAATTGTTTCGCCGCGTGACCTTGCCCAATATCAAGTGGGCGCTGATTTATGGGGTGATTTTGACCAACGCCCGTGCCGTTGGTGAGTTTGGTGCCGTGTCTGTGGTGTCGGGGAATATTCGTGGTGAAACCAACACCCTGCCCCTACATGTGCAGTTGCAATACGAGGATTACCAAGCCGCCGCGGCCTTTGCCAGTGCTTCGCTACTGGCTTTTATTGCCCTACTGACCTTGCTATTTAAAGCCTTTATCGAATGGCGCCAAGAACGACAGGAAGCGACTCTATGAGTATTTTGATTGAACACATTTCTAAAACTTTCGGCCAGTTTCAGGCCTTGTCGCCCTTGTCGTTAGACATTCAAGAAGGCGAAATGATCGGTTTGCTAGGGCCGTCTGGTTCCGGTAAAACCACCTTGCTGCGTATTATTGCTGGGCTGGAAGGCGCCGACACGGGTCGTATTCAATTTGGCGACCGCGATGTGACCAACTTGCACGTGCGCGATCGTCGCGTCGGTTTTGTGTTCCAAAACTACGCCCTATTTCGCCATATGACCGTGGCCGACAACGTGGCGTTTGGCCTAGATGTATTGCCGCGCAAAGAACGCCCTAGCCCAAGCGAGATCAAAAAACGTGTCATGCATTTATTGGACATGGTGCAACTGGCGCATTTGGCAAACCGCTTCCCGTCGCAGCTGTCCGGTGGTCAAAAACAACGTATTGCCTTGGCGCGCGCCTTGGCGACTCAGCCGGAAGTCTTGCTGCTCGACGAACCCTTTGGCGCTCTAGACGCCAAGGTGCGCAAAGAATTGCGCCGCTGGTTGCGTGGCTTACACGAAGAATTGGGCTTTACCAGTGTGTTCGTGACCCACGACCAAGAAGAAGCGCTGGAATTATCGGATCGTGTGGTGGTGATGAGCAACGGCTACATCGAACAAGTAGACAAACCTGGCGATTTATACGCTTCGCCCAACAGCCGTTTTGTGTTTGATTTTTTGGGCAACGCCAACGTCTTTGAAGGCAAGGCCGATCAGGGGAAATGGCTAAACCAGCAGGCCAGCCTGCAATTACCAAAGGGCATTGAACAGCAAGATGGTCAGTTGTATGTTCGCTCCCATGAGTTTTTCGTGTCGGACGCGCCCACCGAGCAGGCGAATTTGCCCCTCAAAGTGGTCGCCATTAACCCGATCGGGGCGGAAGTTCGCCTTGAATTGTCTCCTATTGGCTGGCAAAGCAAAGACATTTGGGAAATCGATTTGCCTCATAAGGCCTTCGATCAGCATGGCTATGAAAAAGGCCAGACCGTTTTTGTGACCCCAAAAGCGGGGTATTTTTTCGCCGATGATCTTGCTCAACCCACGCCATTGCACTGGTAAAGGAAAATACTTTCTTATTGGTGTATAGCGCCTGATTTTGGCATTTATTTTGCGTTAAATATGCGATATGGTGTGAAAAAATACAATAAGGAACAAAGATGGTTGACGCTGGCGATAAACTGAACACCTCGCACTTTCAGAGTCATTTGAAGCGCGCTAACTTGCTGTTTTCTCACTCAAATGCCGCGAAAAGCCAGCAAGCGCCGCCGAAAAAAGCCTATTTCGTGTTGCTTGATCACTTTTCCATGTCGTGCTTTTCGGTCGTGTTAGACACCTTGGTGACCCTTAACATGGTGCACGACCAGCCGATTTACGACTGCCAAACGTACAGCCTGCAAGACTGTAAAGCCTTGTCGGATATTTCCATCGAAATCCCCACCAACGGCAATATCCAAGACATCAAGCTGGAAAAAGGCGCCATCTTGGTGATCTGTGGTGGGTTTCGTAGCATGCTGAAGTCCGAACCACGCCTCAATGCTTTATTGGTCAAGGCGACCCAATACCATGTCACTATTATGGGCTTGTGGAACGGCAGTTTTTACATTGCCGACAGCAAAATC
This sequence comes from Marinomonas vulgaris, assembly GCF_018145875.1. Taxonomy (GTDB): domain Bacteria; phylum Pseudomonadota; class Gammaproteobacteria; order Pseudomonadales; family Marinomonadaceae; genus Marinomonas; species Marinomonas vulgaris. The sequence goes on along the minus strand of NZ_JAGSSV010000011.1, from coordinate 48,266 downwards.
CCCATCGGTCAGGCGATTTCCATTCACCAAGACAACAAAGCCATCATGGAAGAGCACTTTCCTGACCTGAACTTGTCGACATCGAATTTCACCCACGCTCTCACCCAAGACAGCACCTTGCTCACTTGTTCTGGGCCGAATAGCGCTCTCGATATGATGTTGCATTACATTGTCAGTGCTTACGGCTCGGATTATTCCCAAGCCGTGGCCGAGGTGATTGGCTCAGACAGAAACAGCGCCACCAGCACCAAGATCACCAAGCACTTTTTGCGCTCTGAGTTACATATTCCCAATGCGGTGAAAGATTCGATCACGCTGATGGAAAACAATTTAGAGGATTTGTTAAGCATCGACGAGCTGGCCAAGTTGGTCGGTATTTCTCGTCGGCAAATTGAGCGCTTATTTAAAGTCAACGTGGGCGTTACGCCAGCACGTTATTACCTTGAGCACCGTTTGACCCACGCCCGACAACTGTTGCAGCAGTCTAACTTGAGTGTTTTTGAAGTGTCTATTGCTTGCGGTTTTATCAGTTCCGCTCATTTTAGCCGCACCTATCATCGTTTTTTTGGGCAATCGCCTACGGAAACACGTCGTTTGTCTCAGGCTGTGTAGCGGTCTCCCATAAGCTCTCTGTTTAAGCTATCTGTTTAAGGTATCTGTCGTCTCGTGCGAACAAGTCTTTTGTTACAACTTCATCAGACTTTTGATGTGGCAAAACGCCGCACGGCCTAGGGCGTCGGTGTTGTAGCCGCCTTCTAAGACCGAGACAATTTTGCCATCGCAATGACGGTCGGCCATGTCCATAAGCAAGTCGGTGATCCAAGTAAAGTCAGATTCGCTGAGCCTAAGTTGCGCCATAGGGTCTTCTTTGTGGGCGTCGAACCCCGCTGAGATCATAATAAGTTGCGGTTTAAACGCGTCTAACGCCGGCACCAGCTGTTCCGTCATGATGGTTTGAAAAGCCTCGCTGCCCGAGCCTGCTTCGAGCGGCATGTGCAGAATATTATCGTGGGACGCGCCTGGGTCACTGTAGGGGTAAAACGGATGCTGATAACTGGAAGCGTACAATACGCGGCTGTCGGATTTAAAGATGTCTTCGGTGCCATTGCCGTGGTGGGCGTCGAAATCCACAATGGCAACGCGCTCTAACCCGTATTGCTCTATGGCATAACGCGTGCCCACGGCGATGTTATTGAACAAACAAAAGCCCATGGCTTTGTCGTATTCCGCATGATGCCCTGGTGGGCGAATGCCACAAAAGGCATTGTCCATCTCACCGGACATCACCACATCCACCGCGGTGATCACGGAACCGGCGGCATACAAGGCAGCCTCGAGGGTTTGCGGCATCATTAGGGTTTCTGGTTCCAGTTCGATGTGACCTTCTTCTGGCGCGCGGGCAAACATGGCATTCACGTAGGTGTCATCGTGGGTTTGCAGCAACTGCTCACGCGTCGCGGGGGTGGCTTCTAGACGACGTAAAAAATCCATCAGCTGCCCCATGATCAGTCGGTTTTGAATGGCACCTAACCGCTGGGGCGATTCGGGGTGATCGTCGCCCATGTTGTGGAGTTCGCAAGATGTGTGTGTAATGTAGGCCGTGGTCATCTCTGTGTTTCCAATTCGTTTCTTATTGTTTGATCCTTAAGTGCTTCATATCAAGCCATAAGGCACGCAGACAATCTACCCTACTATCGTCTATCATTCGCTTTTTTAAAATCCGTGCTACTGTCATAGGATGTTTATTACGCATCAGGAGCAGCCCAGTGAGTCAACATGCCTTGCAATCTCTACTCGCCCCCAAATCTTTGGTGGTGCTGACCGGCGACGATGCCCATGACCCTCTTATGCTGGCGTTGCTGGCGTCTTTGTCACACGCCAAAAAGCCTTGCCCTATGTTCATCGCGGGGGTGGTTCCTGCGTCGTCTGAGAGCTTATCCGTAGAAGGGTTTTGTAAGGTAGCGCGCCTTGCCGATTTGCCCAAAAGCCCAGATTTAGCCGTGCTGGTTGGCACGCATTCTGAGCGCAGCATGGAAGACATTATCCGAGATTGCGGTGCCGCGGGGATTGGCTCTTTGTTGATGCTGTCTTGGACGGGCGAGCCGCAAGACACCTTGATAGCGCTTTTACGCCAGCACAATGTGCGCTTGCTTGGCCCCAACAGCTTTGGGGTGTGTCGGCCGAAACAAGGGGTGTTTGCGTGGCTGGGGTTAGCTCAGCCGTTACCCGGACGATTGGCGCTCATGTCACAATCGGGCACCGTGGCCAGCGCCTTGGTCGATTGGGCCACGTGGCAAGGCATCGGCTTTTCTCAGGTGGTGTCCATGGGCAGCCCGGTCGATGTGATGCCCTCACAAGTGCTGGATTATTTGTCCAACGATTTCGACAGCCAAGCCATCTTGATGTATCTGCAAAAGATCGGCAAACCCACCCGTTTCCTCAGCAGTTTACGCGCCACAGGCCGCAGCAAACCCGTTGCCGTGGTCACAGAACACGCTATTGGCGCCGACGAACGGGTGCTCGACGCGGCACTCAGTCGAACGGGCGCCGTACGTGGCCGACGCCTGAACGACCTAATCGCCGCGGCGTCGGTAATGACCAACGCCCGCCGCGTCAAAGACGGTTCCTTACTGATCATAGGCAACGGCGCAGGGCCGGGGGAATTGGCCGCACAACGGGCTATGGAACTGAACATCGACTTGCTCAACCCAGAAGGCGAGCTGCGCGACAAACTCGAAGCGACTATGGCTGGCCGTGGTGGCATCGGGCCAGTAACCACCGTGTGGGCAAGTTGCGCGACGGATTTGTTTATTGACTTAGCGGCGGATGCCCTGAGCAGCCCAGAATGTGGCGCCGTCTTGTTGACGCTCAGCCCGACGGCATTGATCGACATTGGCTCCTTGTATAACTTGATCACCAAGCTGCATCGTACCCAGAAAAAACTCGTTATGGTGTGTTTGCTCGGCGGTGACAACATGACCAACATGCGCACTCGCATCAACGAAGCGGGTATTCCGACCTCGCGAACACCAGAAACCGCCATCGAGGGCTTTCAGTTTTTAGTTCGGTTTCAGCGCAATCAATTGCTGGCGAAGCAGTCCCCTGACAGCCACGCCTTTCGCTTTAAAATCGACGTATCCGAAGCCACTAATACCTTGGCACAACTGTATAAAGACGGCCAAAAAACACCACAAATCGACGCTTTACGGGACATTTTCGAGCTGTTTCAAATTCGTATTATCACTCGTCGTCAGGCGTCCCATCAGTTGTTCGCGCCGATTCATTTGCGGGTGTTTCAAGATGCGGTATTTGGCCCCGCTATTGGTTTGTCATTAGAAGGGGCACAACAACACAAGCAAGTAGAAGCCGTGGCTCTGCCGCCCCTGAACACTATTTTGGCAAAAGATTTGATTCAGCGGGCGTTTCCGGGAGAAGAGTCGTTTGAGCTAGAAAGTCTGCTGCGCAACTTATCCACAATGGTGTGCGAATTGCCAGAAATCGAGAATTTAGAGCTGGCCGACGTGCGAATTCACGACAGCGGCAGTGTGTATGCCGATGTTACTGCACAATTGCGTTCGTGCAAGAATTGGCGTCGCTATGAACATTTAGCGATTCACCCTTACCCGCGCCAGTGGGTATCGGAGCGTCCGTTAAAAAACGGCGATATCGCCACCGTTAGACCTGTTTTACCGAGAGATTCGGGTATTCTGGCGGATTTTGTCCGCAGCATGTCCCACGAAACGCGCTACTTTCGCTTTATTTCTAACATCGAAGAATTAACCCCGCGCATGTTATCGAGCATGTCGCACATTGATTACGATCGAGAAATGGCACTACTGGCGATTATCAACAAAGACGATGAAAACCTGCTGATCGGCACCGCGCGCTATGTGGATAACTTCGATGATCAAAGCTGTGAATTTGCGGTAGTACTGGGGGACGAATACCAAGGCATGGGCTTGGCTTCTTACCTAATGCGACAACTGTTTTTGGTCGCTGCCGACAAAGGCATCAAGGTGATGAAAGGCGTGGTGCTGGCAGAAAACAAACATATGATCGACTTCTGCAAACACCTAGGTTTTAGTATCAAACGGGACGAAGACGACTTCGGCCAAGTCATCGCCACCATCAAACTCACGCCTTCGCTATTGGAGAAATGCTCAAGAAACTAAGTCTCAAACACTCAGTTTCAGGCACTTAGTTTCAGGCACTTAGTTTTCAGGTGAGAGGTTTTCTGGCCCAAAAGAAAACGGCAATAGTTCTTCCATGGTGAGGGTTTTGCGTACGCCGTTTTCGTCACAGATGTGAATCTGGGTATCGAGGCTGGAAAACTCACGAATTTTTTGGCGACAGCCACCACAGGGAGTGACGAGATTCTCACCCTTTCCCATCACATAAATGTGTTTGATTTGCGTGTCGCCGCCGAGCACCATGGCGGCGATGGCCCCCGCCTCGGCGCAAGTGCCTTCTGGATAGGCGGCGTTTTCCACGTTACAACCGGAGTAGATTTCACCGGAGCTGGTTTCAATCGCCGCGCCCACTTGAAAGCGGGAATAAGGCACATAGGCCTTATTCATCGCGGCATTGGCAAAAGTAAGCAATACTTTATTGGTCATATCAAGCTCGCTCTTTCACATAGGGTCGGCCAATGGCTTTTGGCCCAACCGCTTTGCCGATAAAGCCCGCCAACAGTAAAACAGTTAGCACGTATGGTAAGACTTCGATCGCTTGCACTGGTACTTCACCAATGCCTGGAATCACCACACCCTGCATGCGAATCGCAACAGCGTCTAGGAAGCCAAACAACAAGCAGGCGAACAACACAGGCACAGGACGCCATTTACCAAAGATCAAGGCCGCCAAGGCCATGTAGCCCTTACCCGCGCTCATGTCTTTTAAGAAGCCCGCGTTGTGCGCGGTGGACAAATATGCCCCCGCTAAGCCACATAAGATGCCACACACGATCAAGGCGCGGTAACGAATAAAAGCCACAGAGATCCCCGCTGTGTCCACCGCATGAGGGTTTTCACCCACCGCACGAAGGCGCAGACCGAAGCGCGTTTTGTAGATAACCCAGTAGGTCACTGGCACCATTAAGAAAGCCAGATACACCAAGATATTATGGCCGCTCAATAAGTCGGAATAAATCAGCCCCAGAACCGGTACATCGCGCAAAGCGTCGGCGAATGGGAAGGTAATTTCTAAGAAGCGCGCATCGCCCGATAACGCAGGCGTTTGTCCGCCCATGCCGAACCAATGCATCGACAAGGTCACCGTTAAGCCCGCCACTATGGTGTTGATCGCCACGCCCGAGACGATGTGATCGCCCCGGTGGGTAATACAAGCAAAGCCGTGAATCATCGCCAAGGACACCGACGCCAGAATGCCGAACACTAGGCCGATCCACGCGGAACCAAACACCGCCGCGGCCGCCGCGGCGGCAAAAGCGCTGCCCAATATTTTGCCTTCCAAGCCGATGTCCACAATGCCCGCACGTTCTGAGTACAAACCCGCCAAGGCCGCTAAAATCAACGGCGTAGACACACGCATGGTCGCGTCTAACATGAGTACCAATGTTTCAAACATATTTTTCCCCTACGCGACCGCTCTGCGAATAAAAAAGCCTTCGATACGATCTTTAAACATATGTTCAAGCGCACCAGAGAACAAGATAACCAAACCTTGAATCACCACGACAATTTCCGGTGTGATGGTTGGAATTTCAAACGCCAGCTCAGCGCCGCCTTGGTACAAAGCACCAAACAAAATCGCTGCCAGAATAATACCAATCGGGCTATTTCGTCCCATCAGCGCCACGGCAATTCCGGCAAAGCCGTAACCTGCGGTGAAGTTCAGCAGCAAGTTGTGGTTCACGCCCATGATCTCGTTTAAGCCCACAAACCCCGCTAAACCACCAGAAATGAGCATGGCCCAGATGGTGACTTTTGCCGTGTCGATACCGGCGTAACGGGCCGCCGTTGGGTTGGTGCCCAAAGTACGAAGCTGGTAACCCCAGCGGGTGTGCCACACCAAGCCCCAGACAAACACACAGCACAAGAGTGCCCAGATGAACGCCAAGTTCAGTGGCGAATCGCCGATATCAATGCCCAATGGGGATAAGAGTTCGTGCAAATACGGCAGCCAAGCGTTTTCTTCAAAGGTTCGGCTGTTCGGTGCCATGCGGCCGTCTTCTTTTAACCAATTGACGATCAGGTAAACCATCAAGGACGAGGCAATAAAGTTGAACATGATGGTGGTAATAACAATGTGACTGCCACGACGAGCTTGTAAATACGCGGGAATGTAACCCCAAGCGGCACCAAACACCGCCGCGCCTATGATCGCCAAGGGCGCAATCACGTAAAATGGCATGGTGTGATCGAGGGACAAACAAATTAAGCCCACGCCCAAGCCACCAATATACGCTTGGCCTTCGCCGCCGATGTTAAACAAGCCGCCCTTAAAGGCAACCGACACCGCCAGCCCCGTGAAGATCAAGTTGGTGGCGTAATACAAGGTGTAGCCAATGCCTTCATCGTAACCAAAAGCGCCGTAAATCAGGTAGCCCGCGGCTTCAATAGGGTTTTCGCCGATGGCAAGGATCACCAAGCCAGACACCAAAAACGCCAGCAAGATGTTTAAAATCGGAATCAGGGCAACATTGACCCACGCCGGTACTTTTGCCTGACTCATACCGCGGCTCCTTTTTCGTTGCTTTGCTCACTGTCTGGATCGGTGAAGGCGTTTGCCATCATCAAACCTAGGGTACGCTCGTCGGCATCTTTCGCGTCGAGTTGACCCACCACTGCCCCGTCAAACATCACTAGAATGCGGTCACTTAACGCCATAATTTCATCCAATTCTACCGACACCAGCAAAATGGCTTTGCCGGAATCGCGTAATTTTACGATTTGTTCATGTATGTTTTCGATCGCACCAATGTCCACACCGCGAGTTGGTTGGCCAATCAACAAGACATCGGGGTTTTGTTCTACTTCCCGTGCAATAACAATTTTTTGTTGATTACCGCCGGAAAAATTCGCGGTTTTCAGGTGCGGATTGGGCGGACGCACGTCCCATGCGGCCATGCGCGTTTTGCATTCGTCGAGCATGGCTTGGCGGTTCATCAGGATTTTGCCGTTATAAGCGGCGGAATTGTGATAGCCCAGTACCGCGGCTTCGTACGCTTCAAAGCCCGTCACCAAGCCCATTTTGTGGCGATCTTCTGGTACGTGGGCCATTTTCAAATCGCGCATTTGAGCGGCGTTTTTCGGTGTTTTTGCACTGATGGTTTCACCGGCGAATTCGATCTCGCCTTCATCCATTGTCGTGATACCAGACAGCACGTTGAGCAGTTCACTTTGGCCATTGCCAGATACGCCAGCAATGCCGAGGATTTCTCCAGCGCGCAGTTCTAAACTAACGTCTTTTAGGCGCTTCACCCCTTGGCTGTCGAATTGCGATACATGCTTGGCTGAGAGCAATACTTGGCTTGGTTTGGCTTCGTCTTTGTTAACGGTAAGACGGACTTTTTTACCGACCATCAGCTCCGCTAATTCTTCTTTGCTGGTGTGAGCCGTTTCGCGGTGAGCGACCATTTCCCCTTGGCGCATCACCGACACATTGTCGGTAGACGCCATGATTTCACGCAGTTTGTGAGTGATCAATAATACGGTCACGCCCTGTTCTTTTAGGGCTTTTAAAATGCGGAATAAATGGTCCGCTTCTTGGGGAGTGAGCACACCTGTGGGTTCGTCGAGGATTAAGATCCGCGCGCCACGGTACAGGGCTTTTAATATCTCGACTCGCTGCTGCAAGCCGACCGGTAATTCTTCCACAATGGCGTCTACGTCGATGTCGAGGCTGTATTCTTCTGCCAAGCGTTGCAATTCGATTCGTGCGGCGTCTATGCCTTGTTTTAATAACGCACCGCCTTCGGCGCCCAACATGACGTTTTCCAGCACGGTGAAGGTTTCCACCAACATAAAGTGCTGATGCACCATACCGATGCCGGCTTGAATCGCGTCTTCTGAACTGCGGATCTGCACACGCTGGCCGTCTACTTCGATGTGCCCACTATCAGCTTCGTAAAAGCCATATATGATGCTCATCAGAGTGGATTTGCCCGCACCATTTTCACCAATAATACCGTGAATGGTGCCAGCGGCTACTTGTAAGCAAATGTCTTTATTGGCCTGTACGGCACCAAAACGTTTGCTGATGTCTCGCAATTCGATTGCGTATGGCATGGTTTTATTCGTCATATATCAAGTCATTTTATCTGCTTATAATGGAACGCACTAAAGCAAAAAAAACAGCTGCCAGCACGAGGCCGACAACTGTTTCTTTCAATACGTTAGTAGTTACATGTGTTATCTGACATGTAGTCGTGCACTTGAATCTCACCACTGATGATCTTCGCACGGATGTCGCTGATTTTCGCTTTCATATCGGCGCTAATAAGGCTAGCGTTGTTTTCATCTTGCGCCCAATCTACACCGCCTTCGGCTAAGCCCAAGACCACTAGACCGGGTTTCCAAGTGCCTGCTGCCGCGTCTTTGTAGGTTTTGTAAGCCGCTTGGTCAACACGCTTCACCATAGAAGTCAGCATGGTGCCTGGTTGGATATGGTTTTGGTTAGAGTCTACGCCGATGGCGAATTTACCTTCGTCTTTCGCGGCTTGGTAGACACCGATACCGGTTCCGCCTGCGGCTGCGAAGACGACGTCTGCGCCTTTAGAAAACTGGCTTTTTGCCAATTCTGAGCCCTTAGTTGGGTCGTTAAACGCCGCGCCGGTAGAGCCAGTCATGTTTTGCAATACGGTGGCATTGGACGTGGTGTATTTCACGCCTTGCTCATAGCCACAACCGAATTTACGTACCAAAGGAATATCCATACCGCCAACAAAGCCGACTGTGTCGGTTTTAGACGCCATGGCCGCCAAGGCACCAACGATAAAGGAGCCTTCGTGCTCTTTAAACACCACAGATTGCACGTTTGGCAGTTCAATCACACCGTCAATAAGCGTGAAATTGATGTTAGGAAAATCTTTCGCTACTTTTTCCACCGCTGAGGTCATGTTGAACCCCACGGTAACGATAGGAGAATAACCGCGTTTTGCTAGACGACGTAAGCCTTGCTCAACCTGGGCTTCGTTTTTCGGTTCAAATTCACGAACCTGAATACCGGTTTCTGCCGTGTATTGCTTAACACCGTTGAAAACGCCTTCATTGAAGGACTTATCAAATTTACCCGCCTGATCGTATACCACGGCAGGATCAGCCGCTTGTGCCAAGCTGGATGAAACAGCCAAGGCTGTGATGGACGCAAGAAAAACAGCTTTCATTCCAATTCCTCTTTTATAATAAGTAATCTTGTTTTGTATTTACTCTGAGCATTTAACCTAAGCAACGATGAACTCTGCCTAACTGGTCAAAAATAAACCCATTAAAGCCACATCGCAATGTAATCTGCACATTTTACGCCACATTCTTACACGTATTAGCGCGCGTTAGCCCTTGGATGAAGGCAAGCAGCAATTCTTATGCCTAATTCTAAACAGTTGGTCAAGATTGGCAATGGCGACAGAATACAGTACTACGTTGTGCTTGGCGAATTTCTGTCAAAGGCGCTTTACAGGTGACGCAGGGCTGGCCTGCTCGACCATACACAGCCAGCTCTTGTTTGAAGTAACCTGGCTTGCCGTCACCACCAACAAAGTCTTTTAAGGTGGTGCCGCCCTGTTTAATCGCAGCCGCCAGCACCACTTTGATGCATTCAACAAGTCGCGCCAAACGCGCCTTACTGATTTTCCCCGCTAACCGATCAGGGCGAATGCCCGCTTGAAACAAGGCTTCGTTGGCGTAAATATTGCCCACACCGACCACGACCTTGCTGTCCATAATAAAGGTTTTGATTGGCACTTTTCGCCCTTTGGCGCGAGCGTATAACTGATCTACATTAAAAGCCTCGGACAAGGGCTCAGGGCCAAGGTTCCTGATCAACTCATGTTCGTTCCAATCGTCGTTTGTCCATAAAATCGCCCCAAAACGCCTTGGGTCTGTGTATCTGAGCCACACATCGTCGTCGGCAAAGCAGAAATCCACATGATCGTGAAACATGGGCGGTGTATTCACCGGTACAAAATACAAACTGCCCGACATACCCAGATGCACAATCAAGGTACCCTTTGCGGTGTGCACACCAATGTATTTACCACGGCGCGACAAATGGGTAATCGCTTCGCCGATCATCTCGGTGCTCAACTCGGGGGTAATCGGCCAACGTAGCTTAGGCTGGCGAATATCAACACGGGCCAACGAGCGACCAATGAGCTTGGGTTCTATGCCACGCAGGGTGGTTTCCACTTCGGGTAATTCTGGCATGCGCACCTCAATACTGGTTAAACAGATTTACATCATACTGAGCAAACAAACGATTGGCTTTTACTAGATACAAAAAAACCGACTCAATGAGTCGGTTCCTTTTGACAAGAGTCGAAAATTATTTAATTTTCGCTTCTTTGTACATAACGTGCTTACGTACGACTGGATCAAACTTTTTCATTTCAAGTTTGTCAGGAGTATTTCGCTTGTTCTTGTCAGTTGTGTAAAAGTGACCAGTACCAGCAGAAGATACCATGCGAATTAAATCGCGAGCGCCTTTAGAAGCCATGATTCAGATCCTTATACTTTTTCGCCGTTAGCGCGCATTTCAACAAGAACTGTTTCGATGCCCTTTTTATCGATAATACGCATACCTTTAGAAGATACACGTAAACGGATGTAGCGATTTTCACCTTCGACCCAAAAACGGTGCCAATGAAGGTTTGGAAGAAAACGACGCTTAGTACGGCGTTTTGAGTGAGAAACGTTATTACCTGTAACAGGGCGTTTCCCAGTAACTTGACATACGCGAGACATAATTAAATACCTTTTGCTATCCAGAAGATTATTGGAAGTGTTTCACTTCCTCAGGCGGAGCATGATTCCTTATGAATCAAAAAAATCCCGTACCGAGGATATAGCGGCGCGTATAATCCCATAAGCCTACCCTTTGAGCAATTCTTTTGTTAAAAAATGATCAATTTAGAATGGAGGCTGATTCCAAAGGCGACTGACTTCACAGAGATTAGTTCGCCTCTTTGCTGTGTCGTACTCGTACGATAACAACGTGACCTTTGCTGTTCAGCCGATATCGAATAATGTATTCACCTGAGCCAAAAGGCAGCATCAAATCTCTAAAGCCATCAGTATCTGCAACAAGAACACCCGCTTCGGGGTTGTTTTGCAGTACATTCACACCATGAATAATCCGTTTTGCTGCACGCTGCGCAGCAATCGGGTTGTTCTCTTTAATGAAGTCTCGAAGCCGAAACACATCTCTCGATGCACTTGGTAACCAAACTATTTCACAGGACATGGCTTTTCCTGCTCTGTCCCCCAAGACTCCATCCAAGTCACCATGGTTTGATTGTCCACAGTGTCTCCTGATGTTTGATATTCCTCCCAACGCGACTCAGCCAGCTGATTTTCACGCTGCTTGGCTTCTTCTTCCTCGATGTAGCGCGTTAAGGCTTCTTTCGCCAACACGCTTTTAGAACGCTGTGTTTTAGCTGCTAAAGCCGTTAGGCGACTTTCAAGCTGCTTGTCCAATCGAACCCCTAACATAAGACCACCTGTTTATTTGTTGTACAGCATAACGAAAGAATAGCACAGTGCTCGTCATCCCGACCATTCTCGCAACAAATGTCGCCACGCAGAATATACACTCGTTTCATTTAAACCAAGCCCCGCTCAGCTAATGACACAGGGTCACCGTCGCCAACGACAAAATGATCGAGCAGGCGCACGTCGACGAGGTCGAGGGCTTTTTTGATTTTGTCGGTGATATTAATGTCCGCTTGACTGGGTTCGGCAATGCCGCTGGGGTGGTTGTGCGCTAAAATTAACGCCGCGGCGTTGTGTTGCAAGGCCGATTTGACCACTTCTCTGGGGTAAACCGCGGCGGCGTCTATGGTGCCGTAAAACAGTTCTTGATAACGAATAAGGCGATGCTGGGAATCGAGAAACAGCACCGCGAAGACTTCCCGTTGGGCGTGCCGAAGTTGTGACGATAAATAACTTCGAACCTGCTCGGCGCTGGTAAAAACAGTTTCACGTACTAGGTGTTCCTGAAGATGGCGCTTGGACATTTCCAGCACCGCTTGCAGTTGGGTGTATTTGGCATCACCAAGGCCGAAACTTTTGCAAAAGTCTTCTCGACTGGCGGATAAAAGCGCTCGCAAGCCACCAAATTCCGCCAAGATTTGCCGAGCTAGTTCAACGGCGCTGATGCCTCGGGTGCCGGTGCGAAGAAAGATCGCCAGTAGCTCCGAATCGCTCAGTGTACCAGCGCCCTTGTGTATTAGTTTTTCACGCGGCCGGTCTTGTTCCGGCCAATGATTAATCCCCATGATCTGCTCCTTGATCCATGATAATCTTGCGTTCATTGAAATAAATCAAAACATGAACACAAGAATTAAACGAAAGGCGTCCTGCCTGCTGCTAACCATAGCCATCACAGACCCAATTGAGAAGTTTTTTATGTTAGATCTCGCTCAAAAGCGCATTTTATTAGGCATCACCGGCGGCATTGCGGCTTATAAAAGCATTGAGCTGGTTCGGCTATTAACTAAGGCCGGCGCGGACGTTCAGGTAGTGTTGACCGACGGTGCAAAAGCCTTCGTGACCGAAATGACCTTGCAGGCGGTTTCTGGTCATCCTGTTCGCAGCACTTTATTAGACGTGAATGCCGAAGCGGGCATGGGGCATATCGAGCTGGCGAAATGGGCTGATTTGATCGTCATCGCCCCCGCCTCGGCGGATTTTATGGCGCGCTACGCCCAAGGCATGGCAAACGATTTATTGTCCACGCTTTGCCTTGCTACCGAATCACCCGTGCTGATGGCGCCAGCGATGAATCAGGCTATGTGGAAACACCCTGCTACTCAGGCCAATGCGACTTTGTTAAAAGAGCGTGGCGTATTGAACATTGGCCCCGCTGACGGCGCACAAGCCTGTGGCGATGTGGGCACAGGGCGAATGAGTGAGCCTGCCGACATTTTTGCGACGATTCAATCGTATTTTCAGTCTTCTATAATTGAACAAGACTTGCTTGGGCAACATTGGGTGATCACTGCGGGGCCGACCATGGAAGCCATCGATCCAGTGCGTTACATCAGCAATCACAGCTCTGGGAAAATGGGCTACGCTTTGGCCGAAGCGGCGCTAAAGCGCGGTGCTCGCGTTACTCTTGTCAGTGGGCAGGTGCAACTCGTTGCGCCCCACGGTGTTGAGCTTGTGTCGGTAAAAAGCGCCGACGACATGCTGTCGACCTGCGAACAAGCCATGACAAAACAAGCCGATGTGTTTATTGGTGCCGCGGCGGTGGCCGACTTTAAAATGAAAACCGCTTGCGATCAGAAAATGAAAAAGCAGTCTGACGCCGATGAGATCACCCTAACCTTGGTGAAAAACCCCGATATTATCGCCACGTTGGCTCAGCAAAAACGCGCTAAGATTATGGTTGGCTTTGCCGCCGAGACACAACACGTTATCGAATACGCCAAAAGCAAACTCGAACGCAAAGGCCTCGACATCATCATTGCTAACGACGTATCTCGCACCGACATTGGTTTTAATCATGATAGCAACCAAGTCACCGTCATCACTAAAGACACAATCTGGTCACCGGACAAAGCCGCCAAAAGTGAGCTAGCGGTTCAGTTGGTTGAGGCCATTGTTCAGTACTCAATATCAGCCAAGTTTTGACATTATTCAGCTACCTACAATTCACCTACGCACCCAGAGAGAAGAACCCATGAAACACCCTATTCAGTTGAAAATTCTGAGCGATAAAATCGGCAAAGACATCCCCCTTCCCACCTACGCCACCGAAGGCTCGGCTGGGTTGGATTTACGCGCCTGTTTGGATCAAGCTATTGAGTTAGCCCCTGGTGAAACCACTCTGTTGCCAACCGGTTTGTCTATTTATATACAAGACCCAAACCTAGCGGCGACGATTTTGCCGCGTTCTGGTTTAGGCCATAAACACGGCATTGTGTTGGGTAATTTAGTGGGCTTGATCGACTCGGATTACCAAGGCGAATTGATGGTGTCTTGTTGGAATCGTGGCAATACGCACTTTACCATTGAGCCTGGTGAGCGAGTTGCCCAGTTGGTTTTGTTGCCTGTGGTACAAGCGGAATTCAACATTGTGACAGAATTTGAAAGCACCGAACGCGGCGCTGGCGGTTTTGGTCATACGGGCACTAAGTAATATTCACACGAAAAGGGTGAGTTAATTTCACCCTTTTTTTCTTTGTTACTCGATTCCTTCACCGATCGTTTGCTGCACAAATAAAACGACCATTCATCTGCGTATTCTTCGTAATTTTCATACAATTTTCTATAGTGTATCCCTTGAGATCACGCTATTATTTCTACCCTAAGTGGTTGCTTACACTCGTTTTCAGCCTTGGTTGCCAAGGTTTTGTCACTGCAGCCCCACTATTGCACCCTAAACAGATACGAATCTCTTTCAGGTTTGTATGTTTTTGATAAGCACCTCATTTTTTTGGTTTAAAGGAGTACATAAGTCGTGGCTTTTTCTCGTGAATCTGCGCTAGACGTGGCAAAAGTATTAAGTGAATCACTTCCTTATATTCAACGCTTTGCCGGTAAAACGCTGGTTATTAAATACGGCGGCAATGCCATGACAGACGAAGCTTTGCAAGCTGGGTTCGCACGAGACATCGTTTTGATGAAAGCCATAGGCATTAACCCGATTGTCGTTCACGGTGGTGGGCCTCAAATTGGTGACATGTTGACAAAACTGAACATCGAATCCAAATTCATCAACGGCATGCGCGTGACAGACACAGCGACTATGGACGTGGTGGAAATGGTACTGGGTGGTCAGGTAAACAAGGAAATCGTAAATTTGATCTGTGAAGCCGGCGGTAAAGCCATTGGCATCACGGGCAAAGACAGCCGTTTTATTAAAGCGAAAAAACTCTTTGTGAAACACCAAGCAGAAGGCATGTCGGCGCCGGAACAGGTTGATATTGGTCATGTTGGTGAAGTGGCCAGCGTGGATACCGGCTTTTTGAAGTTTTTCGAAAGCAGCGACATGATCCCCGTTATTGCACCGATCGGGGTGGACGATCAGGGTAATTCTTACAATATCAATGCCGATCTTGTGGCGGGCAAAGTGGCAGAAGCAGTCGGCGCAGAAAAACTCATGTTATTAACCAATATTTCTGGCGTGCAAGACAAGCAAGGCAAAGTATTAACCGGCTTAAGCACAGCACAAGTAGACGCCTTAATCGCCGATGGTACCATTTACGGCGGCATGCTGCCAAAAATCAGTTGTGCCTTGTCGGCGGTAAATTCTGGCGTCACCAGCGCCCACATTATTGATGGTCGTGTGCCTCACGCCACCCTGTTGGAGATCTTCACCGACACAGGCGTGGGTACGCTAATATCGAACACCAAGACGGCAGAATAAGGCCGTCGTGTTAATACGAGCCGCTTTCGACACACTGGAGACTGGAATCGACAATGAGCAATAAAAAGAACGACCGCCGTACCGAAATATTGCAAGCCCTGGCTCACATGCTAGAAAGCAGCCCCGGAGCACGCATTACCACGGCGGCTCTGGCGAAGCAGGTGGGTGTTTCGGAAGCGGCCTTGTATCGCCATTTTCCCAGTAAAGCCAAGATGTTCGAAGGCTTGATCGAGTTTATTGAAGAAAGCTTATTTTCTCGTATCAATCGCATCGTGCAAGAAGAAAGTAATGTGTTAGCGCGGATCGAGATGATCATCACCTTGGTATTGGGTTTTGCTGAGCAAAACCCAGGTCTGTGCCGCTTGCTCACCGCCGACGCGTTGGCGGGAGAAACGGAGCGTTTGCGCGTGCGCATTACGCAAGTGTTCGATCGTATTGAAACCCAGTTAAAGCAAGTGATCCGCGAAGCCGATTTGAAACAAGGTTTGCGCCCTGCTATGGGCGTAACGCCTTGCGCCAATTTTCTGATTGCGGTGATCGAAGGGAAAATTCGCCATTATGTGCGCAGCGGCTTTAAAGTGAAGCCCATGGACATTTGGCAGGAACAATGGAGCGTGTTGGCTCAAGGTTTGATGCTCAACCGTTAAAGCATAAAGTCTGACTTTACACCTTAACGGATAAGCTTTAAAACGATGCCAACGGCGTTAGATACCGTACTGAAGACGATACGCTTTAACGGCGCTTAGGTGCTGAGCGAACTCTGGAGAGTCTTGCTCTTCTAGGTAGGTCATAATGTCATTAAGTGACACGATACTGATCACTGGCATGCCAAAGTCGCGTTCGACTTCTTGAATGGCAGACAACTCGCCTTGACCACGCTCTTGGCGATCTAGTGCGATCAAGACCCCAGCTGGGGTAGCGTTGGCTTGCTGGATGATGGTCATGACTTCACGAATGGCGGTGCCAGCGGTGATGACATCGTCAATGATCATGACCTTGCCAGCCAAAGGCGCGCCCACTAAAGAGCCGCCTTCGCCGTGAGTTTTTGCTTCTTTGCGGTTGAAAACGTATGGTGTGTCTACTTGATGTTGGTCGTACAACGCCACAGCAGTGGTTGTCGCCAACGGAATGCCCTTGTAGGCTGGGCCAAACAAAACATCAAATGGCACGTTAGCGTCCATTAATGAGGTCGCGTAAAAGCGTCCTAATTTTGCCAAGGCTTGGCCAGAACTGAACAAGCCAGCATTGAAAAAATAAGGGCTTACGCGACCAGATTTAAGCGTAAATTCGCCGAATCGCAATACGTTTTGTTCGATGGCGAATTCGATAAAGTCTCTTTGGTAAGGTTTCATGCCGACTCCAGAAAGATAAAATAATACACAACACAGCGCTGCCAAGAACGAGCACAGCCATGCCAACATTGGATAGGCGCTAATATAACACACGGCTAGGAACGATAGGGACCAGAAATGAAGGTCATCAGCCTTAATGTAAACGGTATAAGACAAGCAGCAGATCGCGGCTTTTTTGAATGGATGGTTCGTCAGGACCCAGATGTAGTGTGTCTACAAGACATACAAGCCGACGAACGGACACTCACCGACAGCGTATTTTTCCCACCTGGGTACAATACTTACTTTTTTGACTCTATGGAAAACCCTGAACAAGCAGGCGTGGCTATTTACAGTAAAACCATGCCGAAGGCGATTATGACCGGCATGGGCTTTCCTGAATGTGACTTCGAAGGACGCTTTATCCAAGCGGATTTCGACAAAGTCAGCATTGGTGCTTTTCTAACACCCCACGGTTCAAACCATGAAGAAGCCTTACAAGAGCATAAATATCGCTTTATGGAAGGCTTTAAAAACCACTTAATCAAAACCCGCCGCAAGCGCCGCGAGTTTATCTTTTGTGGTACGGCCAATGTGGCGCGTTCGCCTATTGATGTCAGCAGTTGGTTTGTGAATCAAAGAAACTCGGGGTTTTTGCCTGAAGAACGCAAATGGATCAACGAGATTTTCAACGAGCTTGAATACATAGATGCGTTTCGTCAGGTCAATAAACAGGACAAGCAATACACTTGGTGGCCGGATTATGAACGAGCTTGGAAGCTGGATGAAGGGGGTCGGTTGGATTATCAGATCGCCACACCTGGTATCAAGAATCTGATTCAAGGTGGCACCATTTATAAGGGCCAGCGTTTTTCAGACCATGCGCCCTTGATCATGGAATACAACATAGATTAAGCGTAATACTCGACAGACAAACCTAAAAAACGCCCAATGACCTTTCATTGGGCGTTATATTTGTAGTCCAATTGGCTAAGCAGCAAGATGTTCGTTTATTCTTCCGACAATGGCTTGTGCTTCACTTTCATTTTTAGTTGGTGAATACCACCAGCGGGAATGTCATAAGTATTGTTTAGGGCGTTGGCGGCTTCCACACACACAAAGTGACGGTAATCGTCGTCTTCCATGTCGGTACGCTGCTCAGCGAGTTTCTTACCCGGATTCCACAACACGGTACTCTGGCTGCCTTCGGTCACTATAACCAGCTTACGTTGCAAACCTGGATCGTGAATTTCACACTGCTCGGGTGCCGACAAATACACACGATCTAGGGTGTCGCAGGGTGACACCATGCCGCTTTGTTCGGCTTGGCGACCTTCATCGAATTTATTCACGTAGGTTACGCCGTCTAGGCCATGCACTTCGGCGGTTTGATTGTCGGATACATGAAAGTAGGTGTGTAAAGCTTCGCTGATCGGCATGGGTTTGTCGGATAAATTCGCGGCTGAAAAGTTCACTCTGAAACCTTTACTGGAAAAACGAAACACCTGACGAAGTTCAAACGCAAATGGCCACATTTCTTCGATCAAGGGATGATCTTCCGACGCGAGGCGAATCACAATTTTCACATCGCCATTTTTAAAGCGACCCGCTTCAATAAACTCCCAGCGGAAATAACGCGCTAATCCATGGGCCGGAAAATCGCTCTGTGTCTCATTAGCGCCAAACCAAGGCCAGCAAACAGGCACCCCAAAATGACGACGACCAAAGCGACCTTCGCCGCCTTCGTTGTTGGATTGAAATAAAAGGTCCTCTTGACCAGTAGGAATAAAGCTTTCTAGATGCCCACCCCAGAGCGCAATCACGGCGCGAAATCCGGGCTGATCAATGATGATTTCATCGCATTTTTTCAAGCTTGCCGGGCGGATTTCACCACCTAGCACTTCCAACTCTTGTATCAGTCGGCCGTCCATTTATCACTCCATTAGCGTATTTTGTACGCCCATATTAACCTTAGAGAATACGATTACAATAGTCTGTGTTTATACTGACGATTTAACCTCATATAAACCATCGATTCAGTTCAATAAAGACTTAACCTGATCGGGCTTTTACGTTATAAACAGGCTCCATAAACAGCATAAATAATGCCACCGATCAGGTTATCAACATGACGCCACAGAACGACTCAAAATGTATTATAGGCAGCGACGAATGGTGCGCTTTTTTGACGCTTGGCCTTCCTGCAATCAAGGCCCGTGTGGATTCAGGCGCCAAAACCTCGTCGATACACGCCATTAATATTGAACGCTTTGATCGTGACGGAGCGCACTGGGTGCGTTTTGATGTACATCCACTGCAAAAAAATCGCAAGGTTACCGTGCATTGCGAAGCGGCTCTGGTGGATCAACGTGTGATTAAAAGCTCAAGCGGTGACAAAGAAAGTCGTCCGGTGATACGTGTACCACTGACACTTGGGGGAATAACATGGGACGTGGAAGTCACATTGACCAACCGCGATACCATGGGCTATCGCATGTTATTAGGTCGCGAAGCCATGATGGGACGTGTGCTGATCGATCCACAAGGCATGTGCCTTATGGGCGATCAGGATAAAAACACTCTGCTTGAGCTTTATGCTGCTGAGTAAGCGCTCTGCGCTTACTCTTAATGGTGTACGTGCTGCATAGAATCGGCGGATAAATCTGTGTAGGGGTCGAAATCGAGAATGTCCGTAGACAAGGCCAAGGCCTGATTGCCAGACACCGTTAGTACTTGTCCGTCGTTCTGTGCGTTCACTTGGCGTCTATCCCAAACCTTGACACGATATTCGCCATCAGGCACCTCTAAGGTCGCTTTGCCTGTCACGTCGGTCAAAACGAAATACGGCGTATCAACCACCACTACCCACGCAATCATGGCATCGTGAATGTTGCAGCCCAGTGTCACCAAGCCAGGCTTGTCGAAAGATTCACTCGATGGCGCGCGCCCTAGGTACAGCTTGATATCGAAGGTTTTCGCCTCTGAAAACGAATACACATGATGTCGCACTGTGTCCAAATTCGGAAACTCGACCCGAGTACCCGTTTGCAACACCGTAATCGCAGGCAAAAAGACCTGTCCTTTTTGCGCAATCACAACCGGCGGTTGCGTGTCGTCATAGGGCGTTACGTCGAACGACAGAGGCTCAAGGTAAACGGCGGCGTAATCCAGCACCTCGCCTTCGCTTGACGCCACGTCTAACGTTAAGGTGGCGCTCCATGCGGATGACATGAACACGCTCGCCAACAACGCCGAACAGCCCAGCAAGGCCGCGGAAAGAAAACGCTTTGGATTAAGGTTCAATGGCAATCCCCACTAGCGTGTCACTTCCTAGCTCGGCATTGTTTAATGCTCCGATCGTCAACAAAGCCGCGTTGTCTAAGTTAATTTGATAAAAAGTATAGTTTTTATCGCCTGGCATGGCCAAGGCCACATAAGCAGCATTGGTCACGTCGGCAATATCAAAATGGGCATCGCTCACAGGGCCAGTTGCTAATGCACCGACCGTGTAAAGTTGACCGGTATTGGGCGACACAGGATTCGTGTCGGTTTCGCGGCTACCTTGGGTGACTAAGGTGCCTTGCACGGCATCAATAGCAAAATTGGTGGTTAACTTGCTGTTGGTCGTGTTGTAGGTGTACGCCGCGGCTCTCAGGTGAGGCGCTTTACCATACGCCACATCGCCCGAGCTGTATTGCAAAGCGCCATCAAGCTGCACACCACTTTCGTCGGCGTTATTGTCAACAAAAAGACCGGTTTCTGGGTGCATTCGCATATTGGTGCCCGCATCCGTCACCAGACGAATACGATCCGCTGCGGGGTTAAAATCCACACCGTAGCGTTCGCCATCAATCGCTACGCCTTGGGATGGCTCGCCAATGGCAGTGAGCTGGCCAGAGTCGGTGTTTATGGTGTACACCTGACCGGTATTAGACACGCTGTACAAGACGCCATAAGCCACGCGGTAATCGATACCCAACAGCGACTCATCAGGGTTCAGTCCCACTAGAGAAACCTTAGCAAGTGGAACATCTGGGTGAGCAGCATTGAATTTGAGTAATGTGTTGTCTGAAAAAAGCGCAAACAAGGTTTCAGGCAACACAGCGTCTGGCGCTAAATGAGGAATGGACACAACAGGGTCGATCGCCCTGTCTGAGTGTGCACACCCCATCAAGACGCTGGTCAAGATAGGCAAAGATAACAAGATAGCACTGGCTTTACGCATAATTTGCTCCTTTCGGTGGATTACGTTTTAACGAGCTAGAATCGATTGATTTCGACCCTCCGCTTTCGCTTTGTATAAAGCACCGTCTGCACGATTGAGCCAGTCCGATACCGAATGATCTGTTCGTTTCAATTGCGACACACCAAAACTCATGGTGACAGAGATCTCAGTATTCCCAGTGGCAATCTTCGCGTCGGCCACTTTACGACGTAAAACCTCACTGAAAAATAGGGCGCTGTCTGCATCCGTATTGGGCAGTAGAATCACAAACTCTTCCCCCCCATAACGACCGACAAAATCCGATGAACGAATACTCGACGCAATCAATTTAGACACGTTTTTCAATACTAAATCGCCTACTGGATGGCCGTGTTGATCGTTAATTTTCTTGAAAAAGTCGATATCGCCCATCACCAAACTATAGGAACCGTGATCGATTTGAAAGGAGTGAAACGCACTGCCCATGGTTTTATCTAAGCTGCCGCGGTTTTGCAGTTGCGTTAGCGGATCGGTTTTACTGAGTCGATCTAGCTTACGATTGGCGCTCGATAAAGACTCTTTACTGACCGCCACGTCGGTCACATCGTACACCACCATGCACACATACTTAACCGAGCCATCGGCGTTAGTAATGGGGCGCAAAGCAATATTTTGGTACATTTTATCGGCGATGCCAGTGATCGGGCGATAGCTTTTGAACGGAAACAAATGCGGACGCTGCTCCCAAGACACAAAAATCGGCGTTCGCAACGCGATCACATTATCAAGTTTTCGCTGTAGCCATTCGCTGTTGATACTAGGAAACACCTCGAACAAAGAACGCTCTTTGGCGATAGAAGAACTCATGCCACTGTGGTTTTCCATAAAGCTGTTCCACAGTTTGATTTCGTATTTTTCATTTAAAACGACCAAGCCCACATCAATATGCTGGAGCATATCGAATAGCCAGTGCAGTTCCATCATGTCTTCTGCGGTACTGCTCATTGCTTTATTCTTCCTCAACCAAATAGGACAATAGATTTTCTAATACAGGCACTGAATCTTCGGTAAACAACATCATGAGGTCGCAATTAATACGGTAATTTTCTACTTCGTAGACAATTTCCACCGCCAAGGTACGCTTCCACTTAGCTTTTTTTGCGTTCACCAAATCAGACACCTTAGCGTGCTGAGCGATCAAAACCGGGTGACTGTGGCTAAAATCGATGTTCAATTGTTTGCCAAAGGCATCAATATAAGGCCCCACCAGCACAGACGACACGTCCATCAGCAACTCAACTTCCACTACTCGATCGATGGCTTCAGACACATTAAGCAATTTTGCCATGTCAGGGAAACTGGAATCACTGAAGATCAGCAGGGTTTCAAACGCCACACCCGAGCCAACAAAGCCCTGCGACACCGCCGAACAGCTGTCTTCTTTGACACTGTAATCCAACGCCATTTGCAATTCGCCCACTTCTAATACGTTAACCTTGGGCACAGGCAACTTAACAAACACATTAAGCATGTTGGCCAGCACACTAGCAGCCCGCCCCATGGCCACGTTGGCCACTTCTTGCAGGTATTCGTTAAGAGTGAACTGCTCGGCTGCGGTTAACGCGTTCGAGGTGACACCAGATGGCGCAGCCTCTTTACTTGGCGTAAACAGACCCAACGAGACTAATAGCTTACGCAGATCATCGGCTGATGCCGGTTTTTTATGAAAGGCCATCGCTCCCAGGTCTTTGACCCGCTGAATGGCTTGCGACTGCACGTCACCCGACACCACAATAACCGCCGGTGAAACCTCACAGCTTTGCAGTGCTTCAAGGGTTTCGTAGCCGTCTTTGACCGGCATATTTAAGTCTAAAAACAAGATATCAAACGGCGTGGCAGAAAGAATGTCTAAGGCTTCTTGGCCGTGTTCGGCAAATTCCACCTCCACCGACCAGTCCGTTGGTAGCACTCTCGCTAATTGCTTGCGTGCAATTTTAGAATCATCACAAATTAGTACTCGTGTACTCATTACCCATCTCTTTTTTATAAGCGCATAACGTCCATACTATGATACTTGAGATAAGCTTTCTAATATTACCGCGACTTTATTTGCAACAATCCTGATAAAACGCAGTGAAACTCGCCGATCTTGCTAGACAAACGACAACAAAGCCTGCACCACACATTTTTCATCGTATTTGTGGGCGTTATCGGTAATCAAGGTGGTTTTTACAAGCGTAACGTTCAACTCAGCCAAGGCGATTTCGTCCAGCTCACCGTAGTCGTAGGAATCATCTAACAAAACATAATCTAGCGCCGACGCGCCTTGCACTGGGGTGGTCTTCACGTCGGCCATCACCGTCATAATCAAACGGCGAATGCGCTCCATCAGTGACAAACCAAACTGCTCAGGGTCGACCCCCAAGTTGGGTAAATAGACTTTCGGGTTGGGATTCGCACAAATAGCTTGCCCTACCCCTTCTGGCAATAGGTTCGCCAATAAGCTGCTGTAGAAACTGCCTGGTGGGTAACAAATCAAATCCGCGCTTTCGATGGCGTCTTGTCGGTCGTCGGCGATGTGACGATTGGTTGGGTTCACCTTGCGCAACCCTTGGTTGAGCCACATGCGCTTAATCGGGCTTGGCAAATCACAGGTTTCTTTGCCCGTAATACGATGCTGGCCGAGTACGATTTCACCGCTGTCTAGTTCCACCCCAAGGTGCAAGCTGGCGTCTAGGGTGGTTTTCACCTCACCCAGCGCTTTAATCAAGCGTGAAAACAAAAACACAATCGGATCAAGCTGTTGCTGGTTGTTCAAGTAACCACCGGCCATAATCAAGTTGCCGATACTGGCGCCACGTAAATCGAATTCATCGTGGATACGGGTTTGCGTCACCCCCAATTGCGTTTGAATCAGGGCTTTCATTGGGTTGGGGATTTGGCTGATTAAAGGGTGCTCTCCAACCACCAACTGCTGTAGCTGATCTTTTAACACCTGCGGCTCGGCATCTTGCGCCAAGCGATGGGTGAACAAGTCGTACACTTCTGGCTGGCCCATAACAGTTTCATCCGCCAAGGCCATCAAACGGCTACGCAAATCCCCCACCGCAGGAATATCAAACTCAGCCCGCAAACGTGCCGAACTGCCGCCCGAGTCGAACGGCGTCACCAAATGAACCGAATGATGGGAGTATTGCTTAAAAACTCGACTGATTTTGTTAAGCGCCGAACCGCCACTGAAAAACAGCACCTTTGGCCCTTGCTCCGGCAAACTCTGATAACGATGGACTCGTACTGGGTCTGGCATGGTCATCCGACGCCAGATGCGCAAAGAAGCTGTCATACTTGTCCTCGTTGTTTGGCTATTGCTATTTCAATAGCACTGTTTCAATAGTCACTGTCTCAGTTATCGTGATTCATATTCTAAGCAAAAGCCCGCTTAGATAATACCCAATGCGCCAGTTCGGCAAACCCCAAACCACCAGGCTCCGTGGTTTGATAATTGGGCTTGTGGCGCATGAATGACAAATGCTGAGCGATGTTGGCCACGCCGACGCTTAATGGAAAACGCGCAAACATGCTTTCGTCGTTCGGCGCGTCTCCCACATATAACACCTGCTCGGCTTGTTCGGCGTCACTCAGTCCGTATTCGTCGCGCAGCACTCGTTGTGCCATGGCGTATTTATCGTAGCCTGGGGAACACACATTGATGTGAATCGAACTGGCTTTGGCATTTAACCCACGCTTGATTAAGGCCGCCAGACAAGCGTCCTTTTCTTTGTTGGCGGCGGGTTTTACATCTTGGGCGTAATCAATCGCCACGTCGGTTAAGCGATAGGACTGATCCCGCGCCAAACGCAAACGGGGAAACATCGGCAGCACCGACTGAACCTGCTCCAACAAACTCGCTTGCTCCGCGCGCATCTGTGCTTCATCGCGCCAAAAACGATATTCGAGGTGCTGCTCTGGGGTCTTGCCAATAAAACAGGCGCCACCTTCGGTAATTACCCCTTCAACGGGCAAAGAGCGAGCGATCATGTCCGACCAGCCCGCACAACCGCCGGTGACGGGGATCACTTTAATGCCATTCGCACTCAATGCCGCCAAGGCTTGTAAAGTTTCCACCGGCAGCCGCCCTTCCCAGGTAAGAGTGTCGTCGAAGTCCGTTAAAATAAAACGCAACCCTTGGCAATGATAAGGAGCTAACGCGGTCAGCGGCAAGGCTGTACTATCTGTTGTCGACATGATGGTCCTAAGAACAAAGTTGAATGTGAACACCCTGAGCGGTGAGTAAATGGGCTTGGTCGTCAGTGAGTGCATCGCTAAATAACCAATCGATCGACGCAAACGGCGTGACTCGCGCCATGGCTTTACGCCCCCATTTGTGGCGATCCACCACCAAGAGGCTGTGGCGACTTTGCTCCACCAGCACACGACTGACGGCGGCTTCTTCGGGGTCGAAATCCAAAATACCCTGCGTCTCGTCCATGCCACCGCAGCCCAACACACCGTAATCAAAGTAATACTGACGCAAACCCGCTAGGGTGTCTTCACCCACCAAATCATAATGCTGATGGCGCAATTTGCCCGCCAACACTCGCACACGCACGCCTGAATACTGGCCAAAAATACTCGCCACGGTGAGATTATTGGTGAACACCTGTAGATTGTGATGGGAAACCAACGCCTTGGCGACGTATTCCACCGTGGTGCCAATACCCAAAAACACCGAAGCGCCATCGGGAATCAGCTTGGCGACCTGCTCAGCGATCTTGGCTTTGGCGTCGCTGTTCAAAAACTGTCGATGGTCAAAGGGCAAATTCTCCGTACTCGACACCGGTGCAATGCCGCCATGAGTCCGACGAATCAAATGCCGTTCGGCCAGCAAGTTCACGTCTTTACGAATCGTTTGCGACGACACGCCAAAGCGCGCCACCATGTCTTCCACCAGCAAGGCGTCTTCTTGTTGCACCCAGTTTAAAATCTGGTTTTGTCGCTCGCTTAATCCCACACATCGTCCTTACTGTTGATTCGACAAAAAAGCAAAACGCGTCGGATCGTCGGTAATCACCGCGTCCATGCCCCATGCCCAATACTCCGCTACGGCATCTGGGTCGTTGGCGGTATAACACAACAACTTATAGCCAGCGGCTTTTATGGCTTGTGCCTGATCTTGAGTCAAATTCAGATAATCGCAATTCAAGCTGTAGGCCTTGATACTGGCCAGCTGTTCCGCCCAATCTTCGGGGACGAACTCGTACAAGGGCGCCAAATGACGCTGATCGCCAATGTCGTAACACAGCTGCAAGGCCGCGAGATTAAAGCTGGAAATCATCAATTTGTTGTTGTCTTGCCAATGGTCGCGCAACATGGCCATGACCGCAGGCACTATGGTGTCCACGTCGGCGGTGTCGTGTTTGATTTCTAAATTCAGTCCCAAACCCAACGACTGAATGCATTCTAGGGCTTCCAACAAGGTAGGAACTTTTTCGCCCGCAAAGTCGGCCGAAAAGTGCGAGCCGGCGTCTAATGCAGCGATGTCAGTGGGTCGTGCTTCTCGAGTCACGCCCGAGCCATTGGTGCAGCGGTCTAGCTGGTCGTCATGAAAAATAACCAATCCGCCCTCGGCGATTAAATACACATCGATTTCCACCCAGGTCGCGCCAGCACTCACAGCCGCACGAATCGACGCCAAGGTGTTTTCCGGTGCCAATAACGCCGCGCCACGATGACCCATTACTTTTGTGTTTAATTCCATCTTTTTTCTCACTCGGTTTGCCGCTATTTAATTCACAATGACAGTTACAATGACAATCGTTGCTGAGTATTGGCATCAAAAAGATGCCAATGTTGTTTCGGGGCGCTAAGCCACAAGGTGCTGTTGATCTCGGGCAAATGCGGCCCAGACAATCGCACCACCATAGGCTCGCGGCCTACTACACCATGAATCAAGGTTTCAGCGCCTAACGATTCTACCGCTTGAACATTCAAAGCGAAATCCGCTTCTTGCTCGCTGACCACCACTAAATGCTCGGGACGAATCCCCCACACGATGGCACCGCGGTGCGCGTGTGATACCTCCATTGGCAAAATCAAACCATCGGGCAGTTCGATGCCCTTATCGCCGAGAGTAGCCTCGATCAAGTTCATCGAGGGCGAGCCAATAAACGCCGCGACAAAAGGCGTCGCGGGCGTGTTGTACAGTTCCATCGGCGTACCGATTTGTTCGGCCTTGCCCTTGTTTAATACCACCAAACGATCGGCCAGCGTCATGGCTTCCACTTGGTCATGGGTGACGTACAAGGTGGTGGTGGCGAGCTTGCGTTGTAGCTGGCGAATTTCTACCCGCATCTGTACGCGTAACTTGGCGTCTAGGTTGGACAAGGGTTCATCGAACAAGAAGACTTTCGGGTCACGCACCATGGCGCGCCCCATGGCCACCCGTTGACGTTGACCACCCGACAGTTGCCCCGGCCGGCGCAGTAACAGCTCGGTCAAGCCCAGCATCTGCGCTACATCGGTGACTTTTTCTTCGATCTTATCCTTGGGCACACCACGGTTTTTCAAGCCGTAGGCCATGTTGTTGTACACCGTCATGTGTGGGTACAAGGCGTAGTTTTGAAACACCATGGCGATGTCGCGCTCAGCGGGTTCTTTGTCGTTCATGCGTTCGCCACGAATGCGCAATTCGCCGGTGGAAATACTTTCTAAACCCGCCACCATGCGCAATAAGGTCGACTTACCACAACCCGATGGACCCACCAGCACGATGAATTCGCCTTCTTCGATGGACAAATCCACACTCGGAATCGCGTGATAGCCATTGGGGTAGGTTTTGCCTACTTTTTCTAAAATCACGTCTGTCATGTCTATTTCTCCGAATCCACTAAGCCTTTTACAAACAGCTTTTGCATGCCAATCACCACCGCAACAGGGGGCAGCATGGCCAATAAAGTGGTTGCCATAATTTGGTTCCACGCAATGTCGCCATCAGTCACTGACAACATGCGTTTAATGCTCATCACTAGGGTGTAATAAGCGTCGTCTGTGGTGATTAGCAAGGGCCATAAATATTGATTCCAGCCATAGATAAACAAGATCACAAACAGCGCCGCGATATTGGTGCGCGACAAGGGCAATAAGATGTCGAAAAAGAAGCGCCACGGCCCAGCACCGTCGATTCGCGCGGCTTCCACCAGTTCGCCCGGAATACTCAAAAAGCACTGACGAAACAAAAAAGTCGCCGTCGCACTGGCGATTAGCGGCAAGGTTAAGCCTGTGTAGCTGTTGAGCAAATCCAAGTTCGCGATCACTTCATAGGTCGGCACAATGCGCACTTCCACCGGCAGCATTAAGGTCATGAAAATGATCCAAAAACACAGGTTACGAAAGGGAAAGCGAAAGAACACAATGGCGTAGGCGGACAACAAAGAAATGGCGATTTTGCCAAAGGTAATGCCAAGCGCCATGATCAGCGAGTTCAGCATCATCCAAAACACAGGGGTGTCGACACCGTTGCCGGCTTTTTCAAACAACACACTGCCCCAGGTTTCGGCTCCCGCATCACCAAACCACAGGGGAATGTGACCTACACCAAACGCCGACGCAGGGTGCGTTGACGCCACCAGCGCCATCCATACGGGTAAGGCGACGAGGCCGATACCGACGATTAAGGTGGCATGGCTGACGAAAGTTAACCAAGGTCGATTTTCAATCATGAGTACTGCACCTTTCGCTCAATGTAACGAAACTGAATCACCGTCATCAAGCCGACAATCCCCATGAGTACCACAGATTGTGCCGCCGAACCGCCTAAATCCAGCCCAACAAAACCATCGTCAAACACCTTGTACACCAAGGTGGTGGTACTTTGCCCTGGACCGCCCTTTGTTGTTGCGTCGATCACACCGAAAGTTTCGAAGAAGGCATACACCAGATTCACCACCAATAAGAAAAAGGTGGTCGGCGACAACAGCGGAAACACAATGGTCCAAAAGCGTTTAAATGGGCTGGCACCATCGATCGCGGCGGCTTCGATTAACGAGCGCGGCACCGCTTGCAGGCCGGCTAAAAAGAATAAAAAGTTGTAACTGATTTGCTTCCATGTGGCGGCAATCACCACCAAGATCATCGCTTGGTTGCCATCCAAATAATGGTTCCAATTAATGCCTATGTTGTCCAACCAGAGGGCAATCGGCCCCATGCTGGGGTCAAATAAAATCCACCACAATACACCGGCTAAAGCCGGTGCCACAGCGTACGGCCAAATCAATAGGGTTTGATACGCCAGCTTGCCGCGGATAATACGATCCGCCATCACAGCTAACAATAAAGCCACCGCCATGCCGCCAATCGCCACTGAGAAACTGAACACCAAGGTGGTTAACATAGATTGGTAGTACAAAGGATCGGTGAACAAATCCATAAAATTGTCTAAGCCAACAAATTCACGGCTTAAACCAAAGGCGTCTTCTTGATAAAACGCTTGTTCTAACGCTTGTTCTGCAGGCCACAGAAAGAATATCGCCGTCACCGCTAATTGCGGCAGCAACAATAACCAAGGCAGGCCTTTTTGGGGAAAGGTAACCGTCATCAGACAATCCAAACAAAAGGGATCTAGAGAAAAACGCCCTTATGACACGGTATAGGCCGCATCATAAGACAAGTCATAAGGGCGTGGTGTTTCGTTAGTCGTTGGCTTTTTCGAAGCGACGTAGTTGCGCGTTGCCACGCTCTACCGCTGTATTTAACGCGGTTTGTGCGTCTACATCACCACTCCACACAGACTCCAGTGCTTCGTCGATGACACCACGAATTTGCACGAAATTCCCCAAGCGCAAGCCTTTGGTGTTACCCGTTGGTGTGCCTGTGGTCATCTGCATCACACCGGTTTCTGTGCCTGGATTAGCGGCGTAAAATTCTTGGCCTTTGCTCAAATCATACGCCGCTTTGGTGATAGGCAAGTAACCTGAAAATTGGTGCCAATCGGCTTGCACAGAAGCACGAGACAGGTAGCTTAGGAAAGACGCCACGCCCTTGTATTCTTCTTCAGAATGCCTTTGCAGCACCCACAAAGACGCACCACCAATGATGGTATTAGACGGCTGCTTCACCTTGCCTTCCCAATAAGGCAATTCGGCTACGCCAAAGTCGAAGGTGGCGTTGCGCTTGATACCCGCGTAACCTGCTGAGGATTCGGTGAACATGCCACATTCTTGGCTGTAAAATTTCGCTGCGCCGTCGTTGGTACGGCCCGAATAACTAAAAATGCCGTTCTCTTGCCATTCGCCCATTTTGGTCACGTGCGCCACTTGCAGCGGGCCATTGAACGCTAACTCAGTTTTCAAACCGCCAAAGCCGTTGTCCATGGTAGCGAAAGGCACATTGTGACGAGCGCTTAGGTTTTCCAGCTGCACCCAAGATTGCCACGCCGTAGTAAAACCACAGCTCACACCAGACGCTTGCAGCTTTTTAGACACGGCTTCCACATCTTGCCAAGTTTTTGGCGCTTGAGTGATGCCCGCTTTGGCGAACAAATCTTTGTTGTAGTACAGAACCGGCGTGGAGCTGTTAAACGGCATGGACAACATTTTGCCATCGCGGTCGGTGTAGTAGCCGGTAACGGCGCTTAGATAGGTGCTTTCGTCAAAAGGCTGTCCGGATTCACGCATCAATTGATGAACTGGGTAAATCGCGCCTTTGGCCGCCATCATGCTGGCGGTACCCACTTCGAACACTTGTACAATGGCAGGCTGTTGCTTGGCACGAAACGCGGCAATCGCCGAGGTCATGGTTTCTGTGTAGTTGCCTTTATAAACAGGCTTAACGCTGTAAGCGTCTTGAGAATCATTAAACGCTTTGGCGATTTCATTCACCTTTTCGCCATTGGCACCGCCCATCGCGTGCCACCATTCCACTTCTGTGGCAGCAAACCCTGAACTGGCTACCGATAAGCCAACGACAACCGACGCTAATTTCAAATGATGCATTTCCGTGTTCCTCACAATGAGTTTTTGTTAGAAAAGAAAGAACGACTATAGAAATAAAATGTTGCAGTTTGATGATAGTAAGGTTTCATTTGAAAAACAAACTCTATTCAAATGAAACCTTACTATTGCTTCTCAAAGAGAATGGGACAAAACAAGTGAAAACTGAGCGCTCGAGACCGATCATTGGGCCTAGGCAAGCCATTGACTCAATACAGCGCTCAGCTTGTCTTGTGAAATCGGTTTGGCAATGTGGTCGTTCATGCCGGCGGCGATGCATTCATCTTCATCGCCTTTCATCGCATTGGCGCTCAAAGCTACAATAGGCACATCGCTGGGTGTGGCCCCCTCGGTGCTTTGTCGAATAATACGGGTGGCTTCGTAGCCGTCCATAACGGGCATTTGGCAATCCATAAAGATCAGATCGAAGCGCGTTTCGCGAGCCAAATCGACGGCTATTTGGCCATTTTTAGCCACCGCGGCTTCAACGCCAAATAATTTTAGTAGGCCCCGAGCAACGATCTGATTGGTAAGATTGTCTTCCACTAACAAGACATTACCGTGAAAAGTCGGACGATCTGCGGTAGCAGCGTTAGCTGAGTTTGGAATCATAACGGGCTCTTTTTGTGTTTGTATTTGTGTTTCAGATATTTCTTCAAAAGGCTTTTTAAGAAACAACACTGTCTCCAACGCTTTCAATAAAGCCCCTTGAAAGACAGGTTTCGTTAAGGAGGTTACATAGGCCTGTTGATCATAGGTCAAATGCGAACGACCTTGTAAGATCAAACATCTGGTGTTTGTCTCTATTGTTACAGCGTTCCACTGAATCAAATCTGCTCTGCTCGCGGCGGCTACTATCTCTTCGTCCACCAGCGCAACCAGCGTTTTATCTGTGTTTGTGCTGATACCAGATAAGGCATCACAGGCTTGTGCTAGGGTAGCGAAGTCGTGATGAGGAACCCCAAAAGTATCTAGCACAGCACCGAGATAAGCACGGCCTGTGGCATTTTGATAAAGCACCGCCACCTGTACGTCCGCAGACACACTCTTGGGTTCAGTCGCGGGGGTAAGTTGCGTCAGTGGGATACGTACTGTAAAGGTTGAACCTTGCCCTTGGTCAGATGTTAATTCTATACTCCCTTCCATGGCGTCGATGAATTCTTTACTGATGGCCAAACCCAGACCTGTGCCACCAAAACGGCGCGTTGTTGAACTGTCCGCTTGATTGAAACGCTGAAACAAATGCGTCTGACTGTCGGAGGAGATACCAATGCCAGTATCCTTGATAAGGATATTCAGCACCACACTGTCTTCGTCCAAAGGGGTTACGGATAAAAACAGGGACACTTCCCCTTCTTGAGTAAATTTCACCGCATTGCCCAGCAAGTTAACCAAAATTTGTTTGATACGTAACCGGTCGCCGAGCAGGCTGATGTCTGGCACAGGAACCGCTGGCGAATTCAGTACTATGCCTTTTTCCTCTGCTTTAAGAACAAATACGTTGGTCACCTCTTCGATGAGCGTCGGTAGAGAAAAGGCCTGTTTTTCTAGCTCAAAACGCCCCACTTCGATTTTCGATAAGTCCAGAATGTCATTAATAATGTCTAATAAAGACTCCGCACTTTGCTGAGACAACTTTGCAAGGGTGGCTTGTTCTGGCTGCAATTTAGTGTTCAGTAATAACGATAGACAGCCAATGGTGCCGTTTAGTGGCGTACGAATTTCATGGCTCATGGTGGCCAAAAAAGCACTCTTGGCTTTACTGGCTTGTTGAGCTTGTTCTTTAGCCTGACTTTGTGCCAACTCCGACGCTGTTAACTCTTCGTTAGCCTGTAACAAATCCTGAGTTCTTAATGCCACTCTGTGTTCCAAGACAGCAGAGTGACTGCTAACTATTAATAAAAACCAACCAAACACCCCTGAGAACAAGAAACCACAGGCCAAAACAAATTTCACTACCCACGGTTGCTTAAAAAAGTCACTCTCGCTGACTTGAAACAACCGCCAGGTTTTTGCCCCCACTTGAATGTCAAAACTAACCGCGTGCTTGAACTCGTCAGAGAGATACTTGCGAATCACCTCATCAGCAGAAAAGGTCGCTTGCTTGCTTTTCGCCACAATAATTGGAGTAGAGGTAGCATTGTGGTCATCGATTAAATACAGCTCGGTATTCGGTAACAAGCCGTATTCAACTATGGTGTCGGTTAAGGTCTCTAACTCCAGTACCGCTGTCGCCATGCCCAAAAAGGCATCGCTTTGTTGGTGGAAAAAAGGCAAAAATAACAACACTCCATTACCGTTCTGCACCAGTTTAAGGGGCGCTGTAGGGTATACCTGTCGACCTGTAATCGCCTGATCAACAGCAAAACGACGTTCAGGTTGAGAGTAAATGTCGTAGCCTAACACCACTTCGTTACCGGCCATTGGGCTTATGTAGGTGACTGGTGTGTGTCTGGGACGAGGTGTAACGGGCACTAAGTCGCCTTGAGCGTTTTTCTCGGTGACCTGAAACTTGATACTGGGGTATTCTTGTTGAATATTCGCTTCAAAACGATCTAGATCGTCCCCTGTCACCGCGAAATTTAGGGAAACCGTTAAAATGGAGTCGTCTCGCTGCCTGATGCTGTCGGCGAACATATTGAATTCGTCTACCTCGATATGTTCACTGCTGTTAACCAGGCCAACAAAGCCATACAACATATCCACGCTGTTTTTAATGCGGTTATTCAGTAACACTTCGAGCAACTGGGCATTGGAGCGAAACTCTTTATTCTGTTTGTTCCATTCGGAATAAGTACTGCCCCAGGACAAAAATGCGGTCACCAGCAACACAAATAAAAAACCAGCCAGTAATCGCCAAGGATGCTCAAAGTCATTACCAAACAGCCTAGGAAAAATCACCACAATCCAGGGCACCAATACAAGCACTCCTATCATGCCGCCCGCCCACCAAGTTACCCAGCTAAGCATGAACACTTCGGGCTGAATTGTGCCAAACAGTAATAACGCCGAGGAACCTATCGTAGCGCTGATTAGCGTCGACAGAACGGCTGCTAAAGCAATAAAGCGCAACACCAAACGAGTGCAATGAAAGCGAAAAGGAATCCCCACAAACCGACGGATTAGGTAGGCGCCAACAAAAGACTGCAGAGCCGCCCCAAACCCAATACAAATAGGCAAGAGCCACACAAGAGTTTGCGTGTTTTGCCAGGTCACACCGACGTTAACCAGAAAAGAACCTAAGAAAACCCCAATCCAGGCTTGTCTAGGATAAAAAAGAGCCGCCACCAGCGCCAAACCCGACGCAGGCCAAATAATGGTTGAATAGCCCGGAGAAACAGCAACCGTCAGCCCTAATACGCCCAGCAAAAAATACCCTAACGTAATCGCAACGACAGTCGCCATGGGTCTGATCATAGTTACTTACTCCATCGAATAGACAATAAGTATATGACAAATCCCCATCATTGAGGGTATTTGGCGCTATTTACGCGAAAGACAAAAAGAAGCAGCAGGAGAAACAAGAGAAACAGTATCGGAGGCAAATTTCAGGCAAAAAAAAACCTGCTTAAAAAGCAGGTTTTCTTTAATCATGGTGCCCAGAGACGGAATCGAACCGCCGACACGAGGATTTTCAATCCTCTGCTCTACCGACTGAGCTATCTGGGCAAGTGGTGCGTATTATAGGGAAACCTTTTTTAAGGTCAACACTTTTTTTGAAAATAAATTAAAAAGTCTGTTTTTCTTTCTCCTCTGGTATTATCCCACCATATCAAGGAGATAAACCTATGCTACATATTGTACTTTACCAACCAGAGATACCGCCCAATACGGGTAATGTGATTCGCTTATGCGCCAATACTGGCTTCCACTTGCATCTCATCGAGCCGCTTGGCTTTGAGCTAGAAGATAAGAAGCTGCGCCGCGCTGGCTTGGACTATCACGAGTTTACTCGGTTAAAACGTTACCCAAACTTTCAGGCCTTTGTGGATCAGAACGATATTAGTACTGTGTACGCGCTCACCACAAAAGGCAGCCGCACCCACAGCGAAGCCCGTTTTAAAGCAAACGATGTGCTGGTGTTCGGCCCAGAAACCCGCGGCTTACCCGCCGAGTTTATCGATGCGTTACCGCTAGACCAGCGCTTGCGTTTGCCTATGCAGGCCAGCTCTCGCAGCCTTAACCTGTCTAATACGGTGGCGGTGATGGTATACGAGTCTTGGCGTCAGCTTGATTACGCCATGCCGCCCACTGAATCATGATAAAAAAGCGTCCGAGGTAACATGAACGCAATTGGTATGCTGTTAAAGCGAAATAATAGCCGGCGTCAGTTTCGTAAAAAGGTTCATCTGCATGAAACCAGCGACTTACGTAAGCGCTTGGTTTTTTTTGCTGGTGTCATTGGTCTTCATAGTTTGGCTATGGTCTTCTTTGAAGACCTTGATTGGTGGCAAGCTTTTTGGTTGACCATGACATCCGCCAGTACCACAGGTTATGGGGACATTTCAGCGGCGTCTTTTTGGGGGCAATTTGCCACCATCGTTTTAATTTACGGCATGGGCATCACGCTGCTCGCACAGATCGCCAGTGACTATGTTGAAATTAGGCTTATTCGCAAAGAAATGCGCATTAAAGGGCGCGTGAAGTGGGACAATATGCAAGATCACATACTTATCATTAATACCCCAAGATACAATGCAGAACGCTACTTGGCGTTGCTTATCAGCCAAATTAACCAGACACCCGAACTGGAAGAGATTCCTATTCAAATCTTAACATCGGCCTTCCCTGATGGTTTGCCCATTGATTTGCGATCTCAAGGTGTGGTCCATCATACTGGCGATGCGTTAGAAGATGGCATGTTGGAATCCGCTAACACCCACAAAGCAAAGTACATCATTGTGTTGTGCCCAGATGCCCAAGACAATCACTCTGATAGCATCACTTTCGACATACTGCATAGGATTAAAGTATTAAATAGCTCGGCTTTTATCATGGCTGAAGCCATTAACGATTCCAACCGAAAGCGCTTCAAAGCCGCTGGTGCGACTGCGGTCATTCGCCCTGTTCGTGCCTACCCCGAAATGCTGGTACGTTCTTTAATCGCCCCAGGAACGGAACAAGTATTGGAAGATTTATTTCGCCACCAAGGAGATCACACCATACGTCTTGATGTGCGTTTAAAGGGCATGTCATGGGCGCACATAGTCACCACCTTGATCCAACAAGATATAGGCACGGCGCTTGGTTACGTGCATAAAAATGGCGACATTGTCACTCATCCTCAGACCTACGCCACCATAGACACAGAAGGTTTGATTGTGCTGATAAACGACGATCAAGAACTGCCTTCATTAGAAGAAATTGGCCGTCTGTTTGATTAGTTTCGAAACATAGAGCGCAACTTGCTGGTTTGAGCCTACTTGCTTTGTAGCTTCAGCCCTATGCTCTCGATCTGGTTGCCGTCCATTTGTCGGACGGTTAGCCGGATATTACCAAAGCGCACGCGATCACCCACCACCACATTTTTACCCAGTTGACGCTGCAACAGTTGCGCAGCGGTTTCTTGTGGGTCAACCCCATCCAATGGCACACCATACACTTTTGCCAAGTCGATCAGAGGGGCATCGCCACGCACGGCGAACTCACCAAAGAAATTCTGTAACAAGAAAGACCCAGACGCTTTTTGCGAGAAAATTTGCGCCACGTCGTTCACATCGCCAGGATGCAGTAACATCCAGATACGATCACCCGATTTTAATAAGGTATCAGCATTTACGACAATCGGCTGACCCTCTCGCACCAAAGACACCAACTGCGGCGTTGATACCGTAGCGCTCGGCACATTTTGCACGATAGACAAGGGAATCCGAACCCCTTCGGCTTGCACTAAGAATTCATACAATTCCAACGAATGATGCGATTCTAAATCGTCAATCAACGAAAATCGCGTAATCGGCTCGGGCACAGGTGGTACGATGATGTTCAACCAACGCGCCATGTGTGGCACAGTCGAACCTTGTAGTAACAGGGAAATCAGCACCACGGTAAAAGTAATTTCAAACAGCAGTTCGGCGTTTGTTAGACCGGCAATCACCGGATATAAAGCCAATACAATGGGCACCGCGCCTCGCAATCCCACCCAGCTAATATAGAAACGTTCTGGCCAGCGAAAATCGAACGGTATGAGGCAAATAAACACCGCTAAGGGGCGAGCAATAAAAATCAAAAACGCCGCAATGGCCAAGGCTTGTAGACCATGGGTTAGCAAGCTTGATGGGGTCACCAACAAGCCCAGCAATAAGAACATGCCTGCTTGTGCCAACCAGGCCAATCCATCCATCACCTGGGAAATCGCATCGAGCTGTTTAATACGACCATTCCCAACGGTTAAACCCACCAGATAGACCGCTAAAAAGCCGCTACCACCAATCATGTTTACGCCAGAGAATGTCGCCAAACCAAAGGAAATGATCAATAAGGCGTACAAACCTTCGATCAAAGGCACCCGGCGCAACACCAACAATAAGAGCTTGCCGCCCAGCAAGCCCAATATTATGCCGATGGCAAACTGCTGTACCATTTGTCCTAGAAAAGCCCATACCGTCAGAGGGTCAGCGCTTTGCATCAGACCGGTTAACATCACCACCAACAAGATGGCCATGGGGTCATTGGCACCCGATTCGATTTCTAAGGTACCGCCTACCCGCTCGTTGAGCTTGACGCCACTGTTGCGCAGCAAACTAAACACCGCCGCCGCATCGGTAGAACCGACAATCGAGCCAAGCAATAAGCCGTAAATAAGCGGTACGTCTAATAACCAAGCAGCAAAAGCGCCGACCGATGCCGTGGTAAAGACGACGCCAAGGGTCGCAAGAGACAAGGAAGGCCAAAGAGCAACGCGGAAAGTGCTGGTTTTGGTTTGCATGCCGCCATCTAAAAGAATCACGGCTAAAGCAAGGTTACCCACAAAAAAGGAGAGATTGGTATTATCGAAATCTAGGCCGCCAATGCCCTCTTCGCCTGCCAGCATTCCCATACCAAGAAACACCAGCAACAAAGGTAAACCAACACGCACAGTAAAAGAGCTTGCCAGAATACTAACAAGCAATAAAATTCCCGCTAAAAAAATAAATCCGTTCGTGTCGATGGTATGGCAACCTATTGGTTAGAGTTGACCTGTTAGCGTTAAGTATTTTTCCATTAACTGTTCTTCCGTTTCTTTACGATTCGGATCTAACGGAATGCAGTCTACAGGACACACTTGTTGACACTGTGGTTCATCAAAGTGGCCCACGCATTCAGTACATTTCGAAGGTTCGATAACATAAATTTCATCACCCTGAGAAATGGCCTCATTGGGGCACTCAGGTTCACATACATCACAGTTGATGCATTCATCCGTAATAATAAGAGACATACTGCTCTCCTAGAAAATAGTGACCTTGTTGGTGACAAGATCACTTTAGGGCTAACTCGATAAACAAACTAAGCTAAAGGATCTTCTAGCTGGTTTGATAATGCTCTTGTAGAACACGTTTGACTTCTGGGTGAACAAACTGTCCAAAATCACCGTTTAGCGACGCGATTTCACGCACCAAGGTCGATGAAATGTAAGAGTGTTTCTCAGAAGGCGTTAAAAAGATGCTTTCTACATCGGGTGCAATGGCTCGGTTCATGTTGGCTAGCTGAAATTCGTATTCAAAATCAGACACAGCACGCAGGCCACGAATCACCACCTGACCATTTACCGAGCGGGTAAACTCTGTCAACAAGTTATTGAAGCCAACGATCTCGACATTAGGCAAATGCCCTAGCACGTCTTTTGCCAAGGATATACGCAAGTCATGGGACAACGCAGGACGCTTTTTGGGGCTGGCAGCGACCGCAACAATCACTTTAGGAAACAGCTTTGATGCGCGCTCAACCAAATCCGTGTGGCCGTTTGTAATCGGGTCAAATGTCCCCGGATAAACCGCAATTGTACTCATAGCTTTCATCCAAAAAATTAATAAGGAAGAACGAATCGGGTGATAGACAAGACATTCGTCCGAGTTAACGCCCGTTTAAGGGTCGCATCATATAGGAATACGATCCTGTTCTCAATTCACTGGCATGCGATGATAAGGATCTCACCGCAGATTCATATAGGTAGATAGTATTAGAGGCTATAAGGCGCTAACACTTGCTTCAAGAACGAAATCGCCAAAAAGATGAAAATCGGCGACAAATCCAGACCACCCAAAGTAGGAATAACCCGCTGACAAGCGCGGTACAAGGGCGACGTAATTTGTCCCACCAGCATAGCGCCAGGGTGATTCGCGCCAGGTGCAACCCAACTCAAAATCACTGATATCAACATCGCCCAGAAATACAGATCTAATAGATGATACAAGGTGCCGGCAACCGTATAAATAACATAAATGCTTGGCGGCGCGGAAACGCCTTTAATGCTCACCACCAAAAAAACAGTCACAAATTGAACTAAAAATGCCAACACCAGGGATGCGGTATCAAGGCGTCCAATCGCAGGGATCACTTTGCGCAAAGGCAACACCAGAGGGCTTGTAGCTTTCACAATCCCTTGGCTAATCGGGTTGTAAAAATCCGCTCGCGTCAATTGCAACACAAGACGCAGCAAAACAATGAACAAATAAAGGTTACAAATAACCTTTATGAGCATAACAAATGGATCAGAATTCATTGGGTTCGGTCCTTAATCAGTTTTCTTCGCAGAAAAATCATTCGACATTTCTTTAGATCGATTAACACACGCTGTCATGGCATCGGCCACTATTTTGTCGATGTTCGACGCTTCAAAAGACAACAAGGCTTGCTCTGTTGTTCCATTGGGCGAGGTAATGTTTTTGCGCAATTGAGCAATAGGCTCATCAAGTTCTGTGGCCATGCGAGCCGCACCTAGCATGGTATAGCTGGCCAATTTACGACAAGTGGCTTCATCCAAACCTTGTTGCTGGCCATCTTTGATCATGGCTTCAAGGAATCGGAAAAAATACGCGGGCGCACTACCAGATAAACTGGTTACCGTATGCATGTGGGCTTCGTCTTCCACCCACACTGAATCACCAATGCCAGCAAACAATTCCGTCACCCAGTTTTTTTGCTCGGCGCTGGTGTGTTCGTTGGCGATCAGGCCGGTCATACCTGCTCCCACTTGGGATGGCGTATTTGGCATACAACGTACCACCGCCACAGGAGAGTTTAACCAATAAGATAACGACCCCAGCTCAACACCCGCCGCTACCGAAATAAACAACTGATCATCACGCACCTGATCGGCAAAGGCTTCAATCACAGCTTGCATTTGTGCCGGTTTGACACATAAAACGATCACATCTGCCTGGCTAACCGCAGAACGATTGTCTGCTAACATGCTGATGCCGAATTGGTCGTGATAATGGGTGCGCTTTTGTTCGGTTCTTGAGGTGCCCATAATGCTTGTTGCTGGGTAACCATTCGCCAACATGCCACTAAAAATAGCACTTGCCATGTTGCCCACGCCGATAAAGGCGATACTTGGTGTCATTTTATATCCTACTGTTGAATGCATTGATGTTCGTTTTAATGTTTTATACGTTCTTTTTACTGTTTTAAAGAGTAGTCTCGCGCACCAAAAATAGCCGTGCCGACACGAACCATGGTGCTACCTGAAGCAATTGCAGCGGGTAAATCACCCGACATGCCAATCGATAAGGTATCCACATGATGATCATTCGACGCCAAAGCGGCAAAAGCCTGCGCTAATGGCTGGTACACAGCACATTGCGACTCATGGCTGTCTTGGGGCGCCGGAATGGCCATCAAGCCTCTTAGACGTAAATTCGGCAAGCTGACGATTAACGTAACCATATCGTCCAACTGCTCCAGCGTCACACCGGCTTTGCTGTCTTCGCCACTGATGTTAACCTGAATGCACACATTCAGTGGCGGCAAATCATCTGGGCGTTGCTCACTCAATCGACGGGCGATTTTTTCGCGGTCAACCGAGTGCACCCAATCCATATTTTCGGCAATAAGGCGAGATTTATTCGATTGAATTGGGCCAATAAAGTGCCACTCAATGTCAGCTAGGTGAGCTAACGCTTGGCGCTTTTCAACCGCTTCTTGTACATAGTTTTCGCCGAACGCTCGTTGCCCCGCTTCGTATGCCGCCACCAAGGCTGACACTGGCTTGGTTTTACTCACAGCCAATAAACGCACACTGCCAGCATCGCGCTGATACTCTTGGGCAAGTTGTGCTATTTGTTCAGAAGTGTGGGCCAAATTGCGGGTAATATCGTCTGCTTCTTGGCCGTTTGCTGCAATTGACATGGTGTCGTCAGGCTCCTTTTCGCAAGATATGAAAAATCATCTCAAGGGTTACTGTGTGTAAAAATCCGCACTGGATTGGTAGTATTCGCCATGAAACTCCAACCGAACCCCTGTGGAGCGGTTCAATACTTCTGCTGCCGCATTGGCCGCTCGATAAAGCCCATCAAGAGACGAATGCTCTGGATAAAACGCAATACCGATAGACAAGCCATCTTGTATTAGGCGGTTATTGGCAAACTTAGGAGAACCCAATGAGGCAAAAAGCTTCGAGGCAACCACTTCGGCGTCTTCTAAGTGTTGAATGCGAATCCCCATCACTAACTCGTGCTCATCGAAATAAGCAATGAGATCATTGTCTCGCACTGTTTTGCGCATCACTTCTGCCAGTTCCACCAACTCTTTCTCTTGAATTTTAGCGCTAGACAGGATTCGCAGAGACAATAAAGCCGC
Organism: Marinomonas vulgaris; assembly: GCF_018145875.1. GTDB lineage: Bacteria > Pseudomonadota > Gammaproteobacteria > Pseudomonadales > Marinomonadaceae > Marinomonas > Marinomonas vulgaris. The sequence continues at coordinate 6,414 of NZ_JAGSSV010000011.1, read as the reverse complement.
ACGCAAAAAGTGACGACGGGAATCTTTCAGTACAATGTTGAAACTGTTTTCAAAACTGAAACGACGTAACAATCCCGTAGTCGGGTCACGATGGCTGTCTTCAAGCAACAACTGGTCCGCTTTTTCGCGCTCAAATATCGCCCGCAACCAAGACACATAGCATTCTAGCGCCAGTGTTACTAAGTCACTTTCAATGCGACTGGTTTCTGGTTGAAACACCACGGCTAAATAAATCGAGCCTTGGCCGTCCGACACACTGGACATGGACACATCCACAAAGCCATTGTCGGCAATAAATTCCGCCCACGGTTGCCAATCAGCGTCTTGAGCGATGTGATCGTCAAATCGTGTAGGGCAAGACGGGCTGGCAGCGAAGGTGATCAGCCCTTGTGGCACCGCTCGTAGCTTACTTTGGGAACTCAATAAGGGGGTGTTCGTCGCGTCTTTGTATTGCACATCCCAATGTAAACAGCTTTTATCGCACACAAGAAACAAGCAGTAGGCGTTGGGTAATTGCGCTTCCAGCTTGTGTTTGAACTCGTCTAACAGGGTACTCAACAAAGAGCCCTTGGAGATGGCATGAATAATGTGGGGCATATCACCGTACAAGCTCTTTATGAAATCCCGTTCTTTTTCAAGGTAAGCGATACGCGATCGCAAAACTTGATGCTCTGAGAGCAGCGTGTTTGATGAGTCAATAGACATGAAGACGTGAGCACCTTGGCAATGTGATTAAAACAAGAGTAACGGCATGACATAAAAAGTAAAGAATTAGTAAGACCAATCGGTCAATTTTTGATTGATCTTACTGTTTATTTTAAAAACACATTCACACTGTCTGATATACCCGTTGACCCGAGATATACGTCGACATGACTCGCCCTACAAACTCGTCGCCAAAGTACGGTGAATTGTGACCTTTGGTTTTGCGTTTGTCGTAATCCCATGTCCATCGTGCTGTGCTGTCGAACAAAATAAAGTCGGCAAAACTGCCTACCGCTAACGAGCCAGCTTCTAGGCCAAAGCACGCCGCTGGGCCAGAGGTTAAGGCTTGCAGCACGGTGGAAAAGTCTAAATCTCCTTCATCCATTAACTGCATGGCCAATGGCAACAAGATTTCCACATTCGCCATGCCGGGGTCTGTGGCCGCAAAGGGGGCAATTTTTGCCATTTTTTCATGGGGCTGGTGATCGGAACAAATGGCCGTAATCACACCCGCTTTAATGCCTTCGATCAGCGTCAAACGGTCGTCTTCGCTGCGCAGCGGCGGCAACACATGATAATGCCCGTCGAAGCGACTCAAGACTTGGTCGTTCAAAAGTAAGTTGTGCAACGCCACATCAGCGGTGACATCCAAGCCAGAGGCTTTGGCATCGGCGATCATTTCCACCGATTTGGCGCAAGACAAACGGGCGAAGTGCGCACGTACGCCGGTTTTTTCCACCAACAGTAAATCTCGCATCAAGGCGATGGTTTCCGCTTCTTCAGGAATGCCCGCTAAACCGTGCATAGTCGACATCAAGCCTTCGTGAGCACAGCCGCCTTCGGACAAGCTGGGTTCATCGGGGTGAAACACCACCAGCAAATCGTGCGTTGCAGCGTATTCTAATGCACGAGACAACACCTTGGTGCTCGCCATGGGGTGCCTGTGATTCGACAAAGCAATGCAGCCCGCGTCGGTCAAAGACACCATGTTGCTCAGTTGCGCGCCTTCTAACCCTTGGGTCAAAGCACCTAACGGGAAAACGTTTGCCATACCTGCTTCGTCGGCTTTGTCTTGAATCAATGCCGCCACGGCTGGCGTGTCCACAATGGGTCGCGTGTTTGGCGGACACACCAAGGTGGTCACACCGCCAGACACGGCGGCACGGCCTTCAGTAGCAATGCTGCCTTTTTGTGTCATCCCAGGTTCGCGCAACGCCACCGCTAAATCCACCAAGCCTGGCAACACCCATAAACCGGCGGCATCGACAATCTCGACGTCGTCAAAGCCTTCGGGCGCGTCGCCAATGGCCACTATCTTTTGGTTGTCGATAAAGAGTTCTGCGATCGCATCAATGTCTTGGCTCGGATCTATTAAACGACCGTTTTGAATACGTAGTTTCATATTATTTCTCATCCCCTGTCGCCGATCCATCTTCACTTTGCAGCTGACCGCTCATCGCCATGGACAGCACCGCCATACGCACCGCGATGCCATTAGTCACCTGGTCCAAAATAACGGATTGTTTGCCATCGGCCACTTCCGACGAAATTTCCACACCGCGATTAATCGGCCCTGGGTGCATCACAATGGCGTCTGGTTTCGCCCAGGCAAGTGTCTCTTCGGTCAAACCGTACAAGCGGTAGAATTCACTTTCACTAGGTAGCAAGGCACCCTTCATACGTTCTTTTTGCAAGCGCAACATGACGATCACGTCTACGTCGTTTAAGCCCGCTTCTAGGTCGTGACAAATAGTCGCGCCCATTTCTGCGAAAAAGCTCGGCACGAGGGTTTTTGGTCCGACTAAACGCACATCGCTGACCCCTAGGGTAGTAAGCGCTTGCAGCTGAGAACGTGCCACACGGGAATGCAAAATATCCCCTACAATGGCGACTTTTAAACCGTCAAAGCTGCCTTTATGACGACGAATGGTCAGCATATCTAACATGGCTTGGGTTGGGTGCGCATGGCGACCATCCCCTGCGTTAATAATGGCGACGTTAGGCGTGCAATGTTCCGCGATAAAATGCGCCGCACCACTGTCGGAATGACGCACAATGAACATATCGCTTTGCATGGCTTCGAGGTTTTTTAGGGTGTCGAGTAAAGATTCGCCTTTTGAGGTGGCTGAGGTTTCAATGTTTAAATTGATCACGTCAGCCGACAAGCGTTTGGCCGCTAATTCGAATGTTGTTCGTGTTCTTGTGGAGTTTTCAAAGAATAAATTGACGACGGTTTTACCGCGCAATAAAGGGACTTTTTTGACCGATTGCTCACCCATAGAAAGGAAAGAATCGGCGCGGTCTAAAATCTCTGTCAGAATGGTGTTGTCTAACCCATCCAGTGTTAAAAAATGCTTAAGCTGCCCGTGTTCATTTAGCTGTAATGCCCGTGGCTCGGATCGCATCATGGTTTGCTTTCCTCAAACTGCAAAGACGCTCGGTCTTCTTCATACTTAAAAATTAATGCGTGTCTATTATAGAGACACCCAGTGGCTGTGGCCCAGTCAATTTCACTCTTTGATCGGTATTAAGCGTTACTCGCTCGCCCACAATATCGGCGGCGATGGGCAATTCGTGCTGACCTAGGTCATACAAAATCGCCAAGGTAATGCTGGCCGGACGACCAAAGTCAAAAATTTCGTTCATGGCGGCGCGAATCGTACGGCCCGACATCAACACATCGTCGACCAAGATCACATGGCGATCTTCAATGGCCGGCAACAATGTTTGGTTCACTTTAGGGTTTAAGCCCGCTTTGGTGAAATCGTCGCGATAAAAAGTAATGTCTAGGGTGGCGAGAGGCTCTGTGGTCGGCACAGCGGACATCACCTGCTCAGCCACCCAAACGCCGCCGGTATGAATACCCACCACGATGGCGTCGTTAATGCTTTTTTGCTCACAGTAGGCGCTCAGCTGTGCCCGCATGGACGCAAGCGCCTTGTCTAAATCTAACGTCATTCTGTTTCAAACCTTACTGTTGGTGTGTCATAAACACGGTGTCGTATAAACAGCGGCCTAGTAAGCCTCAGCGAACCAGCTTTCTACTATCATTTGCGCCGCTAAGCCATCCACGGAATTGTCTTTGAAATTACGGTTACCACCGCGGGCAATCACCTGCCCTTTGGCTTCGTAGGACGACAATCTTTCGTCCATCATATGGTAAGGAAGGTTAAAACGTCCATGCAATCGTTTGGCAAATTTGCGCGCTCGTTGACACATCTCGTTTTCGGTGCCGTCCATGTCCAAAGGTAAGCCGACCACAAAGGCATCTGGCTGCCATTCGGCGACGACTTTGGCGATGTCATCCCAGTTGGGAATGCCATCTTTGGCTTTTAATGGGTCGAGTGGCTGGGCGGTGCCGGTGATGCTTTGGCCAACAGCCACACCCATGCGAGTAGTACCAAAATCAAAGCCCAATACTGAACGAACAGTATTGGGCTTTTGTTGATCATTCGAAGACGCTGTTGCGCTCATTAACCATGTCCTATGTCCGGTGAAAGTCTCGCCATATCAATTCCCAACACCTGAGTCGCGGCGGTAAATTGCATGTCGCTTGGGGTGTGGAATAATACGTCTAAATCGGCTTCACATACCAGCCAATCATTACTGGTAATTTCCGCTTCGAGCTGACCTGCATCCCAGCCGGCGCAACCTAATGTGATGCGAAACGCCTCTGGGCCTGTGCCTTGGGCGATGTCTTGCAAGGCTTCCAAAGACGCCGACAAAGACACCTCGTCGGTCACGCGTAAACTGTTGTCCCATACCTTGTCCGATGTGTGCAAAATAAACCCGCGCTCCGCTTCGACCGGCCCGCCGTTATAAATCGGTTCTGCAGCGATTTGTGGTTGATCAATCTGCATATCAAGATGCGTCGCCAATTCACTGAATTCCACATTGGCAGGACGATTAATAATGATCCCCATGGCGCCTTCTTTGGTGTGTTCACAAAGATAGATCACCGTGTGTTCAAAATGAGGATCGTTTAAATGTGGCATAGAGATTAAGAAGTGGTTTTTAAACGAATCGAAAAATGTATTCATAGTCATGAGCCCTCTTTAATGGATAACAGCGCATAAATAGAGCGCGCCAATGTAAGATAGAAAAAGCACTTGAACTTGAGAAAACTCGCTCGCTCGGAGCGATGGAAACCGGTAGAGAAGAACACATAGAAGACGGCCAATAAACGTAACCGACTGTTTTTAGTATAAGGAAAAATGAAAAATTACCTACCCCTAAAACAGATTTTCTGCCGATTCTCTTCAAAATCCTGCAGCTAACCCGTAAACTAACCCCATTAAACAAGGATCTCGATTGAGATCATCACCCTGTTTCATTGAGGATGCAGCATGCCCCTTACGTCATGGCAACACGAGCACATCGAATCGGTTCAGTCCGCGTTATTCGATCGTCTTGCTGCCGGACGTTTGACCCAATGGCAGCAGCATTACCAAGCCGAAACCGTCGATCTACGTTACTTTTTCCACAGTGGTTGGTCTTCCTAGGTTTTCATTGTCGTTCTTATTTAACACTTTTTTAACGACCATTTTTTGCCAACACAGGAAACCAAGATGACATTACAAGCAATCGATTACACCAGCCCAACCGCCCAAGAAGATTTCGTTCAATCTCTGCGTGACACCGGCTTTGGGGTACTCAAAAACCATCCCATTCAAAAGCAACTGGTGTCGGCGATTTACCAAGAATGGCAGACTTTTTTTGATAGCGAGACCAAGTACGATTATCGCTATAACGTGGGCACTCAAGATGGCTTTTTCCCACCCGACGTGTCTGAAACCGCCAAAGGTCACACCAAAAAAGACATCAAAGAATACTTCCATTATTACCCGTGGGGACAATGCCCCGCCGACAAAAAAGCCTTATTGGCGCAATACTACGCCGAAGCCAATACCTTAGCGTTGGAACTGCTCGCGTGGGTCGAAAAGCATTCTCCTGCCGATGTGGCGCAGCATTATTCTCAGCCGCTTTGTAGCATGGTCGACGGCAGCGATCAGACCTTGTTACGCGTATTGCATTATCCGCCATTAAAAGGCGATGAAGAATTAGGCGCGATTCGTGCGGGTGCCCATGAAGACATCAACTTATTGACGATCTTACCTTCAGCCAACGAGCCAGGTTTGCAAGTCAAAGCCAAAGATGGCTCATGGATGGACGTGCCTTGTGATTTTGGCACCTTGGTAGTCAATATTGGCGACATGCTACAAGAAGCGTCTGGTGGTTATTTTCCGTCGACGTCTCACCGAGTGGTTAACCCAGAAGGCGCGGACAAAACCAAGTCGCGTATTTCTTTGCCCTTATTTTTGCACCCTAAACCCGAGGTGGTTTTGTCAAAGCGTCACACGGCAAAAAGCTATTTGCACGAGCGTTTGGTGGAATTGGGAGTAATTTAACTCTCTAGCAATTTAACTCTACAGCGTTCTCTATATGCTAAAAACGCCCTGTTCTTTCAAGCAGGGCGTTTTTGTTTCTACCCGATTAATAACCTAATAAACTGGGTAAAGTCAGGGCTATTTGCGGCACATAAGCAATCACGATCACCGCCAGTGTGGACACCAAGGCAAACGGCATGGCTTTCGCCGTCACTTCTTCTAGCGGTGTATCCGATATACCGGAGGCCACAAACAGGTTCTCTCCCAATGGTGGCGTTGAGAAACCGATCGATAAGCTACACACCATCACGATACCAAAATG
>NZ_JAGSSV010000010.1 GCF_018145875.1 Marinomonas vulgaris | reverse complement strand
AACGCGTTGTCTGTATTGTCCACGTCCGTCGCGGTCAAAGCGCCGCTGAGCGTTAAGGCTTCGTCGGTTTCTGAACCGGATGCGCTGGTGTCACCACTGATGATCACCGCATCGTTCGTGCCGTTGATGGTCACGGTCACTGCTTGTACCGTGCCATCCACTGACGTCACGTTGAAGCTTTCAACTTTGCTGTCGCCAACGTTTAATTCGTTGAACGCACTGTTCGCCTCGAACGTCCATTCGCCATTTTCTGAAATGGTAAACGTGCCGTTGGTGCCAACGATGGTATCCGCTGTGAAGGTGTTGTCTGCGTTGTCCACATCTGTCGCGGTCAAGGTGCCGCTTAGGCTCAACGCCACATTCGTCTCATCTGCCACGACACTTGCGTCACCACTGATGCTGGCCGCATCGTTGGTGCCATTGATCGTCACGGTAACCAATTGCTCTGTTCCGTCTACTGACGTCACGTTGAAGCTTTCGGCTTTGCTGTCGCCAACGTTTAATTCGTTGAACGCGCTGTTCGCCACAAACGTCCAGTCGCCATTTTCAGCGATGGTGAACGTGCCGTTGGCGCCTTCGACTTCATTCGCGGTAAACGCGTTGTCTGTATTGTCCACGTCCGTCGCGGTCAAGGTGCCACCTAAGCTCAACGCTACATCGGATTCTGAACCCGATGCACTTGTTTCACCACTGATGCTGGCCGCGTCGTTCGTGCCGTTGATGGTCACAGTCACTGCTTGTACCGTGCCATCCACTGACGTCACGTTGAAACTTTCGACTTTGCTGTCGCCTACATTCAGTTCGTTGAATGTACTGTTCGCCACAAACGTCCAGTCGCCATTTTCTGCGATGGTAAACGTGCCGTTGGCGCCTTCAATTTCATTCGCGTTAAACGCGTTGTTTGTATTGTCCACGTCCGTCGCGGTCAAGGTGCCGCCTAGCGTCAAGGCCGCATCGGTTTCTGAACCGGATGCGCTGGTGTCACCACTGATCGTCGCCGCGTCGTTCGTGCCCTTGATCGTGATGGTGACCGTACTCGCTGTACCGTCTACGCTGGTGACGTTGAAGGTTTCTGTGTAGCTGTCGTTGACGTTCAATTCATCAAACGTACTGTTGGCGGTGAATGTCCATGCACCGTCGGTGCCAATCGCAAACTTACCGTATGTGCCCGTTGTGTTTGACGCAGTAAAGCTGTTGTCGACGTTGTCCACATCCGTTGCCGTTAACGTACCGCCGGTGCTCAACACACTGTCGGTTTCTGTCAGAGCCACACTCGCACTGCTGACCGTCGCAGCATCGTTAGTGCCATTGATCGTGATGATCACCGTGCTAGGTGTGCCATCCACTGACGTCACGTTGAAGCTTTCAACTTTGCTGTCGCCAACGTTTAATTCGTTGAACGCACTGTTCGCCACGAACGTCCAGTCGCCATTTTCAGCAATAGTGAACGTGCCGTTGGTGCCAACGGTGGTTTGTGTGGTAAACGCGTTGTCTGTGTTGTCCACATCCGTTGCCGTCAAGGTGCCGCCTAAGCTCAACGCTACATCGGTTTCTGAACCGGATGCGCTGGTGTCACCACTGATCGTCGCCGCGTCGTTCGTGCCTGTCACTGTAATTGTTAAGGTAGTTTCAGCGATTGCATCTTGATCATCCGTTACGGTAACTGGAATTACGATGGTTTGTATTTCATTCAACTCTAGACCATCGTAAGACGACGCTTCGAACACGTAACTGCCATCACTGTTAAAAGTCAAACCAGCTGCAGTGGACGTGGTACTAAACGTCAAGCTCGCTCCTGCTGGCAGATCCACATCTTCTGCACTGATACTGCCTGTAATGCTCGCATCTTCTGTCACGCTGCCGGTCGCTGCAGTTGTTGTTGGCGCCTGATTGACGCTATATGTCGTATCGCCAGTGCTCGTCACTGTACTACCAGTATCATTAGTTGACGTAACTGTTGCTGTGGCGTTTGTATCGGCAGCTAGGTCACTGCCTGCCACGTCAACTGACCAACTTCCATCGGACTCAACGGTAGTGTTGTAGGTGGTACCGTTCACCACTAATTGAAGGGCATCACCCTGAGAAATGTCGCCGCCGGTAGCTGAGCCAGATACGGTGATGGTGCCACTTGCTTCGGTTGAATTGATGACATTATCGTCCGTAATGCTATCGATCACTACGGTGCCAGCAACCGCCGCAATTGTTGCCGCAGCGGTTGTAGTGTTGCTGCTTTGCTCTTGAATAACCTCGTCTTCTTCTGCATCACCATTATCCGTGTCGTATCCATAGGTAGGTAATGCGCTAAGGGTATCTACACCAAAGGTGGGTAAAGAGGTATCATCATTTCGTTCAACATCTACATCAAAACGCTGTTGCTCATCCGTTGCATCACCGGCAGCAGGTGCTTCTTGAACTAACGTCGGGTCAACTCCAGCTAAAATAGCGGCTTGAAGGGCATCGACCTCTGAGGTGGAGTCGGCAACCAGCTCTTCTTCATCGCCCGTGTTGTAGATTTCGTCAGTCAATTCGACAATGGAGTCGTCTCCAATCACCACATCAGAACCATCGATAAAGGCGATGGTGACAGATACCCCTGTACCAGTCACAACAGTTTCACCAAAGAAAACTGGATCGCCAATTTTCACTACACGCTCTTGTCCGTCGATGGATTGTACGATAACCAGGCCGGTTGCCTTAGAGATGAAACCGATCGTGCTGCCGAGTGTTGCAAAAGGTACTTGACTGTCGCTCATGGTGTTTTTCCTTATAAAGGAGACTTTAAAAAGTCAGAATATTCGTATAATTACTGCCACAGTAATCCATCGGTGTGCGCTCGGCTATTGTACCTTGGTACAGTCATGCGTTTTTACATCCTTTTTGTTCGCTCTTTTAGACTCTTAGCTTTGATAAAAAGCTGTTTCTAGGGCTTATTTACCTCGATCGTTGCCATGTAAAGGGCAAATCTCTATACTTTCGCCACTTAAATAACTCGGCCTATTAAAAGTTTAACAAACGCCGTTTTATTGTCTTTTTTAGAGTCTATGACTCTTTCTATTTGCCTTTTTTGCCTGCTAAGCATGATAAATAAGGCACAACACTCCATGTTGTTTTAACGATTAAGCGCCAAATACAGCAACCGCTGTTTTCTTTGGTTTTTATGTATTTCAGAAGGTAAAAAATGATCGATTCGATAAAACGAGACTGGCTCTCGAACATTAAAGGTGACTCGCTTGCCGGTACGGTTGTGGCATTGGCGCTGATCCCGGAAGCCATTGCATTTTCCATCATCGCCGGGGTTGATCCAAAAGTCGGCTTGTACGCGTCTTTTTGCATTGCGGTGATTATCTCGTTTGTAGGCGGTCGTCCTGGGATGATTTCTGCTGCGACCGGTGCCATGGCACTTTTAATGGTGACCTTGGTGAAAGATCACGGTTTGCAATACCTTCTAGCCGCCAGTTTATTGACTGGGGTGTTTCAGATTATTGCCGGTTATTTAAAACTGGGTGCCTTGATGCGTTTTGTGTCTCGGTCGGTGGTAACAGGGTTCGTCAACGCCTTGGCCATTCTGATCTTTATGGCACAATTACCTGAGTTAACCAATGTGACTTGGCATGTTTACGCGATGACAGCAGCAGGATTAGGGATTATCTACCTCTTTCCCTTGCTGCCAGTAATCGGCAAAGCCGTTCCCTCACCGCTGGTATGTATTGTGTTATTGACTGTTTTCGCCATGACCTATGGATTAGACATTCGTACCGTGAGCGACATGGGCGAATTGCCAGACACCTTGCCGATTTTCTTGTGGCCAGATGTGCCGCTCAATTTAGACACGCTAATGATCATTCTGCCTTACTCTCTAGGGCTAGCTGTTGTAGGTTTGTTGGAATCCATGATGACGGCGACCATTGTCGACGAATTCACCGACACCACCAGCGACAAAAACCGCGAGTGTAAAGGTCAAGGCATCGCCAACATTGGTTCCAGCTTGATAGGCGGTATGGCCGGCTGTGCCATGATTGGTCAATCCGTTATTAACGTCAAATCTGGCGGTCGCGGCCGTTTATCGACCTTCATCGCCGGCTTGCTGCTATTGATCATGGTGGTCTTTTTAGACGAACTCATTGGGCAAATCCCCATGGCCGCCTTGGTGGCGGTAATGATCATGGTGTCCATTGGCACCTTTTCTTGGGAATCCATTATTAACCTGAAAAAACACCCGTTATCGACTAACCTTGTTATGTTAGCCACGGTGTCTATTGTTGTGGCAACACACAACTTAGCGATCGGCGTGTTCGTGGGTGTTTTACTCGCGTCTTTGTTCTTTGCTAACAAGATTGGCCGCTTTATGGTGGTAAAAAACGAACAAGGCAAAGACAAAGGCCATCGCACATATAAAGTCATTGGGCAGGTATTTTTTGCGTCGTCAGATCAGTTTACCGGGTCTTTTGACTTCAAAGAGGCCGCTGATAAGATCACTATCGATTTGACCGAGGCTCACTTTTGGGACATCACCGCGGTATCGGCTTTAGACAAAGTGGTGATCAAATTCCGCCGCGAAGGCGCCGAAGTCGAGCTAATCGGCATGAACGAAGCCAGCGCAACCGTAGTCGACAAATTTGGGGTGCATAACAACCCTGAAGAAGTTGAAAAAGTCATGGGCGGCCACTAGGCCGCTCTCATAAAAATAAGGAGTGCGACATGACACATATAATGGCTTGTATCGATGGATCGACTTTAACTGAATACGTCACCAACGCCTCAGTATGGGCAGCCAATAAGATGGCCTCGCCGCTGACCTTGCTACATTCACTTGAGAAAGAGGCAATCCGCACCGACGACGATTTATCCGGTGCGATTGGCTTAGGGAGTCGTGAGCACCTGCTCGACGAATTGGTTGAGCTGGACGCCAAACGCGCGAAATTGGCATTGGAATACGGCAAGCTCATTCTCGACAACGCCCATGACATCGCTCAAAAAGCGGGAGCGACTCAGATCCATACTCAGCAGCGTCATGGTGATTTGGTCGACAACTTAATTGACCTAGAAGAAGAAACACGCTTGGTTATTCTAGGTCGCCTTGGGGTAAATCATACTCTGTCGGCGCAAACGGTTGGTTCGCACATTGAACGTGCGGCACGCACTTTGCATCGTCCCATTTTAATTACCGTCGATGCGTTTACACCACCGAATAATTTCATGATTGCTTATGATGGCCGCGAAGCCGCTGATAATGCCATCGCACGCATTGCACAAAGCCCACTGTTAAAAGGCTTGCCGTGCCATCTGGTCATGGCCGGTGAAGCGACAGCAGAACGCCAAGCCAAGCTTGAAAGTGCTCAAAAGAGCCTTGAAGACGAAGGTTTTGAAGTCATGGCGTCGATTATTCCTGGGAAAATCTATCCGGTGCTGACCGACTATCGTAAAGAACACAAGATTGAACTCATGGCGATGGGCGCTTATGCTCATTCCAAAGTTCGACAGTTCTTTGTCGGCAGTAATACCAGCAAAATGATCATTGAAAGCGATATTCCATTGCTCATCTTGCGTTAATTTCACTGCAAATTTAAAGCCCCAACGACACTGTAAAAAGTCGCTGGGGCTTTTTATGTCGTTCCGCTCCCCCGTCTTTACCTAATCGCTCATTCTTAAAAGCGTCGAGCAGCGTCGATGAAGGCCTGCACACCTTCTTTTGGCGTTCTAAAGGACGTTACCAGTCGAATCACGCCTTCTTCCCAGCGTCCGGTGTAAAAACCAAAGCCTTCTTTTTGCAAGTAGTCGATCATCGCCAAAGGCATACGGCAAAACAGCATGTTCGCTTGCGCCGGTGTTTCTATTACCACATCGGGAATCTCTTTCAGCCCATCTTGCAACATCGCCATCATGGTATTGGCGTGGGTCGCGTTTGTGCGCCATAAATCGTCCGTGAGGTAGGCTTGCATTTGCGCCGACAATAGACGCATTTTTGAATGCAAGTGACCACCGCGTTTGCGACGAAAACCCAGTTCTTGAACGACTCGCTCAAAAGAAAGTCCTTTCTCTTCTAAAGAGGACTTAAACACCACGATGGCTTCAGCGGCCATCACGCCATTTTTAGTGGCTCCAAACGACAACACATCCACGCCTGCTTTCCAGGTCATCTCAGCGGGAGAACAACCAAGAGCGATTAAAGCATTGGCGAATCGTGCACCGTCCATGTGAACCGGCAAGCCAGCGCTTTTGGCAATGTCGGTAATCACCTGTAACTCCGCCACGCTGTAAACACTGCCAATTTCAGTCACCTGCGATACGCTAACCGCCGATGCTTGGCACGAATGTACATCGCCTTTTTTCTGACCGATGATATTTTTCAACACAACGGGGTCAATTTTCGCGTCCGCGCCGTTAATACCAACAAAACGCGCACCGCCTGCGTAAAATTCTGGCGCCGTACTTTCATCTTTTAATAAGTGACAGTCTTGATGACACAAGACACTGCCCCACGGCGGCGTTAGCGCGCTGATGCTCAGTACATTAGCCGCGGTGCCTGTGGACACCAGAAACACCTCAAGATCACATTCAAACAACTCAGCCAGCATGGCGGTAACCTGCGCCGTGCCATCGTCGTGACCATAAGGCATGGCGTCGCCCTGTGCGGCTTCCATCATGGCGTGAAATACGGCGTCTGACGCGCCGGCAATGTTATCACTGGTAAACGCAACCTTCATGTGACTGTTCCTCCATCGATTTGACAAAACTATTTACAAAACTGTGCACCCAATGAAAAGAACAGTAACACGCTCGCCTTCATAGCATAAACCCAAAGGTATTTTAATGGGCTTTAAGCACCACGGTCGCTTGTAAACGACTCTGACCAAAGCGCGACATTTTTTCGAATTCATCTCGTGCGATGGGGACAAACTGACAATCTAATGGGCTTGGTGGATCATCGGGTAAAGGTTTTTCGTCGTCCAAATCTGGGTCGTGTACCAAAATACAATGCTCGTCATACCCCGACATCACTACCCAATGAGGGGATTTTTTGCCATCCATACGAAAGGTACTGATCAAAATAATCGCCACGGCTCCACCATCAAATTCAGCAATCAGCTGGTCTAAAGGCATCGACGAATAGTGCACCGGCACCTGTAACTCATGGCACTGTTTGGCAAAGCCATCGTGGACACGGGTAATCACACTTTTTTTCAGTTCATTGCGCACACTGTCAACAAACAAGGGCCCTTCTTCACTCAACCAAACACTGGCTAATAAGCCGCGTTTTTGCCCCGCCAATGCCAATCCCATGGGATGACAGCCACCGTGACCCGAGGTCATAAAAATCGTCGTGGCTTCGCGCCAGATTTCTAGCTCGTCGTCGGGCGTGGCTTGATAGTCGGGCTGCATCGCCGACAACACCATTTGCAACGACGCCGGCCCACACGTAAAGGGCGTGCCCTGAGCCAACCAAGGCATAGGCCGTGTAGTCTGCTCGCCGCCGGCATGGCGCAAACGCTTTTGCATGCGAATCGCATCGGTTTGGTCTTCGTAATAGGCGTCGTAATGACCAAACTCCTTGTAGCCCAGCTTTTGATACAAACCAATGGCACTGTGGTTCACATCGCTTACTTCTAAACGCAACAGCATCTTGCCTTGCTTTAGGGCTTTTTTCTCACAGGCTTGAATCAGTAATTTTCCTATACCCAGCCCACGCGCAGACGGCGACACCGCCAGCGAGTACAAACGCGCCAAACGCGTCCCCTGACGAAGATGAAGCAAGGCGTAGCCCAATAATTCATCTCCTCTTTTCGCCACAAACAAAGCAGACCCAGCGCTGTTAATGGCGCGACGAAAACTGCGACGACTCAAGCGATCGCCAGTGAAAGCAAGGCTTTCGAGTTGCAGCAGTCCATTAAGGTCGTCCAATACCGCCAACTGCACGCTTGTGACTGGAATACTTGCATCTAGAGAAGATTGAGGAGCAGGATTAACAGGAGAAATAAGCTTGGTCATGGTATCGCCTCGAAAGGGCAAAAGGTCACTAGAATCGTTTTATTGTTGAACCAGAGCGTGAAACGCCAACGCGGTTAAAAAGAACAAAACGATGAAAAATTTTGCGCATTCTAGGGCGAATTTTGTGTAAAAGATAGTCTAAATTTTCAACAAAAAAACATCGTAATATTTACTTTTAGACTATTGTTAAATCACCAAAACAAGCGCACTATCCGCACAAATCGAGATACACCAAACACGCTAAATAACCTCAAAACTCGCTATTTAAAAGGAACACCAAAACACATGTCACAGACTTACATCGTTGTTGATCAGGCCAAAGATTGGTCTGCGTTTATGCCAAGCGATCGTGTCATTACTTTCACGCAATATCTGAACATGGCGACAAAAAGCCAAGGGCGAACTCGCATCATCAACCTGTGTAAAAGCAGCAAATATTTATCTGATGGATACTATTGCTCGCTGTTGGCAGAAAGTCGCGGCCATCACGTTATGCCGTCTGTGCGTGTGTTAAACGACATCAGCAAGAAAGCTTTGTACGAAATGCAAGTGGCGCAACTTTTACCCGCGCTCGCTCAAAAGCTTGGTACGCCCGATGCGCCGACTGAGATAACGTTTCACTGTGTGTTTGGAAAAACGACACAGCCTGAAATGAAGGAATTCGCACGTAAAATGTTCGAAGCTTTTGCCTGCCCAGTGCTGGAAGTGAAGTTGAAATTTCGCAAAACGTGGCAAGTAAGTGATTTACAAATCACTTCTCATAAAAGCCTTAACGACGCGGAAGAAACCTTGTTTGCTGAATCATTGGAAGCCTTCAGTAATAAAGTGTGGAGTAAGGGTCGCACTCAACGGGCGGCAAAATTTGACATGGCCATTCTGGTCAACCCAGAAGAAGCCATGCCACCAAGTGATGATCAAGCGATTAAAAAGTTCATTCAGGCCGGTAAACAATTGGGCATTCACGTAGAAACCATCGGTCCAAAAGACATCATGCGTTTGCCAGAATACGATGGTTTATTTATTCGTGAAACCACTAATATTGACCACCATACTTACCGCTTTGCCAAAAAAGCCGAAGGCTTAGGTCTGGTGGTGATGGACGATCCTCAGTCCATTATGCGTTGCACCAATAAAGTATACTTGGCGGATTTGTTCAACACCCATAAAGTACCTTGCCCAAAAACGCGCATTGTACACAAGGGTGAAAAAGACGTAGAAGACGCCCTAGAAGCGGTAATCAGCTACCCAATGGTGGTAAAAATTCCCGATGGCGCCTTCTCAAAAGGCGTAATTAAGGCAGAAAACCGCGAGGCACTCACCGCCAGCTTGGCTACACTGTTTAAAAAGTCCTCTTTGCTGTTGGTACAAGAATACCTGTACACCGAATTCGACTGGCGCATTGGTGTGTTAAACAACAAACCAATTTTCGCCTGCCGTTATTACATGGTCAAAGACCACTGGCAAATATACCAACACAGCGACAGTGCCAGCGAAAGCGGTGGTTTTGATACCTTGCCGACGTTTGAAGTACCGCGTCGCGTATTGCAAGCGGCCATCGCGGCGACCAAACCCATTGGTGATGGTTTGTACGGGGTGGATGTGAAAGAAATTAACGGCCGTGGTTACGTAATCGAGGTAAACGACAACCCTAGTATCGACCGCGGTGTGGAAGACAAATACCTAGGGGACGAGCTGTACATGCACATCATGTCGGAATTCTTACGTCGTATGCAGCAAAAGCGCGGCGACTTATAAGCCAACGAAACAAGCCAATTCATCTGATTGAAAACCATAAAAAAAGCGACTCATGAAGTCGCTTTTTTATTCGTGTTTTTATAGTACTCTATCTTTAAACTGACCTTAGCCAGCTAGATATTCATCCACCGCGCCTAACGCTTGCGTGCCATACACCACAGAAGGACCGCCACCCATGACAACCGCCACGTTAATTGTTTCAACCACTTCTTCACGTGTCGCACCGGCTTTTAAGGCGTCTTTAACATGAGCGGCAATGCAACCATCGCAACGTGCCGCAATACCAATGGCAAGTGCGATCAACTCTTTTACCTTAACCGATAAAACGCCCTCTGCCATGGCTGCGCCGTGCAAAGCCATAAAGCTGCCCAATACGTCTGGCGCGGCTTGATGGTATTCGCGGCCGAGTGTGTTTTGGTCTTTGTTGATTTCTTTGTAACTTTTCATTGTAAAACCCCAAATAATTAGTTTTCGCTAATATATAGAATTTTAAAAATTATTAAAGTCTCAAACGCAAAAACACTGACAAAGAGCAACAAAAAATCAAGGCTCTGCGATGATTTCTAATGCCATTTCCCAGTTACGAATAAAACGCTTTTGCTTGGCGTAATCTCGACCAACTAACAGTTGCTGATCCAGTTCAATCACCCCCGTTGGCCCTGGCGCATTCACAACATAAGGGTCGTTTGGTGTATTCGCATCGGGGCGAATGGGAAACAACAGCCCTTGAGTTTGCATCATTTTTTGTGCGCTATCCGATAATAAAAAATCCAAAAACAACCCCGCGTCGGTTGGGTTTGGGGCACTCTTAGGAATCAGAGCCGCCCGCATCAGCATCAGGGTATAATCCTTCGGTAAAATCATCGTCAGTCGATCATCATCCCGAGCTCGTTGCGACACATAAGAGCCAAGCAAATTATAGCCAATGGCCAATTCACCCGATGCCACATCGTCGATAATTTCATGGGTGCAACAATAAGTTTGGACTTTATGGCTGCCAAAAGCTTCCAGCAAGCGCCCCCAAGTCACGTCGGCTTGACGTGCATCTTGACTGGCCAACAGATATCCCACGCCACTTTGACGAATATCGTAAGTGCCGATGCGTTTTGTCATCGCTTGTTCATTTTGTCGAATAGTTTGCAATAATGATTGGCGATCTTCTGGTATGTCTCCCGGAAAAGCGGCTTTGTTTACCAGCATGACAATGGGTTCTAGCGAAAAAGCAAACAACTGATCGCGCCATTTAAAATCCGCCGATAGGCGCTCAGTAAAATTAGATTGGTACGTTTGAGCGTAGCCATCGTTAACCAGTTTTAAGTGCAGATCCATCGCACTGCTGATCACCAAGCTGGCTTCAGGCTGCTTGTGCTCTTCAATGGTTTGGTAATACAAATCCAATGTGTTGACGTCTCGATACGCTACCTTGATGTCTGGGTACAGGGCCACAAACACCGTCAAGATAGGTTCAAACGACGCTAAGTCAAGCGCCGAGTTAATGTACAGCATACGCGTATTGTTTTTATCGCCAAACCAGACCGGCTCCGCTGACCAAGCACGACCAACCTGAAGAATGACCATAAGCAACAAGATGTGAAAAAGGCGCATTATTGGTTGTCTCCATCAAATCGATGCTTAGCAAAGTCCACCTGAAACGTGGTGCCTTTTGGTTCGGTATTAAGAATGTTAACTCGCGCAGAATGATGGTTCACAATGTCCCGTACCATAGACAAGCCAACACCCGTGCCTGCAACATCGTAGCGCCCACGGTAAAAGCGCTCAAACACCCGTTCTTTTTCCGACTCAGGAATGCCCTCGCCGTAATCAATCACCTTAATCCGATAAAAAAGATCAAATTCCATCACCTGCACAATCACTTCAGCCGGTGCGTCTTGGTCTTGCTGACTGTATCGAACGGCGTTTTCAATCAGATTTTGCATCATCTGTTGAATCGAGAAACTGTCTCCTAATATTAAGCTTTCTTTTAGCTCGCATTCCAACGACAAATGCACCCCTTGACGCAAGGCGGTAAGCGCTTGCTCTCGACAAGAGGCCGTGATCGGCACCAGCAAATCCATCAGTTCTAGGCGATGAGTTTGCAACCGATGCGACACCACCGCCTGATTCAACAGCAGCGTGACTGTCTGACTCAAGGTGTCGCACTGTTGGACAATACTTTCTAACGCCTGATGCTGCTTTTCAGGTGACGCACTGTTGGAATACCCTATATCGCGAGCGTTTTCCGCCAGAGCTCGCAAACTGGCTAAAGGCGTACGCAATTGATGCGCCGCGTCGGCGGTGTAGTTTTCCAGTTGCTCTAGGTTGGCTTGCAAACGAGCCATAAAGTGGTTGATGGCGACTTTTAAATGGTGCGTTTCTTTCGGTGTATTGATGTCGATTGGAGTGAGATCGCCCATCACTCGCTCTTCTAAAGCGCGCTCAATACGATGCAAAGGCCGCAACACCAAATGACTACCAATGATGATCAAGGTAATCGCCACCAGCGCAATCAATACCACTACTTCAACGGCTTTTTGTGTCACGGCAGCGGCCATTTCTTCTCGGGATAAGCGTGTTTGACCCAAGATGATTCGTACGGTTTGCGCGGTTTCTGGGTCAGTAATGTAGCGCTGCACCCAAGCAAAGCGCACCATTTCACCCGAAAACATCTGATCGTAAAACTGAATTTGGTCGAGCACCGGAGGGTTTGGTGGAAAGCTGTTTAAATCTTGATAGCCGGTAATAAAGCCCTGCTCTAGGCTTTCTACTTTATAGAACACGCGGTCTTCTTCGGCTTGTGCCAAGGTGGCAAAGGCTGACCAAGGAATGTCGATACTGACTTCATTACGAATCAAGCCAACATTTTCGTCCATTTGCAGTAAAGCACTGCGCAACAGACGGTCGTAAGATAAATCGGCCAGTTTTTGACTGTAATCGAAAATTAAATTAATCGCCAAACTGGCAATAATACCGATCACCAACACACCAGCAAGAATAAAGCGAAACCGTAAAGAAGGGGCTTTTTTTAGCGCCTTGCTTTCCTCTTCTTCACTGAGGCTTTGATGGTTTGGCGATTTCTGCCACATACCCAATGCCTCTTAAGGTGCTGATGACCAAATCCCCCTCAATCATTTTTTTGCGTAAACGACCAACGTACAACTCAATGGCATTCGGCCCTGGAGTTTCGTTAAAATTAAACAAATGATCGGTGATTTCATCTTTACTGAGCACACGCCCCAAATGCCCAAGGAAGATTTCCAGCAAGCGAAACTCGCGATTGGTCACCCCAACCAGCTCGCCCTCGACAAACACTTGTCGACTGTCGCGATTAACCAAAATATTGCCATGTTCCGTGACGTTCGACGCGTAACCTTGTTTGCGGCGCAACAAGGCACGACAACGGGCTTCTAACTCGCCAAAGTCAAAAGGCTTGGTAAGATAATCGTCGGCGCCTTCGTCGAGCAGTCGAATGCGGTCTTCTATTTGATCTCGAGCGGTCAAAATCAATACCGGCGTATCGTCGTCCCGTTGTCGTAACTTTTGCAGCAGCTGCAAGCCTGACAAACTGGGCAGGTTCAAATCCAGTAGAATCAAGTCAAACGCTTGGTATTTTAATAGATCATCGGCACGTTGGCCGTCACCCATTAAATCAACACCATGCCCTAAACTGGTCAATCGGTCGCAAATTGCTTGACCCAATACTTGAGTGTCTTCTACCACTAAAATACGCATACTGCTTCGCCATCTATTATTATTTTTGAATACACATTTAAGAGTACAAACGACAAAATTCGAGCCACTCTCGCGGCTCGAATTTTTGTGTCACATTACCCTTAGTATTGCAGGGCTTAGCTGTCTTTAACAGTGTCTTTTGATCGCTTCATTTTAGCGCGAACAATCGGGCCAATAATAATTGGCAATACCAAACCAAGAATCGCTACCGTCCATAGACCAATGCTCAAACCACTGTTGAACAACACGCCCCAATCGCCATCGGATAATACCAAGGCATGACGCAAGCTTTTCTCCATTTCTGGCCCAAGCAACATGCCAAGAATAATAGGCACAAGAGGAATATCCACTTTACGGAAGATGTAACCCAGCACACCAAAGCCCACCATGAAGTACAAATCCAGCGCGCTGTGGCTCACAGAATAAATACCCACTGAGGCGATCAGCGTGACCACTGGCATCAAGTATTTGGGCGGAATGCTCAACAACTTAACGAAGATGCCAACCATAGGAATGTTCAACAGCAACAAGACTAGGTTACCGACGAACATGGCCGCGATAACGCCCCATACCAAGTCGGCATTTTGTTGGAACAACATAGGACCCGGAGAAATATTCAACGAGATCAACATGGCCAACAACACAGCAGTCGTACCACTGCCCGGTACACCCAAGGTCAACATAGGCACAAGCGCACCAGATGCTGCGCCGTTGTTGCCCGCTTCTGGCGCAGCCACACCACGAGGGTCGCCTTTACCAAATTCGCCCTTGTCAGATACGCGTTTTTCCAATGTATAGCTAATAAAACTACCCAGAGAGGCGCCTGCACCTGGTAAAACACCCGCTACAAAGCCTAACACCGCACCACGAAAAGACGCAGGCAGTACTTTAATAATGTCTTTTGGTGACAATTTCAGCTTGTTAATCGCGACTTGTTTTAGACCATCACCCGCGTGACGCTCAAGGAAAAACAACAACTCACTGATCGCAAACAAACCGACGATCGCAATAATAAAGTCAACGCCTTCAAACAACTCCAAGGTGTTGTAGGTAAAACGCTGCACACCGGTAGAAATATCGATACCCACTGTGGCGATCATTAGACCAATCGCCGCGGCCATCAAGGTTTTAAACTGGTTTTTACCGGTAATGCCGCCCAAGGTCGCGAACGCCAAGGCAAACAAAGCGAAGTATTCTGAAGGACCGAATTTCAAGGCAAACTTCGCCAAAATCGGCGCTAAAATTACTAAGCCGATGGTGGCAATAAAGCTACCAAAAAAAGACGCAATAGCCGAAATCGCTAGGGCTTCCGCGGCTTTGCCTTTCACCGCCATAGGATAACCGTCTAAACAGGTCATCATGGCTGGCTCATCGCCCGGGATGTTCAGCAAAATAGACGAAATTCGACCGCCGTACATGGCACCAGCGTAAACCGATGTCAGCAAAATCAACGACGATGTTGGAGACAAGCCCAAACTAAAGGCCAACGGAATCAGGATCGCCACACCGTTTGCAGGGCCAAGGCCTGGCAAGGCACCGATCAGCGTACCCAAGATGGCACCGATCACTGCAAACATAATGCTTTCCGGCGTTAACGCCACCGCAAAGCCTTGCATTAATAAGCTCATAGTATCCATATTAAAACTCCAATAGACCTAGAGGCAGTGCTAGTTCTAGCACATTATTGAATAGGAAGAAGATCACCACGGAGCTGGTCACGCCTGTGATCACACTTCTCGCAATGCTGGCTCCCATCCGCCAACTTAAAAAACTCACCACCAAGGCTGCTGCCGGCATGAATCCGATTGGCTCGATCGCCCAAGCAAACGCCAACATGGAAAGCACCACCACACCAAGCTCAATCAGCATACCAACAGGTGCCCATGGCTCATCTTCATCGGGGCGAACCATCAGGTAAATGGCACTGATCCCTAGAATGATGGACAACATAATAGGAAAGGTTTCAGGTCCGACACTTTCGTGTCCACCAAAGGGAATGGGGAACTTTGTTGCTTCCCAGCCGTACACAACGGCGAGAATCAGCATAAGCATGCCAAACACACGATCATTAATACGCATGTCTTTGCTCCATGTTAGAGAATAAGTAAAGGGTGAAAAAAGAAAACAGGAAGGAGCACTGTGTTAGAACAAATGCCCCCTCCAAAAATCGTCTGATGTTATTTAATCAGACCGATATCTTGAGATAAGATTTTGATGTCTAAGGTTTGGTTTTTCACAAATTGTGTAAAATCAGCACCAGACTTATGGAAGGGCATTAGACCGTTTTTGGTCATCACATCTTTCCATTCTTGGGTTTTGTATAGCTCATCGATAGTGCTAACCCACCAGTCGTAAGAATCCGCTTCGGCATTACCCGGAACGTAAAAACCACGCCAGTTTGGTGCAACAGAATCAATGCCCTGCTCCATCGCCGTTGGGATAGCGTCGAACGGTGCTGGTAAACGCTCTTCAGAAAGAACAGCCAATACGCGAAGGTCACCGGAATCCATGAAACCTTTCACTTCAGAGATGTCACCCGTGAAAGCATCAACGTGTCCGCCAACCACCTGAACCAAGGCTTCAGAACCACCGCTGAACGCTAGGTAACGAATGCGTGGTAATTTTTCCACGTTGGCTTTTTGCGCCGTCATCAGAACTTTTAAATGGTCCCAACCACCGGATGCACTACCACCGGCGAATTTTACCGCGCCTGGGTCTTTTTTAAGCGCTTCGATCATTTGTGTCAAAGAGGTGTATTTAGAGTCTTTACCCACGGCGATGATGCCGTAGTCTGCGCCCAATGTGCCTACCCACTTAACTTGGTCAGCGTTCATGCCTGGGAATTGACCTTGCGCAAGACGGGTTGTCGTCGCCGTACTCGCCGCAACAATCAGGTTAGCATCGCTGTCGCGCTTGCTGACTGTATGAGCAAAGGCCACACCGCCACCCGCACCAGACATGTTAACGGTCTGCACATTGCCAGAGAAATATTTTTGATCAACCAGAACCTTACCGACGCTACGGCAAGTGAAATCCCAACCGCCGCCTGGGTTAGCCGGTGCGATACATTCAGCACTGCGAGCAGGTTCGTAAGCGTAAGCTTGTCCAGCGATGGTCAGTGCCGCAGCACCAGTGATAAGAACGGATTTCAGAGAAAGGGTTTTAAGCATGGTTATCTCCTGCTTGTTATTTTTTTTGTGGGTAGCCAATCAAGTTATAAAGTTGTTCAACCTACTTGAGTCGGTAAACCTTACGCGCTAAACCTGTCACTATCCTGTCAGCCTTGACTATTTTTTGCTTATTTTTTCTTGCCTTGCTTGCCAGCCAAAAAAAATCCCCTTATGGCTCATCGCCACAAGGAGATTGATTAAACCTGCAAAAAGCCAGATTCACATAACACTAAGCTACTTGATACAAGGTTCGAGGCACTTTTTGCAAATAGCTTTCCATTTCCGCCATGCCATTAGGTTGGTCTACCTTTACTCCTAAATCTCGCATGGTGCTGCCCAAAGCATGAAGCGTACGAAATAAGTTATGCTCGCGGCATTGCTCACCCATTTGGCCAATACGAATGATCGGTTGACCAAAGGAGCCGGCAATTTCCACTCGATACATATCGGATATATGGCGACAAATTTGTGGTGCTGTCAGACCTTCCGGAATATTGATCCCCACGACAGAATTCAACCGCGAAGATTCAGGAATAAACAGCGACAAGCCCATCCCCTCCACACCCGCCTGCAAGGCTTTTGAACAACGCAAATGCCGAGCAAATCGATGCTCCAGCGTCTCGTCGCAGACCAATTTCAAGGCTTCGTGCAACGCCATAATGCCAGACACAGGCGCGGTATAATGGTAACCATGGTTGTGCCAAAAATTCTCTGCCAATTGGGCGTCAAAACACCATTGCACGGTTGGCTTGCTGCGATTTTTAACCGTTGCCCATGCCTCGTTTGAAAACACCAATAACGACACGCCCGGAATAGACGACAAACCTTTTTGACCGCCGGTGATCACCACATCCACTTGCCATTCGTCCATTTTCAAAGGCATGGTGCTGAGCGTACACACGGCATCGACTACCACTAGACAACCGTAGGATTTGGCGATTTTGGTGATCTCTTGCAACGAGTGATTAAACACCGTATTGGAGGTTTCCCCTTGTACCAAGGTCAGTACTTTTGGACACGTTTCTTCGATGGCACGACGCACTCGTTCAGGGTCAGCTGCTTCGTGTACGCCTACATGCAATTCATGCACATCGGCGCCAATGCGCGTCGCCATTTCCGCCATCCGGTGACTAAAAAAACCGTTGTTAATGCATAAAATTCGCTCGCCTGGCTCTAATAAATTCGCCACCGACATTTCCATCGCCGCCGATGCCGGCCCTGCCACGCCAAGAACCCATTTAGACTCGGTTTGAAACACATAACGCGCCATGGCCTTTACTTGATCAATCACCTGAGCCATCACGCCGCCAAGGTGATTGATCACCACAGAGTTGGCTTTCGCCACGCGCTCAGGAATGGGAACTGGGCCTGCGCCCATCATCAATAAAGGTTCATGTGGAAGAATTTCGTCTAAAGATTTCACCTGAGGACAAGGAATCCCCATGGGCGATAAAGCCGTCATTTTATACAACCTAATTAGTCAGAAGGAAAAGAGTCATCTTATCGGCATAAGCATTTTTTCGCTTTTAGCAGAATAAAATGTCGTTATTTGCGTTTTGGCAAAATATTATCTCGCAATATTACAAGATCCCTTTAAAAAATAAGAGATGATAAAATCAAAAGAGTGTAATAAACCATAACCGAGTTATTTCGCCTCAGATATGACGTGTCTGGTTTTCAAGGTGCAGCATTTTTTACTCTGCGAGATTGCCCTTTGATGTGCCATAATGCGCCAAAACCTTCACCAAGACTTTTACTAGGACATTGTTAGGATGCAGTTATGATCACTTGTGGTATCGAAATCAAAGGCAGCGAAGTTATTTTGTGCTTGTTATCTAAGCAAGACGGCTTATTTCAAATTGCCGATTGCCGCCAAACACGACACACATTGAGCAACCCAGATAACGCCGAAAGCGTACGAAAATTTCAATTTATGCTGAAAAAGCTGTTTGAGGATTACAAGGTAAAACGCGTGGTGATTCGCGAGCGCCCGACTAAAGGAAAATTTGCAGGGGGCGCTGTGGGCTTTAAAATCGAAGCCGCTATTCAGCTAATTGACACAGTAAAAGTGGATTTGTTCAGTGGCGCTAAAACCAAAGAGATTTTGCAACACAATCCCATGCCGATTCCTTTCAAAGCCACTGGCTTACGCGCGTTCCAAGAAGGCGCTTTCACCGTGGCTTACGTGGCGCTGTCTGAGCATTTGCCAGAAGCGTAACTTTATTGAAAAGGATAATGCTCAAACAGATCGTCAATCATCTGCGCCAGTGGCAGTGGCTCGTCGCTGGTTTTGGCGTAAGTGCGTAATCCAGTAATTTGAATCTGTAAGAAACGCGCCAGTTCACTGGCGCTTTTTTGTGACGAAACGGCTTGCGCTTCCTGTGCCTGCTCAATCAAGAGCGCAAACTGATGCTCTACGGATTTCAGTGCCTGCTTTGCCACCGTTAATAATTCTTCGTGTTCCTCTGTCAGCTCCGCTATCGTTTTGGCCAACATACACACACTGCTCGGCGCATTGTGCTGAGAATCCACCACGGCGTGTTTTACAAACGCCTTTAAGGCTTCTAGTGGCGACAAGCCATCGGCTTTGATCTTGTTCAATTGCGCAATTGCCGCTTGAGCATAAAATTCCAGCGACGCTTTAAATACACCATCTTTGTTGCCAAACTCGGCGTAAATACTGCCCGGCCTCATGTCGATCGCGTCTTGAAGATTGCGCATGGACGTGCCGTGATAGCCTTTTTCCCAGTATAGATTAGTCGCGTTCGCAATCACCTGCTCGCGTTCAAACTTGGGTTTTTTACTCATCATCTAACCTTATGAAAAAATATAATTGAGCGGTTGTTCAAATATAGCTTGAACGATCGTTCATTTAAAGTTAAATTGTTTCTCGACATTCAGAAAGGCTTTATAAAAAAGCCTCTACTTGAACCTTAATTATTGAATAGGAAACCAACCATGAGCGAATTTACTTTTCACACACTAGACACCACCCCCGAAGGCAGTAAAGAAATTCTTGAAGGCGCGGTAGCGCAAATGGGCACTATCCCAGGCTTGTATGCAGTAATGGCGGAGTCACCAGAAATCCTAAAAGCCTACACTCAACTGCATCAGGCGTTTACCGCGACGTCATTTGATGCAGAAGAATTAACGGTAGTATGGCAAACCATTAACGTTGAACACGAATGCCATTTTTGTGTGCCTGCCCATACTGCCATCGCGCATTCAATGAAAGTAGACCCAGCTCTTACCGATGCCCTGCGCAATGGCGAACCCATGCCAACGCCGAAACTACAAGCGCTTCAAGACCTAACACTCAGCTTAGTTCGTCAGCGCGGTAACGCTACAGATGCCGAACTAGAGGCATTTTACGCCGCAGGCTACGGCCAAAAACAAGTCTTAGAAATCATCCTTGGCTTGTCTCAAAAAGTCATCAGTAACTACGTAAACCACGTGGCTAAAACACCCGTTGATGATATGTTCAAACCTTTCGCTTGGACTAAATCCTAGTTCATTACGAATACATACCAAACGAAAGAGAATAGACTAAAAACCAAAACGGACAGGGCTTAGCCTTGTCCGTTTTTTTGTTACCCCACATTAATTCGACCTAACTCTTGTCAGATTTACTGGTACAAGAGCTTTGTGATGACGAGCAGCAGTGACTGCCCGCTGTTGCCGCCTCTGTGGCTGAAGTAGTGTTAACTGTGGTGCTGGCATCAGAACGCTCGCCACGCCATTCCACGAGGCTTTCTCGGATAACCTGCCAAGCAGAGAGTAAGAACAGCACGGCGATGGCCAGGCCCACAATAATATCTGGCCAGAGACTATTGGTAAGAGCCACCAGCCCCGCCGCAATAATCACGCTGCTGTTGGCGAACAGATCGTTTCTGGAACACAACCAAGTGGAACGCATGTTAAGATCATCGGCACGATGTCGATAAAGTAACCAAAAACAAATGCCATTTGCCACTAAGGCCAAGGCACCCACAGCGCTCATCCACTCAGCAACGGGCAGCTCTTGTACCATGAGCTTACGGATAGCATCGGCGACAACGACGACACCAAACAACAGCATGAACCCACCCTTGAACAAAGACGCCCCAGCTCGTGCACGGCGGCTTTTATCCAACACAAAAAGCGTCAGCGCGTAAACTGACGCATCACCAAACATGTCTAGTGAGTCTCCCAGCAGCGCGGTCGAGCTTGCCATTAATCCAGCGCAAAATTCCACCACAAACATCACCGCATTTATAGCAAACGCAATATAAAGCACCTTACTTTGACTGGCTCTCAGTTGTGCCAGTTCACCCGCTTTATTTTCACAGCAATTGTCCATTACAGACTCTCCTTAGCTTGAAATTCGCTGATACAATAAGGGTTATAGTAGCTATAAGGTCAATAGCCATGAGCGAAAAAAAATACACGGTCGGACAACTGGCTAAGAGTACTGGTATCAAGTCGGTTACCATTCGCTATTACGAAAAAATCGGACTCTTACCAAAGGCCGCCCGCTCGGAATCTGGGTATCGACTGTACACGGCACAAGATCATTCGCGACTGCGCTTTATCCGACGAAGCCGAGGTCTCGGTTTCAGTCTTGATGATATTCGTGAACTGCTGTCTCTGGCAGACCAGCAACAGGCACCGTGTGCCAGTGTCGACGCTAAAGTGAACCAGCAATTGGAACAGGTTCGGGCGCGTTTGAAAGATTTGCAGGCAATGGAGCACGAACTAAAAAGACTCAATGGGTGTTGTGAAGGTGGGGTTATTTTTAATTGTCGCATTATTGAAACCCTATCCAACGAGACGGTAGGTGCTGGATCACCGACTGATTAGACCCAAACTCTATTAAAATGAACGGTGTCACCCTTCGTCAAAACCCCGTAACATTGCGCCCTTAATACCTGTGTGCTGCCAAGTAACACAAGATCAACCAAAGAGACAATAGAATGACTGAACAAACTCAAGTAATCGCAACGCACAATGGCAACTTTCATGCCGACGACGTGTTTGCTGTCGCCGCGCTTAAACAGATCTTCCCATCGGTAGACTTAATCCGCACACGTGATTTAGACATCATTGCCAAAGCGGACATTGTGGTCGACGTAGGTGGAATATACGACGCAGATAAAGGCCGTTTCGACCATCATCAAAAAGGCGGCGCTGGTGCACGAGAAAATGGTATTCCCTTTTCATCTTTTGGCTTAATTTGGCAAAAGTACGGCCTAGACATATGCGCTGGCAGTAAAGAAGTCGCTCAATCATTAGACAAAAATCTCGTCTCAGTGATAGACGCTATTGATTGCGGACACGTAGAAGGCGTGCAAACGGGCATTAGTCTTAGCCAGACCATTTCTATGTTTAATCCTACATGGCAAGAAGAAGGCGATTTTGACGCCTGTTTCGATGAAGCCGTTGCCTTTGCATCTCGTCTATTGACTCGATTCATTGCCGCTGCCAGTGGTGGTGTAAACGCAAAAAGTATCGTGGCCAACGCCATCGAAAAAGCCGACGACCCAAGAGTCATCGTTTTGGAACAATACACGCCGTGGAAAACCACCGTCCTTAGATTATCGCAAGACGCCTTATTTATGGTTTACCCATCACAGACAGGACAGTGGCGCATTCAAACTGTGCCCGTCGAGCTTGGCTCATTCGAAGACCGTAAAAAACTTCCTGCCCCATGGGCTGGCTTATCTGATGAACAACTGCAAGCCGTTACCGGTCTAGACGACGCCATGTTTTGTCATAATGGTCGCTTTATCGCAGGCTGCGGCTCGTTTGAAAGCACCATGAAGATGGCCAATATGGCGCTGAATGACTAAGTTGAAGACAAGATTTCGCTTAAAGTTTAGCCGCCAATAACGACCTAATTTAGGCAAACGGACTGCCCATTTTTGCACATCACACCAAAAACGCACCAAAACTAGGCATTTTTCGAGGTGCGTTTTTTCCCAATAATGACCAACAACACCCCACCAAGTACGCCCGATGTGGCGATCATAAGGTGTAAGGTAATGGATTCATTGGCAAAAACAACGCCGCCCAATGTCGCGATGACAGGGACCAACAACTGTAATACCGCCGCTAACGAGGCACTAAGATAAGGCAATACCGCGTACCACAAGGCATAGCCTAATCCCGACATAATTGCGCCTGAGACGATGGCGTAAAACAACCCTTCTGAATCCATTTGTATCGTGCCGTTCACACTCACAACGAGCAACACCACACCCAGCATGGGAATGGTACGCACAAAGTTAGACGTGGTGGCAAACAAGGGTTTAGCAGAAATCTTACCGCGCCAGGTATACAGCCCCCACGCAATGCCCGCAAACGTCATCAAAATGAAGCCTATCAAAGACGGCGACGATAAGGTCGGCAGCACAAGGTAAGCGAAACCAGCAAAGGCGATAAGCAGCCCTAGCCACTCTAAGAACGCCAGCTTTTGCCCAGCCCAAGCCGCAAAGAGAATCAAGGTCAATTGCACCGCGCCAAACAAGATTAACGCCCCAATTCCAGTCTCTAACGTCACATAGGCATAAGAGAAGCCAAGGGCATAAACAAACAGAGCCAGCGCCGATAACCAGCTTCCCTCACGCCATATGCTAGATAACGACTGGGGCTTGGTTTTGAACGATTGCAACAGACACAACAATGCCAAGGTAACGGCACCGCTCAACAAGCGCCACAGGGTAAAACTCGCAGGGTCGATTAACCCGCCAGCCAATGCCAATCGACACAATACCGAATTGGCCGCGAACGCGAGCAACGCAAGCGCAATAAAAAAGGGTAACCGTAGCGAACCTGTCATCAATTTGTTTAATCGCCCAGTTAACCTAGGACGCTCACCTTGTTTAAGAAGGTGGCTACTTTTGCGCACTGGCACTGGATTTGCAAGCCTAAATTAACGTCCACCAGCAAGACTCGGATGGACCCAAACAGGAATGAACATGACAACGCTTTTACTTTTTACCGATTTAGATGGCACCTTACTTGATCATCACACCTACAGTTTTCAGCCCGCTAAGGCCACTTTAGAGTCCTTAAAGACCTTTGCTATTCCTTGTGTTATCAATACCAGCAAAACCTTTGCCGAGCTTCTTTCGCTCCGCCAGGCTCTAGAACATCAAGGCCCTTTTATTGTCGAAAATGGCTCTGCGGTCTACCTTCCAAAAAACTTCTTTCTTAATATTGAAGAAACACTCGAAGACTGCGGCGACTATTGGCGTAAATCCTTCGGGCCTCATCGTGATCAGCTCATCGAACTGACCAACGACAAACACGACAGCTACGACTTTCAACGTTTCAGCGACATGACTTGCCAAGAGCTGATATCAATCACCGGCCTAGATGAAAAAAGTGCTACTCAAGCCATGCAGCGCGAATTTACCGAGCCCATGGTGTGGAACGACTCCAAACAGGCTTTAAACACCCTGCGAGATCAACTGGCTCCCTTCGATGTTCAGGTTCAAAAAGGCGGGCGATTCGCTCACCTTATGGGAAAACAGTGCGACAAGGCCAACGCCATGCAATGGTTGATCGAAGTGTATGAACAACAAAGTGACGAACCCATCAACACCATGGCATTAGGCGACGGTGAAAACGACATTGGCATGCTCAGCAAAGCCGATGTGCCTGTGGTGGTTCGTTCGCCCGTGCATGCGCCACCAGAAATACCACAT
This sequence comes from Marinomonas vulgaris, assembly GCF_018145875.1. GTDB lineage: Bacteria > Pseudomonadota > Gammaproteobacteria > Pseudomonadales > Marinomonadaceae > Marinomonas > Marinomonas vulgaris. The sequence goes on along the minus strand of NZ_JAGSSV010000010.1, from coordinate 82,720 downwards.
CGAAGTGATGCCTGGTTAACCGACGGTTATGGACCAGAAGGCTGGGCACAAGCCGTCGATTTATGGCTCACTAAACATGGCATTTTGTAGGCAAATCACCTTGTGAAAAACAAACAGTAAAAATAGAACGAGTAGAAAACAACACCAACAAAAACAGCATTTACATTATTATTTAGGAGATCCACCATGGGTGACTTTCATCAAAACGGTATCATTACCACTCTTCATAACCTGGCCAATCGACCGTTAGAAGAAATGGAGAAGGAGCTTTGTGAGTTTGCAAAAACCCGCCCCATGTCTCTTATTCTGCCTTGTCTGTATTCAGAGTTAGAAACAGACGCTATGCCAAATATCTTGAAGCATTTGCAACAGGTACCCTACCTGTCTGAAATCATCATTGGTCTAGATCGCGCCACCGAAGAACAATACCGCCACGCTTTAGATTTTTTCAGCGTTCTACCACAAAATGTCAAAGTTTTATGGAACGACGGTCCACGCTTACGGGCCATCGACAGTGTGTTAAAAGGCGAACATTTGTCACCATCTGACCCAGGCAAAGGCCGTAACGTTTGGTTTTGTATGGGCTATAACTTAGCAGCGGGCAAAGCCGAATCCATCGCCATGCATGATTGCGACATTGTCACCTACGATCGTGAATTACTGGCACGTTTGATTTACCCAGTCGCTAACCCCAATTTTAACTACGAATTCTGTAAAGGCTTTTATGCCCGCGCCGCCAACGGCAAAATGAACGGCCGTGTCAGCCGTTTGCTGGTCACGCCGTTATTGTGCTCATTGAAAAAAGTCTTTGGTCATTTGGATTATTTGGATTATCTAGACAGTTATCGCTACCCGCTGGCTGGCGAGTTTTCTTTCCGTCGTGATGTGATGACCGATTTACGCATCCCCAGTGATTGGGGTCTAGAAATTGGCGTATTAAGTGAAATGTATCGCAACTATTCGACCAACCGCTTGTGTCAGGTAGATATTGCCGATATTTACGACCACAAACACCAAGACCTTTCTGCCGACAACGACGACGGCGGCTTGTCTAAAATGTCCATTGATATCACCAAGGCGATTTTTAGAAAGCTGGCCACCAATGGCACAATTTTTAACCAGGAAACCTTCCGTACTATCAAGGCGACCTATTACCGCGTGGCGTTGGATTTCATTGAAACCTATCGTAATGATGCCGAAATAAATGGCCTTAAATTAGACGTGCACACCGAAGAGCAAGCGGTCGAGCTCTTTGCCAGTAACATTATGAAAGCGGGTAACCAGTACCTTGAAAACCCGATGGAAACGCCTTTTATTCCAAGCTGGAACCGCGTTGTTAGCGCTTTTCCGGGTGTCATGTCTCAGTTGGCAAACGCAGTGGAATTAGACATGAATGAGTTTGGCCCCAAGTCATCCAAATAGGATGACTTTTTCGATCCACAACACAGGTAGATAATCATGGAAAACGCCCCTTTATCTCATTTAGAACCTCGGCTGATCGCGCATTTACAAACCATTTACCCTCATCTGAACGGTAAAGACTTGGCGGATAAATGTTTGGCGACCTTCCACCTAGACCCTGCCACTGAATCTCCTCGCCCCCACAAAAACCTGTGGGATCAGTCCGATATTATGCTCATTACCTACGCTGATACTTTGCGTCGTAAAGATGAAGCCCCTTTGGAGACCCTGCATCAGTTCGTTAAAAGCAAATTGGCTGACTCGATTTCTGCGGTGCACTTGCTGCCCTTCTTTCCTTACAGCTCAGATGATGGTTTTAGCGTAATGGATTACACCACGGTGAATCCGTCCTGTGGGCGATGGGGTCATGTTTCAAATCTCGCCAAAGACTTTAAAGTCATGGGTGACTTAGTAATCAACCACTGCTCCAGCCGCAGCATGTGGTTTGAGAACTTCAAAGCCGGCGTTGATCCGGGCGCCAACTTTTTCTATGAAGCCGACCCTAATATGGATTTGAGCGCTGTGGTTCGCCCAAGAACCTCGCCTTTACTACGAGAAGTGCAAACCAAAAATGGTGAAAAGCACGTGTGGTGCACATTTAGCCATGACCAAGTGGATTTGAATTTTGAAAAGCCAGAGGTGCTACTGGAATTTTTGCGCATTATCCATTTGTATCTTGAAAAAGGCATACGCTGGTTTCGTTTGGATGCGGTGGCGTTTTTGTGGAAGATTCCCGGCACCAGCTGCATTAATTTGCCGCAAACCCATGAAATTATTCGCTTATTGCGCTTAATGATAGAACATTACGCCCCAGAGTCGGTGATTATTACCGAAACCAATATTCCCAACCAAGAAAACCTGACCTACTTTGGTAACGCCAACGAAGCGCATTTAATCTACAACTTTTCTCTGCCACCGTTACTGATTAACAGCTTGGTCACAGGCAACAGCAACCATTTGAAACAATGGTTAATGAGCATGCCGCCCGCCCAGCAAGGCACGACCTATTTGAACTTCCTCGCTTCTCATGATGGCATTGGCCTGCGCCCAACCGAAGGCTTGTTATCAGAATGGGAGTTAGAGACGTTAATCAACACCATGAAACGCTTCGGCGGCAAAATCAGCTCGCGCACCACGCCAGAGGGTGAAGCTAAACCTTACGAAATCAATATCAGCCTGTGGAATGCGTTATCTGGTTCAGCGCAACAAGGACCAGATCAATGGCAATTTGCCCGATTCCTTTGCGCCGCTGGGGTAATGATGGCTTTAGAAGGCGTGCCAGCGTTTTATATCCATAGTTTATTTGGCACAGAAAACGATTTAGAAAGAGTGGAAAACACCGGACACTTTCGTTCTATTAACCGCCATATTTGGGATATGGAAGATCTAGAGCACGCGCTTAATACGCCTACTCACCATCAAAAAGTTTTTAACAGTGTCACCAAACTCACGCAGATTCGTCGCGTTCAACCGGCGTTTCACCCAAATGCGACCCAGTATGTGTTGCACATGGGGGAAAATCTGTTTGCCTTTTGGCGCCAAAGTCTCGACCGCCGTCAAAGCTTGTTCGCCGTGTATAACATGACGGATCAGCCGCAAAGCTTCAGCTTGTCGGAACTAAACTTGATCGCCACAGACGACTGGACGGATTTGGTATCAGAGCAGGTATACGAAGATCACTTGGGCAAAATTACCTTAATGCCCTATCAATTTGTCTGGTTGGCAAACAAAAAAGGTCGTGTTAAAAGCACGGTTTGATTCGCTTACGACTTTACTAAATTATCAGAAGCACAGCGGTGAGTGATTGACTCAGTTTAATGGCTCACCGTTTTTGAAAACACATTGATGACCACCACGCCAATCACGATAAGCGACATGCCAATCCACGCCGCCAGATCCAGTTTCTCGTTGGCAAACAAATACCCAAACAAAGAAATCAACACCACGCCCAAACCTGACCAGATCGCATAAGTCACGCCAGTCGGTATGGTGCGCATGACAATCGTGAGGAGGTAAAAAGAAAAGATATAACCGACCACAACAATGATGCTAGGGCCCAGTTTGCTGAACGAATCCGACGCTTTTAGCGCCGATGTGGCAACCACCTCAGCGACAATGGCTAAAAACAAAATAAAGTAAGTCATGGTCAGTTTTTTAAACGTCCGTTTCTAATGTAATCTCTTCTGCTAAAAAGCCACCTGTTTGATGTGCCCACAAGGCTGCATAGATGCCATTGTGTTGAATCAATTCTTCATGACTGCCCTGCTCCACAATATTCCCTTTATCTAACACAATCAAACGATCCATGGCCGCGATAGTAGATAAACGGTGCGCTATGGCAATTACGGTTTTGCCTTGCATTAACTTGTACAAACTTTCTTGAATCGCTGCTTCCACTTCAGAGTCTAACGCCGAGGTAGCCTCGTCTAGCACCAACAGGGGAGCGTCTTTTAGCAACACTCGGGCAATGGCGATACGTTGGCGTTGGCCGCCAGAAAGCTTAATGCCACGCTCTCCCACCATAGCGTCATAACCTACATTGCCAAACGGGTCGGTAAGGGTCTGAATAAAGTCATGCGCCTCGGCTTTTTTCGCCGCCGCGATCATCTCGTCGTCGGATGCGTCCGGGCGACCGTAGAGCAAATTCTCTCGCACCGTTCTGTGCAACAAAGACGTATCTTGCGTCACCATGCCGATTTGCGCACGCAATGAGTCTTGCTGAACATTTGCAATGTTTTGTCCATCAATGCGAATTTGCCCTGACTCGATGTCATGAAAACGCATCAGCAAATTCACGATTGTCGATTTACCGGCACCAGAGCGACCGACCAAACCGACTTTTTCGCCCGCTTTGATCGACAACACCAAATTTTCGATCACCTTGCTGTCTTGTTTGCCGTAGTGAAAATTCACCGCATCGTATTCGATCATGCCATTTGGCACGGATAAGCTTGGTGCGTTCGGTTTATCTTCTATCTCAATCGGGCGAGACAAAGTTTTCATTCCATCGTTCACCATGCCGATGTTTTCAAATAAGGTACTGATTTCCCACATAATCCACTGGGACATGCCATTCAGGCGAAGGGCCAAACTCACCGCAATGGCGATCGCCCCCACGCTAATAATGCTGCCGGTCCATAACCAAATCGACAAGGCCGCCACTGAAAACGCCAAAACATAATTCGAAACTTGGACGCCCACGCTCAGCATGGTGACCAAACGCATCTGTTTGTGTACGGTTTGTAGAAAACCGTCCATGCCATCTTTGGCGTAATCCGCTTCCCGTTGGTGATGGGAGAAAAGTTTGACCGTAGAAATATTGCTGTAACTGTCGACAATTCGCCCCGTCATAGTAGAGCGGGCGTCGGCCTGTTCCGCTGAGATTTTTTTCAGTTTTGGCACGAAATAGACCTGCAAAAGTACATAACAGGCGAGCCAAACCAGCATAGGAATCATCAAGCGATAATCGGCTTTGGCGATCAACACCACCATAGAAATAAAGTACACCGAGATGTAAACCAGCACATCGAGCAACTTCATCACGGTTTCTCGAACCGCCAAAGAGGTTTGCATCACCTTGGTAGAAATACGCCCAGCAAATTCATCCTGAAAAAACGACATACTTTGACGCAAAATATAATGGTGCGATAACCAACGTATGCGCATGGGGTAATTACCCAGCAAGGTTTGGTGAATAATCGCCGAATGTAAGAAAGTCACCACCGGCATGGCGACCAAGATCATCAACGACATTAATAATAAATGGGTGCTTTCTTCGGCAAAAAACGTCTCAGGATCTCGGTTGATCAACCAGTCCACCAGCTGTCCCATAAAGCTAAACAGTACCACTTCCAAAATAGCAATGGTGGCGGTGAGCAAAGACATGAGCAAAAGCGGCACTTCCACCCCTTTTGAAAAGTATCGACAAAATGCGTACAAGGTTTTAGGGGCTTGAGCGGTTTCGGTATCAGGGTATGCAGAGACCCACTTTTCAAAAAAACCTAGCATGACATTCCTTTTAAAAGGGAAACAGTGAATGAGTTAAGATGACCAACCCACAAAATAAGAGCGAAATTGAACCACGTTACAAAAATGAACACCACAACTGATAAAGCCTTAAAATTGACGCCGTACTGTCTTTACTCAGTGTTTGCACAATTAATCCGTCCTTGTGAATACAAAGCGATTATACTTTCTTTCACTCTGATCGTTGGATTTTTGTTTAATAAGCATTCTGCGTATAAACAAAAAGATGGCCCTAACTAAGTTGATATATGAAGCTCACTTTACCTGTTATTTTAGTCCTTGGCCTGTTGGCTGGTTTGACCCCTTTTGCCATTGATGCTTACCTTCCCAGTATCCCCACAATCGCCAGCAGTTTGAACACGGACATTGGCTTGGTTCAGCTAACGCTCAGTATTTATCTGATTGTGTTTGCCTTGTTTCAACTGGTTTTTGGGCCGATTTCCGATGCGCTTGGCCGCCGCCGTGTGGTGGTAGGCGGGTTGCTGGTGTTTGCCTTCGGTAGCTTCTTTTGTGCTTTGTCACAAAGCTACGACATGCTGCTGACAGGTCGTGCTATTCAGGCTTTTGGTGGCGCGGCTGTGGCTGTATGTGTTCCCGCGTTGGTCAAAGATGGCATGTCGATCAACCAATTCGCCAAAGCCATGTCTCTGGTCATGTTGGTGATGGCCTTAGCACCATTGGCAGCGCCTATTATTGGCGGCGCTATTTTGACCTTGCTGGATTGGCACTACATTTTTGTTTTCTTAGGTCTGTTGGCTCTCAGTGCCATAGGGTTATTTTTACGTGTCATCCCAGAAACCTTGCCGGTAGAAAACCGTTCGCCTTTCTCTTTTATGAAGGCCATTCGTAATTATATCACCTTATTAAAAAACCCCTCCGTATTGGGTTATATCGTGGTGGCCGCCTTTTATTTTGGCGGCATGATGAGCTTTATTACCGGTGCATCGTTTGTATACATCGAAATCTATGATGTTGACCCTGCTCACTTTGGTTTTTTAGTGGGCTTAAACGTGATCTCCATGATGATTGCTTCCACCATCAACAGCCGTTATGTAGAGAAGCTAGGAACAGAAACCCTGTCTAAATACGCGATTTATGTACCTATTTTTGCGTCTGTGATGATGCTCGTTATCTGTCTGTTCGATCGACCACCACTGTGGACCATCATTGTTGCCAGCATCATGTACATGGGCCCGATGGGGATTTTAGGCAGCGGGTTTATGGCCGGTGCACTCAAGCACGCTGGCAACCACAATGGCAGTGTCACCGCCCTCGCAGGAACCTCTCGTTTTGCGTTTGGTGCTTTAGGCGGCACCGTCATCAGTCTACTGCACAATGGCACCTTTATTCCCATGCTGGTCACCATAGCGACCTGTGGCGTCATTTCCTTTGTGGTATTTCAAGTAACGATTCGCTACACAAAACCAATGCTGGAACAGTGAATCGACCTAGACCTTTATCGAAAATCATTATTTAATAGTCTTACTTTATATCTGAATTTATAACTCTAAATTTTATAACACTAAAAGGAGCCTACTGTGCTAACCACTCAAACCCTTGTTGAGAAAGTCAAGACCACCCCTGAACAGGTGATGTTTAAAGAAGTCATTGATGTGATCGAACGTGAATACGATTTCACACCGACGTCTTTCACTAATGGCGAACAAAGCAACGGACTTAATGAAAATAATGGTTCATGCAAAATTTTCTCTCTGGCTTCTTTGCTTAAACTAAACAAAATCGAAACCTTGAACTTGTTCGGTGACTTTTACCGCGTCGACGTGTTAGACAACCCAACGGGGGAAGACCATCAGAACATTCGTCAGTTTATGATCCATGGCTGGAGCGGCATTGCGTTTCCAACCCCTGCACTCACAGCTAAAAGCGTGTAACCCACAGCTAACAGCCGACACACCGACGCCATTGTGATCCTCTTTTATCTCAATGGCGTATTGTCTAATTCACAGCTCACAAACTATCCCACGCTTTGCCATGGTTGAAACCCGTCCCCATTCAATGCGATAGTGCTGACACTGAAAACGATGAGGTGATTATGGAATTAGTGGCTTTTGATTTAGACGGTACCCTACTCAACCGGCACCAGCGCCTTTCTGATTACACATTAGAAACCTTGGATCGCCTAAAAGCAGCGGGCGTATTTTATACCGTCGCCACAGGGCGCACCCATTTCGCCGCCATGCCCTGCATTCAAGGCCATGACTTTCCAAACTGGCAAATCTTCAAAAATGGTGTGGAATGGTGGGACCCAGCCCAAAGCCAATATCGTCACCGTAATCTGTTGTCCCAAGGGCATATTTTTGAGTTACTTGGCTCGTTTGAAGAAAACCAAATAACGCCCTTCGTTTTTTGCCTCGACGAAGATGGCTCACACCGTGTATATCATTCCCCTGTTATTGGCGATGTGAACAATTACCTAGCCAATGAGCTGGGCAACAATAAAAACATGAGTTTGCATACGCTTGATGAACTGCCCCAACACGCGAAAATCACCAACATCAGCGCCATGGGACGACCTGAAATTATCGATAACATTATTCAAGACAGCAAAAAACACCAGCATCTTACCGCCTACTCAGGCGGCGGAATCTACAATCAGGATGCCTTTTGGTTAGATATTCATCACAGTAATGTGTGCAAAGGCTCAGCACTTACGGAACTAAAAGCGGAAGTCGGTGCCGAACGGTTAATAGTATTCGGAGATGGCGACAATGATTTATCCATGTTCAACGTGGCCGACGAGGCCTTTGCGACAGACAACGCCATGCCCCACGTGAAAGAAGCCGCCAACCAGATTATCGGTCATCACGACGAAGACGGCGTGGCTCGGTATTTAAGAAAACGTTATGACTTGTAGAAAGTCTGTAAAATGAAAACGCGCAATAAGAACGACAAATAACCGACTTGGGTTGATTTTTAACTCCCATGCCGCCATTAACGTAAAGACAACATAATTGCCTTTACCCAGTGGTCATAATGCACCATCATGATTAAAAGAATAACGAAATTGGAGAAATGCCATGTTTGAATTTCTATTGTTTATCGCTGCCTGTGCAGCCATTGCTTTCTTGGTAGCCAACATTCAAAAAATCGCTGTCGCACCAAAAACCAAACTTCAGCCAATTAAAATCGAGCGCGAAGAAAAAATGCGTCGACCTATATCGCGCCAGAAACGCCCAGACTAATTACCAAAGCGGCTATGCTACCTCTGTGTTAACTATTTCTACTAGCAAAAACGCCGGATTTTAATCCGGCGTTTTTGTATTAATCCCATACTCTTTTAATTTATTCGCAATGGCACTGTGGCTCATTCCAACTGCGTTGGCGAGTTTTCGAGTGCTGGGAAAGTTGGGGTACAAACGCCGCAACAGATCCGCTTCCCATTGCTTCACGGTTTTCTCCAACGAACCATCCAACAAACGTAGACTGGCCGTTTCTTGGGCTTCGGCTAGGTGAATGTCTTCTGCTTGCCACTCTTTATTGGTCGCCGTCAGTAGAGTTTGCAAGCACACATTTTGCAACTCTTTCAGATTACCTGGCCAATCGTACAAAGCTAGTTTAGCCAGCGCGCCTTTGGACACGCTTGGCATAGAAAAGCGATAGCGTTCTGATTGAGATAATAAGGTTTGCTGAACCAAGCCCTCTAGATCAGCTTTGCGTTCTCGCAGCGAAGGCAGCGACAACACTAAGCTTGCTAATTCGAAGTACAAACCTCGATCCAATATCTCACCATTCCCTAGGGCTTTTTCATCCTTAGACGACACGCTGACTATGCGCACTTTGGCATCTAAACTGGTGTGCATACTCGGTTGCTTCAGCAACCATTGGACAAGATCAAGCTGCACTTGCTTGTCTAGGTGCTCTATGTCTTCAATCACCAACCAACCCGCGGTGAGTTCAGGGTTATCTAACTGCGCAATATCGGCTTGGGATAAGTCTCTAGCGGAACGCACCCGCAATTGAGTCTCATCGTCGCCCTGCTGCTGTTGCCAATACTGAAATAAAGCCTCGATTAGATCTCGCTTACCCGTGCCCACTTCCCCCTGTATCAACAGGGGCGCGTCTAAATGAGCAAAGGCGCGGGCTTTTAACAGTGTACGTCCCATGGCACCGCTTTTAATCACCGACGGTTGAAAGTAATGTTCTAAGTGATTCTCGGCCTCGGGGGCTTGCTTCAAACTGGCCGTTTGACGATCCAACCGCGCTTGAGATTTTAAGTAAATCACACTGCCAGCCGGCAATTTAGCACCATCGTCGTGGGTCACAAAAATCGGCTTAGTTTCTAACAATAGAGTTTTGCCACGAAGACGAATACGTTTGCTCATGCCACGATTAGGGTCTGTCCATGTGTCTTTCGATACATTAAGCCCTTTAATAAAGAGCGATAAAGGTTTGTGTAATAAGTCTGTGATCACAACACCCAAATCATCGGCTGCCAATTGCGTCACCATGGTAATTTGGCCTTTTAAATCCACCGACACAACCCCATCGGGCAGAGCTTCCAGCAAAGTATAAAGCGCGTTGTGCTCTCTTTCTGATGGGGTGAACATCACGGTTTTCACATCTTCGACGCTGTCTAAGCGACGAATATCCGCTAGCAAACGCTGCAATTTTGGAAAAGGGATGTCGGAAAAGCCACAATAAATACAACGCCGCTGTGTATCAACCTCCACCAGCCGCATGTCGATACCATGAGGAATGAACAAATCCAATGCTTCGCGCACCATGCCTATTCGATCTTCACATTGTATTTCTAGTCTCATAGCCCTTGTCGTCTCATGGTTGATTAGATTGACGTGTTTTTGTCGTATAGCCTTCTTTAGAACTTAGCGCTTTTTGGAATCCAGTAGCAGCAAATTTCTTTGCGGCGCAAAAGAATCATACAATGGCAGTACCGCCGCCCCTAATACACCCGCCGTGCGTGCCGTTTGCGCTTCTCTTATACAAGGAGTCGGCAGCATGCTGTGCTTCATCAGGCTGGACTCAATGTGACGGATCAGTGCCGTCAACACAGACGATGGCAGGCGCCCTCCAATCAGTAAGGCTTCGGGGTCATACAAGGCAATCACAGAGGTCAGCGCTGGGGTGACTTCCAGAGCGACCTCTCTCGCCCATTGATCGATCAGCGATTTATTGGCGGGGTTGCCCCATGCAAAATCGTCTATTGGCCAAGCGGCCTGATGAGCGGCAAAAAAGCGCTCTAACGACGACAAGGACAAAGCCTCAAGAATCCATTTACCGTGCTTACCCGTTGCCGCTGGAATCAGGCCAAAACTGCCTGCTTTTCCATGGGCACCAAAATAACACTCGCCATTGGCCACCATAGCACCACCACAAGCACGGCTTACAAATAGGTAAAAAAAGTCCCGTTGCGGTGCTTTCGTTGCCAACAAAAGCTCGCTCGTCGCTGCGGCCACGGCGTCGATTTCGCAGTAACAGGCCACGCCCGTTAATTCCGCCAACCAGACCTCAAAAGCATCCGATTGCCAATAAGCCAAGGCTTGCTTTAATGCTTCTAGCTTGCTTCTTTGTTCGGTGTCCGTCACCAAGGTATCGAGCCAAGAGTCCATATAGTCGGGCCTGGCTAAGCCAATGCCTTGCACCTTTCGCCAATCGTCACCAAGGGTCGCTTTTACTTCTTCGATCAACTCAATGGCAATGGCTTTCGCCATATGCTCTGTTGGAAACGACACCATACGCTCAAGCAGCAAGACACAGTCGCCGCTAAAATCCAGTAAAGCCGCGCTGATATGATCTCGGTCCACATTGATACCCAGTCCATAAGCGCCTTTTTTATTAATGCTTAGCTTGATAGAAGGTTGCCCGCGTCGTCCTGTTACCTTACCGGTAACAGTAAGCAGATCTCGCTCAAGCAAAGAAGAGGTAATCACCGAGATGGTTTGAGCGCTTAAGCCAGTGCGCTCTGCCATAGTGACCCGAGAAATTTCTGGGTGTTGTCTCGCCAGATGCAGAATGATTCTTTCATTGTAAACGCGGCCTTGTTCAGACGTACTTCCTGACGATTTCATAGCCGATCACCTTTTAATTAAGCCCGTAAACTAATTGCTGACATTTAATAAATCTAATTGATTTAATAATATAACTCATTTAGATTAACTCTTGCTCAAAAAAGTACTGACCAGACCAATAAAAATATCGACGCCACAACAAGGACAACCTCATGTCTTCGCTTCCTGATTTCGCATCACCTCGTTTCCTAAAAGACCACATACAAACCACCTTGGGCTTTTATCATCCTCGTTGTCTCGATCCAAAAGGGGGTTTTTTTCACTTCTTCAAAGACGATGGCGAAATTTACGACAAAGATACGCGACATCTAGTAAGCAGTACCCGCTTTGTGTTTAATTACGCCAAAGCCTATCAAGCGGCTGCGGCCAACAACGCAAGCGCTTCTGACCAACAAGCCTATTTAGACGCCACTCGTCATGGTTTACGCTATTTGCGTGAGCGTCACCTGCGAGAAAATGGTGGTTATGTATGGCTCCTCAGCCAAGATCAAAACCTAGATGAAACCAATCACTGTTATGGTTTTGCCTTTGTCATGCTGGCCTATGCCACTGCCTACAAAGCCGGTGTGGAAGAAGTCAAACCTTGGATAGAAGAAACCTTTAACACCATGGAAACCCATTTCTGGGACGCCGAATTTGGTTTGTACAAAGATGAAATTTCCCCAGACTGGCAAACCGTCTCACCATATCGCGGACAAAACGCCAATATGCACAGCTGCGAAGCGCTTATCGCTGCGTACGATGCCACCCAATCGCCAAAATACCTAGAGCGTGCCATTGAGCTGGCTCACAATATCTGTCTCCGCCAAGCCAAACTGGCTGGGGGCGAAATTTGGGAACACTACACCACCAATTGGCAAGTAGATTGGGAATACAACAAAGACGACCCAAAAAATCTGTTTCGCCCTTGGGGTTTCCAGCCTGGTCATCAGACCGAATGGGCCAAGTTGTTATTGTTAATTCATCAACGCTCACCACAAGCTTGGCTGATACCAACCGCCCAGCATTTATTCGACCGAGCTTGGACAAAATCTTGGGACAAGACCCACGGCGGCCTCTGTTATGGCTACGATCTAGAGGGACAAGTGTGCGATGGTGACAAATACTTCTGGGTACAAGCCGAGTCCTTTGCCGCTGCCGCCATGCTGGCCATCTATACTAAAGAAGACAAGTACTGGGAATGCTACCAGCAGCTTTGGCAATACAGCTGGTCGCATATGATCGACCATTACCATGGCGCATGGTTTCGCATTCTAACCCAAGACAACCAAGCCATAGACAATTGTAAAAGCCCAGCGGGTAAAACCGATTACCACACCATGGGCGCGTGTTATGAAGTTATCGAGCAATTGAAACAATAAACTCCCGAACTAGACTGGCAAAGCATTGACGATAAGCAAGGGGCAATCATTCTATTCATTATCAAAATGAAGTATGATGCAGCCCCTTACGTTGGTGGACGAGAGCCTCTTACTTTATGCAGTTAGACAAAATAGACCTCAATTTACTTCGTTATTTAGACTCTCTACTAAGAGAGCAAAACGTTACTCATGCCGCGAACCAACTCGGCATCACCCAACCTGCCATGAGTAATGGCTTACGACGTTTACGAGACCTATTTCACGACCCACTTCTCGTTCGCACCAGCGATGGCATGATGCCTACGGCCTTGGCCATTCAACTGCAACCACGGGTGCAAAACATCCTACAATCGGTAGATGAAGTACTGCACCTTGGTCAAAATTTTGAAGCACAATCCAGTTCTCGAGTGTTTCGCATCATGGCCAGCGACTACGCAGAAGCCACTCTGATCCCGCCTTTGATGAAAAAGCTGCAAGAAGAAGCACCTAATGTCATTCTAGACGTCATGAATCCGAGCGATGTGAGCTTTCACGACGTGGAAAAAGGCAAGGTAGACTTGGTGATCAACCGGTTCGATATCTTGCCACAGTCTTTTCATCAAAAATCCGTGTGGGTCGACCATTTTTCCTGTTTGGTGCCTGCCGGATCTGAAATCGCAAAGAACTTTTCATTAGAAGCCTACCTCGCCTCCCCCCATGTTTGGGTAAGCAAAACCGGCTTTGGTGTGGGTGTTGGGATTCAACCTGAAGAAGTACAAAAGTTAGGTTGGGTGGATGGTTCTTTGGCAGATTTAGGCTTTAAACGCAATATTCGCCTCTTCACTCGTAACTACAATGTGGCCATGCGTGCCACAGAACAACTTGGCCTTGTCGCCACCCTACCTTCTCTTGCAACGCGCTTAATGAAAGACAACAAGAGCGTTGTTGTATTACCGCCACCATTTGATATTCCACCAGTGGAATTAAAAATGCTTTGGAGCCCGCTGTTACAGCATGATCCTGGCCACATTTGGCTGCGCTCTACCATCGCCGGTTGCGCTAGAACCATTGCCGAAAACAACAATTTGTAGCTTATCGGCACGATAAGCAGAAGACAAAAAAATAGATATAAAAAAAACGAGCCAATGCTCGTTTTTTTATATCTGAGTTTAAATATGTATCTTCGGCATCACATATTATTAAGCTGCTCAATCGATTCTTCTGCACTGGATACTGTGCGTTTCAAATCCGTTATTAAGCCATTCTCAAGGCTGTAACACCAACCATGCACATGCAATTCCTGCCCCATTTTCCAAGCATTTTGCACTATGCTGCTGTGGCACACATTGGCCACTTGCTCCACTACGTTTAATTCGCACATGCGGTCAAATCGCGCATGTTCATCATCAATGGCATCAATTTCCTCTCTGTGTAACCGATACACATCTTTGATATGACGTAGCCAGTTGTCTATCATGCCGTGTTCTTCGTTGGCCATGGCGGCTTTTATGCCACCGCAACCATAATGCCCTACCACCATAATGTGTTTTACTTTCAGCACATCCACCGCAAATTGAATCACCGACAAACAGTTTAAATCTGTATGCACCACTACGTTAGCAATATTCCGGTGTACGAACACTTCGCCCGGTAAAAGGTCGACAATTTGGTTGGCTGGAACACGGCTGTCCGCGCACCCTATCCACAAATATTCGGGGTATTGTTGATGGGACAAGGTCGAGAAAAAATCGGGATCTTCCGCCGTTACCTTGGCCGCCCATTCTCGGTTTTTATTAAACAGATCTCCTAAATGATTAGACATCATGGTTTCCTTCATTTTTTTGATACCAACGGAGTTTCACGTCCGCGGTTAACGAAATAGACTCAAGCAACTTCACCGCTTCTCGCCCTTCATAAGACGCCTTATGAATGTGTGGTGTCATGCTCAATAATTCTTGAATATGGGTTTGCGACGACAGGCTAAAAGTAAAGCGCTGAGCCTGTTCTTTAATCAACTTAAAACCAGGGACGCCATCGGCATAGGTCGGTTTGAAGTCGTGGATAGATGGGTACAATAGGCGTCGCAATTCAATAAGGTGGTCGGCGCCAGATTCGACCAGCAAGAGCAAACCCTTATTGCTCAATGCTCGAGAGAACTCCGAAAAGACGGGAAAACCAAATAAACACACCACGGCATCGAATCGCCCTTCTGGTACTGGCAAACTGGCGTTGCTGCCTACAATCCAACTGACATTTTTGTCCCGTTTGCTGGCGGCCAATACCGCCCATTTAGAAATATCCAGTCCAGTTCGCTCGGCATGAATACCCTTTGATGTCAGCGACTTACCCATTTCATTTAGGTAATAACCTTCACCACAACCGGCGTCTAGAATTCGCATATCATTGACCATATGAGAATCTGGCCAGGAGTCCAAGATCGCCTCAACAATAGGATAATAATGTTGCTGATTCAAAAAATTCTGCCGTGCCGCGACCATTTCTTTGCTGTCGCCAGGATCTTTTGAGCGTTTATTTTGCACGGGTAATAAGTTCACATAACCCGTTTTGGCCAGATCAAATGTGTGCCCATGCTCACAGGACAATACCCGTCCATTCAGCTTTAAGGGCGCGGCGTCTATTGGACAGATCAAACTTTCAAGCGTCGACACAATGTTCCTTTAATTGGATAAAAAACGGTTAAACACTAGGAGAATCTTATGATTCTGATGCACTTACAAGGCACTTCGACAGGGAGAATACCTTATTCGCCACAAGCAAAACATAAAAAACTTGTCACCAAGTATCTGGCACAATAAACACATGACGCGCCGGTGCATCTGGGTTAGCCGAGGTAAAAAAGCACACATGCTTGGGTCGATCGTCCTGTAAAAACCACTCACCTATCGCATTTATTAAGGCTGTGGCACAGAACTCAGTGGCCACATTCTGCGATGGTGCCGCCATCCAATGGGGCTTCTCTAAGAAAACAACATGAGAGAAAACCGCTGACAAGCACTTTAAATCCCTTACCCGCAACCAGGCACCACGCTTATTATTTAGCAACCAAGCTTGCACCGACGCCGCATCCGTTAAAGCTGAATACAAGCGTCCAAACATCAACAAACTGGCTTGCACCCGACTTTTTTTACCAAGGGTTTCAAAAAGCGGCGCAAGCGTTGCCGCCCCATCTTCTGTTTGCAGTACGGTTAATTGATGCTCACGGGCACGGGTGACCTTTATCAGCAGACTGTCATTTTTGTTTGGGCCAATCCAATTGTGAGGCGCTAAATCAGGTCGTTCTAAGTAAAACTTAATAGCGATTTCAAACTGGTGTAAATGGCCTTGTGGTGTTTCCACCAGCATGTCCACCTCTCCCAAAGTTTTGCCTTGTCGTTGGATTTGAACATGCTCTAGTCGAATGGTCAGGGTTGATAAATGCTCGATAGCAAAGGAAAAAAGCGTCTCGAAATAGCTACCCATAAAATGCGATTTGCATTCTGCTAAGGCTTGATCGAGCAAACTGGAATCAAGATCCAATGCTTTTAAGCGCTGATTGACGTCTGCCAACAAGAACGGCGCAAGATCAAAATCGCACTCGATATAATGCCCTTCCACCAGCCAAGCCAGATCGCGCACAATAGGATGAGTGAAACCTTTACTACTCATTAAAACAGCCCATTAACGGCTACTCAGGTGCTGATCAATACGATCCAAACAGCGCACAATAGAGTGAATTTTATCACTGGAAAGTCCTTTAAAGGCGTCTTCAGCCATGGGGGAAATATGACACCGTACGGGTAAATCTTGCCCCAATGCCAACATTGTTTTGAAACGCTCTATCATCACGAATCGCAGCCATTGTTCAAACGACATGGTATCAATACAAAATGGCTCTTGGCTTTGCCGTGCCGCGTCGCTTGGCGTGGCACAATCCCAAACCTGTGCGTTTTGCATTGCCATCTGTAACTCCATCAGCAAATCGGCTAACACATGATGAGCAGAAAAGACTTCTTTCAACCTGATTTCTCCTATGAAAAACGGTAAGATAACGCCTCTATTTTATCAACTCATAAGAGCGCATTTGGGCTTTTATCGGCAACATGAGCCATCATTTTATCATGAACAAGATTGAATCTCTTTCCGACTTATTCGACATGGTCGAGTGTGAAGTCAGCTATTACGACCTAGGTCGCAACATTACCAAGATCACGCCCCAACAAGCCATCCAGTTTGACCGTAAGCAGCAGGCCTACCCCTTTCCTTTTCGTCAACACGCTTGGTTGGCGTGCTTGTTAAAAAAGAAACTAGCTGACCAGAGCAACAAGGCAACGCAAACCAACAAAGCCGAAGACGGCGTCATTTGGTTTCTTAAATTACCTCTGGACGAAGCCGGTTGTTTGAATTTGGGCACACGAGACCATTTTATCAAAAGCATCGTCGATAAAATTCTTCATAAAGGCGAAGAAGCGGGTTTATCGGAAGCATTAGAAGACAGCCCATACGCCTTTAAACCAGACCAAGAACGCATGGCCAGCTTTCACGCTATGCTCGGTAAAGATTTACACCAAGCGCCTTCGGCGTACTTTCAAGCCGTGGTGGACTACTTATCGTCAGATTTGAGCGAAGCGAACGAAGCGTGGCAAACTCTCGGCTTACAAGGCATTGCCGAACTCGCCGCTCGCGTGAACGACGACAAATATCACGCCTTGATCAACAACGCCTTGCCCTTAGCGGCGTCGCCCCTAGTCAGCGCTTTGTGCCATGCCTTGGAACATGAAATCTTGCCTACAAGCCTACAAAATACCTTGATTGAACTAATACAAACCGAGCAAGACGCCTTGATGCAAGCCAGCTATTTACGCGCCTTATCAAGAGCTGACCTTAACGATGCATTATTACTGCCTTTGTTTGGTTTATTGGGCAGTTTAAGCGAATGCCAAGATCAGGAGCTTCATCCTATCGCTGCATTAGCGGCAAAATGCCCCCATTGGCTCGGACAAAACCCACAGCTTTTGCGCATCATTATGGAGAAATTGGCACACAGAGAAGATGGCTACATCGCTTTTAAACAAATCGCCGCCGAGCTCAGCCAACACCCAGAAACCGAACAACCTTTATGGAGTTTGCTACGTAGCGGTCGCGTTAGCCCAACACTGGCTCAAGCCGTTGGTTACCTCTTCACGCAAACACCTAAATCAGTGCAGTAATAAAATCGGCTCGAGTGAAGTGAATAAATGGAATAAAAAGCATCAGAGCCTGTAGCGGAAAACGCGACAGGCTCTGATCATTTGAATATTGAGCGACAAAAGCAACCCGCTAGTGGCAAGTGAGTTCTGCCTCGCCTTTTTGACGCATTTTTTTGCGGTGTTCAATAAATTCATCACTCAAGGCGTATTCACCTTGCTCGGTATGTTCAAGTGCACCTCGGTTCACCAGCGCATCTAAGGTTTTGGGCAACACCTTTTGTCGCCGCTCACCTTTAATAAAGTAAAACTGCTCATCCAGTTGAATCAGCTTAAAACCCGATTCTAAATACCCAACACACAGGTTTTGAGTTGGCGTTAATTTGAGTTTCATCGCTCACCTCATTCAGTCGTTTTTGTAAAATGGCCTAAAATAACGATTACGTGAATTAACATGACGTGAACTAACTATAGACACTTTTTTCAAAACACACATCTTGTCCTATCAAGATGACAAAATAATGGCTCTCTCTGCCGCTTAAACGAAAAAAGGAAAGCCTGCGCTTTCCTTTTTTACTCGTTCCAGCCTGCTATCAGATTAGCTCTTAAATTAGCCTTTGAACTTAATCAGATAACATTGGTGAATTTTTCCATTGCGATCGAAATCTGGGTCAAGCGTTTCACTGGTGATGTTTTTCACGTTAAATTCTTGCTCAAGATCCGCATCAAGCACAAATCGACGATAGTTGTTGGAGAAAATAAGCTCTCCGCCTCGTGCCAATCGCGCCATGGCCAAACGCACTAATTCCCCATGATCTCGCTGAATGTCCAGCACATCGGCCATTTTCTTCGAGTTCGAAAAGGTCGGTGGGTCCATAAAGATCAGGTCGAATTTATCACGGCTTTGCTTAAGCCACTCGATGCAATCGGCGCGTTCCACTTGGTGATGCAAATCCGAAAATTCGTTCAGCTCGATATTACGACGCGCCCACTCGGTGTAGGTATTGGACATATCGACGCTCAACGAGTTGCGCGCGCCACCTTGACCCGCGTGAACAGACGCCGTCGCCGTATAGCAAAACAAGTTCAAGAAGCGCTTGCCGTTGGCTTTGTCTTGAATCAGTTTGCGCACGGGGCGATGATCCAAAAATAAGCCGGTATCTAGGTAGTCTTTCAGGTTCACAATAAAATCACAGCCGTACTCTTCGACAGTCATTTCATATTTGGTTTGATCAAACTTTTCGTATTGTTCTTTACCAGACTGACGCTGACGCTGCTTCAATACCACCTTGGATTCAGCAATGTTGAGCGCGCTCGGAATCGCCGACATCACTTCAAACAAACGCTGTTTGGCTTTTTCAGGATCGACGCTTTTCGGCGCTTGGTATTCTTGTACGTGTGCCCAATCGCTGTAAATATCGATCGCAACGGCGTACTCAGGCATGTCGGCGTCGTACACGCGATAGCATTGGATCTTATTTTTCTCGACCCATTTTTTCAGCTTCTTGGCATTTTTCTGCAATCGGTTGGCGAACATCTGTGCGCCCGGCGTCATCGCCGCTTGGGCAACCACGTCTTCTTTGATTTTACCTTCAAGCAATGGGAACAAATACGCACGACATTCGATGCCGCCGTTGATCACGCGAGTGCTTTTTTCAGGACGAACTGGAATTTGACGCGCCAAGTGGTCGTTGCTGGTCAGCATCATAAATTGCCAACCGCGGGCATGATTCACCACCCATTCGCCTAATTCACGGTATAAAGCAATCAGCGCCATTTCGTCGCCAACTCGCTCACCGTAAGGCGGGTTACAAATCACCAAACCGGGTTTGGTTTCATCGATGGCAAATTCATGTTGCTGGAAGGGGGTCATGTTGACATCAATCACGCCCACTAGGCCAGCACGTTTGATGCTTTCACGAGACGCGGCAATGGCTCTTTGGTCTTGGTCGGTGCCTTGGAAACGCAAGCCAAGCTCATCAGCATTGCGCTTACGGTTCTTCGCGAAGTCGCTCAACTGCTGGAACAAACGATGATCGTGCTGCTTCCAACCTTTGAACCCCCAGTATTGACGACCCAAACCCGGCGCCATGTCCAAAGACATCATCGCCGCTTCCACCAAGAAGGTGCCAGAACCACACATAGGGTCAATCAACTGCGTCAAACCGCAGTCTTTGTGCCAACCCGCGCGCAACAACAAACCCGCCGCGAGGTTTTCTTTTAGCGGTGCCATGCTGCCTTGTTGACGATAACCACGGCGGTGCATACTTTCGCCAGACAAATCGATACTGACCGTCACCACTTCACGCTTAATACGCAAGGCGATACGCACATCTGGCTGTTCTTTTTGCACGCTGGGGCGCTCGCCAGACAAATCAACAAAGTAATCGGCAATTGCGTCTTTGGCGCGCACGGCACCAAATTGCGTGTTACGAATGTGGTGGTTAGTACCATGGCAATCAATAGCAATGGTGTCGGTCGCGGACATGTGCTCAGACCAATTGATTGCTTTTACCGCATCGTAAAGCTCGTCGGCAGAGTCAATTTTAAAATTGGCAATCGGTAACATAACGCGGGTCGCCACACGAGACCAAAGGCAAACTTGGTACATGCCTTCCAAATCGGTGTTCAACTTGACTTGGCCTTCACCAAACCGAGTTTGGGTTAGCCCTTCACTGTGTAACTCTTTTTCTAAGACGTTTTCCAAGCCTAGTGGGCAGGTGATTTCTAGGTCGTACACCTGGCTGTTTGACTCGGTAGTCTGTGTTTGTGTGCTCATTATGAAAGTACTTTTTTTAATGTCTGTGAATGTGTCGTGCAAGGTCAACCTACAAGCCTAACTCTCGTTCACGATAATAGGCGTCTGTGGTCGCAATGGCTTCTTTGATCAATTCTGGGCCGTGGTAAATAAAGCCGGAATAAATTTGTACCAAGCGTGCGCCCGCTTGCAGTTTTTCAACCGCATCGGCACCGCTTGAAATACCACCCACACCAATGATCGGCAAGGTGTCTTTTAAATGCTCCGCCAATACTCGCACCACATGAGTAGAGGCATCGCGCACCGGCGCACCGCTCAATCCGCCGGCTTCTTTTTCAAACGCATGACCAACTACGGCCTCGCGAGATAAAGTGGTATTGGTGGCGATAATGCCATCGACACCTTGAGCAACCAAGGTGTCGGCGACCATTTTGATTTCATCGTCTGTCATGTCTGGGGCGATTTTCACCGCCAAAGGCACGCGTTTACCGTGCTCGGCTTCGTAACGATCTCGGGCTTCGCTTAACGGCGCAATCAACTGCGCCAAGCTGTCGCCAAATTGCAAACTGCGTAACCCTGGAGTATTTGGCGAACTGATGTTGGCGGTAATGTAATCCGCATAAGGAATCACTTGAGTCAAACAAGCCAAATAATCCGCGGCGGCGTCTTCCACCGATGTGGTCAAATTCTTACCAATATTCACGCCCAAAATGCCCGGGTAACGGTGCTGTTTGATGCGTGACACCATGTGCTCTACGCCTTTGTTGTTGAACCCCATGCGGTTAATAATGGCCTCGTGCTCAGGCAAACGGAACAACCGTGGTTTTGGGTTACCCGACTGGCCTTTGGGCGTCACCGTCCCGACTTCCACAAAGCCAAAACCCAACGCACCCAGCGCTTCGAACGCATCGGCGTTTTTGTCTAGCCCTGCGGCCAAGCCCACGGCGTTAGGGAAACGCAACCCCATTACATCAACAGGTTTGGTAGCCGGCATTTCCCCTAGGAACTTTTTAAGGCCCAATCGGCTGCTGGCTCCAAGAAGCTCCAAAGACAGATCATGGGACACTTCAGCGTCTAATTTAAACAACAATGAGCGCGCGAGTTGGTACATATATAAAGCTCCTAGGCGGTTAACATTAGACAGCGCTATCTAATTTTTGTAACGCTAATCAGTTTATTCGAATCATCAAATTCCACTTCAAAAAAACCGTGAATTCCTTGGTGGGTGACAAAACGCTGAAACGCTGACAGGGGCAACTGAACTTTTCGACCGTCTAAGCTATTGGCCACTAGGTTTTTCGCCAACCCAGCGTACATCGCCTCATACTTCAATGCAGACAGGGCCACATTTAATACAATTTTCGCCATCTTTTCGTCCTGTGCTTACATTACCCTTACAGAGAACACCCTGTGCGTAAAGAATTGAATCCGATAATATGGGCGCTATTATATTGCGTTGACACTTTTTTTGACAGAAGTATAAGGAACCTAGGTTCGATGGTAGCTGTAATTGAACAATTAAAAGACCACTTAAACCGTGCCGTTCTTGGCCAACCCGATTTAACCCACGAATTACTCGTTGCCTTGATCGCCAATGGCCATGTTCTGCTTGAAGGCCCGCCAGGAATTGCCAAAACTACCGCAGCTAAAGCCTTAGCGAACGCTATCGACAGTCGCTTCCAACGCATTCAATTTACGCCAGATTTACTGCCTGGCGACGTTACCGGCTCCGACATTTATCAGCAAGAAACCGGACAATTTAGCTTTATTCCTGGCCCCATCATGAACGACATTGTACTGGCCGACGAAATCAACCGCGCGCCAGCCAAAGTGCAATCGGCGTTACTGGAAGCCATGGGCGAGCGGCAAGTCACCGTTGGCAATCACAGCTACTCCTTGTCCGAATTGTTTTTTGTCATCGCCACACAAAACCCCATCGAGCAAGAAGGCACCTACCCTTTGCCAGAAGCGCAGTTAGATCGCTTCATGATGAAAATCAACCTGGGCTACCCAAGCGCGGCCAGCGAGTTAGAAGTGCTGCGTTTAGTGAGACAACAAGATTTACACAAAACCACCTCCACGCCATCGCAACCCATTTGCACCCCAGCGGATGTACTCGCACTGCAACAAAAAGCCTTGTCTTTGTACATGTCAGAAAGCGTGGAGCAATACATAGTGCAACTCATTATGGCGACACGGCAGCCGGAGTTGTACCTTGGCGACGCCGGCAAGGGCACCAACCTAATCGACTACGGCGCCAGCCCACGCGGTACATTGGCGTTAGACCGTTGCGCCCGCGCCAATGCGTTACTTCATGGTCGTGATTTTGTCACCCCAGACGATGTGCGCCAGATTGCTTTGCCCGTGTTGCGCCATCGAGTGATCATCAGTTTTGAAGCACAAGCGGCGGGCTTGTCCGTGGATGACTTGTTAAAAAGACTCATCAGTCACGTGCCTGCGCTGTGAGGGTCATTGAGTCGATGATTGGCCTATGAACCCATTATTAGCCCCTTCCCCCGAACTGGACGACACGCATTTTGCTTTGCTCGCTCATTATGCAAAGCACCTTGGTCGAGCGCCCAAAGCCATGCGATTTGCTGCAACCACAGGAGAACGTCGGTCCCGACAAAAAGGCCACGGCATGGAAATGCTCGAACTGCGCTCCTATCAAGCTAGCGACGATTTACGCCATATCGACTGGCGTGTTACGGCTCGCACCGGCCAAGCTCATACCCGTTTGTACGCGCAAGAAAATGACCACCAGCGACTTTTGCTCATGGACCTTTCTCCTAGCGCTTACTTCGGCACAAAACACACCTTTATTTCAACACGATTCGCTCAACTAGCAGGGCTGATCGCGTGGCGATCCAAGCAACAAGGCGATGCTTTGTCTTACCGCCTAACCTACGGTGCTCAGCATCAGACCAGCGGTAACACACAATCGTTGTCTGTGCTGCTAGCACAACTCAAAAACGCCACGGCTTTGAGCCATAGGGCAGACAAATACACTGCCGACAGTATTTGGACAGGCAGCCCCTTGATTCATCACGCTCACAATAAAGATGTGATCATCTTGACGGACAAACAATATTGGGACGACAAAGAAGAAGCTGCCTTGTGGCAACTGGCCAAACACAACCGCGTTCACTGGGTACAAATCATCGACAGCCACGCCTTTAATTTACCCGCCGGACACTACCAAATGACCAGCGGCTTTGGCATTCAGCGTATCTCAGTGACTGAATCAGGTATTCAACAGGCCAAGGCAGACTTTTTTGCCAGCAATGCCAGATTCAAACATCGCCTGTCTCTCTTGGGCATTGAGCATTATGTGTTTGATTTAAACGAATCGCCGGAAAAGATTGCTCGCACCTTATTGGCAAAAGGAGCATTACGTTAATGGAAAACACCCCAACGCCGCCTCTTGAATTGCCGAATAAAGCGTATTTACTGCCCGATAACATCCCCATGTGGCCTCCTGTGTGGTGGACTTGGTTGCTGGTCGCTGCCTTACTTATCGCCATCACGGCGCTTGGTGCTTTTTATTATAAACGTCATCAAAAACGTACCTATCGACGAGAAGCGTGTCAGGCCATTACACAAAGCATAGCCGAGCTGAGCGACAAAGAGAGCCTCTTACTGTGTCACGAAATGGTTCGACGTTGCCTAGTCAGCGAAGGAAAGCAGCACCTCGTATCATTGCCCAGCGCCCAACTGTTTGCCCAACTCGACGAGCAACTACCCGGCAAAAAACGCTTTTCTTCTCTTGGCGCTGGGTTTATCGATGGGCCTTATCGACCAGTGATAGAGCTCAACGAGCAACAACGCGCCGACATGATTGCCGTCACCCTGTTTTGGATAAGGAAACACCATGCTTGAATTGACTTGGCCATGGTGCTTACTCCTCTTGCCGTTGCCTTTATTAATGCGTTTTTTGCCCAAGGCAACCCCAAAAGAAGACGCTCTTTGGTGGAACAGCACCGCACAACTGATGCAATATCAAGACAAGGCCATCACCACCAAGCGACCGCCAAATCAAGCCATCTGTTTATTCGTCGCTTGGGTGCTATTGATATTGGCCATCGCTCAACCGATCTGGCTTGGCGAGCCGACCAAGGTAACGCCGTCCGGTCGGGATCTACTAATCGCCTTGGATTTATCCGGCAGTATGCAGGTGTCCGACATGGTGCTGAATGATCAACCCGCAAATCGCCTCGATACAGCGAAATCCGTGCTGGCCGACTTCATTCAGGCGCGACGCGGCGACCGAGTAGGCATTATCGTTTTTGGTACCAAAGCCTATTTACAAGCGCCGCTGAGTTTTGATACCGACACCATCAATCAATTAGTTCAAGAAGCGCAAATTGGCTTCGCTGGCGAACAAACGGCCATTGGCGATGCCATCGGATTAGGCATAAAGCGCTTGGAAGACAAACCCTCCGATAAAAAAGTATTGATATTAATGACAGACGGAGCCAACACCGCAGGCCGCGTGCAACCTGAGCAGGCCGCCGCTTTCGCTCAAGCGCAAAATGTACGCATACACACCATCGGCATGGGTGCTGAGAGCATGGTGGTGCAAAGTTTTTTTGGCGCCAAAGTGGTAAACCCTTCCAGCGACCTAGACGAAACCTTGTTGCGTAACATCGCTGCTCAAACCGGCGGCGAATATTTCCGCGCCAAAAGTACAGAAGACCTTCAGGCAATATATCAAACACTGGACGCCTTAGAACCAACGCCGACAGAAGACGTTTGGCAACGTCCTTTAACCAGTTTGTTTCATTGGCTTGGTTTGGCTGCCTTGCTGTTCGTTGCCCTGTCTGCGCTAATCAGCAAGCCGATTAACTGGCAAAGAGGCAAACATCAATGACGCTCTTTGATTTGATTCATTTTGAACGCCCTTTTTGGCTATTGTGCCTGCCCATCACTTGGGTAGTAAGCTTGTATTTTATCCGCCACAGTGACGGTCAGCGCCCTTTGAAACATCTCATCGATGATCATTTGATGCCGCATCTGGTGTACAAATCCTCTTCGCCTCGTGTGGTGAGGTGGTTAGGATTGATTTGCGTTTCTTTATGTTGGATTGGTCTGGCGGGGATCAGCTGGACAAAAGCTCCCACTACCATGTTTGAAAGTACTCAAAAGACCGTACTGGTGGTTGATCAGTCGCTGTCCATGTACGCCACTGACATTACGCCTAATCGCCAAACTCAACTGAAGCAAACCATTCGCGATATTTTGGCGCAGAACAAAGATGGCGAAATGGCACTCGTGGCGTTCGCGGGAGAAGGGTTTGTGATCAGCCCTTTTAGTCAAGACAGGGAAACCATCACCCATTTTTTATTGGCGCTCGATCCGATCATTATGCCCACCTACGGCAGTAACTTAACCAGCGGCATCGAGACGGCTTTATCCTTACACAAAGATAAACAACAAGCATTACACCTGATTATTTTAACCGATGAGATAACTGATAAAGACCGAGTCGAGATCCCTAAGCGCTTAGCCGATTACGCAATCACTCTAGACCTCGTGGCAATTGGTACTCAAGCAGGAGCAGTAATACAGCTACCGGACGGGCAGATTCTCAAACGTAACGGCAAAAACATTGTCGCTTCCACCCCCATTTCAGAACTCAGTGCCTTTACGGAGAAAGTGGGCGGTCGCTTTTATCGAGGACGACTCTCACCGCAAGATCTGTCCGTCATCACTCGCAATACGCTCAGCAATGAGCAAACGCAACAAGCACGAAACAAAAGCATTCACTGGGTGGAACAAGGTCACTGGTTTGCCTTGCCCTTATTGATTTGGCTAGCGTTTCAATTTCGTCGTGGTGCTGTGTTTGCGTTGCTGCTCAGTGTGGGCTTTTTGCCCCTTGATTCACTGCAAGCGTCACCGCTAGAGTGGTTTCTCACCCCCGATCAAAAAGGCCAACAAGCGGTCGACCAAGGCGATTGGGCAACGGCAGACCGCTATTTTGAACAGCCAAAATGGAAGGCGGCGTCGTCTTATGCGCTGGAAAACTACGATTCAACCATTCAAACCCTAACGTCACTAGACCAGCGAAGCGCCGCCGAAAACTACAATTTAGGCAATGCCCTTGCTTTGTCTGGTGACCTTCAAGGCGCCATTGAGGCCTATGAAACGGCTTTAGAACAAGACCCAGATTTAGACGCCGCCCGAGAAAATCTAGAGTACGTGAAACAACAAGCTCAGCAGCAACAGCAACAAGAGCAAGAGCAAGAGCAAGAGCAAAACCAAGAATCAGAGCAACAGGATTCCCAAGATAATTCAAATCCTGACAACAAAGAGCAAAATTCGGACTCCGATACTGAAAATAAAAACACTCAGAACCCACCGTCTGACGAAAAAAATGACAATAAAACGCCTGAAAAACAAGACAAAAACAAAACACCTGAGGATAATAAGCAAGAGGATGCTAAGGACACGCCACTCGATCAGAACACGCCGCTAAATCAAGAAGAACAGCAGGCACTTGATCAATGGCTACGACAAATTCAAGACGACCCTGGGTTATTACTGCAACGTAAGCTCTGGTACTTACATCAAGAACGACGCAACGAACAGCAATTCACTCAAGAGGATAAGCAAGACCCATGGTAATAAAGCACGACTTACCGTCCTTCAAGGCCAACGACGCGCGCTATCGAGTCTATTTGGCATCGGTGATGCTTCTGCTTTGTCTGTTGTTTTCCAATGCTCTTTTTGCTGACACTGTCAGCGCATCGCTGAATAAAACGGTGTCCGTTGAAAATGAAGTGGTTCAGCTCACCTTAAGGGCCGATTTTTCAGATACTGGAAACGGCCCTGATTTATCGCCATTAGAGCGAGACTTCACGATTTTAGGCAAAAGCCAAAACAGCCAATTTAGCTTTAATTTAGGCACGACAACGGCACTGAATTTTTGGGTCGTCAGCTTGATGCCGAAATCTGTTGGCACCTTTGAAATCCCTCCAATCAAGATCGGCGATCACGCCTCTGAACCGATTCGCTTGGTAATCAAGAACTCTCCTCAACTGTTGGATGCCAATGGCAACCCACCTGTAATGATCAAGACCGATGTGTCTGAGATCGAGCCGTATTTGCAGCAAGAAACCATTATCAGCGTACAACTTTTCACCTCAGTTGCCTTACAAAACGCCAACCGTTCTGTGCCAGAGCACCCAGATTTAGTGGTCGAGCGATTAAGCGATGATCAAATGAATTATCAAACCGTTAATGGCACCCAATATCAGGTGATTACTCGGGAATACTTAGCCTTTCCACAACGCAGTGGTTTGTTGACCTTGCCGCCCCAGAGCATTCAAGCCATGGTGAATACATCCACTGGCAGACGCATGATCAAGGTTCAAAGCGAGCCTTTGAACATTCAGGTATTGCCAATTCCAGCAAGTTATTCAGGCACAGCCTGGCTGCCCAGCCAAGGCGTTAAAATCTCAACGGCATTAGATAAAACCAACGACTCTCCACGAGTAGGAGACACTCTAATTTGGACTATTGAAGTACAGGCAAAAGGCGCGCTACCAGAGCAAATTCCGCCGATCGATTTCAACAGCACCCGCGCCTATAAGCTTTACCCTAAAAACCCTGAATTCGACACTCAGAAAAGCGCCGATGGCGTTGTGGGTCGTCAGCTTATTGTGATTGAGGTGGTTCCGACCCAAGAAGGCCCTTTGACCTTACCTGATATCACTATTAACTATTGGGATACCGAACAAAGAGCCTTGCAAACGGTTATTGCCACGACGCCGACCATCAACATTGCACCGCTGCCTACGGCCAGCAATCCTACAAAAACACCAATCAGTGACCCTTTACCCGCTCAAACACGATCTGTTGCGCCTATCTCTTTAGCCAAAAAACCGTCACCGTCTAGCGCAACAACAGCACAGACAGGAACAGAATCAGCGAGGAGAAACGCACCAGATAACGACGCATTTCCAATCAACACAGAACAAGGCGACACCTCTTTTTCTGTGCGATCCTATTTAATTGCCGGATTACTTGTGCTGACAACGGTTATGCTGGCTCTTTGGGTTTGGATCTGGCTCAAAAAACGCCAGCCCTCGCCGGAAGCTGAACTTAATGTACCGACACTTCAAGAGTTTGCCGCGCTCAATACCGTGGATGAATTCAGCGCATTTGACGCCTTAATAAGCTGTTGTCGCCAGAATGATTTATCCTCTTTACGACCTAGCCTTCTAGAATGGGCTAGACACCGCTGGGGGGACAACGAAATCCGCAGCGTAGACGACATAAAACGGCTAACCAGCGTTCAAGTGACTCAACTCTTAATGGAAGCCGAATTAATGATGTATTCCAGTAACCCAAGCAATGAATGGCAAGGCGAGCCTTTGGCCGATGCGCTTGAAGAATACACCAGCGGCTACGCTAAGCCCTCGCAGGCGAGTCAACTCAAAACACTGTACCCTAACTTTTAGAGTTGGGGTGTTTCCCACTTACACATTGTCAGAAGGATCATCATAATGACCCCTTATCAATCCGGCATCATTGCAGAAGCCTCCAGCGATGCGCTGTTTATCACTCTTAACCTTGATCGCTCTGACCTTTCTGCGCTGAAGACCACACTCGCAAGCTTGCCCTCTGTGGTTGAGCAATATCAACAGGACTATGCCGACGCCCACTTGCATGCGGCCATTGGTTTTAGTCATCTAATTTGGGATGAGCTAGACACACAGCGCCCTCAGTATTTGTCCCCCTTC
Source organism: Marinomonas vulgaris (assembly GCF_018145875.1). GTDB lineage: Bacteria > Pseudomonadota > Gammaproteobacteria > Pseudomonadales > Marinomonadaceae > Marinomonas > Marinomonas vulgaris. The sequence goes on along the minus strand of NZ_JAGSSV010000010.1, from coordinate 53,161 downwards.
CCGACCATAGAGGGCAAAGACATACAAATCCCTTCAACGGACGTGGACATGGTGTTGCATTTAAGATCGTCTCGACGTGATGTAACTTATCTACTTGGCGAAGCCTTATATTCTACACTGAGCCAATACGCTATCTTGGTCGAAGAAGTCAGTGGCTTCAAATACTTAGATAACCGCGACCTAACGGGCTTTGTGGATGGCACTGAAAACCCAGAAGGAGAACAGCGTAAAGCGGTGGCCTTAGTCGGCGAAGAAGACGAACGCTTTATCCAAGGGTCTTATTTCAACCTGATGCGTTTTGTACATGATTTGGCTAAATGGGAACAACAAGACCTGAAAACTCAAGAAGATACTTACGGCCGAACCAAGTTCGACAACGAAGAGTACCCTTCGAGCGAAAAATCCGTTCACGCTCACACTAAGCGCACCTCGCTAAAAGATGAGCAGGGCAAATCTTTAGAGATTCTTCGTCACAGCATGCCTTTTGCGTCTTTGACTGAAAAAGGCTTGATGTTTGCCAGTTACAGCAAAACACCGGTGATTTTCAATCGCATGTTAGAAAGTATGGTGAAGGGTGACGAAGACGGCAACACCGATCACCTGATGCAGTACACACAAGCGACCACTGGCCAAGCTTTCTTTATACCGTCAAATACTTGGTTCACTGAACTGACGACAGCTTAAAACAAGCAAAACACCCTCAACAGCTTCCAATCAAACAAAAAAAGCCACTTCACATTGTCAGTGAAGTGGCTTTTTATTGAGATCAATGTACGACGCTCGTTTTACTTTACTAGACCAGTAGCGTAACTTTTTATCTTTCGATAACCGCCGAATTCGTCAAGAAATCTTCTTGACCTTGCGTGCTCAAAGTCGCTTGAGTTTGACTCAAATAACGCTCGTAAGCCGCTTGCTGATCTTCTGGAACCTCGATATTGCCCATACTTACACTAGTCAAACGAATCAACGCCAAATCGCCATTAGATAAGTTTTTAATATCAACTACCGGTGCGCCTTCTGGGTGCGCCATGGTGAAAGCCAAAGACGCCATTTCATCTTGGCCACGCTGAGCATCGCTCACTGAAGACCAAATTGTCGTTGCATCGTCTTTTGCTTGTTCTGCTTTAAGCTTCAAGGACGCCAACGCTTTTTGCTGGACCACAACAGAAGTCACTTCTTCCAGTGTTTCTTCAAACGGCTGTACAGCTTCTAATTTGTGATCATTCAAATGAATCACTGCTACTTGATCGTCGCTCAGCTCAATCAAATCACTGTTTTGATTGTCTTCAAGCACAGCAACATCGAAAGCAGCAGCGATAACACTCGCATTGCTAGTTACGTCATCTATTCCACCATCGCGACCAAAATAACCGCTCTGCTTTACATCAACACCGTATTCCTTAGCAAGGATGTCTAGCTTGTCGCTGGCATAAGCTAGATCTGTAATGTCTTCGTGAGCCGTCAACAACGCATCTCGCGCTTTGTCTTGCATTAAACCCTGTTTTAGCTCGTCTTCTAAAGACGCAAAACTAGGTAACTCAGCCGATGTGATGTCGTTCAGTTGAATCAAATGATAACCAAACTGCGTTTTAACAGATCGAACATCGCCTTTTACCATTGAAAAAAGCGCATCGTCGAAAGCAGTGTCTATCATGCCAGCTTCAACGTACCCTAGATTACCGCCGTCGTCTTTGGAACCAATATCATCAGAATATTGTGCAGCAAGCTCGGCAAAACTTTCGCCAGCATCGAGTTTGGCTTGCACTTCGTCTAATAAGCTTTGTGCTTCAGCATCGGTGCGATCCGACGTTTCGAACAAAATATGAGAGGCAGAGCGCTCTTCTTGCGCCAAATCAGAGATGGACGCCTGATACGCTTGTTGCAACTCTTCGTCTGTTACTGACACCTTGTTGTAAAAGTCTTCTGACGAAATCAAGACATAGTCAACTTTTACCTGTTCAGGCGTTTTAAAACTGTCTTTGTTGGCATCATAATAGGCTTTGAGCTCATCGTCTGTCACACTGATGTTTTCCGCTTCATCAGCCAATGAAAAAGACACATAATCAAATGATCTTTCTTGTGACTGCAGTTTAGACACTGCCTCCACTTCATAAGGTAAAACGAACTCAGAACCAGCAATAGCATTACGTGGTTGCTGTATTAATACATCTTGTTTAATACGTTGTTGAAAAGCTAAAGGCGTAAAACCAAGGGAATTAATAAAGTTTAGGTATTTGTTTTGATCAAACTGGCCATCTGTTTGAAATTGCTCCGCTTGCAGCAGATATGCGTTCACCTGATCATCCGATACGCCAAGCCCTAACTTCTCTGATTGATTCTCTAAAACAATGCGCTGAACCAGTTCATCCAACGCACGACGTTGAAGAAGGTTGTCTTCTAACAAGGCAGGATTGATTTGACCACCCATCATCGAAATTAACTGACGACGTTGTGTTTCTGCGCCTTGTAGCATTTGAGTGCGGCTAATTTCGACCCCATCTACTTCAGCTACGGTATCCGATGAACTGAAACTTTGAACCAAGGCGTCTACGCCAAATAGAGCAAAAGTCACAACGATAAAACCGACTATGATCTTTACCACAATACCTTGTGACTTATCTCTTATATCTTGGAGCATTACTGCCTCCACATGAGTGAATTAAATAACAAATAAAAAAGGTGCATTCCGCTTGGAATACACCTTTTGTGTCTAATGGCGGAATGGACGGGACTCGAACCCGCGACCCCCTGCGTGACAGGCAGGTATTCTAACCAACTGAACTACCACTCCTAAAACATTAGTTTACAGCGTCTTTAAGACCTTTACCGGCCTTAAATCCTGGAACTTTCGCTGCTTTAATTTGGATTTCCTCACCAGTTTGAGGGTTACGGCCTGTACGTGCCGCACGTTCTTTAACTGCAAAAGTACCAAAACCAACTAGTGTAACCTGGTCACCTTTTGCTAACGCTGCTTCAATTGCTTTTAAAGTCGCGTCTAAAGCATTACTAGCAGACGCCTTAGATAAATCAGCTGTCGCTGCAATAGCATCAATCAATTCAGATTTGTTCACGTTGTACCCCTTTAGTATTTTCGTGGTTCCTTACTATTTTCGGCACAGAATAAATGCCTACCAACAAGGCCGAGCGAGAAGTTATACAAGCCCAGCCTATTCCCTGTCAACACACAATATTTGCCTAATGATGACTGACAGTTTCTTGTTCATCAACAGTTTTTTCACTCGCAGGCAAGGTTTCTGCTGTTTTTGGTGAAGGAATGTACTCTAGAGCAATATCCAGCACTTCATCAATCCATCTTACTGGAATAACCTCAATATCAGCTTTGATATTGTCTGGTATCTCTTTTAAATCGCGAGCATTTTCATGAGGAATAATCACTGTTTTTATGCCCCCCCTGTGAGCCGCCAGAAGCTTCTCTTTTAACCCACCAATAGGTAACACCTCGCCGCGTAAGGTAATCTCCCCTGTCATAGCCACAGACGCTTTAACAGGCACCTTAGTTAGAACAGAAACGATAGCAGTACACATCGCTACGCCAGCACTTGGACCATCTTTGGGTGTCGCGCCTTCGGGTACATGCAAATGCAAGTCGGTTTTTTCATGGAAATCTTCATCGATACCCAAACCAACGGCTCGGCTTCTTACCACCGTGAGTGCCGCTTGAATGGATTCTTGCATAACATCACCAAGCGAACCCGTTTTGACATGACGGCCTTTACCAACCACACCAGCCGCTTCTATGGTTAATAATTCACCACCCACTGACGTCCAAGCCAAACCAGTTACCTGACCAATTTGGTTCTTTTCCTCGGCTTTACCATAACTAAATTTATGCACACCCGAGAAATCTTCTAGATTTTCGGCAGACACCTCCACCACCTTGGCGTCTTTTTTGGCGCTCAATGCTTGTTTTTTCACCACTCGACGACAAATTTTACTCAATTCACGCTCTAAGCCACGCACACCTGCTTCTTTAGTGTAATAGCGGATAACGTCCATAAGAGCGTCATCAGTGACACTGATTTCGCTATCTTTCAAGCCCGCCAACTTAACTTGCTTAGGCAGTAAATAACGCTTGGCAATATTCAGTTTTTCGTCTTCTGTGTAGCCTGGAATACGAATAACTTCCATACGATCCAACAGTGGGCCGGGAATATTCATACTGTTTGATGTACAAATAAACATCACATCAGACAAATCAAAATCGACTTCAAGGTAATGATCGTTGAACGTATGATTTTGTTCAGGATCCAACACTTCCAACAACGCCGATGCTGGATCGCCACGCTGATCCATACCCATTTTGTCTATTTCATCGAGCAAAAAGAGTGGGTTTTTCACCTTCACTTTGGCCAATTTTTGCAACAATTTACCAGGCATGGAACCAATGTAAGTCCGACGATGACCACGAATTTCTGCTTCATCGCGCACACCACCTAGAGCCATACGAACATATTGGCGGTTTACCGCTTTGGCAATGGATTGCCCTAATGAGGTTTTACCAACACCCGGTGGCCCAACCAAACACAAAACCGGCCCTTTGACTTTTTTCACGCGCTGCTGAACAGCAAGGAATTCTAAAATACGTTCTTTCACATCTTGAAGGCCGTAGTGGTCTTGATTTAAGACTTTTTCAGCGTACGCCAAGTCGTTACGGACTTTACTGCGTTTTTTCCAAGGCAAAGACGTCAGCCAATCAATGTAGCCGCGAACAACAGCTGCTTCGGCCGACATAGGCGACATCATGCGTAGCTTTTTAAGTTCGCCCTCTGCTTTTTCTTTTGCCTCGTCAGACATACCAACTTCAGCAATCTTTTCTTGAAGCTGATCTAGCTCGTTACTGCCGTCTTCCATATCGCCCAGCTCTTTCTGAATGGCTTTCATTTGCTCATTCAAATAGTACTCGCGCTGACTTTTTTCCATCTGCTTTTTAACACGGCTGCGGATGTTTTTCTCAAGATGAGCAATATCCAACTCACCTTCCATCAAGCCGATCAAATATTCACCACGACCCGTTAGCGAATCAATTTCGAGGACTTTTTGCTTATCTTCAAGCTTGAGACTCATGTGACCTGTGATGTTGTCGATCAATTTCGCCAAGTCATCAATGGATTTTAAAGAGGCAACCACCTCAGCAGGAATACGCTTGCTACCGGCCACATATTCATCTAGCTGCTTCAACAACGCATTGCGAATAACCCCATGACCGGCTTTGTCTTCCTCTAGGAACTCGAGCTCGACAATACGCCCTAGAGAAAAATTATCCGCTTCCTCGATTTTCTCGAGTCGAGCTCGCTTATGCCCTTCTACCAATACCTTTACTGTACCATCAGGAAGCCTTAACAACTGCATGACCTTGGCTGTCGTACCTATATTGTAAAGGTCTTTTAACGCTGGATCGTCTTTAGAAGCGTCTTGCTGTGCGACCAAAAAAACGTATTTATCATTTTCCATTGCTGACTCAAGAGCGGCGATGGATTTAGCACGACCAACAAACAACGGCAGCACCATATGGGGATACACAACCACATCACGCAGTGGCAACATTGGAAGGAGCAAAGAATCTGTCATATTTTTTTCCAATTCGGGCGCATAAACATAAGCGCACTTTTATATTTAAAGCATTGTTAGGAAAGAGATAGGGGCGAAGCAACAAAATACAAGCTCAGCAACGAAAAAGGCCGAATTTAAGCGATTAAACTTAAACTCGGCCTTTTCACTTTCTTCTCAGCAAGAAGAAAGTTAAGCGTTTTCCGCAGACTCTTCTTTTTCAAGCACCATAAGTGGTTTGGACTCACCACGAATTGAACTGCCATCCATAACAACTTTTACTACATCGTTACGCGTTGGTAATTCGTACATGCAATCAAGTAAAGAGGACTCCAAAATACTACGTAAACCACGAGCACCCGTTTTACGCTCAAGAGCAAGTTTAGCAGCCTCTTTCAGAGATTCAGGTGTAAACTCTAACTCAACCCCTTCTAACTCAAACAAATGCTGATATTGTTTAACGAGTGCATTTTTAGGCTCGCTCAAGATGGTCATCAAGGCTTCTTCGTCCAGCTCAGACAGTGTCGCCACAACAGGCAAACGTCCGACAAATTCTGGAATCAAACCAAATTTAACCAAATCTTCTGTTTCAACACGGTGCACAGCTTCAGAAAAAGATTTACCTTCATCTTTGCTTTTCACCATTGCAGAGAAACCAATACTGCTTTTTTCTGTTCTATCACTGATCACTCGCTCAAGACCCGCGAATGCACCACCACAGATAAATAGTATATTTGAAGTGTCTACTTGCAAAAACTCTTGCTGAGGATGCTTACGACCGCCTTGAGGTGGAACAGAAGCAACCGTACCTTCAATCAATTTAAGCAAGGCTTGTTGAACACCTTCACCAGACACATCACGAGTAATTGATGGATTATCTGACTTTCTAGAAATCTTATCGATTTCGTCAATGTAAACGATACCACGCTGAGCTTTGTCTACATCATAATCGCAATTCTGCAATAATTTTTGAATGATGTTTTCAACGTCTTCACCCACATAACCGGCTTCCGTCAATGTGGTCGCATCAGCAATGGTAAAAGGCACATCTAGTACACGAGCCAAGGTTTGTGCAAGCAAGGTTTTGCCGCTACCAGTTGGACCAATCAGCAAGATGTTACTTTTGCCCAGTTCAATCGTAGTGTCGGTTTTACCTTGATGACGCAAACGCTTGTAGTGATTATAAACAGCAACCGCAAGAACACGTTTGGCTCGATCTTGACCAATGACATAGTCATCCAGTGCTGCACTCAACTTAGCTGGAGTTGGCAACTCGTCAGAGGCATCGCCTTCTTCGGTAATTTGCGACAACTCTTGCGTAATAATGTTATTGCATAAGTCAACACATTCGTTACAGATATAAACAGAAGGCCCTGCAATCAGTTTTTTTACTTCGTCTTGGCTCTTTCCACAAAAAGAGCAATACAATAGCCGATCAGAATTATCGCCACGGCTAAACTTATCATCCGACATCTATTCACCCTTTTTTAAACGGTTCTTTTCAACAAAATCTCATCGATCAAACCGTATTCTTTTGCGGTTTCAGGATTCATGAAGTTATCACGATCCGTATCAATGGCCACTTGCTCAATAGGCTTACCAGTGTGAAAAGAAATAATTTCATTAAGCTTATGTTTAATACTTAAGATCTCACGTGTGTGGATCTCAATATCTGACGCCTGCCCTTGATAACCACCTAATGGTTGGTGAATCATCACTCGAGAGTTAGGCAAACAGAAACGCTTACCGTCAGCACCCGCCGTTAATAACAAAGCTCCCATGCTCGCCGCTTGGCCAATACACATGGTACTTACATCCGGCTTAATAAACTGCATGGTGTCATAAATAGACATACCAGCAGTAACAGAGCCACCTGGAGAATTAATGTACAGGTGGATATCTTTATCTGGGTTTTCTGACTCTAAAAACAGCAACTGAGCCACAACCAGGTTAGCCATGTGATCTTCAACCTGACCAACTAAAAAGATCACTCGCTCCTTGAGCAAGCGCGAGTAAATATCAAATGACCTTTCACCACGAGCTGTCTGCTCAATAACCATTGGGACAAGACCGTTACTCGTGATAGCAACTGGACCGGTAGTAGGGTTCATTAAATTCATATCGCATTCCTTAAAACAAAAAAGTCGACATAGCAAAGCTATGTCGACCTTATTAAAGAGATAAGACTCGTCTTATGCTTCTTCCCCAGCCTCTTCAGCTTGGGCATTTGGCTTGATAGCGTCTTCATAACCCAATGTTACTTCAGTAACTTGAGCTGATTCTAGCAGTTTATCAACAACTTGCTCTTCAAGTACAGCAGATTGAACTTGTGCTAGCTGTTCTTTATTTTTCAAGTAGAAGTCAACAACTTGCTGAGGCTCTTGGTAAGCTTGAGCCATGTCTTCTAGGAAAGCACGAACACGATCGTCGTCCACTTTCATATCGTTTTGCTTGATTACTTCAGAAATCAACAAGCCAAGTTTAGCGCGTTTTTTCGCTTCTTCTAGGAACAATTCAGCAGGCAGTTGAGACGCATCAAAACCTTCACCACCAAACTGCTGAGCAGCTTGTTTACGTAGTGCATCAACTTCTTGATCAGCAAGGGCAGCAGGTACTTCAACTTCGTTGATAGAAGACAAACCTTCAAACAAAGCATTTTTCAGCTTAGATTTAACCGCTTGGTTCAATTCACGATCCATGTTTTTACGTACTTCAGCACGAAGAGCATCGATAGTTGCTTCTTCTAGACCGAATTTTTCAACGAAAGCATCGTTCAGTTCAGGAAGAATTTGCTCAGCGACTTCAGACACAGTGATTTTGAAAGTCGCTTCTTTGCCTTTCAAATTTTCTGCTTGGTAGTCTTCTGGGAAAGTAACCGTAATAGTGCGTTCTTCACCTGCTTTAGCGCCAACGATGCCAGTTTCAAAACCTGGGATCATGGTGTTAGAACCAAGAACCAGTTTATGACCTTCTGCTGCGCCGCCTTCAAAGGCTTCGTCGCCAAGGTAACCAACAAAATCGATAGTAACTTGGTCGCCATCTGCAGATTCGCGCTCTACCGCTGTCCACTCTGCATTCTGCTTACGTAACGTTTCCAACATTGTATCAACATCAGCATCGGTTACTTCAGACAATACGCGTTCAACTTTGATCGCTGAGTTGTCGGCTAGAGTCACTTCTGGGTAAACTTCAACTTTTACAACGAACTCAAGGTCTGCACCTTCAGTGATGTTTTTTGGCTCAATAGATGGCATGCCAGCAGGCTGAATAGACTCTTGCTGGATCGCTTCAACATACGCATCACGCATCATTTGCTCGACCGTATCTAAACGAATGCCTTGACCGTAACGTTTTTTGATCACGCTAACTGGCACTTTGCCTTTACGGAAGCCGTCGATTTGTGCTTTTTTCGCTGTTTTTGCCACTTCAGAATTTACTTTTTCGTCAACACGAGCAGCTGGGATACTGATGGTAAGAACGCGCTCAATTGAAGACGTTGTCTCTACAGAAACTTGCATAAAACTTCCTCTCGGGAACTTGCTTAAATTTGTTGGTTATCTCACAGTGAGTAAGATATTCATGTAAAAAAAGCCAACAAAACCTAAATAACAGTTTAATTAAAGTAATGGACTGAAATGGTGCTCCGTACTGGATTCGAACCAGTGACCTACCGCTTAGAAGGCGGTTGCTCTATCCAACTGAGCTAACGGAACTGAGCTCATTACATTTCATGTGGTGGGCTATTATAGGGACGGAATATTAATCGTCAACCAATAGACATAAAAAAGCCCAGCAAAACTGGGCTAAAATGACTATTTGTAACTAAGGAACCGAGAATAGTAAATATTCACTATGCCGCAGCACAAATATCACAAAAGGAACGAGACGAATAATACTGCTTCGAGGAGGTCAAGACAAGCAAATGCGCCAAAAAGATTCACATTGCACCGTATTTGTGCAATGTGCACAAACGTAAGTTTTCAAGAATATCAGCCGCCTATGGTATTCTTTATGTTCACCAAATAGAGACCGCCTTTCATGCAAGATCGCCTTATTTTCGCCCTTCTACTCATCAAGCGGTATGGGGGATTGACTGCCACAAGGTTTCAACATAGTAATTTATCGCAAAGAGCGGCTCAGCTGACTTTGTCTAGCCTGCTCGCCGCCGTACCCATTATCACTATTATTGTTGGAATACTGAGCTTCACCCCTGCTTTAGAAGACATGCAAACCCAACTCTTTCAACTGATTGAACAGCACCTAGCGCCAGGTTCCAGCGACATAATGCTGCCCTATTTAATGACCTTTTCGTCACAAGCCAAAAACCTACCCGTCGCCGGCTTGGTGGCGCTGTTTTTAACCGCACTTTTATTGCTAAACAGTTTTGAAGGCAGTGTTCAATCTATATGGGGCATTAAAAATGCACGTAAGATTCGTGAAAGACTATTGACGTATTGGGCTATTTTGACTTTAGGGCCTATTTTGTTTGCCGCCTCTTTGAGCCTTTACGGCACGCTTATCTCTATGCAAATTTACGACACGCAAACCAGCTCATGGATAAACAACCTATTGGAGCTAGGCACGGTCGCTTTGTATTTTTTAATGTTGCTGACACTGAATTTTTTAACCCCTAATGCCGATGTTTCACTCAAATGGGCGTCAATCTCAGCTTTGGTCGGCAGTGTTGCACTTTATGTGCTAAACACTATTTTTAGTTCGTTTGCGCAGTTTTTTACCAGCTACCAGGTGGTCTATGGCGCCTTCGCAGCCATCCCTATTTTTCTGGTTTGGTTACAAAGCTCATGGCTGATTGTACTCAGCTCCATTTGTCTGTGCGCCACGCTCCACAATATAAATACTTAGCATCCGGTCAGGATTAATGTAAAATCGCAAAAATTTTTTAATAGGGCTTATCATGACGAACACAATCGACGAACTAAACAAAATTTTAGAGGAAGCGGATTGCTTAGTCGACGAAGCAACCATCAACGCGACCCTCGATAACATTGCTGCACAAATCACCGCCGATCTGTCCGATAAATTACCTTTGGTTTTGTGCGTTATGAATGGTGGCTTGATCCCGACTGCGGCCTTAATTGAGCGCCTTAAATTTCCGCTGGAAGTAGATTATATTCACGCAACACGATACGGCATGGAAACCGAAGGCTCATCTTTGAACTGGTTAAGCTACCCACAAACTAGCCTTAAAGACAGACACGTACTTGTCATCGACGATATCTTTGACCAAGGCCACACGCTTCAAGCAATTATAGGGTGGCTGGAACAACAAGAAACTCGTAGCGTTCGCACCGCGACCATCATCAATAAGCTGCATGATCGTAAAACCGATATGACACCGGATTATGTTGGAACAGACGTCGCGGACAGATTTTTATTTGGTTACGGTATGGACTACAAGGGCTACTTTAGAAACCTTAAAGGTATTTACGCCATTAAGGGCAGCTAGGCTTTCTCTAAAATAAATCACCCAAACAAAAATGCCCGCTAGACTGTTTCAGCGTAGCGGGCATTGTTTTTCATACTGATATTAGAACACGCGATTAAAACCATTTAATGCGGCAACGCGATAAGCCTCTGCCATCGTTGGGTAGTTAAATGTTGTATTCAAGAAATATTTCAACGTATTTTGTTCGCCTGGCTGCTTCATGATCGCTTGACCTATGTGCACAATCTCAGACGCTTGGTCACCAAAACAATGGATACCTAATATCTCGAGCGTTTCACGATGAAAAAGTAGTTTAAGCATACCAACAGCTTCACCAGTTATCTGTGCGCGTGCTGTATGCTTAAAGAACGCACGACCAACTTCATAAGGCACTTTTTCAGCCGTCAACTCGGCCTCTGTTTTACCTACCGAGCTAATTTCAGGAATAGTGTAAATACCAGTGGGTACTTCACTGATGAACTCGCTATTTTCTAAACCAAACATGTTACCTGCCGCAGCACGACCTTGGTCATAAGCGGCACTGGCAAGGCTTGGCCAACCGATAACATCACCTGCTGCGTATACATTTTCCGTTTGTGTTTGGTAAGTATCATTCACCGCTAGCTGACCACGGCCATTCGCTTCTAGATTAATAGCTTCTAGACCGAGATTATCCGTGTTTCCAGAACGGCCGTTACAGAACAACAAGGCATCAGCGCGCAACTTTTTACCAGAGGCCATGTGCATCACAACACCACGATCTGTTGTTTCTACAGATTCATAGGTTTCATTGTGACGAATGAGGACACCACCATCACGTAAATGGTAACTAAGGGCGTCAGTGATTTCATCATCCAAAAAGCTCAATAACTTCTTCGCCGGATTGATAAGCTCAACACGCACGCCCAAACCACAGAAGATCGACGCATATTCACAGCCGATAACGCCGGCACCGTAAATAATCAATGAACGAGGTGTGTGACTCAAACTCAAAATAGTGTCAGAGCAATAAATACGAGGATGAGAGAAATCAATATTGGCAGGGCGATAAGGACGTGAGCCGGTCGCAATCACCACTTTTTTTGCAACTAACAACTCTGGACCTTTTTCGTAGGTATTCACTTCTATGGTGTTGGCATCTTTAAACTTACCGCGACCAAAATATATGTCAATACGATTGCGCGCGTAATATTCCGTTCGTCCCATTACCTGCTGATCAATAACTCGGTTAGCGCGATCTAACACTTTAGGAAATGAGAACCAACGTGGTTCACCGATATCACGAAACATCGGATTGGTATTAAACACAATGATTTCTTTCACAGCGTGACGCAACGCTTTGGATGGAATTGTGCCTAGATGTGTACAGCTACCACCGACCTGAGAGCTGGCTTCAACAACTGCTACTTTCTTGCCGGCCTTTACTGCACTCATTGCAGCGCCTTCCCCAGCAGGTCCTGTGCCTAAAACCACCACATCATAATGTCTTGTTGTCATAATACCCTCTTACCATCCTATTATTTAGTTGCGTCGTAATACGTACTATCTGAGACTTTCGCTAAAGCACCTTTTTTGGTTTCTTCATCACATTTGCCTTTGTCGCCACCGCAAATATCACAGGCAACCTCCATCCCTAAAGAGCTCATACCGCCACAAGAACCAGAGATGGGCTTTCTGCCCATAAGAACACCCACAGCCATAGCGGCAACCAATAACAACATAAGGGCAAATGCCAAAACAACGGTTAACATAAGACTCTCCTACAAATTAAAAACAAGTTTAAGAAATTATTTCAAATAAGGCTTGAACGCATCCGAAGGGCGCTCTTCAAAGCCAAAGTCTGTTTTTACCAGCATGTAAGCGGCAACGCCGTTTTCTTGGGCGAACTTAAAGCCTTTATCTGGGCCTAATACGGTAATCGCCGTGGCCAAGCCATCAGCCATGGTGGCAGTTTTATCGACCACAGTAACAGAAACCAAACGGTGCGTGATAGGTCGTCCCGTGATTGGATTGATAGTGTGAGAGTAACGCACACCATTTTTCTCAAAATAATTTCGATAATCACCCGAGGTTGCGACAGCGATGTTGGTCACATCTATGACTCTCTCGGCAATATCATGACCACCGGCAGGACTTTCTATGGCAATTCGCCAAGGGATACCGTCAGATTTCATTCCTTTAGAGACAATCTCACCACCGACTTCAACAAGATAACTACTAATGCCTTTGTTTTGAAGTACCTGCGCCACAGCATCTACGCCGTAACCTTTGGCAATGGAAGACAAATCCACATAAACATCTTTTTGTTTGGCTAGCTGACGCCCGTCTAGCGTCAAATATTTGTAACCAACGCGCTCTTTCGCTTCATCTATTTCAACTTGAGACGGCACCTTATCATCACGTTTACCAGGGCCAAAACCCCATAAATTCACTAATGGACCAATGGTAACATCGTACTCACCACCACTCATTTCACTGATCAATAAGGCCTTATCGACAACATAAGTAAGCTCTTCGCTTACCGTTGTGGATGCCCCTGCCGGCATGGCATTAAACAATGAAAGTTCCGAGTTTGAATCATAGGTGGACATTAATGCGTTCACTTTGACTAAAACGGCATCTACGTCGTCTTTTAAGTCACGAGAACTGGTCACGTTTTCCGTAGTGAAAAACTTAACCGTATAAGTTGTGCCCATAGTAGGGCCGGAAAAACTGACTAATTCTGGAGTAAAAACAGATACGCGGTACACCACCGCAATAACAACAAGTAAAAAAGCAGAAAACAGTATTTTTTTACGCATATAACATCTTTTTAGTTGCCAATAAAAATAAAGACCCACCTTAGGGTGGGTCTTTATTTAGGTGCTAGCCGCCGAAATCATCCAACAGGATGTTTTCTTTTTCTACACCAAGATCTTCTAACATTTTGATCACAGACGCGTTCATCATTGGAGGTCCACACATGTAGAACTCACAATCTTCTGGAGCTGGATGATCTTTCAAATAGCTATCATACAAAACGTTGTGTATGAACCCTGTTTTGCCTTCCCAGTTATCCTCTGGTTGAGGATCTGACAACGCCAAGTGCCATTCGAAGTTTTCATTTTCTTCTTGTAACTTATCGTACTCTTCAGAGTAGAAAGCTTCACGGACGCTACGTGCACCGTACCAGAAAGAAATTTTACGTTTCGAATTCAAACGCTTCAGCTGATCGAAAATGTGCGAGCGCATTGGTGCCATACCAGCACCACCACCCACAAAGACCATTTCAGCATCAGTGTCTTTCGCAAAGAACTCACCGAAAGGCCCGTATACTTTGATCTTATCGCCTGGTTTCAAACTAAATACATAAGAAGACATCTGACCCGGTGGTAAATCGTCTTTACCTGGAGGTGGAGAAGCAATACGGATATTGAACTTCACGATGCCTTTTTCTTCTGGGTAGTTCGCCATTGAGTAAGCACGAATTACGGTTTCATCAACTTTAGAAACAAATTTCCAAAGATTGAATTTGTCCCAATCGCCACGGTACTCTTCTTCGATATCAAAGTCTTTGTAGTGAACCGTATGAGCGGGCGCTTCAAGCTGAACGTAACCACCTGCGCGAAAATCTACGTTTTCGCCTTCTGGCAATTTCAACGTCAGTTCCTTGATGAAGGTCGCTAAGTTAGGGTTTGACTCAACCGTACAATCCCATGCTTTTACACCAAACACTTCTTCAGGTACTTCTACGTCCATGTCCTGTTTCACAGAAACCTGACAAGACAAACGATACCCTTCTTTTTCATCGCGACGTGTAAAGTGAGACTGCTCAGTAGACAGCATAGAACCACCGCCACTTGTTACTTTACATTTACACTGTGCACATGTACCACCACCGCCGCACGCCGATGATAGAAAAATACCACTGTTTGCCAAAGTTTGAAGCAACTTACCACCAGCAGGCGCAGTTACTTCTTTTTCACCATTGATGCGAATTGTAACGTCCCCAGTGCTTACCAAGCGTGCACGAGCAGCAAGGATAATTGCCACTAACGCAAGCACGATAGCTGTGAACATCACCACACCTAGAATAATTTCTAAGTTGACCATGTTAGTTACACCTTATTCTTGGTTGTCTAACAGTGCCGCTTATTAAAGCTGCACACCTGAAAATGACATGAAACCTAAACTCATTAGACCAACAGTGATGAACGTGATGCCAAGACCACGTAGACCAGCAGGAACATCTGAATATTTTAGTTTCTCTCGAATACCAGCAAGCGCTGCAATAGCTAACGCCCAACCAACACCCGCACCTACACCGTAAACAAGACTTTCACTGAAGTTGTAGTCACGCTCTACCATGAACAAAGACGCACCCATGATGGCACAGTTCACTGTGATTAGTGGCAAAAACACGCCCAAAGCGTTATACAGCGCAGGCATGTATTTATCTAACGTCATTTCGAGTATCTGCACCACAGCGGCAATAACACCGATATAGCTCAACAGACCCAAAAAGCTAAGATCAACCCCTGGTAAACCGGCCCATTCAAGTGCGCCGTCAGCCAATAAATTTTTGTACAACAAGTTGTTAAGTGGAACCGTAATCGCCAACACAACAACAACCGCAATACCCAAACCAATAGCTGTTTCTACTTTCTTAGACAATGCCAAGAAAGTACACATACCAAGGAAGAATGCCAACGCCATGTTTTCAACAAAAACAGCCTTAACAAATAGACTAATTAAATGTTCCATTTATAGCGCCTCCTGAGAACGAGAATTCGCTGCAATCTTAAAGTCAGGCTCTTCTACTTGCTCTTTCTTATAAGAACGTAGCGCCCAAATTACCAAGCCAATCACGAAGAAGGCACTTGGTGGCAGCAACATCAAACCGTTTGGCTGATACCAGCCACCATTTTGAACCGTTGCCAAGATTTCAACACCGAACAGTTTACCTGCACCAAGTAATTCACGGAAGAAGGCAACAATGATCAACATTGCACTGTAGCCCAAGCCATTACCGATACCATCGACAAAGCTCATAGCCGGTCCATTTTTCATCGCGAACGCTTCGGCACGACCCATTACGATACAGTTCGTAATGATCAAACCGACAAACACAGAAAGCTGTTTACTGATTTCAAACGCAAAAGCTTTCAGAATTTGGTCCACCACGATAACCAAGGACGCAATGATGATCATCTGAACAATGATTCGAATGCTGTTTGGAATGTGGTTACGAATAATCGCGATGAAGAAGTTTGAAAACGCCGTTACTAGGGTCAAGGCAATCGCCATAACCAAACTAACTTTCAAACTACTGGTTACCGCCAATGCAGAACAAATACCTAAGATCTGTAAAGCGATTGGGTTATTCGCAAGAATCGGCCCAAAGAGAACTTTTTTCACATCAGACATTATTGAGCTCCTTCACTACGAAGTTTTGTCAAGAAAGGCGCAAAACCTTCTTTACCCAACCAGTATTGAACAAGGTTAGTCACACCACGGCTGGTCAAGGTTGCACCAGACAAACCATCAACCTTGTGCATCGCTTGAGGATCAGAACTGTCGACGCCCGCTTTGGCAAGACGAATAACCGCCTCACCTTGGTCGTCATAAACTTCTTTACCATTCCACAGGGCTTTCCAGTTTGGATTGTCGACTTCGCCACCAAGCCCAGGTGTTTCACCTTGGGCGTAGAAACCAAAACCAATAACGGTGTTAAAATCATTTTTCAGTGCCATAAAACCATACATAGTTGACCAAAGTCCGTAACCATGAACAGGAAGAATGATTCTGTCGATTTCACCTTCAGACTTAACCAAGTATACAGATGAATAATCTACACGACGCTTAATGCTCGCTGGATCATTTTCACCGCTCAACGCTTGAGATAACTGAGGGTCTTTAGATGCCGCTGTTTGATCATAAGTTGCCGGATTGATACCTGCTTCGTTTAATTCAGCGTCTGTTGCAAAAGCCCCAGTTTCCAAATTAACGATGCGTGTCTCAACCGTTGCAAAAATCTCATCAACGGTTTTGCCAGGTTCTAGCATACCGGCCGCAGATAAGATGTTACGTTTACGGTCTAAGTCTTTGTTGGAGTTCTGAATAGGCTTAAGGCCCACCGCTGCCGCTGCAACGAAGATAGAACAAACCAAACATAAGGATAGAGCAACTATGATTGTCTTTTGAATGCTATCGTTACTACTAGACATTACGAGCTACCCTCCGCTTAATGTTTGCCTGAACCACAAAGTGGTCAATAAATGGCGAGAACAAGTTTGCAAACAGAATAGCCAACATCATACCCTCTGGGTAAGCTGGGTTAACAACACGAATAAGCACAACCATCAAACCGATCAAAGCACCATAGAACCATTTGCCACGATTTGTCATGGACGCAGACACTGGATCAGTGGCCATGTACATCATACCGAAAGCAAAACCACCTAAAACTAGGTGCCAGTACCATGGAGTTGAAAACATAGGGTTAGTATCTGAACCAATCACGTTAAACAGTGATGACGTTAACACCATACCCAACATAACACCGGCAACAATGCGCCACGCCGCTATTCTCATAATCAGTAGTACAGAACCACCAATTAAAATAGCTAATGTGGATGTTTCACCCATAGACCCTTGAATGAAGCCGAAGAATGCATCCGACCAAACAACACTCAAACCGGCTACGCCATCAGCCGCTAATTGGCTTAATGCTGTTGCCCCAGAGAAGCCGTCAACCGCTGTCCATACTGCATCACCCGACATAGACGCTGGATAAGCGAAGAACAAGAAGGCACGACCCGCAAGAGCAGGGTTAAGGAAGTTTTTGCCCGTACCACCAAACACTTCTTTCGCCAATACCACACCGAAGGTAATACCCAAAGCGACTTGCCATAACGGCACAGTAGCAGGCAAAGACAAAGAGAAAAGAATGGAGGTAACAAAGAAGCCTTCGTTGATCTCGTGCTTACGCACAGAAGAAAACAAGACTTCCCAGAAACCACCAACAAGGAAGGTCGTTAGATAAACAGGCAAAAAGTACATTGCGCCGTAAATCATGTTGTCCCACACACTGTTGACATTATAACTAGTCAAACTACCAATAATGGAATGGCGCCAAGTGTCTGCAGCCTCAACACCCATCACATCCATGGCACTATTGGCTTGCAAGCCAATGTTATACATACCAAAGAACATTGCAGGGAAGGTACACATCCACACTAAGATCATAATACGTTTCATATCAACCGCATCACGAACATGGGAACCATTTTTAGTAACAGAACTTGGACGGTAGAAAATGGTGTCTACCGCTTCAAAAAGTGCATACCACTTTTCGTATTTACCACCTGAGTGGAACTCAGGCTCCATTTTATCGAGTACTTTTCTAAGCCCCATGAATTAACCCTCTTTCTCTATTAGAGTTAGGCAATCCCGAAGGATCGGGCCATATTCGAACTTACCTGAGCAGCTGTAAGTACACAAAGCCAAATCTTCATCGTCTAACTCAAGTGCACCTAGTTTTTGAGCTTGCTCTGTATCGTTCACTACTAACGCACGTAGCAATTGAGTTGGCAAAATATCCATTGGCACAAGGCGTTCAAAGTTTCCAAGTGGCAACATAGTACGATCACTACCATTTGTGGTAGTGGTCATATCAAATGACTTTTTGCCTGTCAGTTTTGAGAAAAACACGTTCATGATCGAGTGTTTTTCCACACCAGCACGAAGGTAATGCATCATTTGACGCTCACGACCTTCTTCTAGTACAGATACCTGATTATGATAACGGCCTAAGTAAGCAAATGGACCTTGCGCATTTCGACCAGACAACACTGAACCAGATATCACGCGATTTTCAGCTTGTGCTACTTCACCTGACAACAACCCATCCAAGCTTGCGCCTACTTGCGTACGAACAAGGCGTGGCTTCTTAACTTGAGGACCAGCAATCGAGACAACACGCTCTGTGCTCAACTCGCCAGTAACAAACAATTTACCAAATGCCACAACATCCTGGTAATTTACTGACCAAACTGTTTTCTTGTCGCTAACTGGATCAAGGAAATGGATGTGCGTACCAGCAAGACCAGCAGGGTGAACACCAGAAAACTCTTCAACCGACACATCAGAAGTTGTTGGGATCTTAGCCCCAGGTGCCTTACAAACAAATACTTTACCTTTCGTCAGACGGGTTAATACCGTCAGACCATCGGCGAAGGCTTCCGCTTGATCAGCCAAAACCACTTCAGGCGAAGCCGCTAAAGGATTCGTGTCCATTGCCGTCACGAAAATAGAGCTTGGCTCTGAAGCAATTTCAGGGACTTTTGAAAATGGACGCGTACGAAAGGCCGTCCACAATCCAGATTCCACTAGATTCTCAACGACTTTTGCACGATCCAAAGATTTTAACTCAGAACCAGAATACGCCGCGAATTTTTCACAATCATTGCCTTCAACTTGAATAACAAGAGATTGAAAAACACGTCTTTCGCCACGATTGATCGCTTTGATGGTTCCAGCAGCAGGCGCGGTGTATTTTACACCTTCGGTTTTCTTATCTGTAAAGATAACCTGCCCTTTTTTAACTTTATCTCCCTCCTGAACCAACATGGTCGGTTTCATGCCATGGTAGTCAGGACCGATCAAAGCGACAGTTTTAACCGCTGCTGCTTTATCGATAACTTGATTGGGAGCACCTGAGATCGGAAGATCTAGGCCTTTTGTAATTTTATACATATGTCTGCCCAACAATAAATTGAACACAAAAAGCGTAATGCGCTTTGCTCATACCCCCCTCCGGGAAAACATGCACAAGCGGACAAACCTTAAAGGTTATGTAAACGCAAACTCACTTCACCAAAAAACCGGAGTATTATAAAGGTCATTTCCCCCCTTGACCAGCGTACGAGGTCGTCTTTAATCGCCAACTTTTCTTTAAATCCAATTGTTTGTGTTGATTACTGACATAACCTCCTTTAATTGACTGACTTTTGACAAATTACTTGCACAACAAACAATCGGCTATTAAAACAAACCCATAAAGTTGAATTAAAACCCTAGCAATCAATCCAAAACTAAGCCCCAATGCGTATTCACTGAGTTGCCATACCAGGCCGAAAACGACACAATATCGCCTTACTTCTAGTAAGCTTAATAATGGAAGCTACGTTATGATCAATCCTGAAGCTCAAATTCATATAAAAAACTTACGCTTACGAACGTACATCGGATTTAATGAATCTGAAAAACAAAACAAACAAGACGTCATCATCAATGCTTGGATTCAGTACCCGGCGTCCCAAGCGTTCGATACCGACGACGTAGAAAACGCGGTAAATTATCGTACTATTTGCAAAGAAATGATCGCTCACACAGAAAACAACCGTTTTTTGTTGCTCGAAAAAATGACGGCCGACTTACTAGCGTTATGCATGACCTCAAAGCATGTTACCTTTGCTAAAATAGAAGTTTCTAAGCCACACGCTTTACGCTTTGCCGATTCCGTGTCCTTAACATTGTCTGCTACTAGAGAAACCTAAAACCAACATGTCAGAAACTGTATCGCTCACCTTAAAACCCGGCTTTAAAAACACGTTATGCGGCCTAGATGGCAGCCGAAAAGCACTGCAGTTATTAGCGATTGCCGCCCAGTACAAGCAGCCGGTTTTGTTTATGGTAAACACCGTTGCCGAACTAAATGAACTGGAAGATGAGCTGCAGTTTCTGAATCAGCACAAAAAAGACATCCTTCGTTTTAGCGATTGGGAGACCTTGCCGTATGATGCATTTTCTCCTCATCAAGACATTGTTTCGCAACGCCTAGAAACGCTAGCGCGCTTGAGTGAAACCACCAACCCGGTTGTTCTCACTACTGTAGCATCCTGTTTGACGCGCCTCTGCCCGAAACAACATTTGCACGCGCAACGCTTCCACTTAAAAGCCGGACAGGAACTGCCCCTTGAGCAGCTATCAAGAAAACTCACCAACGCCGGTTATTTAAACGTCGACAATGTTCATGAACACGGTGAATACGCCATTCGCGGAGCCTTGATGGACGTGTATCCGATGGGCGCTGAAAACCCCATCCGTATTGACTGGTTTGACAATGAGGTCGACTCAATCCGCTGGTTTGACCCTGAAACTCAACGCAGTATAGACAAGGTCGACGAGATCAAAATGCTGCCGGCTAAGGAGTTTCCCACCACGCCCCAAGGTATACAGCAATTTCGACAGGCCTTTCGAGAGCGCTTCGAGACCAACCCGCTGAGCAGCCCCATTTACCAAGACATTTCCAGTGGCATTATTCCTGCTGGCATTGAATATTACTTGCCGCTGTTTTTTGAACACACCGCCAGCGTATTTGATTACTTACCCGACAATACATTGATTGTGCGGTCCGACACTTTCCACGAGCAACTGGCCAGCATTCAGCTCGACTATCGCAGCCGTCACGAATCTCTAAATTACAATATCGAACGCCCTGTGCTGCGCCCAGAAGAAATATGTCTAAAAGAAGACGAAATATTTGCACAGCTCAATTTATACACCAATGTGGTTTTTTCCGCCGAAGGTGAGCACCCTGTTTATTCCCCTTTGGATGTGGTGAAAATTGATTCCAAATCGCCCCAGCCATTAAGCAAATTAAAAGCCTTTTTAGATCAGACACACACGCGAGTCTTGATCGTTGCTGAATCTGCAGGGCGACGAGAAGCTTTACTTGACCTGTTAAAAAAGCATGGCATCAAACCCAAACAAGTTGACGATTGGAAAGCCTTTAGCAAGTCCACCAAGTCTCTGGCGATTACTGAAGGCAATATTGGTCGCGGCTTCACCATTAATGATGAACTGACACTGATCCCTGAAAGTGAAATATTGGGTGAACGTGTCTCACAACATCGCCGTCGCAACAAACAAAACAACATCAGCGAAGACGCCATCATTCGAAACTTAACCGAGTTAAGAATGAATGCTCCCGTGGTACACATCGATCATGGCGTTGGTCGCTATTTGGGCTTAACCAATCTACAGATCGACGGCCAAGAAACGGAACTGCTCACCTTGGGTTACGCCAACGACGCCAAACTTTATGTACCTGTTTCTTCTTTGCAATTAATTTCACGCTACACCGGCGCTGATGAAGACACAGCCCCCCTGCACAAATTGGGTACAGACAAATGGAGCGTCGCCAAACAAAAAGCCGCTGAAAAAGCCCGCGACACCGCCGCAGAATTGCTTGAAATCTATGCACAACGCGAATCTCGCGTAGGCTATGCCTTTGCCAAGCCTGACGATCAATACGAATTGTTCGCCGCCGGTTTTCCATTCGAAGAAACCCCAGACCAACAAATGGCCATTGATGCGGTCATGAAAGACATGTCTGCTAAGAAACCGATGGATCGCTTAGTTTGTGGTGATGTGGGCTTCGGCAAAACGGAAGTCGCCATGCGCGCCGCTTTCCTAGCCGTACAAGATGGCAAGCAAGTCGCCGTGTTGGTGCCAACCACTCTTTTGGCACAACAACATTATGAGAACTTTTGTGACCGCTTCGCCGACTGGCCTGTTGAAATAGAGCTACTATCACGATTCCGCTCGGGAAAGCAGTCCAATGCCGCCATCGACAGACTCCAAGAAGGAAAAGCAGACATTGTGGTCGGCACGCATAAGTTGATTCAAAGCGACATCAAATTTGCCAATCTTGGTTTGGTCATTATCGACGAAGAGCACCGCTTTGGGGTGAAACAAAAAGAGCAGTTCAAAGCATTGAGAGCTGAAGTTGACATATTGACACTCACCGCGACACCGATTCCACGAACCTTAAACATGTCTTTGTCGGGCATTCGTGATTTGTCGATTATAGCCACACCACCAGCGAAACGTTTGTCAGTCAAAACCTTTGTTAAACAAAAAGATGACCACCAGATCAAAGAGGCTATTCTGCGTGAATTACACCGTGGCGGTCAGGTTTACTTCTTACACAACGAAGTACAAACCATTCAAAAAACCGCGGAAGAATTGGAAGAATTGATCCCCGAAGCCCGTGTTATTGTCGGACATGGCCAGATGCGCGAGAGAGAATTGGAGCAGGTTATGTCCGATTTCTACCACAAACGTGCCAATGTATTAGTTTGCTCGACCATCATAGAAACCGGTATCGATATCCCTAACGCCAACACCATTATTATCGAACGCGCGGACAAATTTGGCTTGGCGCAGTTGCATCAGTTGCGTGGTCGCGTGGGTCGTTCTCACCATCAGGCCTATGCCTATTTGCTCACACCTAACGATCGCAAAGTAACCAGTGATGCCGAAAAACGCCTCGAAGCCATCACCCTTGCGGATACTCTCGGTGCAGGCTTCACTCTCGCCACACACGATTTGGAAATCCGTGGTACCGGGGAATTGCTAGGGGACGGTCAAAGTGGTCATATTGAGCACGTTGGATTTTCTTTATTCATGGACATGCTAGACAGAGCGGTAAAATCCTTGAAAAACGGCGAATCACCAGACGTTGACATCACTTCACCAGCGCAAACCGACGTGAATTTGCGCGTTCCCGCCTTGATTCCAGAGGACTACCTGGGCGACGTGCATTCTCGGCTGATCTTGTACAAACGCATCGCCAGCGCCAAAGTCAGCGGTGAGCTAAAAGATTTACAAGTAGAAATGATTGATCGATTTGGTTTATTGCCAGACGCGACAAAAAATTTGTTTCGCCAAACCGAATTGAAGCTGAAAGCAGAAAGCCTGGGCATTAATAAAATTGAAGCTAACGCGAAAGAAGGTAAGATCTTTTTTAACAGTAAGACTCCAGTTGACCCAATGAAGCTGATAAAACTGATTCAGACCAAGCCAAACAACTACAAACTAGTTGGCTCAGATACCTTGAAGTTCCTCGCCACAATGAACACGGCCGAAGAACGTTTTCAACAAACGACCCTAACTTTGGAATTATTACATTGAGAGCCTTTTTTGTTACCGCTCTACTTTCAGCCAGCGTCAGCACGTCTCTGCTGGCAGAGGAAAGTAACTTCAATCCCGATACCGCTCGAGCCTACGAGGGCTATCTGGTGACTTTTTTATGGCCTGAGGGTCAGACAAAAGAGCAAATTGATTACCAAAATGTCTACGTCACCGATCATTTATTACGCTTACCGACTACACAAACGGACGAGCAAACAAGCAACAACATAAAACCTGAGTCGACTCCTGCAAATTATGAAGACAATTCCCCCCTTGCCAAGGTCGAACAGCAACTTTCTCGTCGTGTCACCATGTTATCTCACCAAAAATGGACGCTGATTTTTAAAGATTCGGGCGACACTCTGCAAAGGACTTTTTACAGTGAGCAACAAAAAGACGGTTACCCTGAACTTACCGGTACTTTCAAGGTAACGTTAGGCCGTTATTTAGAATCTGACATTCGTTATCAGCATTATTTGTTTGACAGCTTTTCTCAACCAGTACCAGCTGTAACAAGCGACAATCCATTTGATGTCAGTGAATCCGATATTGTGTCAAAATTCAAAGCGTTTGAGCCAGGTTTGGTACTTAACTTACATCAAAGCAACAAAACAGCCAGCAAGAAAGTCAATTATTTAGACCACCCAACCATAGGCACTCTGCTGTACTTTGAACCGCTAGATTTGGAAGTCGCGATGGAAAGAATGGCATCAAAAGCCGTTGTACCAGAAACCGGTAACAGCCTAACTTACGATGCCCTGAACAGCACCAATGAGCTGGTAAATTAAATAACCACACGCTCATTGCCACCTAACGCCAGATATTCTTAAATGTTATCGGTTAGATTATTTTTAGCGGTATTTTGCGCTGCCATCAGTTTAACCCAATAATCCACCTTATCTAGATAAGCCTGATGCTCGCCACTAGGGATGGACTGCGTAGTAGGGATTTCAGCTGTCATCGGGTTAACTGGCCTACCATTGATGTGCAGTTCATAGTGTAAGTGAGGACCTGTACTGCGTCCCGTGTTTCCAGACAACGCCACCACTTGACCGCGTTTTACCCGTTGCCCTTTTTTGACCAAGGCTTTGCTTAAATGCAGATACCTTGATCCGTAAGGCCCAGTGTAATCAATCACTATGTACTTTCCTGCGTACTTGTGGGACGTCACCCGAGTGACCACACCATCCCCAGTCGCAAGCAATTCAGTGCCAATGGGCGTCGCTAAATCCACACCATTATGTGGTGATTTACGACCTGTAATAGGATGAAGTCGATTCGCATTAAACGGCGAACTGATCCGGAACTGTTTACGTGTTGGCCAACGCAAAAGCGCCGGCGTCAAACTGTTGCCATCACCATCATAAAAGCGTCCATCTGAGTGCAAAAACGCTCGATAAGTTTGGCCCCTTGCCGTCAACTGTAGTGCTTCAAGTTGGTTTTTGCCGACTTTTACCCCATCAACACTGCCTTTTTTTATCACCACGTTAAATGTATCACCCATTCTTAAATCTTTATGGAAATTCACTCGCCCTTTGAGAACATCATTGATCAGTAAAATCGTGGCATCTGTCAGGCCAATTTTTTTCGCCGAAAGGTAGAAGTTCCCTTCGATTTCACTGTGCAAAGCTTCGCTGGTGTAAGTGATGGGCTTGGTTGTTTCTTGATAGGTAAACCCACCATTCTCATGTCGTATATACGACACACTTTTGCTGGCGTCTAAAGACCGAGTTAATTCAAGCAAAGCGCCTTTATCATCTAACTTAAAATGATACTCGTCTTTTGGCATCAAAGGCTCGAGCACCAAGTATTCTTGGTCTGCTTCGAGCACGGCGTACATGGAGTCGATAGACAAGCCAAGCCCTGTAAAAATGCCGGCCAGAGTATCACCAGACTTCACCACATACTTAACCTCAGGTGGCGCAACGGGGGCTTTTTCGACCTCTTCAAGAGGGTCTGTCGTCACCAAGGAAACCGGAATCTCCTCTTCATTTACATCACTACTAACCGAATCTACTTCAAAAGCAGGTGCATCGAATACTTTCTTGCTTTCAATCAAAAGGGGGGTTTTGGTAACTACAGGGACTTGATAACTGTCCAAGGATTGTTTCGAAGAAACAAGCACATCATAGGCATACAAGCCGATAAGAAAAACGATAATAATACTGACAACAAGAAGCCGTGGACCGGCTAAGATCACACGTAAAAAACCGATAAAAGATGACATAAACAGACACTCATAAAACAATATTGGTTCAAAGAGACGCACTTTCAGATGGGAATACCGTCACCAGGTAGCGCTCAATACATGACAAAAACAGAACCATACCTTGTCGCATGTGCCTTTTCCTTGCCACCACAGAAAAGAAAATTTTCTTTTTCTGCTTGTTAAAGACGATGTTTTTGAACGATATTTTCACCCGTCAAAATATATAACGTCCTCTAAATTAGAACCAAAGAATACGGTATTTTGAGGGGCAAAGAAAGACAAAAGCATTGGACGACCTCGTGCGGTCTACGTAGTATTAAGATCATTTACTAACCTAGAATTCAACCTATGTGGCATTTACCTTTTTCCTTCTCCAGCCATGGCGCCTATGCATTCGATCGCATTGGGGGTGAACAAGGCTGCGCCGATCTGGTAGAAGAAACCCCGCTTGCTATCAGCATTAATGGTATTGCCCATGCGGTCATGATGGTAACGCCCTTACATCTAGAGGCGTTTGTATTAGGGTTCGCCCGCAGTGAGGGACTCATCACCCAGCTTGATAACGTGCGCGATATGGAAATAGAAGAAAGCTCCTCAGCAATGGGTGTTCAAAGTCTTGCCATTAACCTTGTAATCAGCCCACGACAATTTGCCCGATTCAAACAACGTAAGCATACTCATCTTGGTGCTAGCGGCTGTGGTTTATGCGGTGTTGAATCAATCGCCGCAGCCGTGCCAGAGCTTGAGCAGCTCGCACCATGTAGGCCGCTTCAAGACGCTCTGTTGACACAATTACGCAGGCAATTTCATCAACATCAAACCCTCGGCAATCAAACTGGAGCGGTTCATGGCGCTTTACTATTGTCCCCCGCAGGCGACGCCATCATCTGCATGGAAGACATCGGCCGACACAATGCTTTAGACAAGATACTTGGCTACGCCCTTCAACAAGGGATAAACTTACACAATCACAGTGTGCTGATGTCGAGCCGATGCAGCACAGAATTAGTGCAAAAAGCCGTTCGCGTGGGCTTATCAAGATTAATACATCTCGCTTCCCCCAGTACATTGGCGGTGAAACTTGCTCGACATTACGGACTTACCCTCATTCACTTACCCAAGCAAGATGCGCCTCGCGTGTTCGCGTCGTCGCAGCAATCAGAAGGCACAAATCATGAGTAAAAAGACGGATTTTTATACACCATATAAGGGCCCAGCCGGTGGTTGGGGTGCGCTGCAAAGCACCACATCTCACTGGTTAAAAAGCGACAACGCTGTACGCAACATCAACACCTTACTAAAAACTAACCAGCCCCATGGCTTTGACTGCCCAGGCTGTGCATGGGGTGAAAAGCACGACCCATCTAAAATTCGTTTCTGTGAAAACGGTGCCAAAGCGGTCAATTGGGAAGCCACCTCACGCAAAGTGGATGCCGCTTTCATGGCCGAACACAGCGTCTCTTGGCTAAACTCCCAAAGCGATTATTTCCTAGAATACCAAGGTCGTCTGACCGAACCGATGCGCTACAACAAAGACACAGATCATTATGAAGCCATTTCTTGGGAGCAAGCGTTTACGCAAATCGCCGATACCTTAAAAAGCCAATCTAGCCCTGACAACGTGGCTTTTTATACGTCTGGTCGTGCCAGTAACGAAGCGGCATTCTTGTATCAATTGTTTGCTCGCGCTTACGGTACAAATAACTTCCCAGACTGCTCCAACATGTGTCACGAAGCCAGTGGGTATGCATTAATCAGCAGTATTGGTATTGGCAAAGGCACAGTAGAAATAGACGATTTCGAACGCGCCGATGCGGTGTTTGTGTTTGGTCAAAACCCTGGCACGAATCACCCTCGGATGCTCGAAACGCTCAAAGAGGTCGTCCAAAGAGGCGGACAGATACTGACGTTTAATACCTTGAAAGAACGCGGGTTAGAGCGTTTTCAAAACCCTCAAAACCCGATCGAAATGCTGACTAACGGCTCTAAACCGACCAATACCGGTTATTACTGCCCGAAAATTGGCGGTGACATGGCCGTTGTTCGTGGCATGGTGAAAGTGCTTATCGACCTAGAAGAAAAAGCGCAACAGCAAGGCAAAGCCATCTTTGACCACGACTTTATCGAACAGCATACTCAGGGCCTTGATGACTACCTAGAAGAAGTAAAAAATACCCCTTGGGACGCCATTATTGAGCAATCTGGCTTGTCTATAGACGACATCGTTCACGCCGCCACTGTGTACGCCAAAGCAGACAGTGCAATCATCACGTGGGCAATGGGCATCACTCAACATCATCATTCAGTGCCGACCATTCATGAAATGGTCAACCTGCTGGCGTTGCGTGGCAACTTGGGTAAACCAGGTGCGGGAGCCTGCCCTGTTCGCGGTCACAGTAATGTACAAGGCGATCGCACCATGGGCATCAACGAGCACCCTTCTCAAGCCTTTTTGGACGCCTTAGGTAAACATTTCAACTTTGCTCCACCACAAGAACACGGTTTGGCGGTAGTTGATACCATTCGTGCCATGCGCGATGGTGAAATTGGCGTGTTTATTGGCCTAGGCGGTAATTTTGCCGCCGCTACTCCAGACACAGAGGCCACCGCGAAAGCACTGCAAAACTGCCAACTAACGGTGCAAATCAGCACCAAGCTCAACCGTTCACATTTGATCACCGGAACCGAGGCGTTGATTTTACCTTGCCTTGGTCGTACCGACATCGATCATCAAGCCAAGGGTCTGCAAAAAGTGACCGTGGAAGATTCATTCAGTATGATTCATGCCTCTGGCGGCGTGTTAGAGCCCTTAAGCAAACAACAAAAATCCGAGCCCGCTATCATTGCTGGCATGGCGGCGGCGACACTTGGTTCGTTTCCTATTGATTGGAATACTACCATTGAAGACTATGATCAAATTCGCGAGCACATTGCCGCTGTTGTTCCTGGGTTCGACGGCTTCAATGAACGGATTTTACAGGAAGGTGGGTTTTACTTAGGGAACAGCGCTCGTGAGCGTAATTGGAAAACGCCTTCAGGCAAAGCCATTTGTCACACCCATACGCTACCTGAATCCATCTTGCCAAAACGCGCTAGAGGCTTGCTCACTAATACCACTCTAATCATGCAAACATTACGCTCGCATGATCAATACAACACCACCATATATGGCATGAACGATCGCTATCGCGGTATTAAAGGCGAGCGTAAAGTGGTGTTTATCAACCCTGCCGACATTCAACGCCTCGGCTTTGAAGAAGGGCAAGCCGTGACACTTCGCTCTCTATGGGACGATGGCGTCACACGTCGAGTAAGTGGCTTTAAACTGGTGCCTTACAGCATTCCGGCTGGCAACATAGCGGCGTACTACCCAGAAACCAACCCCTTGGTGCCTTTAGATAGCTACGGTGAATTTAGCCATACCCCAACATCGAAAAGCATCGCGATTGAGCTAGAAGCCTACATAGAAAGTCCGCAAAACATTTCTCTGTCTGCCGTCTAACGCTGGATTTACGGTTTCTAAAAAACCGCCTTAAGCCGTGTCACCCATGTGTTTCACCATGGTCGACACGGCATCATCCAATTCTGCCTGCCAAGCCTCCTTGCCAATATCCTCCAAATGACGGCGAATGTTGTCTTGGTCTTGGCTCGCTTTCAATATCGCTTCCCACTCTGCCAACCTTTTCGCTAACCCCGACAAACCCAAGGTCAGCGACGCACCTTTCAAACTGTGTAAATGCTCTCGCACCAACAGATGATTGCCTTCGAGAATCGCCTGATGAATGCTCACGATCAACGCCGAAGACTCTTCTCTGTAGGCTTCTACTACGCTATGAAAAAGCTCAACACTGCCTCCAAAACGATCTAAAACATCTGAGACCGCTTCATATTCTTGATTCATACTTGTCACTTCTTGCTTCATGATGTTAACCGCTTTTTCAATCATCTGAGCTTTACGTTCGGTAGTTTCTGCCATTGGCTTAGGGTTGTCGTGCTGTAACACAGAGGTGTTTTGCGCAATACTCTGAATCATCTTCTCAATGTCTAAAGGCTTGCCAATATGATCGTTCATGCCCGCATCAAAGCACTGTTGACGGTCGGCTTGGGACACATTTGCCGTCATCGCGATAATCGGTAAAGAGCGGAATCGTTCAACACGACGAATTTGCCTTGTAGCTTCTAAACCGTCCATTCCTGGCATTTGCATATCCATCAACACCACATCAAAGTACCTATCATCATGATCTAATACCAGTGACACACCTTCTAAACCGCTGCTAGCGACACTGATTTCTGCTCCCTCAGCGGTTAACAATTCACTAGCAATTTGCTGATTAAAAGCATTGTCTTCAACCAATAAAATTCGTAAGCCCACCAAGCGAGCCTCATTAACTTCACGCTCTTCATTGTGATGAACATGGTCAGCAGCGACGATTGGCAAAGCGATGGTAAAATAAAAGCAGCTTCCTTTGTCTAGCTCACTCTTCACTTGTAACTTCCCGCCCATCAACTCGACAAAGCGACGGCTGATCACCAAACCAAGACCCGATCCGCCGAAGCGTCGTGCTGTTGAAGATTCGGCCTGAGAAAACACATCAAAAATACTGTCCAACTGCTCTTTAGCAATACCAATACCGGTGTCTTTCACCGCTATGAGCAAACAAACCACATCGTCTTCGAGCTTGGTTTGTTCGATGCTCAAAACCACCCGCCCTTGCAAGGTGAATTTCACCGCATTGCTCAACAGGTTTATCAGCACTTGCAGCAAACGTAACCGATCGCCAAGCAAATAGGGAGGGATGGTGCTGTCTATATCAAAATCCAATTCAATGTTTTTTTCTGTGGCGACACTGGACATCACCGCCGACAATTCAGACAACAGAGCCGCCAGCTCGAATGGGGCTTTTTCAAGTTGCATTTTTCCCGCATCGACCTTAGAAAAATCCAAAATATCGTTAATCAAACCCAGCAAAGACTGAGCCGACACATGGGCTTTGGTAATATAATCACGCTGCTGCGCCGTCAAAGGGGTGCGTTTAGCCAAGTGCAACATGCCTAAAATAGCACTCATTGGGGTGCGAATTTCGTGACTCATATTCGCTAAAAAGCTCGACTTAGCCGCGCTGGTAGCGTCAGCATCGTTTTTCGCTTTACGCAACCAATGCTCCAACTCCCGTTCTTGAGTAATGTCTCGGTTAATCCCCATCACTTTCGTTCGTTTACCGTCTTCACCTTCTTGCAAGGACGCACTGGCTTCAATGTGACGCGTTGAACCACCTGGCAATAAAATACGAAAAACAATATCAAAATTCTTCTCGCCCAAAACACAAGACTTCATAGCTGCACACGCTTTGTCTTTATCGTCTGGGTGAACACAGGTAAACCAGTCATCGTAGACAATACCTTCCTCTTTTTTCGATAACGGCACCTGATACAAGTCGTACATAAGGTCGTTCCACTCCAGCACGCTGGTTTCTATGTTATAACTCCAAATCCCCAAGCGCGCTACATTGGCCGCCATTAACAGCTGATCTCTAGCGTACGTAAGAGCCTGCTGAGTTTTTTTCTGCTCACTAATGCTCATCGCTATGCCAAGAAAGCCTGTCACCACTTGTTCGCTGTTCTTCATTGGGGTAACAGCTAACGACACCGGGCACGGATGTCCGAATTTATCTAAATAAGTCCATTCTTGGCTGTCAGAATCGTTTTGCAAAGCATTGAATACCAGCACGTTCATTGCGGTAGACACAACCTTGCCCGTCTCTTCGTAAATAGCCTTACGTCTGCGTTCGATTTCGGTATCGCAGTGGAACACCACTGGGCTCAGGTGGCCAACCACCTCGGCTGCGCTGTAACACAGCATTTTTTCAGCACCTCGATTAAAGAGCGTGATATTGCCATCTAGGTCTGTAGCAATAATCGAGACTTCAGACGACGCGTTTAACACTTCGCTCAACAAATAATTCAGCTCTCGCAATTCGGCGGTGCGCTCTTTAACTTGGTTCTCTAAGCTGGTGTTTAACTCTTGGATTTTGGCTTGAGCTTTTTTGTGCTCAGACATATCACGAATGCTTTGAGAGATACCCGTTATGGCATGATCGCCATCAAAGATAGGCGAAATCATCACAGACACGGGCACTTCCGTACCGTACTTGGTGACCCTTCGGGTTTCCACAGATAATGCCTGTTTCTTTTGTTTCACCACCTCAACCAGATCTTCACTTTCGGCTTTAAGTGAAATGGGTACTAACAGGTCCTGCACGGTATTTCCCAGTGCTTCTTCTGCAGTAAAACCAAACAAATGCTCCGCCCCCTTATTCCAGCTGTCAATTTGACCTTGCAAATTTTTACTGATAATAGCGTCGGCTGAACTCTCTACTACTGCCGTTATTTTAGATTGATAGCTGATCACTTCTCGATTACGGGCTATGCTAAGGCGCACAACAGCCACCAAAATCGCCGCTAATAAGTTGATAATTAAGCCTTGAATAAGAAATAAAACAGGATTGGGTAAGTGCAAATCCTTAACAAACGCCGGCGATACCACAAACTTACTCTGCCATTGCCGCCCAAAAACCCAAGCCGTTTGAGTATGTTCGTACTGAGGGTTGTAAAGTGAACCACTGTCATAAAACGAAATTTGCTCGTCCCGGTCAGTTATATCCTGTAGTGACACACGTACCTTTTTAACGTCAATAGCCAAACCGCTTAATACTTCTTCCATTAACAAAGGTGCATAACTCCAACCAAAGCCGGTTTTGATGCGTTCCGCTTGTGACGTCGGCGTACTGCCACCGGAATAGATTGGCATCAAGATCAAAAAAGACTGCTCCGGCTTGCCAGACGCTTGCACCAAGGTAATAGGCGCGGTTAATCGTACTTCACCGGTATATAAAGACGAAGTCGCTGCTTCACGACGGTTTTGTTCGGAGGCGATATCAAGTCCAATGGCTCCTGAATTACCCTGCATAGGCTCAAGATATTGAATGACATAGCGTTCAGTAAAGTTCGAGTACAGGGTTTTGATGGTGAAATTCGGCCAGCCGTCTTGTCTTGCCGCTGCAATAAAATTTGCTTCTTGAGCCACAGGCACACGGCGGATAAAGCCAAAACCTCTGGCGCCAGGAAATTCAACGTTGATATCACGGGTTAAACTGTATTTCTTAAAATCTTCTCGACGCAAGCTAGTCTCGCCAGCTGTGACCACTGCACCACGGGCTCCGCGCAAACCGTATTGATATAAACGAATTCGCGCAACAATTTCTTGAAAAACTTGATGAGAAGCCTCTTGTGCTTTTTCCTTAATCCGCGATTGGTTGGAATAATAAATTTGATAGGACACACCAAACGTTACTAACACGCCAAGTAATAGGGTCAACACCACCCAACGATTGAGTAGATACTCTGACATTTTCCAGTTCAAACATTGCCTCCTGGCAAATCTTGTTCGCATCTCAATAAATACAATTCACGCACATTCCACTTTTGCTCAGTGTATAAGAATTACTTCGACTCTTCTTAGTAAATATACCCAAAACAAGCAAAAACGCTTCTTTTGTTATATAACTATCCACACACCTAGCAAAATACCACCTCCAAAACGATAGGATTCGGTTTTATGAAGATCGCTGTTTTTTCTTGCAAGCCTTACGACAAAAGAACGCTTTCCAACCATGCCCATGACACTCACCTTACTATGACTTTTTTTGAAAGCCGGCTGAGCATGGAGACCATAGGCTTGGTTCAGGGGTTCGATGCGGTGTCTTGCTTCGTAAATGACGATGTAAACGCAGAAGTTGTTCGCTGTTTGAAAAAACAAGGCGTCCAAGTAATTGCTCTTCGTTGTGCTGGCTTTAATAATGTGGATTTAGATGCCGCCAAGGCCGAAGGCATTGAAGTCTTTCATGTGCCCGATTACAGCCCAACGTCTGTGGCGGAACACGCCGTTGCGCTCATCATGACACTGAACCGAAAAACTCACCGCGCTTACCACAGAGTAAAAGAAGGCAACTTTGCTTTGGAAGGCTTGATGGGCTTCAACTTAGAAGGCAAAACAGTCGGTTGCATTGGCACAGGACGCATCGGTGCGGCGTTTTGTCGCATCATGAAAGGCTTTGGCTGCCATGTTTATTGCTTTGATTTACACCCAGATCCCGCTTTAATCGATCTTGGTTGTGAATACGTCATACTCGACGATTTGTATGAAAAAAGCGACATCATCAGCCTGCATTGCCCGCTGAACGAATTTACCCATCACCTTGTCAACAAACACACACTAGACAAAATGAAAGACGGCGTGATGATCATCAACACCAGTCGTGGGGCTCTTGTTCATGCTCAAGAAGCCATCGACGCCCTATATTCCGGAAAAATTGGCTACCTTGGGTTAGACGTTTATGAGCAAGAAAACGCCATCTTCTTCGAAGACATGTCTTCTCACATCATCCAAGACAGCGTCTTCCAACTCATGCTCACCTTCCCCAACGTGGTCGTTACCGGCCATCAAGGCTACTTCACCATAGAAGCGCTCAACCACATTGCAGCTACTACGGTAGATAACCTACTTCACCATGATGCCGAGACCAGCCAAACAAGACGTTTGGCTTAAAGTTAATATGGCCTTTGGTGAATTTATTTTTCACCAAAGGCTTCGCTTAGGGTTTTACGTAACGGCTTAAGCAAGTAATCCATCACCGTGCGTTCATCGGTTTTAATGGATACTTGAGCTGTCATACCAGGCAACATCTCAACCGAACGTCCAATGGTCGTCTTGATAGGCAGTTGCAAAGGCACCACGTGCACGCGGTAATAGACTTCCTCTCCTTGGGAGGATTCTTCTTTTAGAGTATCAGCACTGACATACACCACCTTTGCCTCCACACCACCGTAAATGGTGTAATCAAAAGGGTCTAAGCGGATATTGGCGGTCAGCCCTTGCTTCACTCGGGAGATATCTTCAGGTCGTATTTTCGCCTCGACAATCAGCTCATCATCAATGGGAATAATCTGCATGATTTCTTCACCAGCGCGAAGCACCCCGCCCACCGTGGTCACACTGACATTTTTTATAATGCCTGGCACCTTGGCAATGAACACACTGTCTTGCAGTTCTTGCTGTTTTCTAGCAAGGATTTGTTCACTTTGGCCTAGTTCATCTTCCACCTTAGCGCGCTCTGCGTTGGCTTCTTCTAAAAACTGGTTTTTTCGGTTAATTAACTTAGCTTCGGCGGCGTTCAGTGCTTCCCGTGCTTTGAGCATTTCGGTACTGCTAACATCACCGGTTTCGTGAAGATTTTTCACGATATCCAGTTCTTCTTTGGCCAAAGACACTGACACATTCAAGGTTCTCAGTTCTTCTTTGATGCCGGTACGGCGTTGATCAAACAAGGCTTTTTCGACTTGAGCTGTATCAGGATAACGCTGCAGCAAGTCGTCGGGAAACGACAAGCTCGCCTCACCTAAAATTTCTGCTCTCAAGCGTATGGCTTTGGCTTTTAACGCAAACACTCGAGACTCCGTCTCACCAACCGAGGCTTTTAGTCGAGTTTGATCCAGCTGCCCCAACAGCTCACCGGCTTCCACTCGATCGCCTTCGCGCACATTAAGCTCAGCAATCACACCGCCGTCTACCGATTGGATTAACTGTACTCGGCTACTGGCAATCACCTCACCTTGTGCCTGAGCCACTTCGTCGATATAAAAGCGATCAGCCCATACCACAAAACCAATCAACGCGAATAACAAGGGCCATACCACCAGCGCGCGCTTTTTTTTGTGGTAACCAAAAGCTTCATGGGCTTGATGAGCGTCTTTTAGATCCTCTTTTTGCTGAGCCGCTGTTTGCATAGACGAAACCGCTGCGGCTGTTGTCGGATTAGATGGCATTGAAACCTCGCTTAGTACGGCTCGAAGGGGAAGATGCTTCCTTTGTGGCAGCGGGTGCAGTCGATGTTGCTGGCTTGGTGGCTTTATTACTCATCAAACCCGGCAAAATTGCCGCTGGAGCGCCATCGCGTACTACTTTTCCTTGCTGCATGACTAATACCCGATTCGCAATATGCGCCGCCAACATAGGACGATGAGTCGATACCACCAAAATATCGGTCGGTTTAATGTGTTGTTTTAGCACTTCCCAAACCCGCTTTTCACTGTCGCCATCTAATGACGCCGTTGGTTCATCTAATAACCAAATAGTCGGTTTCGCGGTAATGGTTCGCGACAAAGCAACGAGCTGACGCTGCCCACCCGACAAGCCTTCGCCTCCTTCAGATACCTCTAATTCCATGCCCTTTGGGTTGCCTTGAGCGATTTTGTCCACACCAAGTTCTTTCACTACGTCCATCATCTCGGTATCACTTACCGTACCGGATAAAGTCAGGTTGCTTTTAAGTGTGCCTTTAAACAAATGCACATTTTGCGGTAAATAACTGATGTGAGACGTCACAAATTGCGGATCAATTTCCCATAAATCCAAGGAACCCAGTTTGACTCGACCCTCACCAGGCCGATACAAGCCAGCCAGCACTTTAAGCAAAGTGGATTTACCGCAACCAATCGGCCCCACCAAAAGGACGCGGTCACCGGCATGAAAAGTAAGCGACTCAATATCAAGGTGTTTGACTGGCGAATCCGTATAGGCAAAGCGCACATTGTCGACCGCAATAGACTCGATGGTTTTCTCACCCACCAACAAATGCTGATCGGGCTGGCGCTCTAACTCCAGCGCCAATAACTGATCCACCATATTTAATGATTGCGACACAGATTGCCACTGCACCAAATACTGTACGCCTTGAGAAATAGGGTTAATCACCCGACCACCCAAGATACTGCAAGCGATCATGCCCCCCATGGTGAGGTTGCCCGCTTCCACCTGAAACACCCCAACCACCACAGCCGACACATAAGCAATGGTCGATAAGCTGCCAGTAGTGGCAGTGCTTAACTGGCTAATGGTTTTTTGTCGTACCTGATAAGACGCCAGCGATTGGGTGATCTGTTCCCACTCTTTCGAAAAACGCCATCCAGCGTTGTTAGCTCGAATAGATTCAGAGCCACGAATCACATCAATCAATAAACCTTGGCGCTCATTCGACCGCATAATTTGCTTTTTAATCAGGCTCTTCAGACGAAACTGAGTAATTAACCCAAGGATAATGGCAATAGGAAACAATAAGGCATACACCCAGCCAACCACACCACCAATCACCCCAATAAAGGCGATAAACATAATGGCAAACGGCAAATCAATCAGGCCAAACACGATGCCGGAGGTAAAAAACTGTCGTACTGATTCAAGTCCGTTTACCTGCGCATTCAAGGTGCCCAAGCTGTTCGGCTGATTGTCTAAACGTAAATGCAACAAATGCTGAAAGACCTGCTTGGATAATCGCATGTCCACATCCGCCGCCAAACTGTCTAACACCTTGGCGCGAGTGCGTTTGAGCAACCAATCCAATAGAACAATACCCGCCATACCCACGACCAAGGTCGTCAAAGTGGAATAAGCCAGCGTCGGCACTACACGATCGTAAACTTGTAAGGCAAACAGCGAAGTCGCCACGGCCAGTATATTCACAATAACCGTGGCCACCATGACATTACCTAACCAGGCTTTGTCTTGAAACAAGGCGCTCATAATCAGTTTTCTAGCCGTAGGCGTCTCGGCATCTTTATCCCGCCCGCTGCTAACGCGCTTTAACCAAAGTACCGACACCCCAGATAACTCGCTGCTGGACACCACACGATCCGATTGCCCTTCATCGCTTTGCAATAACACATCGTCACCATCGTTACTGGCCAACCACCATTGTTCATCAAAACATACCAAGGCAGGCAATTGTCTGCGGTCGAATCGATGCCAAGCGACAGCCCCACCCTTAATGCCTTTTATATTAAGTCGGTTTAATAGGGCTCTTAATTGGTCTAACGCTGGCAGTGTTTGCAGCTCGTCCGCTTCCAAGGCGTTGTCTATGTCGCCCTTAGAAATTCCTAACCTTAATTCATTGAATAATCGATGTACGACAGCACTGCTTAGTGCGATGTCACCTTCATTGGTGTGTTTACTGCTCACCCGGGTATCCTTTTCTGTTCGTGAGTTCATCTAGCCCACCCATTAACGCCGCTAAGCTTAACAAGTTGACCAATAAGCGGTTTTCAGCTTGGGCTTGGGATATTTTCTGTTCGGTTATTTCTCGCTGAATGTTCAAAACATCCAGCCATTCTTTGCGACCACTTTTGTATTGTCGCTGATAAGACGCCAAAGTCGAATTCAATTGATCAATAGATGACTGATGAATATCGATTAACGACTGCTGTATTTTACGATTCAATAGCAAGGTATTTAACCGATTCGTCAACTCAAACTGCGTCACTTCTACATCCCGTTCCGCAGCGTTTAACTGAGAATTAGCCGATTGTTCTTCATATCGGGTGATCATCCCCAGACCTTCTAGGCCACCTTCCATTACCAAGCTAACGCGAGAGTCATCGGGATAGGTCGCGCTGTCACTGTATTCATGGGAAAACTTTAAATAGAGCGTCGGCATAAAACTCGAGCGTTTACGATAGACATCTTGAATGGCAAGGCTGACCAACTGCTCCTTATACTGTACCTCTGCACTTTGTCTGAGTACTTGCTGCTCTATGGTGGTATCGTCCGGTAAGTTTTGGAACATGTCTGGCGTGATTGGTAACACGACATCAATCGGCCGCTGTGCGAGGGTTTGCAGCGCCATCAAGGCGTCACGTAAATCACCACGCATTTGAATGTCTTGTACTTGCGCTTGAGTTAAGCGGGAAGCCGCCAATTTGGTGTCAGTTTCTGAGGCTAAACGCCCCTCTCGACGCCGCTGAATTTGCTCAAGAAAAGCTTGATGTTGAGCAATGTTTTGCTCGACTATCTGCAACTGCTCTTGCACCCCAACCACCTTCGCATACGCCAACGCGGTGTCTTCCAATAGCTCTCTGGTTAAGCGCAGTTTATCAATGGATTCCGCCGACAAATCAATGGTTGCGTAGTCGATGCCCGTATCAATACGGCCAAACGCCCACAAGGGCTGCTTGACAATAAAAGCCCCCTCTTGGTTGCCGTCTCTGTCTTCACCATAGGACACATCTAAACTGGGCAAACGCTCCGCTTCGGCGCTTTTTAATAGGGAATCCTTGGATTCAATTTGCGCTTGCTTGCCCATCAACGCAGGGTGTCGCTGCATCATCGACATCAACGCCGTTGGCAAGTCTACCTGTTCAGAGGATTGTCCAATCGCTTGACTGACAGTAGCAGGTAAAAACAACCCACCTAGACAGCACACACACAATAAATAAGAGAGTCTCACTGAGCTTCCTTTTGATCTGTTACAAATTGATAAGCTTGAGGCAAATTGCGCTGCCAACGTGGCGCCTTCCAAGGCGATAAACTAATAGCACGCTCAATCGAGTCAATACCCAATTGAATCAGGCCATTGGCCAAGTACAGCTCACCAAGCAAATAATGTGCAGGAGCGAACGAGGGTAAATGGTGCAATATCACCTTACATTGGTACTCGGCGTCACGAGGTTGCTGATCAGTATACAAGCGAAACGCGTCGGTTAAGAGACCCGCTTTGGGCAAGGTCACCATATCGGTCACAGGAGCCGCTGTTTTGTATTTTAGCAGGGCTTTATTAAACGCCAACTGCAGCATGGATCTTTTTGGCAAGGCGCTCGCTCTACTCTTGGACTTTTTCTCTTCAAGGCCTTTCTCTTCGAGCAGAGTATCGTCAAGCGTTTCTTCATAAGCGGACATAGATGGAACACTGTTTTGCTCCATCTCAATACCTTCCATTCCAATACTTTTCATGCCAATAAAATCCGCTATCTCGGCCAAGGTTTCAGTAGGAGATTGTTGCCATTGCTCGATCGACACGGTAAGCATGTCTGCAGAAAAATAACGCTGCCAGTGAGCGGATAAGGCTTTGAAGTCTGCAAATTGCTCCCCCAAACAGTCGGCTTTTTCTTCCGTACTGGTAAGCCCTTGTTGAACCAGCCATTGATCTAGACTGGATGAAGCTAGCCACTCTCGAACATCCTGGTTCACCAAAATACATTTTGCTTTGGGAAACAACCATTTAATAAAACCCAGATGGTGAATATTATCCAAGTTAGTGTCTATTACTAGATCACTGGTCGATTTGTTTTGATAGGCCAACTGAATGCTCTCAGCCAATCCTTGTATCTGCTCTGGGGTAAGTACATCGAGGTTGTCAGGGTAGGCTCGCCTTGTGCCCAATGTGCGCTGCGCCATATCAATGCCTTCAATTGCGACACCAATGATCGACGTCGCACAAGGCACCACTTTCTCTCCCACCGACAACATTTGCTCAGACAATGCGTCTGCTAAAAGAGAGACGCCAGAGCAAGGCAAACCCAATAAAAACACCGGCGAAAACGTCAACCTGTCCGGCCCTAAAGCGTACGAAGGGGTTTCTACTGTATGGTGATCCGCTCCCAATAGTCGAGACGACAAAAAAGTAGGATGAAACCTAGCGCGGACTCTGGCACCCAAAGACGCTTTTATTGCCGGTTGTGCGGCCACGTTTTCGGCAAAAATTGAGCAAACTTCATCTAGGCGATGAAGAAGCAATGGATTATTAGGGTAGGTTTTTAAGCCAAACCGCAAAATAGCTTCCGCTGCAATATGATCGCAACTATTAAAGAGGTCACATTTATCAACCAGATAATCCACGTAGCTGGCTATGTTCTGTGCGTACCTTGGCTCGTCAGCCGTCATATCGCGCAACCAAGATTCCGCCTCGGCTTTTTGCCCCTGCTTTACCCAGCACTCTAAACGAATGGAATCGAGCTGTTCGCGTAGCCCCAGTTGGTACTCGGAGCCAGTATCTAAAAGTGTATGCTCTTCTTGTTCTGAATGAGCTAGATACGCCTGCACCCTGTCTATCGAAGGTAGCTGAGAGGATCTTGCTAAGTGCAGTTCGCATAAATTAATCACCACTTCGAGCGGGCAGTTTTCATGCTCTAACGCCTTAACAAAAAGCGCCTCTGCACCTGCTTCGTCTCCTTGCATCAAGCGGCAATAAGCTTTTTTTGCTAATACAACACCTAGGCAAAAAGCTTGTTCGATTAACCCATCGAAGAGGTTTTCTGCCTCTTCGAACCTGGCCAACGCCGAATATACAGAGCCCATATCCAAACGCGCAAACGACGACAGACCGTCAAGGTCTGTCGTCTGTTCAAATGCCGCCAATAAAGACGCCGCGCTGTCTTTTTTGCCCATGTTTGCCAGAGCCAACATCTGCAAAATCAAAACCTCGGGGTGATTGTCCAGTAACAAAAAATCCGCACAAGCCTGCTGCAACGCTTGATACTCTCTTTGCTCTGCCATCTCTCGAAGCAAATGTAATGTTGCGTCCATAAATACACCAAAAAAAGAGAACCTTACCCAGCACAAGGCGCCAAGCTCGGTTCTCCTTTGTTTTTTTACTTTATTTACATGTAATGTTATACGTCGGATGGTTCAGTGACTTGAACCATCACATTAGACATCGCTGTAACATTGCCATCCCAAAGGTCTACAGCAGGGCTGTCTTCAATGGTAAATTCTCCACTGTTACTCAGGATTGCATCACCGCTTCCACTGGCCCAAGTAATGTCTTCATTATCAACAGAGAAGCCTGTAACAGAACTATTAGTTATCAAAATAATAGTATCGTCTTCACCTAAATTCGCTGCACCACTCCATTGCTCACCATTGTTTAGAGTCAAAGTAGAACCATCACCAATATTAATATAGATGTTGTAGGTTTCGTCTGCGTCGAATGTCTGACTATCAAGATCCGTTGACTCGCCATTAACAAGATCAAAGGTTACCGCTTGATTCACGGTAATACCGACATCACTGAGGTAAACATTACCCGCTGTATCTGCCATCAGAACATAGTAACTGCCCGTTTCTAAACCTTCTGCCGAAATAAAGGCTTCTTCCCCACCCGTTACTTCTACACTGTTCCATTGTGAAGAATTATCAGTTTTATCCATCAAAGAATCGTAATAAACATCTTCCCACTGCCCATAGTCATCAAAGAAACTAGCAGAGTCTGTGTCATTGAATAAGTCACTGCTTACCAAATAAGCAATACCATCGTCGGCACTCTCAACCGACACTTCTCCAGTATCATCAATAATGGTTTTATCAACAATAGTGCCATCTGCGTTGAATTTTTGGATGTATACGTTCGAAGTCTTATTATCTTGACTGTAATAAACATCTCCAGTCCAGCTAACAGCAAATTCACCATTATCCAGCTCAATAATGAATCCATTTTGATCATAGGAATATTGACTCGCTTCTAATGTGACCACATCACTGACTGTTCCATCCGCATTGTGAACTTGTACCATAAGATCTTGGCCGTATTCATCGGATTCCTCCCACGTGACAACAAATGCTCCATTGTCACCTACAGCAGCAACCTTATAATTGCTATAGGCATCACTTTCGAAAATGGTAGTCATGGCGCCATCTGAATCCATTAAACGAGCGAAGTAAACCGTGCCACTATAATAATTAGTTTCATTATTCTGCACATTATATTCACCGGTAACTATGTACGATGAATTATATTCAATGCTCTCAATAGACACGCCCCAAGCATTTACCGTACCGAGATCACTTGCTGGAACAATTACAACTGCTTCGCTGAATGAAGCACCATCAGCATCAAACGCTTGAAGGTAGGTTTGCGAATTATTACTCCAAGATACAGCGAAACCACCATTATCTGATGCAGTTGCACTAAGAATGTCGGCATACCCACCGTCACCTAACGTAACGAGAGCAACCTCTTCTAATGATGTCCCACTTTCATCAAAGCGGTCTATTACAATGCTATTAACATACTCACCAAAACTTTCATAATAAACATCGCCAGTATACAAGGCACCATACCCACCACTTGTTCCTAATGTTAATAACTCAGGAGACCAAGACGATAAGGTTGTCGAATTGATCGCCACTCCTACTTCATCAAACAATGCCAATGTATTATTTTGAAGCACTACAAAGTTACCTTCGCTACCAACTGAAAGTGTCTCTGCTAAGGAATAGCTATATTCAATATCTAAAAGGTCTGTGATTTTGTCGCCATTTACATCGAATAATGCTGATTTAGTATGCTGTTCATCACCTATGTCAGAATAGTAAGACAACACAAAGTTGCCATTATCATTAACAGATGAAATAAACTCTTCGTAGTACTCCCCTTCCATTCCAACAGGACTTGTTACAGCACCATCCGCGTCATAAACCTGATAAAAATAGTTTTTCTCAGTGTAATCATCGTTCTGCTCCCACCATGTAACAACAAATG
This sequence comes from Marinomonas vulgaris, assembly GCF_018145875.1. Lineage (GTDB taxonomy): Bacteria > Pseudomonadota > Gammaproteobacteria > Pseudomonadales > Marinomonadaceae > Marinomonas > Marinomonas vulgaris. The sequence goes on along the minus strand of NZ_JAGSSV010000010.1, from coordinate 9,612 downwards.
ATCCCGTGTTACCTAGCGCGATCATTTCAATTGCGGGAATTCGTACATCTTCTGTAGTTGGTGCAATGGCAATTTTCTCAGAAACAGCATTACCGTCTGAATCGATCACTTGGACAAACGCTTCTGTTGTCGATTCACCTTCAATGTAATTTTGCTCAACCCAAGATAAATTAAATAAACCACTATCGCCAAGTGTTTCAGACTTCGTGCTTTGCAGATCAAAACTGCCTAGTGATGTATCGGTACCCTCCAATTTCGTATAACTTGGTGAAACGGTTAGGTCATAGGGCGCATTATCATCGACAATAATAACTAGTTCGTTTTTAGCGACTAAGCTTATTTCACCCTCAGCATTAATTTGACGAACTTGAATATCACCAATGGCATATTCTTCACCATAATCTAGATCAATAAAGTGGCCGTCAACATCAGCCCAATTTTTCTCTGTAAATGTTTCCCCATCATCAATAGAGTATTTCCAACGAACCGTGCCTTCCAGAACATCAAAACCTATCGCAAAGTCAACAGACTCGTCGTCATAATCAAGGGTTAATTCAGATTCGTTACCATCAGCATCATATTGATAAGCTACAAAATCTTTGGTAGCGAACTCAGTATCGCCAAGTAGCACATAGGCACCTGAGCCAAACTGCCAGTTTTCACCGCCATCCAGTGAATATTCAAAAGCCACAGCATCATCCGCTAAAGTCACATCTAACGAGCCTTCGTTGGTAATGCCGTCGCTCTCCGATATACCCGTGTCTTCAAATAATTTAAACGTCGGTGCTTGGTATGGTGCAGGTGTTGTGTAAGTTTGATTGTATTCAAGTTCGCCTTCGTTACCCGCACGATCCTCTTGCCAAACTATAATGCTACCTGCTTCGTATGTCGTATCTGGCTCTAACTGAAAACTGTCTGTGTTACTTGTAAGCCAAGTATCACCGCCATCAAGCGAGTAATCCCATACGTGCCAGTCATCGTCTAGCGTCACTAGAACTGTTGTACCTACAATTTCGATCTCGGGAACGCTAATCTGATTATCGGTAATAAGGTAGCCATCGGAGTTGCTTGCAACTTCGCTGACGTTATCCTCTTCATCGTATTGGCGAATCTGGATGTCGTTAAGATTAAACTCAGTATTATCAGTCAGATCAAAAGAGTCATTTTCACCTTTAGTCCAAGTCACACCATGATCAAGTGAGTACTCCCAACGAATCGCTCCATCCGTTAATTTCACATTAACCAGAGTATCGTTGGTAATGTCGTCTTCATCACTCCAACCCGTATCAGCATTTAAATCTACATCTGGTTCAGAGAATTCACTATCAAATGGAACAATATTGACTAGTTTGGCGTGTTGAGTAAGATTGCCGGCCAAGTCACTAACATAGAGATAGTAGCTTCCTTCTCCTAAATCCGACGAACTCACAGAAACATTTACATCTCCTTCTGTCTCGACGCTGTTCCAAAGATCGCTTTCTAGTTCAATAATATCCGTCATACTGACAACCTCTTCGTCAGCATTAACAATATAAACAGCACCAGCTTCTGCCGTGTAGACAGATAACTCTTCTCCAGGGTTAATTTCTGTAGGCGTAATCAAGCTGCCATCAGCGGCATAAAGTTGAATATGATTGGTAGTTTGAGAGATCCATTGGTAATTTTCGTCTTGATAGCCGCCATATGAAACCCAAGATACGAGGAAGTCGCCTTCGTCGTTGACCACAGTAAAATCAAGGTTATAAATACCGTCAGCAAAGAAAGTTTGAGCTGTTTTCGCCGTTCCATCTGCGTTGTATATTTGGAACCAAGAATCACTATCGTATGATTCTAGGTCTTGACCTTCTTTATAAACAAGTACATCACCTTCGTCGTTTAAAAGTTCCGTACCAAAAGAATGCCAATTATCATTCTCTTCGCTTTGCGCAATAACTGTGACTTCGTTATCCTTTATAAAATACACCGCTATTTCAGATGTATCTTCTTCTTGCTCACCGTAAAAATACTGCTCTGCATTGATAAAATAGCCTTGATCGGATGTACCACTCACTAAAGAAAAATCAATACCGTATTCTTCTTCGCCGTCAAACAACATAGGTAATGAAAGAGCCTCACCGTCCGCTGTGCCATCAGCATGAAACAATTGCGTATACAGCGTTGTTTCATCTGTATCGTTAAGGCCAGCCCAAGTGATTGCAAAATCATTGTCAGTATTAACGGTAGATATATCAATTTCAAAGTCGCCATCATTTGAATAACGACCAAGCTCAACACGGTCAGCAAGCTGACCAGTTGCACTGACAGTTTGTAGGCTTAAGGTTCCTTCTGTTTCATTCACCATCAAAGCAACAAAAGCACCCTCTGAGCCTAATGGATAGATGTCCTCACTGTACTCGCCTGCATCAGGATTAAGCTCGAAAGCAGCATTAGCAGGAGTTCCGTCGGCGTTGTAAGTTTGTGTTTTAGTAATAGCGGAAGCTTCTTTAAAATTCTGAACTTCATTCCACACCACTAAAAATTGACCACTATTACCAATACTTTGAACATAAGGGGTTACACTGTCAGTAAAGGTTAATAGTTGACCTTGTTCGCCTGTCTTTGCATTGAGCAATTGTAAGTATGCGTTAACGCCGTCATTGGACTCTTCAACCCATGTCAAAGCAAATTGATTAGAGCCATTTAACGCGAATATTTCTGAATCGTTATGCCAATCAGTGCTTGACTCAGCCTGTTGAACTTCACCAATCGGACTCCAATTGGAGTCAAAGAGTTGAAAGAATAAAGCGCTATCTTCGTACTCGTTTTCCTCGTCGTTATATTCAAACCCTTGCCAAGAGATGATCACTGAGTCGTCTGAGCCAGCAGTTAACACATCATTAATATAGTACCCTTCAAACGATGAGCCCAACTCAATCACGTAAGGAAGATTACTTAACTCGCCCTCTTCTGTAACTCGTTGAATATTGAGCGTTGCTTGATTTGAGTAATCAGGATAGTAAATCCATGTTTGAATAACTTCCCCTGTGTCACCAACTTGATAACTCTCAACGTTTCGGTAGTATTCACCCAATTCAATTTCAGCACTGCCATCTTCTAAGACATCAATACTGTCTTCAGATGGAGCGATAATATCTGTAATAACCTGCGTATCATTACTAAAAATTGAGCTCTCATTGCTGTTAACATCAAACTGTTTGACCTGAATCTGACCAGTTTCATAAGTAGTGTTTTCAGCCAGCTCAAAGCTATCACCAACACCATCTAGCCAATTTCCACCAGCGTCAAGGCTGTATTGCCAACTTGTCGCGTTCGCATCCAAGCCAACATTTACAGTCATAACATTAGTAACATTGTCGCTGTCAGATACACCACTATCTTCCGCTAAGGTAACAATAGGTGCTGGTAAGGAGTCAGACACAAACACCACATCATTGCTGGCTACTGCACTGATATTCCCTGCGACATCGATTTGACGAACTTGGATTTGACCAATTTTATAGGTCTGTAAGGCTCCCATTTCAAAGCTGGTACCGGAACCCTCTATCCATGTCTCGCCACCGTCTAAAGAGTATTGCCAGCTGGCACCACTTTCTATCGAAGTCACGTCGATGGTCGTGTCACTGGTAATATAATCACTGTCAGAATCACCCGTATCATTATGAAGGGCAAAGGATGGCGCGACTGGCGCGAGGGTATCAGTCGTAATTTCAATCTCATTCGAATAAGCCAAGCTTACGTTACCTGCCAGGTCTGTCTGACGGACCTGAATCTCACCTACTTCGTAGAATGTATTACTCTCTAAAGCAAAGCTATTTGAACTATTGTTAGCACTTGGTTCAGACCAAGTTTCACCGCCATCAAGACTGTATTGCCAGCTATCGGGCAACCATTCATTTATATAGGTAAAATTCACTGTAATATTACTGGTGATGCCATCAGCGTCGTTAGCACCCGTATCTTCTACCAACTCGAAAGTTGGTTTTGGTGCAATAGTATCAATAGAAATATAAGATTCGTTTAGCCCTTGACTACTAACATTACCAGCAGGGTCTGTCTGCTCAACAAGAAGATCACCCACACCATAATAAACGCCTTGACCAGTCTCTAGTTCAAAACTGTCTCCAACCCCTTCTGTCCAGCTAAACCCCGCATCTTTACTATAACGCCAGCTTGCTACATTTTCATCGAGGGTCACGGTAACGGTTGTATCACTCGTGACATAGCTATAATAGTCATTGCTGTAAGAGAAGTTTAATTGAGGAATACTAGGAAGAGACGTATTGGTAATCACGGCTTGATCAACGACAGCAGAGGCACTGATGTTACCGGCCATGTCTGTTTGTTCCACTTTAATATCGCCCGCAGCATATGTAGAGCTATCTTCCAATGTAAAGCTAGTGCCGTTGCCCTCTTGCCAATTTGAACCACCATCCAAACTGTATCGCCAAGTAGATACGTCATTAACAAGGCCAACAGACACTTCTAACTCACTAGTATGTGTTCCATTCGCACCGGTAATAGTGAGCTCCAAGATAGGCGTTTCTACCTCAGTATCAGTTTGAACATAGGACAATACCGTAGGATCACTTTCATTACCCGCCGCATCGAATTGCTTAACTTGGATACCGCTTGACCCATAATAGCTATTCTCGCCCAACTCAAAACTAGTGACTGATATATCTTGTGAACCAGACCAAGTCTCGCCCGCGTCCGTGCTGAACGTCCAACTCACAGCGTCTTCGGCTAACTCAACATTAATCGTTGAATCTTGCGTAATGCTGTCTGAATCATTGAACCCAGTATCGTCGTTTAATGTAATAGTCGGTTCTGAAAGCATAGTAGTATCAATCGTAATTATATTTGGATTAGATGACGTACTAACATTACCAGCCAAATCTATTTGGCGAACTTGAATCTGACCGGCTTGATAAATTGTATTTCCATTTAATTCAAAACTCTCTACTTCGGGTGATTGCTCGCCAGACCAAGTAGAGCCGCTGTCAAGGCTATACTGCCAAATATAAACATCCTCAGACATTTCAACTAAAACCGTCGCGTCTTTAGAAATGCCGTCAGTTTTATTTTCTCCAGTATCATCATTTAACCCAAACACAGGTGACGATAATAAGGATATGTCTGTTGTTATCTCGTTCGTATTCATTACGACAAGACTCTCGTTTCCTGCTATATCCGTTTGCTTAACTTGAATTTGACCTTCTTCATAACTCTCATTTGCGGATAAAGTGAAACTTCCCCCTGATCCAGATTGCCAAGTTTGACCTCCATTTAAACTGAATTGCCAACTTGCAACATCGATAGCCAAATCAACATCAACATTTAACTCATTTGTCACACCATCTGAGTTAAATGCTCCAGTATCAGTTATATTAAATGCTGGTGAATCAATGTTGGTATCAATGGTAATTTTAGTGGGATTGTTCGCATAAGTACTTTCATTGCCATCAGCATCCGTTTGAGTAACAAGAATAGTACCTATTGTATAAACACCATCTTCTAACTCAAAACTCGTTGTTTCGACCGACTGATCATCAGACCAAGAGCCCCCACCGTCAACGCTATAATTCCAGTACTCCGCTCCTTCGAGCGAACTAACATTTACTGTAGTAGATGATGTGATGAAATCCACATTAGATTGGCCTGTATCAGAGGCTAACTCAAAGCTTGGTGGATCGATCGCTACATCTGTTTCTAGTACACTTTCATTAGAAACAGAATCACTTACATTACCAGCCATGTCTCTTTGACGAACTCGTATTTCACCTACGTTATAGGTCGTTTCTGGCGCTAAACTGAAGCGCTCACCTTGGCCATCTTGCCAAGAATCACCACCATCAAGACTGTACTGCCAACTGGCAACATCTTCGGCTAAAGACACAGTAACTGTAGTACTAATCAAGTCATTTGGAGTAGTAGAAAAAGATAATGAAGGAGCAGATACCGAAGTATCTATGATCGCACTGTCAGTCCCTCTCTCTGACACATTACCCGCTGCATCGGTAATGGTCGCTTCGACTGTTAACGTCGCGCCTTCTGCTGGTGCATCTACCGCCGTCAACACTTCGTCTTCTATGATGTGAGCTGCTGTTAACGTGATGCTCTCGCCGTTCACCGTCAAGGTATCGCCTTCAACCGCACCTGTGTCGGTTAGAGAGAGGGTCACGTTCACTTGACCATCCAGCTCTGCCGCGCTGATCAGGCCGTCGTCGTTCGCATCGTCTTTGATGGTCACGCCTGGCGCACCCGCCGCTGTCGTATCCAGTTTCGCACTGTCTGTGCCTTTATCAGACACGTTACCCGCCGCATCGGTAATGGTCGCTTCGACTGTTAACGTCGCGCCTTCTGCTGGTGCATCTACCGCCGTCAACACTTCGCCTGCTGTGATGTGAGCCGCTGTCAGTTCGATCTCTGTGCCGTTCACCGTCAAGATATCGCCTTCAACCGCATTGGTGTCGGTTAGAAAGAGGGTCACGTTCACGTCACCAGACAGCTCGTCTTTGTTAATGTAGCCGTCGTTATCCGCATCTTCTGTGATGTCAACACCTGGCGCCCCCGCCGCTGTCGTATCCAGTTTCGCACTGTCAGTTCCTGTCTCTGACACGTTACCCGCTGCATCCATTTGCGTCGCACTGACGTCGATATTCGCACCTTCCGCCACGCTTTCTGTCCACGTGATCTTACCTGTGCTCGCATCGTAGCTGTAAGTCTCACTCTCATCCAGATCCGCTTTTGTCAACGTCACGGGGCTTTCTGCGTCACCGTTAATAATAGTCAACGTCACTGAGCCGCCTTCAGCAAGATCCGCTGCATTCACTGCTACGCTCACTTGAACGTTGTCTGCGCCCAACTCAGCCTGGCTGATCAGGCCGTCGCTGTTCCCATCGTCTGTGATGGTCACGCCTGGCGCACCCGTCGCTGTCGTATCCAGTTTCGCACTGTCAGAACCTGTCTCTGACACGTTACCCGCCGCATCGGTAATGGTCGCTTCGACTGTTAACGTCGCGCCTTCTGCTGGCACATCTACCGCCGTCAACACTTCGCCTGCTGTGATGTGAGCCGCTGTCAGTTCGATCTCTGTGCCGTTCACCGTCAAGATATCGCCTTCAACCGCATTGGTGTCGGTTAGAGAGAGGGTCACGTTCACTTGACCATCAAGCTCTGCCTCGCTGATCAGGCCGTCGTCGTTCGCATCTTCTATGATGGTCACACCTGGCGCACCCGCCGCTGTCGTATCCAGTTTCGCACTGTCAGTTCCTGTCTCTGACTCGTTACCCGCTACATCGGTAATGCTCGCTTCGACTGTTACCGTCGCCCCTTCTGCTGGCGCATCTACCGCCGTCAACACTTCGCCTTCTATGATGTGAGCTGCTGTTAACGTGATGCTCTCGCCGTTCACCGTCAAGGTATCACCTACAACCGCACCTGTGTCGGTTAGAGAAATGGTCACGTTCACTTGACCATCAAGCTCTGCCGCGCTGATCAGGCTGTCGTCGTTCGCATCTTCAGTAATCATCACTGTCGGAGCTACTGGCGCCTCAGTATCGACCTTTACCTTTACAGAAAACTCTTGACCGTCAGTTTTGATGACAACGTCCACATTACCCGTGCCAGTAAATATTGAACTAGGTATGGTTAAGTAGCCATCCTCAACAACTGCACCAGTAATTTCTTCTCCATTAATAGTTAAAACAACTTCATTGCTAGCAGACAAACCGTTCAATTTTAGTTTTGTCTCACTGCCAGCATCGTCTGAATTAAGCACTTTTACTGCTTTTTCTGCTTCATCATTCCCAAGCACTAGAACAGGAACATTCAATTTAGAGAGACCCGATTCCACATCTAAAGTCATGGTATTATCAGGATTCTTATCATTAAATTCCGCTAATCCGTTAGAAAGAATGACTGCTACTTCAGAGTTAAATTGAAGATCTTTTCCAACCTCCATAACCTCTTTTAAAGATGCGCTAATGGTTGAAATAGTCTCTGCTGCACTCACATCTTTATCGGAATCTGAACCAGATAAAATCGCCAATATTTTACCGTAGCTGTCTGCTGTAGCTGGGTCATCTGGATTGTCTGTTGTAAGGGCAGGCTTAGCTGTAATGCTGTCCAATCCAAATAATTTAGCAACTTGACCGTTAAAGCCAACATTCTCAGCTGTTATCGCCTTACCAGTAACCCCAGCAAGTTGTGTAGCAAGTTCAGTCAATGGCGTGACGCTCACTGCGGCATCCGCCGAGCCTTCGGTGTTCATCATGGCGCGTAATGTTGTGCCTAAGCTTTTTGCTTGTCCTGTGGTTTCATCGGTATAGTCAGCAGCATCATTATTTATGTCGCTGATTTCAACCAAAATAGGTCCAGAATAGGTGCCTGTATAAACGTAATCACCGTCCGAATAATTATGATCTTCAGAAACTAATAAATTGCCATCCGTATCGTAAACATCAATTTGTACAGTCGAGAAAAACGTACCCGCTGCGGCAGAGATAGAAATCGAGTTGGTAGCAGCTCCAACACCACTCCCACTTGAAGAGTCACTACTTGAAGAAGAGCCACCACCGCCCGCCGCCGCGCCAATTACCCCCAAGCCAATCGCGCCGGCATACCATCCCCAGCCAATGGACTCAAGTCCGCCTTTACCCACAACCCCTTCTTCTACGCCTAGACCTTTATCATGGGCTTGATCAGGAGCGGGACGTGCAGGATCCATACCCGCCACCTCACCATTGGCTGAACTCAGCTCGTTTGGTAGCGAGGTATCCACTGCGCCATCAGCCGACACAGTTTCTGGTGCTTTGCTTGCTGCATCAGGGTTGTCGAGACTAACAAGAGTATCTGTCTCTGCACTCCAAATTGGCTTAGATGGCGCGTGTTCAGCTGGCTGTTGCGCTTCGCTGCTATCAGAAGCCGCAAAATAATGGCCTACTTGGTCGAAAGACACGTCTTTTTCTTCATTAAAATATTCATTCAGTACCAACAGGACATCGCCGTCCAGCATCAGCAGCAAGTCATCACCTTCTTGCTGTAACAATACGCCTTCTGGGTAAAGACCTGTTTCAGCGTCTACAAGTGAATAAACAGAACCAGATTCAGCGAAGATGTGACTATGCTCACCCAGCTTAAGTTGTTGAGCAGGTAGATCTGAGGTTTTCTTAAGAATAAATATTGAACTCTTCATTACTGGACTCCGTGTAGGCAAATATTTTTTAAGTGCATATATTTTCACTATATTTGCAATATAAGAGACAACGTGGATTACGTCATACCCCATTTAGGGTATATTTGAGTTAATTAGCGTATTTACCCCAATAAAAAGGAAAATTTAATGGGTTCTTCCACATTAGCGAGTGTTATCAACCTAATTTATGAATGCGGGCTAGGTCAGAAAGATTGGAGCATCTTTGTAAAAAGTGCCTGTTCTATGGTGAGTGCAAGCAGTGCAAAGTTACTTGCCATTGACCTCACAAATAATTCATCTCGTCTTTTAGGACAGCACAACTTTCCTGTTGAGCATTTACCCCCTGTGTCAGGATAGTTGTCGCCTCATTTGTTATTATAAATAGACAGGGGACGGTAAGTGAAAACCAGTGGATT